>NZ_JAQPCH010000001.1:0-1149368 GCF_028464205.1 Maribacter sp. PR66
ATTATCGAAGTAGTTTTTAAAATGATATCAAACTTGATTAGAACATATGAAAAAGAAAAAAGTAAATTTACGGGACATTGACCCAAAAGAACATAAGGGCGAGCACAGTCACGATGATGGCCATAACCATAGCAGCCCTGAAGAAATTTCAAACTTTAGAACCTATCTACCGGCTATTTTCAGCTTTGTAATGTTGATAGCCGGAATTGCTATTGATTACTTTGAAGCATTTCCACATTTTAAAGGATGGATAAGAATCGTTTGGTATTCCGTCGCCTACATTCCAGTTGGCTTTCCCGTCATAAAGGAAGGGTGGAACAGTATCAAAAATGGGGATTTCTTTACTGAATTTTTCTTAATGTCCATTGCCACATTAGGGGCATTCGCTATCGGCGAATATCCCGAAGGTGTGGCCGTAATGTTGTTCTATGCTGTAGGCGAGCTGTTCCAGAATGCAGCTGTTAACCGTGCAAAAGGAAATATAAAAGCCTTACTTGATGTCCGTCCGAATGAGGCATTGGTTTACCGTGATGGCGATTTTGTTTCAGTAAATCCCGAGACTGTTGAAATTGGCGAAAAGATTCAGGTACGTGTAGGCGAAAAAGTTCCGCTTGATGGTATTCTACTTTCTGAAAAGGGCTCTTTTAATACTGCTGCCTTGACAGGCGAAAGCAAACCCAATACTATTGCTAAAGGCGATACCGTTTTTGCCGGAAGTATCAACCTTGATGGCGTAATCGAAATCGAGACTACTAAGGAATTTAAGGATAGTTCTATTGCACGAATTCTGGATATGGTGCAGAATGCAACTGCCAGAAAATCAAAGACCGAATTGTTCATTAGAAAATTTGCTCGGATTTATACGCCTATCGTTGTATTCCTTGCCATCGGACTTACGTTCCTTCCTTACTTTTTTGTAGATGATTACGTGTTTAGGGATTGGCTGTATCGCGCATTGATATTCCTTGTGATTTCGTGTCCTTGTGCGTTGGTCATTTCTATTCCGCTGGGCTATTTTGGCGGATTGGGTGCGGCATCGCGAAACGGCATTCTGTTTAAGGGTGCATCCTTTCTTGATGCAATGACCCAAGTAAACACGGTCGTAATGGACAAAACAGGAACTGTTACTAAAGGGGTTTTTAAAATCAAGGAAATCAATTCCATCACATTTGAGGAAACCGAGTTTATGAAGTATTTGATGGCGATGGAAGAGCAATCCACTCATCCTATCGCCAAGGCGATTCTCGAATATAAAGCAGACGGTTCAGATTATGAAGCGACTGATGTTTCAGAGGTTGCCGGAAAGGGTTTAAAGGGAACAGTCAACGGAAAAACCGTTTTGGTAGGAAACAAAGCTTTGATGACCTCAAATGGCATAGAAGTCCCTTCGGAAACAGATGGTATTGTAGAATCAATCGTAATGGTGTCCATAGATGGAACATTTGCAGGTTATGTTACCATTGCAGATGAATTAAAAGATGATGCGCACCAAGCCATTAAACAAATTAGAGATGCAGGGATTTCCAAGATTATAATGTTATCAGGTGATAAAAATTCTATTACACAGCAAGTTGCAAAAGAGTTAAATATCGATTGGGCGAAAGGTGGGTTGTTACCTGAAGATAAACTGAATGAGGTTGAAGAACTTAAAAAGCAACCTGAAACGAAAGTCGCATTTATTGGTGATGGTATTAATGATGCACCCGTTTTGGCAGCAAGTGGTGTAGGTATTGCGATGGGTGGTTTAGGAAGCGATGTCGCTATTGAAACAGCCGATGTAATCATACAGACCGACCAACCCAGTAAGATTGCAAGAGCGATTAAAATTGGTCGTTCAACGCGACGAATTGTCTGGCAAAATATTGCGCTTGCATTTGGTGTCAAGGTCATAGTCCTCATTCTCGGTGCAGGTGGATTAGCAACAATGTGGGAAGCTGTGTTTGCCGATGTTGGTGTTGCTTTGCTCGCTATTCTCAATGCAGTTAGATTGCAGAAAATGAAGTGGCAGGATTCTTAGAGTGCTATCTTGGCCGAAGATATAAAGGGGGTTTCAAATAAATTAGCGCTATCTTTATAAGTAGAGGAAGTCCTTAATTATGATTCACATATTCACAACAGGCGGTACAATCGAAGGGTTGGATTATACAGATGATAGTGGTATAACTTCATCCGACGTAGGGATTGAAGATTTTTTAAATAAAGCAAATGTCGATTTTGAATATATCATCGAAGGTGTCTTCAAAAAAGACAGTCGAGCCATAACAGATGATGACAGAAAGCTGTTGGTTAGCAAGATAAAGGAAACTAATGCGACTAAGATACTGATTACCCACGGTACTTTCACGATGGAAGATACCGCAAAATATATAGGAAAACTCAATTTGAACAAGACAATAGTTTTGGTTGGGTCTTTCATTTTGGGTTCATCTGCAGACACAGATGCACCTTTTAATTTAGGGTATGCAATTAGCTCATTACAGCTTCTAAAACCGGATGTTTATATTGCTATGAACGGACAAATCTTTAATTGGAACAATGTTTCCAAGAATTTAGAAACCAACAAATTTGAGCGCAATGGGAAGTAGAGTAAATGTTTGGCACATCGATACATTGGACGACTTTTTTCTATCTATTAATAGATACGTTCATAGTATTGCTTACACTCTACTTTTCCAGAAAGAAAACGCGCAGTAGTCTAAGGCGTTTTCTCTACCTCGGAATCTTGTTTGTTGCTTATAATGCTACTGGTGGTTTCTTACCAATTGACAACTTCCCAGGTCCTTTTATTTTTCAGTATATTATTACCTATGGTGTGGCAATAGCGTTGTGCGTCTATATTGTTTACTACCTCTATAAAGAATACGATATTGTTGTTTTGAAATTCAATTCATCCATAAGAAACCTTGCTATACTCGCGAGCGTGAGTTTTGTGGTATTGTTTCTAATCCCATATTTTCTGAAAGATTCCCTTAATTCTGCACGCTTTCTATTTACCATTCCTATATCTGCTGTTGCTTTTGTTTTTCTGTTTATTTTCTATCGTCGTATATCGAATCCCAGCAATCCGAATCCTTTCATAGTAAGACGAAATAAACTCTCAATGGTAAGTGTAGCAAGTATTGCCTTATTACCTATTTGCACAGTCATCGGCGATTACCAATGGATTACATTTACCGTAATGAACTTGGCTTTCTTTGCCATAACCGCCATTGAAGCAGATAGGTATTTGTACTTCATAGAAAACAATAACCGAATGTATGAAGTCTTTGCTTTAAAGAAAAAACAACGTGACGAATCGGTAGAGCGTAAAATCATTTATGAGGATTTGACCAGAAGGGAAATTGAAGTGGCTTTGTCAATTTTAAGTAATTTAAGCTACAGAAATATCGCCAAAGATTTATTCATTGCAGAAAGTACCGTATCAAAACACGCATCAAATATTTTCAAAAAAACGGGTGTAAAGAATAGGCGTGAATTTTTAAAGCGATTTCGTAAGAAAAAGTAAGTAAATTAAATTTATATAAAAGCCACTATTTGCAGTATTTAACAAATAATCCGTAGAAAAATACGGACTATTCCGTAATTATATACGGCACGTTTTCCTTGTACAATTACAAAGTAAAGCTACTTTACACAAAGTTCCCTAAAATACAACAATAAGCCACAAATTTTATGACCCGTGACTTTCATTTATATCATTTTGCAGGACTATGACAACCACCAATAAATCGTATCAACTAAATCCCATTTCTATGGTTTACAACATTAAAGTTCCTGCTTATGAATTCGCAATTACAATCAAAAAAACTATTAAAGGATCTGGATGAGTTTAAAATTCAGAATGGGAACATTTTAGAACAGGCATATCTTTCCATCAAAGCCTGTCGCAAACTATTGAGTTCTTACAAAAAAGAAATCATCGAGACGAAATTTAGGACGATTCAAGATGAAATAAATTTCTTTAAGAAGATAAAGCAGGTTCCACTTATCAAACTCATCTACTTTTCAGAAATACATTCGTTTGAAATTCAACTTCCAAAGGGCGATAAGGATGCCCAACTAAAATCGATAAAAAAGAAAATCAACAAGCTCAATCGGTTCTTCCTGTACAATATCGATTTTGGGCGTTATGTCAATTCCGGTGCTACCCATTTTGACAAGGAATACTACACCAGAGATTACCTTGAAACATTCCATATCACAACTTCTAAATTCTATTTTCAAGACCCAGAGTTTTGCACACCAAGGGATATGCTACTTGGCAAATACAAGGCGTATGACTTGTTAGTGATTTATTTGGATGAAAAAAAGCATCGTATTCGGAAAGGATTGAACGGCAAATTAAATGGTGCTAAACCAATGGAAAAGATACATTGGCCATTTTCAAACACAGATTATGTTGAACTCGTTTATGCGCTATGCTCAAAGGGATTGGGCAAACAGGACAATCAAGCCATAATGCAGGTTTCCAAAAAAATGCAACAGCTATTTGATATTGAGCCAAAGGACATCTACAAAACCTATCAGGACATCAAAAACAGAAAGAACAGCAGAACACTTTTCCTCGATGAACTTTCCACATCGCTTCTCATTGAAATGGACAAAAGCGAGGAATAACAAGCGGATTTTTCTCTTAAAAAAGACCGTACTACGGTTGACCTACGGTCTTCTGATTTTGGAAGCCGTCTTCATATAATTTGATATGATTTAGCACACCGTTTCTACTTCAGAAGCATCAAAACGCTACAAAACCCATCAAATTTCAAAATGTTAAATTTTGACCGTAGTACGGTCGTACTGGGGAATAAAATCCATTAAACCTATTCAAATTTGTAGAACGAAAGTCAAATCAGGCCAGGGACTATCATTTAAAACTCTAAACCCAGATAGTCCCTTTCCATAAAAACCGTTCTATTATGCCGACAAGTATTATTACCACAGACGACCTTCGGGAATTCAAAATGGAATTGCTCGATGACATCAAACAATTATTGACCAGACAAGCCAGCGGTAAGCTGAAGAAGTATCTCAAGTCTTCCGAGGTTATGGACTTGCTTCAGGTAAGTCCTGGCACATTGCAAAACCTTCGCATCAATGGCACATTACCATACACCAAAGTGGGTGGCATTATCTATTACGATACCGAGGAAATTCAAAAAGTGATGGATGCCAACCGTGTGCACCACGGTCTAAATTCTTAAGCGATGAACTATATAAAGCTACTTAATGCGGCTTTTGAGAAGTTCTATTTTGATGACCGCCTTAATCCAACGCATATCAGTCTGTATATGGCGCTGTTCCAAGAATGGAACAGTTGCCGCTTTATGGATGAATTCTACGTGAATCGTCGGGATTTGATGCGTTGTGCCAAGATAGGTTCTAAATCAACGTACCATAGATGTATTGTGGAACTGGATTCTTGGCAATACTTGTCTTATTTCCCTTCCAACAATCCATACAAAGGCAGCAAAATAAAGATGGCCATTATCGGGACAAGCGATGAACCGGTTGTGGGACAGTACAATCCCATTTTAGAACAGCTTGCGGAACAGTACCATTCCAGAGGTGTACCGCTTGAGGGACACCACCATCCCAAAAATGAACAGGTTGTGAACCTACACCCTCCCATAGATGGACAAGCATTGGTATCTAATACAAACAATATCAAACAAGAAAACTATATAAAACAGCCAAAGGGCTGGCAGGCCGTTTTTATTTTTTTTGAAGAAAAAGGTTTTGATGCTGATGAAGCAAAAAAATTCTATGAGCATTACCAAGCCCGAAATTGGCAAACTGGCGATGGAAAAGATATTCGGGATTGGCGAGCCGTAGCCATCAATTGGATGGACAGAACCGAAATATTCGACGAGGAAAACAAGCTAAACAAAAAACAAGCGTCCCAAATCAAGGACAACTTGCGAACCACTAAAAACAAAGATTATGGACAACCCCTCTAAAATAACCGAAGGTGGCGTGGAATATTCGCTCGGAAAATTTGATGGCAAAAGTGTACTCTACGATTTCCCAAAAATATTGATTTACCTGAATGCCAAGGGCAAACTTTTGTTTGGCGAAAAGTTTAGGATATATGACGAAGACAAAGATATTTTGTTAAAACTCTGTTCCTACTTCATCAAGGATAAAGACAACTGTGAGACTTATGGTATTGATATTGACAAAGGCATTCTACTTTCTGGACCTGTTGGCTGCGGCAAAACCAGTTTAATGAAATTATTGCGCCATTTAGTGCCTTTGCAACGTCCTTATGAGATGATTCCTTGCCGGAATGTAACCTTCAGTTTTAACCATTTAGGTTTTAAAACGGTAGAGGAATATGGTAATACCAAATTTTACTGTTTTGATGATTTGGGTGTTGAACCTTCTGGCAGATTCTACGGAAAGGATTTGAATGTGATGGGCGAAGTGCTTTTATCTCGATACGAGCTGTACCTACAAACCAAACACAAAATTAAAACACACGCCACAACAAACCTAAATGCTGAAGAATTGGAAGAACGCTACGGTAAGCGAGTTAGTAGCCGAATGCGAGAACTTTTTAATTTGATTGCTTTTGATACTAAGGCTGGGGATAAAAGGAAGTAAACTTAAAGGATAGCTTTTTAGCAACAATTTTTGTTTTCTTGAATCGGTGGACAGGCGACAGTCCCATAAGAGCAAAACACACAACAATCCCCTTCTTTTGGCTTCAGAACCGTTTTGCAATTCTCACATTCATAAAAGAATTGGCAGGCCGTGGTTGGCATTTCTTCTTCTTTTTTGTGGCCACAGTTTGGACAAGTGATTTCAGATGTCGATATAGTTTCCATTATTTCTCTTTTTTATAGGTCACTTTGTAGCCAGTAGAATTAATTGCTTTCTCAATTTCCGATTCATCAATCTTGGTCTTATCAAATTCCACTACGGTGTTAGCATTTTCGTAGCTGGCTTTGACCGAAATAATTCCGTCCAACTTATTGACTTCACTTTCTACGTGTGCCTCACAACCTGCACAGGTCATTCCCTCAACGTCAAAAGTGTGCTTTTCGACATTGGATTGAGAGACATATACGATATCCTTGGTGGGTTGCGCATAAAATAGGTTGGAATAGTAAGGGAAGGTCAGCATCAATGCGGCGAATAGTGTTACGATGAACAAAAACTGTTTGGATTGCCAAAACGTTGGTTTTGCATCATCCTCGCAAGCGCAATCAATTTCTTCCTGAGTTTTCGGCCGTAGTTTCTGGTACCAGGCAAAGACCAAAACAATAATGGTCAGGCCGATAAGATAGGGTCTAAATGGCTCGACCCAAGAGAATGTAGATGCAATTCCACTTGTTCCGGCAATTAATGCCAAAACGGGTGTAATACAACATATTGATGCTGCAACTGCGGTAAAAATGCCGGTATAAGCTGCGGTATTCGAAGTTTTATTCGGTGCCATAATATAAAATGTCTAAGCTGTTTTCTTTCTTGTCGAAATTGAATTGAAAATTCCATTCAAAACATTGTCCTCACTCTTTACCAGCGAATAATATAATGTTTGCCCTTCACGTCTCGATGTAATAATTCCTGCATCCTTCATTTTTCGGATATGCTGGGATACGGCGGGAACACTCATTTCAAGAATATCGGCAATATCGCAAGGACACAATTCATTCTCTATGTTCAATAGGAATAGAATTTTCAGTCGTACCTCGCTTCCCGCGAGAGACAAAACTTTGCTTATTGCATTAAGGCTGTCCGAAGAATTCTCTATGGTTTCCTTGCATCTCGATATTTGCTTCTTGTCTGCTTCGTTCCGTGTACAAGTTATTTCCAAGCTCATCTTTTTTGATTTAAAGTGGTCACAAATATATCATTATTATATTATTTAAGCAAATACTTAAATATACTATCGGATATGTCTTTTTATAATGTGTAGATAATAAACTTAGGAAATCTAACTTCTATAGGATTTGTACAATAAAATCACTTCTGAAATAAATTGCAGTACAATGTCCTTCAAGCTCTTTGTTAACTCTAAAAAAATATCTTTCATAATTCTATTGATTTTTGAATGGATAATAATATGGATAGTGCGATGCGTTCCATATTGTTGTTATCTGAAATGTAGCTGCCTTCATCTTTATTGCTCAAAAAACCCAATTCCGATAGTATTGAGGCGCAATACTCAACAGTTTCCCGAAGTACCTGAAAGTTCGCAAACTTTACACCTCGACTTCCATAACCAATGGCTTCACAAAGGGCTCGTTCAATTTGATAGCCCATAAAAACCGATGCTTTTGAGAATTCCTTTTGTTTTCTTGAAGCATAAACCTCTATCCCTCTCGCATTTGGATTTTCAGAATGGTTGCAATGCAAGGACACAAATAACTCTGCTTTTAAGGCTTTGGCCAGCTTAGTTCTGTCCGATAAAGAAATTAGTGTATCACTATACCTGGTTAAATAAATATCCAAAGGCTTTTTCATTTCATTATTCAGCTTCAAAATGGCATTTGCAATGGACAAAACCACATCCTTTTCTTGAATGCCTTTTATGCCGATTGCACCAGAATCTTTTCCGCCGTGTCCAACGTCAATTATTATTCGCTTTTGAGCACTCGATTCTTGTCCAAAAATGAAACACATTTTTAGAACCAAAATCACAAAACTGACGTTTTTAAGCACTTTTTTCATTTTCACTTTTCGGGTTATCAACAACTTCCCTTCAAAATACCATAGGATTTGATGTCAAATAACAGCAACGGAATTCAAACAATATCAAATAATATTTTATCCACAAATATTTGATTTTCAGTTATTTATATTCAAATATATGTAAATTTCAATAAACGAAAATGAACCAAAAATTTAATCCGTTCCGTTATGAAAAAATCACTCTATTTAGCATCCATTCTTTCGCTCTTATCCACTTCGCTTTTTGCTCAAATTGGTGGTATTGAAGATTCAGTTAATGATGTTGGCGATACCATCAGAACCATATTCCCAATTTTATTAGGTGTCATCTTCTTGGTGGGCTTCCTATTTAATGCAGGACATTTCTTCGGCGAAAATGCCGACCTCAAAAAGGGGATAACCAGAGTTCTTGTGTTTGTACTTATTGCAGGTGCAGTAGTAGGCATCTTCTCTTACTTAATAGGAATCGTAGTATAGATGAAGCGGTTCGAGGTCTATAAAAACATCAGGAAACGGGCGGTCATTTTTGGGCTGCCCATTTCCCTGTTTGCCTTAATGATGGTTTCCATTTTGGCTTCGTTGCTCATCATCATCTTCTCTTTCAGCTTTGGGATAATAATAGGTGTGTTGGTATTCAATGCTTCCCTATATGTGGCTTTGACGAGAATAACCCACAATCCACAACTATTCCAAATGGCCAAAGCTTTTCCAAAAATTATCAGTAACAAAAGAAATTCTGGCTTCGATTATGAACAAGATTAACCTTTCGGCATATCAACCCATTGTAGATATTCAAGACAATATCGTATTTGCCAATAATGGTAATGTGGTCTTGTGCTATAAAGGAAATCTACCTGAAATCTATTCGTTATCTGAAAAGGATTTTGAGGATATGCACGGTGCTTGGTTTCAGGCATTAAAGTCATTACCGGTTGGTACTGTGGTTCACAAACAGGATATCTACTTGAAGAAGTCTTATTCTTCAGAACAACTTCCGAATTCAACCTTTCTGGAAAAGGCTACCCACGAACATTTTAAAGGTCGTGGGCATATCGAGCACAGCTGTTATTTGTTCTTCATCTTGACTAAAAATAAGGCGCTCAACAATCCTAAATATGTCAACCCTTTCAGAAAAGTTTCAAAGGGAATCGTACAGGAACTGGATGACAATATTAAGAGTTTCGCAAACTCGGTAAGTGATTCCGTTTCCTTCATCAACAATAGCCGAAAGATGGATTTTGTTTCGCTTAAAGCGGAAGAGATACAGCAACTGACAAGCAGTTATTTCAATGGCTTCAATGAAGGTTACGATACGGATATTTTACTTGATAAGAAAAGCGTCAATATTGGCGAAAACCATTTTGATGCCCTTGCCATCAACAGCGAACTGTGCTTTGGCGAAAGTGTACAGAGTAGCAAGACCAATGAGAAATTCACTTCTGACGATTTTGTATTTCATCAAGGGTTTATTGATGGCTTAGGGCTTACGCTAAACGAGAACCACATTGTCAATCAAATCCTATATCTCGATGACAAACAGAAGTGGCGCAAGCTACTGGATAAAAAGATTGAAGAACTCAATAAAAGTTCAAATTTCGGTTCACAGAATAAAGTGGTTTTAGGGAAAATTCAGCACATCCTTGACCAAATCAATGCCGATGATAATGCCCGAATCATTCGTGGTCATTTGAACATAGTGTATTGGGCAAAGGAAGCTAAAGAGCTCGATAAAATAACTTCAAAAATAAAGACTGAATTTAAGGAATTGGATATCATCCCCTATTATCCAAGAGGCGAAGAACGCAAGAACTATATTCTAAATAGTTACTGCTGCTTTTCATCCAACTTTTCAAACAACGATTTATATGTAACCGATTTAAAACACGCGCTCTGCCTGTTCATTAATAACACCAACTATAAAAGTGATAATACCGGAATTATCTTTAATGATCGCGAGCATAACATTCCTGTTCTCAAGGATGTTTGGGACGAAAAGAAGAAACGCATCAAGGCAAGAAACTTTGCCATTTTTGCGCCAACTGGCGAAGGCAAATCTTTTTTGGCCAATAACATCTTGCGCCAATACTTTGAAAGTGGTGTCCGTCTGGTCATCATTGATTTAGGTGGCTCTTACACCAAATTTGCAAAACTCTATCCTGAAAAATACACGGTGCTTCGCTATGAGAGCGGAAAAAACCTTGGCATCAATCCATTTTACATAAGTGATGCAAATGACTTGACACCTGAGCGACTGGAAGACCTATCCGTTTTTTTGTTTGAGTTATTTGCTTCAGATTTAAAAGTGACCAAAGCACAATCAGTATCGGTCAAAAAGATATTGCGCCATTATTACTATAGCACTTCAGAAAATCACTCGTTGGATGGTTTTTACAGCTTTATAGAAAGGAATCAGAAAGACCTTCTGAGCACCTTAAAAATCCATCCCGACTATTTCAATGTCACGAGCTTTTTGCACGTAATGTCCGAATATGTCGGCGATGGTCTATATAGTTTTCTGTTTGAGGTCAGTGAAGACCAGACCTATAAAATTGAGGACAAAAGATTGATTGTTTTTGAACTGGACGAAGTAAAGGACAATAAGGAAATCCTGTCGGTAATGCTCAAGCTAATTAAATCTGCCATCCAGAGAACCATCTGGCGTAACCGAGCCGAAAAAGGCATCATTCTTTTTGATGAGTTTGCGAAGCAATTGAAATTTGAGAACGTGTTGGAAAGCGTCGAGTTCTACTACCAAGCTATCCGTAAACAGAACGGTGCGATAGAAATAATTCTTCAGTCTATCAATCAACTTCCAAATAATTCAACTTCGGCGAGCATTCTCGAAAACACACAGGTCATTTATAGCCTGAACAATGAAAAAGGCTATGGCGAACTGGTTAAAAGGCTCAACCTATCCAGCCACGACTTGAACCAATTAAAATCCATCAAAAACAACCTTTCTGGTCCACGCAAATACACCGAAATGTTTATCAAGATAGGTAGGGAAAGTAACATCTTCCGGCTTGAAGTCCCGAAGGAAGTATATGCCGCTTATTTGACCGATGGACAGGAAAACGAAGAAATAATGAAGCTCTACAATGAGCATCACGATATGCAAAAAGCAATAATTCAATTCACATCTAAAACATAATATTATGAAATCGAAGATTCACGAATACCAAAACAAATTTTTTACAATGAGTAAAACAAAAATCAAAATTTTAGTAATGACAGTAGCCTTGACCTTATTTATGTCAGGTAATGCTACTGCACAAGGAATGCCTACTTATGACAATACCAATTTTATCAGCTTGGTAAAACAACTGATAGAATCTGGCAAGCAAACGGCTCAAATGATTAAGTCTGTAAAATTCCTGAAAGATGCAAAAGAGGCAATAGAGAAAGTATCAAGCGTTGTTGAGCAACTGAGAGCAGTTGAGGAAATTGGACAGAATAATCAGCGCCTTATCAACGTAATGCAAAATGATTTGCAGGATATTTTGAATTCGCCCTACATCAAACCCGATGAAGTTTCAAGGGTTGTGGAATCGTTTGACGCCATAGTTCAAAACTCATTGGACACGGTGGATTTTATTGATGAAGTTCTATCCAGCGATTACCTAAAAATGAGCGATGCCGAACGTGCTGAAATTCTGAAAGCAAAAGAGCAGGAATCCAAACAAATGGTTTCCAACATCACTACAAAAACCAAACGCTATCGTGACATTATTTCTTTTAGAAAAATGCAGGATAAAGTCAATAACCGAGAAACATCCTACTAAAAATGACGGCGACCATTCTCTTAGGAATAGGGCTGGAATACATCGACACCGTTTTCCAGACCATACAGGCCAGCGACTTTTCGCAATATACCATTGCAGGAATGAAAACGCTCGCTGTCCTGTTCTTTCTGGTCAATATCCTCAAAAAATATAATGAAGGCATTGCAGATAAGGATGGTTACACTTGGGGATTGAGTCCTGGCGAACTGGCAAAGAATTTTGCCATTGTCATTTTGGTCATTTTCTCAACTCAGGTCTTGGGATTTTTCGATGGAATATTAGTAGCTATTGAAGGACAATATCGAGGGACAGCACCAGCTTTATTGCCATTACAAATGCAGGACATTCCCATTGAAGAGGACGTGAGTATTATCGAGGTTGCCCAAGCTGCTATGACGCTCTTATATGAAGCCTTGGTTACACCTCTTTACGGCTTCAAAATATTTGCGTTTATCATAAGTCTTTTCCTATGGATATTGGATTTGTTCATCTATCCGCTGTTTTTGGCAGAACGCTTTTTTCTACTCGGAATAATGCAAACTTTTTTTCCTTTGGTCATTAGCCTTGCAGTCTTTGAAAAGTTCCGTTCGTTAGCTTATACATTCTTCAAGCTTTATGCGGCAGTATATATGTTAGTACCTGCTTTCTTTTTAGTAAACGTCTTTGTGAATGCACTTTATACGGAAATCAACACCAATTTTTGGGTCAACTTGTTTGGAACCGATACAGGCCAGGGCTTTTTTGCACCTGTGGTTCAGTTAGGTTCGGTTGGATTTATCGTTTTCTTGAAATTCAAACTGTATAAACGTGCGACGTCATTCACTCTCAGACTATTTACTGCCTAAGGCAGATTAAAAACAAAAATATGAAAACACCATACAAGAATATTTACAACGTCCTAAAGCTGAATCGGTTTATCGTTTTGGCAGTCGTTGCCTGTGCCTTGCTGTCCAGCACATTTTCGGTTTGGATGGTATTCAACACCAATCAAAAAGCGCTCAATAGCGCCTTTGCCATCAATACCGATGGCAGTATCATTCCGCTGAAGCTCGTGACCCAAAAGGAAAATTTTCGTGTTGAAGCTTTGTCACATTTGGATCTGTTCCATAATTACTTCTATAACATCGATGCCAGTAATTATGAACGCAACTTGGAAAAGGCGTTGTGGTTGGGCAATAGTTCTGTGGATAATCTCTACCGCCAGAAAAAAGCCGATGGTGTCTATAACAGATTGCTTCAGTATTCCTTGGTTCAAAAAGTACTGAGCATCGATTCAAGAATATCTGAAAATGACGGTTCGTATGGTTTTACGACGACTACCATTTTTGAAATCAATAGAGGCACAATCATCGACACTTACGAATTGGTTTCCACCGGAAACTTGATTATGGTTGACCGAAACTTCCCCAACAATCCACACGGACTTTTGATTACCAACTATTTCGAGAACACTTTAAAAAAACTGAACGATGAAAATTGAGAAAAACAAAATAGTATTTGCAGCGGTATTGGCCGTGATTTTCATATTCCTGATTTCCTATTCTGTAATGGTAATGGGCGATGATGAAAGTGAAACTGAAAATCTTAAGCAGACCTTAGTGCCAGATTTGGAAGAGGACCAAAAAGAGTACGATTCCAAACTGGATGCGATTAACGACTTGAAAAAAGTACGTGAAAACAATGCACCCAGCATCTACGATGAAAAACTGATTGATTCCTTGGGGTTTTACGACCCAGATTTACCAGAACGGGAAAAAGAACGTATCGTAGATAGTATCTATGAAGCTGGCAAGATTCAGTATTCAGAAAAACGATACCAGAATTTGGGACAGAGAAGAACTGCTCGCAAAGTGGCATCAACAATCGATTCTGCAGAAGTAAAACGGGAACAGAAAATTCAAGCAAAAGAATTGGGCTTGGAACATCAATTGTTCTTCGCTGCTGCACCTAAACCCAATGAAGTTTCAATAATCGGCAATACAGATGAAACTATTTACGTGGTCGTTGATGGTGACCAAGTCGTAAAAGCAAACACCAGATTACGAATGCGCCTGACCAAAACTGCTAACATTAATGGTAAAGAAATGCCAAAGAACACGCCCATATTCGGTTTTATAAGTTTTCAGCCTAATCGAGCTTTAATTGAAATTGAAAACATACAACATCATCCTACAAAGCTCAAAGCATTCGATTTGTCAGATGGCAGCGAAGGTATTTACGTCCAGAATAATTTTCGGGCAGAAGCCACCACCGAAGTCTTGGACGATATTATTGGCGACATCAACATACCTTCCGTTCCGCAAGTAGGTGGCGTAACAAAGGTGCTCAGGCGTAGCAACCGCAATGTAAAAGTTACGGTATTGAACAATTACAGATTAATCTTAAAACCGAAATTATGAAAACATTTATCTCAATTTCAATACTCGTGTTGGTTACCGCTTTCGCGAAAGCACAAAAGCAACCCATACCACTCGACACCATTTATGCTAACGAAACCAAAAATGTTGCGCTATTTTTTCCTGAACCTATACGGCAAGGCATAACTGGTTCGGATAATTTTGTTTTTACCTATAACCGTGAAAAGGAACAGTATTTTGGACTGCTTCAGGCAACCCCTGGGAAGGAAAGTAATTTGCTGGTAGTCAATAGAAATGGTTCAATTTTTTCGTATATTGTAAGGTATAAAAAACAGCTTTCTAAGCTCAATTATTTCATTCCGCTGTCAAATAGTATCGGTAATGAAAAGCCGATTGTAACAGATTCGGTTCTTGTTGAATCTTCTGAAGAACTTGTAGATAACAGCACCTATTATTACCAAAAATTCTGCTCATATCTTCTCAATAGAAAACAGCGCATAGGGCGCATCAAGAAACGGAACGAAAATATTATTTTGACCGTAGAGAACATTGTTTTTGATAAGGATGAACTCTATTTCGTTATCGAGATTGAAAATAATTCTACGTTGGACTACGATTTGAATTTCTTGAACCTGTCTATTGAAACGAGACAAAAAGGAAAAAGAAAATCGTTGCAACGACTGTATCAAGAACCGATATATAAACATAATCTGCCGTCCAAGATTAAGGAAAATGAAAGGGCTCGATTCGTTTATGTGTTGCCCAAATTTTCATTATCCGATGACCGTAGGGCAATTTTGGAATTGAATGAAAAAGATGGCGAACGTAATATAGAAATGAAATTATCGCATAGATATATCAATAACCCAAATTAGTAATGTTATGAAAAAATTAGTCATTTGCTCGCTCGTATTGTTGTTCCTTTCTTGTTCAGAAAGCACAACAAAATCCCCTTCTGAAACTGCCAAAGTTGTTGCGTCAAGCTTTTTCTCAAAAGATGAATCCGCCTTAAAAGAGCATACTACTTCTGAAGGCTATGCCAGTTTGATTACTGTACAGAATATGATGCCAGATTCTGACCAAAACATCGAGGTAAAAATTTTAGACGAAGCTATCAATGGCGAAATTGCCTGGGTAAAATACAGCACGACCTATGATGGAAAAACAGGCATTTTTAAACTGACTAAAGAAAATGGTCAATGGAAAGTGACCAGTAAAGGTCCGAGGGAAAAAGGGCCTTTTTAAAAGACTTTTTTAGTTTTCATCAAGATTGATTTCCCAATAACCTCTTGTATCGCCTTGACGCGTTAAAAAGCCTTTATTTTTGATAGCTGTAATATGTTTACCAACAGCAGATTCATTAATGCCCAAAGCTTCAGCTATTTCGTTATAAGTTATGGAAGGATTAGCAACAATAAGTTTAAGAACTTCTTTTTGTCTTTTAGTTAGAGCTTCTGTCGTATCAATTACACCACCTATTGCACCACCTATTACACCACCTTTTTGACCACCCATTAGACCACCTTCTTCAACAGCAGTTTCTTTAGCGGTAAAAGTCATTCTAAGGAAGTTATCAGAAAAACCAAAACTCTCTTTCCCATAGTGTTCCAAAATACGAGGGATGCCAGAACCTAATTGTTCAACCAGTTCTAAATCCTTAAAAATCCGCATCAGTTCTTTATTCCGTGGAACTGAAAAGCCCTCGAAAAATTCCTGTTTGCTCAATCCTTCCGGAAGACCACCTGCCGAAGTGATTTCAATTCTATCCGCAAAGATTTCAAACTTTGGGGTAATCTCATTGGTATAATCATTATGTACAAAAGCATTGATGACGGCCTCGCGCAATGCGATGGGATTCCAAAGATTGGCTTGTTGCCTTTCTTTGGCGGTTATTTTTGTGTTGGTTCGGTTTTCAACCGCAATTTTATCAATCACTTGCTTGGTGGCTTTGACCAGGCATTCGTGACCATACTCGTTGCTTTCTATCAAGTCTGTTCGGGTTTTGCCCGAATACTTGGCAACTTTGATAGAAGTGTTGTTCTTGTCTGCCAAAAGATAGCCAGCGTAATTGAATGCGCCATCTTCGGTAAGTAGTTCCAAGTTCTTTGCAAAAGCTTTACCAAGGGTATGACCCGATTCCTCGTAGTAGATTTTCAACTGGCTAAAGCTTAAATCTTGACGACCCGCTTTAATTTTGCTGATGGAATTTCGGGTACGTTTGGCAAAGAGCTCGTCAATCATTTTTTGTGGCATTGGCTCAGCAGCTGAACCTAAGCGGATAAAACAACCCTTTTCGCTCATCCCGTATTTTTTGAGATGATATGGTTTTTCTGGACCGCTCGCCACAATGATTTTAAGGATATTATTACCATCTCGTTCCTCACTCACAATATCAAAAAGACCCAAAGCTGAAGGACGGATATTGTTCTTTAACCTGTCTTTAATTTTTAATTGGTCGCCATCCGCATCAGCCAGACCGCAAGTATTCCCTTCCTTATCAATACCAATATAAATAATGCCGCCTTCACGATAGTTTAAAAAAGCAATGACCTCTTTTTCAAGTCCATCGGACAGTTCTCGTTTGTATTCTATACGGTTTGTTTCGGTCATTATTTAAGTAAAAAAATCTGGTAGTAAAGATAATGATATTAAATTGTGGGAATAGATTTGGTTTCTCACTACGCCTACTTAATGCCATATATTAATTGTCGTTGTTTAAATGCAGATTTACCACCTTCGAGAATTTCGCAACTAATTTCCCTTGTTCCCTTCCTGTCAATAGAACCTGCTTCCAAAACGTGTGATTTTACGCTTGTGCTTTTTAATGGAATTATTAATTCTGCATCGCCAAGTACGGCAATGTTAGGGTTATGGGTAACAATGATTACCTGTCTTGATTCTTTGATTTTACGTAAATTCTTAACAATCGTTTTAAATATGAATTCACTATCCAAATTATCCTCTGGTTGGTCAATTATAAGCGGCGTAGTACTTTTTGAAAGCATTAAAATTCCAAGTAAAACCGACTGTTGTTGACCTAACGACAATTGCGATATCGACTTTGTATTTCTTAATGTTTTACCCGTCACATCATCCTTATATAATCGTGTAACGGAAATTGAAGGTCTATCTTCAAATGGCAAGGCTTCAAAATCTTCGTAAGTATGGTCTTTAAGAAGTTTTTCCACGATGGTTTGAGCTTCATAATCCCCAATAAATCTTTTCCCTTCATCATCTGTCAACGCCTTCAAGGCATCATTGTCTTTGCGCATACAAATATCGACGAACTCAAATGGCGATAAATTCTTAGTGATTAGATATGCTCTTGGAACTTGGGATGTTCGCCAATCCATAGTCGTTTTTAATAACTGCTCAAATTCGTCAGAATAGTTTCCTTGGTCATATTTTACATTTATATATAATCCATCGAGCGTATTCTTAAGATTGTCGTTTATAGTTTGTCCAAATGCATTTCTGTAGTAGAAAATTCGTTGTTTTATGTCCTTTCTTTTCCCTATCAATTCTTTACGCACAGTTTGTAGTTCATTTAAAAGTTTTTTGCTGTTTTCAAGTTTTTTTACCCTATTGGTTAAATCGATAATATCTTTCGATATTTGGTTGATTTTACCCAAATCAAAAGGAATACCTTGAGCTGCCAACTCTTGCTTTTTGGCGTCCATCTGTACCTGAATTGCTTTTTCCTTGGAAGCCCAATTTTTAAGTTCTGTTCTAAGCTCTTCTACTTTTGTTCCAAGGGCTTCATTTAATTCCCCTGCCTTGAATTTAACAATAGCTGAAAAATCACTAACAATATTCTTTACTTTCTGAAAATAATCCTTACCAACGACTATTTCTTCATCTGATAATTTTTCAAAATTTTCAAAGGTTTCTTCATCATTTAAAATATCCTTATAAGTCTGAATTAGTAGCTTAAGGTCGGCAATTAAATCTTGACGTATCTGTCTTTCCTTTATTAAAGCGTTTTGGTATTTTACCAATTCCCCTGCTTTTTGCTTTTTTAAATTCTCTAATTTTTTCTGCTCGTTTTTAAGGGCTTTTTTTGTTTCATCAAGACTTAGTAATTCGAGTCTTAATTTCCTGGCATCGCTTTGGTTTTCGAGCAAATCTGTGATGATTTCTTTATCTTCGGAAATGAGTGGTTTTAAGTCTAAAAACCCATCAAGAAAATCTATCAAAACCGTTGGGTTTTCATCGCTGTGCTGTATAGTATCAGCTGTTTCGCCTTGACCATAACTTTCAATTTCAACACGTGATATTCCATTTATAGGGTCTGTTATATTCTGAGTACCATTATTCTTTTCTCTTGAAAATTCAATAGTTTGCCCAGCTTCATCAGTATATTGAAGTGTTATTTTCTGAGGCCATACATCGGAATCAACAACCTTTGAAGAAGATTGATTCCCTGATGTTTCTCGTAAAGTTTCTAATAAGGTTGATTTTCCCGCACCTCTACTGCCAATTATACAGGTTAAATTAGGACTTAGGTCTATATCCATTTCATCTAATAATCCACCTTCTATAAAAATTTTATTAAATACCGGTCGTTGCTCAGGTATTAAATCTTCCAGTCGAATTCTTGATTCGTGGCTCAACAGCGCAACCTTAAAGGCGTGGAAATTTAGTTCATCAACTTTTATCCTGGTCAACTTTTCATTTCCTTCGGCATTGGTTCCCAACTTATTTAAATTATGGGAATCTGAACCCATCAATTTAGGAAGGATTTGGTCATCATCCATTAATAAATTGTCGCGCCTCAGCCCCACAAGTCTCTTCCTATTCGCATCTTCATCGCTATTGGAATAGAAATGGAAATTTTCTTTTTTGGATATCTCAAGTCCTAAAAGGTTTGGGTGGCTAAAAATTTCTTCAATAGGCGGACCAAACCGCCCAATAGTTTTTTCAAAACCTGAATCAAGTTCGATGTGAGCTAATATGCCAACACCACTATATTGATGGGCAAAATCCAAACACTCTACGATTCCTTGTGTAGTGGTTTTCTTATCCTCACTTATATTTAATTTACCAGCGAATGACCTTAAATTTTGAAAAGTGTCGAAGTACAATAGCAAATGACCTTGCGTAGTGGTTACTTCAATTCCGGGAATGATCAAAATATCCTTATCTGCAGCGTAATTTATCGCTGTATTTGAATTAAATATCTCATTATGGTCAGTAATACTAATAATCTTCAATCCTTTCGCGATGGCGGTATCAACAATCGCCTCTGGTGTCATTGCGGTATCTTTAACATCGTAAGATCCAAATTCCCCGTATGAATGTATGTGTAAATCTGCTCTAAGAAATCTTGCCCCTTTAGTCATAAATTGCCGAATTTTTAAACTCTAATAATGCAATAAAATTAGCTTTATGCCAAAAGAAATCATTGTTTATTCTTAACAGATAAAATATTCTTTAAAAATTCACATTAAATTTCAATTAAATATCGACCTCGCCTCATCATAAACCCGCTCAAAATTATCCGCTAAATCCGCCTGAGAAAATTGCTTGGATTCTTCAGGAAGTTGCCTTTGGATTTGGGATAATTTAAACTGCACTTTCTTATCCTTACCATCAGCATAGGTAATAAACTCGCCTTGCTTTAACCGAAAGAAAACGTCTGCTCTAATCTTTGGGATTTCCTTTTCGCCCGTTGTTATTCGTGTATCAAAATCGAGATTATGGCCACGACTGATGCTTTTAGTTGGGTCTTTGATGATTTCAAAAAAGCGCTCGTAATATTTGGCAGTATCTGGGTCGTTGACCTTGCCAAAAAACTGATAGGATAGATTGCTTAAAATAGCCTTACTTGCCTTATCGCCATACATCATATCGTTCTGGATTTTATCCTGCATCACATAAATAGTAGCGATGTCATAACTTCTGAGCGTTGCCGGAATTCGGTGCATATTCAACAGGCGAATCGTTGGTGCTTCTTCCATCAAGAGGAATGACGGTTTGGAATTTCTCACGCTCATTTGTTTAGTAATGGTGTGAATGATTGTGGCAATTACTGGCGAATAGGATGTTTCATATTTTGGATTGTTTACTACCGAAATGATTGCAGGATCTTCCTCGCTATTAATATTCAATGGGACTTCGTCTGCGGATAGTGCCATAAAAATACGTTGTGTACTAATTCGTTTCAGGGCATTTGCCAAAGTGCTTTTTACACCAGCGGTCTGCCTATCCGAATCCTTACCACTAATAAAAGCATCTGCCATCGCTCTCGATGTGGTGTTGGTTTCCAAAAACTGGATAAGGCTATCTGTATCGAGCATTTGATAAATGGCTATCAAATGTGGTAGCGTACAATATTTGGGATAGTCGGTTTTCAGTTTCCAAATCAATCCACCAATCAAACCCTCAGCAGCGTCGTTAAAGAATTTTGTGGTTCCGGTTGTGCCGCTTTCCCTTTGTTCCAAAAGGTTTTCAATCAATACCCGTGACACCTCATTTACGCTTTCCTCGTTCTCTAAATAGCGTGGCGCAATAGGATTTACCCTATGGATGATTTTATCGAAGGAAATGACCTTAAACGGAATATCGCTATCCTTGAAAAGTGGATATGCCATTTCGGTCAATTCAAAATCTTTGTAATCGTGAATGATTCCGCAAAAGCCTTCTTTTTCAAAATGCTTCAAAAATCCAAAGACAACACTTTCAGTCTTCCCACTTCCGGCAGAACCAATAATGGACGCACCACGTTTGATATTATCCAATCTGAAATTTCCTTTGGTGGTCGCGAAGTTTACTTGGTATTTGCTATCGCTATTTTTCGGGCTTTCGGTTTTATGTAGAAAAACATACAGTCCTATATTAATTAGCATTAGCGGACAAACCAAATAAAGTAATATAAATATCAATTCATTTTCTTCGGACAAATAGAACACGAGAACTGAAAGCAATATGCTATTCAATACAAAAGCATATTTTGATACTCGAAACATCGCATAGAAAACGGTACTCGCCAAACCAATAATTGAAAGTGTTGTTATAAGATTGTCTATTTGCATATCCTAAATTCCTATTGAACTTGATTTGATGGCCACTTCTGCACCACGTCTTAACCTTTTGAAAATCCGAAGTGCGATTTGTGTTTGACTAACTGGAATACTTGGCACTATTGGCAGACCTGTTTTTGTTATCATTTTAAACGCCAAAGCCTTTTCATTTGCAGGTAATTTCATCAAGGCAGCGAAATAGAGATTGGGATTCTTTACAAAATCCTTTCGGGCTTTATAGGTCTCGGCAAAGTTACGTTTGTAGCCAAAAGTCTTGTCAAACGTCTTTTCAGCTTTCTCAAAAAACTTATCTCTGTCAAAACCACGTTTTACGGTTTCCCCATTCAACTTCACATCGGAAGCTTTGTATTTACTTCCGGGTGACAAACTGAACCTGTTGGACGCATCCTTTCGGCTTACGATGATATGAATATGACTTTGGTTTCCATCTTTCGCCATTCCCTGGACAATCCGTTTTCCATTTTGTTGATGTGGTGCTTGGCGTTCCAGTTTGGTAATTTCCTTTTTCATTCTTTTAATGTTCCCTTCAGCTCGCCCTTCTTGAATATTTCGGATTTCAGTTTTTAGCTGAAGTATTTTTGTGGCAAAGGGTTGGTTTTCCTTTACCTGAAAATCCGTCCCCTTAAATGTGCGTTGATGTTCAATTTTTGCATAATATTTTATGTCGTCGATATTGACAGGTCGCCCTTTGATTTCCCTATTAAATGAAGCCACGTAATCCTTCATCAGCTCGCGAGTATATCTTTTTAAATCTTCACTACTGTTCTGAAGTTTTCGCAATTCATATTTTGAAGGGCTCACGGTAATTGAATAGAATCTTGGTTCGTGTTTTTCCAATTTTGCAGTATTTCCATCTATTTCTTTGACTACTTCTTCAGCATAAATCTCATCGCCATATTGATTGAAAAAATGTTCCATTTCGTGTTGTTCCAATCCTTGGTTTTCCTTCTCTAAATAGCCAACAAAATCCGCTGAACTTTTAGAAAAGTTACCACCCATTTTTTGAGGTGTGATTGTGATGTACATAAGCTAAATTTTTAAAGTTCATTGTTGGTGTTTCGCTTTTCGCGAAAGCGTACTTCTTTCTTTTCCTCAGCATATTTTTTTTCCAAAATGAGCGGTTTCTTTATGGGTTCATCCATTATAAAAAGAGATTGCAACATTGCAACCGTAGGTTTGGTTTGTGTCTTTTCCACATCTCGCATTATGGCGATAACTGCATTGATTCTTTTGAGTAACTTAGCTTCGATGGTACGTCCAGTTGGTCCCAATTTTTCCTTTGGCGATATCTCATTGTAGAGGAAAAAATCAAGAATATTTTCCATCGCTTCTGTGTGCGTTTTGAAGTGCTTCTTGGAAAATTCCTGAAACCTTTTTGCAGTTTTCCGTTTGAACCTGATAGTGATGAATGAGTCCATTTCCTTTCGCTTTTTTAAAGATTTGACGTAAATCCATCCCTGTTTACTGGTGTTTCAAGACCATTTGACGCAAATTGCTGGATTTTTTTATCTGCCTTATTTTTAAATGCTTAAAAATCAACAGATTAAAACGAAAATAGAATATGTAACGCGGCGCAGCCCGTTACCCTCTTGCTATTCCTTTTCGTCACGCGCAAGCGTGACAAAAATCCATACAATCCAGCTAAAAAGCCGATTGCCATTTTCAGGGAAAATGATTTTCCGATATGTTATTTTTCGATGTGCAGGGTTATCGGCGAAAGTCGAAAAGTGGATAACCCTACGTAATTTTGAATGCTGAATTTCAGCGAAATAAAGATACGTTTTTTTCTTGACTATATATTAATTGCATAGAAAAACACCTCTAAAATTTAGAGGTGTTTTAAAATTATCATTGGGAAATTAGATGTTGAAAACGAAGTGATTAGTGTATAAATTCTTAATCATTTCTTCATCTATCAAACTATCATAATCTGCCCCAGTTTCGTCAACATATTTTTGGATGGATTCCCCATAAATATGTGTAACGTGTTCTCTCGAAACCTGTAAGAGTTCCTCTTGTTTTTCCTCGCTCAAATCTTGAAATTTAATGTAAATCATAACTTCAAAATTTAGTATTCACTTAGCAACATCAGCGTATCATTTACAAAAAATAACCGCAGTTCATCGAGTGGAAAATCGGTTGCTCTATAACCGTGTTTTTCTAAAATATTATCGTTGCCATCGCTGTAAACTATCTCGGCTTCGTAACCTGTAAAATCCTGCTTTTCTTCGGATAATCTTTTGAAGTCAATGGTTACAAATTCGCTTCGGTTCATCAGACTTTTTGCGATTACTGATGTGTCCGTAATGAGCCAAAAACATTCTGCTACTTCCGATAAATATTTCAATCCGTCCGTAAAACGGGTTCGCAATAATGGGATTTGATAGAACATCTCTGTTCCTGTAAAATATTGCAATCGCTCTTTTATTTCGTTAACTTGTGCTTTACTCATCGTTTCTATTTTTTAATGGAAATCGTGAATCTTCGATTTCATTGTGCATATATTTAAATGTGTGAATAATGAAAAAGAGGGCGCAACTTTCGAGAGGAACGCCCTCTTTAATTTTGAAGTTTACTTGTCGTTTTTGCTTCCAAGTAATAGGATTTCATCGGCTACTACTTCGGTAACATAGCGTTGGTTACCATCATCGGTTGTGTAGGTTCGGGTCTTTAGTTTCCCTGTAATTCCTACTTCTTTGCCTTTTTCGACAAATTTCTCAACGATTTCAGCGGTCTTACCCCAAGCTACTACGGTATGCCAGTTGGTGTCCGTTTGCTTTTCGCCTTTGCTGTCTTTGTAATACTCGTTTGTAGCAAGTGAGAAGCGGGCTACTTTCTTACCGCTTTCAAGGTTCGTAATGGTTGGCTCTTGTCCAACGTTTCCAATTAACTGTACGTGATTTCTAATAGTACTCATAATAAAATATTTAAGTGATTTATATTTCCCCTATTGATTTAAAACAGATTAAATTTTAAGGGGTGTTTGTTCTTTTCTTCTGTGCATCGCACAATGGATAGAGTGGGTTTTGTCAAGATTTTTAGCGTAAAATCAGGTGTGTTTGCGACGTAGTAAAATCCTTGGATTTTCAAGGAAGTAGAAACCTTATTTTTCACTAAAACTTGTATAGTCTTGACAAGTTCCATAAGGGCATTAGCAATTCTTTAAAACGCAGTTGCGTTTGAGCGTACCGACAGTTAAGCGAGATAAGCAGCTGTGGTTAAGTTAGAATTGGTTATGTCGTGCCTGTTTTTCGACGACCCGAAAAACAACAAAGGTTTTATCCATTATAAACCCCTTAAAATGTGTAAGACAGCGGTTTGGTTTTTAAGGATTTTCGAGTGAGGGCTCAAGAAGTCCGCACCGAAAATCCTGTCAAGAAAATCAAGCCGATGGCTTTCCGATGTAAAAGCGGACTTAATTCACGATTTTGGCTCTGGAATGTAGTGTTCCTTCCCAGTCCCGAAGTTTCGGGACGGGAAGGGTTAGCGGAATGGAAAGCTGAAATTGGGAATTGTGTCCAAGACTTGTGTAGTGAAGCTCTTTGCCCGAAGTGTAGTGGTTGCCTGCTTTTTCAGCAGGCAAGCGTGGAATGTAGGGGAATGTGCTGAGTGGATTGGAAGTAACAGTTTGTTATATATTTAGACATCCAGTTTGAGGTACTGGACAAACCTTTATTTAATTTATGCCATAGCATAGACTTCATCAAATAGCTTTTTATCCAACCGTTCTTGTTGGCCAAAGCTTTTCTTCAAAACATTATGAAGTACTGAATTAAACGCATTATAGCCCAACCAGAGATTTGGTTCTTCATTGAGCAACAAGGCTTCATAGTTCAAGATTTTGATGACCTCACGAGATTTTTTCGATGGGTCGCTGTTCTTGTCGCTACATTCATACCGGAACAATTTCGTTTTATCAAGAATCGCTTTCACAAATTCTTGTGTATCGATGATTTTAAATTCTTTCATCTTGTCGAATTTCTTGGTAATGGTGTAGAATTCATTATCCAGAAATTTATCGAATAGATTGTTCAGCCTTGGCATAATCAAGTGTGTATTATTTTTACTGTGCTTGATTGAAAACTCGATTTCTGCTTGAGAAACGTGCAGACCATTTGAACACACTTCTCTATAAAATCCAAAGTGACCAGAGGTCTTTTCACTACCGTCATAGGAATTTTTGAACCGAAGCATCGGCAGTATAAGGTCTTTATCGTTCTTGACAGTAAACTGGCTTTTGTCATCGATGATAAAGTCGGTAATAAACGACCTATCATTTTTGTTGATGGTACGTTTGTGGAAGTTCAGTTGTGCATCGGTCAGCATTTCTTCAGCTTTCTTGAAGAACAGTTGGTTCGGAATATGGCCGTAGCTGTTCGATACCACGTTGACGATTTTACCATTTGAGATAATGGCATTTTCGAGCCCTCTTCGGGATTCCATCTGTGTCAGACTTTTTAAGGATTTCATTTCTGATGGAACAAAGATTTCATCCTGTTGCAAATTTTTTAAATACATAATATTTGAATTTTAATTAGACATTATAGAGGCCGATTTTAGAGATTGACCTCAGTTTTATGTTTTTGAATTAAACATCACAGAAAAAATGATTTTTCCTTGAATGTTGATGTTTCAGTAAAGAATTTTCTAAGGACAATCTTATTCCGCCCTTTCTTCGCTCGGTAAATTCTAAGTATGTTCAACAGCGCTTTCATTGCTGCAATTGGCTGATATAGTACGTCGTCAATTACCAATAAGCAGAAAGGCAAAATTTCAATTTCTTCTTGGCCATCTTCCTTGTAATAGTATCCGCAGTCAATACAGAGATGACTACTATACATTGCGTCATTGTCGATTAACGCTTCCGAGGATTTGCAGTTTTTACATTTCATAATTGTGATTTTTAATTAAACATTTTCTGATAATACTCGGTAATAGTTGGGATGCTTATCCCTGTAATAAGCCAAGAGACTTTCGCCACTATCAACTTGGTAATTTTCTCTACTCGACTGATAATGCTTTTCAGCTTCTTGTAGCGAAATTTTAGGTTTTTTAGATACTCGTTTCATAATGATATATTTTGATTAAACAATATTTGAGCAGTACCCAAACGGAAGATAAAATCTCAGCTCAAAAGGAAACGGAATAAATAAGCGTAGGATGTTGCGTTGGTTTTATGCCGTAGTCTTTTGATGGGTGTATTTTACGAGTTTTACTTTGCGCTAACTATTGATTGATAACCCCTTCCTTGTAAATACATCTTTTAAAAAACTATCATAAAAAAGAAAAAGGGCCAGCACGAATGCCGACCCTTCTTCAAACAACAAAAGCTAATCGTTGAGTTCCTCAATTTGCTTTTCGAGAACTGTGATGCGCTCTTTCAAACGTGCTTCACGCTTGTCTCTCTTTTCGGCATATTCTTTCTCAATGCCGGCAATCTTGGATATGTAATATCCTTGCATTGCGCTGTAGAATGAAATGTTCGTCAAGTTGTTGACGTGATTGCTTTCGCCAAAATGAACTTGCTTTGTGAGCATATAGCGTATCAACTTGTGAAAGATTTCCTTTTTGAACTTCTTCTTGAAATTCTCTACCATTTCAACTTTGGTCATCTTTGAAGTGTCGCCCAAGAATTTTGAGAAATACTTCTGTTGGCTCATATAGTCCACATTGTTTTCAAAAAGCGATATCGAGAATGCGACCATTTCATCTGTGGAAAGTGTCTTCTTTGTATCGATGTATTTCGTCTCACGAATCATCTGCACAACTTCTTCAAACTGCTTGTTGTTCTCGATTTGCTTCTTCCGGATTTCCCTTTCGTTGATTTTTACGATTTGTTCTTCGGGTGTACAATCTGCCATTTTTCTGTTGGCCAATGGTGCCGAATATTCCGTAGAATCGTTCTTGGATTTTTCAACAATCTTTACAAAGATTTCCTTGTGCTGGAATGAATCGGGATGGAACACAATACCATTTTTAAACCCATCTTCTTTTGCTGAATTATATTTCACAAATTCTTCATCATAGTCCTGTTTTGCTTCTTCAAGTTCAGCTTTCAATCGTTCTTCAGAATAATCATAGTGTTGATATTCTATCTTAATATCCTGGATTGTTGGCTCAATCGGATGCTCTATAATTTCAACATCATCCAGTAGATAGACTTTCAATCCCTTCTTTTCTAATTGTGATATAATTAGCTGATTGTTTTCATCATCTGCCCAATACTGTCGTATTTCAGGAATCAATAAGATGTTCTCTTTCTTGGATTTTTCAATCAGCTTCAAGAATGATTTGCTTTTCTTGGTTTCAAAACAGGCTGCTTTCGTACAGACCATTTTACCATCGCCAAACAAATTACCTTGATTGGCTGCATTGAATGGACATTCCACACAGGACCCAGCTTTCGGAACCAATTTTTTATCGCTAACATCAAAAGATGCTTTTTCCAAGTCATAGGTCTGGTCTTTAATCATCCTATTTATTTGGTGCGCATTAAAATCCTTGCCCATCGTTTCCAACATCATCTGCTGTTCTTCCGGCTCGAAGAGTGCTATACCAACACCTAAGGAAATGGTCATTTCGCCATTGCGGACAAAGTGCTTGAAACCGTCAATCAATCCAGCCAGTTTAAGTCGCTGTCTGATGAAGTTATCTGTTCTACCTAATCGCTTGGCGATTTCAGTAGGTGCGTATTTCTCGCTTAGGTAAGCAATCGCCTCGGCTTCTTCGGTAGGCTCGACATCCTGTCTTTGCAGGTTCTCAATGATTTGAACTTCCAGAACATCATTATTCTCATAAGTCCTAACGATACAGGGTACGGTCTTTTTTCCTGCAAGCTTGCTCGCACGATATCGACGTTCGCCCATTACAATGACGTAATGGCCATTTAGTTGTCTTACCGTGATTGGTTGCAACACACCGTGCTTTTCGATACTCTCAGAAAGCTGCTTTAACGCATTTTCGTTAAAGGTCTTTCTCGGCTGTTCAAGGTCAGGCTTGATTTTACCCAATGGTAAGTTCTGAATTTGAAGTACGGATGTTTTCTTTCCGTTTACTTCATTCTTAGCAGTAGATTTCGCTCTACTGCGCTTCTTTGTGGTACTAGCTTTTGTTGTCATAATACTCAAATTTTTGATTAAACAATATTTGAGCAGAAACCAAACGGAAGATAAAATCTTGGCTCAAAAGGAAACGGAATAAATGAGTAGTGGAAGAAGTGTTGGCTTTATGCCGTAGTCTTTTGATGGAAGTATTTTACGAGTTTACCTTGCGTGTATATTGTATGATAATAAACCCCTCTAACGAAGAACGAAGGTTGAGCTAACCTAAAATTTATTAATTCTCAATAAAGAAAATTGTATTTGGTATCAAATGAAAGGATATAGTATTAAAGCCAATTCGGTTCTGAAAAAAGACAAAATGTTGTACCTATGTTGTACCCAAGGTCAAAAATCGTGAAGAAAAGCCGCATTTTTAAAATGAAAAAGCCGAAGATTTCTCTTCGGCTTTTGTACGGGCGGGGAGACTCGAACTCCCACACCTCGCGGCATCAGATCCTAAGTCTGACGTGTCTACCAATTCCACCACGCCCGCATTTTAACAATATTTTAAGAACCTATACTTGGTTAAATCCTAAGTCTAGCGTGTCTACCAATTCCACCACGCCTGCATTTCCCATCCGACCACTGTCGAATTATTCGGGATGCAAATATAAAGTAAATTTTCAATTCTCTAAATAATCAATCTTTAAATTCCAGCTTTTTGTATTTTTAAATCGATTATTCAAAACACATACATGCAAAACGTAAAAGAATATATTGCCCAACACAAAGACAGATTCCTACAGGAACTTATTGAGCTTTTAAAAATTCCTTCCATCAGTGCCGATTCCGCCTTCTCCCAAGACGTATTGGATACTGCCAAAGCGGTAAAAAAAGCCTTGGAAAAGGCCGGTTGTGATTTGGTGGAAATTCATGAAACGGACGGCTACCCCATTGTGTATGGTGAAAAGATACTAAACACCAATTTACCCACCGTACTGGTTTACGGACACTATGATGTGCAACCTCCAGACCCCATGGATCTATGGAACTCCCCTCCGTTTGAACCTGTCATCAAGAAAACGGAACTCCATCCTGAAGGTGCCATTTTTGCCCGGGGCACCTGTGATGATAAAGGCCAAATGTTCATGCACGTCAAGGCTCTGGAATTTATGGTCAAAACGAATCAATTGCCCTGCAATGTAAAATTTATGATCGAAGGGGAAGAAGAAGTGGGCAGTAACAATTTATCTACCTATGTTTCGCAAAACAAGGAAAAACTAAAAAACGACATAATCCTTATTTCCGATACCGGAATGATTGCCAATGATGTGCCTTCCATTACCACGGGACTTCGTGGGTTAAGCTATGTGGAGGTAGAAGTCACAGGGCCTAACCGCGATTTGCATTCAGGTCTCTACGGCGGTGCCGTAGCCAATCCCATCAATATACTCGCCAAGATGATCGCCAGTCTACATGATGGGAACAATCATATTACCATTCCGGGATTTTACGATAAGGTTCAGGAACTTTCAGATGAAGAACGCGCCGAAATGGCCAAAGCCCCCTTTTCTTTGGAGGCGTATCAAAAAGCGTTGGATATCGATTCCGTCTACGGTGAAAAAGGATATACCACTAATGAACGAAACTCCATTAGGCCTACCTTGGACGTGAACGGTATTTGGGGTGGATACATTGGCGAAGGTGCCAAAACGGTCATTGCGAGTAAAGCCTACGCGAAAATATCCATGCGATTGGTGCCCAATCAGGATTGGAGGGAGATTACGGAGCTCTTCAAACGTCATTTTGAGTCCATAGCTCCTAAAGGGGTAAAAGTGAAAGTGAAACCGCATCATGGGGGTCAAGGCTACGTAACACCGATAGATACTGATGGCTATCAGGCCGCCTCCAAAGCCTATGAAACTACCTTTGGCAAAAAGCCGATACCGCAACGCGGTGGTGGAAGTATCCCAATCGTTTCGCTTTTCGAAAAAGAATTGGATAGTAAAACAATCCTAATGGGTTTCGGCCTCGACAGTGACGCCATCCACTCCCCCAACGAACATTTTGGGGTTTGGAACTATTTAAAAGGCATTGAGACCATACCCTACTTCTATGAATATTTTACGGAAATGAAAAAGAGCAGTTAGCAGTTAGCAGTTAGCAGTTAGCAGTTAGCAGTTAGCAGTTAGCAGTTAGCAGTTAGCAAAAAAACTCTTTTAACTATTAACTTTTAACTTAATCAGACCTTCTTCACGTACTTCGTAATGATGACGATTTGCTGACCATCTACTCTGCCCTCTATATATTCGGCATTTTCATGGTCCAAGGAAATTCTACGAACGGCCGTACCCTGTTTGGCCACCATACTGGAACCTTTAACTTTTAGGTCCTTAATCAACACCACGGAATCCCCGTTCTCCAAAATGGCTCCGTTGGCATCCCTATGGACGATTTTATCGGCTTCCAAAACGCCCTCTCCCGTGGCCTTGGCCCATTCCAAGGTCTCCGGTTCCAAATACAGCATATCCAACAAATCCTGAGGCCATCCTTCAGATTTTAATCGGGACAGCATGCGCCAAGCCACTACTTTGACCGCATCGTGCTCGCTCCACATACTATCGTTGAGACAACGCCAATGGTTGGCATCGGTCGTATCTGGATTTTCAATTTGGCCAATACAGGTACTGCACGCCAATACGCTGCCATCAAATCCGCCTGTAGAAACCGGTGGTACTTCGTAGATGGATAAGGTATCGGCACTGCCGCAAAACTCGCACACTTTGCCACTTCGGTCTTGTAAATCTTCCAATAACCCCATTTTCAAAATATTTATCGGCAAACATACACCAATTCGTTCACTATTGCCGATTCCCAAAATCTATATCGCAATAAAGGCTCAAAAAACGATACTACGGTAAAAAGGAATAGCCCTTTCTGGTCTTCCAAAGAAAATATTTTTCAAAAAGTACCTTGTTGAAATCGTACAGTACGTTGGGAATCATGATGGCAAAATTGCGAGGCTTGAACAGGTGATCGCTCAAAATGATGACCTCCTTTTTACCGGCGTCCATGACACAGATTCCCGGGATTTTGCCCCATGCCTTTTTCCTTAGTTTGCTCTTGCCCGATAGGGTCCTTATGATGTTTTCGGCAACAATTTTTCCGGTTTCATCCGATGGATACCCCGTTTTGGGTCCGGAAAAAGGGATTTTTCCTGGTTCAAACGGCAACTTGACATCTACGGCGATACCGGCTGCCCAAATATTTTGATAAACGGCATGTCTATAGTCCTCGCCAACGGGAAGATAGCCTGTGGCCGTTGGTTGGAGCTCCGGTGAGTTTAGTACAAAATCAACCCCTTTGAAAGGAGGCATCAGCATGGTAAAACTACTTTTCAACACCTTTCCGTCGCTTAAAACCACGGCATTCTTTTGTACCTCGGCAACGCCGACCTCGGTATGGTAGTGGATATTGAACATCTTCATAAAGGACTTCAACATGGTTTCGGCTCCGGGCATACCGTCAATGCCAAAATGTCCCAAATAGGTTTCAGGGGTTATCCAATGTAGGTCGACCTTCTTGCGAATGTTCTCTTCCCGCAACCATTTCTCTATATTGAACAAGAACTCATAGGCAGCACCCATACAACCTGCGTTTTGGGTGGCCCCTATGACAATAGGACCAGGATTCTTTTTGAATTCCTCCAAAGCCTTGCGGGTCTTCATGGCACCGTCTGGGGTTCCTATGTAATGGGCATGCTCCAGAACGCCCGGTGCGACATCAAAATCGACCTTGGGTCCCGTAGCAATGACCAACTGGTCATAACCGATTTCCCCTTTGGTGGTTTTTAGCTTTTGGGCTTGGGGGTCTACACGAAGCGCTTCGGCATGTACAAATTCCACCCCCTTCTTTTGAAGTATCTTATCTTTCCTAAAGGATATATCTTTTATATTCCGTCTCCCAAAGGGCACCCAAATTAAGGACGGGATAAATAAAAAGAGGGGCGATTTATCGATTACGATTACCTTTTGTTCCTTTTTCCCCTTTCTTTTAAGTTCGAGGGCGGCGGTCATTCCGGCGAAATTTCCACCTATTACTACAGTTGTGGTCATTGTTCGTGATTTATAGTTCAAAGGTAAAATGGTGCATAGGCCGATTTTATGACAACTATCAGTTTCCAAAAGATTTCACAAAACCGATATTCTACATTTGTAGAATAAAATATTTTATTCTATATTTGTAGAAGAAACCCTAACCTGTAGAAAAAATGCAGTTGTCAAAATCCGAAGAAGAGCTCATGAACATCGTATGGAAACTCAAAAAGGCCTTCATGAAAGACCTACTGGAGGCGTATCCGGAACCAAAACCGGCTACCACCACGGTGGCGACTCTTTTAAAGCGTATGGCGGACAAGGGGTTTGTGGCCTACAACAGTTACGGAAGGAGTCGGGAATATTATCCCTTGGTAAAAAAGAAGGATTATTTTTCCAAACACGTAAACGGACTGATCAAGAACTTCTTCAACGACAGCGCCAGTCAGTTTGCCTCCTTTTTTGCGCAAGAAACCAATCTCAGCAAAACGGAACTGGAAGAATTGAAAAAATTGATAGACGACGAAATAAAAAAGAAGTGATATGCTGTTGTTTCTTTCAAAATTCACCGCCTGTTTGGCCATTTTTCTCCTCTTTTACAAGCTTTTGTTGGAAAAGGAAAGCATGCACCACTTTAAAAGGGCCTACCTACTGGGTGCCTTAGTGGCTTCTTTACTGATACCTACCATCGTTTTTACCGAATACGTTGCGATTCCCACAAATACCGACCTGCTTAAAGCAACACCTCGAGAGGCCAATCCCGTCCTTACCGATGCCCCATCAAAAATCCAGACTGAAAAAATGAATTGGGAAACCGTTCTCTGTAGTATATACTTGTTTGGCGTAACCATATTCGGGATTCAGTTTCTGCTTCATTTAGGACAACTTTGGTGGCGTATTCGTAAAAACCCAAAATTAAGGACACGTCTTACAACAAGGGTCTTATTGATACCAAAACTACCTCCTCACACCTTTTTTAGCTATATTTTCTTGAACAAGACCGCTTACGAAACGGACCAAATTCCACAAGAAGTATTGTTACATGAGGAAACCCATGCCAACCAATGGCATAGTTTGGACATTATTTTGGTAGAGCTGGCCCAAGTACTCCTTTGGTTCAATCCCCTTATTTACCTGTTAAAATCGGCCATAAAGCTGAATCATGAATTCTTGGCGGATAGTGCCGTCGTCAAGAACGATACTAGCATACCAAAATACCAACATCTTCTACTTTCCTTTTTAACAAAGGCGAGTGAAAACCACCATTCATCCATCAAAATAGCGAACGCTATAGTTTATTCATCAACCCGTGCCGAGCGTAGTCGAAGCATTAAAAAACGTTTTACAGTCATGAAAACAAACACATCAAAAAAATCAATTGTACTCAGGAGTTTTCTATTGCTCCCATTAACCGTATTATTACTTCTTGCATTTAGCAACAGTAAGGAAGTTTATATTCCAAAAAGTTCATCATCGGACACTTCTTCTGAACATTACGCAAGAAGCCTAAGCATAGAAATTTTGGGGAATGGTAATTACCTTGTTGAAGATATCGCGGTGAATAAAAATAATTTTTTATCCATTGTAAATCAGTTCAATACTGATATCGATGCAGATATAAGAAACAAAATCTTAAACATCCATTTAACCTCCTCACAGGACATTCCAAATAGCGAAGTTTGGTTCGTGTATAATTCGCTTTTGGATTATGGATTTTACCGCATAGTTGCACCAAATCAAGAAGTTATGCGTGAAAAGGGAAATACCCCTTTTACCATTGAAAATGATTATCCAGAAAGGCAGGAAATTGAAAAATACAATGCCTTGGCCACAAAATACAATGTCATTCCTATTGAAAAACGAAAAATTCCATTGAATGATTTAAAAACTCTAGAGACCATTTACAGTAAAATGAGCGAGGTGCAGAAAAGGGAAGCGCAACCCTTTCCTGAATGTTTACCAAAAACCAACACAACAATTCAGCATACCGTTAAACAGATTTCTGTCAACATCAATAATAAAGGTCAATTATTGGTCCAAGAAGATTTGGTTGCTTTGGAGGCGTTAACAAAGTTCCTTACGAAAATCAATCCACATTTATCCGTTGAGCAAAGAAGAAAGATTGTAGCTTCTAAAATATATGTCGATACCAAAGCACCTAAAGAAGTGGTTCAAAAAGTCGAACGAATACTTGTTGAATATGGTGTAGCCACCATCAATATTTTAGGCCCGGAGGATGAACAATTTTCTCGAGTTCAGCAGAGCGCCACCCGTGAGGAAATGAAGGAATACAACGCATTGGCCAAAAAGTACAATGAAATGGACCGTAACCGTATGGTCATCAAAAACAAGGAAATAAAACGCCTAAAGGAACTGTATGGCAAAATGTCCAAAAAACAGCAGGCGGATGCGGAACCTTTTCCAAATTTTCCCCCACCGCCTCCGGCTCCCAAAGCTCCCGAACCTCCCAAAAATGTTTCGGATACAGAGTATGCAGTGAACCAAATAGAAAGCATTATTGACACCCAGGATCCGTATGATGTGGTTGGCAAGACCATACTGGTTCATCGGTCGGAACTACCGGAGTCTCAACCGATCCCAACCTATATTAAGATGAGCGAACCCAATATAGCAACGCCACCACCTCCGCCAAACCCTATCTCCCCCGTTGAAAGCATTGAGAAGTTGGCCAAAGAAGGAGCCGACTTTATGCTCAACGGCACACCCATTTCCGCCGAAAAAGCTCTGGAGGTCGTAAAAAAAAATGACAAGATAAATATCGACCCAAGGGAATCCACGAATGAAAAAACATTGGTAAAGCTGTCGGTCGACCCAAACCATCTAAAGAACTAAAAAGAACTCACAAATACTGTTAAAAGCCCCTTCCAAGGGGCTTTTTATGTAACAAACTTTGGTAAACTACGTTCTAACAGGTAAGGCTTTAATCAATCAAAAAACAAATCATCATGCTACAAAACTTTTTTATCCTCTGTTCCGGAGCGGATTCCGAAATTTTAAAAACCTGCTCCAAAGGCGAGCAGAACAAATACGCCGGTATTGGCGCCACCGTATTCTTTACGGCCGTCATGGCCTTTATTGCCAGTAGCTACGCGTTATATACGGTATTTGACAGTGTGTATGCCGCTGCATTTTTCGGGCTTATTTGGGGGCTTTTGATTTTTAATCTGGACAGATTCATCGTTTCCACCCTAAAAAAAAGGAACAATTTTTCACAGGAATTGCTGCAGGCCACCCCAAGGATTATTTTGGCCATCATCATCGCGGTTGTCATTTCCAAACCGCTTGAAATGAAAATTTTTGAGAAGGAAATCAATCAGGTGCTTTTGGAGCAGAAAAACGAACTTACCTTGGCCAACAAGGAACAACTTGCTTTACAGTACACGCCCAAAGTGGAGCAATTGAACCAGGATATCGCCAATCTAAAATCGGAAATAGCGGCAAAGGAAGCCGAAACAAACGCCCTCTATGATATCTATATCAACGAAGCTGAGGGAACAGCCGGTACGGGTCTTCTCGGAAAAGGACCAGTCTACAAGGAAAAACGCGAGAAACACGATGCTTCCTTGGCCGAATTACAACAATTAAAAACCAGCATCGGTGAAAAGATTGTCGGTTTGGAAAACCAAATAACCGATCTTAATTCGGAATATGCAGAAGTAGTACAGAACACCCAACCCATCATAGACGGTTTTGACGGACTCATGGCCCGTATCAATGCCTTAGGTGAACTACCTTGGTTTCCCTCCTTTTTCATCTTTCTTTTGTTCCTTGCCATTGAAACCTCTCCCATCATTGCCAAGTTACTGGCTCCCAAAGGTGAGTACGATGTAAAATTGGAAGAACAGGAAAGTATCCTTTCCTCTTGGGTGGCCCAAAAGGTGGCACAGCGTCAACTCATTGTTTCCACGGACGGGGAACTCAACCAAAAAATCTACGAAGATTTAAAAGGAGAAGAGGAACTTTACGGGTACAAAAAACAAAAAGCCGAGGAACTCTTACGCCTCCAGGCCGATAAATTCCACGAGGTTCAGGTTAAAAACCTCTAAAGACCAATTAAGTTAAGATTTCCTAAGCCACTTAAGTTTAGATTTCCTAAAATGTAAGATATTCTTCCTGGATATCCTATAAAGGACAAACCACAATTTCCCTGCTATTTCGGCCTGGACTATTGAATTTTAAGCCTTCAAACCAGCGTGATAGAGGTGGGCGTTCCTCTATCTAACTACAAGTAAAAGAGACACTCTTTATTTCATAACAGCATCACCTTTTGAAGATATCAACCTACCTTTGCGCTTAATGGGTACATTAAAGGAACAAAAGCAGAAAAAGAGGAGGGTATACAATCTGGTAATTATAATTTCCCTTCTGCTTGTAATTATTACCGCGATTTTGGTGAATACCTTATAAAATGGCCAAGGGCCAATCGCCTATTTATCTCCTTTTTTAACGACCTATGGAAAACAAAAAATGGAACCGCAAACGCATTCTTAAATCGGTAGGAAAGATTTTTCTTGCCCTTTTAGCCTTGTTCGTTCTTTTGGTTTTGGTTCTTAGAACACCATGGGCACAAAACTATATCGTTACGCAACTAACGGATTATGTTTCCGGTAAGACAGGTACAAAAGTAGCCATAGAACGAGTATTCATCACATTTGCAGGAGACTTAAAAACCAAGGGTATTTATTTGGAGGATATCCAAGGGGATACTTTACTCTTTGCAAAGGAACTTCAATTGGATCTACCCCTCTATCCACTGCTTTTTAAGAACCGACTTTCCATCGACGATGTTTCTGCGGATGGTATTATTGCCAATATCCATAGAGGTTCTGAGAGGGACCGATTCAATTTTTCCTTTATAATCGATGCTTTTTCGACGCCGACCGATTCCACACAGTCCTCGGAACCTATGGAAATTAGCTTGGGTAATTTTTCCCTTTCCGACTGGAAAGTGGACTACGAGGACGACTATTTGGGGACCTACGTACATCTTTCCTTGGGAACCTTAGAAACCGATATGGAGGAATTCGATTTGGAAACGATGATTTTTAGTGTTGTCGATTTTGAACTTGGAAATACCCAAATAACCTATAACCAAGCACATGCTTTTCCGGAAAGCGACGAACCTAATTCAAGTCCATTACCCAAAATAAACGTCGACCAATTGTTACTTGACAACGTAACGTATGAATATTCTTCCTCTCCCGATAGTATTGCAACCTCTGGAAAACTAAACCATTTTAACATCACGGAAGCGAATGTGAACCTTTCCGAATCTATATTCACTGTGGAGGACTTCATTGTTGAAGATTCATCAATAGCCCTCACCCTTAATCAGTCCGTGGATACCACCCAGACACAGAACACTTCCTTCAAGTGGCCCGAAATGGAACTTTCCGCGAACAATATCCGCCTAAAGAATAATGAAGTCCATTTTTCCAGACCGGACGCCCATACAAACGAAACCACTTTCAACCCGAACAATCTCAACTTTCAAGAGATGACGTTCCTTGCGCGAGATTTCAATTATAAGCCTAAAATTTTCGAACTAATCTTGGATGAAACAGCTTTTAAGGAAGCCAGTGGAATGGTCCTTAAACAATTGGGTTTCAATGTGCAGGTATCTGACAAAGCGTCCTCTCTAAAAGATTTATCTGTTTCCTTCAATCAGAGTAAAGCTCGTGCAAATTTTGAGATGGAATATGAAAGCTTAGAGCAGGCGTTGGTCAACACGTCCAACTCCAACCTAAACGCCAGTATTACGGATGTATCCATTGCCACCAAGGATGTTCAAAAATTCCTTCCACAACTCCAACACAACCGATATTTGGATTCCCTATCGCAGCACAATATTACAGGGAACCTAGAGGTATTCGGAAACGTGAAAAGGATTGACCGATTTCAGTCGGAAATACATTGGGGTCCCAATACACATCTTTACATTCAAGGGGAGGCCAGTGCTATCACGGATGAAATTGAATTTAGCTATAATTTGAACGATATTAACCTAAATACGATAAACACGGATGTTTATAAGCTCGTATCGGACAAAGAATTGGGAATTGAAATTTCAGAATCCATAGCACTTATAGGGAATGCGAAAGGCACATTAAAATCCTTAGAAACGCATTTACAACTTTCAATCCCTGAAGGATTCGTCCATCTGGATGGTAATGCACGTTTTGATACGACTCAAAGTTTTGATGGCACCCTAAAAACCGATAGTCTCCATCTGGGTAAAATCTTGAAAAATCCGCAGTTGGGATTGCTATCACTACATCTAAACGCCAGCGGGTCCGGAACAAACCTTTCCAACCTAAATTCTAAAATTGATGGTCAAATCCCGATGGTGGAATTTCATGACTATGCGTATAAAGATATTCTTATCAATGGGGAAATTAGTAATGGAACAGGTGGTGCGTCCCTTGAAATGCAGGACAGGAATCTTAATTTCAAATCCACGGCAACAATTGATTTAAAAGCAGCAACCAATTCCGTAAACTTCAATGCCAATTTAATAGGGGCGGACTTAAGGGCATTGGGCCTTACCAGAAAGGATATTAAACTAGCCGCCAATATGGAGGGCTCCTATACCGGGCTTTCGAATAATTTCAGCCTTGAAACCACCATCGACAATGGAATTGCGGTAACGGACAACCAACAATATCAAATTGCGCCGCTCAACATCAATGCCCATGTAGAAGATTCTATTACGGATGTAAAAATAAAGAGCGGTTTTATTAACGGAGGACTATTTTCAAACGCCTCCCCTGCCAGAATCACAGCCGCTTTAAAAAACCAATTTGAAACCTATTTCAGTTCGGATTCCCTAACGACCATGGAGTTGGACAGTGTTAAAGCCACCCTGGACTTGGCACTTGCACCTACCCCCATAATTTCAAAGGTGTTTTTTGATGGTATACAAGAACTGGATTCCCTGACCATTGATGCTAAGTTCGATTCGTTTACCAAGGAAATATCCGGTCAGGTCATCGTCCCCAGGGTCTCCTATGCAGGGAGCACGATAGATAGCCTCCGGGTGGATTTGGAGGGCGACTCCCAGGATTTTAAATTCATGGCCGGGGTTTCTGAACTTGATTACCAACCGGTTCTTTTAAAAAAGACGTATTTGGAGGGCAGTCTTAAAAACAAGGAACTGGTCTTGGATTTTAGTTCGGTAGACGATAGCACTACGGTAATGCACGTTGCATCGGAACTTGTTTTCCAACGTGATACGGTTCGGCTTCATGTGTCTCCAAAAAATCTCGTATTGAACAAAAAACCATGGGACATTCCAGAGGACAATGTCATACTCTTAGCGAACTCGTACTCCCAATTTAAAAACGTATTACTCTCCAGAAACAGTCAAAAATTGGAGGTATCAACCCAAATTCCTGAAATGTCATCGGACCATATCGGCATCCAATTTGAAAACTTCCAGCTACAGACCTTTTTAAGCCTTTTCAATCCAGAAGAATCCTTGGCCAAGGGCATCGTGGATGGCAACTTTGTCATTTTAAATCCGTACGGGGCATCCGGTTTGGTGTCTGAACTCAATATAGACCAATTTCGGTTGCTACAAAACCCGTTAGGGACCCTCAGCTTAAATGCCTCCTCAAAATCGCTATCGGATTATGATATCGACTTACTATTAAAAGATGGTGGTGCCAATGTACGCCTTACGGGGGATTATGCGGCAACACAGAACGGCGCCGATTTAAACTTGGAGCTGGACATACAAAAATTGGAGACTGCTATTGTACAAGGTTTTTATGCCGATGAACTCTCAAACCCTTCAGGAAATATATCTGGAAGTTTATTGGTCAACGGTTCACTAACCGAGCCAGAGTATTCGGGTAGGATCAAATTCAATGATGTGGGTCTTACACTATCTGCCTTTAAAACCGATCTCAAAATAAATGGCCAACAGTTGGATCTGAACGAAGAAGAAATCGCCCTCAACTCCTTTCGTATAAATGACTCCAACCAAGGCAGCCTACTATTGGATGGAGCGATTACCACGGACAACCTCTTAAATCCAGGTTTTCAACTTACCGTAAAGGCCAAAAACTTTACAGCCTTGAATTCGGAAAAAGGAGATAACGAATTGGTGTATGGGTCTGCCGTAATCGATACCGACCTAGAAATTACAGGAGATTTGGAACTACCGGTTATTGATGGCTCCCTGAGTATAGGTTACGCTACGGACCTTACCTATTTGGTACCTCAAACACAATACGAAATTCAGGAAAGGGAAGGTGTGGTCATCTTTGTAAATCGAGAAAACCCGGATGCTATATTGACGAGAAATACCGGGGAGACGGCCAGCTCCGTCTTTTCCGGAATGGACATCAATACCACCTTGGAGATTTTAGACGATGCTGTTTTTACGATTGTGCTGGATGAAAAGACCCAAGACAAATTACAAGCCTCCGGCAATGCCAGTTTAAGCCTAAACATTGATCCCAATCAAGATATTCGATTATCAGGAAGGTTGGAACTCAATTCAGGTTTTTACAGGACCAGTTTGTACAATTTGGTTAGCAGGGAGTTTACCATCAATGAGGGGAGTAGTGTCACCTGGTCTGGTGACCCATACAATGCAAAATTGAATGTAACGGCCATCTACGAACTGGAAACATCGGCTGCACCCTTAATGTCATCTATCAGTTTTGGTCAGGATACTGGAATTTCGGGGCAATATCAAAGATCATCCACTTTTCTAGTATATCTGAATGTAGGTGGGGAAATAACCACTCCCGAGCTCTCCTTTGCCCTCGATATGCCCGAAAATGCACAGGGTTCCTACGGTGGAGCGGTGTATGGGCGCATACAACAATTGAACGAGCAGGAATCTGAATTGAACAAACAGGTATTCTCCCTCCTGGCCCTGAATCGTTTTTATCCCACCTCCGGTAGTGATGGAAGTAATGGGGGCGCCATTGCCTTGGCAAGAAACAATGTCAACAAGGTATTGTCCAGCGAACTGAACACGATTTCGAACAAAATATTGGGAAACAGTGGTTTTGAACTTGATTTTGACCTGGACAGTTTTCAGGATTATCAAGGAAACGGCTACCGGAACAGAACCCAACTGAATGTCAATGCAAGTAAAAAATTATTCAATGACCGCCTAATTGTTACGGCCGGAAGCGCCTTGGATGTGGAGGGCAGTGCCGCCAATTCAGACACTTCCACTCCGGTCATCGGTAATGTAATGCTTGAATATCTTTTATCCGAAAAGGGAACCTACCGCTTAAAAGGGTTTAGAAGACAAGAATATCAAAATATCATTGATGGACAATTAATCGTGACCGGACTTGCATTTATCTTCGATAGGGAGTTTAATAAATTCAGTCAACTATTTAGCCCGGTCAAGGTAAAAACAGAAGACAATATAGAGGAAAATGACAACCAAAAAAAGGAGAACTAGACTTTGAAAACGTTCCACGTAAAATACGCGCTCTTCCCCCTATTGGTAATGTTCCTCTCCGCCTGTAGTGTTGAGAAGTTCATTCCTGAAGGAGAAAAACTATATACGGGTGCCACTTTAAAAGTGGATACCATTGGTGACATTAGGGACCTTAAAAATATCGAGAGGGAATTAACAACTTTAATAACCCCTAACCCAAATACCAAGTTTCTAGGTATGAAACCAGCACTTTTTTTTTATTATAAGGCTCAAAGGGAGCGTCCAGGTTTTATATATAAATTCCTAAACAATTCTTTTGGAGAAGAACCTGTATACTTCTCTGAAATAAATCCGGAACAAGTAGAGGAGCTCTTATTGAACCGACTGGACAATAACGGTTTCTTTTACAGTAGATCAAGCTCAGAAGCCATCATAGGGAATAAAAAGGCTTCGGTCAATTATGGTATTTCCATTCAAGAACCCTACACCCTCGGGAAATATCAATTGGATAGGGATTCGCTCCCTATTTATAGGGAGTTGAAAAAGCTAATTGTAGAAACCCCTTTAAAAAAGGAAGACAGATTCGACCTTGACCTGTTAAAAGCGGAACGGGAAAGGCTTGACAATGGCCTGAAGCAGAAAGGGTATTACAACAGCCAAGCCAATCTTTTGATTTTTGAGGCGGATACCAACCAATACAATAACAGAAAATTCGACCTGTTCCTTAGACTTAAAAAAGAAGTCCCTAAAAAATCAGCCATTCCATTCACTATAGACTCCATTACCGTTTTCCCGAATTATTCTATAGAAGGCGACACCATACCCGTTTCTAACCAAAAGAAAACCACCGTAAACGGAACTGATTTTATCCAAAACGAATTCTACTTTAGACCCGAATTATTGGAAACCTACTTACTCTTTAAGGAAGGTGATCTATATGATGCCAATACCTCTAAGATTACCAGCAATAGGCTTTCTTCATTGGGCAGTTACAAATATGTGAATATCCAATATACAGAACTGGACACTACCATGACCGATGGTGACGGGGGTTCCCTTGCTGCCGATATTTATTTGGCCCCATTAACGAAACGTTCCATTCGGGCAGAGGTGCAGGCCGTAACCAAATCCAATGGTTTTACCGGACCCGGAATACAACTGACCTATAGTAACAGAAATTTGTTCAAGGGAGGCGAAACACTTAGTTTATCCACGAATTTTTCCTATGAATCGCAGCTATCTTCAGGAAACAATTCAAGTCTGAGCAGCATTGCCTGGGGGGTCAAGGGAGACCTAATATTCCCCAGATCCATTCCCTTTTCCCCAAAAAACTTTAGATATTCCGTGCCTAAAACAAAAATTTCTGCTGGTATCGATTACTTGAGACGTAGTCAGCTGTTCACCTTGAGCTCCATCAACGGGTCCTTTGGTTATACCTGGAAGGAGAACAGGTATGTGTACCATCAATTGGACCCCGTAAGCCTGAGCTATGCGAGATTAACGAACGTCACGGAGGATTTTCAGGAAATCCTGGATGACAACCCCTTTTTAAGACGCAGTTTTGAGCAAAGGTTCATCGCCGGATTGTTATATGGATTTACCTATGATGAAGTTTCTGATTTGGAAAAAGACTACCCAATATTCTTCTCCACCAACCTGGATATTGCAGGAAATCTTTTCAGTTTAATCGATGGTGGCTCGGGCACCATTATAGGTTCGGAATATGCGCAATATGCGAAGTTAGATGCGGACTTTAGGTTTTATTTGCGTTGGGGCAATGATCAAACCTTGGTATCGCGTGTCTATGCAGGGTGGGGCGTACCCTATGGCAATAGCGAAACCTTACCTTTTGTAAAACAGTTTTTTTCTGGAGGGCCCTATAGTGTCAGGGCCTTTAACATTCGATCCCTAGGTCCCGGGAATTTTAATGCCCAACAAGAAGATGCCACTACCGATTATTTCGATAGGTCCGGAAACCTGGTGCTAGAAGCAAATTTGGAGTATCGGTTCCCAATAGTATCCTATCTAAAAGGTGCTTTCTTTGTTGATGCGGGAAATGTTTGGTTGACCGGAAGCTATGAGGATTTAGAAGCGGACCAACAACAAAGTGCAGCTTCCAATTCGTTGTTTACTGATGGGAAATTTGAATCCGATTGGATTAGTGAAGTAGCTGCCGGATTTGGATTTGGAGCGCGGGTCGACATTCAAAACTTTGTAATTCGTTTGGACTTGGCATCACCGTTTCGCATTCCTTACCGACCAGAAAACGACCGATGGAATATTCCATTTTTTGGGGATAAAGGGAACAGAATGACACTGAATTTTGCTATTGGATACCCTTTTTAGGAGTTGCTCTTTGGCACCTACAAGGCTATAAGGACTATTCCATAAATTTGGATACCTCTGCAAGACTTCTTCTCCAATGTCGTATGCGCAAATGCAATACATGCTTGATTTTGCTTTTGTCCAAAACACTATAGCTGGGTCGCTCAGCTGGCGTTGGATAGTCTTTGGAACGGATGGGTCTTAGGTCTACCTCAATATGGTTGATTTCGAAGATGGCCGCCGCAAAATCGTACCAACTGGCCACGCCTTCATTGCTAAAGTGATAGATTCCATACGCGTCTATTTCCTCCGAAATGATTTTTAGAATTACTTCGGATAGATCATGTGCCGATGTGGGCGTGCCCACTTGATCGAAAACGACCGATAACTGATCCCGTTCCATACCATATTTGAGCATGGACTTAAAGAAGTTATGACCATATGCCGAATACAACCAAGAAGTACGTATGATAAAATATCGCTCCATATTCCTTACTACCTCCTGTTCGCCCTTGAATTTGGAATGTCCATAAATACCCATTGGACGAGGTCTATCAGTTTCCAAGTAGGGAGTATTTTTTGTGCCATCGAAAACAAAATCCGTAGAAATGTGTATTAAAACAATGTTGTATGCATGGCAGGCTTTTGCTAGATTTTGGGCACCCTGCTGATTTATGAGCAAGGCTCTTTCCGAATCCTCCTCTGCTTTGTCCACTTGGGTATAAGCAGCACAATTGACACAATAATCAAAGCTGTACTTATTTAAAAATTCCGTGACTGCCTCTAGGTTCGTAATATCCAAATCCTTCGAATTAGCGAATTCAAATTCAATGCTCTTATCAATCGGTTGAACCAATTTTTGTAAGGTTGTTCCCAACTGACCCGAACTTCCGGTCACCAATACTCTTTTTTTACGCTGCATCTATAGGGCTTAATGGATTACCAAATCCTTGAATTGAGGAAGTATTTGATCTTTCTCGGAAATGACAAGTTCGCTATCGGATAATTCCCAATCGATATTCAGGTTAGGATCATTATAGATGATTCCCGCCTCGGCCTTTGGGTCGTAGTAATTATCACACTTGTAAAAGAAGGTTGCCGTATCACTAAGGGTAACAAAACCATGTGCACATCCCCTTGGGATAAAAAGATGTCTATAATTTTCTGAGGATAAAATCGTTTTGAATACGTTTCCATACGTTGGGGAATCCTTTCGGATGTCCACCGCCACGTCCAACACCTTTCCCTGAAGCACCCTTACCAGTTTTGCCTGGGCACTTTCACCTTTTTGATAATGCAGCCCGCGCAACACCCCTTTTGTGGAAAATGATTGATTGTCCTGAACAAAATTCACCATAAAGCCTGTAAGCTCAGCATACCTTTTTTGATTAAAACTCTCGAAGAAATACCCCCTTTGATCTTCAAAGACCCTAGGTTCCAATTCATAACAGTCCTTTATGTTTGTTTCTTTAATTTGCATCTACACTTTCAGCCAATGAAATGTACAGTAAGTTTGCTTCTTCTAAATTTCACACGTGCAAGATACTTACTTTTTGGGAAGTTGGTTTTGAAATATGCCAAACGTAAACCTCAACTAAAAAAATAAGCCGATAGGGATATCGGCTTTTGAAAGATTCGGGGGAAACTACCTATGGTAGTTTTACTTTAAGGAGCTATGGTAGTTAGGGTGCTTAGAATTATTTCCTTTCTGTTGATACTAACATCACAAATCTGATAAATACAATGTGATTTTGATATTTCTAAATAGCCCAGGGATTTTTTGAGTTTACTTCGCTTATTCATAATAGTTTGTATTTAATTATGAAACAAATATAAAGTCGTGCAATGAGAACATGAGGACTCTCAAGATGAAACCCCAAATTACTGTAGACGAATGGTAAATTACCTTAGATTATGATCTTAATTAAAAAAGTTTAAATAGGAGAATCTGCAATCACTAAGTTTGGATATATAAACAAGGTATTGGCTACTCGCCTATGATATCCATTTTCCTTAATAAAAAAGAGGCGTTCATGTTCTGGCAGATACCCTTTTTGAAGATATAGTCAAAATGAAGTTCGTCATTCACAATCTCCGCATCAAAATAGTAGTTTTTAACCTTTGATAGTTTCTGGGCCACCTCGCACAAGCTTAGGTCATGGGTGGCAATGATCCCCGCAGCACCCGAAGATACCAAACGCTCCACGAACTTCCTTGAGCCTGCGGCCTTATCCGTACTATTGGTGCCTTTGAGAATCTCGTCCAAGACAACGAAATAACGATCCTTTTTTATTTCGTCCACAATGAACTTTAGCCTTTTCAATTCTGAAAAGAAGTAGGAGGCGTCATCCGTAAGGGAATCTGATGTACGCATACTGGTGATCAGTTTTATGGGACTGTATTCCATGGATGCCGCACATACAGGAAGTCCAATATTCGCCATCACAATCTGTAAGGAAACCGTTCTCAAAAAGGTACTTTTGCCGGCCATATTGGCCCCCGTGATGATAAAGAAATCGGTTTGCCCTATTTCGTAATCGTTTCGTACACATTTCTTGGGGTCCAGCAAAGGATGCCCGGCCTGCTTGGATTTAATGCATATTCCGTTTTCCTTAAGAATTGGAAAGGTATATCCCGGATGGTTAAAGACAAAATTCGCCAAGCTATTATGGGCATCGAAAAAGGCGATACAATCGAACCAAATACCCATGGATTCTTTGTGCTCAGAAATCCATTTTTCAACCTTATATGCCGTATACAGGCCTCTTAGAAACAAGCCGTTTCCAAAAATAAGGTATAATAGATTGTTGTTTTGGTCCAAATCCGACAATAAACCGGCGAATTCCCTTAGCACTACGGAGTTCTTTTTGCCATGGCTTTGTATTCCTGCCTGTTTTTCCTTCAGTAGGGCCGACTCGAATTTTTGCGATTCGATGGCCGACAGCAAACGATTATAGCGTTCGAATAAAGATTGGATCTTACTTGTGCCTGAAACGAGTTTGGTCATTTTTTTGGTAAAGGCACCTGTTATCAATAGCCCCAACAACAACCAGTAGAACAATACCGAAGTAGGTAGAAAACCCATAAGCAACAGGCCAAAAAACAGAATACTGCCTCCGGTGTACAGCCACGGTAAAAATCGCATAACACCCGGAACAAAGGGCCTGTAACTGGTTATCCAGTGCAATGCCGTTTGGGTAGTTACTTCCGACTTCGACAACGCCGCGGTGGCGGCAAAATCCTGTCGCCATTTGGGGATTTGAGCCAATTCCTTCATTGACTCTTGTTTTGCTTCAATTCGGTCCACAGTGTTTTCCTTTAGTATGGAAGCTAAGAGTAGGCCGCCTTCCGGAAGGATGCTTCTGTTCAGATACTGAAAAAAGGAACCCCTGCCAAATAGATCAATATCCTGACTATAAAAATGGGTATCGTCCTTAAATTCATCTCCTGTTGGAAGGTTTTTATAGTCCCTGTTTAAAACCTGGATCTCGGTTTCATTGATAGCGATCAATCTTTTGAGCTTGTCCCTTTTATACTGTAAATCGGTATGCCTAGAGACCAAATAAAGAAAAATGACGATGGCAACGACCAAAACTACCAGGACCATTCTGGTATTCCCATATAAAAAATAAACACCAACAACCGCAAGTATGAAAACGACCAAACGAACGGTGCTGGAGGCGAGCAATTGTGACTTTACCGTTTCCAATAGCCCCTGGTACGATTTTATTTCATCCTGATAAAAAGATAGGGGATTCCTCATGCCATTGCTTACTTCTGAAGTTTCAACAAAAGTAGGGTTTCAAACGCTAAGCAGGGAAATTTATAGGGATTGAATCACTCACATAACCAGCCGTTGTTCTGTAGCTCCGAAAATCGAAAACTTGCAGAGCTGGTGGGGGCACGAGATTGGGGAATTATAAATCCGTTTGGTTGCAGGAATTAAAAGACCCCAAAGGTTTAAAAAACCTTTGGGGTCTGGTTGCATTAACCAAGATTCTTCTTGCTCTTACTTATAATAAGGCATCGTATTCCGTCCGAAGCTTTTTAGGGAACTTCGCTACCACCAAATCATAGGAATGGTCCGTAAGCTCCAGTACCAATTTTGGTGGTAAGTTTTCTAGAAAAAGGGTATTCCAATGGATCTTGCTCATATGGTAGCCGGGAATGATCTGGCCATCATACTTTTCCCTTAATTCCTCGCCACGATCCGGGTCACACTTTAGGTTCACTTGTGAGGGTACCCGTTCCAAGCCGCACAACGCAAACATTTTTCCCATGACCTTGAAAACGAGGGTCTTTTCGTCAAAAGGAAATCCTTCCGTTACGCCCTTTTTGGATAAGCAGTATTCCCGAAATTCCTCAATGTTCATTGCAAATAATACTATTTAAACCCTAAGGGAAAAAATGCAAATCTTTCTTCTATTTAAGTCCTCCCTTCACCTATGCTGAGCGAAGTAAAAGCATTGGAGGGATTGGGGAGGCTCTTATATACCTGTTGAGTCGTAAACAATCACTTTCTCCCAAAGATGTTCTGATTCCTCGATGAAAAGTTTATGCGGGGCTTCATCTTGGTACGCCTGTTGTGCCTCTGCAGATTCAAAGGATACCATCAATGAAAAAGTAAAGGAACCATCCACGACATCCCTACTCGCTTTTGGCGGGGTTCCTATGAACTTGGTCTTGGCATACCCGGAATTGTCCAGAAATTTGGACAGGGATTTTACAAAGGCATCTCTATCGGCCTGACTATCTGGATTTTTCAACCAAAAAAATACGGTATGGTTGAAATTAGGATCGAATTCTTTCATGTTTTCTTTTGTTTGGCCAAAGGCCATGGTTGTAAGTACCAAAAATACTAAAGTTGTTATAGTTTTCATGTGATTGTATCCGTAGTTTGATAAGTTTATTGTTCGAGTAGTCTCTTGTCCTTTTCCGAAATATGCAAGGCGGAATAATCCAATTTCCAGCCAATGGTCTCCACGATTTTTTCAATGAGCAAAACCGATTGCAACGCTTCCTTCTTGGCGGTCTCCATGAGTCCGCTTTCCGGTATTTTTTCCCTGATATGCTTTTTTGCCTCGGTGTTGAGACTTGTCAAATCATCAGGGGTAAAGGTATTGAAAAGTCCGTTTTTAATATCATAAAATTCCAAATCGGGCTCAATCGACAAAACCTCAGGTTCGGGAAAATTGGAAAGGATAATCTTCCTTTTGCCAGTATCCGCATGCATCAATATTTTATTAAGGTCGTACCCAATCTGGGCTTTCGCCTTAATGACGATGAGCGCCTTTTTTTTGCTGCTCAACAGGCTCATAAACCGTTCCCGCGTATTTTCATACTTGTAGACTTCGGCAAAATCGCCCTCAACCGAAATCAACTTGCAGACACTGCGTATCTTTTCCAATAAAACGGTGGACTGATGCGTAGTAATTTCCTTGCTCTGTTTTTTTCGGAAGAGGGAAAACAGCCAATACATGCTGATTCCGCCCAAAATAAGGCCCAAAAAGACATCAAGTATATTATCCATTCCTTTTTCCTATCTCCCCTAAATGGGTGTATTTAAATCCCTTTTCATATTTAAGTCCATACCCAAAAATCCGGTCCATAGATGCGTGGGCGAATAGTATGACCCCTATCATCTGAACGACCGGCATGGAAAGGTACATCCCCAGAAAATACAAAAGTATGGCAATTCCCTTATGGTGAAAAAGATTATATGCAATGGCCCCAACCTTTTCGCTTATCAGATAACCGAGCATACCAATATCCGGCGTTAGCAGCAGTACGAAAAACAACCACCACGGATAACCCAATAGTCCGTACATAAATACGCCTAGCACGAACATGGCCACTTCCTCCAAACTCAATAAATTCCTCATACTTCGGTAATTTTAAACAACACTGGTCTGCTTGGGCTGGCATCATTCACGAACGGCGCTACCTGTAGGTTCAACAAATACATTCCGTCGGCTACCTCGTTGGGCACAAAAATAAATTCCGTAATGGTGGCCTCCTTTCGTATGTCGCCGTTCATGTTCCAAAAGGTTCGATGGCAACGCAAGGCACCGCCATCCCTTTCCTTATCCACGGATGGTAGGTCTACCAATAAATGGTCTATACCGCTGTTGACCAAAAATGCCATGGCATCCTCCATAAAATAAGGGGGATTGCTATTGGAATACTGTTTTGAGAACTTCTCCTTGGTGTTGGGCAAGGTGCGTACCACCAAGGCATTCGGTTTTGCCCCCTTCATGGCATTGCTCAACTGATGCTTGGAAATCACAAAATCGTCCCCCAATTTTCCCGGGGCGATCGTAATGACTTCGGCCAAAAAAAAGTAGTTTTTCAATTTTTCGTTGACGGAATAGACCTCACGGGTAATATGGCCGTAGCACTCCGTGTGCGTGCCATGGGCATGGGGGTTGAACCAGATATCATTAAAATTGGTGCTTGCGCCCTGCTTTACGCTACCCGTAAAACCATGTTCCACATGCGGCTCGATCCTGGGATGGTCCACGTACCACGCATTCACATTGGAAATATCACCGGTCATGGGTATGGATAAATCCAAAGGTTTGGAAAGGTCTACTTGATAAGTCCTTTTTTTAATGGTTAGGGTCGCTTTCAAAACAATTGTAGATCGGTTACGTGGTTTGTTTGTTATGACAAGTTAATCATAAACAGATCAGCGGCAATTCCATCCGCCAAAAACTTCCCTTTTTTGGTGGTAGAAAGTACATTTTCCTCTAATACCAACAGGCCTTCTTCCCTAAACTTTTTGGATTGCATCAAAAGATAGTCCTTAAATTTTTCCCCATACTCTTTTTGGATTCGGGTTACGTCCACGCCCCAAATGGTTCGAAGGCCGGTCATGACATACTCGTTGTATTTATCCTTTGTGGACAAGGTTTCCGTTTCCATGGGAAGTTCCCCTTTTTCCAGTGCCTTTATGTATTTGGGGTTGTTGCCGATGTTCCACCCCCTGCGAATCCCGTCAAAGGAATGTGCCGATGGCCCGATACCCACATATTTCTTTTGCTGCCAGTAGGCCGAATTGTTCTGGGAAAAATAGCCCGGCTTGCCAAAATTGGAGATTTCGTAACAAATAAAACCTTCCTGCAGCAATGTTTCGTACAAGAGGTGAAAGTGCTCTTGGGCCAGTTCATCACTGGCAGGCCGAATCAATCCTTTGTCCACAAAATTGGCCAATGCCGTTTTGGGCTCTATAGTGAGCGCATAGCTTGAAATATGGGGCACTCCATAGGAAAGGGCCTTTTCGATGTTTTTTTTCCATCGGTCCAAGGTCATATCTGGCATGCCGTAGATAAGGTCGATGGAAATATTGTCGAAATGGCGTACCGCATTTTTTAGGGATTCCGATGCTTCATCGGCAGAATGGGCACGGTTCATCAGTTTTAAATCGGTGTCAAAAAAAGACTGTATGCCAAGGCTCAATCGGTTGATGGGGCTTTTTGCCAATGCCTGGATTTTTTGGAGCGAAAGGTCATCCGGATTGGCCTCCAGGGTAATTTCTGGCGTATCGGCCACCTTATAATGCTTATAGACGGTCGAGACCAAATCATGGATTTCACCCAATTCCAGCACCGAGGGTGTTCCACCCCCAAAATAGATGGTTTCCACGTTTTCAGTGGCGAATTCCGACTTTCGTAATTCCAATTCCCTTTTTAAAGCGGCTATCATAGCTTCCTTTTTTCCCAGGGATGTGGAAAAATGAAAATCGCAATAATGGCAGGCCTGTTTGCAAAAAGGGATGTGGATGTACAAGCCCCCCCCGCCCCCAAAGGGGGAGCTATTTTCAGTATTCATACGAAGCTGATTTTCAAGAATCATTTAGCAATTAACAATAAGCAGTTAGCTATTAACAGTAAACAGTTAGCAGTATCATAATCATAATAATATTTTCAATTAACCTTTATTAATTCGTGTGGACTTCAATATTGAAAACATAATTCTAGATAATTCGTCCGCTCTTTCAAGTAAATCAACAGCAATACTTTTTTCTAAATAATAAGAATCCTGAAGCAATCTCAACCAATACTTAGTTTCTAAACTTTCCTTGTAGGCAATGGATATCTTAGAAGAAAAGTCAGCTGTTGAAATAGCACCATTTGCCTCGGCAATATTAGCTCCAATAGAGGTTCCTGCACGAAGCAGCTGTTTTGAAAGAATGAATTCCCTTTTCTCATCGATAAAAAATCTGGAAGTTTTTACAATCTCTAAAGCAAATAAATATGACTTTTCAGCTAATGGATTATTTTTCATTCATTGTTAATTGTTAACTGATAATTATTCATTGATTAAGTACCTCCAATCTTTCCCGGATTACTTTTAATGTAGGATTCCCACCCAGTATACGACTTCCCTACCTCTACCCTGCCTTCATTGTAGAAATGACAGACTGCTGCCGCAAGTCCGTCCGTGCTGTCCAAATTTTTGGGGAGCGATTTTAAGGAGAGTAGGCTTTGGAGCATTTTGGCCACCTGCTCTTTACTGGCATTCCCATTGCCCGTAATGGCCATTTTTATCTTTTTTGGGAGATATTCCGTAATAGGTATCTGCCTGGAAAGACCTGCCGCCATGGCAACTCCTTGTGCCCTGCCCAATTTTAGCATGGACTGGACGTTCTTGCCAAAAAACGGTGCTTCGATCGCAATTTCATCCGGATGGTAGGTGTCGATGAGTTCAATCGTGCGGTCAAAGATCAATTTGAGCTTGGTGTAGGGGTCTTCATATTTTTTCAATTGCAGTTCGTTCATTTGGAGGAACTGCATCTTTTTGCCCACTACTTTTATAAGGCCGAAGCCCATAATCGTAGTTCCGGGATCTATCCCTAAAATGATTTTTTCTGTCGCCAAACCTTATTTGGTGTTTAATTGTATGGGTATCTTAAATTTTGTTTTTACCGGAATGCCCCTTTTTAGGGCCGGGGCGATGGGAGGTATGTTCTTGAGACTTTGGGTGATGATACCATCAAATTCGGGCATTTGCCGTAGGATGGCCGCATCCTTGATTATCTTTTCGACACTGATTTTCCCCTTCGCATCGATGACAAAGATAACATCTACCATGGCCCCTCGGTCAGAATCAACGGTAAATTCAAATTCCCGCAAGGTATTTTCAAAATGGGTCGTCAATTGATGTTCAAAGCATTTTCTCTGTGCCTCTTTGCTGGCCGTTTCATCACATTCCATAAACAGCGGATAGGAATCCACGGAGTTCCAGTCCATTTCCCGAAGTTCCGCGTTAATCAATTCTTGGGTCCTTTTTTCCTTGGACTGGAAAAGGTTACAGGAACCCAAACTTAAAACGACCAACAATACCAATATGCGCTGCATGTCACCAAATCTATGGTGGAAATTACAAATTTTTGACGGGTTTAGTTTTTGGGTAAGTGGATTTCCACCTTGAGATCGGAAATGCGTTTGGTTGCTATTTTGGAAAGGTAAGCTATTTGAATTTCCAGTTTAATGATTTATGTAGAATGTATTTTGAAGTACAAGACATGTGAGGTTTTGAAAACCTGACAGATCTTAAATTATTTAATTAAAAACGTATTATTCCAACTTAAAATTTACCGGAATGGAATAGGCAACCGCCACGTCCTCTCCCACATTTTTACCCGGTTTCATCACTGGCAAACGCTTTAAGATTCGCTCTACCTCATCCTCCAAAAGTTTATCAGGTCCGCGCATGGCAATATTTTCGACGTTTCCTTCTTTTGAAATCGTAAAAAGGGCACTTACCCTGCCTTGGATTCGCCTGTCCTTGGCTTCTTGGGGATAACTGAAATTTTTACTGATATGCAGCATGATATTCTCATTGAAACAGGCATGGGAGTCGGTTGCATTTTCACAGCCCGGGAAAACGGGAACCTCATCTACTTCCCCAAATGGTATTGCATTCGATTCAAGAGCCTTATTGGCCCGAATTGTTTGGGCCGATGTTCCGTCCAGTTGAAAAACTACGGGAATGGAATAAGGTATGTTCACGGTCTTACCATCCTTTAACCCCGGTTCCATTTTAGGAAGCTTGGAAATAATCCGTTCCACTTCCTCCTCCAAAAGAGGATGGGGACCGCGCTTTTGGATATTAACTATACTTCCCTCTGTATTTATGGTAAACATAACACTCACTTGACCTTCGATGTTTTTCTCTAGGGCTTCCTCTGGATAATTAAAGTTTTTACTGATGTGTTCCATAATTTTTTGATTGAAACAGGCCCTTTTATCTCCGGAATTCTCACAACCTGGAAAAATAGGTACAGCATCTAATTCTGAAAATGTTACCATATTGGATTTTAAGGTAGTAGCTTCCAAATTTTCTTTGGAATTTGCCTCGCTTTCACACGAGGTATAGAATAACTTACCGAGTACCAGGGGTACCAATACCAGATATTTTAACTGCCAGATTTTTTTTGATCTTTTTTTTTGTAACATGACTATTCGCTTTTTGATTAATGATGATTGAAAAAATGGATTGATGAAGGATATATTTTGCACTTCGAACGCTTGGGACAACAGCATTTCACAGTGGTTTTGTCGCTCTTGTTTGGGAACCTGGGCATCGGCGATAAATTCGTGCAGTTCCGTCAATCGGTTTTGATAGACATAGACCAAGGGATTGAACCAAAACACGATTCGTAGCACTTCGAAAAACAGTAGGTCCAAGGTGTGCCACTGCCTAATATGGACCAACTCATGTGCTACAATGGATTCGGTTTCCTTCGGGCTAAAATACTCGCCTAAGAAAATGGACTTTAGGAATGAAAAGGCCGCATAACTGTGTGGAATCAGAATCCTTCTGTGGTCCCGATAACATTGCACCGTCCCCGTCAACTTTAAGTTTCGCAAGCGCCAAAGTTTCACGACAAAGGCAATGGCGACCATTCCGCACCCAACCAAAAACAGGACCATGGGCCAAGTAATTTCCATGGCCTCCGGAGCAGTTCCAACTCCCACGATAGGCGTCGGCTGAAGGTTCCATAAATATTCGGAATACCCTAATATAGCGGGGGCATCGGTTTTAAAGGCCTCTATTTTTACCCAGGGCAAGACCAGGGAAGCTGCAAATGTGGCTAACAGATAGACCCGGTTCCATTGAAAGAAGGTCTCGCGCTTAAGGAAAAAATCATAAATGACGAGGAACACCAATTGAAAGGCGATGCACTCCAGGATATACTGTATCATTTCTTGTCCTTTTTAATTTCGTTCATAATGGACTCCAATTCGGACAGGCTCATTTCGTTCTTCTTCATGAAAAAAGAAACCATACTCTTGAAGGAGCCCTGAAAATATCCGTCCACCAATTTGTTAATGCTTTGGTTGCTGTAATCCGATTTTTTCACGATTGGATAATAGAGGTATCCCTTTCCCTCCTTCTCATGGTCCACAAAGCCCTTGCTCTCCAAAATCCGAATGATGGTGGAAACAGTGTTGTAGGCCGGCTTGGGTTCGGGCAATTCATCAATGACACCCGCTACGTTCGATTTTTCCAATCGCCACAATACCTGCATCACCTCCTCTTCGGCCTTTGTTAATTGCTTCATTACTTTAGGTTTTTATTTTTATTCTAAATACAAATTTCAGTTATAGCACCCTTCGACTCCGCTCAGGATAGCGGTTCGATGATTAAACTTCAGTGCTAATACAACTAAATATTTAGTTTAAACTAATTTTTTAGTTAAAAATGTATTTATGTATACCGATGTAACAAATCCTACCTATTTTCGTCCCATCGTTATATGGATATAGCACTGTTGATTATCGGGTTTATTTTTATGCTTTTGGGCATCCTTGGCAGCTTTCTTCCCGTACTTCCAGGACCACCTATTAGTTGGATCGGACTCTTACTTCTATACCTTACCAAGGCCATTCCCAACAATTGGTGGGTGTTGGGCATCACACTCACCATTGCATTGATTGTATTTGCGCTGGATTATATCATTCCTGCCATGGGTACGAAGAAATTTGGTGGAACACGGGCCGGGATGATAGGTACGACCATCGGCCTCATAGTTGGTTTGCTCGCACCCATACCTGGAGGTATAATTATAGGTCCTTTTGTAGGTGCCTTTCTAGGGGAACTATCGGCGAAGGCCGATAACAAAACGGCCCTAAAAGCTGCCTTTGGTTCCTTTTTGGGTTTCCTTACAGGTACGTTTATGAAGTTTGTGGTCGCCGTGGTTTATTTGGGACTGTACATCTCCACCGCTTGGGAGTACAGAGCGGCGTTGTTTCCGTATTTTAATTAATCCAGCCAAACGGTTTTTTCGGAAATTGGATTTCTGGCAGATACCGGCACATCGCCGTCATAATAGCCCATGTACAAAAATCCTAGGCATTTTTCCCCATCGGCCATGTCGAAAAATTCATCCATATACTTTATAATTCCCGGGGAGCTCCAATAACACCCAATTCCCAGCTCGGTACAACATAACCACATGTTCTGCACCGCCATGGCAACCGCAGCTACCTCTTCCCATTCGGGAAGGCTTTCCTTTGGATCTCGCTGCATACAAATGGCGATGATCGCTGCGGATTGATCGGCGTTGGCGCGTAACTTTTTGATCTTGATCTGTTGGGGCCGTGCATCGGTATCCTCATATTTTTTGGACAGGAATGCGCCCAGGGCTTCCTTGGATTTTCCCCGTAGCACCTTAAATCGCCAAGGTTCCGTTTTTTTATGCGTGGGCGCCCAATTGGCGGCCTCCAATATGCGCTCCAAATCGGTTTTGGATAGTTCCTTTTCTATATATTGAGGTGGAAATACCGACCTTCTATTTTTAATCAAATCAAATATCATAGTTCAATATTTAGGTTCATAAAATTAAGCCTCAAAACCCATGATTCCAAAGTCTAAGTACAGCAATTAAATGAATCTCAACGATTTCTATGCTATTTAGTTTCAAACAACAAATCGATGCAGTTCTGTAAAACAGGATTCCTATGCTCCTTTTTCCAAATGGCAGATAGCAGTGCCTTTTGTTCAATATCCCTGAGCTCTATAAACTTCACCCGCATTTGAAAGCCGTATTGTAGGGCCGTTGGGACAATGGCAATGCCCAAATTGTTCTCCACCAATTTAAAAATGGTCTGGGCGTGCACGGATTTATGGGAAACCTTGGGTACGAATCCCGCATCGGAACAGATGCTCATGATTGTTTCGTAGTAATAGGGACTGTAATCCTGACTGAACAAAATAAAGTTATCTTCGGAAAAGCGTTCCATCCCCGAGTATTCCCTTGTAAGCATGGGATAGCTTTCGGGCAATACCAAGGAGAAGGTGTCCTCATAGACCGTTCGCATGTGCAAATTGGCCGGAACTTTGGCCAATCGAACAAAGCCTATATCCAAATCTCCCTTTAAAACAGCATCCACTTGGTTCAAATTGGACAGCTCCTCCAAAGAGGTCTTTATCTTTGGAAAGGTATCCCTCAATTTTAAGAGCAGATTTGGGATGACATCCTGCATGGCGGAACCCAAAAACCCGATCCGAATTTCACCCGTATCGCCCTCCCCCATCAGCTGTAATTGTCGTTTTATCTCCTTTAATTGTTTAAACAGCGATTCGGATTGGTGCTTCAGGTAATGGCCTGCCGGGGTCAGTGCAACCTTCTTTTTATCCCTCACGAAAAGTTCCGCCTGCAATATTTCCTCCATTTGCTTTATTTGGCGTGACAGTCCCGGTTGGGAGATAAAGAGCTTTTCCGCAGCCTTTCTAAAATGTAGTTCATCGGCTACCGCCAAAAAATACGTAAGGTGCCGTAATTCTATTTGAGAACTCATGGTTATTGATTGTTCAACAAAATGGTATTGGTAATTATCAAACTTAAGCAATATCTTTATAAAACTAATATCTAAAAGGCAGATTTTGGCGTTGGACACCTTTAAATTTGGAGAAGACTGGCTTAGTGCAGGTAAGGTCTTAAGTATTGCAAAAGGAGGTACTACAATCGTTCTTCCACATTCGGTTCAAAAACGGATCGAGAACAGTTCACAGGTAGTCGCATCCATCGTGGAAAAAGGACATCCCGTTTACGGAATCAATACAGGCTTTGGGCCCCTATGCACTACAAAAATTTCCAAAGAGGAGACGCGCATTTTACAGACAAATATCCTTAAAAGCCATAGTGTGGGCGTAGGGGAACCTATTTCTATGGAATTGGCCAAAATCATGCTGATTTTGAAGGCCCATTCATTGGCAAAAGGATATTCCGGCATAGCACTTGACACGTTGGAACGAATTATTTGGCATATAGAAAATGATGCGATACCTGTGGTTCCCTCCCAAGGTTCCGTTGGCGCATCCGGTGATTTGGCCCCTTTGTCCCATTTGTTCCTTCCCCTCATAGGGCTGGGCAAGGTCGATTATCAAGGTAAAATTATCCCGACCCAGACCTTATTTGAAAAAACGGGGCTGGCAGCCTTAAACTTGGGGCCCAAGGAAGGGCTCGCCCTTATCAACGGTACCCAGTTCATTGCCGCCCACGCCGTCAAGGTCGTGGAAAAATTGCATTCCGTTTTGTCCCAGGCAGATATCATTGGGGCCATGATGATCGAGGGCCTGCAGGGTTCCGTAAAGCCCTTTTACAAGGAACTGCACGAACTACGTCCCTTTAAGGGCAATATTCATGTGGCCCGACGCGTCAAGCGATTGCTAAAGGGTTCAGAAATCATGGAGGACCATATCGATTGTGACCGCGTACAGGACCCATATTCCCTGCGATGTATTCCTCAAGTACACGGTGCCTCCAGAAATGCCTGGTTGCACCTGAAGGAACTTTTGGAAACCGAACTGAATTCGGTTACGGACAATCCCGTCATCATTGACGAGGAACTCACGATTAGTGGCGGAAATTTTCACGGGCAGCCCTTGGCACTGGCCCTGGACTATGCCTGCTTGGCGGCATCGGAAGTGGGAAATATTTCAGACCGACGCATTTATTTGGCCTTGGAAGGAAACAGTCCCGGCGTACCCAAATTGTTGATGAAGGACACGGGTATCAATTCCGGGTACATGATACTACAATACACCAGTGCGGCCCTGGCCAGCGAAAACAAGGGGATGTGCTTTCCGTCCAGTGCCGACAGTATTCCCACTTCTCTAGGGCAGGAGGATCATGTAAGCATGGGCTCCATTGGAGGCAGGAAGGCGCTTCGCGTCATAGAAAATGTAGAAAAGATATTGGCCGTAGAATTGCTAACGGCGGCACAGGCCTTTGAATATAGAAAGCCCTTAAAATCGGGCATCTTTTTGGATGAAATACACAAAGCGGTTCGGAAAAAGGTATCCTTTGCCGAGAAGGACCGTGTTTTTTCGGACGATATCGAAAAGGGCATCGAAATGATTGAAAACAAAACGATCATATCGGTGATTGAAAAAGTTGAAAAGAACAGAAACATTTCGCTCAAAACGAAATATTCGTCGGAATTTGAAAGCTATTGATATATGGAAGCATTGCAATTAATCGGACCCTTCAAACAATTATTGACCATGGAGGCCCTGCCTTTAAAAGGTGCGCTGTCCGATAGCCAACTTTGGATCACTGAGGATGCAGGCCTATTAATTTCCGATGGAAAAGTGATGGCCACGGGAAATTACGCTTCCCTAAAAAAAGAACATGCCTCCGCAAAATGTCACGAATTAAAAGGTGCCCATGTGTGTCTTCCCGGTTTTATAGATGCCCATACCCACATTTGTTTCGGTGGAAGCCGTGCCAACGACTATGCGCTCAGAAATTCGGGAAAAACCTATTTGGAAATCGCCAAAGCGGGTGGTGGTATTTGGGATACGGTTACCCAAACCAGAAAATCGGACAAAGAAACCTTGACAAAGAAGACGGCAAAATTGGCCAATCGGCACCTTAAAACGGGCGTTACCACGCTGGAGGTGAAAAGTGGATACGGACTTTCATTGGATGAAGAATTGAAAATGCTGGAAGCGATACGGGAAGCGCACAACGAAGTTCCATCGGACCTAGTCCCGACCTGTCTGGCCGCGCACATGTTCCCCAAGGATTATGAAGGTACCAAAACTGACTATTTACAGGAATTGGCCCAAAAGTTATTGCCCAAACTGAAAGCCGAAAATCTCACCAAGAGAATCGACGCCTTTATTGAAGAGAGTGCCTTTTCATCGGAGGAAATAGCCCCGTATTTTGAAACGGCCAAACAACTTGGATTTGATATCACGGTGCATGCCGACCAATTTTCCACGGGCGGCAGCAAAGTGGCCGTTGATTTTGGGGCCATCAGTGCGGACCATTTGGAGGCGAGCACGGATATAGAAATTGAACTTTTGGCCAAAAGCAATACCATTGCCACGGCCTTACCGGGAGCCTCTTTGGGACTTGGCTGCAATTTTACGCCTGCCCGAAAACTATTGGATGCCGGGGCCACCTTGGCCATTGCAAGCGACCACAACCCGGGCTCCGCCCCCATGGGAGACCTGTTGACCCAAGCGGCCATATTGGGTGCTTTTGAAAAATTATCGAATGCAGAGGTCCTGGCCGGAATTACCGTAAGGGCGGCAGCTGCCTTGGGGCTCAAGGACCGGGGGAAACTGGCGAAGGGTTGCCTAGCGGATTTTAGTCTTTTCCATACCGATAACTATCAGGAAATCCTGTACAACCAAGGAAACCTGAAACCCTGCATGGTCTGGAAAAACGGAAATTTGGTGTACAACAAGCATAAAACCTAAAGACAAGCATGGATTTTAAAGCACAGATTCTTGCGGGAATCCCATCGGAACTACCAAAGAAAAAAGAACGTTCTTCCACGGTTTCACATGCCCCTATAAGAAAGGATATCCTTTCAACCCAGGAAAAAAAACTGGCCATACGCAATGCGTTGCGGTATTTTCCACAGGAATGGCACCAAGAACTTGCGGAGGAATTCGTCCAAGAACTCATGGAATACGGTCGGATTTACATGTACCGCTTCCATCCGGATTATAAAATGTATGCCCGACCCATTTCCAAATATCCCGCCAAGACTACTCAAGCGGCCGCCATTATGTTGATGATCCAGAACAACTTGGACCCTGCGGTGGCACAACATCCGGAAGAATTGATTACCTATGGAGGGAATGGGGCCGTTTTCCAGAATTGGGCACAATACCTGTTGACCATACAATTTTTGGCCACGATGACCGAAGCGCAAACGCTTCATATCTATTCCGGGCATCCAATGGGCCTGTTCCCGTCTTCCAAGGAAGCCCCTAGGGTGGTCGTGACCAACGGTATGATGATTCCCAATTATTCCAAACCCGATGACTGGGAACGTTTTAACGCCTTGGGTGTCACGCAATACGGGCAAATGACGGCAGGTTCGTATATGTACATAGGTCCGCAGGGCATTGTTCATGGCACTACGATTACGGTCATGAACGCCTTTAGAAAAGTGTTGAAATCTGGAGAAACACCCGAAGGTAAAATCTTCCTTACGGCCGGACTGGGCGGTATGAGCGGGGCCCAGCCCAAAGCTGGAAACATTGCGGGCTGCATTACCGTCTGCGCCGAAGTGAATCCGGCGGCCGCCCGAAAACGCTTTGAACAGGGTTGGGTGGATGAACTTTTGGAAAGTATTGACAACCTTCTTGAACGAACCAAAACCGCCATCGCACAAAAAGAAGTTGTTTCATTGGCCTATATAGGAAATGTAGTGGATGTTTGGGAGCGCTTCTATAAAGAAAACATTTTTGTGCATTTGGGTTCGGACCAGACCTCCTTGCACAATCCTTGGGCCGGGGGCTATTACCCCGTGGGACTCGGTTATGAAGAGGCCAATGAATTGATGAGCACAAATCCCGCACTTTTCAAAGCCAAGGTACAGGAATCGCTACGGAGACATGCGAGTGCCATAAACAAGCATACGGAACGAGGTTGCTATTTCTTTGACTACGGTAACGCCTTTTTGTTGGAAGCGTCCAGGGCAGGGGCAGAGGTAATGGCAGAAAACCAAGTTGATTTTAAATATCCCTCTTATGTTCAGGATATATTGGGACCTATGTGTTTCGATTTTGGATTTGGTCCGTTTCGATGGGTCTGCACGTCGGGGAATCCGGAAGATTTACGTAAAACGGACCAGATTGCGCTGGAGGTGATGTTAGGTATAAAAACGACCGCACCAGCTGAGATTCGGCAACAACTGGAGGATAACATCCAATGGATTCAAGAGGCCGAAGAAAATAACTTGGTCGTTGGTTCCCAAGCACGGATTTTATATGCCGATGCGGAAGGTAGGGCAGCCATTGCCGAATCCTTTAACCAAGCGGTGAAGTCGGGCGAAATTTCCGCGCCGGTTGTTTTGGGTAGGGACCACCATGACGTAAGCGGCACGGACAGTCCGTATAGGGAAACCAGTAATATTTACGACGGAAGTAAGTTCACGGCAGATATGGCCATCCACAACGTAATCGGCGACAGCTTTAGGGGCGCCACCTGGGTATCCATCCACAACGGTGGCGGCGTAGGTTGGGGCGAGGTCATCAACGGCGGTTTTGGCATGGTGCTCGACGGGACAAAGGAAGCATCGAACCGACTAAAAAACATGTTGTTCTTTGACGTAAACAATGGCATCGCCCGAAGAAGTTGGGCCCGAAACAAGGAAGCTGTGTTTGCAATAAAAAGGGAAATGGAACGTACGCCCAATTTGCAGGTTAATTTGCCTAACTTCGTGGAGGACCATGTTTTGGAATCTGTATTCAAAACGAAAACCGAAAGGTAACTATGGAAATGGATTTCATGAATCCAATAAATGGGGGCTTAAATAAATGACACGTAATGAGCAACTACTCAGAAACTTTTTCGAACATTTATACCGGAAGAACTTCAAGCCAGCAGTTGTATCTACATGAAAAGATTTCTTGCGTTCCCATTTCCAAGGTATCAACGGTCGCTTCCGAAAAATCCTTTTCCCTTTTGGGCTATGCCTGCGATGAAGGGGTGAAAAGAAATTTGGGTCGGCCTGGTGCCGCCAATGGCCCTGAAGAGATCAGAAAGCACTTGGGCAAACTGCCCAACCATCTTCCCACGGAGACGCTGCTCTATGATGTGGGCACACTACAATGTTTGGAAGGCGATATGGAAGTAACCCAACGGGCCCTCAGCGATTCCATTTGCCAATTGCTTCAACATAAACACTTCCCCATCGTACTTGGCGGCGGACACGATATGGCCTACGGCAGCTACAACGGACTCAAAAAATATGTTGGAAAAGGGGAAACCATCGGTATCATAAATTTTGACGCCCATTTTGACCTAAGAAACAACAGACAGGACAACGGTCACACTGTGAACAATTCCGGAACCCCGTTTTACCAAATAGCCCAGGACTGCCAAGCGGACGGCACCCTTTTCAAGTATCTCTGTTTGGGTATCAGACAAGATGCGAATGACAGGGTTCTCTTTGAAACGGCCAAGGAACTGGACGTTAAGTACATCATGCGGGACACTTTTAGAATCCAATTCCACAATGAGATAAACGCCTGGATCAATGCCTTTACAGGCAATTTGGACCACATCTATGTGACCATTGATTTGGACGGATTTTCTTCGGCGTACGCGCCAGGGGTAAGTGCTCCCTCTCCCATGGGTTTCACCCCGGATGTTGTCCTAGAATCCCTAAAGACCATTATGGCATCCGGCAAACTGCGGGTTTTGGACATTGCAGAATTAAATCCGGATTTTGATCGGGACGATCAAACGGCAAAATTGGCGGCATCCTTAGTGCATTACGTTTTACATGCTGAATTTAACTGAAAGGATTCCGCTTTCTAGCGGAATTAGTTCAACCAACAGATAAGTGTGCACCTCGTTTCACCTATCTGGGTTTCACTAACAAAAAAAGCCTCCCAAATGGAAAGCCTTTCATTGGTTCAATAGGTATAATCCTATTTTTACCACTGTCCCAAAATCACTTTCGGGACACAACACAACAGGGCAAAGATAAGAAAGGATTTTTATTTTTTAAGGTCATTCTAAAATTATCATCGGATAAGCGGTCTCCTTTTTCCTTTGAATTGAAATTTGACCATGAAGGGAATTCCCGATTAAAAACCATATAATCAGATAAATAAATCCAACCAATACAAGTTACCAAGGAAACCTTCCACTGGTCGACACTTGGGTAGTTACTCTAAAGAGCTACGTAATTTGCAGGTCCAAATCCAAATCGAACTATCCCATGAACCTACGACCGGTTGCCTCCATAATTGTCCTATTGCTGTTTTTTTCGTGTTCGAAAGAGGATATTTCCACCTACCAAGAGGATTTAGTGGTACGTTTGGACGAGGAAATTGAGACAGCATCCCATAAAATCGATGAAAAATCCCAGTATTTTGATGAGGCCTTTGTTCATTGGATCGTAAACCGTCAGCAAGCATCGGGCCTTATGGAAAGTACGGAAATCTCCAATTTCACTTCCTTATACGACAATGCTTTGGCCGCGATATTCTTCATCCAAGAGGATAGAAAGGAAAATGCGGAAAAGATATTCGATTATTATTACGCTATTCAGGAAACGGAACTACCGCAAACGGGCGGGTTCTATCAATTTAGAAAATCAGATGGTTCCGATGCGGAAAGGGTCTGGATGGGCGACAATGCCTGGTTGCTGATCGCTTTGAACCAATATGCCACCAAATACGGATCTGGAAAATATGAATCACTTTCGCTCCAATTGGAAAACTGGATCCGTTCCCTACAAATGGAAAATGGTGCTTTGAGAGGAGGAACTAATTCAGATGGAACGGAGATACCCAATGTTACGGAAGGTATGATCACGGCCTTTCACGCTGTAAAGGGTTACGATGCATTCCATAAAAACATGTTGCAATTCCTAAAAAACAATCGGTGGGACGAAGATCTTGATTTGCTTATGGCCTGGCCTGAAAATCCGGAATATGCCTTTGCCCTGGACGTACTTTCCCTAAGCAAACTAATTTTCAACGACCTTTCTGACGATGTGCTGTTCCAAGCCAACAAGTTCCTGAACAATCAAACAGCCACCTTGAGCGGGGAAATGGTTTCAGGGTATTGTTTTGATGAGGACAAGGACGTCATTTGGTTGGAAGGTACCGCACAAATGGCCGTTGCCTTCAACAGCATACAGCGGTTCGACCTTTCGGAAAAAATAATGGAAGACATTGAAAAAACGGTCATCCAGAGCACTATGACCGAAAACGCTAAGGGCATACCCTATACCGCCAACTTTGGCACTTCCTATGGAAGCAACGAACTTTGGGACCATACGGATATCACCCCAGCGCTTTCCTCCACCCTATGGTATTACTTCGCCAAAACCAATTTCAATCCTTTTTATGCTGGCAAGAAATCGGTAATTCCAGAAGCCGATAAATTTTGGGAATACGATTTTTAGCTCCAGTTTTAAAAAACCTTTAACGCATTCACGAGTCCCTAAACACTATCTTTCAATTAAAAATGAAAGATTCAGTCTACGTCTGGGTATTGATTACCACATTGGCCTTGGTCACGGTCACCATAATGTCTGTAATGAACCTCCCCTTTAATTGGATATTTTATTGCACCGTGCTAGGCCAGGCCCTTATTGTCATCATGGTCTATAAAGTACTGACCGATAATTACAAGACGGACAAAACATTCAAGGATTTTTACGAGGACAATCCCATTGGGAACCGCGTTAATTAGGTACGACTTCGTTTTCCCTTTTATTTGATTCCTTCAAATGGGAGGTCATGCCCAGTTCCGGTATGACCAGTAGTGGTATTTGCGTATGAAAGGCCACTCTTTTTACCACGGGCTCACGTACCAATTGTTCCATATAGCTGTGTTGGTAGTTCAACATGGCCAGTAAGTGAATATCCATTTCCCTGGAAAAGACCTCCAAGGTCTTGGAAACGGAATTCAACTCAGATACGGTGTGGACATAATGCTCCACTTCGCCCAAATACTTTCGTAACATTCCCAAATTGAACAATTGAAGCTCGGACAGGGTCTTTATTTCGTATTGTACATGTACGATTCGAACGGTGGCATCAAAAATGCCGGCCAGTTCTACCAAAGGCCTTAGCTCTGATTTGGTATAAAATCGGGTGAAATCTGTAGCGAAAGCGATTTCGGTTGGTTTTTGAAATTCAAAGTTTTGCGGAATGGCCAATACGGGACAATCCTTTACGGATTTGATGACACGTACCGTATTGCTGCCCATGAAAACCTCTTCCATTCCTGTTGCCCCCGTGGTTCCCATAATGACCAGTTCAATGTCATAGGCCGAAATACTTTCAATGATCTCGTCCACCAACAAACTAAAAGAAGAAATGGTCTCAAAATGATGATGCTCGTTCACAAAGTCATTCTTGACCCGCGCCAATAGATCATCCAGGCCCTTTTGGGAATATTTGGCGGCACTGTTGGTTAGCATACTTTCCTCAAAAGATGCCGCCATAAACCTGCTTCCGGCGATGGCGGGGGTATAGGTATTCAATAAATAGAAGGTACATTCCTGATCCCAGAACATGGAAATGGCATACTTGATGGCATTGCAGGAATTATCCGAAAAGTCCGTAGGGATTAAAATATTCTTCATCTAATTTCATATTTGAATATAGGATAAAATTAGACCTAACCTTACGGGGAAACTATGACAATTGTCATCTTTGGGAAATAAACGACTTAAAAACCTTCCACAAGGTTTTTAAGCGCCTTTTCATCGGTGATCCCAATTCTTTTCCCGGAAGTTTTTAGATACCCTTTTTTCTTGAATTCTGAAATGATTCGGATACACGATTCAATGGCCGTACCTACCACATTGGAAATATCCTCCCTTGACAACACAAGTCTTAGATAGCCTTCCCCATCCTCCCCAAAATTATTTTTCAGGTACAGGAAAGCTTCCGCCATTCGTTGTTTAACGTTTTTTTGGCTCATGTTCACGATAACGTCATCGGCCTCCTTCAGGTCGTGGGCCATATGCCGTAATACCTCAAGGGTAAAATTGGGATTGGTATGCAAACTGGAAACGATACCTTCCTTGGGTATGAAACAAACCTCCATATCACTTACGGCAATGGCGCTCAAGTTTACGTTTTCTTCCGCCACCACGGAGCGTTGTCCAATGACCTCCCCCTTGCTCGCAAGCTTTACGATTTGATCTTTACCGTTTTCGCTTAATTTGGATAATTTGGATACCCCATCGCGTACGCAAAATACGCCATCCAACTTTTCACCCTCCTTAAAGAGGGACTCTCCCTTTTTGATTGTTCGTGTAGTTTTTGAATCGGACACCCTTTTTAATTCCTCCTTAGACATAGCGCGTAAGGAGTTGAATTGCCGTACGATACAATTTTCACATCTGCTTTCCATTGAACTAAAATTTACCTGACGAAACAAAGGTAACCACTACAAGTTAGGCAAAAACTGATAAATATCATATTTCAAAAACCCAACATTGCAAACCTTTGCCCCAGGTATTAGCAAATGAATTATGGAAAAGCAACCCTGTTATCATTGTGGGGACGATTGCAGCTCCGAGAGTATCCAGTACGATGAAAAGTGCTTCTGTTGCAACGGTTGCAAAACGGTCTACGAGATTTTTTCGGAAAACGATTTATCCTATTATTACGACTTGCAAACTTCGGCAGGTTCTACGCCTACAGCCATAGAAGGCAAGTACGATTTTTTGGAAACCGAGCGTATCGTTGAAAAATTAACGGAATTCAACGACGGCAACCTACAAATCGTAAATCTCTATATTCCTTTAATACATTGTAGTTCCTGTATCTGGGTATTGGAAAACCTGAACAAGCTCAACCCGTTTATCTCCTCCTCCCAAGTAAACTTTTCCAAGAAAACGGTACGGATTTCCTATAACAGCCAAAAAACCTCTTTGAAGGACGTGGTGGTGCTATTGGCCAGAATTGGTTACGAACCCTATATATCCTTGGAGGATATTGATGGAAAAGAAAAAAAGGTAGACCGAAGCCTTATTTATAAGTTGGGCGTCGCCGGATTTGCTTTTGGTAACGTGATGTTCCTTTCCTTTCCGGATTATTTTGATCTAAGCTCCAGCAAAACTTCCGGTGGCGAATTCTGGTTGAACCAATATGAAGTGGTTTTTAGATGGCTGATGTTCGCCTTTTCACTTCCCGTCGTTTTTTATGCAGGTGCCGATTACTTTGTTTCGGCCTATAAAGGCCTTCGTTCCAAAATCCTCAACATTGACGTTCCCATTTCCTTGGGTATTTTGGTACTTTTTGTACGAAGTACCTTGGAAATTATGTTCGATTGGGGAAGCGGCTTTTTTGACTCCCTTACAGGTTTGGTCTTCTTCCTGCTTCTAGGGAAGTTCTTCCAACAAAAAACCTATTCCTTTCTCTCTTTTGAACGGGACTATAAATCGTATTTCCCTATCGCGGTCACCAAAATTAATGATGATGGTACCGAGGAAAGTACCCAAGTGCACGAAATCAAACAGGGCGACCTGCTATTGATCAGAAACGGGGAACTGATTCCGGTAGACGGACTCCTATATAAAGGCAAAGCACAGATTGATTACAGTTTTGTAACGGGGGAATCGGTCCCTGTAGAAAAGGAATTTGGCGAAAAGGTATTTGCAGGGGGCAGACAAATGAACGGCACTATTGAGGTAGAAGCGTTAAAATCGGTTTCTCAAAGTTACCTCACCCAGCTTTGGAGCAATTCGGTCTTTAAAACGGACAAGTCCACCCGATTCCAAAACATTACCGATAGCATTGGTAAACGATTTACCTTTGGGGTATTGACCATTGCTTTTTTGGCCACAGCCTACTGGTTGTTTTTTGACCCATCCTTGGCAATGAACGTTTTTACGGCGGTGTTGATCATCGCATGCCCGTGCGCCATAGCCTTGGCCTCGCCCTTCACCCTGGGCAATATGCTCCGCATATTTGGTCAGAAAAAATTCTATTTGAGGGATACCGGTGCCATTGAACAATTGGCCCAAGTAGACACGGCCATATTTGACAAGACCGGGACCATTACCACTTCCAAACAAAGTACGGCCACCTATCAAGGCATGCCGTTGACAAAGGAAGAGGAGTCCCTTCTAAAAAATACCTTGAGGGCCTCCAACCACCCGTTGAGCAGGACCTTGTACGATATTTTATCGGACCATAACATATATACACTGGACGATTATGAGGAACACATTGGCAAAGGCCTGGAAGGAAGTAAGGGCGAAAGGCATATAAAAATAGGCTCCCCTGAATTTGTGGGTAAGGAAGAGGTTTCGGACAGTTTGAACACGGCGGTGCACGTAGCGAGCAACAATGCGTACAAGGGCAAATACGTCTTTCACAATCAATACAGGGATGGTGTTTCCGAAGTCTTTGAACAAATGTCGGAACAACTACAATTGGCCATTCTTTCCGGGGATAACGAGGGCGAAAAACGCAACTTGGAAAAACTGTTGCCCAAATTGACTCCGTTGTATTTCAACCAAAAACCGGAGGACAAACTGGCCTTTATCACTTCCTTACAGGAACAGGGCAAAAAAGTCCTTATGGTAGGTGACGGATTGAACGATGCCGGTGCCCTCGCCCAAGCGGAAGTGGGCATTGCCATATCGGAGAACATCAATGTATTTTCCCCTGCTTGTGATGGTATTATGGATGCCTCAAAATTCCAGCAATTGTACCAATACATCATCGCCTCCAAAAAGGCCATGAAAATCATAAAGCTCAGTTTTTTATTGTCGCTCCTTTACAATGTGGTGGGACTCTATTTTGCGGTTACCGGGCAACTGGAACCCGTTATCGCGGCCATTTTAATGCCCTTGAGTTCCATTAGCGTAGTTGGGTTTACAACACTAATGACCAACCTTTTGGGCAAGAAATTAAAGTAAAAATGAGGCATTCAATAAAATTTTTAAAACTGATAAATGTCATATTTAAAAGGAAGCAACAACGGTAATTTTACCCCGAAATTCAGGTAGGTATGAGTGTAATTTATGTGTTATTGGCCATTAGTATCATCGTCGCCATTGTCTTTTTTGCAGCGTTCATTTTCTCTGTAAAAAATGGGCAATATGACGATTCCTATACGCCATCCGTCCGGATGCTCTTTGAGGACGAATTGGTCAAACAGAAAAAGAGTTTACAAAAATCCAATATGGATACATCAATAGAATCAAATAACTAATCAACTATGGAAGTACAGCAGTTTTATTACGATAACAAAATCGTAAAAAAGTTCATCTATGCCACAATGCTTTGGGGTATTGTTGGTATGTCCGTTGGCCTATTATTGGCCTTTATGTTCTTGTTCCCGAATGTTACGGACGGAATTTCTTGGCTCAGTTTTGGCCGTTTAAGACCCTTGCACACCAACGCGGTCATTTTTGCCTTTGTAGGTAATGCCATTTTTGCCGGTGTGTATTACTCGACCCAGCGCCTCCTAAAGGCACGAATGTTCAGTGATGTGCTGAGCAACATCAATTTTTGGGGCTGGCAATTGATTATTGTGGCCGCAGCCATTACATTGCCACTGGGAATTACCACATCTAAGGAATATGCGGAATTGGAGTGGCCCATCGATATTGCCATTGCCCTTGTGTGGGTAGCCTTTGGCGTCAACCTGATCGGGACCATGATCAAAAGAAGACAACGCCATTTATACGTTGCCATTTGGTTCTACTTGGCCACTTTTGTAACCGTAGCGGTACTACATATCTTCAATAGTTTGGAGTTACCTGTAAGCGCCTTAAAGAGCTACTCCGTATATGCGGGGGTTCAGGATGCCTTGGTACAATGGTGGTACGGCCACAACGCGGTTGCCTTCTTCTTGACAACCCCTTTCTTGGGATTGATGTACTATTTTGTTCCTAAAGCGGCGAACAGGCCTGTATATTCCTATAGACTTTCCATAGTTCACTTTTGGTCCTTGATATTCATTTATATCTGGGCAGGACCTCACCACTTGCTATACTCCGCATTGCCGGATTGGGCCCAAAACCTTGGTGTTGCCTTTTCGGTCATGTTGATCGCTCCTTCCTGGGGCGGTATGATCAACGGCCTTTTGACCTTGAGGGGTGCTTGGGACAAGGTTCGTACGGACCCAACACTTAAATTTATGGTAGTTGCGATTACAGGGTACGGGATGGCCACTTTTGAAGGTCCAATGCTTTCCTTAAAGAACGTAAACGCCATAGCCCATTTTAGCGACTGGATCATTGCCCACGTACATGTAGGTGCCTTGGCTTGGAACGGTTTCTTGACCTTTGGTATGATCTATTGGTTGGTTCCCAAAATGTTCAAGACCCGTTTGGCTTCGGTAGGAATGGCAAACTTCCACTTCTGGATTGGGACCCTAGGTATCATATTATATGCGCTGCCCATGTATGTAGCCGGTTTCACCCAGGCCTTGATGTGGAAAGATTTTAATCCGGATGGAACCTTGGTCTACGGTAACTTCTTGGAAACCGTAAACGAGATCATCCCAATGTATTGGATGCGTGCTATTGGGGGTAGTCTTTACATTGTAGGTGCCATAGTTATGGTGTACAATATCGTTGTTACCATCAAATCCGGTCAAAAAGTGGAGGATGAGTTGGCCGAAGCCGCTGCCCTTACCCGGGTATCCAAAAACAGGACCGCAGGGGAAACCTTCCACACATGGTTGGAGCGTAAACCCATCCAATTGACCATTTTGGCTACCGTAGCCATTCTGATAGGTGGTATTGTACAAATTGTACCAACCATCATGGTGAAGTCCAATATTCCTACCATCACCAGTGTCAAACCTTATACACCGTTAGAATTGGAAGGAAGGGACCTATATATACGCGAAGGTTGTGTAGGATGCCATTCCCAAATGATCAGGCCATTTAGAAGTGAGGTAGAACGCTATGGGGAATATGCCAAGGCCGGTGAGTTCGTATACGACCACCCATTCCTTTGGGGAAGTAAGAGAACGGGTCCTGATTTGCTACGGGTTGGTGGAAAGTATTCGGATAACTGGCACTTAAACCACATGTACGATCCACAAACGACCTCCTCCGGTTCCATAATGCCCTCCTACTCCTGGTTGGTACGCAACAGACATGACAGAAGTGGGGTTCAGGACAAAATGGAGGCCATGGTTACCTTGGGAGTACCTTATACCGATGAGGATATTGCCAATGCCGAAGCCAGTATGAGCGAACAGGCCATACAAATTGAGAAGAACCTCTATAGCGACCCGGATTTTGCATCGACCTACGAGGCCGATAAAAAATACGCCGCTGAAAACGGGGAGGAATTCATTGAAATGCGCGACAGGGAAATTGTGGCCATGATCGCCTACCTACAACGATTGGGTACGGATATAAAAATTAAGGAAACCAACGAATTAATCTCAGAAAATAAATAGCCATGCTAAAGTTTGTAAAAGGATATATGGAAAACATTGAGGGGGTGGCCACCTACCCAATGATTTCACTGATGATTTTCTTCGTCTTCTTCGTCGTTCTCTTCTGGTGGGTCTTTACCGCATCCAAGGAGTATGTCAAAGAGGTGAGCGACATCCCACTAGACAATAACAACCAACAAAACATTGAATTATGAAGAACCTAGGACCTTGGTGGATCAGACTTCCACTACTATTTTTTATCATATTTGGATTGACGGAGTTTTTTATAGACTCGGGGGATAAGCCAGCCTTTCTGGACCAACCCATAGTCGCACTATTTCTAGGCTTTATAATCCTTTTGCTTGTGGGCATAGAGCTTATCCTGGCCTCCATTGAGAACGTCATGTTCCAGACACTATCGGAAGAAGCAAAGGAACGCTACTTGGCTTCCAAGGAACAAGGCTTTGAATGGGCCTGGGGCAAAAGAATGTACCAGAAGCTTTTGGGCTCCAAACCTATCGAGGCCGAAGGTGAAATCATCCTGGACCACAACTATGATGGCATTCGCGAGCTTGATAACAAGCTTCCACCCTGGTGGGTATACATGTTCTACGCCACCATCATTTTTGGGGTAGTGTATTTGGTGCGGTTCCACATTTTCAATGATTATGATCAGGATACCGAATATCTAACGGAAATGACCTTGGCCGAAGCCGAAATAGAAGAATACAAGAAAAACGCCAAGGACCTAGTAGATGTCAATACCGTGGAACTATTGACCGATGCATCCGATATTGCCGCGGGTAAGGCCGTTTTTGAAACGAATTGTGTGGCCTGTCATATGGCTGACGGTGGTGGGGGAATTGGTCCTAACCTGACCGATCAAAACTGGATATTGGGTGGCGATATTAAATCGGTTTTCAACACCATTTCAGAAGGTGGAAGGGACGGTAAAGGTATGATTGCCTGGAAACAGAGCCTAAAACCTGTGGAGATGGCGCAAGTTGCCAGCTATGTACTTAACTTTCAAGGAACCACACCAGCCAACCCAAAAGCTCCGGAAGGTGATATTATCGTAAACCCGCATATGGATGTGGAGGGAGCGCCCGCCGTGGATTCGGCCATGATTGAAGTTGAAGTCGACACCTTAGAATTCATTAAAACCATTGACGAAGAGGGTACCGTAATTGAATAACGAGATCCTTTTGGATTGCCACATGCCATACAAATTTGGTATGTGGCGGTTCAAAAAACCGATACCAAATAACCAAAAGCCAATAATGACAGCATTCCTATCCCTAGTAAAAGCAAGACAAATTAAACCGTAATGGCACAAGATCAAGAAAACTTTAGGGATTCCATTGGAACGATAAACGAAGAAGGGAAAAGAGCATGGGTTTTTCCAAAAAAACCCAGTGGCAAGTTCTACGAGTATCGGAAATATGTTAGTTATTTTCTGCTGGCTTTTTTGTTTGCCGCTCCTTTCATAAAAATAAATGGCAACCAGTTTTTAATGTTCAATGTATTGGAACGCCGTTTCAATATTTTTGGGTTTCCATTTTGGCCCCAGGATTTTCATTTGTTCGTCATTTCCATGATCATCGGTGTGATATTTGTCGCACTGTTTACGGTTGCTTTCGGACGTATTTTCTGCGGATGGATGTGCCCTCAGACCATTTTTATGGAAATGGTCTTCAGAAGGATCGAGTATTGGATCGATGGGGACCGTGGGGCCCAAATGAAATTGGACCGACAAGCATGGGATGCCGAAAAGATTAGGAAAAGGGTATTAAAGTGGTTCATCTTCTTTATCATTTCCTTTTTGATCGCCAATGTATTCCTGGCCTATCTCATCGGTAGCGACCGATTGATCAGGTATATTACGGACGGACCTTTTGAGCACTTAAGCACTATTGTCTCCTTACTGATTTTTACCGGGGTATTCTACTTTGTATTTGCTTGGTTCAGGGAGCAGGTCTGTATCATCGCATGCCCTTATGGTAGAATGCAAGGAGTCCTGTTGGACAATAAATCCATTGTCGTCGCCTACGACCACAAACGTGGCGAAGCGGAAAACGGCCGCAAAAAATGGCGTAAAAACGAGGATAGGGAAGCCCTTGGCTATGGGGATTGTATCGATTGTTTTCAATGCGTGAACGTTTGCCCAACGGGCATAGATATCAGAAACGGAACCCAACTGGAATGTGTCAACTGTACCGCCTGTATCGATGAGTGCGATACCATTATGGAAAAGGTAAATCTCCCAAAGGGACTTATCAGGTATGCAAGCGAAGACGAAATTACCAAAAAGGAGAAATTCAAATTCACACCACGCTTAAAAGGGTACTCCGCAGTATTGACCATTTTAATTGGTGTCTTGGTAGGGATGCTGTTTTTAAGGAACGACCTGGAAGCCAATATCCTTCGGTTACCGGGGCAACTATATGAGCACAAGGAAGGGAACATCATAAGCAACGTGTACACCTATAAATTGGTGAACAAGACCACCAAACCTGTGGAGGACGTTAGCTTTAAGTTGATTTCCCACAAGGGAACCGTAAAACTGGTCCGTAACGAAAACTTTGAGGTTCCCGCACAGGATTTGGCCGAAGGAACGCTCTTTATAGAGATCAACAACGCCGCCGTAAAAAGCGATAAGGAAAAAGTGAAGGTTGGGGTATATAGTGGAGATGAGTTGGTAGAAACTACCCTTTGCTCCTTCATGGCTCCAAGGAGTTATAAATGATAAAAAAATAAAAGATGAAAATTAATTGGGGAACCGGAATTGTACTGGCATTTATAGGTTTTATTGGCTTTATCCTCTTCTTTGTGGTACGGATGAGTACGGACAAACGTGCCAACCATGACCTTGTAACAGAGGATTACTACAGGCAGGAATTGGCCTATCAAAAGGAAATCGATGCCCAAAATAATGCCACTAAGGACATCAATAAATTACAGGTGAGAAAAAGTCCGGATGGACTTGAAATACGTTTCCCCGAAAAAGTGAACCCCAAAGAAATTGAAGGCACAGTGTCCCTATATAGACCATCTAATAAGCAATTGGATTTTGACTTACCCATAAGTTTGTCCAATAACCATTTGCTCATACCTGACAACCGCTTGTTGGATGGTCGCTGGGACATTAAAGTCAGTTGGAACTACAACGGCACGGATTACTTGCATAAGGAAAACATAACCTATTAGAAATCATGCTTCTTTCTGCCCTCATATTAGGTTTTATGGGAAGTCTTCACTGCGTAGGTATGTGCGGCCCCATAGCCTTTATGTTGCCGGTGGACCGTAAAAACAATCTTAAAAAGTTTGGCCAGATCAGCCTGTATCACATAGGTAGGCTACTGGCCTATGGTATCATTGGGTTGGTTTTTGGGCTATTGGGGAAAGGGCTGTATGTCTTTGGAATGCAGCAAAGACTATCCATTGCAGTAGGTATTGTAATGATTCTGTTGGTGCTGATTCCTGCCAAAACCTTAAACAGATTTCAATTGGGACGCCCTGTATACAGGGCCATATCAAAAATAAAAAGCAAATTGGGCCAAGAGTTCAAAAAGAAATCGGCCGATACCTTTTTGACCATAGGATTTCTAAATGGCTTTCTCCCTTGTGGCTTGGTCTATATGGCACTGTTTGGGGCCATTGCCATGGGCGAGGTGGCCCAGGGCAGCCTTTACATGGTGCTTTTTGGACTGGGTACCGTTCCCTTGATGACCACGGCCGTTTATTTTAGTACATTTTTGAAAGGAAACGCGAAGAAACGGATTCAAAAACTGATCCCCGTTTTTGTGGTCCTTATGGGAACGCTTTTCATTTTACGCGGACTTGGATTGGGTATCCCCTACGTCTCTCCAAAACCGGTGACCCAAATGGTATCGGCAGAAATGGAATGTCATCCATGATATAATACTAATGAAGAAACTATCCAATGATATCGTCCTTAGGCCAAGGTTTCAGCTCGAAATTTTGGGAAATAGGGAGCAATTGTTGCGAAAGTTTATCGATTCCAAAAAAGCCCCCTTTCTGGTCAAATGCCTGGACAACCATATCTTCATAAAATACAACAAGGAGACCACCCATTTTGGCTCTCCCCAATTACATTTGGAAATAGATGCCTTGGACGATAGAACATCTAAAATCTATGGTTTTTTTGGTCCTAACCCAACGTTATGGACCTTTTTCATGTTTCTGCATTTTGTGGTAGCCACCCTGTTTATTATTGTGGGTATTTGGGCCTATGTAAGTGCATCGCTCAACAAACCCTACGGACTTCAAGTTGGATTTATGGTATTATTGGTGGTCGTTTGGTTCGCACTCTATACCTTTGGACAAATGGGCAAAAGAAAAGGGAAGCCCCAAATACAGGAACTTTACGCCTTTATGATGGAAACATTGGGGTAGATACAACCCTTTTCCATTGAAAGTCCTATTTTACTAGTATGAGCGATAAGCCGGAAATCAAGACCCGAAAAGATATAGCACTCCTTGTAAACACTTTTTATGAAAAAGTGCGGAAGGAGGATACCCTAGGGCCTATTTTCAACGGAATAATCTCCGATTGGGAGGCTCATTTGCAAATCTTGACCGATTTTTGGGAATCCCAATTGTTCCTTAAAAGAAAGTATACCGGCGACCCGATTAAGGCCCACATTAAGACCGATGATTACATGGGGAACACCATGACCATGGAACACTTTGGTATTTGGCTCAATCTATGGTTCGCTACTATAGACGAGCTATTTTCTGGGGAAACGGCCTGGATCGCAAAAAATAGGGCCCGCAAAATGAATACGATGCTTTTCCTGAAGATATTCGAACATCGGGCGGCCAAATAACCGTTCCTGAGGTTTTCACTTCGGATTTATCGTTTAAAAATTCCTATTTTTAAAACCGACGAATTCAAATTGTAACCAAGCCCTTTTCGATTATGAGCAAGAAAAACACCCGAAGGTCCTTTCTTAAAAAGGCTACCTTGACCTCAGCCACCGTAACAACAAGTCCATTTCTATGGGCCTCAGGATTTGAGGAAAAATTGATATTGAGCAGAAATTACACACCCAAATCCTTTTCGGCCAATGACCGCATCAACTTGGCGCTTATCGGCACGGGAATCCAAGGCATTTATGATACCCAGACCGCTTTGCAGGTGGATGGTGTTCAGCTGGTCGCTGCGTGCGACCTGTACACAGGCAGATTGGAAAGGGCCAAGGAACTTTGGGGGGCATCTATTTACACAACAAAGGATTATCGGGATATATTGAATAGAAAGAATATCGATGCCGTCATTATCGCCACCCCGGACCATTGGCATCAAAAAATCACGATCGAAGCTTTGAATGCTGGAAAGCATGTGTACTGTGAGAAACCCATGGTCCAAAAACCTGAGGAAGGAGAGGCCATCATCAAGGCACAAAAAGAAAGCGGAAAGATTTGTCAGATCGGGAGCCAAGGCATGTCCTCCCTTGGGAATGAAAAGGCAAAACAGTTATACGAAGAAGGGGCCATTGGCGATTTGGTGATGTTGGACATGTACAACGACCGATATTCCGCCGAAGGCGCCTGGCAATATCCCATCCCTCCGGATGCCGATACAAAAACCGTTGATTTCGATACCTTTCTAGGAAAAGCGCCCAAAGTTCCTTTTGAGCCCAAACGCTTTTTCAGGTGGCGAAACTACAGGGACTACGGGACAGGAGTTGCGGGCGATCTTTTCGTACATGCGTTCTCTACGCTAAACCACGTAATCAGTTCCATGGGGCCTAACCGTGCCCTGGCAACCGGCGGACTCCGTTATTGGAAGGATGGCCGGGATGTACCCGATGTTTCCATTACCTTATACGATTATCCTCAAACCGATACGCATGCGGCGTTTAATGCGGCCTTCAGGATCAATTTCATTGCCGGTAGTGGCGGTGGTGGGGGCTTTAAGCTAATCGGTACCGAAGGGGAAATGGAAGTCGGACAAAATTCGGTCACCGTAAGACGTTCCAAACTGAGTATGGTACCCCATGGATACTCCCTGGTTTCATTTACCGAGGAAATGCAGGAAAAGATAAGGGCAGGTTATGATTTGGAAACCTTGGAACCAAGATCGTCTTCCTTAAGTACAGGCACTACCACTTGGGAGGCGGAACGGGATTATAAAGGAGGCCACTATGATCATTTCAACAATTTCTTTACTGCCATTAGGAACAAGGGTTCCGTAATCCAAGATCCAACCTTTGGATTAAGGGCCGCTGGTGCCGCGCTCTTGGCGAATGACAGTTATTATAAACAGCAACCCGTGAACTGGGATCCCGTAAAAATGAAGCTCATATAAAAAAAGGGTGCCTACGCACCCTTTTCAACCAACTAAAAACTGTGATTCCTTGCTTCTAACTAAATCTTAAAGGTGACCACAGGTAGCGTTGCATGGTTAGCAATGTCCTCCCCTATGCTGCCCATAAAGAAATGGGAAAGTCCCTTTCTACCATGGGTGGGAACCCCGATCATATCGGCATTGCTCTCCATTCCAAAATTCAGTACGCCCCGTTCCACGTTATAATCGTTGTAGATGGCGATCAATAGTTCAAACCCGACCAGCTCGCAAAAGGATTTTATCCTCTTTTGTATTTCTGCGGTGCTTAAAAAATCGTCACCTGGGGTGTTGATATAGACCAATTTTAGTTCCGCCGAAAAGCTGTCAGCGATGTACTTGGCCCGTTGTAGGGCATGGATATTTTCATTTTTGAGATCACAGGCAAATACAATCTGCTTCGGATTAAAATCGGATATTTTGGATTTGATGACCAAAACGGGGATATCAGAATTTCTAACCACTTTTTCTGTATTGGAACCTACGAACATTTCCTTGAGTCCGTCCGCACCCTGGCTGCCCATCACAATCAAATCCACATCGTTCTCCTCGGCAACTTCGCTGATCTCACCAAAGACCTTGTAGTGCTTTATAATCGGCTCAACCTTTACACCTTTCAAATACGGTTTGTCCAAGAATTCATTCAATCGCTTTTCGGCCAATTTTATCAAAAAGACCGTCTGTTCCGGGTGGAAACCTTCGGTGGAGGTAAGCATTGCCTGATTCAATTCCAGCATGTGCAGCACGTACAGCGTGGCATCGTGTTTTTTGGCTATGGAAGCCGCTACCTCAAAGGCATACTCGGATATTTCCGAAAAATCTATGGGAACTATGATACTTTTCATTTTTACAAGATTTAGGTTAAACAATCAAATGGTCATGGAGAACAATCGGGTCTCCGGTGTTTTTTCGTGCAATTTCAAATCGAACGCCATACATATATTACGAACAAATGGACGCCCCTTTTCAGTGACCCGCAGTTGATATTGGGTCATTTCCAGAAGTCCGTCGTCCTGCATCTCCTTCAACCTGTCCATCACCACAGGTAATTCCTTGAACTGCATGGACTCCTGGAACCAAATAGTTTCAAGTTGACACATTAAGTTAAGGATATGTTTTCTGATGATCCTATCCTCATCGGTTAAAATGTGGCCTCTGAAAATGGGTATGATGTTATTCTCCACCAAGTGCTGATATTCTTCCAGGCTTTTGACATTTTGGGCAAAACCGTACCAACTATCGCTAATACTGGAGGCTCCCAGACCTACCATCAATTGGGTCTTGGAAGCGGTGTAACCCATAAAGTTCCGGTGCAGTTTGCCATTTTGCATGGATCGATACAGACTGTCCGTATCCAAGGCGAAATGATCCATCCCTATTTCCGTATACCCGGCCTTAGCCAGTTCCAGTTTCCCTGCTTCATACTGTGTACGCTTTTCCTCGGCGGACGGCAGATCGGTATCCTTATAACCACGCTGACCGTTTCCCTTGAGCCATGGTACATGGGCATAGCTATAAAAGGCCAATCTATCCGGCTTTAGGGTTTTCGTTTTTTCTATGGTTTCGAGTACGTGTTCCAAGGTTTGGTGGGGTAACCCAAAAATGATATCGTGACCTATGGATGTATACCCAATTTCCCTGGCCCAATCCGTAACGTTCTTAACATTCTCAAAGGATTGCACCCGGTGGATGGCCTTTTGCACGGTCTCGTTGTAATCTTGTACACCATAACTCACACGTCTGAACCCAACATCGTACAGCGCCTTAAGGTGCTCCTTGGTCGTATTGTTGGGATGGCCCTCAAAACTAAATTCGTAATCCTTTGCCCTATCGGCCCTTTTAAAGAGTCCGTTGATAAGCATTTGAAGGTTCTCCGGACTAAAAAATGTAGGGGTACCTCCTCCCAAATGGAGTTCCTTGATAATCGGCCTTTCATCGAACAACTCCAAATAAAGGGACCATTCCTTCAACAAGGTGCGTATATAAGGCACCTCAACATCATGTCTTTTGGTGATGCGCTTATGGCACCCACAAAACGTACACATACTTTCACAAAAGGGAAGATGGATGTATAGACTGATGCCTTCCTTGGAATTCGATTCGGAAAAACTCTGTTTCACGGTCGCTTCCCATTTTTTGCCGGAAAACGAATGAATATCCCAAAAAGGTACAGTTGGATAACTGGTATACCTGGGACCCGGAATATTATATTTTTGAATAAGATTGCACATAGTTGGTTTGAATATGGTACAAAGCTACTCCCTGTGCATACCAAAAAATATGATAATTGTCAGTTTGGAATACCCATCTTGGCCAATAAGCATACTTTGGAAGAAATAAGTAACTTCATGGGGAATCCTAAACTGTTCGCCTATTTCTTCCCCGCTATTTTCATCACAATCCGTATTTTTGGACCTTAAAATTTAAAATCATGACATTACTTTTAATGGCCGCAGGAAGCGGAAGTAGATATGGAAAACTGAAACAGTTCGATGATTTGGGCCCCAAAGGGGAATTCCTAATGGAGTTTGCCATCTACGATGCACTACAGAACGATTTTGAACAGATCGTGGTCATCACCAAAAAGGAAAATGTGTCCTTTTTGGAGGAATATTTAAGTGAAAGATTGCCAAAAAACATTAAAATAAATGTACTGGCCCAGGAATTGACGGATCTGCCCGATGGTGTAGATTACAAAGGTGACCGTCAAAAACCTTGGGGAACCGCACACGCGGTATGGACGGCCAGAAATGTCATTGACGGACCTTTTGTGGTCTTGAATGCGGACGATTATTACGGACAGGCCGTTTATAAAAAGGCTGCCGACTTTATAAAATCCAATAATGAGGCATACGCCCTTCTGGGCTACACCCTAAAGGATACCCTATCCGAACACGGTTCCGTGTCCCGAGGTGTTTGTAAGGTTGAAGGAGATAACTTGGTTTCCGTAAACGAACGGTTAAAATTGGTTCAAAAAGGCGACAAAATCGTTGATGAGGACACCGGTCTGGAATTTACGGGCGATGAACAGGCCAGTATGAACTTTTGGGTTTGCAGGCCTTCCATTTTTGAAAAGATAGATGCCGAGTTGAAGGTATTCCTACAGGACGAGAACAAAATCGCATCCAGCGAGCTGTATCTGCCCTTCATGATCCAAGAGATGCTGCAAGCTAATGAAGCCGAGGTGAAATGTATCCCCTCCGGCGCGGAATGGTTTGGGGTAACCTATGCCAGCGATCGTGAAAAGGCCGTGGAAAACCTACAGGCCAAGACCAATGAGGGACTTTACAAGACACCTTTGTGGTAGAAAACTCTTAAAAAATTAAAAAGGCCGGTAGTTGTTGCTACCGGCCTTTTTTGTGTTTTAACCCAAATTATGCTTTAGGACTTCGTCATGAGGGTTCAAAATACAATAAACACACGTGTTTTCTTAAATTTAGCATAGCATCGCTATGGTTAAATTAAAAAACAGCTTAAACAGGGTGTGTTTTTGAAGTAGTTTGAAGCCGTAATAGATTTTCTATTGCATATTTTGGGTTTAAGGATTACCAAAAGGGTTGAAACTAAAAAGAGTCCGACTTTGTGAAGCCAGACTCTTTTACGAGAACACTATATGAAAATGAAAAATTATTTACTTCTTTATTTTGATGTAAATGTAGCAGCTTTCCTTTCGCTCAAGAACTATTTGTTGTGAGTGAAGTGCTATTTGTTGTCAAACCAACTTAAATTGTGGTTTGCCGAAATTTCCTTCAACATAAGCGGCCAATCTCAGCTGATTCTTACTAGCGCTATGGGAAAATAGCTTAACAATCAGATAACTAAATGATAAGTTACACCTAACCGAAATAGCGCGTTAAAGCATCAATTTTGTAGTCGGAGATTTTCTTTGTATGAAACCCTCATCGAGGGATTTTTTAGGGTGAACTATATATCTCACTTAAAGGAAATATTCATTTAGGGATCTCTTATACTTTATATGAACCTGTGAAAATAAGACTGAAACCTCTTACTTCATTTTCCTCAAGTTTTTCAGTAAACTCACCGGTAAGTCTATCCTACTTAAGAAAAAATCACCACCAATTCATCGACCCTTATGAAAAAAAGACCTGTTGATATCGTGGTCATATCAGATGTGCATTTAGGCACCTATGGATGCCATGCCAACGAACTATTGCAATACCTCAAGTCAATTGCTCCCAAGGAAGTTATACTAAACGGTGACATTATTGACATTTGGCAGTTCAGTAAACGCTTCTGGCCCAAATCGCATATGAAGGTGGTCAAATACCTTATGGGCTGGATCACAAAGGGCATCAAAGTGCATTACATTACAGGGAACCACGATGAAATGCTACGAAAATTTACGGGCTTTCAAATGGGTTCCTTAAGTATTGTCAACAAAGTGGTTTTGCCCGTTCACGGTAAAAAAGCATGGTTTTTTCACGGGGATGTCTTTGATGTGACCATGCAGCATTCCAAGTGGGTCGCCAAACTTGGGGCCAAGGGCTATGACTTTTTGATTCTGTTGAACAAGGGTATTAACTTTATCAGCAAACAATTGGGACGCGGACCTATTTCCATGTCCAAAAAAATAAAGAACGGCGTAAAATCCGCAGTCAAATTCATCAACAACTTTGAAACGACGGCCTCTGAAATAGCCATAGAAAATGGCTATGAATACGTTGTATGCGGACATATTCATCAACCCGAAATTCGCAAAATTTCTACGGATAAAGGAGAAGTAACCTACCTAAATTCTGGGGATTGGATAGAAAACCTAACTGCGTTGGAATACAACCACGGTCAATGGGAGCTCTACTCCTTTTACAATGATAAGGGCATACAAAATCAATTGGAGGATCCTCATGAGGAACATCCGGTCCTTGAAAGGGCCGAACTGTTCCAAAGCCTTTTGGATGAATTCAGGACAAGCGGATTGGTAAAACTAAAATAATACGACAGAAGTTTATGCGGGTATTATATGCCATTCAAGGTACCGGAAACGGCCATTTAAGCAGGGCAAGGGACGTAATTCCGGCCCTGCTCGATGAAAATATAGACCTGGATATCCTAATCAGTGGTACACAGGCCGATATAGACTTACCCTATACGATAAAATACCGATGCAAGGGATTGAGTTTCATATTCGGCAAAAAAGGGGGTGTGGATATGTGGAAGACCTACGTAAAATCGAACACCTTGCGATTGCAAAAGGAAATCCGAAGCATTCCGGTCCAGGACTACCATTTGATCATCAATGATTTTGAACCTGTTTCCGCATGGGCCTGCAAACTGGCGGAAAAGCCTTGCTTTAGTTTCAGCCATCAATCGGCCGTACTATCCAACAACGCCCCCAAACCAAAGAAAAAGGACAGCTTGGGTAAAATGATACTAAAGAACTATGCGCCTGGCAGCCATAACTTTGGACTGCATTTTAAATCCTATGACGAGGGTATTTTTACGCCCATTATCAGGGCCGATATTCGTAATGCAAACGTTTACGAGGGGGAACACTACACGGTCTATCTTCCATCCTACAGTGATGGAAAAATCATTCATTTTCTTTCACAAATACCCAATGTAAAGTGGGATGTATTTTCCAAGCACAACAACCGGGAAACGGTCACCAAGAATTTGAGCATACGCCCCATTACCAATGAAGCCTTTGTGCAAAGTATGGCCACTAGCAAGGGTGTTCTATGCGGGGCAGGTTTTGAAACGCCAGCGGAAGCACTTTATATGCAAAAGAAGCTACTCGTAGTTCCTATGAAAGGTCAATATGAACAACAATGCAATGCGGCCGCTTTGCAGGAAATGAACATTCCCGTCATAAAATCCTTAAAGGAAAAGCACCTGCCCAAGGTCATGGATTGGGTGGAATCCAATAAAAAAATTGAAGTAGATTACCCCAATATTACCAGTGAAATAGTTCAAAAACTACTTCAGAAAAGCTTGCAGGAATAAGTCTCCAAATGACGAAAAAGATTCACTCCTCAGATTTTGGCAAGAATTTTATTTGGGGGGTCTCCACGGCCGCTTTCCAGATTGAGGGGGCCCATGACAAACATGGCAAAGGGCCCTCCATTTGGGACGTTTTTACCTCGAGGAAGGGAAAAATTCGCGGAAACGATACGGCCAAAACCAGTTGTGATTTTTACCACAGGTACAAGGAAGATATCTACCTGATGAAATCCTTGAATATCCCAAATTTTAGGTTCTCCATTTCCTGGAGCAGGATATTGCCTATGGGCACGGGTAAAATAAATACGGAGGGAATTGCCTTCTACAATAGGGTCATCGACTATTGCCTGGAACAGGACATAACTCCTTGGATCACTTTATACCATTGGGACCTACCCCACGAGCTTGAGTTGAAGGGAGGATGGACCAACAGGGAAATCCTGGATTGGTTCGAGGAATACACTAAGGTTTGCGCCCAATCCTTTGGCGACCGGGTCAAACATTGGATGGTACTGAACGAACCTATGGTGTTTACCGGCGGTGGCTATTTTTTGGGAGTCCACGCCCCGGGAAAAAAAGGAATGCGCAATTTTCTTCCTGCCGTTCATCACGCGCAATTGTCTCAAGCGGTTGGGGGACGCATGATTCGAAAATGGATTCACGATGCAAAAATTGGAACTACATACTCCTGTTCCTACATTGTACCAAAAAACAAATCACCAAGGAACATCAGGGCGGCAAAAAGGGTGGATGCCCTTTTAAACCGACTCTTCATAGAGCCCGTCCTAGGTCTGGGCTATCCCGAAAAAGATTTGCCGATCTTAAAAAAACTAAAGCCTTTTATCCTACCCGGGGATATGGGAAAAAGCCAATTTGAATTTGACTTCATCGGCATACAAAATTATACGAGGGAGGTCGTACAACACAGTTATTTTATACCTTATATCAGAGCTAAAATCATTGAAGCACCGAAAAGAAAGGTAATTACCACGTTGATGGATTGGGAAGTATATCCACCCAGTATCTATGAAATGATACGCAAATACAGTGAGTATTGTACTATGCCGAATCTTATCATCACCGAGAACGGGGCCGCATTTCAGGATACGTTCACGGAGGGAAAAATAAAGGACAAGAAAAGACAAAAGTTCCTTAAGGACCACTTGGAGCAAGTGCTAAAAGCCAAAAAGAAAGGCCTAAACGTTCATGGATACTTCGTGTGGACGCTCACGGATAATTTTGAGTGGGCCGAAGGCTACCACCCCGGTTTTGGTTTGGTCCATGTCGATTTTAAAACGCAAAAACGCACCGTGAAAAAATCGGGAAAGTGGTATAAGACCTTTTTGGATGTACGCAATTAGTCATATATACAAACTATAATGTCAGGTCAAGCGCAGTCGAAACCTCATTTTAAAAGCATTAGGTTCAATTACTTCTCGACTGACCGTTGTCCAGGCTCAATAAAGGCTGCTCGAGGTTACACTGGATTGTGATATAATGGAGAATCCAAAAAGTCTTTTGAAGGTTTCCCACTTATTGGATACTTAAAACAAAAAAGCCGATGCTCCCATCGGCTTAAGCTAACTAACTCAAAAAATTACATGAATCTTAATTACACGCAGGGCAAAAATAAGATCCTATTTTTGAGGATATGTTAAGATAACCTAAGCAATTTGTTATCTTATTTAAAGGCCTGATGCCCCGTAATATCCGCTCCGGTAATCAAGAGATGAATATCGTGGGTACCCTCATAGGTAATGACACTCTCCAAGTTCATCATATGGCGCATGATACTGTAGTCCCCGGTAATGCCCATACCGCCCAAAACCTGTCTGGCTTCCCTAGCTATGTTGATGGCCATTTCCACATTGTTACGTTTTGCCATGGAAATCTGGGCCGTAGTGGCCCGCCCCTCATTCTTTAACTGTCCCAGACGGAAGGCCAACAATTGGGCCTTGGTGATTTCCGTGATCATTTCGGCCAATTTTTTCTGTTGCAATTGAAAAGCGGCGATTGGCTTGCCAAATTGCATGCGCTCCTTGGCATATCGCAGGGCCGTATCATAGCAATCCATAGCTGCTCCAATGGCGCCCCATGAAATTCCATATCGGGCAGAGTCCAAGCAGCCCAATGGCGCTCCTAGACCCGATTTGTTCGGTAATAAATTCTCCTTGGGCACTTTTACATTGTCGAAAATAAGTTCGCCTGTTGCCGACGCCCTTAGAGACCATTTGTTATGCGTTTCAGGTGTGGAAAACCCTTCCATGCCCCTTTCCACGATGAGTCCATGGATCCTGCCCTCCTCGTTCTTGGCCCAAACCACGGCAATGTCCGCAAATGGCGAATTGGAAATCCACAATTTTGCCCCGTTCAACAGATAATGGTCGCCCATATCCTTAAACTTGGTCTCCATACCGCCCGGATTGGAACCGTGATTGGGTTCCGTTAACCCGAAACAGCCCATCATTTCACCGCTTGCCAATTTAGGTAGGTACTTTTTACGCTGTTCCTCAGTTCCATAGGTATAGATTGGATACATCACCAACGAGGACTGCACGGAAGCTGTGGAACGCACCCCACTGTCCCCGCGCTCTATTTCCTGCATGATAAGCCCATAACTGATCTGATCTAGACCTGCTCCTCCATACTCTTCTGGGATATACGGGCCAAACGCCCCTATTTCTGCTAATCCACCAATAATCTGCTTAGGGAATTGGGCCTTTTGGGCATACGTTTCTATAATGGGGGAAATATCCCTTTTTACCCATTGCCTAGCGGCATCACGTACCAATTTATGTTCATCGGAGAGTAAGTCATCCAAATTATAATAGTCGGGCGCTTCGAATAAGTCGGTTCTCATATATAGGATTTATAAGTGACGTAAAAATATAACATTGTAAAAACAATAAGTTACATTTTTAGATAAAAGTCCTTGGTCAAGGCCACGTATGCTTCGGTATATTCATGCCTTTCCTTTTCGATGGTCAATGTTTCGACTATTGCATCGGCCTTTGTCCTCGAAAATTCTATCAGACTACGCTTTAATGGGGCATCGCTGTGTCCCCTTACGCTACATATCCTCCAGACGTAAAGACCCGAGGTATTTGCCAGTGCGATAAACTCCTCGGTTTCCTTGTAGGGGATTATGACCGAAAACGTACCTCTATCGGACAATAACTTGGAAACACTTTCCACCAATTCCGTAAAGGGCAACGTATCGTTCTGGCGCGCCAAGTCCCTTGAGGTATTACCACTGGATACGGTTTCACTATAAAATGGCGGATTACTTATGATCAAATCATAGACCTCGTCCACTTCATCTACAAACTCGTCCAATCCAGCATGATAGCAGTATAGTCGGTCGCCCCACGGTGAGGCCTCAAAATTTTCGACACACTGTTCGTAGGCATTTTCATCGATTTCAAGGGCATCGATTGTAGGCGCATCGCATCTTTGAGCCAACATTAAGGATAATACACCTGTACCTGCACCAATATCCAAAATGGATTGTGGCTCAAAATCTACGTTCGTCCAAGCGCCTAAAAGGACACCATCGGTCCCAATTTTCATCGCACAACGTTCCTGGTCAATTTTAAATTTTTTAAAGCAAAAAGTTTCCTTCAACGAATTGTTTTTTGGGATGTATCGAAAATGGAAAGGGCCATGGGTTCAATAAACATTAACCAAACCCCTTGGAAATTCTTCCGTACATAAACATACATAAAAACAATTATTATGAAACTAAGAAAAACAATCAGATTTATCCTGCCCATAGTCATGGGCGCAATGCTCTTCACCTCCTGTAGTGATGACGACGGTGACTTCATACCTCCAATAGTCGATGGAGGCGATTCCGAAACCTATCAACTGAGCTCCGTTTCCAACCCCGACATCTCGGGTACAGCCAAAATTATTGACAATGAGGACAACTCCATAACCGTAGAACTGGAGCTGCAGAATACCCCATGTGGAGGAATGCATCCCGCTCATATCCATTTTAATACAGCCGCGGAAGGTGGGGATATAGCAATTACCCTGGGGACGGTGGATGGTTCAACCGGCATGAGTTCCGTTACGTTTTCTACGCTTGACGACGGTACTCCCATTACCTACGAAGAATTGTTGGATTTTGACGGATACATCAATGTCCATGCCAGTGCAGATGACCTTGCAACTTTGGTCGCCCAAGGCGATATAGGTCAGAACGAGCTGAACGGCGAGACCAAGGTTTATGAACTGGGAAGCGTAGCCATTGAAGAAATCAGCGGTACGGCTACATTCTCAGAACGAGTAAATGGAGAAGCTTTAGCTACTATTATATTGAACAATACGCCCGCTGATGGTATACACCCGGGACACATACATATGAATACGGCTGCAGAAGGTGGTGATATTGCCTTCACTTTCAATCCAGTCAATGGTGCTACCGGCATAAGTAATACGAATGTCTCCGCGTTGGATGATGGCACCGCTTTTGGTTACAACGATGTGCTAACCTATGACGGATATATCAACATTCACCTAAGCGCGGATGACCTCGCTACTTTAGTAGCCCAGGGGGATATTGGACAAAATGAATTGACCGGTGAGGCCAAAAGCTACGAACTTGATTCTGTTGACGTTGATGGGATTGATGGTATGGCTACTTTTGAAGAACGGGTAAACGGTGAAGCCTTGGCAACACTTATGTTGAACAACACCCCTGAAGACGGAACACATCCTGCGCACATTCATATGAATACGGCCGCAGAAGGTGGAGACATCATCTTTACGTTCAATCCAGTCGATGGTGCTACCGGTATGAGCATGACCAATGTAACCGCGTTGGATGACGATACTTCATTTGGATATGCCCAAGTATTGGAAGTTGATGGATATATTAATGTTCATTTAAGTGCCGATGATTTGGCCACTTTGGTTGCACAAAGTGATATTGGCCAAAATGAATTGACCGGGGAAGCCAAAACCTACGAATTAGGTTCCGTTGCGGTACCGACCATCTCTGGTACAGCGACCTTCGAAGAGCGTCTAAATGGAGAGGCTTTGGCAACTATCATGCTTGAAGGTACCCCAGATGGTGGTATGCACCCCGGACACATACACGCCAATAGCGCGGCGGAAACGGGCGACATTTTATTTACCTTCAATCCCGTGGATGGAACTACCGGAATGAGCGTGACCAATGTAGCTACCTTGGACGATGACTCGGCTTTTGGATATGATGATGTATTGGAAGTAGACGGATATATCAATATTCACTTGAGTGCGGATGATTTGGCCACTTTGGTAGCCCAAGGAGATATTGGCGAAAATGAGCTCACCGGGACCTCCAAAACCTATGCCTTGGCCACAGTAGATGTACCAGGAATAAGTGGAAGTGCCACCTTTTTTGAACGTGTAAGCGGAAATGCCCTGGCGATAATAGAACTCACAGGCACCCCGGCAGACGGTGTGCACCCGGCCCATATCCATGCGAACAGCGCTGCGGAAACCGGTCCGATAATCTTTAGCTTTAATCCCGTTGATGGAACTACGGGGATGAGTAGCACCCATGTGGAAATCTTGGATGACGAGACCCCGTTCAGCTATCAGGATGTGTTGGAAGTAGACGGATATATCAATGTGCATTTAAGTCCGGATGACTTGGCAACCTTGGTTGCGCAAGCTGACATCGGAATAAATGAGTAAACACGTTTCATTATTTGATAAAATAGGGCGACCAAATTTGGTCGCCCTATTTTATTATAAAAAGATCATTTTATCGTACCCTAGCTGGCTCCCTGCGTTCACTGCCTTCCATTCCAGTAAGGCTATCTCCCAATTCGGCCCGCATGGCATCGGCCATAGCGGTAATTTCTGAAATAATATCCGGATGTAAATCCGCAATGTTGGTGGTCTCACTAACATCGGCCTCCAAATCATACAGTTCAATATCTTTTAGTTTCACCATTTTATAATCTCCTGGCAGCCCGTCCTTACCGAGTTCTTGACCTTCCATGGTTCTATAGGTATGGGGAAAATAAAGTTTCCATTTTCCATAGCGCACCCCAAAGAGTTCATTGACGCGATAGTAATAGAAATAGGCCTTTTGGGGACTATTGTCGGTTTCACCCGTAAAGAGGCCCCAAGCGCTTTTACCATCGATTTTCTTTTGGGGCAATTGTGAATTTGTTGCCTCGGCAATGGTAGGTAAAATATCGATGGACATGACAGGTGCATCCACCACCCTATTGGATGGGATTTTCTTGGGGTATTTCACCAAAAAAGGTTCGCGCTGGCCGCCTTCCCAAGCAGTACCTTTGCCTTCCCTGAGCGGATAGGCACTCCCCGCATGGTTGCCGTAGGAAAGCCAAGGCCCGTTATCCGAAGTAAAAATCACTATGGTATTTTCGGTCAGTGCGTTTTCCTCCAAGGCCTTTAGGATTTCCCCAACGGACCAGTCCAACTCCATGATAACGTCACCGTACAAACCCCTTCCGGATTTCCCCTTAAATTTATCGGATACAAATAAGGGAACATGTGGTTGTGGATGGGGCACGTAAAGAAAAAATGGCTTCTCTTTATTTTTGTTGATAAAATCCACGCTCCTTTCGGTAATGCTTTTTGTGAGGTCTGATTGGTCCGTTAGCGTGTCCAGTATTTTTTCGTTTTCGTACAACGGTAAAGGACCGAAATTGAACACAGGCCCTTGCTGCGGATGCAATGGCCACATATCATTGGAATAGGGAATACCAAAATATTCATCAAATCCATGATTATTGGGCATCAATTCAGGCGCATCGCCCAAATGCCATTTCCCAAAAATTCCGGTAGTATATCCCTGGGACTTGAGCATTTCGGCCAAGGTAGTTTCCTCAGGGTTCAATCCGATCTCGCTATTGGGCATCAATGCATTGTGGATGCCAATTCTATTGGGGTAGCATCCGGTAAGAATACCGGCCCTAGATGCGGAACAGACCGCCTGTGCAGCATAAAAACTAGTGAGCTTCAGTCCCTCCTTGGCCATTTGGTCCAAATTAGGGGTAGCGATGTCATCGGCTCCAAAAACACCTACATCATTGTATCCCTGGTCATCTGTAAAAATTAAAACGACATTAGGTGGCTGAACTTCTTTTGAAGTTGATTTTTGTGGTCTCTCTTGACAAGAACACATAGTAATCAGCATTAAAAAGACAAATCCTTTAAAATTTAGTTCTTTCATGTGTTTTTTATTGTTGTTTTTGATAAGTCACATGTAACCATTAACGATTACACTATTTTTTTAAGGATTATTCTAAATCATGTCGGTTTCATTGACACTTTTTCAAAAATACCCAGTTAAATTACTTGTAAGATGCCATGAATATAGTTAATTTCCGAACGTATATTTTGAATGACCTTGACCAAAATGAATTTAAATAAGATCTTTAAGAAGAACCGCTCATTTTCATTTCTTTTAGTTTACGGCTTTTTGATTGTAGGATTACTTAGCTGCTCAAACCAAGAAAAAAAGGAAGTAGATAAAGATAGTGTGGCAGATGTGATCGCCTCGATGTCAGATACCCTTCCTATTGTTTCCTTACCTCCGGATGTGGATCCAGAGCATGAAGATTGGAAAGGCGCGGATCTAGATCCAAAATCCCCCGTACTTCCCTTATATCCAGAAGAAGAGGCCAAAAAATTTCTATTGCCCGAAGGCTACCATATTGAACCGATACTTACCGAACCCCAAATTGAACAGCCCGGTGCCATCGCTTTCGACGGTAATGGGAGAATGTTCGTTCTAGAATTGCGTACTTATATGCTTACGGCCGATTCTGACGGCACCTTGGAACCTACAAGTAGAATCTCCAGATGGGAGGATACCGATAATGACGGAATCTATGAAACGGGAACTGTCTTCGTGGACAGTCTTATTTTTCCCCGATTTGTACTGCCCTACGGAAAGGATGCCGTACTGACCATGAATTCAGATGAGGATAATGTATATAAATTTTCCGACACCAATGGTGACGGCAAGGCCGATAAAAAAGAACTCTTCACCACAAATTACGGTAGATCAGGGAACGTAGAGCACCAACAGGCCTTTATGTATTACAACATGGACAACTGGATGTACAGCACCTATAACGCCTTCCGGGTCAGGGAAACGCCTACTGGAGTCATCCGTGAAAATACGGGATATAACCGGGCACAATGGGGCGTAACACACGATGATGATGGAAAGGTTTGGTTTTTGGGAGGTGCAAGCGGCCTACCATCCCAATTTCAACAACCCGTACATTATGGTAATTTCGATTATGAGGATACCGACAATTATGCCGAAGGTTTTGAGGAACCGTGGGGCGCACCTGTATTGATCGGCGATCTTCAGGAAGGAATGGATCGAGTTCGTGAAAACAATGGTGGTCCAAAGAGGGTAACCGGTGCGGCCGGAAACGATATCTACCGTGGCGACCGATTACCCAAAGAATTATACGGACAATTGTTCTATGGAGAACCAGTAGCTCGGATTGTTCGCCAGGTTGATCCGGTGGTCAACGAAGGAATCACCACCTTGCACAACGCATTTCAGGACCAAAAATCCGAGTTCCTTCGATCCACAGACCCTTTGTTCAGACCGGTAGATATGACCACCGCACCAGACGGAACCATGTATATTACGGATATGTACCATGGAATTATACAGGAAGGGCAATGGGCGCAAAAGGGTACCTACCTTCGCGCAAAAATTGAGCAATACCAACTGGACAAGGTCATTGGATTAGGGCGTATCTGGCGTATTACCCATGACAGCAAGGAGCGGGACAAGACCAAGCCGAATATGCTGAATGAAACACCTGCCCAACTTGTAAAACATTTGGAGCATCCCAATGGTTGGTGGCGGGACAAGGCACAACAGTTGATCGTGTTGTCACAGGATAGAAGTATCGTTCCAGAACTTGAAGCCATGGTTAATAATAGCGATAATACATTGGCTCGTTTCCATGCCTTGTGGTGCTTGGAGGGCCTGGGTTCGTTGAAAGAGAAAATGGTTGAAAAATTAATGGAAGACCCCAATCCCAGAATGCGTATTCAAGCCATGCGTGCGGGGGAAACACTTTATAAGTCGGGTAAAAAATCGCTTGGAAAGGATTATTTAAAATTACTTGAGGAAAAAAATGTAGATGTAGTATTACAGGCAGTTTTGTCGGCACACATTCTTGAAGTCCCATCCTTCGACATTGCCCTTAAAAAATTACTCAAGTCCAATTCGGCCAAAGGAATACAGACCATTGGCAAACAGATTTTAGAACCAAAAGAAGTCAAAAATTGGTGGGAAGTAGGCAACAACCAGCTTACAGGGGCACAGAAAAACTCCTTGGAACGGGGACGGGTCATTTTCAATGAACTGTGTGTACAGTGTCATGGAAACGATGGCACAGGAACACCCGTTGGAGATGGTTTGGTCATGGCACCGGCCTTAAGCGGTTCCACCCGAGTACAATCGCACCCGGAATATGTTATTAAAACGGTGATGCACGGACTGGAAGGCCCATTGGATGGAAAAACCTACCCAGCGGGTATTATGGTGGGCAACAAAGAACAATCCGATGATTGGATTGCGTCCATTGTATCCTACATTCGAACCAACTTATCTAATGAAGCCACCTTGGTATCCGCGGAGGATGTCCATAATGTTAGGACCAAAACGGAGGAGCGTAACACGCCTTTTGTATATGATGAGTTAATGACATCCGTTCCGCAACTCCTTGTGCCAAGCGAAGATTGGAATATTACGGCAAGCCATTCCGTACCCACAAGAATTGGTGGCCGGGCCTCACCTACCAGTGCGTTTAATTTTGAGGGATGGAGTTCTGGAGGTAATCAGGAAGAGGGCATGTGGTTTCAAGTAGAGTTCCCGGAACCTATGAGCGTCTCTGAAGTTCACTATAACGCGACCCCAATTTCTAGAGGTTGGCGTCCCGGATCGCCACCGCCACTTCACACCTATCCGCGTGGCTATAGATTAGAAACCTCCATGGATGGAATTTCATGGAAAGAAATTGAAAAAGGCGAAGGAGAACAGGCAGATGTTTCCCTGATTTTCGACCCTGTTGAGGCCAAGTTTATTCGTATGAGCTTAACGAAAAACTTTGGCCCACAAGAGGACCGTGAAATACCATGGTCCATGAGACAAATGAAGATTTATGGAGCATCAAAAAAACCTGTATTATGAATAACAAAAAAAACACAGTTTCAAGAAGAAACTTCGTAGCGAATTCAGCCGCTTTGGCCATTGGGACAACACTGATTGGTCCAAATATTTTTGGAAAAAATAGGTTGCTGAATTCAGCTGTCCCAAACTCTAAAATAAATGGGGTGCAAATCGGGGTAATTACGTATTCCTTTAGAAGTATGCCTGACCAAAGTGCAGAAGCTACGCTACAATATGTGTTGGATTCGGGCATTAACGCCATTGAATTAATGGGAGATCCGGCTGAATCCTTTGCAGGAAAACCCGAAAGTTCTTTGGACAGACGAACGCTTTGGGGATTAATGCGCTCCAAAAGGGAAGGAACAATAACAGCAGCGGATGAAAAAAAATTGACGGAAATACAAGAGGCCATGGGCGTCTATAATGAAAAAGTGGCTACCTGGAGGTCTCAAGTTTCTATGGACAAGTTTAAGGAACTTAAGAAAATGTATAATGATGCCGGGGTAATCATTTACGCATTTAAGCCCAATGCTTTTGGCAAGGACAATACCGATGAAGAAATAAACTATGGGTTCAAAGCTGCTAAGGCCTTAGGGGCATCCCATGTGACCCTGGAACACCCAAGTGATGATGCACACACTAAAAAACTAGGGGAAATGGCCTCGAAACATGGCATATTTGTTGCCTATCATGGCCATACACAGCAAACACCCACCTTTTGGGACACAGCTTTGGAACAATCCAAATACAATGCGCTTAACTTGGATTTAGGACATTTTGTTGCTGCTGGAAATGAAGCCCCCTTGAATATTATCAAGGAAAAACACGATCATATAAAAAGCATGCACGTAAAGGACAGGCAAACTCCTGAACATGGCCAGGGCAATGTGGTTTGGGGAGAGGGAGATACCCCGCTAGTAGAGGCTTTGCAAATGATGCGCGATAATGGTTATTCATTTCCTGCTACCATTGAATTGGAATATGATATTCCCGAAGGTTCGGATGCCATTGCTGAAGTAAAAAAATGCTTGGCCTTCGCTAAAGAAGCTTTGGAAGGCTAGTTTAGATATAGACCTACCAGACCTTCTGGGGTAGCCACTTCAATGGTTTTGGATTGCCGGTCTACTTTTTTAATAATTTCATCATTGATGGGAATCAACAACTGTTTGTCCCCTTTTTTAATCTCGAAAAGTGCTTGGGAGGTAGTATCGTTTACACCTTCAACAATACCTATGTCCCCATGGACATCATCCAAGACGGTAAAGCCGATAACCTCATGATAATAGAACTTGTTGCCCGAAAGTTTAGGCAACATAGTTAGGGGAAGGTAAAGTTCACAACGCATGATTCTGTCCGCATCGGACTCGTCCTTCACTTCTTCAAAATCGATACGAAGCAAGTTGGATTTGTGAAGGCGGGAACGTTTAATAAAAAATGGAACCAGATTGTTTCTCAATGAAACAAATACTGATTCCATATTTTCGTAAATCTCGGGGTCGTCTGTGTCCAACTTAACCAGGACTTCACCCTTAAAACTATATTTTGAAACGATTTTGCCTAGGTAGAAACAATCTTCCTTTCGCATCGTTAAAACTACTCGCCTTCTTTTGGAGCTTCTTCCTCTTTCATCTCAGGAGCGGCAGGGGCCTCTTCCGGTACTTCAGGTGCTTCCTCTACAGCTTCAACTTCTTCCTCTGCACTTTCTCCTTCTGGAGTTTCTGGAAGTGCAGCAGCCGCAGCTTCAGCAGCCCTTTTCTCGTTTATTTCTTTTTCAGCAGCCAATGCTTTTGCTTTAGCTTCTTCCTTCGCTTTATCCAATCCACCCTTTTTGGCATCGATTGCAGCTTCCTTCTCGGAAACCCAGGCATTGAATTTTTCCTCAGCCTGCTCCTCTGTCAATGCGCCTTTCGCAACACCTCCTAATAGGTGTTTTTTCAATAGAACACCCTTATATGAAAGGATGGCTTTGGCAGTATCCGTTGGCTGAGCTCCGTTCTGCAACCACTTTACGGAACTATCCACATTCAAATCTATGGTTGCTGGATTGGTATTGGGATTGTAGATTCCTAATTTTTCCAAGAATTTACCGTCTCTTTTGGCTCTTGAATCGGCGGCAACCACCCAATAAAATGGTTTACCTTTTTTACCGTGTCTCTGTAATCTAATCTTAACTGGCATATCACATTAATTTGTAGGGTGCCCGACCCTTGGTTATTAATTCATTATTTTTTATTCCGCCATTCCCACAAAGATGGGAATCATTATCCTTGAAAAAGGGCTGCAAATGTAATTTAATTTCCTTGATTTGGCAATCATTGCTTCCACAAAATTTAGAAGCACATTGTTAAAACCTTTAAGAGCTTTTAACTTAGCAAGTTAAATCTATGCAAAACCCCCTTAAACACTTGGTTTTCCAAGATATTCCTGTATCTTATGTCATGTAGTTATTGAAAGACAATAACCGTTATAAATTTAAATGATAAGATAGATTATGAAGTATTCAGAAAAAATTTCTAACAGGTTAAATGATTTGTTGACCAAAACGTACGACGCAGAAAAGGGATATAAACTGGCACAGGATAAAGTAGATAATCCAACCGTAAAAAAATTTCTTGCGGATAAGGTTCAACAGCGCTATAATTTTGGCCATGAACTTAAGAGAGAAATTCAAACTTACGGAGAACTGCCGGATAAAGGTGGAAGCACCAAAGGCGACTTGCACAGAACATGGATGAATTTAAGTGCAAGCCTCAGTTCGAATAGTACTGAACGCATCCTGGAAGAGGTAGAGCGCGGTGAAAAGGCCAGTCTGGAAGAATACAACGAAATTCTAAAGGACGATAATATGGAACTCGCACCAACTACCCAAGAAATCCTGATCAAGCATAGAAACCAGATTGAGAGCGCTTTAAACAATGCCAGGATTTATGAGGAAGCGATTTCCTAAAAAATATCTAACCATAAATATGAATGTAAAGCGGACGCTAAAACGTCCGCTTTTTTTGGTTGATAACTCCTAGCAACTACACTTTTTCCAAACGTCACTTTTGAGTATTTTTATAAATCCATTTCTTTTGAATCCCAAACATCAGTTTTCGCAAAATTTTTTTTGAATTTGGGCTTCGACTTTTTGGAATTGAACACAAGATTCGTCAATATGTTCCGATTCCCTCGGAATTAAAAAAAATATATGTACCTAATTTTCGACACCGAAACCACTGGACTGCCAAAACGCTGGGACGCCCCCATAACCGACACGGATAACTGGCCCCGATGTATCCAAATCGCATGGCAATTGCACGATGCCATGGGCAACCTTTTGGACCAGCAGGATTATCTGGTAAAACCTGAAGGTTTCAACATTCCTTATGATGCCGAGAAAATCCATGGTATCTCCACTGCCTTGGCGGAACAAGAGGGAGTCCCTTTGGCCGAGGTATTGGAAAAGTTCAATGATGCCATGTCCAAGACCAAGTTCATCGTAGGACAGAACGTTGGGTTCGATATCAAAATCATGGGAGCGGAATTCCACCGGATTGGCGTTGAAAACCCCTTGCAGGAACTTCCGGTCTTGGATACCTGTACGGAACATACGGCCGAACTTTGCCAAATCCCGGGTGGGCGCGGAGGTAAGTTCAAGCTTCCCACGCTAACCGAATTGCACGAATATCTTTTTAAGGAACCCTTTGCGGAAGCCCATAACGCCACCGCGGACGTGGAGGCCACTACCCGCTGCTTTTTGGAGTTGGTCCGGCTCAGACAGTTTACGGCCGAGCAATTGGATGTACAGCCCGATTATTTCAGGAATTTCTCCGAAGCCAATCCGCAGGAGATTCAGCTTATCGGCCTAAAGCATATCAACCTAAAAAAAGCATCCAAAAAAATTGCCGATGCCCTCTGGGAAAAGGATACAGGCGGTATCACCAAGGAAGAAATAAAGGAAAACTTGGCCACCTTGGAGACGGCCGCTTTTGCCCATCTCCACAATCATACCCAGTTTTCCATATTGCAATCCACCATCAGCGTACCTGACCTCATCGCGGCGACGGCCAAGGCAAAAATGCCTGCGGTTTCCATAACGGACCATGCCAACATGATGGGTGCCTTTCACTTTGTGAACGGTATCATCAACCATAATAACGGGGTTGCGGCCAGGAACGAAGAAAACAGAAAGCGTTACGAGGCTACCAAAAACGGCACCTTGGAAGAAGGTCAGGAACCCCTGGAAACATTACCGGAACCGGAGCGGGAAATTACGCCCATTGTGGGTTGTGAGTTCCAGGTGTGCGAGGACCATACCAATAAGACCCTAAAGGACAATGGGTACCAAATCGTGATGCTGGCGAAAAACAAGAACGGCTATCTCAATTTGGCCAAAATGTCCTCCATTGCTTTCGTGGACGGTAAATATTATGTTCCCAGAATCGATAAAAAAATCATTGAACAATACAAGGATGACATCATTGTCCTAACGGGAAACCTGTATGGCGAGGTACCGAGCAAAGTTTTAAATGTAGGTGAAAACCAAGCCGAGGAAGCTCTGATATGGTGGAAGGAAACCTTTGGCGACGACCTGTATATTGAAATCATGCGCCACGGGCAGGAAGACGAGGACCGTGTCAACCAGGTTTTGATCCAGTTTGCACAAAAGCACCAAATTAAGTTGGTGGCCACCAACAACACCTATTACGAAAAAAAGGAAAATGCACATGCCCATGATATTTTGCTTTGTGTAAAGGACGGCGAAAAACAATCCACGCCCATTGGTAGGGGCCGTGGCTATCGTTATGGGTTGCCCAATCAGGAGTACTATTTCAAGTCCTCGGATGAAATGAAGGAGCTTTTCAAGGACATCCCAGAGGCCATCATCAACATTCAGGAAATCGTTGACAAAGTAGAGACCTTTACCTTGGCAAGGGATGTCTTGTTACCCGCTTTTAATATTCCCGAAGAATTCCAATTTGAAGAGGATAAACTTGATGGGGGCAAACGCGGTGAAAATAAGTACCTACGTCACATCACCTATGAAGGTGCCAAAAAACGTTACGGGGAAATTACCCCTGAAATTGACGAGCGCCTTGATTTCGAGTTGAAAGTCATTGAAAAAACGGGGTATCCGGGATACTTTTTGATTGTGGAGGATTTCATAAGGGCGGCCCGTGATATGGGGGTTTCGGTAGGACCTGGCCGGGGATCTGCCGCAGGTTCTGCGGTGGCCTATTGCCTTTGGATAACCAATCTCGACCCTATCGAATACGACTTGCTATTTGAGCGTTTCCTCAATCCGGACCGTATCTCCATGCCCGATATCGATATCGACTTTGATGATGAAGGCCGTAGCAGAGTTATGGACTACGTGATCGACAAATACGGATCAAACCAGGTGGCGCAAATTATTACCTATGGTACGATGGCCGCCAAATCTTCCATCCGTGATACGGCACGAGCCTTGGACCTTCCCCTTGGCGATGCCGACCGAATGGCGAAACTGATTCCCAACATGTCCAAGTTGAAAAAAATTATGGGGGTCGATGAGAAAATCCTCAGAAGCAAGTTCAACAGTGACGACATGGTCAAAATCAACGAACTGTTGGCCATTTCAGAAGGGGACGGATTGGAATCCGAAACCTTGAACCAAGCCTATGTTTTGGAGGGTTCCGTACGAAATACAGGAATCCATGCCTGTGGGGTCATCATTACACCTGACGATATCACCAAATTCGTACCAGTGGCCTTGGCGAAGGATTCCGACATGTACTGTACCCAGTTCGACAACTCCGTTGTGGAGAGTGCCGGACTCCTCAAAATGGACTTTTTGGGTCTAAAAACCTTGACCCTTATCAAGGACACCGTTAAGATTGTCAAGGCCAAACATGGCATTGAACTAGATCCTGAGAATTTTCCGTTGGACGATGAAAAAACCTACCAGCTTTTTCAACGTGGGGAAACGATTGGGGTGTTCCAGTACGAATCGCCCGGGATGCAAAAACACATGAGGGCGTTAAAACCTACCGTGTTCGCCGATCTTATTGCCATGAATGCCTTGTATCGACCTGGACCCATGGAATATATTCCCAGCTTTATCGCCAGAAAGCACGGTACGGAGGAAATCGTGTACGACTTGGAGGCTTGCGAGGAATACTTGGCCGAAACCTATGGTATTACGGTATATCAAGAGCAGGTAATGCTCTTGTCCCAAAAATTGGCGGATTTCACCAAAGGCGAAGCGGATGTACTACGAAAGGCCATGGGGAAAAAACAAAAGTACGTGCTGGACAAAATGAAGCCCAAATTCATCCAACAAGCCTCTGCCAAAGGCCATCCGGAGGACAAACTGGAAAAAATATGGAAGGACTGGGAAGCCTTTGCCGCATACGCCTTTAATAAAAGTCACTCTACGTGTTACGCATGGATAGCCTATCAAACGGCCTATTGCAAGGCCCACTATCCTGCCGAATACATGGCCGCGGTGCTCAGTAACAATATGAACGACATTAAGCAGGTCACCTTTTTCATGGAGGAATGTAAGCGCATGGGGCTGGATGTTCTAGGACCGGATGTTAACGAATCGTATTACAAATTCGCAGTGAACAAGGACGGAGCGGTCCGGTTTGGAATGGGGGCCATAAAAGGAGTAGGAAAAGGTGCCGTAGAGGCAATCGTTGAGGAACGAAAGGAAAATGGTCCGTATAAATCGGTTTTTGATATGGCCAAGCGCATCGACCTAAGGGCAGCAAACAAAAAAGCCTTTGAAAACTTGGCACTCGCCGGGGGATTCGATTCCTTGGGGAATTCCCACAGGGCACAATACTTTCATAACGACGGAGACGGAATCACCTTTTTGGAAAAAGTCATCAAGTACGGGGCAAAATTCCAGGAGAACCAAAATTCGGCACAAGTGAGCCTTTTTGGCGATGCCAGTGAAGTCTCCATCCCCGAGCCCATCGTTCCTCCCTGCGAGGAATGGGGTACCATGGAAAAATTAAGAAGGGAAAAGGAGGTAGTGGGCATCTACATTTCAGGCCATCCACTGGATGATTTTAAAACGGAAATCAAAGCGTTCTGCAATGCCAGTCTTTCCCATTGTAGCGACCTTCAAAATTATATCAATAGGGAACTGACCTTTGCGGGGGTCATTACGGATGTACAACACAGGATTTCCAAAAACGGAAAGGGATGGGCCTCCTTTACCATGGAAGATTATACGGACTCCTTTGAGTTCCGGATATTTGGGGAGGAATACCTCAAGTTTAGGCACTTCCTAATGCTAAACTCCTTCGCCTATGTAAAATTGTTCGTGCGGGAAGGATGGGTCAACCGGGAAACCGGACTCAAGGGAGAGCCACGAATGCAGTTCAACAGCTTTATGCTGTTACAGGATGTCATGGAATCCTTTGCCAAAAAATTGACCATTAGGCTGAACATCGATGAATTGGAAGAAGCGCAGGTACACCAACTCAAGGATACCTTGGTTTCCCACAAAGGGGAACACCCTTTGAGCTTTGTGGTGTATGAAATGCAGGAACAGATCAAGGTTCGATTGAGCAGCAGAAAACAAAAAGTACAGATTTCCAGTGAACTATTACAACGACTGGAGGAGCAACAGGTACATTTTAAACTTAATTAGCCAAAAGACCATTTCCATTGAAGAAAAAGATATTTGTCGGCCTTGGTTTAGTATTGCTCGGTTTTATTTCGGTAAAACTATACGAATATCTTTCCGGACCATCGGAGCAGTACACTGATGTAAAAGTGATTGCCTACCATTATAACGGTGAAGGGTACGTAGGATCTGAATCCTGCATGGAATGCCACGGGGATATTTATGAAACCCACTTACAAACGGCACATTACAACACTTCGGAATTCACCACCTTGGACAATATCCATGGTAGTTTTGAAGAAGGGAAAAATGTGGTGCGATTAATGGATGCCGATATTACCATAGTGGATAAAAATGGACATCCGTTTCAGGTTGCCCGATTAAATTATGGAGACCGGAAACAATTTGATTGGAGCATGGACATCACCATAGGCTCAGGACTAAAGGGACAAACCTTTTTGACCAATCAACCCGATGGTTTACATCAACTACAAGCATCCTATTTTGTGCCTACGGACACTTGGATAAATAGCCCAAATTATGCAAATTCGTTGGTACCATTGAGGCCCGTAAACGACCAATGCTTAAAATGTCATGTCACTTTTGCCAAAAGCAACAATGAGAACCTAAACTCCAACATGTATGATATGTCCAGAATGGTTTTGGGCGTTGACTGTGAAAAATGCCATGGCCCATCGGAAAAACACGTAATTTTTCAAAGGAAAGGTATAGGAACACAAAAAGATACCACGCTCATAGCCTTGGCTTCCCTGTCAAGGCAGCAAAGACTTGATGTTTGCGCCTCATGCCACTCCGGACTCAGAAGCAATCAAATTCAAAACCCCTTTAAATTCTTACCTGGGGATACGCTATCCAAGTTTTCTAAAAACTTTAACTCACTTAGACCAAGCACGTCTTTGGACGTTCACGGAAACCAGTTTGGATTGCTCATCAGTAGCAAATGTTTTACCCAATCTGAACAGATGGACTGTATGACCTGTCATGACCCCCATAGAAACCAAAGAGGACAATCAGGCTATTTCAACAGTAAATGCATCGAGTGCCATCAACCAAATACAATCACATGTTCTATTTCGCAATCAAAAATGACAGCAAATAACAATGACTGTATACAATGCCATATGCCTATAATCCCTTCTAGGAGCATGCAGGTACAATTGACCAAATTGGAAGAATCCACCCCAATTGGGGTCAGAACCCATAACATTGCCATTTACCCAGAAGCCGAGGCAAATGAGTAAATTGGCATAGATTACATCAATCTTTAAATAACCAAAACGAATACCAATAGCGTAAGGAAAGCGTTGAATATTTGACTAACTTTGCATAATCAATAAAATGTAATAATCATGGCATTAGAAATAACAGATGCTACTTTTGACGAAGTAGTTTTAAAAAGCGATAAACCCGTAGTAGTAGACTTTTGGGCCGCATGGTGCGGACCTTGTAGAATGGTAGGGCCGATCATTGACGAAGTAAGTAACGAATACGAGGGCAAGGCCATAGTTGGAAAAGTGGATGTTGATGCCAATCAGGAATTCGCCGCAAAATATGGAGTTAGAAATATCCCAACGGTCTTGGTTTTCAAGGACGGGGAAATCGTAAGTAGACAAGTAGGTGTTTCACCCAAAAAGGTATATACGGACGCTATTGATGCGCTTTTATAGGCCCGTTACCCATATAATTATAAAGGAAAGTCCAGTGAAGAACGCTGGACTTTTTTTATGTTATCTTTAGGCTATGGAAATACGCAAAGAATTAAACAACGCCACCTTATTTCCTAATCTGGAGATATTGGCCAATCAGGTCGTAGAAGGATTCATCAGTGGTATCCATAAAAGCCCCTTTCATGGTTTTTCTGCGGAGTTTGCGGAACATAAAATTTACAACAACGGCGAAAGTACCAAGCATATCGATTGGAAATTGTACGCTAAAACGGATAAGTTATATACCAAACGCTACGAGGAAGAGACCAATCTTAGGTGCCATATGATTTTGGACAACTCGGCCTCCATGTTCTATCCGCAGGTCAAGACCCAGACCTTGGGAAACCTGAATAAAATCGGTTTTGGAATATTGGCCATTGCGGCCTTAATGAACGTATTAAAAAAACAACGCGACGCCGTGGGCCTGAGCGTGTTCTCCGATGATTACCACTATTACACCACCGAAAAAGGAAGTGAGCGCCATTTTCAAATGCTCTTGGCCAAATTAAATGAAATTGGGAGCGAAAAATCGGGCGGCAAGGAAACAAGAACCTATACCTATATCCATCAGATAGCCGAAAAAATAAAAAGAAGAAGTCTCATATTTCTCTTTACCGATATGCTTCAGACGGAAAAAGAAGATGAAGAATTGTTCGAGGCCCTTAGGCATTTAAAGTATAACAAGCATGAGGTGGTACTCTTCCATTTGATGGACAAGGAACTAGAATATCACTTCGATTTTGACAATACGCCCAAACGATTTTTGGATGTTGAAACGGGCGAACATTTGGATCTTTATGCCGATACTATTAAAGAAGCCTATGAGAAGGGTGTACAGGAATATTTCACCTCCATAAAGTTGAAATGTGCCCAATACCGAATCAAATATGTAGAAGTCGATATAATAAGGGATTTTTCTACGATACTGAATACCTTTTTGGTTGAACGCTCCAAATTTCTATAGAAGGTAATATTTTAAAAGAAAATGTTTGTGCAATTGAATAAGCAATGTATATTTGCACACGCTAAACGCCACGGTCTGGTAGTTCAGTTGGTTAGAATACCTGCCTGTCACGCAGGGGGTCGCGGGTTCGAGTCCCGTCCAGACCGCAAAAAGCCCTCAATTTATTGAGGGCTTTTTTGTTTCCTTATGGGTTTCAATCGCAAAATCCATTAAATCTATTTCGGCATTTTATCCATTTCCATGTGCAGCATGCTCCAACGGTGGCCGTCCCTATCGATAAAGCCCATGGCGTACATCCAGCCATCGACTTCGGAAGGTTCGGCAAAAATCCTGCCTCCGGCATTTTTCACTTTTTGGGCCATATCATCGACTTCCGTTCTGGTCTGGGCATCCAAATTGATCAACATCTCGGAACCTTTGTTGGTATCGGAAATCCCCGTCTGTGCAAAATGCTGAAAGGCATTTTCAGGAAAGAGCATCAACACAAAATCGTGCTCACCAACCAAAAAACTTCCTATGTGCTGGGAATGGGCATGCATGGGATTTTCCCTAAACCCAATTTGCTTGAAAAATGTCTTTGAAACGTGTATATCCTTAACGGGAAGGTTCAACCAAATCGATTTCATACTATTTACTGTTAGGTGGTTACATCAAATATAACCAACTTTAAAATAAAAAATCTCCAACAATACCCGTAGATTCCGTACAATCCCATTTTTCCTGATATTAAAGGAATTCAAGTATCCAACCTAAAAAAATAAGTCTAATTGGATTCCACGTAGTCCTTGAAATTATCCAAAATGGCCTGCCAACCTTGCCGCTGTAGCTCCAGGGAATTTTGGTTTTCGGGTTGAAAGGTCTCCACAATTTCCGTTTGACCCTCCTTGTCCACAAATATTACGGATACTTCCCGTCCGTCATCCAAGGTGTATTCCAACAGATTATTAGGTATTACTTTGGTGAATTGACCGCCAAAATCAAAGCCCATACTACCATCTTTGGCTTCCATCCTACTAGTAAACCTACCACCTTCCCTAAGGTCGCTTTCAGCGTTTGGGCAGTGCCATTCATCCGATGCGAAATTCCAATTTTTGATATGGTTTGTTTCCGTCCAATACTTCCAAGTTTTTTCTTTCTTGGCGTTTACAATAGCAGCTACTTCTATTGCCTTCATTTTTCGTTTATTTATACTTAATTGATAGTTGATTCTTTTGTGTAATTAGATCTAAAGATAGCTTACAATTTCATGCGAGATTTTGCCAATTGAACTATGAGGAAATAAATGTCCGGGACGGAATCATTGTATTTTTTCTTGAACGTAAGGTTAACGTACTATTTATACAGATTAAGGTATACTAAACCATTAATTACTAATTACATAAAAAAAGCCCCGTTAAACTTCATTAATCACTTTTCTATCGATTTTTGCATTTTTTTAACAACCACTTTTTGTTATCAGGGTTTTCTTGATATAATTTCACCCTCGTAATGAAGCAAAGTCTTTTAAAATATTCCTTACCACTGATGCTCACCTTGCTGTGTGGGCTTTTCTTTGTTCATTCCAATTTAAAGGTAGAGGATTCCATAAAACTCGATTCCAAGGAAGCCTTAATCCAACTCAATGATGTAGACCAGCATGCCCAGGTCGCCATCAACCCATTATCCAGTGATAAAAAACTTGCCATCGAGGTTGCAGAAACCGAAGAGCAAGAGGAAGAGATAAGACATACGGTTCCAACGGAGCACGGTAGATATTTAGGTGGCATTTCCGCTACTTCACTTAGAACCCAATTCATTTGGCATACTCGCTTTGATTCACAAAAATCCTTTGTAGCCTTCAGCGCATCGGATACAACTTCCTTATTTAGAAGATACATCAAGTATCAGGTATTTAGACTATAGCATTTTTTAGGCCGCAACACTTTGCTGGCCCCTTTCAAAAAGCCTTTCTCACCTAGACTCCTTCTTTAGGAGAAGTGATAGGCAAATCCATTGTTCTAAATAATATCATTTTCTAAATTTAAAATTATGAGGAGAATCCCCATGATTATAGGTCTTCTAATTATTTTGGGCCTATCTAGCTGTAACTCCAAAAAAGAAACCCACGAGGACTACACCAAATTTTTGGTTACCAGTCCCATAAAAAAAGACACTTCCATCACCAAGGATTATGTGGCCCAAATTCATTCTATACGCCACATAGAACTTAGGGCCCTTGAAAAAGGGTATTTAAAGGAAATTCATGTAGACGAAGGCCAGTTCGTAAAAAAAGGGCAAAAGATGTTCAACATAATGCCCAATGTCTATCAAGCCGATTTACAAAAGGCAGAGGCCGAAGCCAAAATTGCCGAAATAGAGCTCAATAACACCCAATTACTTGCCGATGGCAATGTGGTCTCCGCCAATGAGCTCGCCATGGCCAAAGCTACTTTAGAAAGAGCAAAAGCAGAGGTGGCATTGGCCCAAACACATCTTGGATTTACAGATGTTCGCGCACCTTTTGATGGTATCATGGACCACCTTCACGTTCGGGAAGGTAGTTTACTTGATGAAGGAGAACTATTGACCACCCTATCCGATAATTCCGAAATGTGGGTCTATTTCAACGTACCGGAAGCCGAATATTTGGATTATATCATGAGCAAGGACAGGGGCGATAAGAAAACCGTAGGTCTTTTGTTGGCCAATAACAAACAGTTCAACCAGAAGGGTATCGTACAGACCATTGAAGGTGAATTCAACAATGAAACGGGAAATATAGCCTTTAGGGCCACCTTCCCCAATCCTGATGGGATTCTTAGGCACGGAGAGACTGGAAGTATTCTCATGACCATACCTTTTAAAGATGCTATCATCATTCCCCAAAAGGCCACTTTTGAGATCCTGGACAAAAAATATGTTTTTGTGATCGACGAAAATAACATTGTGCAACAGACGGAAATTACCGTTGCCGCAGAACTTCCACACTTATTTGTTGTTAGTAAAGGCGTAAGTCCTAAAGATAAAATTTTACTGGATGGCATACGAATGGTCAAGAACAAGGAAAAAATAAAGACCGAATTCGCGGAGCCGAACGAGGTGATTTCCAAGTTGGCCGTTTATGCCGAATAACAAGAATTAATCCAACGTATTATGTTCAGTAAATTTATCAAGAGACCGGTCTTGGCTATTGTCATATCGGTAATAATCGTATTTGTAGGATTGCTTTCCATAAAGCAATTGCCTATTTCACAGTTCCCCGAAATTGCCCCGACCACGGTAAACATTTTCATTGCCTATCCTGGTTCCAGTGCGGACGTTTTGGTAAAATCTACCCTTATTCCTTTGGAAACCGCCATTAATGGTGTACAAGGAATGCGCTATATCGCTTCCGATGCCACCAGTGCCGGTGAGGCGACCATACGTATCATTTTTGAACCTGGTACCGATCCGGATCAAGCGGTCGTACGGGTAAAGACCCGCGTTGACCAGGTAATGCCAAACCTACCCGACCTTGTGCAACGCGAAGGGGTAATCATAACCCCTATTCAGCCCAGTATGCTTATGTACGTTAACCTATACAGTGATAACGTGGATGATCATGAGCTCTTCCTCTATAACTACGCATATACCAAGATGATTCCAGAAATACAGAGGATCGATGGTATTGCAAGTGCCCAAATTTTGGGAAGCCGAAAATACGCGATGCGTGTCTGGTTAAAACCGGACCGTATGCGGGCTTACAATGTCTCTGCCGAGGAAATCCTCACGGCAATGGAGGAGCAAAGTATTTTGGCCAGACCGGGTAGGATCGGACAGAGCTCCGGTAAGACCTCCCAATCCTTGGAGTATGTGTTGATGTATCAAGACCGATATAACGAACCCCAACAATACGAGGAAATTATCATAAAGGCCAACGAAGATGGTGAAATCTTGAAACTTGGTGATTTGGCCGATGTAGAGCTGGGAAGCGAATTTTTCGATATTTATTCCAATCTGGATGGTAAACCATCGGCTTCCATAGTTTTGAAACAGACTTTTGGCAGTAATGCCAGTGATGTTATCGATGCCGTAAAGGAAAAACTTACCGAGTTGGAGAAAGACCTCCCTTCCGGACTTGATTATAAAATCAGTTACGACGTTTCCAGTTTCTTGAATGCTTCCATAGAACAGGTAATGCACACGCTCAGGGATGCCTTTATCCTGGTTGCCATTGTGGTATTCCTGTTCCTGGGCGATTGGCGCTCCACGTTAATACCCATCATTGCGGTTCCCGTATCCCTCATAGGTGCGTTTTTCGTAATGCAGCTATTTGGATTGTCCATCAACTTGATAACCTTATTTGCCTTGGTTTTGGCCATTGGTATCGTGGTGGATGACGCCATTGTGGTCGTGGAGGCCGTCCATGCCAAAATGGAGGAAAAACATGTTGGGCCATTTGAGGCCGTGAAGGTGGTCGTCAATGAAATTGGGGGCGCGATCATTGCCATTACCTTGGTGATGGTTTCCGTATTTATTCCCATTGCCTTTATGACAGGACCTGTGGGTGTATTCTATCGACAGTTTTCCATTACCATGGCGGGATCTATCGTAATTTCAGCGATGGTGGCCCTTACTTTGACACCCGTTCTTTGCGCCATGATCTTAAAAAACAACCATGGAAAGCAAAGAAAGAAATCCCCGTTGGACAAATTCATCGATTGGTTTAACCGTGGATTCGAAAAATTGACCGGTAAATATGGGAAGGTATTGGACCGGATCGTGGCTAGAAGGGTATTGACCTTTGGCATCCTTATCGCATTTTGTGTAGGTATATTTTTTACGAACGAAACCCTCCCCGCCGGCTTTATACCCAATGAGGACCAAGGTATGATCTACGCGATCATCCAAACACCTCCGGGCTCAACATTGGAACGAACCAACGATGTTGCCAGAAAATTGCAACAGATATGTGAAGAGACGGAGGGCGTGGAATCAGTTTCTTCCCTAGCGGGTTATGAGATTATGACAGAGGGCCGTGGTTCCAATGCGGGTACCTGTTTGATCAACCTAAAACCATGGTCGGAACGCCATCATTCCGTACACGAGATCATGGAGGAGCTGGAAGAGGAAACCAAGGATTTGGGTGCGGTAATCGAATACTTTGAACCACCGGCCGTTCCCGGGTTTGGTTCTTCCGGGGGTTTTTCCCTACGTCTTTTGGATAAAACGGACGGAACCGATTACCATGAGTTTGAACGTATCAACAATAATTTTATGGATGCGCTATCAAAACGTGAAGAGATTACCGGCCTTTTCACTTTCTACTCTGCCAACTATCCGCAGTATGAATTGAAGATCAACAACAAAATTGCGATGCAGAAGGGAGTGAGTATAGACAAGGCCATGGAAAACCTGAATATTTTGATCGGTAGTACCTATGAGCAAGGTTTTATCCGCTTTGGAAGATTTTTCAAGGTATACACCCAAGCCGCTCCAGAGTACAGGGCGTTGCCTTCCGATCTGGAAAAATTGTTCGTAAAGAACGAGGAAGGCGAAATGGTGCCCTACTCTGCCTTTATGACGATGGAAAAACGTTTGGGACCCAATGAAATTACCCGGTACAACCTTTACAATTCGGCATCCATCAGAGGACTTCCCGCAAGGGGATTTACCAGTGGTGATGCAATTGACGCCATCAAAGAGGTAGCGGAAAAAACGCTTCCACGCGGCTATGATGTGGATTGGGAAGGTCTTTCGTATGACGAAGCTAAAAGAGGTAATGAATCGCTGTATGTATTCATCGTTGTACTGATTTTCGTCTACTTTGTATTGGCGGCACAGTATGAGAGCTTCCTTTTACCTTTTGCTATTTTACTTTCGCTACCCGTTGGTATTTTAGGGTCCTTTGTTATGCTCAAGGGCATGGGACTTGCCAATGACGTGTATGCCCAAATAGGACTTATCATGCTGGTTGGGCTATTAGGTAAGAACGCCGTACTTATCGTGGAGTTCGCCGTTCAGAAAAGGCGGCAGGGAAGTACTATTTTGGCATCCGCCATTGAAGGGGCCAAAGTACGGTTTAGACCTATTCTTATGACTTCCTTTGCTTTCATCGCCGGACTTATTCCTTTGGTCATCGCCCATGGAGCTGGAGCTATCGGTAACCGGACCATTGGAGGGTCGGCCATGGGTGGAATGCTGATGGGAACCCTATTCGGGGTACTAATAATCCCGGGTCTTTACTACATTTTCGCAAAGATGACCGATGGTCGAAGTCTTATCAAGGGAGAGTCCAACGAACCGGTTTCCGAAGAGTTCATGAGAATTTCCGAAGAAGAAAGCAGGACTAAAACGGCCCTAAGGGAAATGAAAAAACTCTTGAAAAAATTAACTAAAAGAAATGACAATGAATAACTACAGAGTACCTAAAATAAAAAGCTACGGTAGGCTTTTCGTCTGTATTGTTCTATTTGGGGCCTTCCACTCCTGTGTTCCAACGAAAACGCTAAAGCAGGAGGACAAATGCCTTCCGGAAACCTACAGGGCCTTATCCAATGATACCTTGAACACCGCGAACACAAGGTGGAGGGAATTCTTTTCCGATGCCTACCTTGTATCGTTGATCGATACTGCCTTGGTAAACAACCAAGAGCTGAATATTATGTTGCAACATATCGATATCGCACAAAATGAGGTAAAGGCCAGAAAGGGGGAATATCTGCCATTTATCGATGTCAAGGCTGGTGCCGATATTGAAAAAGTGGGAGAATACACCCGAAACGGTGCGGTTGAAAAAAACCTGAACATTCGGGAGGATGAGGAATTTCCAGAGCCCCTGACCAATTATTCCGCCAGAATTTTCGCTTCTTGGGAACTGGATGTTTGGAAAAAGCTACGTAACTCAAAAAAGGCAGCGGTCATGGAGTATTTGGCCACCGTAGAGGGCAAAAACTTTATGGTCACAAGTCTTATTGCCGAGATAGCGGATTTGTACTATGAATTGATCGCTTTGGATAACCAATTGGCCATCATTGAGCAAAACCTTGAGATACAAGGAAATGCCCTGAGAATGGTACGTTTACAAAAGCAGGCGGCAAGGGCAACCGAGTTGGCGGTACGCAGGTTTGAGGCCGAAGTCCTAAAGAACCAAAGCCATAAATTTGAGGTGCAGCAGCAGATCGTGGAAACGGAAAACAAACTGAATTTTCTTATCGGTAGGTCACCCCAACGAATCGAAAGAAATTCGGAAGGGTTCATAGAAAGCAAAATCGATACCATTTACGCTGGTATTCCCTCGCAACTGCTATTGAACAGACCTGACATTCGTCAAGCGGAGTATGAGTTGCAGGCCGCTAAACTGGACATAAAAGTGGCCAGGGCCAACTTTTATCCTTCGATTGGGATAAAAGCCGGGGTGGGACTTCAGGCATTTAAACCAAAATATCTGACAGAAACCCCGCAGTCCCTATTATATTCGGCGGTGGGCGATTTGGTTGCCCCTTTGATAAACCGAAATGCCATTAAGGCAGAATACAATACGGCGAATGCCAGACAGGTACAGGCGGTCTATGAATATGAAAAATCGATTCTTCAAGGCTACATTGAGGTTGCGAATCAATTATCCAACATTGAGAACCTCAAAAAAACCTATGATTTAAAGGCTGAACAGGTGGAAGCTCTTACAGAATCCATTAACCTTTCAACACAATTGTTCCAATCGGCAAGAATCGAGTATATAGAGGTGCTGTTTACCCAAAGAGAGGCTTTGGAATCTAAAATGGAGTTAATTGAAACGAAACGGGACCAACTTGTTGCCCGTGTGGCTATTTACCAGGCCCTTGGTGGTGGATGGAATTGATTTCCCCCGAAACCTAAATTTAAAAGCCTCCCTTCTAGGGGGCTTTTTCTATTTTTTTCAAAGAATGGTTAGTTCTTGGCCTCCATAATTTCCTTGAGCTTTGAGAATATCTCGGAGTTTTCATACACCCCTTGAAAATTTTTAGCTTGTGGCCCATAGGCAAATAAAGGAACCATGATGGCCGTATGATCGATGGTCAAAAAATCACCTTGAACTTCGCCTTCTTCCCAATTTCCTCCCACGATTCCAAAGCCGGACGTTTCATGATCGGCCGTAATCAAAACCAACGTATTGCCCGTTGTATCGGCAAACTTCAATACCTCGGCAACCGCTGCGTCAAAGTCCAACATTTCATCTATGATGGTCGCAATATTATTGGAATGACCGCCATTATCTATTTGGGCTCCTTCCACGACCATGAAAAAAGGTTCTCCATCTTTTGAAAGAACTTCCATGGATTTTTTTACGGATTTTGGCAACATATCCCCCCTGCCCATTTCTAGGGTCGGCATCTTGTTATCTCCCCAAAATATCACGGACTTATTTTTTAGATCGGTAAATTCTGTAAGCGTGATTGGCTTAAATACCTTGCCCAATTCAGCAATATAAGAAGCTCCCCCGGCAATAAAAAAATCCAATTTACTCGTTTTCAAATCCTTTAGAATACCATCGGTATTGTCCCTATCCTTTACATGGGCATAGAATGACGACGGTGTAGCGCCGTAAATGGCATCGGTCGTAATTATTCCCGTTCTATACCCTTTTCCGGATGCGACATCGACCAAGTTAGGCAACACCTCATCATTGGGTCCCAACCCAATGGCCCTATTATTCGTTTTTTGTCCCGTGGCCATGGCCGTTGCCCCTGCGGCCGAATCGGTTATCAAATCATCAAACGCGGATGTTTTTATCAACCCAATGTCCTTAATAGTTGTGATACTCAATTGACCCCTATTCGCGAACATAGCGGCCGAAATTTGGGCCAATCCATTACCATCGCCAATCATAAGCAAGATATTCATGGGTTTAGAATTTGGATCAAATTTGTATTGTGGCTGATATATCGATTTAACCTCGCCCTTATAACTCCTGCTATCCAAAGATTCCAAATAATTATATGCCTTGGCCGGTTGATCGGTGTTGATAAAATCCACCCCCAATGTGGCCAACCGTGCCCAAGCGGTCTTAGTATCTGGGGTTGCCCAAAACCGAAAAGGTTTATTGAACGCATGGGCTCTTGTTAAAGCAGCTTTGACTTTGTTCAGTTCTTCTTCCACCATTCGGCCATATCCGTTCCAAACAGAATACTTTTGAAAGCTAAGGCTGATCATGGCCACCTTTTCCATTGGTACCGTTTCCAAGTCGACCAAATTTTGATGATCAAAGAATATGTAATCCGGATAATTGACATAATCTTTTGGATCTGGACGATTTCCTGATATCACAAAGGATACTTTATCTCCTTTTATAAGATTAGGATATTTCTTTAAGACCTTTTGTATCTCCTTTAGGGTAGGTCCCGCTGGCGACTTTAGATCCAATAAGAGTTGTGTGTTCCGTAGTTCACCTTTTTTCTCTAGTTCCGATAAGGGTTCCAAGTAAAGTGAGGATAGCGTGCGACCTTCCTTGATATTTGATTCCTCGTGGGTAACGTACAGGGTATTATCCTTTAGAAACAAATCAACTTCTATAGATGAAGCGTTATTTATATACGCTTCTACAAAAGGGAAATCCTGATTGTAATCGTTATGGGAATGTACTTTGTAAGGTATTTGTCCATGGCTGAATTGTAGGGCAAAGACCAGAATCCAAAGCGATAATAGGCGTTTTAGTAAATCGTCAATTTTCATTTTAAACAAGATTATTCGATGTCCTTATGGTTAAAGTTCTAGTAAGAGGCCCCAAGGTAACCATGGTTTGCGGAATTTGTAGGTTGCGCTATTCTTTTATTCTCTCAAATGTACCCATACCAAAATCAACTTTGTAGCGCGATTCAAAAAATTTGCTAGGCAGATAATAATCGGTAGTAATTATTTGGGCACCTGAAGTTTTAGCCTTCTCAAACCTTGTATAGTCATTATTTCTTGCCTCAACCGTTCCCGAATCTGCACGGGTGCGGACCATATAACCCTTGGAAACCAGATTTTGGATTTTTTCAAAATTCCCAACGGGATCATTTACGATTATGAATGCCGCTTCTGGACTTCCCTCCGGTTTATTGATAAACAGTGCCGCATTTTTAAGTCCGGGGAATTTATCTAGATAGAGATCACACCTAGTCTCACTTTCATCCAAGACAAAAAGAAAACGCCCCTTTACCTCGTCCAAACTGGGCCATCCATCGCCAAGTATTGCCTCCTTCAAAGATTCTTCATCCCCCTTTACCAAATCCGGAGTTATCAATTTTTCGTTTGGGAGAACCGTTTTTATCTCTTTATCCAGGTTTTCCAATGCATCGGCATCAAAAACCAAAGGATCCTTTAGTTGCGGTATTATCCCGTCTTTAGTGTTCAACGTGATGAAGATAGGAGTATGCTCCGGGTTCTTGTTGGACCAGGCCAAAAGTTCCTGCAGCGCCTCTTGAAAAAGTAATTGGTGGCTTCTAAAATCTATATCCTGAACATGAAATACTTTGAGGCCGGGTTTGTTTAATTTTTTCTCCCTATCGAACGGCAAGAATTTTTCTCCCGATAGCTCTACAATATCCAATCCTTTTGGATTGGAATAGTGTCCACCTTGAGGGTCGTGAAATACATCAAGTTCCAGGTTTCTAAGTCCTAAATCCAACTGTTGGGTCAATGGGATATGCTCATATTGAAGCGATTTTGCCATTGATGAATCCAATTGAAATAGATACTCCCATAAAGGCTTTTCAATTCCTATTTTGTAACTATTGTGACTTCCGATCACCTGGATATCGTTCAGCCGTACATTTCCTTTCCCATATTCCTGGGAAAGACAAAAAACAGGAAGTATTAAAATCATAAATACCTGTATTTGCTTATGCATTTTCATAGATTGCGATTAACCCGTTCAAACTAATTTAAAACCACCAGAAAAGGAAAATACGGCAGGTATTTTCATACCGGCCGTATTTAATTTAATATAGAGCATCAATAACCGGGATTTTGCACCAAAAATCCCTCTACACTAGATGCTCCATCAATCGCTCTCTGAGGAATGGGAAACAATCTTTTGTTTGGATCGCTATCCGTCTTGCCCGTCCAGGAGCCCTCATATTTGCCAAAACGGATTTGATATGTTCTTCTCAGTCCTTCCCAATAGAGCTCAAATCCAGATTCACGAAATAGAATATCAAGGTCAATCGTTGCAAGTGCTTCCGGTGTCTGCTCGGGTCTGGCGGTTCTTGAGGTTCTAAGGGTATTAATATCGGCCAAGGCACCGGCATTGTCCCCTTTACGGAGTTTTGCTTCGGCCCGCATCAAATAAATCTCACCCAAACGAAGCAATACTATATCCACGCTACTGTTGCTACAGCAATTGGGAGCTGTACGGCTGAATTGATATTTCGAAAACCGATGTCCAGTGTTGTGCAGACTGCCCTCATCCGTAAAATTAACGTCAAGGTTATGGTCCACATACTTAAGGTCCGCACCGCTTGTCCTTCTGTTTATGACGGGATAAATACGGACAGACCCATCATCACAGGTGAGAATATTGCCCTGCTCGTCTTTTCGAGGTCCCCAAATTATTCCTCGAAGTATACCCCTATCAATTTCAAACTCCTCAGCCGGAACGCAGTAAAAATGGTCCGCATCGTTGTTTGGGTTTACCCCAGTGAGGTCTCTAAGATTTTCTGGGATTACGGTGTTCTCTTGAAAGAAACGGGCATCGGCCACGGCCGCATCAACATTGCCATAGGCATCTGCCCACGTCTGAATGAAATCAGGGGTTGCCGCAGCGGCATCGGTGCCTCGTGTATTGGGGAATTCCGGTCTTGGAATTTGATCGCCCGATATGGACCAGTACTGCCAACGACTGTGTTCTGTCTGCAAAACGCCCCTTTGATCGAGCGAAAATATAACTTCAGGGTTGCTATTGTTGTCGTCATTGAATATGTCAAAATACTCCGGTGACAAAGAGTAGGGTCCCGAAATGATATCATTGGTATATTGAATTACCTTATCCATATCGGCATCCAAAAAATTGGGTGTACCATAAGGATCGCGGTATACGGCGGAATTCAAGTACAATCGGGCCAAAAGGGCCTTCACCGCATCTTTGGTAAACCTACCGGGACCTTGGTCGTTATTGATAACTTCAACCACGGACAATAGTTCACTTTCAATATAATCCACAGCTTCTTGCGCTCTAAGGATTTGGGATATTTCTTCTGAACTTTCTTTTTTAAAAACAATTCCCCAATTATCCAGCGCCAACATATTGAGATAGGCCCTTGCGGCGATCATTTCGTGCAAAGCGCCTTGCGCCTCGGCATTTCCGTTATCAGCCTCAGGACGCAGTCTATCAATGGCGATGACCGCCCTGGATATGGATAAGGTTATTTCGTTCCAGGAATCGCCCACGAGACTATTACCAGGGGTCATAAGATGTTGATGCACTGCGATGAACTTGCCACCGTCAAACCAGTCCCTCCCACCACGGTTGGGAATTATGGCTTCATCCGAAGCGATTTCCTGGAGACCAAAATTACGTGTATGAAGCCATACATTTCTAAGTAGACCGTAAACGGGCGCAATGGAACCACTTACAATTTCAGCCTGACCGGTCCCGGTAAGCGACTCGTCCAGTACATCCTCCTCCAAGTCCGTGCAACCAAAAAATGCAACTAAAAATAGCACTATCGGTAATGCTCTATAAATTCTAATAGTTTTCATGATACTTTTTTATGTGATTTTAAAATCCTTTGTTTTTCATTAAAATGTTACGTTAAGAGCGAAAAGTAAGGTCCTTGCTCTTGGATATGTAAACCGGTCGATACCAAAGGTCTGTATTTCGCCTTGGGTAGCGCCCGTATTGACTTCTGGGTCAAAACCGGTATAATTGGTAAGAACGAAAAGGTTTTGCCCGGTTATCGAAAAACGGATGTTTTGAAGGGCATCCCCCAAGCCGACCTTTTCCGCGCTCAAATTATACCCTAGCGTGGCGTTGTTCAAACGTAAGAACGAACCATCCTCTAGATAGCGGGTGGATACCGTATTCGAATTGCTCAACGACTCATTGGGAAACTGCACGGCAAAATCCGTAGTGTTGTTAGACCTACCCAATTGCGCTTTGTTGAAAAGGGACATTGTTGTGTGATTGTATACTTCATTACCGGCTACCCCATTGAAGTTTAGCCCCAAATCAAAAGCCTTGTACTTGAAGTTCGCATAAAAAGCGTAGATAAAATCAGGGATGGCACTGCCCACTACCCTACGGTCATCATCCAAGACTGCACCATCTCCATTAGTGTCCTTGAACTGGTTAAGGCCATCGGCTCCAATACCATCGAATTCAAGCATGTAGAAAGCACCTATTGGCTCGTTGTTGATATACCCATTAATGGTTGCACCTGTTTGTCCGGACCCTTGCGCCGCTCCTGTAGTAAGGACCGAATAGGGTGAATCCCTTACTTCGTTTTGAATATAGGTGACGTTGCCCCCAATGTTATATGAAAAATCGCCCTGTGAATTGCTGTTGTAGTCCAATGCCAATTCGACGCCACTGTTATGGATTTCCATATTGTCGATATTATCCCAGAAAGTAGAGGTAGGTTCCACGGGGTCTGCGGGCACTACTTCCAATAAGATATTAGAAGAAACTTTATTGAAATAATCCAACGTACCCGTCAATTTATAGTCGAATAGCGCAAAATCAAGACCTAAATCAATTTGTGTGGAAACCTCCCATTGTAGATCGGGGTTCGCCAAACGGGTAAAAACGATACCGAACGGATAATCGTCAATGGAGTTGCCCTGGGTATCGATGGGGTAGGTACTTAGGCTCCCTGCACCCGTTAACAATCTATCTTCCGAAAAACTGGCCTTTGTAATTTTGGAGGGGATTTCTTGGTTACCTGTTTGTCCCCAACTTGCGCGCAGCTTAAGGTTATCAAATACGGAGTTGGCCATAAAATTCTCATTGCTAATATTCCAGCCAAGTGCAAATGCAGGGAAATACCCATATTTGTTATTTGCACCAAATTTTGAAGAACCATCTGCACGCAAGGTGGCAGTCACAAGATATCTATCATCATAGGTATAGTTGGCCCTTCCAAAGAACGATTGTAGCTCGTTCTGCTCTGCGGCAGCTGTTACCGTAGTTGGAAATTCATCCGTATTGGTCTGGTCCTGGAACCGTGGCTCAATATTATTGTTGGCGAAACCTCTATAAAAAAAGGTTCTCCCCTCTTCTAAAAATTTCTGATAGGAATGTCCCGCAAGTACGGTTACATTATGAACCTCATTGTTCCAATTATACGTTAGTGTATTTTCAACCAGTTCATTCGTATTGGAACTGATTGTGCTCTCCAATGAGCCCTGTGAGATATTGGATTCATTTACGACCTCTGGAAAAGGTCTGTACTGTTCGTCCCTTGTGGTAGTTGAATAGTCGACCCCTAGGTTTAATTTATAGACCAAACCGTCGAAAATTGTAACTGAAGGCGAAATACTGGCCAAAATACGATTGTTGATGGCAGTATCGCTAAAGAGTTCGTTCCTTTTTAACGGATTTAAGGCGTTTGTGTTCAAAATTGTTGGAACACCATTTGTAAGTGCGGGAATCGTGGGGTTCAAACTGAGCATATCACTTATGGTTCCTGTTATTACAGGTCTCAAATTTTGGGTACGCGAGGCGGTGAGGTTATAATCAACGTTCAACTTGCCGTTGAACGCTTTTTGGTTCATGTTCAATTTGCCCGAATAGCGTTCAAGGTTGCTGTTTTGCAAAACACCCTCTTGTTCTTGGTACCCCACCGAAGCGAAATAGGCAAATTTTTCCGTTGTGGCGCCACTCATGGAAAAGTTTACATTGTTGGATACCGCGGTTTGTGTCAATTCGTCCTGCCAATTGGTATTGGCCCCAAAATCTTCCAGCGTACCACCTACCGCTACTACTTGGTTGCGAAACGTGTCCGCATCAAATACATCGATCTTGTTTGAAATGGTGGAAAAAGCCGTGGACGCCGAGAAATTCATTTCGGTTTTGCCCATTCTTCCCCTCTTTGTAGTAATCACAACGACTCCATTGGAGGCTCGTGATCCGTATACCGCGGTAGCACTGGCATCTTTTAGTACATCAATACTTGCTATATCGCTGGGGTTCAAAAAATTCAAAGGGTTGGTATCAAAACCGTTGTTAGCATTGTCCAGCAAAAAGCCATCAACCACATAAAGCGGCTGTGTACCTGAACGCAAACTTCCAACCCCTCTGATAATCACATTTTGTGCCGCACCAGGCTCTCCGCTATTTGCCGCGATGTTCACCCCTGCCAATTTACCTTGTAGTAATTCCCCAGGGTTGGTTACCACTCCCTGATTGAAATCTTCGCTTTTAACCGATGCAATAGCACCTGTAATATCAGATTTCCTTTGGGTACCGTAACCTACGACCACTACATCGTCCAATTGCGTGGCATCCGGCTCCAATTGTACATTTATAATAGAATTATTGCCTACCACTATCTCCTTGGGACTATAGCCCAAATAGGAAATTTGCAAGGTTGCTCCAGACCTTACATTGATGGAGAAATTACCATCAAAGTCCGTAATGGAACCGTTACTGGTTCCTTTTTCCAACACGGACGCTCCCGGTAGTGGCGCTCCCGTTTCATCCGTAACCTGTCCGGTTATGGGGTTCTGTTCCAGAGAAAATATAAAATCATAGGAATCCTCTACAGATCCCCATTCTTTTTCAATACTTTTATTGGTAGTTTTTGAGTTCCCGAAGAGGAAACTGCTTCCTAAAATCGCAAAAAGTAAGGCAAAGCCGATTTTAGTTAGTCGGTTTTTAAGATACATAGTTTTAAAGTGTTGAAGTTTTAGTGATTTTCGATGCTTTTTAGAGAGCCTGTTGCCGCAGGCTCTTTTTTGTTTTTAGATTTCCTATCAAAAGTAATTCTTAAGGAGTAGGTGGTAGGTTACGGATACTTTATGATTAGTTTAATTTAAAATGAGGTAGGACGCTTTCCATCGATACTTTTTGGTGATCCAAAGACGGAAAAATGGTTTTTACCGATTATTTCCCTCGGGTGTTCGAAGAGTTTGCCAAGAAATTAGCTGTTCTGTATACTTTAGCGGTATAAATAATCGAACACCAAATCCAATACATTATGAAAAAGTGTATTATCCTTCTTGCCATTTATACTGTATTGCTTCTACTCTACTAAGAGCGTTTTATTCCAATTGTAGTTTCCCTATTCCAACTTGAGTTCTGAAGGTGAAGCTTCATTCTTTTTATCGGAAAAAATTCTGGCACTGGTCTTCATATCGGCATAACGTGGATCCGGGATGTAATCCTCCTTGCGCATTTTGATGACCTCGATGCTCAAGAAATCGAACTCGCTCACCACCTTTCCGTAAAACCGATAAATACCCCTGCCCCTAAAAGCATACTTGGCAGCTACCGGTGGAAACAACACCGTATCGAAAACCATTCCCTGCTGATCTACCAACGTGGCGAAATACATACGCTTCCCCGTATGGGTACTCGTATTTTTCACCGTAACCAAATACCCATAAATATCTATATAACCGTTTACATAGTTCATTAGATCCTTGCTCCCGTTCGTATTCTTTGGAGGTTCTGCCAAGAGCTCGAACGGACTGCACAGACAAAAACCCAATAGTTCCAATTGGGTAAAGGCGTCCTCTTGATCACTGGTATGCAATGGGGGAATCCTAAAATTTTGATGTACGGCCGGAAAAAGCTTTGGGTGCTCCAGCTTTGTCCCCCTGTTGAGAAACAAATGGGCCTTCCACAATAATTGGTGTTTGTTGACTCCCGTAAACCGGAACCCATCGATACGTATAAGAATACTTATCTGTTCTATGGATATGACCACGCGGTCCAAGAAATCCTCCAAGGAGGTAAATATTCCTTCCCGACTCCTTTCCCTGAGGATACGTTCCGCTACCCTGCTTTCCAAATCGCGTAAATAGCCCAGTCCCAAGAAAATAGCTTCTCCGTAGATTACATTGTTATGATTGCTCCTATTGACACAGGGCGGGTGTATGGTAGCCCCCAGCATGCGGGCTTCGTGGACATAGAATTCCGTCCGGTAGAAACCGCCCCCGTTATTAAGCACGGCCACCATATATTCCAAGGGATAGTAGGCCCTTAAGAACAGGGTCTGATAGCTTTCCACCGCATACGAAGCGGAATGTCCCTTGGCAAAGGCATAGCCGGCAAAACTGGCTATCTGCTCCCACACCTCAAAAATAACACTGTCCGGCTCTCCCTTTTTGCGGCAATTCTCGATAAATTTTAAACGTACCTTTTCAAACTCTTCCCGCGAACGAAACTTTCCGCTCATTCCCCGCCGTAACACATCGGCTTCGCCCAAATCAAGGTCGGCAAAATAGTGGGCCACTTTGATCACATCTTCCTGATAGACCATGACCCCATAGGTCTCCGGCATAATATCCAACATGACCGGATGCGCCTTCTCGGCTGTCCTCCCCTTTTCCCTATGCCTTAGGATGTACTCCCGCATCATACCGCTTTTGGCAACCCCTGGACGGATGATGGAACTGGCAGCCACAAGGCCCAGGTAATTATCCACTTCCAGCTTTTTCAACAGCATCCGCATGGCAGGGGACTCCACATAAAAACACCCCATGCATTGGGCCGTCTTGATTAGGTTGTTGATCCTGGGATCTTTTTTGAACTTTTTGACATCGTGGATATCGATTTCCTGGGTATTACCCATGCGGTTATAGGCGATGATCTCCAAGGATTCCTTAATTTTCGAGAGGCCCCTTTGGCCCAAAATATCGAACTTATAAAGTCCCACGTCTTCAGATATCACCATATCGAACTGTGTGGTAGGAAACCCTTTGGGCGGCAAATGCGTGGCCGAAAACCAATGTATGGGCCTTTCGCTGATCAAAATACCTCCGGCATGAATGCTCAGATAATTGGGCATTCCCATGATCAACCGACCGTATTTCAACACCAGCCGTGCCACCTCATCAAGCTTTCCCGGATCGAACTTTCCTTCGGCGAGAAAATCGATTTCATTTTTTGGAAGCCCAAATACCTTCCCCAACTCACGGATAACGCCCCTTTCCTTAAAAGTAACGTAGGTACCCAAAAGGGCCACATGCTCAAAACGGTCAAATATATATTGGGTCATCACCGGTCGATCATGGTGTGAAAAATCGATATCAAAATCCGGGGGGTTGGTTCGATAGAGGTTTATGAAGCGCTCAAAATATAGGTCGAGTTCCATGGGGTCCACATCGGTAATTCGCAACAGATAAGCCACGATACTATTGGCGCCGCTACCCCTGCCCACGTAAAAGAATCCACGTTTTCGCGCATAGGAAACAATATCCCAGTTGATCAGGAAATAGGAAACAAAACCTTTTTCCTTGATCAGCCCCAACTCCTTCTTCAAACGCTCCATGATCTCCTCGCCCACCTCTTGGTATCGGTACGGTAGGCCTTCCCTACACAATCGCTCGATCATTGTATCATCTTCCTCCTTGGATCCCGTATAGGTTCGTAGGTTTTGGGAAACCCTGTCCTTTGAAAAATCAAAATGGATGGAACAGGTGTTCAACAATTTTTCCGTGTTTTCCAAGATAAAGGAGTATTCTGAAAAAGCGGCCACTAGATTCTCTATAGGATACATTTTTTCATCCTCGCTGCCTTCCTCCGTTTTCTCCAACTTGCTTAACAGCACATTCCTATCAATGGCCCGTAGCAACCTATGGGCATTGAAATCGCCCTTATGCCGAAAGGTCACCGGTTGTTGCACCACCAACTTGTCCCTCAACCCCTTTATTCTTGAAAATGGCAACTTACGCAGGTCTGCTATCGATATTCCTATAAACTCGTGTGCCCCAAAGTGTACCATTTCATTGAGAAGCACCTTTTCAAAAGGATAGACTGCATAGGCATTTTGAAAGCGTGGAGCCCGGGAAGGGAACCTTTTTTCCTCATGAAGATGTTTGGACAGGAAATTGTTCAGTTCCAAATAGCCTTCGTTGTTTTTGGCTATGCCTATAAAACAGGGGTCGACACCATTTCTAAAATCGATTCCCAATAGGGGACGTACATCATATTCAGGGGCCTTGCGTACAAAATTCAGCGCCGCGGACGTGTTGTTGATATCGGTCAGTACCAATTTCGACACCCTATTTTTTTGTGCCATGCGCAGAAGTTCCTCTTCGGAAAAGGTTCCGTAGCGCAAACTGTAATATGTGTGGCAGTTTAAATACAAGGGGCAAATTCAAGTTCAAGTGTCAAGTTCAAAAGCTACTAGTTGTTGGTTGTTGGTAATCAATAACATCTAATTCTAACAACTAGCAACTAACAACCAGTAACTAATTTTTACTGTTTCCGATGCGCCAGCACGATGGGCGGTCTCCCATCGAACGGATTGTGCATGCGTCCAATGGTATTCTTTCCCATGGCCGAGGCCCTAACCACGCTCTTTTCCCCAAAGCGGTTCCTAATATGGTCCATGGCATGGTACAGGTTGAGCCGCTCCTCGGTATCATCAAAAAGATTGATCTGATAATTGCCCGATACCAAATGACTGAACCGGATACCTATCAACCGCACCAATAACCTTCGGTTATAAAGTACCCTGAACAGTTCCAAAATTTTGGGAATCAGGATATGGTCCGCACTCGTATAGGGAATCCGCAACTGCTTGGAATAGGTATTAAAATCAGAATAGCGAATCTTTACCGTAATGCAGGCCGTTAACTTTTCGCCCCGGCGGAGCTGGTAGGCCAGGTTCTCCGTCATGGCGATAAGGATCCCTTTCAACTTTGCCACGTCAATAGTGTCCTGATCAAAGGTACGCTCCGTAGAAATGGACTTTCGGTCACAAAACGGGACCACCGGGGAATGATCTATGCCATTGGCCCTTTTCCAAATGACCGTGCCATTTTTACCAAGAACGCGCTGCATGACGTCCATGGGCATTTCCTGTATGGTCCGCACCTTCCGTAATCCCAGATTCCTGAGCGTTTGATAGGTCTTATCGCCCACCATGGGAATCTTTTTTATGGAAAGTGGGGCCAAAAAGGGTTTTTCCAGGCCGTAATCTATCTTCAATTGGTTATTGGGCTTCGCCTCATTGGTAGCCACTTTGGAGACTACTTTGTTGACCGAAAGTCCAAAGGAAATAGGGAGCCCGGTTTCCCTGATAATTCTGTGCCGTAGTTCAGAGGCATATTTATAGGCTCCAAAAAAACGGTCCATCCCTGTAAGATCGGCATAGAATTCATCGATACTGGACTTTTCAAAAAGGGGCACGCTTTCCTTGATGATATCCGTGACCACATCTGAAAATTGACTGTAGGTCCCTGCGTTTCCCCTAATCTGTATCGCTTCGGGGCAAAGTTCCTTGGCCATTTTCATGGGCATGCCGGAGTGCACACCATATCCACGGGTCTCATAACTACATGCCGCTACCACCCCACGGTCACTCAACCCACCCACAAGGATAGGTTTCTTCAACAGTTTACTGTCCAGCCTACGCTCTACGGACACAAAAAAGGTATCCAAATCCAAATGTAAAATCGTCTTGTCCATCATCGATTAAAAAAGGAAGACTAATTTATGGAATAAATCCATATTATTGGAAATAATCCATCTTTATTTTATGCCTTTACATGCAGAATATGATTATTTTTAAAATCCATTCTAAAAATTGAAAAACTATGATAAAACCTGTCGCATTGCTCTGCAAGGGTCTTTTACTAACCGCTTTTATCTGTTCAACCAGCTGTAAGGACAACAAAAAAGCCGCTGAAAAAGTTGTTCCGGAACAACCCAAAGATCAATGGATAGCCATTTTTAATGGTGAAGACCTCAACGGTTGGACCATGAAGATAAACGGATACCCATTAGGGGAGAATTTTGGAAATACTTTTAGGGTAGAGGACAGTATCCTAAAAATACGTTACGATGGATACGGCCCCGAATTTGGCGAGCGCTTCGGTGCACTTTTCTATGATGAGGACCTGTCCAATTACCGATTAAAAGTAGAATATCGGTTTGTGGGCGAAACCGCTCCAGGTGCCCCGGAATGGGGCTATAGGGACAGCGGGGTACAGATACACACCCAACCACCCAATACTGTTCAATTGAACCAAGGTTTCCCCATTTGTCTGGAGTACAATCTGCACGGGGGCAATGGTACCGATAACAGACCCTTAGGCGCTATTTGCGGGATAGGAATGAAGGTGGAGATAGATGGGGAACGAAGCGACCTGTTCTGCAATCCGGCCAAAGTGGCCAAAACCTTCCACGGAGATCAATGGATAACGGTTGAAATTGATGTACAAGACGGAAAAATGAAGCATTTTGTGAACGGGGAGGAAATCATGAGCTATACCAATCCCGTATATGATCCAGAAAACGAATTTGCAAGGGCTTTTATCAAAGAAGGTGATTCCACGGTAAAAAGTGGCTATATTTCCCTGCAATCCAACAGCCACCCCATCGATTTTAGAAAAATAGAACTTTTGCCATACAACTAGCCCAAAAACTACCACCATGAAAGTATTGGTTTCCTTGAACTTTCCTCCCTTGGGTATAGAAATGCTCAAACAAGAAGGATTGGATGTTACCGTTTGGAAAAATGATATCCCTATGACCCGGGAAGAACTTATCCAGACAACTAAGGAACACGATATACTATTGTCCTCTAGTATTTATACGTTGGATGCCGATTTTCTGGAAAAGAACAAACATTTAAAGCTCATTTCACAGTTTGCCGTGGGCTATAACAATATCGCTATAAAAAAGGCCAAGGAACTGGGGATCCCGGTTACCAATACCCCGAATGCCATGACCGATGCCACCGCAGATATCGCTTTTGGTCTGATGTTGGCCGTTTCCAGAAAAATGTTCCATATGCATAAGACCATTATATCCGGGGATTGGGGACATTTTAGGCCACAAGCCAATTTGGGCATGGAGCTAAAAGGGAAAACAGTCGGCATTTTTGGGATGGGACGAATAGGAAGCGAATTCGCCAGACGCTGCCGAGGGGCCTATAATATGAAAGTCATTTATCATAACAGGACACCCAGCCCGGAGATGGAAAATGAGCTGGATGCGAGCTATGTATCCTTTGAGAAATTATTGAAAGAAAGCGATGTATTATCCGTTCATGCCGGGCTTTCAAATGAAACAAAGGGATTGTTTAATGCCGATGTATTTTCCAAAATGAAATCTTCCGCCATTTTTATAAATACGGCCAGAGGAGGTCTACACGATGAAAAAAGCCTCATTGAAGCTTTACAAAATAAGGTCATATGGGGAGCCGGTCTCGATGTTACCAATCCAGAACCCATGAATAAGGACAATCCCCTACTGAACATGGAAAATGTAGCGATCACTCCCCACATCGGTTCCGCGACCGTTGAGGCCCGCAACGAAATGTCCCGATTTGCGGCCTTGAATATTATCCAATTTTCAAGAGGCGAACCGTTGACAAACCTGGTTGACTAAAAAATAAAATATTATTACCTCCAATTTTCCTAAGTCCAAAATCATTCAAATTGGTTACCGCATCAATAATATAGGTTGAAAAAGTATCCTAGTTGTTGAATGCCCTCCGTTGTGTCCAAAATTATAGCCTAAGGCTTACAATACTGATCATTTGTTTCCCTTAAAACTATGATTAATCATAATCGAACGAACAGTTTTACCTGTAGTGTATACTTCAACAAAAAACATTAATCCACTACATAAAACCATAGCGTTATGAAGTGATTACGTAAAGGTTAAATCTATAAATTTTAAATAATACGGTATAATAGTTGAGCATGGTTTAGGGAATATAAAATCACAATCCTTATGAAAAAAATTTCACTATTTACAATTCTTTTGGTCTGTCTTACCGCCTCGGCCCAAGAGCCCGACGAAAAATTGGTCATTGAAAAAGGAACTTGGAACATTAGGGGCAATGCTTCCATACGTTTTTCAAGTAACGATAACAGACTTAATCTACAGGATTTTGTTTCTGAAAATTCTTTGAATTCATTTACAATTGCCCCCGCTTTTGGCTACTCCCTAAAAAATAATTTGGTCGTGGGTGTAGGTCTACAATATCTCAATCAAAAAACGGAAGGATCTACAACTAGCTTAAATAACACTGACAATTTTAAATCCACCAACAACTCCATAGGATTAGTTCCATATATACGCGGTTTTAAAGGTTTAGGAAAACAACTAGCACTATACCTACAGGGAGAGGCAGGATACAATCGTAATTGGGGAAAAAGTGAACAAAATGGGCAGAGTGAAAATAATGACTTCACTGGAAATAATCTGTTTATAGGTATACGCCCAGGTATTACTTATTTTTTGGGTAAAAAATTGGCTATGGAAGCAAATTACGGCGCATTGGGTTATTCCTTTAACGAGACTGAATACGAGGATGGTAGGAGTACTAAATCAGATAGTTTCAATTTAAACTTGGATGCATCCAATATATTTTTTGGATTGGCTTATTATTTTTGAGCACTAACTTTACAGAAAGCGTCGGATTTAAACTTTGATATCAAATCCGACGCTCTGTAATTTAATATGCTGTTTTATTTTAGAAGACTAAGTCCATTCGATCTGTATCTTCTCCCCACTCTTCGCCGCTTTAAAAATAGCATCGATAATCTTCATGTCCTTGACACCTTCCTCACCATCTATGGGCACAATGGGCTGTTTCCCTTCAAAAATAAGTTCCGCCATACCGTCCATTTGCAAGGTTTGATGAGTGTAATGGGGTTGATCCAATTCTCCTTTGTGGGTTCGTCCTTGAATGGGACCGTAACCGGTGGATGGTTTCATCTCCATCCAGCCCTTGGTACCGGTCATGAAAAATCGGTCCAAATTGTTCATGTTATAGGTAGACAGACAATTGGCCACGGCACCGCTTGGAAATCCCATTTGAAACTGTATCGTCTCATCCACCCCTTCCCTAAACTTCACCGGATCGGTCTTGGTTTCCTGGGCGGTCACCCAGATAGGGTCTTCACCCAGAACATACCTGGCCCCATTTATGGAATAAATACCTATATCCATCATGGCACCGCCACCGGCAAGTTCCTTATCTAACCGCCATTGCGTAGGATCTCCGATAACGAAACCGGACTGGCCCTGAAAAAATTTTGGCTGGCCGAATTCACCATCTTTTCGCATTTGGATGACGTGCACCGTTTTGGGCTCAAAATGCATCCTATAACCGATCAACAATTTTACATTGGCCGCCTTACAGGCATCCACCATTCTTTGTCCTTCCTCGGCATTCACTCCCATGGGTTTTTCGCAAATGACGTGCTTTCCAGCCTTTGCCACCCGAATGGTCTGTTCACAATGCAATCCGTTAGGGGTAATGACATATACGGCGTCTATATCCTTGTTGTCCTTTATCGCATCAAAATTCTCATAATTATAACAGTTCTTCGCGGGAATTTTGTATTTGGATTGCCAATCGGTAATTTTTGATGGGGTTCCACTGATGACACCCACCAATTTAGCCTTTTTACAGTCCAACATGGCTTCCGCTACCCTAGTACCATAGCTTCCAAGTCCCATAATGGCGACCCGAAGCATTGGGCCTTCATATTTTTCCGCAGGAGCGGCGAAAAGGTGGGTCGGGCTATTTAATAACGAAACACCTATTGATGAAATTGCGATATTCTCTAAAAATTTTCTTCTTGATGCCATGATAATCTATTTTAAATCAACCACATAAAAATAATGTTTTTCATACACCTAATACAGGTTCGCTAAATATATCAAAATAAAAAAATGCCGTTTTGGACAATCCAGTATTTGCCCCCAACATTTTGGCAGAAAATACGTTATTATAAAACATCGAATTTCATAGCTTTAACCAAACTAGAAAAAGCGGATATATTTTGATTTTTAAATTATACATGAAATACCCTTTAATTGCATTTCTTTTTTGTTTTATTGGCATCAAAGGATTTACGCAAGAAAGCAAGTCCAGTATAGAGATCAACAATCCGGACCAAAGTACGGTCTGGATCATTCCCCAGGAGGTTTCCTTGGAGTGGACCACCCAAAATATTGGTCCGGAAAAATCGATTCGGTTCTTTTTGGTACGTAATGAAATGGTGGTGCAGGAACTTGGATCCTTCAAGAACAATGGAAGGGCAGACGGGATATCGCTTGCCAAAAACATAGGTTCCGGTAATCAATATCAGGTCGTAGGTATCGAGCTTTTCCCCGATGACAAATACAGCATAGCCAAGTTCGTAACCCCGTTTTTTTCAATTTCCAACAAGGCTTCGGACGAGCGAAAGAAAAAGCACGAACAGGCACAAGAAACGAAACGGGAACCGACCCGAAAGGAAAAGCGCGAAATGAGAAGAAAACAGCGGGATAAAAAAGAGAAAATCGAGACAATATCTTCCAATACGGTCAAGGAAACACAAAAAACGAAAAATGCTCTTAGGGACGAGTTTGAAGGCAGGAAAATCTCCTATACGAAAGAACTCTCCTTTGACAGTGAGAACATTACCATCAAAATTTGGGACCATGGAAGACAGGACGGGGACATTGTATCCATCTACCTCAACGGTTCGCCGGTCGTGTCCAAACACTATTTGACCTATTACAAGCGGGAATTCAAGGTAAAGCTAAACCCCAACAAATCCAACGACCTGTTCCTCTACGCGCACAATTTGGGCGATGCCCCTCCCAACACGGTATCCGTAGAAATATCGGATGGGTCAAAGTCTGAAAACCTGATTTTGAACTCGGACCTTCAAAGTTGTGAAGCGGTGATGATCAGCGTGAACAAGTAGTCTCAAAAGCCCAATTTAATTCTCTTGGAGTCCATAAAGCCAGTGCCCGTCATTTTTGGATAATTTATATGTACTTTTATACAAGTCACGTAAATTATAATGAAACAGATACTTAGGCTTTGGGCAACTATTGAAATTGGGCGTTTTCTAATGAAGCTCATTCCTCTTTTATCTATTCTCTTTTGTACGACAATACACTCCCAAAGGGAAAAGGACTCAGTAGAAATTATAAAGCTATTGGAAAAAGAAGGACTTACCTGGCGAGTGGGTAACAAGGAAGGACATGCCGAATGTTGGGAAGCGACTTCCAATGCAATCAATGTCATGTCCAGACCCGATGGCAGCTTTATTGACGTTCCCGTGTCCATAATGATGGACCCTCCATCAAATATGATCGGTAACGGTGGTTTTGCCTTTCACAGCAATCATAAAATACGTATTGATGGGAATTCTGCAATCGTTGGACATAATGAGGTTTCGGTGGACGTTCAAGGTAAGGAAAGCCTTTCCTATGAAGTCCGTTTTTTGGAAAGGTTCGATGGTGAATGGAAAATGGTTGGCCAATCCATGCATTTCTACGATCATCCACCTGAAAACAAAATAGATACGACTAGCTACATACAAACCGTGGATATTGAAACGGGTCGCATTGAGACGGTTCTTCAAATCAACGAACATTTTGAGGCACCCAACTGGCATCCAGAAGGTTATTTGATCGTGAACAGTAAAGGAAAACTATATACCCTGGACCTTAACACGAAAAAATTGAACCTGCTTGATACTGGTTTTGCAAATAAGTGTAACAATGATCATGGAATTTCGCCAGATAACAAGTGGTTGGCCATAAGCCACAACGATAAAAATAATCCTTCCACCAAATCCTATAAATCGGCAATCTTCATCATGCCCATAAGTGGAGGAACACCAAAGCGTGTAACCACAAAAGTCCCTTCTTACTGGCATGGCTGGTCGCCCAACGGCAAAACCTTGGCCTATTGTGCGGAACGGAATGGGAATTACGACGTTTATACTATTGGCGTAAAAGGTGGCGAGGAAAAAAGGCTTACCACAACAGAAGGATTAGACGACGGACCCGAGTATTCCCCAGATGGAAAATATATTTATTTCAACTCCTACAGGACGGGCCACATGCAAATTTGGAGGATGTTGGCCAACGGAAAAAAACCGGAACAGTTAACATTTGATGAAAATTCCAATTGGTTCCCGCACCCTTCACCAGATGGTAAATGGATCGTATACATAGCATACACGACCGATGAAAAACAAAATCACTTATTTGGAAAACAGGTCAAACTAAGACTGATGGACGTTGAAACAAAGGAAATTCGTGATATTACTCCAGTTTTCTTTGGTGGCCAGGGAACTATCAATGTACCCTCCTGGAGCCCGGACAGTAAGAAATTGGCCTTTGTAAGTTATTCCGTGAATTGAAAACTTAGTGTTAAGTATTGAAATAAAAAAGCCAAGACATGAATCTCGGCTTTCCCCTTTTGTACTGGAGATGGGAGTCGATCTGAAAGGATCATTTCAAGATACTCACTTGCAAGGTGCTTTCTTTCAATATTTTAAACACTTTGCAAGAAATAGAAAAATCCCTACTCTTTAATCCTAAGAGGATAACATTGCAAAGTCTTTATCCCAAACTCATTTTAAGACAGATGCTACAATTTAACCACACAATTTTGTCTTGCAGATTTATAAATCGCCTCAACTACCCTTATGTCCCTTAGACCTTCCTCACCAGGAACCAACATGTTCTGATTGTTCTTAATGGACCAAGCATCCTCATCCATTTGTTTTGCCTGTTGGCTATTGATAGAAAAATTAATTATTGTACCATCAGACATGCTACCTTTATTTCCATTGTAAGATGAATGCGGTTCCATTTTGAGCCAGCCTTTCTCATAATTTACATGTAAATGGTTCATCTGTATTCCAAAACTGGTTTGGCAAGAAGCAAGTGCTCCACTGGGAAACTCTAACTGAAACATCATGGTCTCTTCAACTTCATGGTAAATCTCCGGCCTAGTGGAGGATGCCTGCGCCAATACGGATATTGGTTCCTCCCCAGTAGCCAACCTGGCACCTTGCAATGCATAGACCCCCATATCTCCCATGGCACCTCCACCCAGGTCCTTTTTCTGTTTCCAATGATCTGTCCTTCCATCAAAATATCCGGCCGCCGATGTTATCATTTTGACCTTTCCAAAAGGTCTTTCCTTGGCCACTTTCATATAAGCTTGAATATTGGGGTCATGTTGGCATCTATATCCTATCGCCAGCTTTACGCCATTACTTTTGCAGGCGTTTATCATCGTTGTACATTCTTCTACCGAGGTTGCCATGGGCTTTTCACACCAAACATGTTTCCCTGCATTTGCAGCCCTAACCGTGTATTCCATATGCATTGATGGAGGAAGAACCACATAAATTATATCAATTTCCTCATTGTTGGCAATGGAATCAAAATTCTCATAATTATAAATATTCTTGTCCTGAATACCATATTTTTCCTGCCAAACCGGAATTTTCTCTGGACTCCCCGTAACAATGCCTTTCAGTTCACAATGTTCGGTCAACTGAAGAGCCGGTGCAAGAAGGTCTGTGCTATAATATCCCAATCCTACCAAGGCGACACCCAGTTTTTCTTTATTAGTTCGTGTTGCAGACATTAAAAAACTTGGGGAAAAGCTTGCTGCCGCACCTGCAATTAGCGTATTCTTAATAAAAATTCTTCTCTGGTTCATAATTTACTGTCCTATTTTAAATCAAATTACAAAATAAGATTTGATATCATCTTCAATACTTTAAAATGGTTTTCGACTTATTACTAAACATTCTAAAAAAACATCCTTTACAAAGGACTAGGCGATTTTTACAATAGTGTAAAAATTTAGGAGTCGCTTGGGATAAATTTAGGATTGACATTCCTGTGCAATATTCAAAAGAGCCAATGGAATTAAAAGTAAAAAAGGGTGAATCCTAGCTCGTAATTTCAAAATAATATCTGGCCTCAACCCTCCAATTCAAACCAATAAAATACTATTTTGCATTACCCACTAAAACATTTTCGTAAAAAACCCCCTTTTTAGATGAAAGATTATCAGTTACTTGGAAATTTATTGCTAAAATTGATAATTATACGTTATGTAAGAAAAATTATCGAATTTTCAGCTTGTACTGCCTATTAGAAAACATTTGAAACTATGGTCCATCGGAATTATGTTCAAACAAGTTACCTTATCGTATCCTTCTTTTGCTCCCTAATTCTATCCGCTCAAGAGAAGGAAGCGGCATATAACTTTTTGGCTATAGAAGAATCCATTACCCAAAGAGCAGTTTCCTCAATTGTACAGGACAACCAAGGATTGATATGGATGGGAACCTACGGAGTGGGGCTAAACAAATACAACGGAATAGATATAACTACATATAAGCAGGAATTTGACAATCCCAACTCCCTAAACAGTTCATTAGTCCACACCGCTTACGTTGATTCTTCCGGACTGCTATGGGTGGGTACGGAAACTGGATTGGATGTTTATCAAAAGGAGCTTGATAGCTTCAAACATGTCTCCTTTAATAAAAATGGAACCGTCTTAAACAATATTGTCGTTACATCCATTGTAGAAATAAACCAGAACAGTTTATTAATTGGATCAATTGCGAACGGACTTTTTAAAGTGGATATTCAATCTTTAATGGGATATCCCTTAAAAATAAATGATAACATTCAGACTCCCTCACTTATCAATTGCCTGGTTCAATACGGTGATGAAACTGTTTACATTGGAACGAACAAGGGTCTTTATGCATTTAATGGTGTTGAGGCCACGAAGGTTTTGCTCAAGGAAGATCTCTTTACTCATACTGAAAATGATGAATTGAATATCGAATCGCTCTTTGTAGATGACGAAGGTTCGCTTTGGATGGGAACACATTCCAATGGATTGATAAAATTTTTGGCACCTAATGGAACCGATAGTGAAAAAACAATCGAAACCTTCAATATTACGGATGAGCGCATATTGACCATTGTTCAAGCTCCTGATGATCGGATTCTGTGTGGGACCGAAAATGATGGATTATTCGTACTTTCCAAAAAAGGCGATCTCGTTAAAAATTATCGGTACGATAAATTCGACGGCAACAGTATTAAATCAAACTCTGTATGGTCGCTATTGGTGGATGCACAAGATCGTATTTGGATAGGATATTACAACAAAGGTGTTGGAGTACACGATTACAATTATGATAAATTTCCTGATATACAAAGCATTCCCAATGTTGAAAATTCGTTGCAATCATCTTCCGTAACGGGCATCCTAAAGGATAAGGAAGACAGGCTTTGGATAGCTATGGATGGTGGCGGGATAGATGTTTATGACACTGCAACAAATCAATTTATACATCTTTTAGACCCTAAAAATCCAATAGCCAAGCAATTAAATGCTGACGATGTACAGACCATATTCATGGACAGCCAAGATAACATTTGGGTAGGCACTTGGAATTCAGGCATTTACTTTCTTGAGTCCAACTCAAATGTTTTTGAACATTTCGATAACCAGAGTACTAATGGTGCCTTGAAATCAAATCGGGTCATGAGTTTTTCAGAGGATGCCTATGGTAAAATATGGATTGGGTCCTTCTCAAATGGTTTACATTTCTATAGTCTCGCAGACGGAAAATTTGGTTATGTGGACGATAAAAAGTTCAACGATTTAAAGACAAGCCGTGCGGAAATTCGCAAGGTCATGGTCGATAGAAATAACAACATATGGGTCGCAACCACAAGTGGACTGTTCAAAAGACAGGCCAGTACAAAGGAATCGTTCAATAAAATTGAGTTAAAGCCAGAGCTTATGAATCCAAATGGTCATATGGTCTCGGTAGACGTGATCGTTTCTCTCTTTGAGGACTCTGAGCATAATGTCTGGATAGGTACGGACGGTGCAGGGGTTTGGAAGTACAATACAACCAATAATTTTTTAACGTGGTACAATAAAGAACAAGGATTGCAGCAAGAAACAATTTCAACGATAATCGAATCCAACGATGGAAGATTGTGGATGGCTGGCAACAAAGGACTTTCGTGCTATGATAAAAGTAATCAACAGATTATCAATTATGACATAAATGACGGTCTTCTCACCAATGATTTTAACTTCAATGCCGCCTTTAAGGATGTTGATGGCACTCTCTACTTTGGCAATTATAAGGGTATAAATGAGGTAAGACCTGTTACATTACCTCAGAACATGTACGAACCACAGATATATTTTACGGATTTTAAGGTCTACAACAAATCTGTAAAAATCGACGATAAAAATTCCCCATTAAATAAGGTGATTTCAGAAACCGAACATGTAACACTCAACCACAAGCAAAGTGTTTTTACTATAGAATATATTGGTATAAACTATACAAGGCCAGAAAAAAATCAGTATGCGTATTATTTGGAAGGGTTCGAGGAAGATTGGAATCTTGTGGGCAATAATAGAAGTGCAACATATACAAACCTGTCCCCGGGCAGTTATACCTTTAAATTAAAGGCAGCTAATAATGACGGGGTTTGGAGCAATGAAATAAAAACCCTCTCCTTTACCATTCTAGCCCCCTGGTGGAAAACAAAAATGGCTATAATCCTTTACCTACTAACCATCATTATTTTTTCATCTTGGTTGTACAGACTTGTAAGGGCGAGAATTCGAGAAAAACGTCTCGTCGAATTTGAACGCACCAAACGCAGTCAAGAGGAAGCGCTGAACAATAAAAAAATACAGTTTTTTACAAATATATCCCATGAGTTCAGAACCCCACTGACCCTTATTTTGAATCCGTTAAAGGACATAATGTCAAATACTGGACAGCCGCTTCCAAAGGAAGTAGCGGAAAAACATACCATAATTTACAAAAACGCAGCTAGGCTCAAACGTCTTATTGATGAGCTTATGGATTTTAGAAAACTTCAGTTAAACAAATTTTCCATTAAAGTTTCTAAAATAGGCATTAATGATTTTGTAAAGGAAATTACAGACCACTTCAAAGAAGAGGCTTTATTAAAGAACATTGCCCTATTGATAGAGCGCGATGAGACAACACCCTATCTGTGGAGCGATGCCGGAATGCTCGAAAAAGTAATCTTTAATATACTTTCCAACGCATTCAAGGTTACACCTGAAAATGGTGCCATAACAGTAAGCATTTTCAAATCTTCTACAGATTACTGTTTTAGACTTGTAAATAACAAAACACTGCCATGTTTAGAGATTTCAATTGAAGATACAGGTAGTGGTATCAACCAAGAGGAAGTGAAAAAAATCTTCGATAGATTCTATCAGGTTAAAAATATGAATAGTCAGTATTATGGAGGTACGGGGATAGGACTAGAGGTGGTCAGGAATTTCGTTGAGTTATTGAAAGGAGAAATTATTATAGATAGTGAAGAAGCTGTAGGGACAAAATTTAGAATACTTCTGCCCTTGGGCAATCAACACTTTAAAGAAGATGAACTATTGAAAGATACGGCCAGCGAAAGTATGTTGCCGGATATGGGCTCATTAAAAAAACCTTTGACCCATAAATTTGGAAATAAATCTGCGAAGACAATTTTAATCGTTGAGGACAATGTTGAACTGAGGTCATACCTCAAGCAGGAACTTTCCTTTGACCATAATGTTTTTGAAGCATCTAATGGCCAACAAGCTCTGGATTTGGCAAACAGAAAAATACCTGACCTAATCATAACCGATGTAGTTATGCCAGAAATGGACGGTTTGGAATTCTGTAGTAAGCTTAAAAAAAATATTGCCACAAGTCATATCCCTATTATTATGTTGACCGCCAAGACCATGCCTGATGACATGATAAATGGTGTAAATTCTGGAGCTGATGTATATTTGACAAAGCCTTTTGATATGCGTTTATTAAATTCTTATCTATCCCGTTTGATTGAAAATCGACAAGTTTATATAAGCAAAAATTTGAACGACCCTTCAAAACTTAATTTGTTAGAAAAAACAACTGAATTGGATAAATCCTTTATGAGAAAGGTATTGGACTATTTGAACAAGAATATTGAAAAAGCAGAATTGAACGTTGAACATCTGGCAGAAGATATGTACTTAAGCAGAAGTCAACTGTATAGAAAAATTAAAGCCATGACCGGACTTACCCCTAATGAACTGATTCGCAAGGTTCGTTTGGAAAAGGCGAAAAATATGATAGAAACAGGGTGTGAATCGATTGCCGAAGTAGGGTTCAAAGTAGGTTTTTCTTCCCCATCCTACTTCAGTCGTTGTTTTAAGTCAGAGTTTGGTATCCTTCCTACTGATATTAAAACAAAATAGAAAAATGAACAATCTCTAAACACCCAAATTTTATTAAATAGTAGCATCAGATATACTCTGGGCTTAGCTTCAATGAAATCCATATCCAACCTTGGTTTTAAGGTAGTTCCGTAATACCATAAAATTTTTATACAACATGTTTAGGATACAAAGCCACAAATGTGATATTCTAAGGATTCGATTTCGGTTAGATTTATGGCCTAAATGACCAAATACAATGATTTACATAAATTCTAAAATGATTTGTTCTTCAATTAATAAAGCCGAAGAATTCCGTTCTATTGTGAGACTCGTTTTACAATCCTTCATGTTCGTTATTTTAACATCTCTGATAAGTTGCTCGCAGACAAAGGATGAAAAGCCAGTAAAAGTAAAATCACTAAAAGAAGCTTTTGAAAAGGATTTTTATATTGGCGTAGCTTTGAACGGTAGAATAATAGACCAAAGTGATAGTGCCTCTCTTAGCCTGGTAAAAAGAGAATTTAATAGCATTACCGCCGAAAACATAATGAAATCTTCCATTATCCATCCTCAAAGGGATAGTTTTAATTTTGAATTGGCCGATAAATTTGTTGCATTGGGAAAAAATAACGGCATGCATGTACATGGCCATACCTTAATTTGGCACAGTCAGTTATCTCCTTGGTTTGCAACTATCGAAGACAGCTTAGAATTTAAGGATGCAACAGAAAAACATATCAAGGATTTGGCTCTTCACTTTAAAGGTGTCGTTGACTCATGGGATGTTGTGAACGAAGCCTTAAATGAAGACGGTACACTTAGAAATTCCATTTTTCTTGAGAAAATGGGGGATGAATATCTTCCATTAGCATTTAAGTGGACCTCTGAGGTAGACCCTAATGCAAAGTTATTTTATAATGATTACAACATGACAAATCCTGATAAAAGGCACGGTGCTATCAGAATGATAAAGAAAATCCAGGAAAAAGGAATAAAAGTTGATGGGGTTGGAATGCAGGGACATTGGCACTTGGATTACCCTTCCCTTGAAGAAATAGAAGAAAGCATTTTGGAGTATTCAAAATTGGGGGTCCAGGTAGCAATTACGGAATTGGATATTAGTGTATTGCCAAACCCATGGGATTTGGAAGGGGCCGAAATCAGTCAGAATTTCGAGAACAGCGAAGAGATGAATCCATACACCAAAGTTCTACCCGATTCAATACAAACAAAATTGGCCAATAGATATAAGGACATTTTCAAAATATTCCTAAAACATAGGGATAAAATCAGTAGGGTTACCTTTTGGGGTGTTAATGACGGACAGTCATGGTTAAACGGATTTCCAATTCGCGGTAGGACCAACTATCCTTTACTTTTTGATAGGGAGTTAAAACCAAAGCCAGCTTATTATGGCATAATTGGCCTAAAAGAAAAACTTGACCAATTACAGACAACAAACTAATTTGTAGATTATGAATCCTGATTCACATAAACTATCCATTAAGGAAAAAGTTGGCTATAGTTTGGGAGATTTATCCGCCAACCTTGTGTTCCAAACTTTGGTTACCTACTTGGCGTATTTCTATACGGATATTTATGGATTGGAAACGGATGATGCCTCGGTAATCATATTTGTGGTTGGTATCATTGCCGCATTCGCCTTTAACCCTATTGTTGGTGCACTTGCCGATAGGACAAGGAGTAGGTGGGGAAAATTTAGGCCATGGATATTGTTTACTTCGATACCCTTAGGAATCGTTGCACTTTTAGCATTCAGCACGCCCAATTTTGAATATACGGGTAAGGTAGTCTACGCCGCGATAACCTATACCCTATTACTGTTATTGTATGCGGCCAACAACCTTCCCTATGCCGCTCTTAGTGGAGTTATAACAGGAAGTATGAAGGAGCGCAATAGTATTTCATCCTACCGATTCGTTGCCGTGATGTTTGCGCAATTCTTTGTACAGGTTTTCATGTTGCCAATCATAATGTATGCTGGTGATGGCAATAAAGCGGAAGGCATTGAAACGGTAATGACCTATTTGGCGGTTATTGGGACCATCATGCTATTGATCACCTTTTTTACAACCAAAGAACGTGTTGTCCCTACCCCTGATCAGAAATCTAGCTTAAAGGAAGATTTAGGCGATTTGGTAAAAAACAGACCTTGGATTATAATGTTGGTACTCACCACCTTGGTGTTCATAACCCTTGCAATGAAGGGAGGATCGTACGTTTATTATTTTGAGAACTATGTAGATGCGGCCAGTTTGGCAGAATTTATCGCTCCGCTTTTAAGGGCTCTTTCCAGCATAGGTTTGGACTTTTTTGGGGACGATCCAACTTCTGCAGGGTTTGGACTGTTCAATGCTGGCGGAATTATTTTTATGATTGTCGGGATTTCATTATCAAAACGTTTGGCGGACAAATATGGAAAAAGAGATGTATTTGGTAGTGCATTGTTCGTATCCACTCTATTTATAGCCATTTTCTACTTCTTTTCTTCTACTTCAGTAGAACTTATGTTCCTTTCGCAAATTCTGCACGGGTTTTTCTACGGCATAACCATTCCACTCTTGTGGGCCATGATTGCAGATGTTGCAGATTATTCCGAATGGAAGAACAATAGACGGGCCACGGCCATTATTTTTTCCGCCATGATGATCGGGTTAAAGCTAGGGCTCACTATTGGCGGTTCACTCGTAACGTGGATACTTGGGATTTACAATTACATTCCTAAGAAATTTGCCTCCAACGGTGCTGTAGTTCAACCGGATAGCGCAATCGAAGGTACAAGAATGTTGGTTAGCATATACCCATCCATAGCATTTTTAATGGGAATAGCACTACTATTTTTTTATGAGATTAATAAAAAAATGGAGACCCAGATTGAAAACGATTTAATTAGAAATAGACAAAAATAAATAGCATGCCTGAAGAGAGTTTAGATCAAATAAATTTTGACAAATTGAATGAAAAGGCGATTTCAAGTCCACTAGTAAAGCATATATATACAGCAGACCCTTCTGCTCATTATTATAATGGTAAAATATACATCTATCCCTCACATGATATAGACGCTGGCGAGGCTTTTGACGACTTAGGGAGTCATTTTGCCATGGAAGACTATCATGTCCTATCCATGGATTCCATTGATGGTCCGGCAGTTGATCATGGAATTGCCCTCCATGTAAATGATGTTCCTTGGGCGGAGAGACAGATGTGGGCGCCCGATGCTGCGTATAAAGGCGGTAAATATTATTTGTTTTTTCCTGCAAAGGCCCATGACGGCATTTTTAGGATAGGTGTTGCCGTAAGCGATTCTCCAACCGGCCCCTTCACCCCACAACCGCAAGCTATAAAGAATAGCTTTTCCATAGACCCAGCAGTCTTTGAAGATGAAGATGGAAGCTTCTATATGTATTTTGGTGGTCTTTGGGGCGGTCAATTGCAACGATGGCGAAATGGCTCATTTAATGGTAAAGAACCTGAGAGTCCAACAGCACATCTACCCAATGACGATGAAATGGCACTAATGCCCAAGATTGCAAAAATGACCGATGATTTACTTGAGTTTGCTGAAAAACCTAAAGATGCCTTAATCATTGATGAAAATGGCAATCCGCTTTTGGCCGGGGATAACAAAAGACGATTCTTTGAGGCCGCCTGGTTACATAAATACAAAGGAAAGTACTATTTCTCCTACTCTACTGGCGACACTCATTTTATATGTTATGCCGTTGGTGATAATCCATATGGGCCATTTACCTATAAGGGAAGGATCCTCGAACCGGTTGTTGGTTGGACAACCCACCATTCAATATGTAAAGTAGACGAAAAATGGTATCTTTTCTACCATGATTCCTCATTATCTAAAGGCGTAACCCATCTAAGGTGCGTTAAGGTTGCGGAAATTGAACACCTAAGCGATGGAACCATAAAAACGCTCAAACCTTATAGGGATTGATAATAATTTTAAAATTAGACTATTGCTTTTAAAGTACTAAGAAACATAACCGAAGGTTAAAAGAATCGATTTTGTTTCTACTAATTTTTTGAGAGTGGAATCGTTTTTCTAAAATACCTTAAAGTATCGTTTTGTAAACCTAAAATTATTAGTTCATCGTCGGAATGGCTTTTCAGTCTTAACAAAGACCGTGCTTCCCCAGTAATGTCAAAACCACTTTTACTTGATTTGATCAATTCAAATTCACCTTTAGTCCGATTATATTCCAGCGTCTGTCCTATACCTGCATCATAATGGCCGGTTAGGATTTCAGTGTTCATAAAATTACCTACACTCAACAATTCCATAGCATCATCACCATTAATATCGATGTCAATAAAATCGAAAATAGGAGACCATTGCAACTGCTCGGGTAGTGGAGATTTCCTAAATTTTCCATTTCCCGTATTCTCAAAATACATCGAGGCCAGTTCATATGCTTTGAAAATAGAATTTGAATCCATTTTCTCCTTATCGAATAGTTCCCCAAAAGTTTTCTCCCCGTAATCATGGTAATTTTTTGTCAACTTTCTAATTAATGGCAACTGTTTCATCAAAGTACCCCTTGCCTGTAAAATGTACTCCTTACCCTGATTGAAATACGTTATAATAGGTTCAATGGAGCCATTTTTATCAAAGTCATGGGCGTAAAGTCTTAGTGGTTCCTCTCCAGTTGCGTAAAAGGGATTGTTCAAGCCCCAATTACCGGCTACGAAATCCATATCGCCGTCCCCATCAAAATCTCCAGCCCTTAAACAATTCCACCATCCGTGTGTGTTTTTTAATCCATTATCGCTCAAATCGAGAGCCAATCGACCTTGCTTGTTCAAAAAAAGTTGAACCGGATTCCACTCGCCCACCAAAATAAGGTCGATCCACCCATCATTATTTATGTCTGCAGCAGATGCATCCGTAATCATTCCAGGGTAAACCAGTTCTGGGGCAATTTTCTTTGTTACATCCATAAAAACACCTTGGTTATTCTCCAAAAGATAGGATCTTGGTGAGAAAGGAAAATTATTGGGGTCTAAACGACCTGCTACAAAAAGGTCTTGATCTCCATCTTTATCGAAATCAAGAGGAACGACGGTATTGGTTGGAAATGAAATTTTGGGAAGTGCATCGGTTTCCATATTAAAAAAACCATTTCCGTCGTTCAAATAAAGAACGTCTTGGTACAAATCAGTATCGGCATAATTTTCTGAACTTCCGTTTGCAAGATATAGATCTAAATCCCCATCATTGTCCGCATCAAAAAAGCAGCCAGCTGAATTTTCACTTCTAATTTCATCTTGGGATTTCTGAAATGGAGATTTAACAAAGTTGCCATTTGCTGACTGTACATAGATGTTGGCAGGATTATTTGCAGTTCCTCCCACAAAAAAGTCTTCTAGACCATCGCCATTTATATCTCCTCCTAAAAGAATGGGGCCTGGCCTACTGTAGCCTCTAAAAAGCAGCGGCCATTTTTTAAAATCGTCAAAGGTGTTTTCTTGGTGGACATAGACGGAGTCCAAAGGAGGGGCAATCTCCTCCAAATAGGCTTTTTCAAGTTTTTTTGAAATTTTAACATCAATCTTTGAATTTCCTTTTATTGGAGCAATCGTTTGATTGGTATCAACATTTTGTAACAATGTTGTAGCATCATCGGGCCAGATTACCCTGATCGAATCGATAATCGCTGCATTTCCCAAACCAAAGTGCATAAAAGGTTCAACAGATGATAGATATCCACGCTGGGGATGGAATTCCCCGTATTGCTTTCCCTTTTTGGAATAGACCCATACCTTGGCCCCAATATTCTCTGCATTTGGCTTGAACTTCAACCTTAGATAGCTGGAATTATCCTTTTTAACATCCGTACTTTTATTCTCAAAAAGAAGTATTTCATCATCGATGTTATTGGTAAGAATGTCAAGATCGCCATCCAAATCCAAATCTGCATATACTGCACCGTTTGAATAAGATGGCACCTGTATACCACTGGTGGCCGTTTCATTTTCGAACTTGTTCTGGCCCCTGTTTCTGAAGAAGAAGTTTGACTTTTTTACCCCATCCATTTTTTTCAGTTGATCGACAAGTGCCTTTCTCTTTTCTTCAAAAGAACCAAAGACATTTGAAGAGTTATTGAAATCCACAAAATCCATATCGGTAATATCTTTTTTATAACCATTGGTAATATAGATATCCCGAAGTCCGTCATTGTCAAAATCAGCTATCAAGGGTGCCCAACTCCAATCCGTAGCCGAAACACCGGCAAAATTTCCAATATCACTGAATCCTGAGGATGTACTCACCTGAAGTACGTTTCTAACGAATTGCGGTTGGTAACCTGCTTTAACCGATGAATTAAACCTGTCGAAAGGTATTTCGGAAAACATGGTTTTCCTTCTTAAATTATCTTCTGGAAACATATCCAAAACCAAAAAATCAAGCCCTCCATCATTGTTGATATCGGCTACATCTATACCCATACTATTGTGGCTCTGATGCTTAAAATATTCAGAAACTTTATTGGTGAATGTGCCGTTTCCATTATTCACGTACAGCACATCATTGGACAGAAAGTCATTAGCTACGTAAATGTCCGGATATTGGTCCCCATTAATATCCATTACAGCAACGCCCAAGCTCCATCCCTCAATAGAGATTCCCGCTTCCCTTGAAACATCCTCAAACTGGAGAACGCCATTTTTATTGGTTCCGTTGTTCCTGTAAAGTTTATCCGTACTTTTTCCCCTGCCATCCTTTCGTTGACCAAAAGCATTGTTCTTAGGGTATTCTTCTTTGGAATTGTTGGCCAAAAAAAGGTCCAAATCGCCATCCCTATCATAATCCAGCCAAACGGCCTGCATCGTGTAGGAAGAATCTGCGATGTTCATTTCACTTGCAAGGTTCCTAAATTTTATTTCCTCCTTGGATTCCGTTTCATTGAGGTAAAAATAGTTTTTAGTGTTTCCCAAAAAAAGATCGTGGGCCGTCGAAATATGGATATCCGGTTTCCCGTCATTGTTAATATCAACAATGGACACACCGGTACACCAAGCATCGGTTATGATTCCGGAAGACGAAGTGACATCTTTAAACTGAAGGTTCCCAATATTTTGATAGATACGGCTAGTGACCATGTTACCAGAAAAAACGACATCAGGCAGACCATCTGAATTAAAATCCCCAATCCCCACTCCACCTCCATTAAACAGATATTCATAATCTATAATATTCAATGTTTCATTCTCTGTAATAGTGTTCCTGAAAGTGAGGCCTGAGTGTTCGGTCGTTACCTTTTTAAACAATGTATTTTCAGGCTTTTTGGTCTCACAACCAAACAAGAGAACACATAAAATAAAACCGCTAATCCAACGCATATAGTAAAATACTAAATAATATAGATAAGTATAAAAGGGAAGTGCCAAAACCCTCACGGTTTTGGCACTACCAATAAAAACTAACTCAATCTAACTAATATTTATATGACTACTAATAACCAGGGTTTTGATCAGATTCCGACAATTTAGCATTGTTATCAATCTCACTTTGTGGTATAGGGAGTAGTTCCAATTTTGGTTCAAAATGTGAAATAGGTTCGGCAGGCAACTTACCTTCCTTTCTCCATCTTAAAATATCCCTATTCCTAATTTGCTCTGAACTTAGTTCTACACGCTTTTCATGGATAATGGCTTCCATAACCTCGGTTGGGTTACTAACAGGAAAATTAGTAGTAGGATATGGCGGCATATCTACACTAGGCCTTGCACGAACTTGATTCAATAACGCTATTGACCTTGCAGGGTTACCTAACTCCAATTCACATTCTGCCAAGTTGATCAGGACTTCCGCATAGCGAATTACCCTCATGTTGATACCTCCTGTTAGGAATCCTCCAGGATCGGTTTTGTACATAAGCGAATACTTTCTCCAGCTTATTTTTGTGGTAACGCCCTCAAATGTGGTCTCCTCGCCTTGGACATCTGTCAAAACACTTTCTCCATTATTAAAAGTATCACCCAAGGAATAAAAACTTTTTGCAAATCTTGGGTCATCTTTCGCATCGCCTTTGGATACACGTTCAAACTCATTTAATAGACCATCTGAAGGTATTAAGTTTCTCCAACCCACAGCAGAATATTCCTGTGTTCTAACACTTTGCTCGTTACCTACGCCGTCACCCGTTCCGTTCCAGTTGAAACCACCAACGTTCGAGTAACCAATCTCTGCAATGGACTCCCTATTATATTCATTCTCCTCTTGAAAGTTATCATCGAACTCATCTACCAAGGCGTATTCACCTGAGTCTACTATGGCTTCAAAAGCGGTTTTTGCTCCTGCATAGTCACCTGTAAACATTAAAGCACGTCCTAACATTGCCTGAGCGGAACCTTTTGAAAACCTGCCAGGTTGTTCAGTCTGTGATGCCAAAGGCAATCCTGCTGCAGCGTCCCTTAGGTCTTGGATGGCCAAATCCAGTACTTCTTGCTGTGATGATTTTGGAGCACTGTCCTCAAATGTTCCAGCATAGGTGGTATAGATGGGAACTCCTCCCCAAAGACTTCCTAACTCAAAATAGGCCCAACCTCTTGTGAACTTGGCTTCTGCAATTAAGGCCGTCCGTAAGCTTTCGCTTATATCCGCTACTTCAGGCCCTTGGGTTATTACAATATTTGACCTTAAAATTACAGCGTACAAGCCTGTCCATACATCCCTAGCGACCGAATTACCAGGGTCATTGGTACCGATTAACAACTGATTTCTTGGCGTTTCTAATTGGCCTCCGCCGGCTTTATTATCATCGCCCCTTAAATCGTGTAAAAAGAAATATTCCCTTGCATACAACTGAAGACTCTGTAGGGATGCATAGATGGAGTAAACACCGCTCCTTAACTCGTCTCCGTTCTTGTAAAATGTAGCAACAACGACTTCATTAGGGTTCGTTAGATCCAAATCTTCCCTTCCGCATGATAAGCTGAAGAGAAAAGCCGCAATTATGGCAATCGTGGGTTTTAAGTTTTTCATATTTTTCATTTTATTTTCTTTTATAACAATTTTAAAATCCTAATTCCAATCCTATTAAGATAGTACGGGGTCTTGGATATTGCCCGTAATCCACACCTTGGATATTCAGGTTGTTGTTTCTTGCCCCAATTTCAGGGTCATATCCTTGGTATTTTGTGAAAGTCAACAAATTGTTTCCAGAAAGATACACGTTAAAATTGCTAAGACCGGCCAAGCCCCTGTCCAACCAATCTTGTGGAAACCTATAGCCGATTTTTAGGTTCTGCAATCTTAAAAATGAGGCATCCTCCACAAAGCGATCTGATGTTCTGGTATTCTGGTTGGGATCACCATTTACCATTCTTGGTATGTTCGTATCTGTGTTGGTAGGGGTCCAAGCATCCAATACCTGGGTACCATGATTAAACAGTCTTAACCCTCCTTCAGTATATACCCTTGTAGCATTGTAAACATCATTTCCTTGATTTCCATACCAGTACATATTAAGATATAAATTTTTATAGGAAGCGTCAAAGTTTAAACCGTAGGAGAAATCAGGAATAAAACTACCAATGACATCACGGTCGTCCGCAGTTATATCACCACTGCCATCCAAATCCTGAAAAATAAGATCTCCAGGCGCAGCATTACTTTGATACGGTGTGGATGCGTCACCATCAAGTGCATTATATTGATCAATTTGAGCTTGGCTTTGGAAAATACCCTCGACCTTCCATCCATAAAAGGATTGAATAGGGTCGCCTACAGCGGTACGGGTTATGTCAAAACCACCCGCATCGGCATTTTGACCACCAAAAATACTAGCGGATTCAGTAGCTAATGCCACTACCTCATTTCTAAAAAGCCCAACATTAGCAGCAACGTTCCACTGAAATTCGGTTCCTGGTTTTGAATAATAAGAAGTGCTAAAATCCATACCCCAGTTTTCCATACCCCCTACATTGGCAATCGTGTTTCCTGCGAAACCAAGTGAGGCAGGAATAGGAACATTAAGAATCAAATTGTCCGTAGTTCGCTTATACCATTCCGCAGACAACTGAACCCTATTTTGATATAAGCCCAAATCAAAACCTACGTTGGTCATAGTTGTCACCTCCCACTCCAATTCAGCATTGGCAAGACGATTGAAAAAAGCCCCTTGTACTTCCTCATTGTTTATAATAGCGTTGGTGTTGGTAGAGATACCGGCCTGACTTTCAAAATCACCGATTCCTTCGAAACCAACTTGACCCCAACTTCCCCTAATTTTTAATTCTGACAAGTTTTCAAGTCCTTGCATAAAAGGTTCTTCTGCTATATTCCAACCAGCGGATATTCCCGGAAAGGTTTTCCACTTGAATCCATCGGAAAATTTTGAGGAACCGTCACGCCTTAATGAAGCGCTTAACAAATAACGACCACCAAAATCATAGTTCAATCTTCCCAAGAAGGAATAAATGACATTGGAGCCTTCCGTTCCGCTAACTGTTTGTGCCTGGGTTCCCTGGAGAACATTTAAATCATTACTTAAACGACGACCATTACCGGTTATAGTGTAAATATCAAAATCTTGTCTTTCTGCAACGGCTATGGCATCGATATTATGCTTACCAAAAGTCTTAACAAAGTTCAATTGGTTTGAAAAATAATTTCCAGTGGAGGTGTTCTGTTGATCTATTGTAATATTTTCTACCCTACCAGCAAATCCGTCAAAATATATGGGTTGCAATTGCAGGTTTCTGAAATTGTTCCAATCGATACCCGCTGTAAAACGATAATCCAATCCATCAAAAAGTTTAACATTGGCGTAGGCCGTACCAAAAATCCGTACATTGGAGTTTGTATTTCTGTCTATTACCGCGGGTCTTAATGGGTTTTCAGGATCCGTACCATCAGCGCCATCTGGCGCTCTAAGACCTCCTGGCAATGTTGGGTCCCTCAACGGTATATAAGGTATACCTCTTATAATGTTTTGAATCTGGGTTCTTCCTCCCAACTCCGCTTCATTTAGTCTTTCACCATTGGATATTGTGAAAGATTCTCCAACCGATAACCAATCATTGATATCATGATCTGAGTTCACCCTAAAATTATATCTAGAAAAACCGGTTCCCAACATGATACCGTCTTGCTTAAAATAGCCAAATGAAGCATACACCCTAGAAGCTTCAGAGCCTCCTCTAACACTAAGGTGATGCTGGGTGGTGATACCCGTGGTAAAAACGGCATCCTGATAATCTGAATCGGTTTCAGCATAGGTTTGGGTTGCACCAGGATAAATAGGCGTATTCAATTCACTCCAACGGGAAGGATACGTGGCTCCAGCATTATCCAATAATTCCCTTCCAAATTCGAGATATTGCTCTCGGTTCAATAAATCCAATTTGTTGGAAGCATTTGCAAACCCGCTAAATGTGCGATAATTCAGTTCAACCCCATTTGCGGCCCTGCCTTTTTTAGTGGTGACCAATATAACTCCGTTAGCAGCTCTTGAACCATAAATGGCGGCAGCACTGGCATCCTTAAGTACTGAAATGGAAGCGATGTCATTATTATCGAAGTCGCCCAGACCACCTACCGGATATCCATCTACAACGTAAAGAGGACTTGATGCAAAACTAATGGAGCCAATACCACGAATACGCACAATTGGATCGGTACCAGGTCCCCCTGAATTATTGATTTGAATACCAGGAACACGACCTTGGAGTGCCTCGGCAAAACTCACAACCGGGAGCGCAACGATATCTTGAGAAGAAACGGTAGAAACGGCTCCGGTTACAGATTCCTTTTTCTGAGTACCATATCCTATTAGAACTACCTCATCCAGCGCCTCCGTATCCTCTAAAAGAACTAAGTTTATTGTAGACCGACCATCGACCTGAATTTGTTGTGTCTTAAATCCAATGTAACTAAAGGCTAAGGACCCATTGGAGGGAACGTTTGAAAGAACGTAGTTTCCATCAAAATCCGTTTGGGTACCATTACTGGTGCCTGCAACCAAAATCGATGCTCCGGGTAGCGGTGTTCCAGTATCATCGGTCACTGTACCCGTAACAGTCAACGTTTGGGAAAATGCCAATTGCAATCCTAAGATAAATGTTGCAATCAAGGCTGTTTTAAATCTATTCATAATTAAGTGGTTAAAGTTTGTTGCAATCAATAGTAATGTTAATCAAGTTTAATTGTCACCAATAAACTGAAACCAAATGTATTCCAAAGGGGAAAGAAATATTAAAACAGATGATGCGCTTTCTTGAAATATTGTTGCACCCAACTGATTATATTGTTAATTATTCAAACAACACCCATTTATCAAGGTATAATTTTAACAGTACTTCATCTTATTGCCCCAAATAATGCAAATTACTTAGGAATGATTAGATCCCATAAAACTAGATAATACTCAATGAATTAAAATTTTACACCTCTTATTTTACGTTGGAATGGACCGAATAACTGTTAATAAACGATGTTATGAGGCTGTTTTGAAGTTTAGGTTTGATTCTCGCTGATAAAAACTATAAATAAAATGTCTTCAAAATGTACAATCGCCATCGAATTCCAAAAATATAGGGACACAATGCATTTTTTATAAGAATAATTTAGAGCATGTTTAAAATTGTACGATTGATTTTATCACTTATCGAGATAGCTTGAATATACATTCGGTTGGTATCCATTTTTCCCCATCCCGTGCAGACGGTAAGGCCTGTTGGAACGTCCACATCAATTGTTCCCATTCCTGAACTTTGGCATTTTCCTTGTCAATTTTTTGTTTCCGTTCAAAGGAAAAGCTTTCGTCCACTTCCATAATCATAAAAAGCCTATTCTCGACCAAATAAATTTCCATATCCAAAATACCGGCATCTTTAATACTTTCAGTAACCTCTGGCCAAACATTTCCAGCTTCATGATATTCCCTATATTTCTTTATTAAATCAGGCTCATTTACCAAATCACAGGCAAAACAATAGCGTTTGGTTGGTTTCATAATGTAGGATTATATTTTGTATACACATTGCGTCCATAGATTCCAACAAGAATAAAGCATAACAATGGTAGAACAAATGAGAAATTCACTTCAGGTACTCCGAAAATCGATATATCCGTGTAACCGGTTCCCCCCAAATCCAAAATCAATCCTTGTAAGGTGGGCATCAACGCACCGCCAACGATGGCCATTACCAAAAAGGCAGCCCCAAATTTGGAATCATCTCCCTGCCCTTCCAATGCAATACCATAGATTGTTGGGAACATAATGGACATAAAAAAGGAAATGCCTACCAAAGCGATCAATCCTACCATACCCGAAACAAAAATGGTTATCAATGTAAAAATGGATGCTCCTATGGCGAATATAAACAGTAGCTTTCCGGAACTTATTATCCTGAGAAGTGCGGTTCCCACCCATCTACCAGTCAAAAATATGACCAACGCCGCAATTCCAAAATTTACCGCCTTCTCATTGGTAATACCAAAGGATTCCGCATATTGATAAAGGTAGGTCCAACACATAATTTGTGCCCCTACATAGAAAGCCTGTGCCACTACACCCCCTACAAATTTTTTGGACTTAAAAAGTCTTTTTATGGATTCCGATACAACCACTTTGCCTTCCTGTCTTTCGTTACGTGGCATTTTGATCAATGCAATGACCACAAAAAATGCAATGACCACAAGACCCAAGATTACATATGGATTACGAATTACTGCCAGGTCCGATGTCCTTACCAATTCCTTAGCTGTTTCTGACAAAGTTCCATAAACAGGCGCTCCGTTAGGCAAAAGGTCATCTGATTGCAATGACGCCAGAATGAATTTTTGTGCTACCAAAAGACCTAGCAGTGCTCCAATTGGATTAAAGGCCTGGGCCAAATTAAGGCGTCTTGTAGCAGTTTCTTCGGAGCCCATTGAAAGAATATAAGGGTTTGCTGTAGTTTCCAAAAATGCCAATCCAAATGTCAGAATATACAAGGCCGCCAAAAAAAACCCAAATTCCTCATAGGCCGCTGCCGGATAGAAAAGAAGGGCTCCTACGGCATACAAGGCAAGGCCCAGCAAAATACCTTTCTTATAGGAATATCGGTTAACGAATATCGCGGCAGGTAGGGCCATGGTAAAATATCCACCGTAAAATGCCAATTGAACCAAAGAGGCTTGGAAATTATCCAGTTCCAACACTTTTTTAAATGCGGAAACCATTGGATTGGTTATATCATTTGCAAAACCCCAAAGGGCGAAAAGGGAAGTAATAAGTATAAAGGGAACTAATACCGATTTTTTAAGTAATGGTGTTGGGGTCTGATTTGCCATGATTTTAGGTTGGGTTGGTTTATTTTGTGGATAACAAAGCTCTATCCAAATGTACATATCCCCCGTCTACAAAAACGAACTGACCTGTAGTATGGGAGGATCTTTCCGATATTAAAAAAAGAACGGTATCGGCTATTTCAGACGGTAACGTCATTCTTGAATCCAAGGGAATCCTGTTTTTTATCTCCTCTAATTTCTGTTTTCCGTTCTCCAAACTATTTATCCAAGTCTCATACGCGGGTGTATAGCTTTCGGCAATCATCAACGCATTGGAACGTATGCCAAATTTTATCAAATCCACTGCCCACTCCCTGGTAAGCCCTAAAACCCCACCCTTAGCGGCCGCATAACCAGAAGTACCTCCCTGCCCGGTAAGGGCTACCTTGGACCCAATGTTCAATATATTTCCTTTACTTTTTTTCAATAGGGGTAACGCAAATTTGACCGTTGCAAAGTAGCTGATAAGATTCAGTTTTAAAGAGGCTACAAAATCCTCAATGGATTTGTCCAAGGAGGCCCCATCATTTACGCCCACATTATTTATGACCACATCAATACGACCATATTTTTCTGAAACTTTATCTATCGCATTTTTGATTTGGTCTACATCGGTCATGTCCGTTTGAATAAAAAGGGCATCCAACCCGGTTTGCCCTAACTGCTTTTCGTACTCAATCCCCCTTATGTTTCTATCGATAAGTACCGGTATGGCACCTTCCGCTGCCAAGGCAAATGTTATTGCATGTCCAATGCTGCCTTCCATCCCCGCTGAACCCGTTACTACAACGATTTTGCCTCTAAGATTTAAATCCATGCTGCTTCAATTTTTTAGGTTATATATTCTCCCTGCATTATTATGATAGAAATCCTGTTGCTCATTTTCGGAAAGTTCATTGGCAAATTCTTTGGCCAATTCCAGGACTTTGCCATAATTTCCGGCTACAAGGCAAACGGGCCAATCAGAACCATAAAGTATACGCTTGGTACCAAAGGACTCCAGAGCCACTTCCAAATAGGGCAGCAAATCCGGAACCGTCCAATTCTTATAATCGGCCTCCGTAATTACACCCGATATTTTACAGTGTACATTTTCAACATTCCCTAGTTCCTTCATGAGTAATTTCCATGCTTGGATATATCCGGATTTAATATAAGGTTTGCCCATATGGTCAAGTACAAAAGTTATGTGGGGAAAAAGCCTCACGAATTCCAATACGGAAGGTAATTGATGCGGAAAGACCAAAATTTCATAGATCAGGCCGCGATTCTGCAGCTCTCCAATACCCTCCAGGAATTCTTTCCTTAAAAGAAATAATGGGTCTATTTCGGCCTGTACTACATGTCTATACCCCTTGACAATGGGGAATTGCCCATAAATGTCCAAATCATGCTGAAGACGTTCACTTCGCAAATCGACCCAACCTATGATGCCTTTTATAAAATCGTGCTTACTGGCCAAGTCCAGGAGAAAATCGTTTTCCTTAAGGGTTTGGTCCGCCTGTACGGCAATACAACCACCCACCTTGTTTTCATTATAAATGGGCTCCAAATCCATCGGTAAAAAATCCCTTCGGATGTTGGCCATATTATCATCGATCCAGGCATGTTTTTCCTTTTCAAAAATCCAGAAATGCTGATGTGAGTCAATAATCATAAAAACGAACTTTTCATTTCCAATCAAAAGTAACCATGGCCTTGACCACATTTGTTTCTGGTAATAACCAAGAGTCGAAATGTTCAATCATTTCAGAATAATGAACCTTATGCGTTATAAACGAATCTGTTGGGAAATCCTTGATATGATCGATTACGAACTGAAAATCTTCCAAAGTAGCATTTCTACTGCACATCAAAGTCGTTTCCTTGGCATGTATCTGGGGGTGCACATAGGTAAGTTCTCCTTTGGAAAGGCCTACCAAAACAAATCTGCCACCGTGTGACATATAGGATACACCTGTTTCCAAAGCATGTTTGTTTCCAGTAGCGTCAAATACAGCGGTAGCCAAGTCACCATTGGTAATTTCAGCTATCTTTTCAAGGGGGCTCTCCCTAACGTCCAAAACATGGGAAACCCCTATTTGATTGGCAGCGTAATTCAATCGGTCCTTATTCATATCCAAGGCAATAACCTTGGCACCCTTAATTTGGGCCAACTTCATGAGGCCGATACCTATAGGTCCACAACCAATTACTACGATTGTTTCGCCTTTATGAATAGCTGCCCTTCTTAGGGCATGTGCCCCAATAGCCAAAGGCTCTATGATGGCCATTTCCTCGAGGGAAAGATCATTTGCGGGAATAAGCAGATTTTTAGACAGGCTTATAATTTGTTGCATCCCCCCATCCACATGTACGCCTAAAACATTGATTTGGGTGCAGCAATTTGATTTTCCATTTCTGCAGGCCACACAGGTGCCGCAACTTACATAAGGCATGACGATTACTTGATCGCCAATTCTGAAATCATCTTCATCTTGGGCAATATCCAATATCTCCCCGGCGAGTTCATGACCCAGTATTCTTGGGTATTTGAAAAAAGCTTGATTTCCACCATAGGCATGTAAATCCGTTCCACAAATACCTACACGATGTATTTTGACCAGTACTTCCCCGGTCCTTCTAACCGGTCGTTCTTTTTCCTTCAATTCAAAACGGCCAGGTTCCTGGCAAATGATATATTTCATGGTGCTGCGTCACTTATCTTAAACCAAAAAAATTAATAATTCGGTTCACAAATGTTATAAGTCTCAAAATAACGGAAGTTATTCTAACAATTTATTGGTTTTTTTTAGATTCCTTCACAATTATTCAAAAAATACTTTTTAAAAATAAAATTTAAATCGGCTTTATGTGTATATTGAACACTTAAATTTAAACCTTCATTTTATAAGTTAGATGGTAACCCTTAATAAAGTAATATGTACGGCCATTCTCCTAGCTCCATTTTTATTTTTCGGACAACAAAATTCTGACCTAAAATTATGGTATGATGAACCTTCCGGGAAGGATTGGGAAAATGCTTTGCCCATAGGAAACGGACGCATAGGAGCCATGGTTTACGGCAATGTGTCTAATGAAATTTTTCAATTGAACGAGCATACCGTATGGAGTGGAAGCCCTAACCGAAACGATAATCCAGATGCACTGGAGGCTTTGCCCAAAGTACGTGAGCTGATTTTTAAAGGGGAATATAAGGCCGCGGAACAATTGGCCAATGAGAAAATCATTACCAAGAAATCACATGGACAAATGTTCCAACCCGTGGGCAACCTGGAGCTATCCTTCCCAAACCATAAAGCATACAATGAGTATTATCGGGAATTGGATATCAGCAAGGCCGTTAGTAAAACCTCTTACCAATTAAATGGGATTACCTATAACCGAGAAGCATTTGTTTCTTTGGCCGACCGTGTGCTAGTTATCAAAATTTCGGCTGATGAACCGGGTAAAGTTTCATTTACGGCAAACTTTACTACGCCGCACCTAGAACCAAGAATTGAGACTCAGGGTAACGACCAACTTTCACTTTGGGGCAAAACGAGTGACCACGAAGGAGTAGAGGGTAAAGTGAAGTTCAATGCGCTGGCCAGAATAAAAACTACTAACGGAACGGTCACCCAAACCAATTCCTCCGTTGAAGTTAAAAATGCGGATGAAGCCGTTATCATGATTTCCATTGCTACAAACTTTAATTCATACCATGACTTGAGTGGTGATGAAACGGAACGGGCAAAAGCGTATTTGGATGCTGCTTTTGAAAAAGACTATGACCAATTAAAGTCTGACCACATTAAAAAATATCAAAAGCTCTTTGATAGGGTTGTTTTGGATTTTGGAAGTTCGGAGGCTTCAAAACTACCTACGGATGAGCGATTGGCAAATTTTAGAAATACTAATGACCCTTCGTTTGTGTCCCTATATTTTCAATTTGGAAGGTATTTATTGATTTCCTCTTCCCAACCTGGTGGACAACCGGCAAACTTGCAGGGAATATGGAACGGACGCATGAAACCCGCATGGGACAGTAAGTATACGATCAACATAAACGCGGAAATGAACTATTGGCCTGCAGAGCGAACCAACCTTTCGGAATTGCACGAACCTTTTTTGACCATGGTGCAAGAGCTTTCGGAAACGGGAAAAGAAACCGCAAAAGTCATGTATGGTGCTAGGGGTTGGATGGCGCATCATAACACCGATATTTGGCGAATTACCGGCCCCATAGACGGTGCGTTTTGGGGGATTTGGAACGGCGGTGGTGCATGGACCAGTCAACATCTTTGGGAACACTATTTATATACCGGTGATACCTCATTTTTACAATCCATCTATCCCGTTTTAAAAGGTACTGCCGAGTTCTATGCCGATTTTTTGGTTGAACATCCGAATTATCCCTATCTGGTAGTTGCTCCTGGAAATTCTCCCGAAAACGCCCCAAAAGAACATCAAGGGTCCTCCATTACGGCTGGCTCCACCATGGACAATCAATTGGTTCTGGATGTTTTCAATAGCGCAATCAAAGCCTCTAAAATTTTGGGAAAGGATGAAGCTTTTGCCGATTCCCTTAAAATGCTAAGAAAACAACTCCCACCTATGCAAGTGGGCAAGCACAATCAATTACAGGAATGGTTGGATGATGTGGATTCACCCGAAGATCATCATAGGCATATTTCTCATTTGTACGGTCTCTTTCCGTCCAACCAGATTTCGCCCTACCGAACTCCCAAACTTTTTGCAGCCTCAAAAAATACATTACTGCAACGTGGTGATGTCTCTACAGGATGGAGCATGGGCTGGAAGGTAAACTGGTGGGCCAAAATGCAGGACGGCAACCATGCCTATAAATTGATAAAGGACCAGTTGACCCCGGTCGGCATAAACCAAGGCGGGGGCGGTACCTACAATAACCTCTTCGATGCGCACCCACCGTTTCAAATTGATGGGAATTTTGGGTGTACCTCCGGTATTGCCGAAATGTTGTTGCAAAGTTCCGATGGCTCGGTTCATTTGCTCCCCGCCATTCCAGATGCCTTAAAGTCCGGCTATGTAGGCGGTTTAAAAGCTCGGGGTGATTTTGAATTGGTTTCGATGGAATGGAAGGATAAAAAATTAGTAGTCGCTACGATAAAATCGAATTTGGGAGGAAACCTCCGACTTCGAGTTCCAAATGCCGTAGAATTAGTCGGAATAGGAACCTTGAAAAAAGTGGAAGACGAAAATCCGAATCCACTCTTTTATGTACCTGAAACGGCTGCACCCATAATTTCCAAGGAGGCCACCTTGAAGAATCTAGAATTGGCAAATACGTTTCTATACGATTTGGAAACTGAAAAAGGAAAGACATACACCTTTATAATGGAGAAGTAAGCATGATCCGATTTTTCACCCATACTATTTTGCTCGTTTTACTGATGCTTCAGTTTTCCGCTCATGCCCAAAAGCAAAACGCACAGAACCCCATTTTGTTTGCGGATGTTCCGGATGCATCCATGGTGCGTGTAGAAGACACATACTATATGAGCAGTACCACCATGCATTTGAGTCCCGGGGTTCCTATCATGAAATCCAAAGACTTGGTCAATTGGGAATTGGTGAACTATGCCTATGACCGACTCGGGGAGGTGGATGCCATAAATATGGAAAACGGTAAAAATGCCTACGGCAGGGGTTCTTGGGCCAGTTGTATACGCTACCATAATGGAACATTTTATGTCTTCACGTTTGCAGCCACCACCGGAAAAACCTACGTCTTTTCTACCAAGGATATAGAAAATGGTCCATGGAACGAAACCTCATTTGAACCTTCCTATCACGACTTGACGGTCCATTTTGACGATGATGGCAAAGTATACATGATTTGGGGTGCCGGGAAATTGATGATCGCCGAACTTGAAAGCGATTTGTCCGGCGTAAAAAAAGGAACGGAAAGGGTCTTGATTGAAAACGCCAGTGCCCCGGCCGGTGACAATATCATGTTGGGTGCGGAGGGTTCACAACTCTTTAAAATCAATGGAAAATACTATCTCTTCAACATTACTTGGCCAAGAGGTGGCATGCGCACCGTATTAATTCATCGAGCGGACAACATCAACGGTCCTTGGGAAGGCAGACTTGCGCTCCAGGACAAAGGAGTTGCCCAAGGCGGCCTCATAGATACCCCGGATGGGAAATGGTTTTCTTATCTCTTTAGGGATTATGGCTCCGTGGGTAGAATTCCATATATAGTTCCGGTCAAATGGGAAGATGGTTGGCCCATACTTGGCATAGATGGAAAAGTCCCTGATTCCTTGGATTTACCTCCAAGTAATGGGCTAATACCAAACATTGTAGCATCGGATGAGTTCAAGCGTAAAAATAATGATCTAATACTTCCATTGGTTTGGCAATGGAACCACAACCCTGTGGATAGTTTATGGTCACTTTCGGACCGTAAGGGCTTTTTACGATTGACCACAGGACGAACGGACGAAACCTTGGTGGATACCCGAAATACGCTCACACAACGAACGATCGGACCCGTTTGTACGGGCGTAACCTCCATAGACGTTTCCAACATGAAGGAAGGTGATAAGGCCGGATTGGCGCTTCTCCAAAAAAACTACGGCTGGGTGGGTGTAACCCATGCAAATGACAAAAAGAAAATTGTCATGGTTGAGGGAAACGATGAAGCTGAAAAAAAGGTGGAGGAGCTCGCACTAAATCAAGAAACAATCTATTTAAAAGCAAGTTGTGATTTTACGGACAAAAAGGATGTGGCTTGGTTTTATTATAGTTTGGATAACAAAAATTGGAAGAGAATAGGGTCGGAATTAAAAATGTCCTACACCCTACCCCACTTTATGGGATACCGTTTTGGGCTCTTCAATTATGCCACTTCCCAAACCGGAGGCTCGGTGGATTTCGACTATTTCCGGATTAAGAATGAACTGGATTAAAAAACACTACTATGAATTTTAAGAATTTTTATTTACAAATTATCACCTCGGCTCTGCTTTTAACTGCAGCCCTTGGCTTTGGTCAGCAAGCGAATGTCAACTTGGACTATAACCCCCAGAAAGATACGGAAGGGTTGATTCCTTTTAGTGCAGCGGTAAATTCTCCTGAAGTGCATGATGACCGCACCGTTACTTTTCGGGTAAAGGCTCCGGACGCAAAAAATGTGGAATTGAACCCGGGAGCCATCAACACTGCCTTGGGCAAGGGAAGAGAGCCCATCCCTTTTACCAAAGGTGATGATGGGGTCTGGTCATTGACTATTGGCCCCCTTCCGGTGGATATGTATTCGTATCATTTTAGGGTAGATGGTGCACAAATTGCAGATCCCAATAATACCCAGGCCGCTTTTACGGCCATGCCACCATACAGTACTTTGGTGGTGCATGGTGACGAACCTTCGTATTATGATGCGAAAAATGTACCCCATGGAAATGTCACGCGTCACGTTTATCATTCGGATGTCACCAATGGCGAAAGAGAATTGTATGTATACACTCCTCCCGGCTATGATTCCAGTAAAGAATATCCAGTACTCTATTTGGTCGGAGGGAGTGGCGAGCTCCCATCCAATTGGATTTATGATGGAAGGGTAAATTTTATTATGGACAACCTTTTGGCAGAAGGCAAGGCAAAGCCAATGATTATTGCCATTCCCAACAATCAGGTCATCCACAGAAACCATCCTGAGCATGCACAACTGACTTTTGATATTTTTGAAAAGGAGCTACGAAACCATGTGATTCCAATAGTAGATAGAAATTACAGTACGATAGAATCTCCTCAAGGAAGAGCCATTTCCGGATTATCCATGGGAGGCCGTCACAGTATGTTCATCGGTTTTAGGTCGCTCGATCTTTTTGCGAACTTTGGAATTCTCAGTGCTGGAGATACCGATGCGGAAACTTCTTTGAAAGATTTCTTAAATGATCCAAACGTCAATGACAAGGTCGATTATCTTTTCGTAGGTCAAGGAACCAAGGAAGCGGAAGGTTTTTTCAATGCTAGGGTCCAAGGCCTCGTCGATGCCTTAAAAAACCACAACATAGAACACGACTACTATGTGGGCGGCAAGGGTGGACATGACTGGTCTACTTGGCGGCACCTCTTATATTATAGGTTTCTGCCCAACCTTTGGAAAGACCTTGATAACTGAACAAAAATCCTTCCAACTTGAAAAAAATACTATACTTCTTTATTTTCTTAAGTACTATCCTAGTAGGTGCCCAGAATAGTGATTTGTCAAGGGATAGTATCGCCAAGTATACCCGACAAGATTTTGCACAAATGAAGGAGCAATTGGGGATTACGATTCCCAATCGTCCAGGACCATCAGGAAATCCCACTGACCCCAATGACGCTAATACGGATGAGAACAAAGTTGGTTTCTATTCCCTACCCGACCCTTTAGTTACTTCAAACGGAACTCCAGTAGCAACAGAAAAAGCTTGGTGGAATATTAGAAGACCAGAAATAGTAGTACAATTTGAAAAGGAGATGTATGGTCGTGTCCCAAAAAATGTACCCAATGTAAGTTGGACCGTCGTGTCGGAAAAAGATACCACGGCAGGCCCCTATCCGGTGACAGAAACGCTTCTTATGGGTAAGGTGAACAACTCCAACCATCCTGATATCGAAGTCAATATAGAATTGCTGATAGGCCTTCCCAAAAACATTGAAAAGGCGGTGCCATTGGTCACTCGTTTTGGCTTTATCACTTGGCCTTTTGGTCCACCTCCCGCAGAACCTAGCAGTTATTTTATGTCCTCTTATGAACCTTTATGGAAACAGCAACTCATCTCACAGCACTGGGGCTATGCCATTTTGGTACCCACAAGTGTACAGGCTGATCATGGGGCCGGACTCACCTCTGGCATCATCGGCTTGACAAACAAAGGAAAACATAGAAGTCCGCAAGATTGGGGCGTGCTTCGTGCTTGGGCCTGGGGCGCAGAAAGAGCCATGGACTACTATGAAACTAATCCTAAAATCGATGCCTCAAAAATCGGTATTGAAGGAACCTCTCGCTATGGTAAGGCGGCCTTGGTCACCATGGCCTTTGACCCACGGTTTTCTTTGGGCTTTATTGGTAGCTCTGGTGCTGGAGGAGCTTCCCTATTACGAAGGAATTATGGTGAGATGGTAGAAAATTTGGCTTCTAGCGGCGAGTACCACTGGTTTGCTGGCAATTTCATTAAGTACGCTAGCACGCTCACGGTAAATGACTTGCCCGTTGATGCCCATGAACTCATTGCCCTATGTGCGCCAAGACCAGTTTTTATAAGTGTGGGTTCGCCACTCATCGAAGGAAATTGGGTGGATGGAAAGGGCATGTTCCTTGCAGGACTTCATGCCACCCCAGTATATACCTTACTCGGCAAAAAAGGTATGGAAAGCGAAGAATATCCGGTAATTGGTCAAGCTTTAACTTCTGGAGAAGTTGCTTTTAGACAACATGCGGGCGGCCATAGCACAGGGCCCAACTGGAGTACTTGGATTGCGTGGGCACATAAATACTGGAAAGATGAATAAGAATTAATACAACTTTTGAATAATTTAAAAATGAGAAAAAAAAATACACTTTTAGCAATGGCCGTTGTATCGCTGTTTGCAATGGTAAGCTTTACCGTTTCGGAATACAGTACGTATCCACCCAAAAAAAACGTTCCCATATTCACCAAAGTCATCTATGAGGGTAACGATCAGGTCTACAACGATTTTCCATTGGAAGAAGGGGAATTTTATAACCCCATTTTACAGGGTTGTTACCCAGACCCTGCCATTACCAGAAAGGGAGACGACTATTATATGGTTTGCTCCTCTTTTGCCATGTTTCCCGGCGTGCCGATTTTCCACTCAAAAGATTTAGTTAATTGGACCGACTTAGGTGGTGTTCTAGATGATATTACAGAGTTCAATCCTCATGATACCGGTATTAGTCAAGGTGTTTATGCCCCTGGTATAACCTACAACCCTCATAATGATACATTTTATATGATTGTTACGGCTTTTTCTGGGGGACTAGGAAATATCATCGTAAAAACAAAAGATCCTATGAAAGGATGGGGCAGCCCAAAAAAGCTAGATTTTGGCGGAATTGACCCTTCCATTTTCTTTGATGATGACGGTAAGGGGTATGTTGTACATAATGATGCCCCGGATAAAGGAAAAGAATTATACAATGGGCACAGGGTCATCAAGATATGGGAATATGATATTGAGAAGGATCAAGTAATAGCCGGTACAGACGAAATCATTGTAGATGGTGGCGTAGATATTACCGAAAAACCTATTTGGATCGAGGCACCACATATCTATAAAAAAGACGGAAGTTATTACTTAATGTGCGCGGAAGGTGGTACGGGCGACTGGCATAGTGAAGTGATTTTTAAAAGTGATAGCCCAAAAGGAACCTACATTCCTGCTCCGAGTAACCCGATTTTGACCCAACGTTACTTTCCAAAAGACAGAGAAAATATGGTGGACTGGGCCGGTCATGCCGATTTGGTTAAAGGTCCGGATGACCAATATTACGGCGTATTCCTTGCCATTAGACCCAATGAAGAAAATCGCGTTAATACGGGTCGGGAGACCTTCATTCTACCGGTGGATTGGTCCGGTGAATATCCTGTCTTCGAAAATGGCTTAGTCCCTATGGAGCCAAAGCTTAAAATGCCGCAAGGCGTAACCAATAAAACCGGTCAAGATGGTTTTATACCCAATGGAAACTTCACCTTTGAAGAAAATTTCTCTTCGGATAAGCTGGATTATAGATGGATTGGTTTAAGGGGTACACGGGAAGCATTCATCAAACAAACAAAGAAAGGCTTGGAAATCTCCCCGTTCAGTACCAACATCAAGGAACGAAAACCTACCTCAACGTTATTTCATCGGCAACAGCATAGAACCTTTTCCTTTACAACTACTTTGGAATATGAGCCGAAATCGGAAAAAGACATGGCCGGAGTTACGGCCTATCAAAATGAAAATTCCAATTATGTATTCGGTATCACAAAAAAAGGAAAGCAAAACTATTTAGTTCTTCAGAAAAACAGTAAACCCAATTGGCGTGGAGAAACAGTTTCTAAAATCATAGCAACGGAACCGATTGATTTGAATGGCCCAATAGACCTAAAAATATCAGCCGAAGGGGATGAATATCAATTCAGTTATGCAGTAAACGGTTCGGATTTCAAAACGGTTGGCGGAACAGTTTCTGGAGATATTCTTTCTACCGATGTTGCCGGAGGTTTTACCGGTGCCTTGTTAGGATTGTATGCAACATCAGGTAACGACATCATACTGGAGGATTAGTACAATTATTTTTTGAAAAGTAATTACCGAGTAACTTAAAATCTACTTAATGGGGAAAAATATTTTTTATCATATAGTTTTATTCTTCTTATCATTTTCCGCTATAAATGCTCAGGAAATAATAAATCTATATTCTTCTGAAATTCCAAATTCAAAACCCTCTTAAATAAAAGAATCGGGAGAAGGTTTGTATAGGAATGTAACCCATCCTACCCTGGAATATTTTAAACCAAATCCCGAAAAAGCGACAGGCACAGCCGTTATTCTTATTCCTGGCGGCGGTTATAGTGTTGTTGTTTATCAAGGTGAAGGCATTAACAATGCAAAAATTTTAGCTGAAAAAGGTATTGCCTCTTTTGTTCTAAAATATCGCTTACCAAATGATGAGATCATGGTAAATAGAAAAATTGGCCCTTTACAAGATGCCCAACAAGCCATAAAAATAGTACGTGAAAATGCTGAAAAGTGGGGGTTGAACAAAGATAAAATTGGTGTAATGGGGTTTTCTGCTGGTGGGCATTTAGCTTCAACTGTTTCCACCCATTTTGAAAAAGCCCACATAGAAAATGCAAAGAACACAAGCTTACGGCCCGACTTTCAAATTTTGGTTTATCCAGTGATTAGCATGACCAGTAATTTAACCCACGATGGTTCTCGAAATGCTTTAATTGGTGAAAATCCAAGTGAAGAAGATGTTCAACTTTTCTCTAATGAATTACAAGTGAATACAAATACACCAATTGCTTACATAACGCATGCTGCAGATGATATCACTGTTGATGTGGACAATAGTATTGAATATTTCGAACAATTGAGACACAAAAAAGTAAATGTGGAAATGCATATTTATCCAAAAGGAGGTCATGGATTTATTTTCAAACACTCCAGCTGGATTACTCCCTTATTTGATTGGATGAAAAGGAACCAATTAATGAATGACTGATATTTTTAATTGTAAACTAGATACACAGCACTAAAAATGAAAAAACTAAGAATCCACATCGGCGTTTTGGCAATACTCCTAATGTCTTCCATAAAAATTATGGGTCAGGACCCAAACTTCCATATTTATTTAAGTTTTGGTCAGTCAAACATGGAAGGCAATGCGCGTATAGAAGCACAGGATACTATTGATGTAACCGACCGTTTTAAGGTTTTGGCAGCAGTAGACTGTCCGGAACTTAATCGAAAGAAAGGAAATTGGTACACGGCCATACCACCCCTATGCCGTTGTAAAACAGGCCTTACACCTACAGATTATTTCGGAAGAACAATGGTAGAAAGTTTGCCCGACAGCATTACAGTTGGGGTCATAAATGTAGCGGTAGGAGGTTGCAAAATTGAGCTTTTCGACAAGGATGGTTATGAGGATTATGTCAAAACAGCCCCAGATTGGATGCTGAATATGATTAAGGAATACGACGGAAATCCATATGGTCGTCTCGTAGAGATGGCAAAGATTGCTCAAAAAGATGGTGTTATAAAGGGTATTTTATTACATCAGGGAGAATCGAACACCGGGGACACCCTATGGCCCAAAAAAGTAAAAGTAGTATATGACAACCTGCTTAAAGACTTGGGGCTCGAGGCTTCCAAAACACCTTTAATTGCCGGTGAGATGGTACATGCGGATCAAGGCGGTATTTGTTCGAGTATGAACGAAATTGTTGCAACGCTTCCAGAAACGATACCCAATGCACATATTGTTTCGTCAAAGGGAGTGCCGGATGCAAAGGATAATCTTCATTTTAATGCCGAAGGCTACCGTATTCTTGGCAGAAGATATGCCATTAAACTATTGAATGTTCTTCGTAATCAGGCCAACAATCCAATTGCCGAAAGGCACGCTCCTAAAGGGTTTGATATGGAAAAGTCCGGAATAGCGAAAGGTCGTATCGACAGTATTCTGTATAATTCAAAAACGGTCGGAGCTCAAAGGAAAGCGCTCATTTACACCCCTCCAGGTTATTCCAAATCAAAACGCTATCCAGTATTATATTTATTACATGGCATCGGTGGCGATGAAAAGGAATGGTATAAAAATGGAGCTCCGGCCGTAATTTTGGACAATCTCTATGCGGAAGGAAAATTGGAACCAATGATCGTGGTCATGCCCAACGGTCGCGCCATGAAAAATGACCGGGCCGAGGGTAATATTTTTGCCCAGGATAAAGTGGCCGCATTTGCCACTTTTGAAAAAGACTTGTTGAACGATTTGATTCCGTACGTCGAGAAAAAATTCAAAGTCTACAAGGATAAGGAGCACCGTGCCATTGCAGGTCTCTCTATGGGTGGTGGGCAAACCCTAAATTTTGGTTTGGGCAATTTGGATACTTTTTCTTGGGTAGGTGCCTTTTCTTCGGCTCCGAATACAAAAGTACCTGAAGAATTACTGCCAAATCCTGAAAAGGCTAAAGAATTGGAAGTATTATGGATCAGTTGTGGCGATGCCGACGGTCTGATGCCCTTTAGCAAACGTACGAGTGATTACTTGAATGCACACGATGTACTCCATATTTTTTATGTGGAACCAGGTGGACATGATTTTGAGGTGTGGAAAAATGACTTGTACATGTTTTCTCAATTACTCTTTAAACCGGTTGATAAATCACTTTTCAACAAATACAGCGTGCTCGGATTACCAGCAAGTACCAATATAAGAAGGTCGTCCTATCCTCAAATACTACCGGATAAGCGTGTTATTTTCAAGACCAAGGCTCCGGACGCCAAAAATCTACAAATAGACCTGGGTAAAAAATACGACATGGAAATAGATGATGAAGGTTTTTGGACCGTAACCACGGACTCCATCACCGAAGGTTTTCATTACTATTCCCTGATCATCGACGGGGTAGCGGTTGCAGATCCTGCCAGCGAATCATTTTATGGAATGGGTCGTATGGCCAGTGGAATCGAGATACCGTTCAAGGGAGATGGATACTACAGCTTAAAGGATGTTCCCCATGGTGATATTCGAATTAACAAGTACTATTCCGAGGCATCCCGTTCCTGGCGAGAAATGTATGTTTATACACCTCCGGGGTACGATGGGTCAACCGGCAACTATCCGGTACTCTACCTCTTACACGGCGGTGGTGAAGACCAACGGGGATGGGCCATGCAAGGGAAGACCAATCTAATATTGGACAATTTAATTGCCGGAAATGAGGCTGAACCGATGATTATTGCCATTTTGGACGGAAATGTTTCCTCTGGCGGTCTCGCCGGATTCAACGAAAATTCACTGAAGGCCTTTGAAAACGAACTTAAGCAAGCAGCGATACCCTTTGTGGAAAACAAATACCGTGTTAAGACAGGAGCTGAAAATAGAGCCTTGGCCGGACTGTCCATGGGTGGATTACAAACACTATACGCAGGCATTCAGAACACGGACATGTTCGCTTATCTGGGTGTTTTCAGTTCGGGATGGTTCGCGAATAACGATGAGTTATCGGGTCCCCAATATGCACTTATGAAAGAGCATACCGAGAAAATCAATAACAATTTGAACCGCTTCTTTATTTCGATGGGAGGTAAAGAGGATATCGCCTACCAAAACTGTCAAGTAATGATGAAAAAATTTGACGAGATAGGTATCAAATATGAGTACAGCGAATATCCAGGAGGACATACATGGCCCGTATGGCGACATGACCTTTATACATTTGCACAGCGCTTATTTACAAAATGAAACCTTTTGAAAAATAGTGACTATGGAAAAAACAAAAGGCCTATTAAGCAATTTCCTCATGAATTCTATACTTTGAACTTATCCAATACAATGTAATCTATGTTGACTCCCAATCCCTGTAAGCACAATTGAAAATTGCTATTTACAGAGGTTGGGAGTAATAAAACAATAGGTTTAGGAACAAATAAATCAGTTTCTTAAGAAGGGGGATTTCAATTTACCACAGCATCAACCTATAGCTAATACTAGCCGATCATTCTTTTTAGGGTATAATCAATAAAGGCATTGATTCCAAATTGCCATCTTGGAATCCTATTCGTTAAGTTTACCCAATTAACCAATTGGCCAAGTTTGGGAGATGCAATTACCACTTTATCATTTATTTTATGGGTAAAGCCCATACCTTCTTTGTCCCGGTCCAACGTAGGGGCGAACATCGTTCCGCAAAAAAGTACAAACCCATCGGGATATTGATGATTATCGCTCAATACCTGACTCACCAAGTCCTCCGGAGACCTGCTTATTTCCCCCATATCACTGGAGTCTTCTAAAAGAAAGCCATCTTTTCCTTCAATTTTTAATGATACTTTTGAAGCTTTTAAATGCTCCAGGGAGAACGTATCGTCAAACATTCTAAATAACGGACCGATGGCGCATGAGCCATTTTGATCCTTCGCTTCGCCAAGTAATAAGGCGCTCCTTCCCTCAAAATCCCTCAGGTTAACATCGTTGCCCAATGTGGCACCCACTATTTGCCCTTTATTGGTCACTACCAATACCACTTCTGGTTCTGGGTTGTTCCAACCAGAATCATGGTGAACCCCTACTTCAGCGCCAAAACCAACGGAAGAAAAGGGTTGGGACTTAGTGAATACTTCGGCATCCGGCCCTATACCTACTTCCAAATATTGTGACCAGATACCCCGTTTCTTCAGTTCTTCCTTTAATTTCATGGCATGGTCAGAGCCAGGTCTAACATTATTTAGACCCTCCCCTATGGTAGCCGTAATTTCTTCCCTTATCTCATTCGCCAACATGGGATCACCTTTTGCCTTCTCCTCAATTACACGTTCCAATAGGCTTTTAATGAAAGTTACCCCGCACGCCTTTACCGCCTGGGTATCGTTAGGCGCCAGTAGAAAAGGTTTTTCTTCATCCCTATTATGGAATATGGAGTTCTCCAATATTTCTTCCAGCTTTCCTATTTGGGTAATATTTTGGTCGTTCACCTTTAGAAACTCTTTATAAGAACTAGTATTGATAAGTTCACTGGTAGATTTAAAATAATAGGACAGATCATAAACTATTCCCTTATGGGCCCAAATCACGTGGGGTCCCGCTATATTTTTAAAAGCGTTTTTTTTTGGAACGTGGCATCTTCCTATCCATATGCCTTCATTAGCCAATTCTGGGATTATTTGATTTTTATCCATGTATAGTTTTGATATTTAGTGGGTTGTACAATCGTTGTTGTATTGCCATGTATTTGCCTAATTTTATTCTAAAACATCGCCTTACGAGGTGTCGAATCTTGTTTTCAATAAATGTCTGGATGCTTATTTACCCATCTTAAAAATAAGAAACCATTTTTAAGCCTTTATTTCTAACAAGGAAAATGCCGACCCATTTTAAGAACGACTATTTTAATGCTGCACATCATCGCCCATAACATCGTAGCCTCGCCACTTAAATTCCTTGGCAAGTCCTGATGCTGCCGGCCATGCAATTTGATGCTGGTCGCTGGCCACCCATTTTCTCCTATTTTCTTCCGTATCGAAAGATATTTGAATTTGGTAGTTGAATATAGTTGGTTCCGCTTGGATCTCCTTTGACAAATCTTGAGGAAAAAGACGAAGTAGTTTAGAACTTAAATATCCGTCTTGTACGACCATTGCGGGAACATAAATGGAATAGTACATTTTTTCAAAAGCTGCCGCATTTTCCGCATCTACCACAAAGTCCATTTGCAATGCCATGGCCTTGGGTCGGTTCAAGGGTTTATTAATTTTATGCCCACTTTCATTGGATGCGGCTATACCAATCACCAAAATTTCCAAATCTTCACCATCACCAGACCATGATATCTCCTCTCCCAAGCTGGCAAAGAAGGAATCGTCTTTCTTTAACTCTACCGTGGACGAACCTACTGTAGCGGACCCTGTTCCTTTCATAATGTAATAAACCTCCTCTGTACCTTCCAATCGATGCATTTCTGTTTTGGTCCCTGCCGGCACTACTAGATGATCCACATGGTGCCAAGCGGTTCTAAAGATTTCGGGTCCCAAAATTCTTTTAAACTTTGCTCCCTTTCCATAATGGGCCTTTTCGTCCTCTTTAAGTTGGCTCCTGTTCAATTGAGCATTTACAAACACAGGGGCGCCATCTTTTTTGGTTTTGGATAAATCGTCTCCCAAATCAAAGGCATCTCCCCTTGCCTTTACCTCGCTTACGGCAAAATTCAACCACTTTAAAGGTTTTCCAGAGGCATTATAAATACCATGGGAATCGCCAAGTTTGCAGGGAACTAATGCCGGCCCCTTTAGGGTCGATGTTCTTCCATTAATCGTAAACTCCGCCTCCCCATCCAGAATAACGTACATCTCTTCAATGGAATGGTGAAAATGATGGCCTATCCCAGATTTAGGCTGAATTATTCCAGAATGTAAATACAAAAAATTAGTGGCCAGATCATTTCTACCTACTAACTGGGTAAAACCCATTGTACCTGCACCTGCGTGCACACTAGACAAATCCCGATAGGTAGAAGGGTCATTATGGACCACCCTTTCATTGAGGTTTTGCGCTATACAGATACTGCCCAAAAGACAGCACAAAAAACTAAGTATTGGTTTCATAAGAGTTAACTATATTTTAATCGATTCGAAAAATTATCATTTTTAACCCCTACGAAAGAAGTCATTTTTTATCCGGTATCCCGTAAACCACGTACCCTTTGGAAATGGCTCCCGACTTTTTTGAATGATCGTAACTATCGCTTCTAAAATTGGAAGTAGCATTTATGACCAAATATTCCTTACCGTTCAAAGTAAACATACTTGGTTGGGCATTGGTTTCATTGCTCAAAGTAGTTTCCCATAGTACGCTTCCATCTTCACTATCAAATGCATATACCTTGCCTCCTTTGGCAGTAGCAAATACGATACCCGTAGAGGTAATTACCATACCCTTACGTTGTGTACCATTTGGAGCTCCCTTGGTCTCATCCCCTTTTGCATAAAGGGAGTCCACGCCAATGGGCCGTCTCCATTTTATCGTTCCGTTATTGAGGTCATATGCAAGGATCGAAGACCAAGGTGGGTCAATTAAACCCGGCCAGTCCAAACCATAATCCGTGGTGTACCTTACTTCTGGATGATCAGTGCCTTCAGGATACTCTTGCATGGGAGCGCCACGCTGGGTATCCGGGGGAATATCCACGCCTCCTGAAGCCACAACTGGCCCTTTAATCGGTACATCTTCACGTTGGCCACGTCTAAAATTTCTACGTTCAGGATCACCCCCCAAAAACTGAAACAACGCCATTAAAGAGGCTTCGTCCACATGTATCAGACCAGGCATGACCCCTTTTCCGTTGATTACGATATTTCTAAAATCCTCATAAAACATGTGGTGTCCCAAATTTTTTAGGGAAGGTCCCGCACCACCCTCCATATTTGGACCATGACAGGCAATACACGAAGACCCGTAGAGCGATTTCACCTTATCAACATCATTATTCGTCAATTCATTTTTAGGTGGTTCCACTTTATTTAACCTGTACGTTGAGGCATACTCTTGGGTCATTATGTACATTATTCCCTTTTCTGGATCTGCAGCAGTATTACCATAGTTGGCACCACCCAAGGCTCCAGGCATCATTAGGGTTTCATATTTATCCGATGGCGGCACATACAGACCGGTTTTTGCCGAGTCCAGCCGCTTAAGCCAATCCTGTCGAAGGCTATCCGAAAAATATGGATTCAAATTTTCCTTGGTTACCTCATGTCTTGTAAAACTAGGAAGTGATGTTATGGGTTGGGTAGGCCAAGATTCTTCCCCAGGCATTTCGCTTTTTGGAAATGGTTTTTCTTCGATTGGAAATAAAGGTTCCCCGGATACCCGATCAAACACAAAAACAAATCCATGTTTTGTGGCTATGGAAACCGCATCTATTTTTTTCCCATCCTTGTTCACTGTTAGTAGTTGAGGTGCAGGTGATAGATCATAATCCCACAAATCATGATGTACCGTTTGGTAATGCCAAAATCTTTCTCCTGTCTTGGCATCTACGGCAACCAAGGAATTTGCAAAAAGATTACTTCCTAGTCTATCGGCCCCGTAATAATCATACGTAGGTGAACCAATGGGCAAATACGCGATTCCCCTTTCCTCATCTACGGAGATTTCACTCCAAACATTGGCACCGCCCACGTATTTGTAAGCATCCTTTGGCCATGTTTCATAGCCATATTCGCCAGGATGGGGAATTGTATGAAATATCCACTCCATTTTACCAGTGACCACATTATAGGCCCTGACATGACCCGGCGGCGAAAAATATCCTTCTCCGGGCGCGGACCCCAATATCAATAGATTGTCATAAATGACACCTGGCATCATAGATTGAATACGGGTTATTGAGGTTGGATTACGGTCCAACCCTTCCCTAAGATCTACATATCCATTGTTTCCAAAATTCTCTATGGATTTTCCTGTTCTTGCATCTATGGCCTGTATGGAATTGTTCAAGGTAAACAACAATCTTTGATCACTCTTGTCCTCACTTTCCCAGTAATTGATACCTCTTCTGGTAATTCCCGGTAAATTGGCATGAATCCAAAGCTCTTCCCCTGTTAGGGCATTAATTGCAATTAAAGAACTATTCTTTCCTAACACAAACATGGTACTGTCCACAATAATAGGACTAAAAAAATAAAACCTATCATCGCCGGAAGGATAGCTCCAAAGCATTTCCAATTGACCTACATTTTCCTTGGTAATACTAGGCGACTCAAAAAACTTGGATTGATCCGGACTGCCCCCATAGTGGGACCATGTCTTATGGTCCCTTCTTTGAACTTCAGGAGATTGACATCCAACAAGAACGAGTAAGATCATCGTTACTGAAAGAGAAATCAGAAATCTGGATAAGTCTTTTTTTTGCATTATTTTAAGGTGTAAAATCCCGGCGATAAGGGTTTTAATTTCAACCGTACTCCTAACGGTTACCAAGTTCTTTTCTTCAATATTTCTTGAATCTGTTCCCTTGAAACAGGAAGATCATCTATATGTTCGTTGAGCCACTTGCTAAAGTCTTTTTCTATATCCTCTGCCCAACGGGTATCTATTTGTCCTGCGGTATATACACCTTCTTTTATGCGCAAGTGGCCAAACATATCACGGAGCCTAACAACTTCCGAAGTTGTTGCGACCTTTTCGGCTAAGTGGGGAGGTATAAAAGTCACTACTCCCATTTTTCCCAAGACCACGTCGCCTGGCATAACGGTTACCGTTCTGATTCGGGTAGGTTGGTTTATACCGATGAGCATCGTATTCAAATCTCCCGGTGGATTGTGGTGGGATGCATCATAGCTGGTGTAATAGGAGGTAAAACCACCTATTTCCATGAGTCCCTCCACATCCCTAAGAGCGCCGTCGTAAACGATGCCATTTCCAGTTTTGGCATAAATGGCATTCCCTACATTGTCCCCAATGGTAGGACCGTCCTTATCCGCACCAAATTGATCGGCAACATAAACATCACCCTTAACCAAAATATCCACGGGCCATGTATTTTGTCCCCGTTTTCCCTCAGCTTTTCCACGGTCATCAATGGCTTTCCATACATCAGGGCGGCCTGGCATAAAGGTGGCTGTTACGGCGCGACCTACCAAAACACTATCTGGATTGATCATTTTCCAATCCTCCGCTATTTGATATCGATATCCTTCGTTCTTCATGACGGCCCAAGCCTCTTCCACACTTACGGATTTTATCCTTTCCAACAGGGCATCGGACACCTTGGGTCTTCCATCATCAAAACGTTCTCCGGTCCATTGTGGAGTCAAAAAAATAAGTTCTTCCTTACTGATCTGCTGCCCCATCATTTGTGTTGCAAGACCCACGAGCACCACTAGGAGCATATATTTTTTTTTAAACATAATCTTCTCTATTTAATGTGTTATTAATTATTCAAAAAACGGAATTCCTTCAGGTGCATATTTTCGCATGGCATCCTCATTGATGTCTACCCCAATACCCGGTTTATCCGAAACTTTTACAAAACTATCCTTTACCCAATCTCCTTCATCATAGGTTACTATTTCCTTAAACATGGGGTCTGTATGAAAGTACGATTGCCATTCCATTAAATGGAAATTTGGAACCGAGGCACACACATGGGCGCAGGCCATGGCACCTAGGAATGAAGCCACCATGTGTGGAGAGAAAGGAACATAATATAAATTGGCCAAATTGGCAATACGTTGACCTTCACCTAATCCGCCACATTTTTGAAGATCTGGCATAATAATATCCACTCCATTGTCTAACAATTGCTTGAACCCGTGACCTAGATACACATTTTCACCAGCAGAAATTGGAGTACTTGTTTCTTCGGCAAGTGTTTTAAAAGCATCAAAATTTTCTGCTGGTATGGGCTCTTCCAACCAAGTAAGATTTAAATCCTCTACTTTTTTTGCTATGGTCTGGGCGGTAACATGATCATAACGTCCATGCATATCCACACACAAATCAATTTTTGGACCTACCGCTTCCCTCACCGCGGCAAGTTGATCATACATACGTATAATTTCACCCGGACTGGCGGTCCAATTATATCGATCATACTTATCCGGATCACTAGCATAATCCAAATCGAACTTTAAGGCATTGAAACCCCAATTTTTGATGGCATCCTTTGCTGCGGTAGCGAAATCGTCCGGAGAGGGAAAACGAACCCTATAAAGCGCCGTATCACAATATACTCTTACCTTGTCCCTGAATTTGCCTCCAAGCAACTTATAAACAGGCAAATCCAAGGCTTTGCCAGCCAAGTCCCACAAGGCAGTTTCAATAGCTGAGAGAACTGCTACGTAAGTACCTGACTGCGCGCCGCCAAAATGACCCGCCCGTCTAATATCCTCAAATATTTTATGAACGTTGAAAGGACTTTGGTCCCTTAAAAAAAAACCCATTCTTTTGACCAGGTGGTAGGTACCTGGCACGGCATCAACACCTTCTCCACATCCGTAAATTCCCTGATTGGTATGTATTTTCACGAAAAGACCACTACCCCTTCGTATAAAACCACATTTTACATCGGTTATCTTTAAATCTGAAGGCGCAGAAAGTTTGGGGTTTTTATCAATAGCTGCTACATATTCGTTACCATAGGTACTTGAAACCATACCTAAACCTGCTCCAGCCATTAAAGATTTTGATATAAAAGATCTTCTTGAATTTTTCATTGGTTCTTTTGATTTTTGTTAATGTGATTAATTTTATTTATTAATTGGTTTCCAAAACTTTAGCTTCCTTCACCGTTGGTTTTCCATGCCAGTAAGAGGCCAATACAGATCCAGTGATGTTCATCAATGGTCCAAACACTGCGGGCGCCAATCCCATGGTTGCTATTTTTCCAAGACTGTTGGCAATACCAGATGCCAATCCAGCATTTTGCATGCCCACTTCAAGAGCAATGGTTCGCGCATCCTCTTCGGACATTTTGAAGAGTTTCGCGTACCAATAACCTAGAAGGTATCCAAAGAAATTATGGATCAATACAAGAAACATTAATATGCCTCCTATGTCCAACAAACTATCCCTGCCCGCAGCAGTGATGATTGTAATTATCAATCCAATGGCCAACATTGAGATTAGCGGCATGGCTCGACCAATCCAATTGGCACCTTTTCCCAAAAGTTTATTGACCAAAAGACCCGCACCTATGGGAAGAATAATCATTTTGATAATGCTCCACATCATAGAAAGCACATCGATTTCAATGAATTCACCTGCAAATACCTTCATCATTAGTGGCGTAAGAAAAGGAGCCAATAATGTTGCTATGGATGTAATGGTTATGGACAGAGCAACATTGGCATTGGCTAAAAAAGCCATAACATTTGAGGCCACACCACTTGGGGAACAGCCAATTAAAACGATACCGGCTGCAATTTCCGGAGGAAAATCACTTATCTGTGCCAAAATGTAACCAATGATGGGCATTACTAGTAACTGTGCCGACACCCCTATAGCAACACCCTTAGGTGATTGAAAAACAGCTGCAAAATCCTTGATGCTCATAGTGGTACCCATACCGAACATAATAATCTGTATAAGTGGAATTATAAGTACAGTGAGCTTGAAATCACCAATATTGGTGAAATAGGATGGGTAGTAGAGGGCAGCCGTCACCCCCATAAAAATCATAATTGTAAAAATAAGACCTTTTAATTTTTCATACCCGTTGAAGCCGAATGCAATGAGGGCAAAAAGAATTAGTATGAAAGCTCCTGCCATATCTATATTTCCCGATATGATCATACCAACGACGACCAATAAGAAAACCGCCGCAAAGCCTAAAGAAATTGAATAAATATTGATTTTTCCCAAGAGTAAATATTTTAAAGTTTATAAGCTTGTCTCGCCAGTAGTTTCCATCGGCCCTCCTTTTTAAATACCAATAGACAGCCAATCCTTACCTCGGCCGGTTTACCATTGTTGTTTCCTTTGGCCTCAAAAATATGCCGAACCACACCTACATTACCGGTTACCGCAACGGTCTGTTCCTTTTGCGTAATGGAAGAAAACTGAAATGCACCGTTCAGTACCCCGTTTACATATTCCGATTTATTTTCCAAAGCACCACTGGAATGACCATAGGATAAATTTTCCGATGTCAATTGCTCCAAAACTTCTTTTTCCTTGTCCACCATGGCACCGTATAATTCGGTAACTGCTTTCTCTATTTCCGTAACATTCTTATTTCGATTCTGCGCCGAAATAAAAGAAGTAAGGCCCAAAAGTGTAATAAGTGTTAGTCCCCGCGCAACCTTAGAAAGAAAACGCAACTTCATTGCTATCATATTCCTTTTTATTTAATGGTTTGATATTTAATTTTTTTTGGAATCCATATAATCGTTAAGCTCCTTTCTTGTCATGGGTAATTTGCTGTCCGGATAGGATTTTAACCAGTTTTCAAAATCCTTATTGATTTCATCGGTCCATTTGGTATCGATTTGGCCAGCAGTATATTTCTTCTCCCGCAATCTCTGAAATCCAAAAATGTCCCGTAAGCCTACAATTTCAGAGGAAAGCACCAGTTCGGAAGCCAAATAGGAAGGAATGAAGATGGTTCCATGCCTATTTGCCAATACCACGTCGCCTGGCAAAACAGTTGCCCTTCCTATCCTAATTGGCACATTAATGGCAGACAACATTTCTTCTTGTAGATAGGACGGGTCCGCTCCTTTATGCCATCCATTGAAGCCTTCAATATCCAAAAGACCCGCCAAGTCACGTACACCGCCATTAAAAATGACCCCGTTCTGTGAATTGGCATAAATGGCATTCCCCAAATTGGAACCTATAAGGGTACCATCAATGATTCTACCATATCCATCCGCCACGTAAACGTCTCCCGGTACCAACTGTTGAATGGGCCAGGAATTGCTGCCCCCTATGGTATCCCTTTTTTCCTCGGCTCCCTTTAGTTTTATCAATCTTTGATAGTCCGGTCTTAACGGCATATATTGGGCAGTGACCACTCTTCCAGTCATAACACCTTCCGGATGGATAATTTCCCATTCCCCTTCATATTGGTTGTTGTAGCCTCTACTTCTTAAAAAGCCCCAGGCCTCCTCTATCTGTATATTTTTCATCCTGCTTAAAAGGGCATCCGTTACCTTGGGTCTTCCATCATCAAAGCGCTCCCCTTTCCATTGGGAAGTCAGCTCCTTGATATATTCCACAGAACCTGTCACCCCTTGAGCATCGCCTTGGAAATAATATGTAAAACAAAACAAGACCAGTACAATTTTGAAATTTTTCATTTTAACCCGATTTAAAGTTTTTCCATATTCAAATTAACAAAATACCTAAGCTACAATAGTAAGCAAGCTGAGAACACTTCCATATCAAGGAAGCGTTCTCCTGCTCAACTTAAACTAACTCAAATACAAAGTTTTAATATTGGTAAACCCTTACTCAATACACTTAATTATAATTCAAAATTTAACTAAAGGTTCTATCATGAGACCTGAGTTCATTCCATTCCTCCGTTGATTTGAAGAATGTCTTATCAGAAGGGTGCAAATGGGCCTTCACTACTTCCTCATCCAACTCAATTCCCAGACCTGGAGCCGTTAATGGTACAGTTGCAAAACCTTTATCGATCATTTTAAAACCGCCAACGGTTTTTACCAGACTTTCCCACCAAGGAACATCAACAGAGTGATGCTCCAATGCCAAAAAGTTTTGGGTAGCGGCAGCACAATGCACATTGGCCATAAATGAAACCGGTGTACCCGCCTGATGCATGGCCATTGCTATACCATATTCTTCGGCATAATCGGCGATTCTTTTTGTTTCCAAAAGTCCACCGGAAGATGCCAAATCTGGATGGATGATATCCACTGCCCTATTATGTATCAGAGGAAGAAAATCCTTTAGAAGATAAATATCCTCACCTGTCGTTGTTGGTGTCTCTATAGCATCGGTAATAGTGCGCCATTGTTCATTATATTGCCAGGGCACCATATCTTCGAACCAGGCCAATCTATACTTGTCCAAGGCCTTTGCCAATCGAATACCATTGTTCAAATCAAAATGCCCATAATGGTCCGTAGAAATGGGAATCTCATAGCCTACCATATTGCGTACATCCTCCACGACCTTTTGAAGTTCTTCCAAACCCTTTTCGGTGATTTGGATTTGCGTGAAAGGATGCATCGTATTTCCGTAGGACATCATGTTTCTTCGATCGCCCCATTGGGCCAATACTCCTTTATCGTTCTCCCAAAACTTACCATTTACAACAGTACCTGGTTTGCCACGAAGTTCCCCTATGGAAACATCCATTTTCAACCAGGTATATCCTTGTTCATTTATCCTAAAGTCGATCAATCTTTTTTGTTCCTCTGGAGAAGATGCTTCGGGTGTATCTGCATAGAGCCTAACCTTATCCCTATATCTTCCTCCCAATAATTGCCAAGCCGGAACATCATACGCTTTACCACAGATATCCCATAATGCCATTTCAACGGCACATACACCACCCGCTTGCCTTGCAGGTCCGCCAAACTGCTTGATGCTCTTGAATATCTTTTCTACGTTGCATGGATTTTCCCCTAAAATGCGACTCTTCAAAAACAAGGCATAGCGAACATCCGCAGCGTCCCTTACCTCACCAAGACCATAAATACCTTGATTGGTCTCGATTTTGATAATGGCCGTACCGCCCATAACATTGGTCAGTGCATAGCGCATATCGGTAATCTTCAACTCCGACGGGGCAGACATCCTGCTGACCTTGGAAGTTGTTTGCGCTATGGTATCCTCGATACCAAGACCGATCATTCCGGTCATCGCTATTCCACCCAAAGCGGTCTTTTTGAGGAAGTTTCTTCTTTGGTCCGTGATTCTAGGATCTTCCAGTTCCCTGTTTCTAAGGGCCAAGATACCTTCTTCCTCTTTTTTAAATTTCGATACTAGTTTTTGCAGTGTGTTTTCCATCATAATTTAGTTAGGGATTTTAAGTTTTTAGCTCTTAATTAATTATCCCTTTAAATTAGTCCTTTTATTCCACATCCCAGAATACCCTCGAAACTAGATTGTCACCCCCTATGGCGGAGACCGCAGCAGTGTAACTATCGGAATTGGCAGAACCCTCTCGGTCTGGATATGTCATTCTATGCACAAATCCGTCACCACCGTTTGCCAGTAAATTATCATTGAAATCATTACGGGCTAAATCAGGGAATCCACTTCTTCTAACATTTGCAAATGCTTCTGTTCCATTGCGGTAATTGGCCAACCAATATTGAGTATTAATAAGCTCCAAAGCGTTTGAAGCATTATAGGCAACTTCAGGTTCGGCCAAATAAGCATCCACTTCAGATGCTGGTATAGGCTCCGTATTGGGATACAAAGAATAAATATCCATATTGGCCCTGATACCATCCTCATAATAAGACTGGGCATCTCCAGAGACCCAACCTCTAAAGGCAGCTTCTGCCAATAAGAGAGATGTTTGGCCATAGGTTACATAAAATGCCGGTGCCGCAGGGGAAGCGGCTGCAAAAACATTAATCTGGCTATAGTCAAGACCTGTTCCTTTTGGTCCTCTGTACCCAAGGGATGTGTCCGATAATTGCAAATCAGAAACACCGACTGGAACACCAAATTGATTATCTAAATCCGTATTTGGATTCGTTTCGTTGGCCACTGCCCCGGGATCTTCAAACATTGCAATCATATACTTTGCCCTTGGGTCATTGGTTGTCTTTAACTGGTCCACCAGTGGCTCAGCGGCATAATTGAAAAAGGAAAAATTACGTAGCTGATTATTGTCTCCCCAGGCATACACGTTGCCATCATATTTGACGTACGCATTATCAGCATTCGAAGTCATAACTCCACCGGAAAACGCTTCCGAAACAATAGATTCCGCCCTAGATGGATTAACTTTTGAATAGCGCATACCCAATCTCAACAATAAAGAGTTTCCAAGTTTTCTCCATTTTTCAACTTGTGCCGACGCAGAGTTTGTAGGTTGACTACCATTACTTCCGTAAAACAAATCATCCGAAACAAAATCACCACTGGCATTAAGGGATGCAACCGCACTTGTTATCTCATTGTATAAATCATCATAGATAGCTTCGTCATCATCATATGAAGGAAAGTAAATGATATCACTGACAGCCTTTCCAGCCTCTGAATATGGCACATCACCATAAGTATCTACGACCCCCATGAAAACTTGGGCCTTCCAAATACGGATCATACTTAGTAAGTTGACACGGTCAGTATCTTCACCGAGCAAATCGGTAGCTTGTACCAAATTTCGTATGACAGATGGGTATGAATCATTCCATTTGGGATTGTTTACCCCATCAATATCCTCATTAAAATTAAAACCTAGGGTAGCTCCCTGATTATAAGGAATTACAAAATGTTGTACAATGGTATGTTCAGCTGCCCAAGTTCCTAAATGACTCCTTTGCGCTCCGGCAAACAAAAGTGCCGCATCAACCTCATTAACTTGATAAGGATTCGTGTTCACTTCCACAAAATCTTCGTCGCACCCTTGAAAAATCAGGCAGACTAAAACTAGGTATAATATATGTTGTATCGTTTTCATGGTTCTAGAATTTAACATTAAGACTAAAATTAAAATTACGGGTAGTAGGCAGCGCAGAATTTTCATAACCGGCCCTAAAATCACCCGAGGATTGAATAGCTTCAGGATCAAGTCCTGGAATATCCTTATAAAGAATAGCTACATTTCTACAAGAAGCAGCTAGAGTCAATCCCTTTACAAACTTTAAGTCCGCCACATTGCTAACAATATCCGTAAGATCATAGGATAATGAAATACTTCTCAACTTTATAAAATCAGATTTAAAGGTAAATGGATCTCCAATTTGAAGGTTACGGTAGTCTGCATAAAAAGATTGCAAATTGCTTACCGCCGTAGTATTTGGCTGTCCATTACTTTCATAGACACTATTGGGAACAACTACACCATTTTCTCCCTCTCTACGACCTTCAAGGGAAAACAGGGAATGTCCTTGCCTAGTCATGTTCAAATGTGTGGACGACAACATCGTACCACCAAACCTATAATCAATCAAAAAGCTGAAATTCAAATTCTTATATGAAAAGTTGTTATTCCAACCCCCTACGTGCTTTGGTATGGAAGAACCAACGGGCAAAAATCCATTTGTGTTTTCAGCTCCAGGCGTATCACCGTTTGTAGCCAATAATCTACCATCATCGTTCACTAGAATCTGACCACTGTCATTTCTTCTATACGTTCTGGTATATAGTTGGTTCATTGGCAATCCTTCCGTATATCTTAGCTCTCCGAGAAATTCGTTTCCGGTTCCATTAAAGAAAATTAATAAAAGTGTACCACTATCATTTCCAACATCCAATACTTCTGTTTTAAGATAGGCGTTGTTCCATGTACTTGACCACATGAAATCATCGGTCTGTATGGGCACCACTTCTACCAAAGTTTCCAAACCAGAGTTTTTAAGGGATCCCAAGTTTTGTTTTGAATTATCATAACCAGATGCGTTGGATAAGGTTACATCCAGCACTTGGTCAGTGGTCACCTTATCAAAAGCAGCTATATCAAAACGGAGGCGACTGTTAAACATCCGCATTTCCAAACCAATTTCTTTCTCTGTAACCGTAAAAGGTCGTAAAAGTGGATTTGGGGCAAAATTACCTGCAACCCCTGCAGTGGTTTGGCCATTAAATGGTGGGTTAATAGTGTAATTCAGTATACCCTCATAGGTCCCCACACCATTGGCACTACCTACTTCTGCCCAAGAACCTCTTAATTTACCATAAGTCAACCAACTTTGTTCTTTCATCAATTCAGAAAAGATAAGACTACCGGAAACAGAAGGATAGAAAACACTATTGTCCTCTGGGTTTAGTACCGAGAACCAATCTTGTCTACCCGTAAAGTTCAGGTATAAAAGATTGTCATATCCAAATTCAGCCAATCCATAGAGAGAATTGATTCTGAAGGTACTAAACTGGTAAGGTTGAAAAGCGGCTTCATCAGTTTCGAAACTTGTTCCGTTTTTTATTGAATATAAATCAGGTACTACGAACAATCTTGAATATTGGGCATTTCTTTGAAATTGCGAACGCCAAGTATTACCTCCAAAACTTGCATCAACCGAAAACTTTCCAAATTCCTTATTTGCACCCAATAAGAAATCAGCGTTTACATCCCGCGTTTGGGTCTGCTGAATGTCATAACGACCTCTATAAAACCCTGTATCACCTTCTAGGGTCGTTGTAGCACCAGCTCCATTAAGCTCATTCCACTCCGTAAAATTGGTAGCATAATCATAATTATACCTTCCTTGAAGGTATAGCCAGTCTGTAAATTGATATCTTAAAGTAGCCGTACCTAACAGACGGTTCCTATTATCATTAAAAAATTGATTCTTTTGTAATTGGTAATAGGGATTGTTGATAGTTCCTAAAAATCCATTGGTACGCAATTCTGCACCAGTAACAGGATCAATGGCACTTTGACGATAAGCCTCAATAGGCGTAGAAATAGCCAATCTATTGAAAAAACCTACGGCACCTGGGCCTTGTGTACCAATCTGTGGTGGATTGATATTCTCCTCGTTCGTATAGTTAACGTTTAAAAGCATGTTCAGCTTTTCTGTAACGTTATAATTTATACCTACATTAAATATGCGTTTCTCATATTCATTCGCAGGTTGAATACCCTTAGCGGAAGTATTTGCAAATGAAGCACGGAAACTTCCTTTCTCATTGCCCCCGGAAAACCCAACGGTATTGGTTAGGTTTGTCCCTGTTCTTAAGAAATCGTAGAGTTGATATGGATTAGGCGAGTAAGGTCTAGACACACCATCAAAATTGACCGTGGGTACTCCATCAAATCTTTCGCCAAAACTAAACTGTCCTGTACCTTGGGCCTCTCCCTGTGTCTGTGGCCGAACCCCTCCAGTTCCTTGACCATACTCAGTTTGTCTTATTTCATCCAAGAAATTCAACGCATGCGAAGTAGTAATGCTTGATGTGAAATCAACCCCAATACCTTGGTTTAAGGTACCTGTTTTTGTTGTTATTATTACCGCACCATTAGCTGCCCTAGCACCATAAATAGCGGCGGCAGTAGCTCCCTTAAGAACCGTCATACTTTCAATATCGTCCGGATTAAGATTTTGTAGGTTATCCCCAAGATCTCTTTGATTATCACGTCCATTGGCCCCTCTAGCACCTTGATCTATTGGAAGACCGTTGATTACAAATAATGGTGAATTGCTTGCACCGGCAAATGCGGATTGACCACGCAAACGAATTTGAACACTGGCACCAGCCCCTGCTGATGGAGGGCTGATATTTAATCCGGCTACCTTACCTTGCAAAGACTCCATAGCATTTACCGTTCTGGTTTTGGTAAGCTCCTCTGTATCCACAGCGGTGACCGCATATCCCACTTTTTTCGCATCCCTTTTTATTCCCAATCCAGTCACTACAACCTCGTCCAGTCCTTCAACGTTTTCTTCCAATACAACATTGAGTTCACTGGATTGCCCCACGATTACTTCCTTCCTGGAAAACCCCAGTGAACTGAAAATGAGCACCGTGTTTGGTTGGGATAAGGTTATGGAGTAATTTCCATCGAAGTCGGTTGCAACTCCATTTGAAGTTCCCTTTTCAACTACCGAAACCCCGGGAATCGGCTGCCCGTTGGTATCATTTACGGTTCCAGACACGCTTTGTTGAACAGAAGTGGTTTCATTGTCCGAACTTTTTACACTAGACTTTGGCGTATTGGTTTGTACCTGTTTAGGTTTCAATACGATTTGATTTCCACTAAAAACAAAATCGGTATTTGTATTGTTAAAAAGTACTTGCAGTACATTTTCAAGTGCTAAGTCTTTAACCTTGATGGAAACCTTTCTAGAAGTATCCACTTTATTGACATCATACAGAAATTTATATTCCGTAGTTGCCTCAATTTCTTCCATAACCCTGTACGTTGGCACGTCTTCCAAGTTAATGGTCATCTTGGTTTTTTGGGATAGGGTGTTCGCCTGCGCAGAAATGAGCGCGGCGATAAATAAGAGCGAACATAGTTTGGTCGTTAAACCAATTTTCATGTAACCGGGTCTAAATAACCCTAATAAATCGTTAGTTTTCATATCATATTGTTGATTATTAATTGATTCAGTTTTCTTTCTTACAGAATTGAGTGGGTTCTGTAGGTTGATTTTAGTTTTTAATTTGTAACCATAGGCAAGTCGATTTAAGGTTGCTATTTAATACGTATATGGTCCCCTTCAATTTCATAATCAAAGGGTGTTTCCAGTTTAAATGTTTCCAATACCTCCCAAATTGATTCTTTCTCAAATGTGGCCGTGAACACTCTATTATTCAATTCATGGTTCTCACTTGTAATGGTAACATTGTAATGCCGTTGGAGCCTTTTAACAATATTGGAAAAGACCATTTCCTTCATCATCAGTTTGCCGTTTATCCAACCTGTATATAATTCTGTATGTACTTTTTCTAAATCAATATTGTTAGTTTCTGTATTCCATTCGGCTTTATAGCCAGGTGAAAGCAGGGTAGAGTTTTCCAGGTCATAAATAGAACCGGTTTTGTAAAGTCGAACTGAACCTTCGACCAAAACCGTATTTTGGTTCTGGTCCTCAGGATAGGATGTTATATTAAATTTGGTACCCAGCACTCTAACATCCACACCACCAGATGTGACTATAAAAGGACTGTTTTCATTTTTTGTTACTTCGAAAAAGCCCTCACCAATTAATGAGACCTCCCTATTTTTATTTTTTTGGAATTTTACAGGATATTTTAAAGATGACCCAGCATTCAAGTGAACTAAAGTTCCATCTGAAAGGACTACCTTGAAAGTCTTTCCATGGGGTATCCTCAAGGTGTTATATTCCGACTCCGTTTCCACCTCGTCTTCATTTTTTGATTGCGAATAATCAACCAAACCATCCACCTTTTCGCCAAGAACCGCTCCCTTAGTATTGGTTATTTTCAACGTACCCTCATTGGTAAGTACCTGCGTTTTTCCATTACCCAAAACCAATGTTATGGAATCAGGATCAATTGGCTCAACTATAGAAATATCTTCCTGAAAAGACTTGTACATAAAAAAACAACCCAATAACCCCACGAAAATGGCGGCGTATTTTAGAATATCCCTTCCAGAAAATTTTGAATCGTTCTTTCTTTTTTGCTTTCCGGCATGAACAACAAGTCGCCAAGCTTTCTTGGCATCCAGTTCGTCTACATCAGGCAAAGGCACATTTAGCTCATGCAACTTCACCAGTCTTTGATACGTAAGTTGATTATCGTTGCTTTGGGAAAGCCATTTCTGAAAATAAAGCTCTTCTTCACGACTCAAAGTACCCTTGATCCTCTTAACTATAATATTTGCTATCAATCCTATTTATTTAGTAAACAAATCAACGTTGTCTACTATTAAGACCCATGAAGATTAAAATCGGGTAGTGGATTTATCAAAAAAAGATGTATAAAATTAAAGAATGCTTAATTTACAAGAACCATAAATACACATCCTTTAAATTTATCCGTAAAGACTTAAAAGATTTCTTAAGATGATATTTCACCGTATTTACGGTAATTCCCATGATTTCTGCGGCACTTTCATACTTGTTACCTTCCAGTACGCATAGGGTAAAAACTCTTTTGTTCTGCTCAGGTAAAGCCTCTAGTTCTCTTAGCATATTTTCAGAAACTTCCCCTTTTATCAACTCGCTTTCATGGGAAGGTACTTCTGTTGATTGGTTGTTAAGTTGAAAAGTCTCACGGCTCTTTTTAATTTTTTTAAGGCTTTCGTTCCTTATTGCCACATTAAGATATTTATGAATATCAATAACATGGGAAAGATTTTCTTTTTGCAAAAGTTTGACAAAAACGTTTTGAACAACATCTTGGGCATCATCCATATTTTCAACATAACTAAAGGATTTTAGACACCATTCTTTATAATGGTCCAAAAACATTTGCTCTAGAAGTTTATGGCTTGGCATTTCCATCATATGTGTTTTTACGATTCCAAGGTGAAGTATTTGCTGCCTACAAATTACTTATTTATAACTGTGTTTTTTACACTTAATAGAGGCAATGTATTAAATTGCTATTATATATGCAATAAAAATATCATATTGTAAAAATTTGTCTTTAATAAATAGAAAATTCATTGTTCGTGGATACGTTGAATTATAAGGGCTATTTATTAAATATATTTTTTACATTTAAGTGTAATTAAAACACCTTTAAATGCTAAATAATTTTAAAATCCCTTTGAAACTCGCCATTTTTCTGGTTTTCTTTGGCAAATGCCCTATGATAGCCCAAGATGGGACAATCTATCCACTTGAAGCACCGAAGGAACCGAAGGCAATTCCGTTAAAAACAGGAGGTGTGGAAAATCAGCCTGCCAAGGAATCCTGGTTTAAGCAATGGGGCGATCCTATGGCCAGAAATATAACTCAAGCCACACTTACTCCCTTTTTACCAGACACTGATAAGGCAAATGGCGCAGCTGTTATTGTTGCCCCTGGTGGTGGATTTAGATGGCTATCCCTGGGTAATGAAGGCTGGGAAGTGGCAGAAGTACTCGCCAAGGAAGGATATGCTGCTTTCGTACTTAAATATCGTTTACACCCTACCCCAGAGTCCCTTGATGATTTCACCGCATGGATGAACCGACCTCGAACTCCAGAACCTACTGAAAATTCGAATGGGAATAAGGAAGAAACACCCGTGCCGCCTAGACAAATGGACCTTTCCAACCAATTGGAGGATGCAGAGGCCGCCTATGCAATGATAATAGAACGTGCAAAGGAATGGGGCGTGGACACAAAGAGAATAGGAATGATTGGGTTTTCCGCAGGGGCCGGGCTAACTATGCATTCAACACTAAATTCAAAATCTATGAAGTTAGCTTTTATAGGCCCCATTTATGGTGGTATGGGACCTGTTGAAGTTCCTAATAACGCACCTCCTATGTTTAATGTTATTGCAAGTGATGACTTTCTTTTTAGAGGACAGTTTGGGATTATTGATTCCTGGTATAAAGCTGGTATTCCAGTAGAATTCCACTTATATCAAAACGGGGGACATGGATTTGGCCTAGGAAATCCAAACCGTACGAGCAATCGCTGGTTCGATGCTTTTGTTCATTGGTTGGATGTCAATGGCTTTGGGAAAGAAGTGATGGCAAAGCAATAAATATTAGAGCGATAATGGCGTTTAATAAATTTTAAAGGTAGCACCTGAGATAATTCCATTCTGAAACTATACCTTATCTAAAGAAACAAAAAAGCCGAGACATGAATCTCGGCTTTTTCTTTGTACTCGAGGTGGGAATCGAACCCACACTCCCGAAAGAACTGGATTTTGAATCCAGCGCGTCTACCAATTCCGCCACTCGAGCGTTTAAAATAGGACTGCAAAACTAAAAAATATTTTTATTTCCACACCAAAAAATTCAACAATTATCCTTTAGCAAGACAAATTAATTTCTAAATTTGCACCTCCTTAGAAAACACCTGCGCAAAGCGCAGTAGAAACAAGGCATTAAGCCTACTTCGTTCTAGGGGCAGAGATACAAAAAACAAGCCATGCCATACAGCGTTCCTGAACCAAAATTTTTCGCCTGTACCCAAAGTACGGTTTTAGGAGAAAAAATTGCCAAGGCCTATGGTGTGGATTTGGGCAATGTTATTTTTTCCCGTTACAGTGATGGTGAGTTTCAACCCTCTTTTGAAGAATCCATTCGTGGTGCAAGAATATTTATCATTGGATCTACCCATCCCGGTCCGGAGAACCTTATGGAGATGTTATTGATGATCGATGGTGCCAAACGTGCCTCTGCGCGACATATAACTGCCGTAATGCCTTACTTTGGATGGGCCAGACAGGACAGAAAGGACAAACCAAGGGTACCCATTGCCGCTAAACTTGTTGCAAAAATGCTGGAAACGGCTGGAGCTACCCGGATCATAACTATGGATTTACACGCGGACCAGATTCAAGGATTCTTTGAAAAACCTGTAGATCATTTGTTCGCCTCAACGTTGTTTCTCCCTTATTTGCAAAACCTGGGATTGGAAAACCTAACCATTGCATCACCTGATATGGGCGGATCAAAAAGGGCCTATGCCTATTCCAAGGCCTTGGATAGCGATGTAGTCGTTTGTTACAAACAGCGGGCCAAGGCGAATGTCATTTCCCACATGGAACTTATTGGGGATGTCCAAGGGAAGAATGTTGTTCTGGTGGATGATATGGTGGATACCGCAGGTACATTGACCAAAGCTGCAGATTTGATGATGGATCGGGGAGCGGTAAGCGTACGGGCGATTGCTACCCATGGCTTATTGTCCGGCAATGCCTACGAGAAAATCGAAAAGTCCAAACTAACGGAATTGATCATTACAGATTCCATCCCTTTGGAAGTAAAAAGCGATAAGGTAAAAGTACTTAGCTGTGCGGATCTATTTGCGGATGTTATGCACAAAGTACACAACAACAATTCCATTTCGTCCAAGTTTTTAATGTAAAAAGAGACTAAGAACGGACCAGGAGACAATTAGAATTTTTAATTTTTAATACATATAATGAAGTCAATTACAATTAAAGGATCAGAAAGAGAAAGCGTGGGCAAGAAGTCAACAAAGGCCCTACGTAATGCTGGAAAGGTTCCTTGCGTAGTATACGGAGGGGATAAACCATTGCACTTTTCAGCAGATGAACTAGCGTTCAGGGATTTGGTTTACACCGCCAATGCGCACACAGTTGCAATTGAATTGGATAACGGGACCAAGGTGAACGCCGTAATGCAGGACATCCAGTTCCACCCTGTTACTGACAGTATCATGCACATTGATTTCTATCAGTTGTTCGAGGACAAACCGGTAACCATGGATATTCCAGTTAGGTTGCAAGGAAACTCGCCAGGGGTTAGAAACGGTGGACGTTTATTGTTCAGAAAAAGAAAACTTACCATTAAGGCCTTACCGGATAAATTACCGGATTTCTTTGATGTGGATATTTCCAAACTTAGAATTGGCCAGAACATTGCGGTTTCGTCCTTGTTAAGTGACGATTTCACCATCCTTCACCCAGATACCACTACGGTAGTACAGGTTAAAACTGCACGTACTGCGGTTATGACCGATGACGAGGATGAAGAAACTGATGAAGAAGAAGGAGCAGAAGCAAGTGCTGAGGGAGCAGAGGCCCCAGCTGAAGAAGCTGCCCAAGAATAGATTTGATTTACAGACCCAAAAAGCATCCCGGTTTAAATATTGGGGTGCTTTTGTATTTTTAGGCAACGGTAAAAAGATATTCCATGTTGAAATATCTTAATAAATTATTGGGCTTAGAAGACCCATTTTTAGAAGAGGTAGACCCCATGAAAAAGTATTTAATCGTAGGATTAGGAAATATTGGTGCCGATTATGCCGAAACCCGACATAACATTGGTTTTAAAATTTTGGATGCCCTCGCAAATCAGAAAGGGCTGGCTTTTGAAACCGAGAAGCTAGGTGACATTGCAATCTACAGATTAAAAGGCCGAAGCATCCTCTGCCTGAAACCCTCCACCTACATGAACCTTAGCGGTAAAGCGGTACGATACTGGTTGGACAAGGAAAAAATACCCTTGGAAAACTTGCTCGTCATAACGGATGACATCAACCTCCCATTTGGTACTTTGCGTCTCAAGACCAAGGGAAGTGATGGCGGCCACAATGGTCTAAAGGATATTCAACAAGTATTACAGACTACCAATTACAATCGGTTTCGATTTGGTGTTGGGGCCGATTTTGGCAAGGGCAGACAAGTGGAATATGTTCTTGGCCAGTGGAACGACGAGGAGAACTCAAAAATGCCGGAGCGATTGGAAAAATCCATCGCGCTTATGGAATCCTTTGTCTTGTCCGGGGTTTCCCGCACAATGAACCAATTCAACGGGGTTTAAAGTACGCTGAAACTATAGATTCCAGAGTTGGTGGCATTTCCTTCAGCATCCCGCGTAACCACACTCCAATAGTACGTAGTCCCTGAGATTACGGATACTTTAAAGGTAGTGGCCATATTGGACAGAGTGGCTTCCAAATCTGTAGGGGGATTCTGTTCCGAAAAATAAACCTCGATATTCTCAATATCATTATCCAGATCCGATGCCGACCAAGACAGGGTCACTTCATTGTTAATGTCCTTGAAAACACGTTCGGACATGCTGGGATCCAATATTTCAGCCGGGAACGGGGCAAATGTGGTTCTTGAACCTGCATTATAAAAACTCCACATTTCACTAGAAATCGTGTTGTCCACTTGATTGTTCCTGGAACGCACCAACCAAGAATAAGGCTGTCCCTTTAGCAAGGGAAGACTGGCCGTTGTGCTTTGGGTGGAAATTGTCTGCACCGTATTGGAGTTGATATTGGTCACGCGCAATTCATAGCTGTCCGTATTATCCGATCTTTGCCATTGAAAGGTCACCCTGCTCGTAGTGGCATCCTGATCTATACCCGTGGTACATTCAGAATTCTTTTCAGGGAACAAAAGCAACACCTGACCGGGAGGTTTAGGGTCGTCTTTCTTTTTACAACCAAATACCGCAAAAAGGCACATAAGAAGTACTGTCTTTCTCATCATCTTTTTAAAATCTTAGTTGTTTTTTTCATTCCCCTACTTTCGTATTGCAAATAATACATGCCAACGGGCAACATACTCAGATCATATTCTTGGGAGGAAACGCCATCCTGTAATTTATCGGTTCGTAACAACCTACCATCCGAACTGAACAACTGCATCGTAGCCCGTTGTGTGGGTACATCAATATAGATTTCTATAAAATCGCGGAAGGGGTTCGGGAATACCAGTGGGCCATCAGAAACTAGAATTTCCTCCTCATACATACCCTGACAAGGAATATCGGTGTACACCTTTAAAAAATTGATGCCCTTGGAAAGGTCCAATGAAAACTGCTTTTCTGCCGTATAGGTAGTGAAACCATTAAGTTCCACATAGTATCCTTTTGCTCCTTCCAAATCCAAAACCACCTGGGGAGCCTTTAAGGAAACCTTGGAGGTAACACTCAGCGGTGCAGGTTCTGTAATGACCACCTCCAAACAGAAGGGTTCATAACTGATGGTACCATCGGTTCCCGAAATACAGATATCATAGGTTCCCGCGCTTAAATTGGTAAGGTTGTAACTATTGGTAAAATTATCGGTAGTATTTACACCGTTCCCGTTTACGGTGATTTCATAATCCAAAAATACTTTGGGAACTATCCGTATGGCACCATCGTTATTTGGCCTGCAGGATTCGCTTTCAAGGCTTACGTTAAAGTTTTCTTGGGTAAATCTGTAAATTGCACAACCAGATGCATCCACTTCCTGCCCCAAAGGTGTGCCCAAACACAGATCATCTCCATCATCGAACACCCCGTCCTCGTCGTCATCAGGTCTAAAATCACCCTCAACACATACCTCAAGAGAGAAATTGTTGAGTCGGCCTCCGTCCGACGCGGCATTGTCCTTAACCTCCAAGAACCACTCACCTAGTATGGATTCCCCATAAAAGGAACTTAAGGTGCCAATGGGACGCACGGTTCCGTTAATTGCAGGGGAACCGGAGCATGTAAATGCGTCTGCAGCCTCATCGTCAAAAACCGCATTGATGTCCGAATTGTTCCCACAGGCACTGGAAACCAAAACCACCGTTGTTCCCGCTGGGGAAGTGAGGCTGATGACCAAATCCGATAAATACGTATGTTCTATATCCAGGTTTACATTGATATCGGCCAAATTCAAATCCTGATAAAAAAGAACCCTTGAGGTAATCGTTGGTGTTCCTACAGGGGTTATGGTTATTGGAACGTTGTTACTCGCCTTGGTGATACAATTGAACTGTATCGTTGTAAAACTGAAAGGTGCCCCAAAAACTCCTTCCCCGCAGGCATTCATAGGCTTGACACGCCAAAAATACTGGGTTTCGTTCAACAAGGACGTGGGCTGGTAGGAATTTGCCGCCAACACTTTGGATTCAATAATTTCCGTAAAACCGATGTCCGTTGCAATTTCAACCGCGTAGGAGGTACTCACCAAATCCGGTTCCCATTCCAAGACTACATCTTTTGACACGTCCAAACTTCCGTCCGAAGGAGCGGTAAGTACAACTTCGGAGAAATTGGTATCGAAAACGCTCAATTGCAAGGAAATACTTTTTGTAACGTTGACCGAAGTGGCAATAACATCAATAGGATAATTTCCAATGGCCAAATTTTCAGTTCCCGAAATAGTAAGATCAATCGTGGTATTGGAAACGGAAACGGTATCCTGTGAAAAAGTGGCGGTCACACCAGGAGGCAACGCCCCAACGCTCAGGGTACTTTCCTCCATGAATCCCAAATACGCTTCATAGTCAAAACTGACCACAAGGTCATCCGGTTTACAGACTTCATAGGTAAGGTCCGCAAAATTGAGAACCACTTCAGACTCCGAAATGGAAAAATCCGCTTGGTTCACGGCAAAGAAAATATTGTTCGAAGCCTTGACCATAAACCTCCCGGCAGTTGTGCTATAACCTCCCGGAATCACTAGGGTATGACTACCATCATTGGTAATGTTCTGGGCTATCCTGTTGGGGAAGGTGAGTCCGCCATCCGTGGAGAGAAAAATATCCACATTCTGGGCTGCTATGGGCAATTCATTGGAATTGGCCACATTCCAAGTGATGGTCTCCGTTTCGCCTGCCACAAAAGTTGCCGGCACCTCTTGTGAGGTAACCAAAAAAGGGCCTGCCTGTCTGGAAACGACAACCGTAACCTCATCTGAGGCGGATTGTCCGCCGTTCAATACATTATCGCGCACAGTAAGCGAAAAGTTCATTTCACGCTGCACATTAGATACCGTTTCCCATGCCCCTCCTTCAACAGGGTTGGACTGGGTAAGGTCACCCGATACTACCCTACTCAACCTTGGAAAATAACGTTCTGGAGATACTGAAGGGGGGAGCGAACGGAACATGGCACCTGTGGGATTATTGGGCCCAAAAGTGGCCTGGGTGACAATTCCATTGTCTATTTGCTCCCAAGTGTAGGTCACCACATCCGTTGAATCAGGATCACTGGCACTGCCCGTCAATACAAAGGCGGTTCCAACAGGAATGGTGTAGTTACTGACCGGATTTAAAATGGGGGCATTGTTGGTCAAAGGCAGGGTTTCCCCACAGCTTATCGTCTCCAAATATTCGCGGATCTGTACGATGCTCACATAGTGAAAATAGTCATCTGAATTTGTGGCGACGTCATTTGCGTTCGTAATCCCGGCATACCCCATAATGGTGGTGCCGCTTCCAGGTTCCACCTGCACTAAGGTGCCTTCGGACAAATGTGAAAAAGTATGGTTGGCTCCAAACTGATGTCCCATTTCATGGGCAACCAAGTCGATGTCAAACTGATCGCCTTGTGGAGCGAACAAAGTGGTGTAGGCGCTGCCCTTTCTGTTATCCTGACAGACGGAACCAATAAAACCTGCATTGCCATCCAAAGTATTGTCCTGCTGATTGAACAAATGGCCTATATCATAATTGGCCTCGCCAATAACACTGGTCAAGGTATTCTGGGTTTGGGAACTCAACCCCCCTGAAAAGGGATCCGTATCCGGGTTGGTATAAATAACGGCATCCGTATTGGCAATCAGCTCCAAGGTCACTCCCAGATCACGTTCAAAAACGCCGTTCACCCGTGTCAATGTGGCATTGATGGCCGCAAGGGCATCGGGGATGGTACCCCCATGGAATTGCGTGTATTCCCCGGAGGCCGCAATCGCGACCCTAAACCTCCTCAGGCTTTGATCGTCCACCAGTTTGGCTGTTGACGCGGTGGATTGTAAGGCAAACGAATTTGGGTCGGTCTTACAGACAAAATCCAATTTTTGGGTCAAATGATCTTTTGCATTGTAAACCACATAATCACCGCTGTCCGCTTTTTCCATAAATACGGTGCCCTCTTTCCCAGGGTCCATGATCATAGTCTGTATCCCTTTGGGGGAAACGCTAAAAAATATCTTTTGCGTATCTGGTCCGGACCCTACGCCCCTATAGGATTTTATGTTGGGATATTTTTGGGCCAATTCCGGTGCAAATAATTGGGATTCTTCGACTTGAAACGGTATCAAATTGCCTTCAGCATCCGGAAAATGGATGGTTCTTACTGATTTTTTGGATTTGGAAACCTTGGAAAGTTCCCCTTTCAACCCTTTTTCATCCAGCACAAATGCCCTGGCCTTTTGTACATCCAATCGCTTGAGGGTACTTTGCCTATCCTGATTTTTAAGCTCCGCTCTTTGCCAATAATTGGTCTGTGCAAACCCAGAAAAGGAAAGAAATACTATGGTAATTGAGAAAACAAGACGTAATTTAGCGGTCATTGTGGGGCTTTTATCTCCAAATCAAATATAGTTCTTTTTATTTTCCAACAGCGTTGATTACAGTTCAAAGCATTTCCAATTACGATGAAAAACACCCTGTTGCCATAACCATTGGCACCTTTGACGGAGTACATATTGGTCACCGGAAAATATTGGAAAAAGTCATAAACCGTGCCAAGAACTCCAATTTAAAATCGGCCGTACTTACCTTTTTCCCACACCCCCGTATGGTACTGCAAAAAGATGCCAATATAAAGCTTCTTAACACCATAGACGAAAAAAAATCCATTCTGGAGAAAATGGGATTGGATATTTTGGTCATCCATCCGTTTACCAAGGAATTTTCGCGGCTTTCGGCCACGGAATTTGTTCGCGATCTCTTGGTGAACAAATTAAAATCCAAGAACGTTATTATTGGTTACGACCATCGGTTTGGCAGAAATAGGAACGCCAATATAACCGACTTGATCGCTTTTGGAAACGCGCTGGATTTTTCCGTGGAGGAAATCCCTGCGCAGGAAATAGACGAGGTTTCCGTGAGCTCCACGAAAATACGTAGGGCCTTGGAAAATGGCGATATAGAAACGGCCAATGCCTACCTAGGCTATGAGTACATGCTAACGGGGACCATAAAAAAAGGGAAGGGCCTTGGCAGAAAAATCCACTTCCCAACGGCGAACGTCCATATTGAGGAAACCTATAAACTTGTTCCCAAAAATGGGTCCTATATCATAAAAAGCCATATTGAGGGTGCGGATGTTTTTGGCATGATGAATATTGGCTATAATCCAACAGTGAACGGTACTTCAAAAACAATAGAGGTTCATTTTTTTGATTTTGATGCGGACCTTTACGACAAGAATCTCCAGATAAATCTCCTTTCCCGGCTCCGTGATGAGCAAAAGTTCGATTCCCTGGACGAACTGAAATTACAATTGGCCAAGGACAAAGAGAAATCGCTGCAATTTATATCCAATAGATAATGATGCTCAAGAGGTTGTTATTTCATAGAATTGACAACAGCCCGCTTATCATTTTCCGAATATTTTTTGGCGTTCTAGTTTCACTGGAATGTTTTGGTGCCATAGCCACGGGCTGGCTCAAAAGGAATATCGTAGCACCCCAATACACCTTTCCCTTTATTGATTTTGCATGGCTGGAAGCCCTTGCCGGACAGGGTATGTATTTTTATTTTTCCCTGATGGGTATCTTGGGAATATGTATAGCGTTGGGGCTAAAATACAGATTCTCCGTACTGGCTTTTACCTTGCTCTGGACCGGCAGTTACCTGATGCAAAAAACCGCATATAACAATCATTATTATTTATTGGTCCTTATTTCCTTTTTGATGTGCCTATTTCCGGCCCATAAAGCATATTCCTTGGATGTTCGCATGGGAAACTCTCAAAAGGAAAATTCCATGTACGGCTATGTGAAGTGGATCATAGTCTTGCAATTGTTCATTGTATATACCTACGCCTCCATTGCAAAACTGTACGGAGATTGGCTGGATTTTGGCATGATAGACATACTGATGAAGTCAAAGTCCGGCTACCCGCTCGTTGGTGATGTATTGCAACAGCCTTGGATGCACAAAATCATCGGGAGTTTTGGGATTATTTTTGATTTGTTGGTGGTTCCGGCGTTGCTTTGGAAACCTACCCGAAAAGCGGCCTTTATCGCCTCCATTTTCTTTCACCTCTTCAATTCGGTCATTTTCCAGATAGGAATATTTCCTTATCTGTCCTTGGCTTTCACGGTTTTCTTCTTTGAACCGGAAACCATCAGAAAGTTATTTTTCAAACGTAAAGTTCCTTTTAACCTCCAGAAAACGGTGGTCCCAAACTATAAAAAACCATTCCTGGTAGTGTTCGGTATCTATTTTTTGCTCCAGTTAATCCTACCTATCAGGCACTATTTTATAAAGGACGATGTATTATGGACGGAAGAAGGCCATAGAATGAGCTGGAGAATGATGTTAAGGGAACGAAGCGGTACGGGACAATTTAAGGTATTGCGCGGCAACGGCAAGGAACTATTCATAGATATACAGCAATATCTTACTACAGGTCAACAACGAAAAGTCCTCGCCTATCCAGATTTTGCCTGGCAATTTGCACAGTATCTAAAAAGGGATTTAAAAGAGGAAAACGAGGAAGTATCCGTATACCTAATTAATTCCAAGGTAAGCATCAATGGCCGACCTCCAGGTCCTTTTATAGACCCAACCGTGGACCTCGCAAATATTCCTTGGACACCATTGAAACACAGCGATTGGATACTACCGTCCCAATTGAAGGACTAAAATTTTATCGCTCTTTGGCAAAGCTGTAGGGGCATCCCCCAAGGATCATGGAGCATAACTAGATGACTGCCATCCGGCTTATGGACCTCCTCAAAGAAAGATGCGCCCTGTTCCACCAATCGTTGCTTGTCCGCCTGGGCGTCTTCCGAAACAAAGGCAACATGAAATGTCAACGGATGTTCCGTTTCAAAATTCCTTTTTGGGGCATCGTCCCTACCGTAAAGTTCCAAGACGACCCTGCCTGTGCTATCAGCCAAAAAGGTCATAAAGGGTGCTACTTTTTGCTCGCTTACGATGGTTAGCCCCAAATTCTGGCAATACCAATCAACCACCTGCCCAATATTGGTAACGTTCAACGCAAAATGCTCAAAAACCATAAACCTTTCTTTTAGGATCTAAAAGTATACCTTTTAAATGATAAGTTTAACTTAAATTTGCTGCCAAATTATACGGAGCAATGCTACAGTTACAGGTCATACGAGAGGAAAAGGATAACATCATCAAAGCCCTTAAGAAAAGAAATATTGATGCCGAATCCATGCTGAACGGTGTACTTCTTTTAGATGAAAAAAGACGTGCTACCCAAACCCGATTGGATTCCATCCTTGCGGAATCAAACAAGTTATCGAAAGAAATTGGCATGCTCTATAAATCTGGCAAGGCCCAAGAAGCGAATGCCTTAAAAGAAAAGACGGCGGACCTTAAGGAGGAGTCCAAACAATTAGGGGAGGAACTGACAACTACGGCAGAGGAACTTCAATCGCTTTTATATCAAATTCCCAATATCCCCAATAAATTGGTTCCGGCAGGAAGTTCCGAAGAGGACAATGAGGAAGTTTTTAGGGAAGGGGACATTCCCAAGCTGGTGGATGGTGCCATGCCCCATTGGGAATTGGCCAAGAAATACGATATTATCGATTTTGAACTTGGCGTAAAAATTGCAGGGGCCGGTTTTCCCGTCTATAAAGGTAAAGGAGCACGTTTACAGCGTGCCCTGATTTCCTATTTCTTGGACAAGAATACCGATGCCGGCTACACGGAAATGCAGGTGCCCCACGTGGTAAACGAGGCATCGGGGTATGGAACCGGGCAATTGCCGGACAAGGAAGGACAGATGTATCATATAACCGCGGACGACCTGTATCTGATACCTACGGCGGAAGTTCCCGTGACCAATATTTTTAGGGATACCATTTTACAGGAAAGCGACTTTCCCATTAAATACACCGGTTATACGCCTTGTTTTCGAAGGGAGGCGGGAAGCTATGGTGCCCATGTGCGCGGACTGAACAGGTTGCACCAGTTTGACAAAGTGGAAATTGTCCATGTAGAGCATCCCAATAAATCGTACGAAGCTTTGGATGGTATGGTAGAACATGTAAAAACTACTTTGCGTGAGTTGAAATTACCGTACCGTATCTTGCGTTTGTGTGGCGGCGATTTAGGCTTTACATCTGCCCTAACCTACGATTTTGAGGTGTTTTCTACGGCGCAGGACAGATGGCTAGAAATCAGTTCGGTTTCCAATTTTGAAACATATCAGGCGAATCGTCTCAAGTTAAGATACAAGGACGAAAACGGAAAAAGTCAACTAGCACATACCCTGAACGGAAGCTCTTTGGCCTTACCCCGAGTCTTGGCCGGAATTCTTGAAAATTATCAAACCGAAGACGGTATCCAAATCCCAGAGGTGTTGGTGCCGTATTGTGGTTTCGATAAAATTGACTAACCCCTATATGTCATTGTATTTCAATTCATAGGATTCCCATTGATAACCCATTTGGACCCTGCGAAAGGCGAATATTTTTTCGCCGTCCGTACGCACATTGATGATTCCCGGTAATACTTTCTTGAAACGCTGTCTGGCTTCCGTGTTTGCCAAGGAATCGGAAAAATCGAGGTCTCCCAAGGTGGTAACCGTGGAGTCTGAATGGATTTGCGCCGCAACGTCTCCCGCATCCACAAATAGAGCTGAAAGTTCCGTTGAAAAAATAAGGGGCATTTTCCCCCTTCCGGCCAGTCCCAAACCTCCTAAAAAAACCGCCCTTGGGTGACCATGATCCGGTGTTTCCCCAGAGGAAACCACAGTGACCATGGGGTTCACATGATTTAGCAAATTTTGGGAAAATTCGTGGCTGCCGTGATGGGGCGCCTTAAAAATATGGGCGTTTACTTTAAGGGTGTTCCCCGGTATCGACAAGAGATGTTCACTTCCCTCCACGTTCAAATCCCCAGAAAAAAAGGCCCTTACATGGTCATAGTCAATCCTAAAGATCAAGGAATGTCCATTAATGGTATGGGACTTACCGCCAAACCACTTAAACGAATTGTCGGGTTCCAGGGTGGGTCCCAATATTTCCAACTGTACGCTTGCGTCCCCTATGGGCAGATACCCGTTGGAAGCGTCCACACTTTGGTAGGTAGCTCCAGATCCTTTAACGGCATCGATCCATTCGCTAAAGTCACTTTTAAGATGTTCATTCTCCAAATCCTGTACCGAGTCATGTATGGTTCTCAACCTATCATTTTCCATGGTACCTATTTCCGTGTTGTGTCCATCGTCATATAAACCAATACCATTGTGGTATATATTCTTGACCGTAATTTTGGGGTGTTCAAGTAGTGGCGCCAAGCCGTCAATATGGTCCTTATCGGCATGGCTTAAAAACAAATGGTCAATCGTTACGCTGGTATCGGGCCGATCCAATCGGTATTTCCAGATAAGAAAACCCAAGGCCCTGTCCTTTAATCCGCCGTCCACCAATATTTTAATATTATCGGGGGTTACGGTAAAGGAAGCATCCCCTTGCCCAATGTCCAAAAAATAAAATTCCAAACTCCTTTTGGGCAATAGTTTGGCGTTGGACGCAATCTTTCCTTCTCGCCCCCGGTAAATGGCAGTTCTGTAACTCTCCGCAATATTGTCCTCCAAAGGTTCCACCATTAATTCATCACCATAGATTACCACATAGCTCACGTCCTCAACGCCGTTGTTGAAGTAAAACCGTTTTGTTTTTGACCCTAAAAACCGTGTTTCCATTTAAATTTTTTGTGTTTGGCCTGTAAATGGCCCTTCTACTAAAACTACATTATTAATAGTATTCCTACAATATATTATTTGATAACCAGTCGCAGAATCTGTACGAATTGACATGAAATCCCATTGCCGCCATTCGATATTGACCTTATTATAGTTCAGTTAACAGATTCTTTTACGGCTCTTGCTTAAATTTGATAAATTTCTGCTATGAAGTTTTTAGGATTTTTTGCTTTTCTATTCTTCTCCATCAGCGTTTGTGCCCAAGAGGACTTTTTGGCCAAGCAGTATTTTGCCGATGGCGATTTTGAAAAAGCGGTCGTTTTCTACGAAAAATTGGCGAAACAGAATCCGAGAAGAACGGACTACCTACAAGGTCTTATTGCCTGCTACCAACAGCTGGAACGCTATACCGATGCAGAGGCCTACCTTTTGGAACAGTTGAGCCAGAGAAACCCACATCCTACCCTATTGATAGAAATGGGTTACAATTATTCCCTCCAGGACATGCCGGAAAAGTCCGAGGAGTATTATGACCGTGCCCTAGCTTTTATAGAGGAAAACCCTAACTACGGGTACGCTTTGGGCTACCAATTTCAAAAATATACTTTATTGGATAGGGCCGTCGCAGCCTATAAGAAGGCCATGAAACTGAACCCTACCTTGGACTACAATTACCAGTTGGCCAGGATTTATGGGGAACAGGGCGATATTGAAAGAATGTACACCGCTTATCTGGAACTTTTGGTGAACAATAAAACGTCAAAATCCAATATCCTTAGAAGCATCGACGACTTCATAACATCAGATCCGGAGGATGTCAACAACCAAACCCTTAGGACCATCCTACTTCAAAAGGCACAGAAAAATCCGGATATCATCTGGAACGAGCTGCTGAGCTGGCTGTTCGTAAAACAACGCCAATTTGGAAGCGCATTCAGACAGGAAAAGGCCATTTACAAACGTATGGAGGGCAGCAATACCGGTCGCCTGGAGAATTTGGGCACCACGGTACTTGAGGAGAAGGAATATGAGGTTGCCAAGGAGGTTTTTGAATACATCAAGGATGAAAGTGCGGACCCCATTGTGCAATTGAACGCGGAGCTGCATTTGATAGAAATCATCTTGGAAGAAGTGGAAAAAAATCAATTGGACGCCATACAGAAACGCTACGAAGCCCTCATCGAACAATACGGATACCAGACCCAGACCCTGCAACTCCAGGTGGCCTATTCCAATTTCCTGACCTTTCAAAAAGACGAGCCCGGCCCGGCCATCGAACTGCTAAAGAACAGTTTGGAACTACCCATGAACGAACGGAGCAAGGCCTACATTAAGCTTGCCCTTGGCGATATTTTGGTATACGACCGTCGGTTTAACGAAGCGCTCATATACTTTTCGCAAGTTCAGGACAAGTTGAAAAACGATGTCATGGGACAGGATGCCCGATACAAAGTAGCGGAAACAAGCTTCTATAAGGGAGATTTTGACTGGGCATTGACACAGCTAAAGGTGCTACGGGGTTCTACTTCGCAGCTCATCGCGAACGATGCCATGCAATTGAGTTTGTTGATATCGGACAATTCCTTGGAAGACTCCACCCAGACAGCATTGAAAAAATATGCCCGTGCCGATTTTTTGGCCTATCAGAACAAAACGGATGAGGCGATCCAAGACCTAAACGATATTTTGGAAAACCACAAGGGAGAAAAAATAGAGGATGAGGCACTCTTAAAACAGGCCCAATTATTGGAATCCCAAAAAAAATACGAAGCGGCAGAATTCAACTATCAAAAAATAATCGAGTTCTATGGGAACGGTATCCTGGCAGACGACGCCTATTTTGCCTTAGGGGAACTTTACAGGAATGTTCTAGACGAGCCGGAGAAGGCCAAGGCACATTATGAACGTATCATTTATGACTATCAGGACAGCTATTATTTTCCACAGGCCCGCAAAAATTTTAGAATGCTGCGGGGGGATGCGGTCAATTAACGTTTAATAGTTGAGAGTGCAGAGTTCAGAATGCAGAGTTCAGAATGCAGAGTGCGGAGTTCAGAGTGTAGAGTTAAGAGTTAGAAATATGCTGGAGGCAATACATAATAAACAATTAGCATTGAACAGTTAATAGCTTAGAGTCGAACAGCGGTAAGCGTTTAGCGCAAAGCGCATAGCGAACAATCAACAACCAAAAACGAACAACCATCACCCCATGTACATTTATAACGTAACCAGCAACATAGAGGATAAGGCCCATGAAAAATGGCTTCACTGGATGAAATCCGTACATATTCCAGAGGTGCTTGCCACAGGAAAGTTCCTGAGTGCAAAAATGACCAAGGTATTGGCCGAAGAAGGTACGGGGCACACCTATTCTGTCCAATATACCGTGGCCAGCAAGGAAATGCTCAATGACTATTACAGGGAGGATGCCCCAAGATTAAGGCAGAAAGGGCAAAAATTATTTGCGGACCAATTGATTTCATTCCGGACGGAACTAGAGGTGGTAGATGAGTTTTTTGTGCATCGGAATACCGCAACGCAACATCTTTTTACCTATGGCACCTTACAGGAAAAAGAGGTTCAATTGGGTGTTTTTTCAAGGCTTTTGGGCGGGTATGACGATACCTTACACGGACATCGGATTTCCGATATAAAGGTCGCCGGTTTATATCCCACCTTGGAACCGACCCATAATCCGCAAGATAAAATTCATGGTAAAGTCTATGTGCTGACGGACGATGAATTAAAAAAGGCCGATTTATATGAAGGGGACGCCTACGAAAGAATCGAGGTCGGTTTGCTTTCAGGTAAAAAAGCTTGGGTATATTTGGCAAGGTAAGCACCTAGCTCTAGGTGAACCTGACATTTGGGGAAGCTTTAAAAAAATCTGAAATGGGAAAAAGAAAGGGAAAGGGAAAAAATAAAAAGCCTCGCGATGATCAGGGAAACTATGCCGACCAAAAAAGTCCGGTCAAAGCCAAAAAGCACCTTGGGCAGCACTTTTTAAAGGACGAGAACATCGCCCAAAAAATTTCGGAAACACTTTCGTTTCAAGACTATACCCATGTGCTGGAAATCGGTCCCGGCACCGGGGTACTCACAAAATATTTATTGCGAAAGGAAATTGATTTGGTCGCTATGGATCTGGATGCCGAATCCATCATTTACCTCAACCACAGTTTTCCCTTGGAACACCCCAAGGTATTTCAAGGCAACGGCTCCTTTAAGGTAGTGGAGGCCGATTTTCTTAACTACGACCTGTCCACCCTTTTTGGTGCTGAACCCTTTGCCATCACCGGGAACTTCCCGTACAACATTTCCACACAGATCGTTTTTAAAATGTTGGAGATGCGGCACCAAGTACCAGAGTTTTCTGGAATGTTCCAAAAAGAAGTGGCACAGCGTATCTGCGCAAGGGAAGGTAGTAAGACCTATGGGATATTATCCGTCCTTACGCAGGCGTTTTATGATGCGGAGTACCTTTTTACGGTGCATCCACAGGTTTTTGACCCGCCACCAAAAGTGCAATCCGGAGTATTGAACCTTACGAGAAAAAAGGACTACGTATTGGACTGCGATGAAAAATTATTGTTTACCATCGTTAAAACCGCCTTTAACCAGCGCAGGAAAACCATCCGTAACAGTTTAAAAACACTCGGACTCTCCGAAAATCTTAAAGAAGATGCTATATTTGACCAACGTCCGGAACAGCTTTCCGTTTCGGAATTCATTGCGTTGACAAAGAAGATAGCACATGACGCCATTTAAACTCACAGAGGAACTCATTGCCCACATAGAGGAGCTCATCGAACACCAAAGGGATACGGAACTGAATTCCCTTTTGGAGGACGTGCATTATGCGGATGTGGCGGAAATTATCAATGAACTCAACGAGGACGAGGCCACCTACCTCATAAAACTCCTGGATAGCTACAAAACCTCCGATGTGCTTACGGAATTGGACGAAGACGTTCGGGAGGCTATTTTGAGCAATCTTTCCTCCAAGGAAATCGCCGAGGAACTATCGGAACTGGATACGGACGATGCCGCGGATATCATTGGGGAACTTCCGCAGGAAATGGTTCAAAAGGTAATTTCTGAAATAGCGGACCGGGAGCATGCGAAGGATATCGTTGACCTGCTTCGGTACGATGAATATTCCGCCGGGGGCCTTATGGCCAAGGAATTGGTAAAAGTAAGGGAAAACTGGAACGTACTCACCTGTGTAAAGGAAATGCGCGCCCAGGCCGAAAATGTGACCCGCGTACATTCAATTTATGTCGTGGACGAAGAAGACAAGCTCATTGGCAGGTTGTCGCTCAAGGACCTGTTGACCACTTCCACTAAAACACATATTAAAGATGTCTACATTCCCAAGGTAGACTCCGTCAACGTCAATGAAAAACCGGAAGAGGTTGCCAAGATCATGTCCAAATACGACTTGGAAGCCATCCCGGTTGTGGATGAGATTGGCAGGTTGGTGGGGCGTATCACCATTGATGACATCGTGGACGTAATCAGGGAAGAAGCGGATAGGGACTATCAAATGGCTGCGGGTATCTCGCAGGATGTAGAGGCAGACGACAGTATCCTTGATTTGACCAGAGCACGGTTACCATGGCTGATTTTGGGCCTTATTGGCGGTATTGGTGCCTTTATGATTATGGGTGGCTTTGAGGAGGATTTCAAACAGGAGCAGTTCATTATTTTCTTTTTTACCCCGTTAATCGCCGCCATGGCCGGGAACGTAGGGGTACAATCCAGTGCCATCATCGTACAAGGCCTTGCCAATGACGATTTAAAGGGAAGTATCAGCAACCGATTGATAAAGGAAATGTTGTTGGCCACCTTGAACGGTATTATACTCGCTATTTTACTATTTATATTTGTTTGGTCCTATGAAGGCAAGGTCAATATCTCCTTTGCTATTTCCATCTCCTTGATAGCGGTCATTATAGTAGCTGGACTGATCGGTACTTTTGTGCCCTTGTTCCTGCATAAAAGGGGCATAGACCCTGCCATTGCCACGGGTCCCTTTATCACCACCAGCAATGATATTTTTGGCATCCTCATATATTTTATGATCGCCAAGCTTATTTTGGGGATTTGAACTTAATATCCGTTCAAAAATGAAAACCATCAATCTTCAGGAAAAACATAGTCGGTTCAACACGTATTGGCACCCACATCAAATAGCGGTCGTGGACGACATGCAGGTGTTATTGGCAAAGGTTAAAGGTGAGTTTGTTTGGCATTCCCATGAACATGAAGATGAATTGTTTCAGGTCATAAAGGGGACACTCTACATGCAATTTAGGGACCGTACCGAAGTAGTAAGGGAAGGTGAAATTATTGTCGTACCAAAAGGGGTGGAACATTGTCCCAAGACCGATGAGGGCAAGGAAGTCCATATCCTTTTATTTGAAAAAATTTCCACGGCCCATACAGGCAATGTAACCCATGACCTCACCCAGACCACCTATCCAAAAATTTAAATATCCTATGAAAGTACTTCATGTAGATAGAAACCATCCCTTGATTATTGAACAATTCAACGCAATGGGGTTTGTAAATGATGAGGACTATGTTTCCACAAAGAAAGCGATAGAAGAGAAAATTGGGGACTACGACGGACTCATTATCCGAAGCCGATTTACCATTGACGCCTCTTTTCTGGACAAGGCGAAGCACTTAAAATTCATTGGACGCTTGGGCGCAGGTTTGGAGAATATCGATACCCGGTATGCCAAGTCCTTGGGCATATTTTTGGCCGCTGCGCCGGAAGGAAATAGAAACGCCGTTGGGGAACATGCCTTGGGCATGCTCCTGTCTCTCTTCAATAAATTGAACAAGGCTGATGCCGAAGTCAGGAACGGCAAATGGGACCGCGAAGGCAACCGAGGGGTAGAATTGGAGGGTAAGGTAGTAGGTATCGTAGGATACGGAAACATGGGAAAATCCTTTGCCAAAAAACTAAAGGGTTTTGATGTAGAGGAGGTTATCTGTTATGACATCATAGGTGGCGTAGAGGATGAAAATGCCCGGCAAGTAGGCATCATGGAGTTACACCAGAGAACCGATGTCCTAAGCCTGCACGTTCCCCAAACCGATGCTACCATAGGCATGGTCAATACGGAATTTTTGAGCAAATTCCACAATGATATCTGGATCATCAACACGGCCCGTGGCAAATGCATAAATACGGCCGATTTGGTCGGTGCCTTGAAATCGGGGAAAGTGTTGGGCGCTGGTTTAGACGTCCTTGAATATGAAAAATCCTCCTTTGAAAATATGTTTGCCGGAAAAGGACTTCCCGAGGCCTTTGAATATTTGACCCATGCGGAAAATGTCATCCTCTCCCCCCATGTGGCCGGTTGGACGGTAGAGAGCAAAATTAAGTTGGCACAGACCGTGGTGGACAAAATCAAAAATAAATTTGTAGCTTAAGGGATTGATAGTCAAACTTAAACACCTTTAAAATGAACTTAGGCTCTTTTTCCGTAAGCCTTAGTGTCAAGGACATTAAGGCCTCCAAAGCGTTTTATGAAGCTTTGGGTTTCTCGGTTTTCCATGGCGATATTGAACAAAATTGGCTGATTCTAAAAAATGAAACCTCTACCATTGGACTCTTTCAAGGTATGTTTGAAAAGAATATCCTCACCTATAATCCCGGTTGGGATTCCAATGCCAATACCTTGAACAATTATACCGATATTCGTGACATCCAAAAGCAGCTAGAGGGCAAAGGCCTAAACCTTGTTAGAAAAGTGGAAGAAGGCACCTCGGGACCTGCCAGCATTACGTTATTAGATCCAGATGGCAACCCCATTTTAATAGACCAACACGTTTGAGATGCAGTACAAGGCGGATTCACCAGAAGACTATATTTCCCAATTGCCCGAAGAAAGAAAGGCGGTAATTTTGGAAATTAGGAAAAACATCCTGGAAAATCTACCGGAAGGTTTTGAGGAACAGATCAGCTATGGCATGTTGGGCTATGTAGTGCCGCATAGCCTGTATCCCGTCGGTTACCATGTAGATCCGAAACTTCCTCTCCCCTTTATAAATTTGGCGTCCCAAAAGAACTTTGTAGCCCTCTATCATTACGGTCTGTACGCGGACCCCAGGTTGTTGGATTGGTTTAAAACGGAATATCCTAAACACAGTAAACGTAAATTGGATATGGGGAAAAGCTGTATTAGGTTCAAGAACTTGGACGACATTCCCTATGTACTAATTGGGAATCTAGCGCGCAAAATGAGCGTTCAGGACTGGATAGCCCTTTACGAGAATAAAACTGGAAAATAAGAAACGTATGAAAAACAGGGTAACTGGATTGGGCGGATTCTTTTTTAAGACGTCTAATCCAGAAAAAGTAAAAGAGTGGTATAAAACACACCTTGGCTTAAATACAGATAAGTACGGATGTACATTTTGGTGGAAGGATGAGCAAGGAAATGACTGCTCCACCCAATGGAGCCCTATGAACGAAGATACCCAATACTTTAAGCCCAGTACTTCCTCCTTCATGATGAACTTTAGAGTTGAAAACCTAATTGAACTTTTAGAAGTATTGAAAAAGGAGGGAGTTACAATTGTCGGGGAAGTTGAGGAATACGATTATGGTAAGTTTGGTTGGATTCTAGACCCAGATGGCAATAAATTGGAGCTTTGGGAACCTAATGATAAAGTTTTTTTGTGATAACGTTTTATTCTTTACTTTTAAATTATAATTAACCACCTAAAAATAATACCATGTCAGAAGAAAACAAAGATTTTGGCGATAAGGCAGAAGATGCTGCCAACGATTTCGCCAATGAAGCAAAAAAGACCGCAAATGAATTCACTGAAGGCTTAAAAAGTGCTACTGGTGGAAGTGAGAACAAAAAAGTATTGGCGGGTATTCTAGCAATTTTATTGGGTTCGCTTGGGGTACATAAGTTCATACTAGGCTATCAAAAGGAAGGATTCATCCTTTTAGGGGTTTCATTAGCTGCTTATGTTTTGTCATGCTTAGCCGTTGGGCTGTTGTTTGTTTGGATTCCGGGATTAGTCGGTTTGATTGAAGGGATTATCTATCTTACCAAATCAGACGAAGAGTTTTATAACACCTATCAGGTGGGCAAGAAACCTTGGTTCTAAAATTTAAAAGCCTTTATGAAAAAGGCTTTTTTTATTTTAATTTATTATCGTAATATTGCAATATATAAATATTATGATGGGGGTTACCAAAACACAAATTTTTACTGACAAGCAGAACGAACTGGCCGTTATCTTTAAGGTGTTGGCTAATCCTGCACGGATCGCCATCCTCGAATATATAAGCAAGCAGGAAGCCTGTATCTGCAACGATATTGTAGACGAAATAGGCTTGGCCCAACCTACCATTTCCCAGCATTTAAAAGAATTGAAGAGTATCGGTTTAATTTCTGGGGAAATAGAAGGGAAACGGGTATGCTATTGCATCAATCTGGAAAGATGGTCGGCTATTCAAGAAATGTTGAACACCTTTTTCAATAAGACCAAAACAAACTGTTGTTAAAACAAAAAATCATAATATGAAGACAAAAGAGCTTTTAAATATCCTCGAAGTAAATTCTGGTAAAAACTTACTTTTTGAGTATGCCCCTGGCCAATTGGTAGGCGCCAATTACCACATAACGGAAGTTAAAAATGTAACCATTGATTCCGTAGACTGTGGTGCCCGTCCAGACTTCTGGAAAGAAACTATCATTCAATTATGGGAAAGTCCTTTGGAAATCGGAAAAAGGGACTATATGTCAGCCTATAAAGCACTTTCCATTCTTAAAAAAGTCGACAAAGTAAAGCCCATGGAAAGGGACGTTGAGGTAAAATTTGAATATAGCAACAATAATTTTCACACCGCACAACTGTTCGTTAACGACTATGAAGTTTCCAATGAGGACCTAATTTTAAAGTTAGGGGTAGAAAAAACGGATTGCAAGGCAAAGGAACTATGTGGCGTTCCTGAAACAGTTGTGGCCCCAGCTTCAGCTTGTGCCCCTGGCAATGGTTGTTGTTAACCATCAAAATACCAATGATTACCATTAGAACCATGGACCCATCCGATTGGGTTCAAGTGGCCACGATCTACAAAGAAGGAATTGATACAGGCATGGCCACTTTTGAGACCCAGATTCCCACTTACGACAAATGGGACAGGTCACACTTGAAAATTTGTCGGTTTGTGGGACTTTATGAGGACAATCTTGCTGGATGGGCAGCGATAGCACCTGTCTCTAGCCGACATGTATACAGGGGCGTAGCGGAGGTCAGCATATACATAGGTGAAAAGTACAGGGGGCTGGGCCTTGGAAAAGCCCTTTTAGAACATTTGATTTTGGAAAGTGAAGCACAAGGATTTTGGACCTTACAATCGGGGATTTTTCCATTGAACCAAACAAGTATAAAACTACACGAATCGGTAGGTTTCAGAAAAATCGGTGTCCGCGAGCAGGTTGGAAATTTGAACGGTGTTTGGATTGATAACGTACTTTTTGAAAGACGCAGTACGGTTATCGGTATAGATTAAAACCTTATTCTTGATTTTGTTGGGATTCAGCCAACTTGCGTTCCAATTCCGCCTGAAATTCCTCCATGACCGGTTTTACGGTACTTTCGGGCAAATCGGCTATTTTAATGTACATGAGACCATCCACAGAATTATTGAACAAGGGGTCCACGTTAAATGCGACCACTTTGGCGTTCTGCTTGATGTATTTTTTGATAAGGACGGGCAAACGCAGGCTACCGGGTTCCACCTCATCGATCATCTTATCGAACTTATTTAAATCGGCCTGTGTCTCATCAAAGACAAACTCTTTATCGGCATCCTTAAGCTTTACCTTGAATTCCTTTTTGGGCCGAATGTATTGGGCCACATAGGGATCCCAATAATGCGACTTCATAAACTCGATCATCAAGCTCTTTGAAAAATTGGAAAATTGGTTGCTGATACTTACGCCCCCTATTAGGTATTTATGCTCCGGATGGCGCAAGGTCGTATGGACGATCCCTTTCCATAATAAGAACAGGGGCATGGGTTTTTGCTGGTATTCCTTGGTAATGTAGGCCCTTCCCATTTCAATGGAATTTTTCATCATCCCATACAATTCCGGTTCTACCCTGAACAGGTCCTGCAAATAGAACCCGTCGATACCGTATTCCGGGAAAATTTCCGAACCCAGACCCATGCGGTAGGCACCCACAATGCATTTTTCCGCATCGTCCCATAAAAAAAGATGGTAATAATAGGAATCGAACTTGTCCAGGTCAATGGAATTATTGGTGCCCTCCCCTATCTCCCGAAAGGTAACCTCTCGCTGCCGTCCAATTTCCTTGAGGATAAAAGGCATATCCTTCTCCTTGGCTAGGAAAACCTCGTAGTTCTTACTTTGCAACAACCTGCAATCCTTTTCCCGAAGCTTTTCGATTTCGCCCTGCATCACCTCTTTTCGCATGGCGGAAGCAATCTTTTTGGGCGGTTTGGGGATTTTTAGGGAAGTGGGTATTTGGTCTATCAGCCGTTCCTTTTCGTAGGCGTTGGAGAGAATATAGGTCTTTCTTCGCAACAGATCTGAAAATTCCACCATGTCTTCCTGTTCCTTTTGGGTCTGTACCGTTATAGGCTGGCCGATCCTGATTTTTATGGGTCTGTTATGTTGTGAAAATACCTGTGAAGGAATCATAGCCGTTCTAAAAATATCGTTCAGTTTGGAAAGCCTATAAAAAAGCTTGCTATTTCTGGCATGAAAATAAATAGGGACTACCGGTACCTCCGCCTTTCTTATTAGCTTTAAGACAGCATCTTCCCAAGGTTTGTCCACGATCAATTTTCCATCGCGATACGTGGAAACTTCCCCTGCCGGAAATATCCCCAAGGGATGCCCATCCCTTAGATGTGTGAGTGTCCTTTTAAATCCGCTCACACTACTTTTGGCATCCTTATGCCCTTCGAACGGATTTACCGGAAGAATGTAAGGGTCCAATGGCACCATACGCTGTAACAGGAAGTTGGCCATGATCTTGAAATCCGGTCTTTTGGGAAGCAATAGGTTCATCAGCAGAACACCGTCAATAGCTCCCAAGGGATGGTTGCTAATGGTGATGAACGGGCCGTCTTTGGGCAATCGCCTAAAATCCTCTTCGGGAATTTCAAAATCGATTTCAAAATGGTCCAAAACGGCCTGGGTAAATTCCTTGCCTTCCAAGTGCGAAATACTATCGTAAAACCTATTGACACCGGATATGCGGGTGACCTTCATCAACACCCAACCTATAAAAGTTCCCAGAAAGCCGTACTTGGACAAGTTAACGGCCTTTGCCACTTCTTTTGCGGTCACTAAACCCATACCCTAAACAATTTCAGGGCATAAATATAGGAAAATGGTAGTGGAGGTCACTATTTTAAAGAAGGGAAAAAATAGCGCAGAAGGCTATTTCACCACTAATTGCACCGTTTCCTTACCCCGCTGTTCCAACAGAACTTCATGCCCATTGACCAAGGATTCGAGTGCTTGGGCGTTAAAATGCCGGATGGTGTAGAGCGAAACATCCTCATGGTGTACCACCTTGAACTTACTTTTTAATTGCTGTAAAAGATCTTGCAAACCACCAAATTTGTTATCTACACAAACTGAAAAACTTATTGCGGAATTTTGGATCAGGTCCACCTTGATCTTAAAGTCATGAAATAGCTTGAAAATCTCACTGATGTTGTTCTCCACCATGAAGGAAAAATCCAGTGAGGACAATTTCATAAGCACTTGGTTTTTCTTAACGATGAAGCAGGGAACTTTGGGTTCGATGCCCATGCCCTTGCCCACCGTAGTCCCGGGGTCCTTGGGGTTCAAAAATGATTTTACATGTAAGGGTATTTCCTTACGCTGTAACGGCTGCAGGGTCTTTGGATGTATGACCGATGCACCATAGAAGGCAAGTTCGATCGCCTCTCGATAGGATATATTGTTCAACAACTGCGTTTCCTTAAAATATCTAGGATCTGCGTTCAAAACACCGGGCACATCCTTCCAGATGGTCACGGAGTCTGCATTAAGGCAATAGGCGAGAATGGCAGCGGTATAATCCGACCCCTCCCTTCCCAAAGTGGTCGTAAAGTTGTTGTCGTCACTACCCAAAAAACCTTGGGTGATGTTCAGTACCTTCTTATCGATATCCGCTACATTGGCCTGGGTCCTTTCCCAGTTTACGGTAGTGTCCCTGTAACTGTTATCGGTCTTGATATAATTGCGCACGTCCAACCAGTTATTGGCGATACCGACTTTCTCCAAATAGGCACTGATAATGGTGGTAGAAATCAATTCTCCATATCCTACAATTTGGTCATAGACAAAATTGTAATTGGGGGATTTGTTCCAGACCAAAAATCCGTTGATCTCATCGATCAACACCTTAAAGTCCTTATAAATTTTATGTTGTTTGTTCTCAAACAGATCGTTTATGATGCCGTTGTGGTACTCCACAATGTTAGATATTTTCGAGGGAATGTCCTTCTTGTTCTTAAAATAGGCATTTACCACCTCTTCCATGGCATTGGTGGTCTTTCCCATGGCGGAAACTACTAACAGCGTGTTTTCATAGCCTACTGTCTGCAATACGTTTACTACATTTTTTACCGCTTCCGCATCTTTCACGGAGGCACCTCCAAACTTAAATACTCTCATACACGAATTACGATTCTAAAATTTTAAATCTTCGCCAAATAGTTGGCTATCCCTTTTTCATCCAAGTGCACCACGTCCCAATCGCGTTTTACATCTGCACCTTTGCTTTTATAAAATTCAATAGCAGGTTCGTTCCAATCGAGCACCTCCCAACTTATCCTTTTTACACCCAATTTGTGGCCATACTTCACTACCTTATTCAACAAAGCGGTCCCCAAACCACTTCCACGCATTTTCTCCGTGACGATGAGATCCTCCAAGTGGATGATGGGTCCCTTCCATGTAGAATATCTGGGGTAGACCAAGGCCATTCCAACGATAACCCCTTCCTGTTCGGCCACGAAACAGTGGAATAACTTATCATCTCCAAAGCCACTCCTTTCCAGATCGGCCACGGTAACCTCAACCGCATTTTCCTCTTTTTCGAATACGGCAAGCTCCCGGATCAATTCCAACACCTGTACCATATCCTCCCTTCGGGAAGCTCTGATATTATAATTCATTGTTACAAATAAAACACAAAGTTATAATTTTAAACAAAGAAGTGAAAACCAAACACAAGAGTTTCACAAAATAGGCGTTATTTGTAGTGAGATCAACCTTTATATCCTATGTCGGCCTTCAGAAAACAAACCTTAGGGGAATTTATCATTGAAAACCAGAAATCTTTCCAATATTCCTCTGGGGAACTATCCAAATTAATCAACGCCATTCGTTTGGCTGCCAAGGTGGTAAACCACGAAGTCAACAAGGCGGGGCTAGTGGATATAATTGGTACCTCGGGCGAGACCAATATCCAAGGGGAAAACCAACAGAAATTGGATGTTTTTGCCAATGAAAAGTTCATACAGACCTTAACCAATAGGGAAATTGTCTGTGGAATAGCATCCGAAGAAGAGGATAGTTTCATTTCTATAAACAGCAGTGATGAAAACCATCAGAATAAATATGTAGTGCTCATAGACCCTTTGGACGGTTCCTCCAATATAGATGTAAACGTATCTGTAGGTACTATCTTTTCCATTTACAGAAGGGTGACCCCGGTTGGTACCCCAGTCACCATTGAGGACTTTCTACAACCTGGTAACCAACAGGTTGCCGCGGGTTACGTTGTTTACGGAACCTCCACCATGATTGTCTACACAACTGGCGATGGTGTTAACGGTTTTACCCTCAACCCAGCTTTGGGAACCTTTTACCTATCGCACCCCAATATGAAATTTCCAGAAAACGGCAAGATTTATTCCGTGAACGAAGGGAACTACGTTCATTTTCATCAAGGGGTGAAGGACTTTATCAAATATTGCCAAATGGAGGAAGAAGACAGGCCCTACACATCAAGGTACATTGGGTCTTTGGTATCGGATTTTCATCGGAACATGATAAAGGGCGGCATTTATATGTACCCCAAAAGTAGCCTCACTGGAAACGGAAAATTGAGATTACTGTATGAATGCAATCCCATGGCCTTTATTGCAGAGCAGGCGAACGGAATCGCCATTGGTGGTAAAACGCGGATTCTGGACATACAACCTACCGAACTGCACCAACGTGTTCCCTTTTTCTGCGGTAGCCGGAAAATGGTGGAAAAACTGCAGGAATTCCTGGATAAGTACCAGTAAACAACCTCGGGGCAAGCTCAGGAGATATTCTTCGAAAACGAACTTTTAATTTTGATGCCTGCCCGACTGGCGTTCAGGCGGGCAAGCCTTGGTGTATTATACCTTTTGGCGGTGCCAATAAAAAAGGGAGCGAATCGCTCCCCTTTCTGTTTCAAGTGCTTTGTAAATTATTTCTTGACCAAATAGAGGTAATCCTCAAAATCAAGTTTACCTCCAAAAATTTGAACGGAACGTTCTATAACTTTATCTGCCTTTTCCCCATTAAAACCTAGTCCAATAGCATATTTTTTAACCAGAATCTTTTCTTCCGGATCCATTTCATGATCAGAATAAATAATCCTGAACAAATCATAAAGTCGCTCCAAACGTTTCTCGGAATCAAGCGGCGCCTCAATAGGATACTTGTTCTCTTTTTTAAGGACTTCCTTATATTCGGACTGTGTGATATCCAGTTTGGTGGCAAATCGGTCCAATAAAAGCTTTTCCTCCGTACTTACCTCTCCATCAACAGAGGCAAGAGTAGCGAGGGCCGCAAAATGTGCCAAATTTCTTCTATGTTCTCCACTGGTATATAAATCTGCAATGGCCATAATCGTATTTTGTTTTATTGGGCAAATATAATTTTTTTACAGGTCATAGTTTATATCCTGCCCAACTTTGTTTCTAAGCAAATTTGTAACTTCACGATTCTATGAAATGAGCCATAACAAGTCCTGATTCCCACCTTGATGGTTATTGGCGAAATCAAAGATTCATGAATACCTTTTTAAAATACAATAAACAGCGATGTGAATAATTGCATCTGACCATTTAATACCATTAAATATAAACAGATGAAATCACCCCTTTTAAAATTTACCGATAAAGGTATCTATTGTGAAAAAGCGGACGTTTACCTAGATCCGTGGAAACCTGTTAAAAAGGCTATTATCACCCACGGCCATGCGGACCACAGTCGCTGGGGAAACGAACAGTATATCACGCATCCAAGGAACATTCCCATTATTTCACATCGGTTGGGCGACATTAATACCACTGGATTTGAATGGGGCGAAACCTTCACCATAAACAACGTAAAATTTAGTCTACATCCCGCGGGACATATCATTGGGGCCTCGCAAGTAAGGGTAGAACATAAAGGAGAGGTTTGGGTATTTACCGGGGATTACAAAACGGAGGATGATGGAATATCCACCCCTTATGAGCCGGTAAAAAGCCATACGTTTATCACCGAATGTACCTTTGGACTTCCAGCCTTTAAATGGTTGCCCCAAAAAGAAGTGTTAGCGGACATCAACGATTGGTGGCGGCAAAACAAAAAGGAAGGTAAGACCTCCATCCTATTTGGCTATAGTCTTGGAAAGGCACAACGACTGTTAAAGTATTTGGATACCGATATTGGTACTATCTATACCCATGGCGCCATTGAAAATATGACGGAAGTCCTAAGGCCGATGGTCTCCTTCCCACCCACCAAATTGGTTATCAAAGAAACCACCAAAAAGGAACTTTTGGGAAACATCGTTTTAGCCCCTCCCAGTGCCCATGGCAGCCCTTGGATCAGGAAGATGGTGCCCTATGTAACGGCATCGGCAAGTGGTTGGATGACCTTTCGGGGAGCTAGACGCAGACGAGCCATCGACAAAGGTTTTGTCCTTAGCGATCATTGCGATTGGCAAGGCTTACTTTCCAGTATTGAAGCTACAGGCGCAGAAAAAGTCATTTGTACGCATGGCTATAGCGATATTTTTTCCCGATACCTTAGGGAACAAGGATACGATGCACGCACCGAAGCCACTCAATATGAAGGCGAACAGGGCGAGATGGAAACCTCTAAATCGGTATCTGAATCATGAAACGATTTGCGCAACTTATTAAGACGCTGGACAGCACTAACAAGACTACCGTTAAGGTTGATGCCCTCACCCAATACTTTTTGAAGGCTAATGATACCGATAAAGTTTGGACCATCGCCATCCTATCGCACCGCAGGCCTCCCAGACCCGTGAACACGACACTTTTAAGGGAATGGGCATCGGAACTTGCGAACATCCCTTTATGGCTTTTTGAGGAGAGCTACCACATTGTTGGCGACCTGGCCGAAACCATCTCCTTGGTGGTCCCTTCATCAAAAGCGTCCACAGGGAAGACCCTGACCCAATTCTTGGAGGAGATGATAGCGCTCAAAAAGAAATCGGACCATGACAAAAAGCAATATCTTTTTGAAAATTGGAAGGAACTGGATTATTACGAACGGTTCGTTTTCACCAAATTGATAACAGGCGGCTTTCGCATTGGAGTGAGTCAGAAATTGATGACAAGGGCACTCTCCAAGGCCACTGAAATTGACGAGGACATTCTCGCCTATAAGTTAATGGGGAATTGGGACCCCAATACAATTTCCTTTCAGCAACTGGTTTTGGAAGAGCACAAATCCGACTACCTATCCAAACCCTATCCCTTTTATTTGGCCTATGCGCTGGAAGAAGTCCCGGAAAGTTTGGGCGATGTTAACGAATGGTCCATGGAACACAAATGGGACGGTATACGTTCACAGGTCATCCTAAGAAATGATGAAATCTTTGTCTGGAGCCGGGGCGAGGAACTGGTTACAGACAAGTACCCGGAATTTGAACAGTTTATCAGTTTTATTCCCAATGGAACGGTCATCGATGGCGAAATATTACCCTACCCAAAAGGACAAATAGGGACCTTTAACGACTTGCAAAAACGAATCGGGAGGAAATCGGTTTCAAAATCCCTCCTCACAAAAGTTCCCGTCATTCTTAAAGCATATGATTTATTGGAATGGCAGGGAACGGATATCCGGCAGAAACCTTTTTCCGAACGCAGACAATTGTTGGAAGCTCTGTTTGAAACCGTGGCTACGACTACGCTCAGCCACCAGAAATCAAAAACTACAGAGCAAAGTGAAAGTGGGGGCACTCAACGAAATCGAAGTGATTTGCCCCTACAACTCTCGGAAACCATGCAGTTTGATTCCTGGCAGGAGGTTGCCAAAGAAAGGGAGCTTTCCAGAGAAAAACACAGTGAAGGCCTCATGCTCAAAAAACTCGACTCACCGTACCTCGTAGGCCGAAAAAAAGGGGATTGGTGGAAATGGAAGGTGGATCCATTGACCATTGATGCCGTGCTTACCTATGCCATGCGAGGGCACGGGCGCAGAAGCAATTTGTTTACCGATTACACTTTCGCCCTATGGGACGAAAATGAGAACGGGGAACGGGAACTGGTGACCTTTGCGAAAGCGTACTTCGGACTCACCGATGCCGAATTTAGAACATTGGATGCATGGATCAAGAAAAACACATTGGAACGTTTTGGCCCGGTACGAAGTGTGACCCCACATCATGTGTTTGAAATTGCCTTTGAAGGAATCGCCCTGTCCAATAGGCACAAAAGTGGCGTTGCTACCCGTTTTCCCCGTATGCTACGATGGCGACAGGATAAAAACATTCATGAAGCGAATAGTTTGGGTGATTTGAAAGCACTCATTCCGAATTCCGCCAAAGCGGAATGAAGGAATCTCTCAATAAAAAACCACTTAACTAAAATGAAGAACAAAGCTAAAGCAAATAAGAACCGACTTGAAACAGATTGCTTCGCTGAGCTTGTAATTGTTATATGAAAGGATATTGCTACATTTTAACAAACAAGAACAAAACGGTACTTTACGTAGGAGCTACCAACAACTTGAAAAGGCGAATCAGAGATCATAAAGAAGGAAAGTATCCCAATGCGTTTACAAAAAGATACAATTGCGATAAACTCGTTTATTTTGAGGAATTTGAAGATGTAAAAGATGCCTTTGAAAGGGAGCAGCAATTAAAAGCAGGCAATCGGAAGCGGAAGGAAGAATCCATTAATTCCAAGAACCCAGAATGGAAAGATTTGTCAGAAGACTGGTTTGATAGGGAAGTGGATTCTGAATAACTTTTACCTTATATTGAACGGATTGCTTCGTTCCAAATTAAATTTAGAATACTTCAACAGATTACTTCGCTGCGCTCGTAATATGAACCGACAACAACTTTTTGAAATCGCAAATTCTTGGTTCACCAATCAGGACTGGAAACCCTTCCCCTTTCAAAAGGACACCTGGAAAGCATTTCTTCAGGGCAAAAACGGACTCTTGAACGCCCCTACCGGAAGTGGCAAGACGTATGCCCTATGGTTTCCCATAGTTCTTAATTACATCAAACAAAATCCAAATTATAAGACTAAGCATAAAAAAGGGCTCAAGGCCATTTGGATTACCCCATTAAGAGCATTATCCCAAGAAATTAAGCAATCGGCCGAGCGTGTTGTTACCGATTTGGAAACCCAAATGACCGTGGGAATTCGCTCTGGGGACACCACTACCAAAACTAGGGCAGCGCAAAAAAAACAAATGCCCGATTTACTGATTACCACCCCGGAAAGCCTGCAGCTCCTTTTGGCCACAAAAGGCTATGACAAAATATTCAAGGACTGCCAGGCCATAGTGGTGGATGAGTGGCATGAAATTTTGGGAACCAAACGGGGCGTACAAATGGAACTGGCCCTGTCCCGACTCAAATCGATTTGCAAAAAACTTCGTATTTGGGGCATTTCGGCTACTATAGGGAATATGGAACAGGCCCGCGAAGTTTTGTTGGGCCCTGCCTCCAAAGCCTTGGAAAATTCGGTCTTGATCAAGGCAAACCTCAACAAAAAAATAACGGTCAAAAGTATCATTCCCAATAAAATGGAGACCTTCCCATGGCGGGGACACCTTGGACTCCATTTGTTGGAGTATGTAGTCCCCATCATCAAGAACAGCAGGACTACCCTACTCTTTACCAATACCCGAAGCCAATGCGAAATTTGGTTTCAAAAGATTCTGGAAAAACACCCGGAGTTTGCCGGTGAAATAGCCATGCACCATGGGAGTATCAACAAGGAAACACGTATTTGGGTAGAGAACGCCATCCGAAACGAAAGCCTTAAAGCGGTGGTATGTACCTCCAGCTTGGACCTTGGGGTTGATTTCGCCCCCGTGGAAACCGTGGTCCAGATTGGCGGGCCCAAAGGGGTTGCCCGCTTTCTACAACGCGCGGGAAGAAGTGGCCACAGACCGGGGAAGGAAAGCGTTATCTATTTTTTGCCCACCCATGCGATTGAACTCATAGAGGCTTCGGCATTGCAAAAGGCCGTGAAACACAATACCGTTGAGGACCGTATTCCCTACCTGAATAGTTACGATGTCCTATTGCAATATTTGACCACCTTGGCCATTTCCGATGGGTTTTATCCAAATAAGATTTTCAAGGAAGTATCGGAAACCTTTTGCTATCAGGCAATGAGCGAGGATTATTGGCAATGGCTGTTGAACTTTTTGGTCATGGGAAGCCAAAGCTTGCAATCCTATGATGAGTATAAAAAAGTGGAAATTGAGGAGGACGGCAAATTCAAGGTGAACAACAGGGGCGTAGCCATGCGACACCGATTTCAAATCGGGACCATCGTTGGCGATGTGAACCTTACCGTGAAATATCAAAAGGGTGGCTATATAGGTACTATTGAGGAATACTTCGTATCAAAACTCAATAAGGGCGATGTCTTCACGTTTGCTGGCAGGAATCTGGAATTCATTAGAATAAAGGATATGCAGGTGCATGTAAAAAATTCCAAGAAAAAAACAAGCAAGGTCTCTAGTTGGATGGGCAGTAGGTTGACGCTCTCCGCCCAGATGTCGGAATTACTTCGGAACGAATTGTACAGTTCCGGTGAAGCGATGGAAAACCAATCGGTGGAAATCCGATCCCTGGCCCACATTTTTGAACGACAGCGCAGGGAAAGCATCGTGCCCCAACCCGATGAATTCCTCATTGAAACCTTTAAAAGTAGGGATGGTCACCATGCGGTTTTCTACCCTTTTGAAGGACGTTTCGTCCATGAAGCCATGGGAAGTCTTCTGGGATATCGCATCAGTCTGCTATCCCCCATTACCTTTTCCCTCGCCTTTAACGATTATGGTTTTGAATTGCTTTCGGACAAACCGATTGATATGCAACAGGTTTTGGACAACAACCTTTTTACGACCGATTTTCTTTTGGACGACCTACAGAAAAGTTTGAACGCCACCGAAATGGCACGACGAAAGTTCAGGGACATCGCGATCATTAGCGGGATGGTCTTTACCGGCTACCCAAACAAAGGCATCAAAATGAAGCACTTACAAAGTAATTCGCAACTCTTGTTCGAAGTTTTTAGGGATTACGAACCGGACAATCTGCTCTTTCAACAGGCCTTTACGGAAACCTTTGAACATCAGCTGGAAGAAGGTCGATTGCGACTTTCCATGGAACGTATAGCGACACAAAAAATCATATGGAAACAGTGTGAAAAGCCAACGCCCTTTGCCTTCCCCTTAATCACCGACCGATTAAGCCGTGAGCGACTTTCCAGTGAAAAGTTGGAGGACCGTATCCGCAGAATGGCGGCCCTATTGATGAAGTAAGACCATTAGCCCCCAGAGGTGGAATCCTTATTTAAACTAGTCCTTTACAGATACATTTACATTTCAATAAATCAAACCCAGATTTGTATTTTTACCCGCATGACCCATCCCATTCAAATTAAAGAGGAATCCTTCCAGTTACATTATTCCGGTGCCTTGTTCTGGGAAAACCAGTCGCTGCTGATGATGAGCGATGTACATCTAGGAAAGATCTCCCATTTTAGGAAGTATGGTGCCGCCGTACCGCAACACGCCCTTTTAAAAAACTTTGAGACCATGGACGTAGCCATTGCCCAATTTGACCCAAAACACGTGGTATTTATGGGAGATCTCTTTCATTCTTCACTGAACAAGGAATGGGAATTATTTGAAGATTGGGTTGGGCAAAAAAAAATGCAACTGACTTTGGTAGAGGGAAATCATGATATTATATCGCCCGTGAAATATGAAGCCTTGGGTATCACCATCACACCTGAGTTTTCATTGGGCAACTTTTTCATGACCCACCATCCGGAGGAGCGGGAAGGCCAGTTCAATTTTTCAGGGCATCTACACCCTGCCGTCCGTCTTACCGGACTTGGTAGGCAATCCGTGCGTTTGCGCTGTTTTTACAAATCATCTGTACAGATGATATTACCTGCAATGGGCGAGTTTACGGGATCCCATACCATGGCGGTTACAAAGGAGTGCGAAGTCTTCGCCATTTTGGGGGATACGGTACTGCCTGTCCAGGTACATGGCCGTAAGGCATAAAATTTATTGCAACTCGACCCAAAATTCCTTCGTTACCACACGTGGACATCCTTTGTTTCCCGTATGTTTATACAAAGAAAAAGTTATGAACAAGATCTATGCAGTGCTAAACCTCCTATCGGTCCTACTGGTTATTGGGGTGAACTATATCTCGCAGGCCGTGCGACTTAACGATACCACCATTGGAGAGGTAAGCAACACTTATGGCAATCTATTCACTCCCGCCGGCTATGCCTTTTCTATTTGGGGACTGATTTTTTTGGGACTCCTGGCATTTGCCATTTTTCAAATCCATCGGGCCTTTTTCACTAGAAACTCTACGGAATTTATAAGTCAAATTGGGTATTGGTTCTGCTTGGCCAATATCTTGAACAGTGCTTGGGTAATTGCCTTTGTTTACGATTATACGGGACTTTCCGTTTTGATCATGCTAGGTATTCTTTTTTCATTGATCAGAATTGTTCTGAACACGAATATGGAACGGTGGGATGCACCCAAGGAGCTCATTGCCTTTGTTTGGTGGCCTATTTGTCTGTATAGCGGCTGGATCGCCGTGGCGACCATTGCAAATGTATCGGCCTTTCTTACCAAACTTGGATGGACGGGCGCTCCTTTATCGGAAAGCACTTGGACCATTATACTTGTAGCCGTAGCCACCGCCCTCAATTTATTGATCATAAAAAGACGTTTCATGCGTGAGTTCGCTGCCGTAGGTGTCTGGGCCTTGGTCGCTATTGCAGTGAGGCATTGGAACAATTATCAAGTCATTGCACTTAGCGCCTTGATAGGTGCCCTACTTATTCTTAGCTATATTCTGTGGCAGGGTTTTATGTATAGAAAAAGTAATCCTTTTTATAAAAGTCCTCGACAACTGTAATTAAAGTATTTCCTTTTTAAAATCAATTACTCCCATTTACCTAAATTTATATTCCACTCTTAATCCCAAAGGGACGTCTTCCATTTGTATTCCCTAAACCAACCGATTATCCATAAATCCTTTCTAGAAATACAATTTCGTTTTTAAAAGAGGCTATTTTTTACAATATTAAATCGGTTTAATTTTAAGGTGGGCAAAACAGGAAACCAGTGAACAGATTTGTTGTTTGTTTTATTTTTCTAATCGGCATTCAAATAGGTACTTCTCAGGACCTGTTTTTTCAGCATTATGGTCTCGATGAAGGCCTGTCCCAACAGACCATTCGGTGCATTACCAAAACCCGTGATGGTTTTTTATGGCTGGGTACACAGGACGGCCTAAACAGGTTCGATGGTAAAAACTTTAAAGTGTACCAGCACAATGAAAACGACCCGCAATCCCTATCGGGAAATTTTATCAATAGGCTGCTAGAAAGTGAGGACGGAACCTTGTGGGTCGCCACTGGGGGCAAAGGGGTCTGTTATTACCATCCGGAAACGGACACGTTTAAAAAGGCCCCAATGGAAGATGGGAACTACAACACATTGGCCTTGGATACAGATGGAAACGTTTACACTAATTCCCCCCAGACTGGTCTTACGGTGCTTAAAAAGGACCGTGATTTCGCCCCGGAACATTTTTCGGCCCTTGATAAAATTATCACCTCCATAGCGATAAAAGGGAAAACCATTTTACTGGGCACCAAATCCGGTAACATACTAAAAGGCACTACGGACAATCACAATGAATGGACCATTGGCAATTCTACCTTTCCTGGCAGTATCGAGGAAATTATCCCATATCAAAATGAATGGCTCTTAGGTACTTCGCGCGGACTTTATCTGTACAACGAGGCATTGGATACCACCACCTTTCTGAACATTGCCGAGCACGATGCTACCTCCAACGAGGTCTTTTTTATTGAATCCATTTTTAACACCCAAAATCAACTTTATTTGGGAACGGACAACGGTTTTTTCATGCTTGAAGGTTTGGATAAAACCACGGGTAGGTTTGCTTCGGGCAATGTGTATAAGGGCGATCTGGAGGACACAAACACGATTACCAGCAACAGGGTGTACGATGTATTGGTGCATGATGAACTTATTTATATCGGTACCAATAATCTGGACATCGCTTCCCAAGGTCTAAATGTCTTTAGGACAGTCAACCCCGATACCAGGCCAGCACTTACAAACAACTACGTCTTTACCATTTTCAAGGATACAGATTTTTTATTTATCGGCACACGAAAAGGAATCAATTGTATTGACCAAAATGGCGTGGTATACGTAATTTCAAAGGAGAGCACTCAACAGCAATTGGCGTACGACGTCATTAGGGGCATGGCAAAAGATGACCACAATAATCTTTGGGTGGCCACCACCAAAGGTGTTTCGGTAATTTCCCTGAACAATTTCAATCCTCAAAAACCCAACATCACATCCTTTTATTTTGACGAAAACGATCAAAGCTCCCTGAGCAACGATAACACCCGGAGCATTTACAAAGACCGTCTTGGGACCATGTGGGTCTGTACTTACGGGGGCGGCCTAAACCGGTTTACGGGCGACCTAAGCCGTAATGAAATCACTTTTGAGAGGTACGGGATGTTGGATGGCGCAACTTCCATCAGTTCCGATTTTGTGTACAACATCGTTCAGGACCAAAAAAATCGGTATTGGATAAGCTCTGAAAATGGTCTTAACCTATTGACTTTCAAAGAAGGTGACTATCAAAACCCCGTTTTTAAAACATATGTTGCCAATGGCAAGGAAGGGGAATTGAAAAACAACAGCGTACTGAACACCTTTTTGGATGCCGAAGGGACACTTTGGGTAGCCACACAAAGCGGTATCGATACATACGATGAACTAACAGATTCCTTTATCCATTTTGGGAAAGCCGAGGGCTTGGGCAATGACTATGTTTACAACATCTTGGAGGATGAGGATGGCATGTTATGGATGAGTACCAACAACGGATTGTTTCGTTTTGATAAAAAACAACCTAAGTTTACCCACTTTACAGTCAAGGACGGGCTGCAAAGTTCTGAATTCAACCTAGGTGCCCATTTCAACGATACGAAAGAAAATGTACTCTATTTTGGGGGCATCAATGGCTTTAATTCCTTTTCCCCGCGCGATGTTCACCTGCTGGATTGGCAGGGCGACCTTTCCCTTACCTCCCTTAAAATAAAGGATAAAGAGGTGAACCCAATTACGCATCCTAGCGTTTTGGACCTTGGCTTTAGCATGGCAAAAAGGATTACGTTGGACCACGACTCCTTTCCCTGCTATATCCAGTTCACGGATTTTGACTATCGCCCCAATAAAAATACCCAATACCATTATTCCTTTGATGACGAGGATTGGAACGCCCTTGGCTATAGCAACGAACTTCAACTGCTCCAATTGCCAAAGGGAAAACACACCTTGAAGATACAAGGTAGTTCCAGGGACGGCTTTTGGCAAAAGGACCCTTTGGAACTGAAAATTGTCGTAATCCCGCCTTGGTATAACAGTACGCTTGCCTATTTCGTTTATGCGCTGCTACTGCTTGGGACCGGTTATTTGATGTATCGTTTTCGGTTGCGCCAAAAAATGGCGTTCCAGGAGGCAAAACGCCTTAAGGAACTGGACGATGTCAAATCCCGACTCATCACCAACATCACCCACGAATTTAGAACGCCGCTAACCGTAATCCTTGGCTACCTGAACACTTTAAAAAGTGAATTTGGGGAACGGGCAAAAATGAAAATTCCCCTGAGCGCCATTGAACAGAACAGTAAAAACCTCTTAAAGTTGGTGAACGAAATGCTGGATCTGGCCAAATTGGAGACTGGTAACCTAACGCTGGACATGACCCCCATAAACTTGGCGGCGTTTACCCATTATATTGTCCATAGTTTTTCAAGCCTTGCACAAACAAACCATATCCAATTAAAATATTTTAAGGCCGAAGATGCCATTATCAGCAAGGTAGATACGGAAAAAATGCGTCAAATTTTATTCAATTTGATAAGCAACGCACTCAAGTTTTCGGAACAGGGTAGCACGGTCAAAGTGTTGGTGGCCAAAGAGGAAGATAGGGCGACCATAACGATACAAGATCAGGGCATGGGCATTCCAAAAGAGGAACTACCACATATTTTCAATAGGTTCTATCGTGCTGCAAAAACTTCCGCAACTACCTCTGGAACTGGGATAGGACTTTCCCTGACCAAAGAGTTGATACACCTTATGGATGGTACTATTGAAGTGGATTCCATAGAAAACATTGGCACCACTTTTAAAGTAAAGCTACCCCTTTCAAACCTATCCCCAACAACGGAGGATTATAGCTCGGAAGAAATCCGCAACACGGAACCCGGACAAATGGCACAAGATGCACAAAGGGAAAAGGAAATCGGCAAAGTAAAAAATGCCCATACGGTTTTGGTTGTGGAGGACAATGCCGATATATCGGCCTACATAGCCTCCAGGTTGGATTCCCAATACCACCTATTGTTTGCCTATAACGGGCAAGAGGGACTGGAAATGGCAAAAAGGGAAATACCGGATATCATACTTACCGATGTGATGATGCCGCTCATGGACGGATATGAAATGACCAAATTGCTTCAGGAAGATGTAGTAACCGATCATATTCCCATCATCATGCTCACCGCGAAGTCCATGGACGAGGACGTACTTGATGGCTTAAAAAGCGGTGCCGATGCCTATCTGGCCAAACCTTTCAACGAAGCGGAACTAAAGCTTCGAATTTCAAACCTCATCGAAAAAAGAAATCGGTTACAATCCAAATACCAAAATTCCATCCTTCATTCACCGAAAAAATCCGATGCCAAATCCGATAAGAACCTACGATTTTTAAACAAGGCCGTTGAACTGATCCATAAAAATCTAGACAATGCCGATTATGACAGCGAGCAGTTGGCCAAGGATATGGCCATGAGCGACTCACAACTCTACAGAAAACTAAAGGCCATCACGGACAGGAGCACAGCTATTTTCATACGCCATGTACGTTTGGAAAATGCGAAAGAACTGCTCCAAAATTCTGATAAAACGGTTGCCGAAGTTGCTTTTGAAACAGGATTCAATGACCCCAACTGGTTCAGTAAAGCATTCCGGGAAGAATTTGGGCAAAGTCCCACACAATTTCGCAACTAACTGTATATAAGTTATTTAAGGTAATTTTTGCAAAAATACTACCCATGATATTTAGGGGATCGCATAAATAATCGTTCCATTTGCCAAAATAGCCAAGAAGGAATGCACGGCTGTTCCCGACATTTGACCTGAACCAAATAAATAAAAGAAAAAATGAAAACTTCAAGTGTTTTGATCGTGCTACTTCTTATGAATTCGGGTTTCTTGGCAGGGATGTTGGGAACGCAACTTTTGGGCTTTCTCAATCCCTATATAGTGGGGGGAGCGGAACTTCTTTTGGGAGTAGCCTATTACGCACACACGGTCGTTAGGGATGTACGTAACTGCTTTGACGTGGATTTCAAATTCTAGTTGTCGCAAAGCATTGAAATCACCATAAAGGAGCTTTTTTGACCGGTTTGTAAGGATTTTTTGAAGCCTAAAATCCGATTATTGCAATATTCAATAAAAATGATCTGCGTCCCTTGGTTTCCTTGAAAGGGTTAAAAATCTCACTGGAAAAAATTGCTTGGTAAGCCATCTGGGGTTACTTTTGCCGCAAATTTCTTGGATTGACCAAATCATCCATAGCAACGCTTTATCAACAGTCTCCCAAACTAGGGAAACTGCAGGACGCTATTTCCCAAGTTCAAGATTCAGATGCCCTTGAAAACCCAAGTATTGGGCTAAAAGGTTTGGCAGGTTCTGCACTGTCCTTTGTCCTTGCTGATACGTTTAACAAAAAGGAAAGACCGCTTTTGGCCATTTTCAACGACAAGGAGGAGGCCGCCTATTATCTCAACGATCTGGAAAGGATCCTTGGTGAAGAACATGTGCTTTTTTATCCAGGAAGTTATAGAAGGCCCTATCAAATTGAGGAAACGGACAATGCCAATGTACTCCTTAGGGCCGAGGTCTTGAACCGCATCAACTCCAAAAAAAAACCGGCCTTTATCGTTAGCTACCCCGATGCACTTTTTGAAAAAGTACTCACCCGGAAGGAACTGGACAAGAACACCCTAAAGATGAAAGTGGGCGATTCGCTGTCCCTCGATTTTTTGAACGAGGTGCTGTTCGAATATCAGTTCAAACGCGTGGACTTTGTGACCGAACCTGGGGAGTTTTCCGTACGTGGGGGTATCGTGGACGTGTATTCCTTCTCCAATGACGAACCGTACCGCATTGAATTCTTCGGCGATGAGGTCGATAGCATTAGGACCTTCGATGTAGCCACACAGCTATCCATTGATAAGATAAAGACCATAACCATCGTCCCCAATATGGCCAACAAGTTCCTTACGGAACAGCGACAATCCTTCTTGACCTATATTGCGGCGAATACACTGGTATACAGCAAGAATACTGATTTACTTTTTGGTTGCCTCAACGACCTTTTCGAGAAAGCCAAGGAAGCCTTTTCAAAACTCTCGGAGGAGATAAAACACGCCAACCCGGCGGAACTCTTTTTGAGCGGCGCGGCGTTTAAGGAGCAATTGCAGAACTTCACCGTATTAACTGCAGACGGCGCCCAAAAGAATCAAAACCAATTTGAGTTCCATACAAAACCCCAACCCTCTTTCAACAAGAAGTTCGATCTATTGATCGAAAACCTCAACGATTATAGGGACAAAGGCTATACCAACTATATTTTTTGTGCGAGCGAACAGCAATCCAAAAGGTTTCATGACATCTTTGAGGAAATAAACGAAAAGGTACATTACCAGACCCTGGTTTTTCCCTTATATCAAGGATTTGTGGACGATGATCTAAAACTGGTCTGTTATACGGACCATCAAATCTTTGAGCGCTACCACAAATTCCATATCAAGAACGGATATTCCAAAAAACAGTCCATCACCTTAAAGGAACTCAATAAATTGGAGATTGGGGATTATGTGACCCATATAGACCATGGTATCGGGAAATTTGGGGGACTGCAAAAAATAGATGTGGAGGGCAAAAAACAGGAGGCCATCAAACTCATGTATGGCGAGCGTGATATCCTTTACGTGAGCATCCATTCCCTTCATAAGATATCCAAATTCAACGGCAAGGACGGGGCCGTTCCCAAAATATACAAATTGGGTTCCGGTGCCTGGAAAAAAATAAAGGACAAGACCAAAAACAGGGTCAAGAAAATCGCGTTCGACCTCATCAAGGTATACGCCAAAAGACGCTTGGAAAAAGGATTCCAATACGCACCGGACAGTTATTTGCAGAACGAATTGGAGGCTTCCTTTATTTATGAGGACACTCCGGATCAAAGCACGGCCACCGAGGATGTAAAAAAGGACATGGAGAGCGAACGCCCCATGGACCGATTGATCTGTGGCGATGTAGGTTTTGGAAAAACAGAAGTGGCCATACGGGCCGCTTTCAAGGCCGTTGACAATGGCAAACAGGTGGCCGTCTTGGTACCTACCACTATTTTGGCCTTCCAACACCACCGTACGTTTTCAGAACGGTTAAAGGATATGCCGGTTTCGGTCGATTATCTAAACCGATTTAGAACGGCCAAGGAAAAGAAAGAGACCCTGGTAAATTTGGCTTCCGGCAAGGTGGACATTATCATTGGTACCCATCAATTGGTGAACAAGAACGTAAAATTCAAGGACCTGGGACTGTTGATCGTGGACGAGGAACAGAAATTTGGCGTATCGGTAAAGGACAAGTTAAAATCCATCAAGGAAAATGTGGATGTGCTCACCTTAACGGCCACCCCTATTCCTAGGACCTTGCAATTCAGTTTGATGGCCGCCAGGGATCTATCGGTCATCAATACGGCCCCACCTAACCGATATCCCATTGAAAGCCAAGTAATCCGCTTTAACGAAGAGACCGTTAGGGATGCCATTAGCTATGAAATTGAGCGTGGCGGTCAGGTATTCTTTATCCATAACAGAATCGAAAACATCAAGGAGGTAGCGGGCATGATCCAACGATTGGTTCCGGATGCCAAGGTAGGGATAGGCCATGGCCAAATAGACGGTAAAAAATTGGAAACCCTCATGTTAGGCTTTATGAACGGGGAGTTTGACGTACTGGTTTCCACGACCATTGTGGAGAGCGGCCTGGACGTTACCAACGCCAATACCATCTTTATCAACAATGCGAACAATTTTGGACTGAGCGACCTTCACCAAATGCGCGGTCGTGTGGGCCGAGGTAACAAAAAGGCCTTTTGTTATTTCATTACCCCGCCCTACGAGGTTATGACCACGGATGCCCGAAAGCGTATCGAGGCACTGGAACAATTTACAGATCTGGGCAGTGGCTTTAACATCGCCATGAAGGATTTGGAAATACGGGGTGCCGGCGATTTACTGGGTGGCGAACAAAGCGGATTCATTAACGAAATCGGCTTTGAAACCTACCAAAAAATTCTCGCAGAAGCCATTGAGGAATTGAAGGAGAACGAATTCAAGGAGCTGTATGATGAAGTGGACGGTCCCCAGGAAAAAGTGTATGTAAAGGAGACGCAGATAGATTCTGATTTTGAACTCTTGTTCCCCGATGACTACATCAATAACATTACGGAACGGCTGACACTATATACCGATTTGAACCAGGTAGATGACGAGGAAGGACTCCAGAACTTTGAAAAACAATTGATAGACCGTTTTGGGGAACTGCCCCCCCAGGCCGAAGACCTATTGAATTCCGTACGGATCAAATGGATCGCCAATGGCATCGGACTTGAAAAAATAGTAATGAAACAGGGGAAGATGATCGGCTATTTTATAAGAGACCAGCAATCCGACTTCTACCAAAGCGAGAATTTTACCCGGATATTACAATACGTACAATCCAACCACCAAAAATGTAGGATAAAGGAAAAGCAGACCCGTAACGGGCTCCGTTTGCTCCTGACTTTTGACGGAATTACCAGCGTGGATAAGGCATTACAGGCGATGTTACCCTTTGAAAGAAGGGCTAGAATTGAAAATATCTCAAAAATGGAAGGGCAAAAAGGTGGTTAATCCAAAAAATAGCAATTTTAACAGAATTAACTCCCAGATACAGCCTGATTCAGATACCTTAGCAAAACCGCTAAAACTCTAAATAACCACGTGAAGTTCTTTACATATGACTTTTGATATCTCTGAAAAACTGGCCATCGTAAAGGTTATTGATGCACTTATCCATGCCGATGGTGTTGTGCATGACGGTGAAATAAACGCCTTTGGGAAACTGATGGAGGTTTTGGATTTTGACGCCAACTTTTTGATTCAGGCACGTTTTCTGGAAACCGAACAGAGCATCTCCATGGTTCGTAATTTTTCCCATGAAAAAAGGGAAATGTTGGAGAATCTTATGGAGGAGGTGGCAAAATCAGATGGTTTTGTCCATCAAAAGGAAATTGAAATGATGGAAAGTGTACTATCCTCCATCAAAATGCACATTCATTCCAATGTGTAAATGGTACTGTTAATAGCTTAGGAAGGCAATATAATCAGATTTCGGTCCTAAAAAACGACACCCAGCCCTATTCCATTATACTTTCATACCTCCCTTCAATTTGGATACTGGGCAAATCTGAGCCATAAATTCTCAGGTAATCGTTTCCATTTCAATTATCTTTAGCTGCTTCCTTATGGAGTTCATTTACAAAAAATCAAAAAAGTAGGTATGGATACTTTCTTAGGACAACTTCAAAAACCCATCGCAAGTTGCTTTTGCCTTGCATTCCTAGTATTGGTTTCGTGCAAGAAGGAAATTAATAAATCGGATAATGAGCCCGTGGAAATTTCCGTTGTTACGGAAGCCACCAAAAAAAGAATAGATTCCACCTTGAAATCCTTCGTTGATGCTGGAAATATTGCAGGTATATCGGCCTTGATTTTTGAGAATGGGCAAGAAGTGTATTTCAATGCCTTTGGTTATGCCGATAAAGAAGCCCAAAAACCTATGGACCGGAACACCATCGTCCAAATTTACTCGATGACCAAACCCATTACGGGAACGGCCCTCATGACACTATATGAAGAAGGAAAATTCGATTTGGACGACCCCATATCAAAATATGCTCCGGAATTTTCCAATATGGAAGTCTATACAGGAATGGATCCAAAGGGAAATATCACCACGGAACCCTTGGATCGGCCGGTAACCATAAGGGACGTAACCCGGCACACTCCTGGGTTTCCCAACAGACCGGATATTCCTGGCTTGAGCGAATTATTGGAGCAAAAAAACATTTACGATCGTGAGACTACGCTAAGTGATTTAGCGGAAAAATTAGGCGACATCCCACTTTGGTTCCAACCGGGCACCCAATGGGAGTATGGGCCAAGTGTAGATGTACAGGCCCTTTTGGTGGAACGGATTTCTGGGGTCCCCTATGGAGAATATGTACGGAACAATGTGCTGGACCCGCTTGGAATGCAAGAAACACGCTATTTTATTCCTGAAGGGGACCGGGATCGATTTGCAAGACTCTATATACGAACCGGGGAGGGGGAATTGGTCAAGGATTCCGTCACCTACAGCAATTACACGGAACACTGGCCTATGACCCGAGGTGGTTCCGGTTTAACCTCTACGTTGGACGATTATATGAAATTCGCCCAGATGTTGGTAAATGATGGTAGTCTTGATTCCGTTCAAATATTAAAACCGGAAACGGTAAAACTCATGGCCACTAACCAGTTGGCCGATAGCATCACCGAGCGTTCTTGGTTACCTTCCAAGGGTCAGGTAGGATTTGGAATCGATTTTGCCGTTCGGGTAGCCTCACCTGCAGATGCAGATGAAAATCATGGCGTAGTAGGCGAGTTTTATTGGGATGGTGCTGCAAGCACCCTTTTTTGGGTAGACCCCGTAAATAAGCTCACGGCCGTCATGTTCGTACAACTGTTCCCTTATGACCAAATAGGATTGCACAAAAAATTCAGGGATGCCGTTTATGGCCCCTACAAGGCAGATAATGCCAACTAAAAATCAGAATTTATGAAGATCGTAAAGATTTTGTTATTGCTTTTTTTATCCTTTAAAGTCCAATCACAACATACGGTTTCGGGTAATTTCTCCCCGGCCGATGCTTTTCGCTATATCATGGTATATCACCTGTCCAGCGACGGTATTCAATACGTTACGGATACGGGTGTAAAGGACGGCCAGTTTTCCTTTACCTTGCCCAATTCCGTTTCCCCGGGCACCTACAGATTGGTGTATGGCGTTCCCCAAGATGAGTACTTTATCGATATCGTTTACAACTGCGAAGAGGATATCGTCTTCAATTTTAACTTGGACGAGGGCATTACAATCGTGAGTTCTAAGGAAAACACGATCTACTATGATTACTTCGCCGAAATCGAAAATGCCAAGGATGAACTCATGGCCTTTTACAGCGAAGATAAATCGGATAAAAAGGAGTATATGGACTTGGTGAACAACCTAAAACAGGTGCAAAATTCCTTCGAGACCCAATCACAAGGTTTGATCGCCGATACTTTCGTAAAAGCGAATAGGCACTATCTACCAAAAGAGTATATGTCTTTGGAAAACTATCTTATCGAGAAAAAGAAACACTACTTTGATGCCATTGATTTTAAAAACGCGACGCTACAGGCCTCAGAATTTTTTTCCGATAAGATCATAAACTATATGTTCTGGGCCATTCCCCCCGGAACTCCAGAAAAGGATTTGGTGAAGGAAATCAATAAAAACGTGGATTTTTTGGCCTCAAAATTGGAGGTGGTTCCAAAAGTTTTGCAAACATCGATTTGGGCCAAGGCTTGGAACAAGGCAAATGAAAGTGAGGTCTACACCGTTTCGGACTATATTTTCAATATCTATTTGAAAAAACTTGCTACAGATACCAATAATGCAAACTTAATTACGAACATCGAAACCCAAACCCGACTCCGTAAAGGGGCCGTTTCGCCCGATATTACTTGGGAGGAAAATGGAGTAAACAAATCATTGTCCGGTTTGACCGGTGCTTCCAACTACCTCCTGATTTTTTGGAGCAGTACATGCTCCCATTGTTTAAATGAATTGCCCGGTCTTCACGAACACCTAAAAACCGTCAAGGATTTGAAGGTGCTCGCCGTTGGTTTGGAGGACGGTAAGGAAAATTGGGAACAGACCATTCCCAAGTTGCCCGATTTCCACCACGCCATAGCCCTTGAGAAGTGGGAAAGCCCCTATGTACAGACTTTTGCGATTCAACAGACACCCACCTACTTTATCCTGGACAAGGACAAACGATTCTTGGACAGACCTGAAAGTGCTGAGGCGGTTGTTGACTATTTAAAGAGAAGTAATTAAAAAAACTGAACTCAGGTTTGCCAACCTAAAACTAGCTGATTTTTAGGGTTTTATTAAAGATTTGTTTTTAAGAAAAAGGACAATTGTAAATACAACCATTTTTTTGGAATTTGGAATTTACAGCTTGGAATTTTTAAATAGCCAATACTAAAGAACTCCCATAACTCCCTAAACTACAACTACAAGGTTTTTAAGTCCTTAATGGTCTTAAAGGCGATATCTACCTGTTCGTCATTCACCAAAATGGTAAACTCGTTGGTTGTGGAGATAACTTCGTAGAGCACGATTCCTTCCCAAGCCAATCGCTGAAAAATAAAGTAGTAGATTCCTGGAACGGATACGTTTTCCGCAGGCAACTTGACCGTTATAGAGGAAAGGTCATCCGCTTTTTGGGTACATTTCTCGTCCTTGAAAAGTCTTTGGACGGTTTCGTCCATAATACTGCTGATGACGATATTGATTTCGTTTACGCCCCTACTGGAAGTATAAAAGACATCTTGGTTTTCATTGATTTCTTCCAATAATTTAGCCTGATGCACCAGTATTTTATCCGAAGCCAAAAACGTATAATCCGATAGGGAGGACCGCACCGTAATCTCCCCGATATTCTTCAACACCTTTAAAATCTTGTGTGTAGCCCTAAATTCAAGGTCATCGGAAAGTCTTTTCAGCGCCATGACAATGGCACCGTTTCGTATATCCTTTCCCAGTTCGGACTCAATTTCAGGTTTGACGATTCTTGAAAGCGATGTAAGGTTGATGATACCTTGTGCCAAGGCGCTTTGCAAGAACGGTTTTTTCTTGATGTAATGCTCTACAACGGAAGAAATGGTCTTCATATGTTAGAATTTATTGATTTAAAAAGCTGTATGCTATGCACCTTCCCGATAACTTTCGGAGCACCTCGTTGGCTTACGAGTATGCCATTGGCTCATTTCAGACATTTGGTTGTTTGAGCAAATATAACAACTTGTTATAAATAAAACAAAATGTTTTTAAATATTATTCTATAAAGTTAATAGGATAATCAAAAATGGTAAAACGCGGATTCAAGATGCTCCAATTGAAAGGTCCCCTTTTCCTTAAGTATGGTGATGATATCGAAACGGGATTCCACATCCAAATCGTTGGAGGTTACATAATGATCCGCCGCCATGACCAATAGCTTTATTTTCTTGGGTGTTACCGTTTCTGCAATATTCTCAAAAAAATCGGAGCTTCGCGAACGCACCTCCACAATGGCCAAGACGTTATCCTTTTTGGCAATAATATCAATTTCAGCTTTCAGGTACCTATAGTTTTGGTAGCAGATTTGATATCCATTTTTTATAAGGTAGTCTTTGGCCATCTCCTCTCCTTCCTTCCCAAACTCATTATGTTTTCCCATAATATTCTGTAAAAAAGTGTATTTCGTCGAAAAAATATGTTTTTTACCGTTTTTAAAAAAGGAACATATTAAATTCGGCTGTCGGACAACGAAAATATACGGATTCTTATACTATCCCAAATTTCGTTGCGTTAGATAGAAGCCCCAACTCTATTAACGTAACATTATTAACGCCCTACTTTCAGGACTATGGAATATTTCATTAATTGTAATACTTCTACCCTTGCTCCGTATACGGCACTTTTAGACCAGACTAGAGCTTTACACCTTTACAGAAGATTAGGCTTTAGTGCATCGGTAGATACCATCAACCAAGCCATTGGACAAAATGCCGGTACCCTTGTGGATGCCTTGGTGGACCAGGCCATAAACATGGCCCCTACGGCCGCCCCTCTTTGGGCGGATTGGAACAATGCGAATTATCCGGCAGACGATGATGCCCGTAGGCAATTGGTTAACCAACAACGGTCAGAATTCGCCCTTGGCTATACCAATGCCCTATTGTCGAACAATCTTAGGGACCGATTGAGTTTCTTCTGGAGCAACCATTTTGTGACCGAATTGGATGTGTACGATTGTAACTCCTTCCTATACCACTACATCAACTGCCTTCAAAGAAACGCCATTGGAAATTTCAGGACGTTCGTAAGTGAAATTGGCCTAACCAGTGCCATGCTCTATTATTTGGACGGTGTCTATAACAATGGTAACAATCCCAATGAGAATTACGCAAGGGAACTCTATGAACTATTTACCCTTGGTGAAGGAAATGGGTACACGGAGCAGGATATCATAGAAACGGCAAGGGCCCTTAGTGGTTACGTGGAGCGTGGAGAGGAAGGATGTACCCAGGTGACCTTTAGGGCAGACAGACATGATACGGGTACCAAAACCATTTTGGGCCAAACGGGCAATTGGGGCTATGACGATGTTATCAACATCCTGTTTCAGCAAAGACCCAATGAAATAGCGGAATTCATCTGTCGTAAACTCTATGAGTTTTTCGTACATCCAGATTCACAGGACGACATGAACAACGCCCAAGTAATTATTGATGGCATGGCATCGACGTTCATTTCAAACAACTTTGATTTGGCTCCTGTCTTAAGGCAGCTATTTAAAAGCCAACACTTTTTTGACGATGAGGCCATTGGCGTCATCATTAAAAGTCCGTTCGATTTTTACTTAAACACCTTGAAGGAAACAAGCTTTGCCTATGATGATACCGTGTTGGGCTCCATGCTCAATTACAGCGGACTTTTAGGTCAAGAGTTGTTCGACCCCTTTGACGTGGCCGGATGGCAGCGAGACAGAACGTGGATCAACACCAATTTTATTATAGGTAGATGGCTTACCATTGAAAGTATTTTGGAATCTTTCTACCAACAGGATAACGAACAATTCAGGTCGTTGGGTTTATCCATAACAGGCACTACTGGTTTGACCAGTACCAATCCTGATGCGGTAGCCCGGCTCATCATCGACTTTATCCTCCCCAAAGGATTATTGGACGAAGGCGAGTATGCAAAGGCATTCGCCATCTTTAGAAGTGATGTGGAAGACGTCTATTACGAAGGTGGCAACCAGGAATCCTGGACCTTGGCCACATGGCCACAAGCCCCATATCAAGTGTATCTCTTGATGCAATACCTAGCCAGACAACCTGAATATCAATTAAAATAACAACACCTACTACTATGTGCCATACACATCACTCACCCCACAAAGGACTGGAACACGATGGTCATGATAAAGAGCATCAAATATGGAGCCGTCGTTCCTTTTTACAGGCATTGGGAATCGCCGGTTCCGGTTCTATGTTATTGGGAGCCAATATGCTTACCGCATCCTCTCCCTCCCCATTGACCGCAGGTATTGCCGCGGCGGAAACGGATAACATCCTAATTCTTATTAGACTGTCCGGAGGCAATGACGGTCTAAGTACCGTAATCCCCATTGAGCAATATGACAGCTATGCCAACGCAAGGCCCAATATCTACATCCCGGAAAGTAAAGTATTGAAACTGACGGATGAATTTGGTGTTCCATCTTACATGGGTGCCTTGGAGCCTATGTGGGGCAATGGCCAGTTTAAAGCTGTTCACGGAGTAGGGTATCAAAACCAAAGTCTCTCCCATTTTACGGGTTCCGATATCTATGCGAACACGGATTTGACCACAACCGGTTTTAGTGGACTCAATACCGGATGGATGGGAAGACATTTCGAAAATATTTATCCCGATTATTTGATAAACCCTCCCGCCGCTCCGGCAGCGATACAGATCGGGCAGTTTGGAAATTTGATTTTCCAAGGGGAGGAAACCAATTACGCCTTTGTGACCTCTAACGTGGAGCAACTACAGGAGATTGCAGAATCTGGCGTAGTTTATGGTTTGGACAATGCCCTCTTTAATGGCTGTATGTACGGGGACCAATTAAAGTTTTTAAGAGGGGTGGCGAATACTACCTATGAATATTCAGGTCTTATTCACGAAGCCTATGCGAGGGGCCAAAACCAAGTGGAATATCAGGATAACGGGTTTGCCCGTCAAATGGCCCTTTTGGCAAGATTGATAAAAGGCAATTTGGGCACCAAGGTATACATGGTATCGATGGGTGGTTTTGACACCCACGGCAATCAGCCTTTGGCACATGAGCGATTAATGACCAATCTATCCGTGGCCATCAATAATTTCTACGAGGATCTCGGGTTTACCCAACAGGACAATCAGGTATTGAGCATGACCTTTTCAGAATTTGGCCGAAGAATTTTCGAAAACGGTTCCAACGGAACGGACCATGGAAAGGCGGCCCCTACCCTATTCTTTGGCTCGGGATTGAACGGAAGTGCCTTTGTGGGAGACCATCCCACGTTGGACGACCCTGACGGAAGAGGCAACCTGGAATACACCATGGATTTCCGGGATTTGTATGCCACGGTGTTGGCCGAATGGTTGTGCGTGGACATTCCGCTGGTGGAACAACATCTTTTGGACCACCCCTACAATCCGGTGAATTTAGGCTTCAACTGTAGCGGTACTGATTTCCCCGATATTGTTTACAGCGACGGTCCGGTAACCCCGCCAACACAACCCGGTGAGGAAGGAACAGATCCCGCAAACCCCGATCTATTGAACGCTATAGTTCACAAACCTTTCTATCCTACGGATAGTACCCCACATATTTATCTGGAAATGCCGTTCTCGGCGCAGGTGGATATTCAATTGTACAATATTCTTGGACAACACGTTGGCACCGTTTTTAACGAAATGATGCTAGAAGGGTCCACAGAGATCAACATACGAGAGCGCATGCCCAAACACCTATCATCCGGCAAGTACATTTATCGCATAAGTGTACAGAATCAAAAGATGAGCAAGTCGGTAATGGTAGCGTAAAGAGTTTCCCCACTATGTAACTTGACCTTCGGTCGTACTATGGTACACCGAGGGTTTTTTGTTTTTTCCGTATCTGGCCCAACTAGGGATTAAAAATGGTTATTTTTGTGCCTTTAATTTAATCCGATGACCAAAGCCATTACACCCAAAAGATATACCGTTACGGCCGCCCTACCCTATACCAACGGACCTATACACATTGGCCATTTGGCCGGGGTCTACGTACCTGCGGATATTTATACCCGATATTTACGCCTAACGGGCAAGGAGGTTGCCTTTGTCTGTGGAAGCGATGAGCATGGCGTGGCCATTTCCATGAAAGCCAAGAAGGAAGGTGTTTCGCCCAAGGATGTCATCGACAAATACCATGGTATCATAAAAAAATCCTTTGCGGACTTTGGCATTTCTTTTGACAATTATTCCAGGACCTCAGCAGAGGTACATCATGAAACAGCATCGGGATTCTTCAAAAAATTATACGAACAAGGAGATTTCATAGAGGAAACTACCGCCCAATTATACGACGAGGAAGCGAAACAGTTTTTGGCCGACCGATTTGTAATCGGCACCTGTCCAAAATGTGGTAACGAAGAAGCCTATGGGGATCAATGTGAAAATTGTGGATCCTCATTGAACGCAACCGATTTGATCAATCCAAAATCGACCATCACGGGTTCAGTTCCTACTACAAAGGAAACCACCCATTGGTTTTTGCCCTTGGACCGTTATGAGGACTTTTTAAGGGACTGGATACTAAAAGGACACAAGGACGACTGGAAACCCAACGTCTATGGACAATGTAAATCTTGGATCGATGGGGGTCTGGAACCCCGCGCCGTCACTCGGGACCTGGACTGGGGCATTCCCGTCCCCGTAAAAGGAGGTGAAGGCAAAGTTTTGTACGTCTGGTTCGATGCCCCTATTGGCTACATCTCCTCCACCAAGGAATGGGCCCAAAGGGAGGGAAAGGACTGGAAACCTTACTGGCAGGACAAGGACACCAAATTGGTGCATTTCATTGGAAAAGACAATATTGTTTTCCACTGCATTATTTTCCCTGCCATCCTTAAGGCGCACGGGAATTATATCCTGCCGGAAAATGTCCCCGCAAACGAATTCCTGAATCTGGAAGGAAACAAGCTTTCCACCTCCAAAAACTGGGCCGTATGGCTGCACGAATACTTGGAGGATTTTCCCGGGATGCAAGATGTGCTTCGATACACCTTAACGGCCAATGCCCCGGAAACAAAGGATAACGATTTTACCTGGAAGGACTTTCAGGCTAGGAACAACAATGAGCTGGTGGCCATTTTTGGGAATTTTGTGAACCGTGTCGTAGTGCTAACAAATAAGTACTATGAAGGCGAAATACCTGCTCCAAGTACCCTTTTGGAAGTGGATAGTGAAACCTTGAACGAACTCAAGAAATTTCCGGAGATTATCTCCAGTTCCTTGGAACGCTACCGCTTTAGGGAAGCAGGTCAGGAGTTGATGAATCTTGCCCGCTTGGGCAATAAATATTTAGCCGATGCAGAACCCTGGAAAGTCATTAAAGAAGACGAGGAACGGGTAAAAACAATTATGTATGTTGCTTTGCAAATTGCCGCTGGATTGGCGGTTTTGAGCGAACCGTTTTTACCGTTCACTTCGGATAAGCTTAAGAAAATACTCAATGTCGCTTTGGCTCCGCTTAGCGACCCAAAATCGGAGACTGAGGGTAGTCGAAGTCTCATTTGGAGCAGCGTTTCCCAAAATGAGAACCTGTTACCCCCCGGACACAAAATAGGCCAATCCGAGCTTTTGTTCCGAAAAATAGAGGATGCCGAGATACAGGCACAATTAGAGAAGCTAGAGGCCACTAAAAAAGCCAATCAACAAGAAAACAAAGCCCTTATGCCACAAAAAGATACGATTACCTTTGACGATTTCTCCAAACTGGACATGCGCGTAGGCACCATAATGGAAGCCGAAAAAATGCCTAAAGCCAAAAAGTTATTGGTTTTAAAAGTAGATACAGGTTTAGATGTCAGAACCATAGTTTCGGGTATTTCCGAAAGTTTTATCCCAGAAGAAATTATCGGTAAAAAAGTTACGGTATTAGTCAATCTGGCGCCAAGGGCCCTGCGTGGCGTGGAAAGCGAAGGCATGATCTTGATGACGGAAAACAAGGATGGGAAATTGGTGTTTGTAAACCCTGACGAAGAAGGAGTTGGTAATGGGTTAACCATTAGCTAAAAATTTAAATTCATATTTATTTGATTTATGAAGGATACCAATAATTACAATTTGGTCAAATACATCATGCTTCATTCGAAGCTATCAGAAAAATCCATCCATAACACGGTTGACCTATCAAACCAAGATTGTACCGTCCCTTTTATATCTCGCTACAGGAAGGAAGCAACAGGTGGATTGGACGAAGTACAGATTGGTAGTATCGTTCAGTTTAAGGAACAATTTGAGGCCCTAGAAAAACGGAAAATCGCCATCATTAAGGCGGTAGAGGAACAAGACCTTTTAACCCCGGAACTTAGGGCCAAGTTTGAATCCGCCAAGGATTTGACCCAATTGGAAGACCTATACCTCCCCTTCAAAAAAAGTAAAAAGACCAAGGCCGAGGTAGCCCGAAAACAAGGTTTGGAACCTTTGGCCAAAATCATCATGGCGCAACGTTCGGACGATATAGAGTTTTTAGCTTCCAAATATCTGGGTCCTGAAATACAAAACGAAGACGAAGCTTTGGAAGGTGCGCGACACATCATTGCCGAATGGATCAATGAACGCACTGATGTTAGAAATATTATCCGGAACCAGTTGGAACGGTTCGCGTTGATTACCACAAAAGTGGTTTCGGCAATGAAGGATGCTTCGACTACGCTCAGCACAAGTGAAAAAGCCCAGAAATTCCGGGATTATTTTGATTGGAGCGAACCTTTGAACCGTTGTCCGTCGCACCGATTATTGGCCATTTTACGGGCGGAATCGGAAAAAATTATCCGAGTAAAAATAGAATTGGAGAACGAGCCTATACTGGAACGCATCGAGAACAAAATCATCAAAACCAACAATGCCTTTTCTGAACACATTGAATTGGCCATTGCCGATGCCTATAAACGTTTATTGTTTCCTTCCCTTTCCAATGAACTGCTCAAAAATGCCAAGGAAAAAGCGGACGATGAGGCCATTAAAGTTTTCTCCAAAAACCTACGCCAGTTGTTGTTGGGGGCTCCTTTGGGCGAAAAACGAATTTTAGCGATTGACCCAGGATTTAGGACCGGTTGTAAAGTGGTTTGTCTGGACGAACAAGGGAACCTTATGCACAATGAAACCATATATCCCCATGCCCCACAGAACGATGTTACCGGAGCTATCAAAAAATTAAGTTCCCTGGCCGATGCCTATAAAATTGAGGCCATTGCCATTGGAAATGGAACCGCATCCAGGGAAACGGAACGTTTGGTAAAGAGGGTTGCCTTTAAAAATCCCATTGAGGTTTTTGTTGTCAGTGAGGCCGGGGCTTCCATCTATTCGGCTTCGAAAATTGCCCGGGACGAGTTTCCTAATTACGATGTTACCGTACGTGGAGCCGTATCCATTGGAAGGCGCTTGGCGGACCCTTTGGCCGAATTGGTAAAAATTGACCCCAAGTCCATTGGTGTGGGGCAATACCAGCACGATGTGGACCAATCGAAATTGAAGAAATCCTTGGATAACGTGGTAGAAAGCTGTGTGAATTCCGTTGGGGTGAACATCAACACGGCAAGTGTTCCCTTGTTGAGTTACGTATCCGGTATTGGCCCAAAACTCGCCGAAAACATCGTGGCCCATAGAACGGCCCACGGACCATTTGGGAGTCGGCAAGAAATTATGGAGGTTCCCCGTTTAGGCGGAAAAGCCTTTGAACAGGGTGCTGGATTTCTTCGGATAAAGGATGCCGAAAATCCCTTGGACGATTCCGCCGTACACCCGGAAAGCTATTCCATCGTACAAAAAATGGCATCGGACAAAAAGAAGGGAATATCTGAACTTATTGGAAACAAGGCCCTCCTGAGGGAAATCGATCTTAAAAATTACTGCACGGACACCATTGGCCTCCCCACTTTGGAGGATATTCTTTCCGAATTGGAAAAACCCGGACTCGACCGTCGCGAAAAGGCAAAGGTTTTCACTTTCGACCAAAACATAAAAACCATATCGGATTTGCGGGACGGACAGTTGTTGCCTGGCATCGTGAACAACATTACCAATTTTGGCTGTTTTGTGGACATCGGCATCAAGGAAAGTGGCCTGATCCATGTTTCCAACCTTTCGGATAGTTTCGTAAAGGACGTAAATGCCCATGTAAGCCTTCATCAGCAGGTTATCGTAAAGGTATTGTCCGTCGATATTCCTAGAAAACGGATACAATTGAAGCTACACAAAGGCTAGGATATAAAAAGTGTTTTAGTTCTGCGCCCGGAACAAGCGGTCGTTGATGCTACTGCCCAAGCCCTTTTCCGGAAAGCGTTCGGCAAGGATCAAATCCAGACCGCTCGCATCCAAAATATGCAAAGCCTCAAAAAGGGACGTGGCCGCCTCTTCCATCATTTTGTTTTTGGATAGGGCAATCACTTTTGTGGCCAAAGGAAAATCTTCCTCGTAGAATGATAGAACACCTACCTTTTTTAGAGAATTCTCCTTTAGTTTTTCTTTAATATTATCACATACCACCAATGGGGTTTTGGGCGAGTAATGTTTGAGCAACATGCCAGGGGCTTCCGGGGCTATTTCATTTTCTGTGGATACTCTTAGTTCACCAACGACAGCCTCAATGGCCTCCTTGGGAATGCCCCCTTTTCGGTATAAAATAGGAGCCTCCCCTTCAAATCCCACAATGGTGGATTCCAAACCAACCTGACAAGGACCACCATCCAAAATAGCTGGAATTCGGTCACCAAAATAGTCCCACACATGTTGGGCAGAGGTTGGACTCACCCGCGTAAAGGGATTGGCACTGGGGGCCGCCAAGGGAAATGGCAAGCCTTTTAAAAGTTCTTGCGTCAACGGGTGATTTGGCATTCGCACCCCCACGGTAGGCTTGCCACCGGTAATGATTTCAGGCACTATATCCTGCTTGGGCAATATCAAGGTTAGGGAACCCGGCCAAAAAGCCTCGGCCAAGTCATAGGCCTTTTGGGGAATATCCTTCGCCAAGATAGATAACTGATCCATTTGGTGAATGTGAACGATCAAGGGATTGAACGCCGGCCGGCCCTTCATCTCAAAAATGCGCTTTACCACCTTACTGTCCAACGCATTGGCGGCAAGACCATATACTGTTTCCGTGGGAATGGCAACCAATTCACCTTCCAGTAGAAGCTTTTGGCATTTTGCAACATCTTTGGTTATTGAGGTCTTCATTAGGGTCAAAGGTAATTAAGGTTTCCATATTTTTGCATATTGATAGTCCATCGATGCTAAAAATCGCCTACCACCCCATTTACAAACATCCGTTGCCGGAAGGACATCGGTTCCCGATGATCAAATACGAACTGTTACCCAAGCAGCTTTTGTATGAAGGGACTTGTACCGATGAAAATTTCTTTGCCCCGGAAATCCCAAATGACAAGTACATCGTTGCCGCCCACGATGCCGAATATTTTTATGACCTCCTAAACCTTAAAATTCCTCATAAGGAGGCCCGAAAAATTGGATTTCCACTGGACGAGAATTTGGTGGAACGGGAGCGGATCATTGCCGATGGCACTATGAAAGCCTGTGAATATGCCCTACAATATGGTGTTGCCATGAACATTGCAGGAGGTACCCATCATGCCTATAGCAATCGAGGAGAGGCCTTTTGCATGCTGAACGACCAAGCAATAGGTGCACGATATTTACAGTCCAAAAACTTGGCAAACCGCATACTGATCGTGGATTTGGACGTACATCAAGGGAACGGTACAGCGGAAATTTTCCAAAACGATGCTTCCGTGTTTACCTTTTCCATGCACGGTTCAGGGAATTACCCCTTTAAAAAGGAGGTATCGGATTTGGATATTTCGTTGGAAAAAGGAACTGGCGACGAAGTATATCTCTCGATTCTAAGGGATACCCTGCCCGGGCTGATAGAAAAACATCGGCCCGATTTTATTTTCTATCTCTGCGGGGTGGATGTTTTAGCTACGGACAAACTGGGCACTCTTGCACTAACATTGAACGGTTGCAAACAACGTGATGAATTTGTCCTAAAGACCTGCAAAGAACATGGAATTCCGGTCCAATGTAGTATGGGAGGAGGGTATTCCATGGAAATCAAAACCATTATTGAGGCACACGCCAATACGTTTAGACTAGCTACCGTTATTTTTACCTGAATACCGCAAAATAATATAATGACCCAAGTGCTCTCAAAATTAACTCGGTATGGGTCAAGCTTTTTATTTTTATGGCATATGTGAAAATAAATTTTTTAATAGTTTTAAAATCTTAAACATTTATTTTGAAATACTTTCTTTTAATAACTCTATCCATATCCCTGTATTCAAATGCCCAGACAACACCTCCAGACACGGTAGACACACGTTGGAAAATGTTCACTTATGACATGGGGAACATTTTTACCAGTGTTGGCCATTCCTATACCAGACCCTTTCACTGGAAAGGAAAACAATGGGCGGATTTTGGTGCCGTGGTGGGTGGAACGGGATTTGTGTATCTTTTTGATGACAATACCTCACGGTTTATAAGAAACAATCGCGAAGGTGTGCCCAAGTGGATACGGGATTATGGGGAAACCTATGGGAATCCAGAGAACAATTACTTGGCGACTTCAGGTGTCTATTTTACAGGATTGATCCTTAAAAATGAAAAATTGCGTCGTACGGGCGTACTATTGGTAGCATCGGCGACTTCGGCCGGATTATTGCAACAAGTACTGAAGTCCGCAGTAGGGCGGGCAAGACCACTAGCAGAATTGGGAAAAGACACCTTTGATCCCTTTAATCCTAGTAGGAACTTTCATTCATTCCCATCCGGTCATGCCATTTTGGCCTTTACAAATGCATACGCGATCGCCAAACAATTTAAAAATCCATGGGTCAAGGCCGGTATTTATACCGTTGGTGCCATTCCGGGTATATCTAGGGTCTGGGACGGACAACATTGGCTGAGCGATATGGTATTTGCTTTCGCCATTAGCATCGCCACAGTGGAGTCCATAGATCGTTATCTGGATTCCAAATACGATCAAAAATACAATGACCATGATAAAAATGTAAGTTGGAACCTGACGTTTGGTCCGGGGCAAATTGGACTTAACTTACAGTTCTAGATTATTTTGCAAAGTAAACATAAATGGTAACAACGATCAACACAACCGCAATACCTCCTTGTTTTACATACTTATATGGCGATATATCCACTTGTTCCGTGTAGCGTAATTCAAAGGCCTCCTTCCGTGGATAAAACTTACCTATAACAAGCATAATGATACAGTTCATCATGAACAATATAGCCATTACGTGCAAGTAATGTGGATAAGCATCGGCCTCTACCAAAGTAAGCTGTGCCGGGTCTGTTATACCGGCATTTTTTGCCTCCTCCAAAGATTTTCCAATAAAATGGGGCTTCATGATGAACTGACTGATAATATACAGCGCCGAACCCAAAAAGATTCCAATTTTGGCCGCAATGGCCGGAACACGCTTGGTGAGATATCCCACTACGATAATCGTGAAAATAGGAATGCTATAAATTCCATTGATTTCCTGAAGGTAATTGAACAAACTTCCCGCATTGGCAATCAATGGGGCAATGAACATCGCGGCCAAGGCCAAGCAAATCCCAAAAATCTTACCGTATTTGACTACCGTAGCTTCGGAAGCCTCCTTGTTGATATGCTGTTTGTAAATGTCGATACCAAACAGGGTTACAGAACTGTTCAACACGCTATTGAAGGAACTTAGGATAGCCCCGAACAAAACGGCGGCAAAAAACCCGACCAAGGTTTTAGGCAATACGGCCCGCACCAATTCCGGATATGCCAAATCACTGGAAGCCAATCCTCCCTCAAAATAATAGTAGGCTATCATTCCCGGTAGTACCAGGATTATGGGCCCTAAAATTTTCAAGAAAGCGGCCAATAACAATCCTTTCTGGCCTTCGGCGAGGTTCTTGGCCCCCAAGGCCCTTTGAATGATCTGTTGGTTGGTGCCCCAATAGAAAAGCTGTACCAACATCATCCCCGTAAATATGGTCACAAAGGGTACCTCCTGTCCTTTCTCCCCTGTCGAATCGAATCGCTCCGGATTGGCAGTCATTAAAACGTCCAAACCTTGCGTCACGCTTCCATCCCCAATGGCCATCAAACCAAAAATGGGAATCAATAAGCCCCCAATAATCAAACCTATGGCATTGATACTATCCGAAACGGCCACGGCCTTGAGTCCGCCAAAAACCGCATAAATAGACCCAATGATGCCAATCCCCCAAATACAATAGACCAAGGCGGCGGATTCAGAAATATTGAACATACCCGGCACATCGAACATACCACTAATGGCCACAGATCCAGAATACAATATGACCGGCAAAAGGACCACTACATAACCTGTCAAAAAGAGTGCGGAGGTAATCGTTTTGGTGGTAACATCGAAGCGGTCCGCCAAAAATTGCGGAACCGTGGTCAATCCGCCCTTCAAATACCTAGGCAACAAAAATACGGCCGTAACCACCATGGCCATGGCCGCAAGGGTTTCCCAAGCCATTACGGACAATCCGTCTTTATAAGCACTTCCATTTAAGCCAACAATCTGTTCCGTGGACAGGTTGGTAAGCAACAAGGATCCCGCTATGACCCCCGCTGTTAGGCTACGCCCGCCCAAAAAATAACCATCGGATGATTTTTCATTGGTAGTTCTTGTGGCATACCAAGCAATAATGGCTACAAGTAAGGTAAATCCCAAAAAAGAGAACACTGAAAGAAAATCCATAGGAAGGAGGTTTGTTGGTTATTTTACTTTATTACATCTTGAATGCTGTATTTCAATTGATTACAAAAAATCTAAATTGAAATTTTCGGAAATTATGAAATTCGCACAAAAGAATGGCAACTAATATAATACATACAATATTAGTCCGCACATTTTACCGATTAAATAAGAAAAACTTTTACTACATTTAAAAAAATCATACCAAACACCCTTAAAATGAAAAACCTCGCAGCCCATCTTCTGTTGCTTTATTCCCTTTGCCTAGCGGCACAAACAAATTCCATTCAAAATAGTCCGACACTAACTGAGGGCACTCCATCTGCCCAAGGCATGTCCCAAGAACGATTGGACAAGATCGACTTGATGTTAAGCAGCGAAATTTCAAAGGGCAATCTACCTGGGGCCGTTGCCCTCATTGCGAGAAATGGGAAAATCGTCTTTCATAAGGCCTACGGTATGGCAAATACCGAAAAAGGCGAGGAAATGGAAAAAGATGCCATTTTTAGGATAGCTTCCCAAACAAAAGCCATTACCGCCACGGCCGTGATGATGCTTTGGGAAGAGGGCAAGTTTAAATTGGACGACCCCATTTCAAAATATATCCCGCAATTTGAGGCCGCTCAAATACTGGATACCTTTAACGAAGCCGATTCCACCTATACCACAAAACCTGCGGAAAATCAAATTACCATTAGAGATCTTATAACACATACATCGGGTATTGGCTATGGCATGATCGACGGTGACGCCCGTTTTCGCAAAATATACGCGAAGGCCGGAATCATTGACGCGTTTACATCGGAAAAAATTCGTATCGGGGAGAATATAAAAAAACTAGCCACGCTACCCCTGCACCATGAACCAGGCGAGGCCTGGACCTACAGTGAAGGTCTGGATGTATTGGGATATTTTATCGAAATCGTTTCAGGAATGCCATTTGATGCATTTTTGCGCACCCGAATTTTTGAACCCCTACAAATGAACGACACGTATTTCTACCTCCCAAAGGAAAAAGCGGATAGGTTGGTAGCCGTTCAATATAAGGACGGGAACAAATGGAAACGTTTTGAAACCCCTGTTTTCGATATTGACTACCCTAACAGCCCAGGAACCTTTTTTTCAGGCGGAGCAGGATTATCAAGTACGGCAAGGGATTACGCCAATTTTTTACAGATGTACCTCAATGGAGGCGAACTGAACGGAAAACGACTTCTTAGCAGAACTACCGTCAACAGCATCCTGAGCAATCAAATTGGCACTATTTGGGACGGTGGCAAGGATTATGGACTGGCGTTTGAAATTGTGAACAAAAAAGGCGCCATGGCCGGAGGCGAAGGAAGCGAGGGTACCTTTAGCTGGGGCGGCTACTTCAACACCCAGTATTTTGCGGATCCCAAGGAAAATGTCATCGGTATAATTATGAAGCAAACACAGGGACCCGTTAATGACGATACCGGATGGAAGTTCCGGCAGATGGTATCTACTACTATTGATGATTGATTATTGCAAGTACCAATTTAAATTAGGAAAGACTGGCATTCTCCTTTTCCAAATCCGTGAAATGGGCCACAGCCTTCACTAAACGATGATGGTTTTTCACAAACGGATTGGTCTTGTCCCAAACATAGCCCGCTAAAACGGAACAGATTTGTTCCTTGATTACTGGATTCTCAGAATCGTTAAAAAAAATTTTTTGAAGGTTGCCCGTATACCATTCCTTTACATAGGTAGAGAATACATCCACCCCTTCCAACATATATTGGGAGTACTCGGTTTCCCAGTCCACTTCCTCTCCTTTAAGTTCTTTGGCAATTAATTTTGCCGATAAGTGTGCCGATTCCGTTGCAAACGTTACTCCGGAAGAGAACACGGGATCTAAAAACTCCGCGCTATTGCCCGTAAGTACATAGCCCTTACCATAGAGTTGTTTGACGGATTTGGCTATGTTCTTTATCATTTTGGGTTCAAATTCATAGGGCAGGCCTTCAAACCTGTCATGATAGTGGTCGCTCAATTTCATCATTTGCCGCAACTTTTCCTCAGTGGGGCCCTCAAAGGATTCCAAATACTCCGTGGGGCCCACATATCCTATACTGGTGTAGCCATTGGAAAAAGGAATGACCCATAGCCAGGTTTCCTGGCTTACGATATCAAAGGTAATGCGATGTCCCTCCCAGCCTTCAGGTCTTCGAACATCTTTCACATGGGTAAAAATGGAGGAGTGCTTGGGTATTTCCGATGGTTTTTCCAAATCCAACAATCTAGGGAGCACCCGACCGAAACCACTGGAATCTATGATAAACTTTGCCTCGATTTCAGAAGAATTGCCTTCTTCATCCATAATTGTGGTTACGGAACGGTCCTCCTTGAAATCGACGGCCAAAACTTCCTTTTCAAATTCGATATCAACCCCACGTGACAACAGTTCGTCCGTCAAGGTCTTATCAAATTCCGCCCTGGGAACCTGCCATGTCCAGTCCCAGCCTTTGGTATGCTTTTTACTGAAATCAAATTCGCACACCTTAGGACCCTGTAAAAATCGGGCCCCGGTTTTAAGCTCAAATTTCTTTTTCTTGAGGCAATCCAGAAGACCTACTGCCTCAAAATGGTCCATACATCTGGGGATCAAACTTTCACCGATAACAAATCTTGGAAACTTGTTTTTCTCCACTACTTTCACCTTAAAACCTGCGTTGAAGAGATAGGCCGCCGCAACGGAACCGGAAGGTCCCGCCCCTATTATCAATATGTCCACTTTTTCCTTTTTCATCTAAAAACGATTTCCAGAACAATCCTGAACCTAGTTCACTAATTATTTTAAATTTGCTTCTGCAAGACCAATTACATAGACTAAAGGTATTATTTAAACCTTATAGAATCAACCATACATGCCAGAAATTAAAGGAAGTCTAGGAATTCAGGATTTTTATGATATTATTTTTGATCAAAAGCCCCTTACGCTTTCCAAGGAGCTTTTGGATACTGTAGAAGAAAGTCATAATTTCTTAAAGAAATTTTCCAAAAACAAGGTCATTTACGGGGTAAATACAGGTTTTGGGCCCATGGCCCAATACAAAATCAAGGATTCCCAGACCCTGGACCTACAGTACAATTTAATACGAAGCCATGCTTCCGGCACGGGAAATCCCATTGAACCAAAATACGTTAGAGCGGCCATGTTGGCCCGTTTAAATACCTTGAGTTTGGGAAATTCCGGGGTTCATGTCTCGGTTATTGAAGTGATGGCAGAATTACTCAACAAAAACATCGTCCCCTTAATTTATGAACATGGCGGTGTTGGAGCTAGCGGTGATTTGGTCCAATTGGCACATTTGGCCCTGGTCTTGATCGGTGAAGGGGAGGTCTTTTACAAAGGGAAAAGAAGACCTACCAGTGAGGTCTTTGAAATGGAAGGCATCAGCTCCATAAAAGTGGCCCTTAGGGAAGGTTTGGGACTTATGAACGGAACCTCAGTAATGACGGGAATTGGTATCGTAAACACGATTTACACCCGGCGCTTGTTGGAATGGGCCATTTCCTGTTCATCGGCCATAAATGAGATCGTGCAAGCCTATGACGACCATTTGTCCGAAGCGCTCAACGGCACCAAAAAACACAAAGGCCAACAAGAAATTGCCCGCGCTATGCGGAGTCATTTAAAAGATAGTTCCCTAACGCGCAAGCGCGAACATCACTTGTACAATTCCAGTAGCGAAGTATCGGTCTTTGAGGAAAAGGTCCAAGAATATTATTCCATTCGTTGTGTTCCCCAAATACTGGGGCCTGTTTGGGATACGCTCAACAAAGTGGAACGTATTTTAATCGAGGAAGTAAATTCCGCCAATGACAACCCCATTGTGGATGTGAAAAAGAAACATGTATACCACGGCGGAAACTTCCATGGGGATTACGTTTCATTGGAAATGGACAAGTTAAAAATAGTTGTCACTAAGATGAGCATGCTCGCGGAGCGACAACTTAACTATTTGCTAAATTCCAAATTGAACAATATTTTGCCTCCTTTCGTTAATTTAGGTACATTAGGATTAAATTTCGGTATGCAAGGGGTTCAATTTACGGCAACTTCTACCACCGCGGAAAATCAAATGTTGTCCAATCCCATGTATGTTCACAGCATCCCCAATAACAATGACAATCAGGATATTGTGAGTATGGGTACCAATGCCGCCCTTATTACCAAAAAAGTAATCGAAAATGCCTATGAAGTAGTAGCCATAGAAATGATTACGATCGTTCAAGCGATCGAATACCTTGGAGTGGCCGATAAGGTTTCTTCCAAAACCAAAAAAATGTACGATGCGGTTCGTAAGATAGTTCCCCCATTCAAAGAAGATACCGTCATGTATCCTTATGTAAATCAAGTAAAGAGCTATATTATTAACCATCAAAATATGAAATCATGAAACGACTTTTAACACTTTTGACCCTATTTTCATTTGTCATTTCTTTTGCCCAAGAATTGGCACTGGTCCGTGAAAACGACCTCTTCGGCTACATTAACAAATCCGGCGAATACGTAATCCAACCGCAATATGAAGGGGCCAAAAGCTTTTCGGAAGGCTTAGCGGCCGTAGAAAAGGACAAATTATGGGGGTATATCAATACCAGTGGGGATTGGACCATAGAACCGATTTACGACAAGGTCAAATATTTCAATTCCGGATATGCCCTGGTTCTAAAAGAGGACCGATGGAGGTATATCGATTCTAGCGGAAAGGAATTGGAAGTTCCTTCCACGGAGAAATTCTATGACTTTGAAGACGGCGTCGCCTTTATCCGTCAGGGTGATAAAATAGGACTCATAGGTACCGATGGAAAAATAGTCCTAGAGCCTACCTATGATGAAATCCAATCCTTTAGGGATGGATATGCGAAGGTTCAAAATGGGGAATTATGGGGAATGATAGACAATAAAGGAAAAGTGGTCATCCCAGTTGAGTACGAAGAAATTGGGAATACTTGGAACGAAGCCGGAGTGTATGGCAAAAAAGGCGCCGATTTTGGAATTATCCACAATGGATCGTTCAATGTTATCCCAGGTGCGGATAAAGTTTGGAACTTTCATGGGAGTTCCGGTCTCACTTATGCCCGAAAGGATAAGATGACAGGCTTCGTAAATTCAAAAGGGGAATGGGTGATTCAGCCGATTTATAAGAAGGCAAGAGCATTTTCAAACGGCTTGGCACCTGTTGCAGAAAACAAAGAGTGGGGATATATCAACACAGCAGGTAAAACAGTAATCGATTTCCAGTATAAGGATGCCGAAATCTATTCAGAAAACGGGTTGGCCCCAGTCAAAGATAAGGATTGGGGTTTTATAGATACCAAGGGAAACCTTATTATTCCTATGGAATATGACATCACCGCAGGATTCGCTTTTTTGGCCGGAAACAACGACAAGGGCTTTTTAGGGGATTTCGCCCGAATAAAATCAAAAGAGGGATGGGGCTTTTTCAACACGAAAGGAGAACTTTTGGGCAACAAATGGTACCAAAATGCGGAGCCATTCGTGAAAAATTAATGAAGGATTTTTAATGGGAGCCGAAAAAATCAAATATGCCTTGGTCACCGGTGGATCTAGGGGAATAGGAAGGGCCGTTTGTATTCAATTGGCCAAGGATTTGGAGTATCACCTTTTGATAAATTACAACAGTAACAAAAAAGCCGCTCAAGAAACATTGACTATGGTAGAGGAAGTAGGTGGCTCCGGGCAGATCCTGCAATTTAACGTGACCGATTCCGAAGGTGTCAAAAACGCCTTGGACGAATGGCATGAAAAAAATAAAAATGCCATTATCGAGGTATTGGTTAATAATGCGGGTATAAAAAAAGACGGACTCTTCATGTGGATGCCGATGGAAGATTGGTCATCGGTCATAAACACCAGTCTGAATGGTTTTTATAACGTGACCAATGCCCTCATCCAAAAACTGCTTACAAATAGATATGGCAGAATCATCAATATCGTTTCCGTATCCGGACTTAAGGGAACCCCGGGCCAAACAAATTATTCCGCCGCTAAGAGCGCCGTTATTGGAGCTACAAAAGCCTTGGCACAGGAAGTTGCCAAGAGAAAAATCACCGTAAATGCGGTAGCACCTGGGTTTATCGAAACCGATATGACAGAGGAATTGGACGAAACGGAGCTTAAAAAAATGATACCCGTTAACAGATTTGGCAAGGCCGAGGAAGTTGCCCATGTCGTCTCATTTTTAGCTTCGGACAAAACATCCTATATTACGGGCGAAGTAATCAATATCAACGGAGGTATCTATTCCTGATGAACTGAAAACGCAGAGGCAGATGAAGCGAGTCGTAATTACGGGTATGGGCATATATTCCTGCATTGGAAAGAATCTGGATGAAGTCAAGGAGTCCCTGTACCAAGGAAAATCCGGAATTGGTATCGACCCCGTTCGAACCGAGTTTGGCTTTAGATCTCCCCTCACCGGTATTTTGGAGGATCCCGATCTAAAAATGATGCTCTCCCGAAGACAGCGAATCAGCATGGGCGAGGAAAGCAGGTATGCCTACGTCGCCACGGTCGAGGCCATGCAGAATGCTGGAATCACGGAAGACTTTTTTGAGAAGAATGAAGTTGGAATCATTTTTGGAAACGATAGCACGGCACTGTCCGTGGTGGAATCCGTGGACACCATAAAAGAGAAAAAAGATACAACGCTCGTAGGATCGGGTGCCATTTTTAAGGCCATGAACTCTACGGTAACCATGAACCTTTCCACCATTTTTAAATTGAGGGGGATAAATCTAACCCTAAGCGCAGCCTGTGCCAGTGGTTCGCATTCCATTGGATTGGCCTATCATTTGATTAAAAGCGGGCTGCAAGACTGTATAATCGCCGGGGGGGCACAAGAAACCAACCACATTTCTATGGCAAGTTTTGACGGTTTGGGTGTTTTTGGTTTGCGGGATGACGACCCTACCAAGGCCTCCAGACCTTTTGACCAAGACAGAAATGGACTCATTCCCAGTGGTGGTGCAGCCACCCTTATCCTGGAAAGTTATGAGAGTGCCGTAAGAAGAGGTGCCCCTATTTTAGGTGAGGTCATTGGTTATGGCTTTTCTTCCAATGGGGACCACATATCGACTCCCAATGTAGACGGCCCATCCAGGGCCATGCAAAAGGCCCTAAAGGATGCCAACATAGATGTGGCTGCCATTGATTATATAAATGCCCATGCGACCTCAACGCCTGTAGGGGATGCCAACGAAGCAAAGGCGCTCTATGAAGTATTTGGTCAAAGTAACCCTTTGATAAGTTCCACAAAATCCATGACGGGACACGAATGTTGGATGGCCGGGGCCAGTGAAGTTATTTATTCCATGTTGATGATGCGGCACAGCTTTGTGGCTCCAAACATTAACCTTGAAAACCCCGATGAAGTCTCGGCAAAACTTAACTTGGCCAACAAAACCATAGATAAAAAAATTGATGTATTTTTGTCCAATTCATTTGGATTTGGCGGTACAAACTCCGCACTTATCGTAAAAAATGTTGACCGATAAAATGATGACCAAACAAACCATAATCGAGAAGATAAACGACTTTTTGATAGAAGATTTTGAAGTAGAGGAGGAAGCATTGGAACCCAACGCAAACTTAAAGGATACGATTGGCCTGGACAGCTTGGATTTTGTGGATTTGGTGGTCGCCGTGGAAAGCAATTTTGGAGTGAAATTGGTTGGTGAGGATTTTGTCAACGTTGTGACCCTTCAGGATTTCTACAACCTTATAGAACGAAAACTGGATTAGCAAACTACCTCTGGGCGCGCCCCGGAGGCATTCATATGAAACCGAACCTCAATTTTGCGGCAAGCCAAGGGATATCAAATTCTTCGGCGGAGCCGATAAAATCCCAAAGAACATAGAGACATGGCGACGGAATGGGAAGGAAAATCTAAAGGTACCGTCCTAGGCTATAAGCTATATATCTTTTTCCTAAACACTTTTGGAATTGGCACGGCCTATTTTATTCTGAGGTTCGTAGTCCTGTATTATTTCCTGTTCTCCTTTAATAGCTCCAAGTCCATTTTCTATTATTTCAATGGAAGACTCAAATACACCCGGTTAAAAAGTATTGCCGCCATTTACAAAAGCTATTACATGCTGGGCAAGGTGTTGACGGACAGGGTCGCCATTTCTACAAAATTCAGGGACAGATATCAATATACCCATGACGGCATGGAGCATATTGATGAGTTGCTTAAACAAAACAAGGGTGGTATCTTAATAAGCGGACATATTGGAAACTTTGAGGTTTCCCATTATTTTTTGGAGGATCGTTATTCCATTTCAAAGATTTTCATGGTGACCACACATGCGGAACATGAGAATATAAAAGAGTATATGGACGGCATTGTATCAAAATCCTCCATGGAGTTTATTGTGGTCCAAGAAGATATGTCGCACATCTTTGAAATACACAATGCCCTGGCACAGGGTGGTCTGGTCGTTTTTACGGGAGATAGATACCTTCCAGGCACCAAGACCCTAAAACAGGAATTCTTGGGTGCCGAAGCTGAATTTCCATTGGGCCCCTATCTTTTGGCCACCCGTTTAAAGGTGCCCGTACTATTCGTGTATGTCCTGAAAGGCCCAAAAAAAGAATACCATCTTTACGCGAAACAAGCGGTTGCCAAGGCACGGAATCCACAAGCCTTACTAAGTGAATTCACCCAAAGCATGGAATGGATTTTAGTAAGGTATCCCTATCAATGGTTCAATTATTTTGACTTTTGGAAAGACAGTCTAAAGAAATGAAGGAAGTTTTAATTATATATTATTCCCAGACCGGACAGTTATTGACCATACTGGAAAATATCGCAAGAAACATCCAAGGCGATAACGTTCGTATTTCCTATTATGAAGTAGTGCCGAAACCAGCATACGACTTTCCCTGGAAGAAGGAAAAATTCTATGATAGCTTTCCGGAATCTTTCCTTCAGATTCCAACCGATTTTGAATCTCCATCCAAAACGATTTTGGACAAAAAGTACGATTTGGTGATTTTAGGCTATCCGGTCTGGTATCTGACCCCATCGATTCCCATAAACTCATTTTTAAAGTCGGCCGATGCAAAATTACTTCTTAAGGACACCCCAGTGGTTACGGTGGTGGCCTGTAGAAATATGTGGATCATGGCCCAAGAGAAAATGAAGAAACTCCTGCTTGATGTGGGGGCGAAGTTGGTGGGGCATATCGCCCTTGTAGATAGAAATATCAATCATATCAGTGTAATTACCATCGCTCATTGGATGTTTTCAGGCAGAAAGGACCGGTATTTGGGTATTTTTCCAAAACCCGGGGTATCTGATAAGGACATTAAAGAAGCAGAGCGGTTTGGGGCTCCCATTAAGCAAGCCCTGCTTTCCAATAATTATGACAACCTCCAAAGTGAAATTTTAGCCCTTAACGGGGTTAGCGTAAATCCCTTTCTCATCATGACCGATAAAAGGGGAAACGTACTTTTTTCCAAATGGGCGAACCACATTATCAAGAAAGGCGAACCCGGAAATCCCAAACGCCTCAAATGGATTGGTTTCTTCAAAATTTATTTGTTATTTGCTATTTGGGTCATAGCCCCTATAGTTTTTGTCGTATTTTTGCTGACTTATTTGCCAAGCTATAAACGAAGGAAAAGGGATAAAATCTATTATTCCTCAGTTGCGTTAAAAGAGAATTGATGAAGGACGTATTTATAACTAAAATTGCCAAATTTTTACCCAATAAACCCGTATCCAATGAGGAAATGGAGGAAAAACTGGGAGTTATAGATGGAAAGGCCTCCAAAGCTCGCCGTATCGTCCTACGCAACAATCAAATAAAACAACGGTATTATGCCATTGATGAACAGGGCAATACGACCCATAACAATGCACAACTGACCAAAGAGGTGGTGGAGAAACTGTGTGATGAGAGTTTCACCACCAAGGACATTCAACTATTGTCCTGTGGCACTTCCAGTCCCGATCAAATTTTGCCGTCGCATGCGGCCATGGTGCATGGGTACTTGAAAAATGGCAACATGGAGATCAATTCGCCTTCCGGGGCATGTTGTTCCGGAATGAATGCCTTAAAGTACGGTTATCTCTCCGTAATGACAGGACAAGTGGAAAATGCCGTATGTGCCGGTTCCGAACGTACCTCATCTTGGATGACCAACGATATTTTTGAAAACGAGGTCACCCATTTAAAGGAATTGGAGGACAATCCCATGTTGGCCTTTAACAAGGAATTCCTTAGATGGATGCTTTCCGATGGCGCAGGCGCCCTCTTATTGGAAAGTAAGCCAAAAGGACCCAATCCCCTGAAAATCGAGTGGATGGAGGGTTACTCGTATGCGTTCGAAATGGATGCATGTATGTACGCTGGCGCCGAAAAAACCGAGGATGGCAATCTAAAACCCTGGAGTGAATATCCCGCAGAGGATTGGGGAAAGATGTCTCTATTTGCCATGAAACAGGACACCCGTTTATTGGGCGCCAACATCTTGGTCAAAGGAGTGGACAGCCTAAAACAAGCGTATGAAAAACATGGCATAGGCCCAGGGGAAGTAGACTATTATTTGCCCCACATCTCCTCGTATTATTTTAAGGAAGGCCTGTACAAGGAAATGGAAAATCAAGGGATACCCATGCCATGGGAAAAATGGTTTTTGAACCTTGAGCGGGTAGGCAATGTGGGTGCCGCTTCCATTTATGTGATGCTGGAAGAGCTTGTAGCATCGGGAAACTTGAAAAAAGGGGACAGAATTTTGCTTCATGTTCCGGAAAGTGCCCGATTTTCCTACATGTACGCTTATTTAACCGTCTATTAGATGGAACGATTGCAACCCCCAATTACCGATTCGGAATTCATCATCGAACTGATACCCCAAAAAAATCCGTTTGTAATGGTCGATACGTTGCACCATTTTTCAGAACATAAAATTGTATCGGGACTGACCGTGAAAAGCGAAAACCTTTTCTGTGTCGATGCACTATTTTTGGAGCCTGGGCTGATCGAGAATATGGCCCAAACCGTGGCCATGCACAAAGGCTATACCTACTATTTAAAAAATGAACCTGCTCCTGTAGGATACATTGGCGCCATTAAAAAAGCCGAAATTTTCGAATTGCCCAAATTGGGTTCGGAATTGGTTACAACGGTCACGATTCTTCACGATATCATGGGTGTTACCTTGGTGGAGGCAAAAGTCGAATGTGGCGAAAGAGTGATCGCAACCAGTGAAATTAAAACCGCTTTGGCATAAATCCAATGGAAAGGGACGGGCAAAAAATAGACATTCGGAAGTTCTTGCCCCATAGGCCTCCCATGCTTTTGGTAACCGATATGCCCTTTGTGGACAGTACTTCCGTAATTACGGAATTCAACATACAGCCGCACTGCATATTTTTGGAAAACGGATATTTTACCGAAGCGGGACTCATAGAAAACGCCGCCCAAACCTGTTCCGCGATTGTTGGCCAAAGTTTTTACGACGTAAAGGATTTTGAAGGTACAAGCAATGACCTCATCGGCTATATAAGTGCCATAAAAAAGGTCAGCATTTATGAACTGCCAAAAGTACATGAGGTTCTGGTGACAAAGGCACAGCTCTTGTCACGGTACGATCTCAATGGTGTCAGTATCTGCACGATGAGCTCCAGCACTTTTAGAAATGACGATTTAATTGTAGATTGTACGTTGAACTGTTTGATCCAAGAAGTACACGTATGAAGAAAGAAGATGTGCCGCAGGACGAAAGCAACCTGGCATCTGCCAATTTCAGGGAAATGGTCTATGCAGTGGACAAAGATGGCAAATACACGACTTCACTGAGCACCGGCTGGGACCCTAAAAAAATTGCCTTGGACAACGCCATCAAGGAAATAGAGGAGCGCGTGGCCAACGCAAGGAATCGGGTTCTGAACCATGAGACAAGTCCCATTGAATATTACATGGAAGTCCATAAAATGGATATTCCCGTGCTGGCTAGCTATATGGGCCTATGGCAATGGCGCGTAAAAAGGCACTTTAAACCATCGGTATTTAAAAAATTAAGCCAGAAGACGTTACAGAAATATGCCGATGTATTCGATATCAGTATTGAACAATTGAAATCCATTGATGACGGAAAATCTTAAAATAGACTTTACCCACAATCAGTCCTCACATTGTGAAAACGGCGTGGTTTCAAACCTCATGAAACACAACGGTTTCCAAATAAGCGAGCCAATGGTCTTTGGCATAGGTTCTGGGTTGCTTTTTAGTTACCTTCCTTTTTTAAAGGTCAACTATGCTCCCGTGTTCACCTACCGATCCATGCCAGGGTTCATTTTCAATAGGTTCGCCAAACGGACAGGCATAAAAATGAAACGGGAAAAGTTCAATAATCCAAAAAAGGCGCAGGAACGTCTGGACCAGAATTTGGCAAAGAACAATCCGGTAGGTCTTCAGGTAGGTGTGTACAATCTCGTGTATTTTCCAGACGAGTACCGTTTCCATTTCAATGCCCATAATATGGTCGTGTACGGCAAACACGGAGACCGATATTTGATCAGTGACCCCGTAATGGAAGAGGTTACCAGCCTATCGAGTAAGGAGTTGGAAAAGGTACGCTTTGCCAAAGGCGCCTTTGCGCCCAAAGGTCATATGTACTACCCTATTTCCTTTCCAGAGAAACTGGAACTAAAAAGCGCCATCGTAAAGGGAATCAAACAGACGGCCAGGGATATGACGGCCCCCGTGCCCATTGTGGGCGTTAAGGCCATGCGTTGGGTAGCCAAAAACATTCGTAAATGGCCCAAAAAACTGGGGCCTAAAAAAGCGAACCATTATTTGGGCCAAATCGTGCGTATGCAGGAGGAAATTGGTACGGGCGGTGGCGGATTTAGGTACATTTATGCCGCATTCTTACAAGAAGCCAGTGTTTTACTGGAAAATCCCAAGCTCATGGAGCTTTCCAAGGAGATGACTTCTATAGGTGACGCTTGGCGTGATTTTGCGGTGGACGCCTCCCGAATCTATAAAAACCGAAACGCTGTAAGTAACGGCTATGAAGATGTGGCCGTCCAATTAGAAGCAATTGCGGACAGGGAAGAACATTTTTTCAAAACCTTGAAGAAAGCCGTATAAGTCGTCTTACCCTATGATCCAAATAGACCAACTTTCCAAAAAATACAAGGAGGCGGAACAGTACTCCCTTCTAGAGTTGGGCCTGAACATCCAAACAGGGGAAATATTTGGATTGCTGGGTCCTAACGGCGCCGGTAAGACCACCCTTATTTCCATACTAAGCGGTTTGATAAAGCCCACTTCCGGTTCCTTCAAGATAGACGGACTTGATTATAACGCGCACAAAAAGGAACTGAAACAACTGATCGGTATCGTGCCTCAGGAATATGCCCTCTACCCCAGCCTTACGGCGTACGAAAACCTCTATTATTTTGGAAGTATGTTCGGGTTAAAAGGACCCTCGTTCAAAACTTCCATACAGGAACACTTGGAAATTTTGGGGCTCGAAAAATTCGCCCATAAAAAAATAAAGGGTTTTTCAGGTGGTATGAAACGAAGAATCAACCTAATTGCCAGTATCCTTCACCGTCCCAAAGTACTGTTTTTGGATGAACCAACGGTTGGGGTGGACGTTCAGTCCAAGTCGGTCATTATCGATTATTTAAAGGAATTGAATGCCCGTGGAACGACCATTATTTATACATCGCACCACTTGAACGAAGCGGAAACCTTTTGCACTCAAGTTGGGATTATAGACCATGGCAAGCTATTATGTTTGGGTACGCCCAAGGAATTGATCCAAAATGAACAAGGTGCGGAACACTTGGAAGAGGTTTTCTTGGCCCAAACCGGTAAAGCCCTTCGCGATTATGCATAAACTCTGGGTATCGGCAAAAAAGGAGTTCTGGTTGCTCACCAGGGATGCAGGTGGCCTGGCCGTTTTGTTCCTGATGCCATTGCTTTTGGTCGTTACCATCACGCTGATACAGGACAATACCTTTAAGACCATCCAAGAAAACAAGATACCTATTCTTCTGGTCGATTTGGACAAAGGCGAAGTTTCGGACCAGGTAGGAAATAACCTAATGGAGTCCCGTCTTTTTGAAATCGTTAGGGAAGAAAGTGAGGAACAAGCTCAGAACCTGGTACAAAAAGGAGAATATCAATTGGCCATTATCCTACCCAAACACCTAACGCAGGATTTACATCTGAAAATAGACCAAAATGTATCTGGAATATTGGCCCAGTTTGGGGTTGAAGAAACACAGGATGGTCAAGAGTTAGAAATCGAAAAAAAGGAAATCAGGCTCTACTTTGATCCCGCCACCCAACAATCGTTCAAAAGCTCGGTGCGGAACAACATTGATAAAATGATTTCCCAAATTGAGAGCAAATCCATTTACAAGGCCTTCCAAGAGGCCTTGGGCGAAGAAGAGGACAGTCCCATTTTTGATACGGAAAGTTTTATTTCCTTCACGGAAATCGTTCCGAATACCAACAAAAAAGAGGGAATTCCCAATTCCACACAGCACAATATTCCGGCCTGGACCCTGTTCGCCATCTTCTTTATCATTTTGCCCTTATCCATCAATATGGTACATGAAAAAAACCAAGGGACTTTTATCAGGCTTAGAACCCAGCCCGTTCCGTATGCCACGGTATTGGGCGGCAAGGCCCTTGTCTTTTTGGTCGTTTCCCTTCTCCAATTTATATTGATGTTATTGTTGGGGGTATACCTATTTCCCGTAATCGGACTTCCAAAACTGGAAGTCGCGGGAAGAATTCCGCTGTTGATGATCGTTGCGTTTTTTGCAGGGCTGGCGGCCATTGGTTTGGGACTGCTGTTGGGAACCGTTGCCAGGTCCCAGGAGCAATCGGCTCCCTTTGGGGCAACCTTTGTGGTGATTCTCGCGGCCATTGGAGGGGTTTGGGTACCCGTTTTTGCCATGCCTCATTTTATGCAGCTGCTCTCAAAACTGTCCCCAATGAACTGGGGACTGAATGCCTTTTATGATGTATTTTTGAGAAATGTTGGATTTGGGGAAATCCTTCCGGAAATAATCGCCCTTTTCCTATTTTTCATTGCAACAACGGTTGTGGCCATAATTTATAACGAAAGAAAAAATGCCGTCTAACAGTTCCAAGGAAATCAGTTTTACCAGCAAGGTACGTGTCCGTTTTACCGAAACCGACCCATTGGGTATCGTTTGGCACGGAAACTACATTCAATATTTTGAGGATGGGCGTGAAGCTTTTGGAAGGCACCACGGTATTTCCTATTTGGATCAGCAAAAGCATAATTTTTCATCGCCTATTGTTAAATCGACCTGTGAACACAAACTTCCCCTTCGCTATGGCGATGTGGCCGAAATAAGGACGACCTACGTGGATTCTGCCGCCGCCAAAATGATATTTAGGTACGAAATCATGAATCCCGAAGGAAAAGTGGTATGTACCGGGGAAACCATACAGGTTTTTGTGGAACTCCAAGGGGAACTTTCCTTGGTCATTCCCGATTTTTTTAAGGAGTGGAAGAAAAAAGTAGGTTTATTGGATGGATAACGTTTACCTATCACATAACAACATCGTTTCTTCCTTAGGTTTTGATAGTACCACGGTTATCGATAGTATCGAAAAAGGAAACTGCGGGTTGTCGGTCTATGAAGACAACAAGGTATTGCATGTGCCCTTTTGTTCCTCACGGATAGCCCCAAAGGAGCTTCAAAAACGATATGAAAACCTCAATCCCAACACAGGACACACCCGTTTGGAGAAAATGATGTTGGTTTCCCTTGCGGACACGCTAGACAAATCAAAAATAGGATTGGACGAAAGATCGGGACTTCTTATTTCCACCACAAAAGGAAACATAGATGTCCTGGAGGAGGACAGTAATTTTGCGGAATCCAGGGCCTATCTTGCGGAATTGGGCGAACAGGTTCAGAAATTCTTCGGATTTAAAAACAAGGCCATCATTGTTTCCAATGCCTGTGTTTCCGGGGTTCTGTCAATTGCCGTAGCCAAAAGGCTGATCAAACAAGGTAGGTACGACCGTATTCTTGTGTTGGCTGGAGATCTGGTAACCCAGTTCATACTTTCTGGGTTCAATGCTTTTCAAGCCTTAAGCTTGGAACCCTGTAGACCGTACTGCAATTCCCGGACCGGCATCAATATCGGAGAGGTGGCGGCCAGTGTTTTGGTGACCAAAAACCCGAAGGAACTTGCGCCGGAATCTGTTCAAATCATGGGGGAGGCATCGTGCAACGATGCCAATCACATTTCGGGTCCTTCCCGCACGGGTGAAGGGCTGTACAGAAGTATCGAAAATGCCCTGGGACAATCCGGTGTTCGCAAAAAGGATATCGATTATATATCAGGACATGGTACGGCCACGATGTTCAATGACGAAATGGAGGCGATCGCCTTTGAACGGGCCGGCCTATCCAAAACACCCGTAAACAGTCTAAAAAGTTATTTTGGGCACACCCTGGGCGCATCGGGCCTACTGGAATCCATCATCGGCATGCATTCCCTGCATAGAAACACTTTGTTCGCTTCTTTGGGTTTTGAGGAACTGGGCGTCTCAAGGCCCATGAACATTATCAAAAAAACAACCAATAAGGAACTAAACGTATTCCTGAAGACCGCCTCGGGGTTTGGCGGTTCCAACACCGCGGTCATCTTTAAAAAGGTATAAACTTTGTTATTATGGTGTGGGGTATTAAATTCGCCTTTTTCAATCCTTGATTTTAAGAAATGCCAAAAAAATACATTAAGGCCATTGATGCACTGCAGGAGGCTCAGAAGATAGCTTTTGCCCCTTTCGTATTCCAGACCACGGTTTCGTTGAAAAACCTAGGCGTTTTTGACTTTATCTTTCAAAACGTAGCCAAAGGCGGGGTCACCCTTACCGAAATTTGTGAGGAACTCTCCATGAGCGAGTATGGCCTGAGCGTACTATTGGAAATGGCCGAAAGTGCCAACATTGTCTCCATGGACGAGCGCGGAAGGTATGAACTCACCAAAATTGGGTATTTCTTAAATTACAATCCTATGACCCAGGTGAACATGAATTTTACCCAGGATGTTTGTTACCAGGGACTTTTCCACTTAGAAGAATCCATCAGGGAAGGAAAACCTGCCGGACTCAAGGAATTGGGAAATTGGCCCACAATTTATGAGGGACTTTCCCAATTGAAACCTGAAATCCAGAAGTCATGGTTCGCTTTTGACCACTTCTATTCCGATGGCATTTTTGAGGAAGCGCTAAAAATCGTCTTTAGGCACCAGCCCAAACTGTTGTTCGATATTGGCGGAAACACCGGTAAATTTGCCATCCAATGTTGTGCTTACAACGAAGAGGTAAACGTGCATATTTTCGATTTACCGGGACAATTAAAGGTAGCCTTGAAGAATACCGCAGATCAAGGTTTTGGGGACAGGGTCCAAGGAAGTGAAATCGATTGGCTTTCAGAAAATCCGCAAATTCCCATGGGTGCGGATACGATTTGGATGAGCCAGTTTTTGGACTGTTTCTCCAAGGAAGAAATCCTAAAAATTCTCAAAACGGCCGTTAATGCCATGGATTCCCAAACGGAATTGATCATTATTGAGACCTATACGGACCGACAAAAATTTGACAACGCCAAGTTTACCTTGGAGGCCACATCCCTCTACTTTACCGCCTTGGCCAACGGAAACAGCAAGATGTACAAGGCCACGGAACTTATTGAACTTGCCGAAGCCGCCGGTTTGGAATTGAAGGATGATATAAGTTTGGGCGAATTCCACACATTATTCGTCTGCAAAAAGAAATAATTTTATTGGAGAACCGGTACTACATAGAATCCTTTAGCCACGTAAACAATGGCATCGTTTCCGTTAACGGTGCGCCTGTATTTAAGACCTTGGAAACCGATTTTAAATCGGTCATGAAATTGGCCTACAAACAGCTGATTGTGGATTATCCCAAGTTCTTTAAAATGGACAACCTGAGTAAACTGGGACTTTTGGCCGCAGAAGTGTTATTGAGGGAAGAATCGGAAAAAAATATCGCCATGGTATTCTCCAATAGGGCTTCTAGTTTGGATACGGACCGTGGATACCAAGACTCCATAAAGGATGCCACCCAGTACTATCCCAGCCCTGCCGTTTTCGTATATACCTTGGCCAATATCTGTATGGGCGAAATTAGCATTAAACACAAGATTCATTCGGAGAACTGTTTCTTTGTCATGGACGAATTCAGTCCTGAAACCCTGAGTTCCTATACTGCGGAATTGATGGATGAAAACAAGGCCGAAAAGGTATTATGTGGGTGGGTAGATGTGGATAATGAAAAATATGATGCATTTTTGTATGTTGTAGCGAAGAAAGGTACTTTTGTCCATTCGGATGCTGAAATAAACCGATTATATAAGACGACCCATGAGCAGTGATTTGAAACAAGAATTAAAGGAAAAAATTATAGAGCAGCTGAACCTGGAAGATGTTACCGCAGCTGAAATTGCGGACAACGATCCATTGTTTGGAGACGGTTTGGGACTTGACTCCATTGACGCGTTGGAACTCATCGTAATGCTGGACAAAGATTATGGCATTAAACTGGCAGATCCAAAGGAAGGCCGAAAAATCTTCGAGTCCATAGATACCATGGCCGCTTACATCAGGGCGAGCAAAGCCTAACTTGGTACCCTATCACAGATTTACATACAAGGTGTAATCTGCTATTTGTCTAAATATTTTCAATGAATCAAGGAGTTGCGATTACTGGAATGGGCCTAATTTCCGCTATTGGTAACAATGTTGCGGATAACTTCGCTTCCTTGATTTCCGGTACAACAGGCATTTCCAAAATTAGCCGTATAAAAACGGTCCATGAACATGAGATCATGGTGGGGGAAGTTCCGTTGACCAATGGGGAATTGGAAAAATTACTGGGCCTGCCCGCAGATTCCCATTCGAGGACTCCATTATTGGGGATCATGGCCGCAAAGGAAGCACTGGCACAGGCAGAAATTCAAGATATATCTGAATACAGAACCGGACTTATATCCGGCACTACGGTAGGGGGCATGGACAAATCCGAGCAATATTTCTATGACTTTTATGAAAGGGACCTCCATTGGAATCATATAAACAGCTTACATGCCGGTGACTCCACACAAAAAATTGCGGATGCCATAGGTCTTACCAAAAGCTTTGTAACCACCATTAGTACGGCCTGTTCCTCCGCCGCCAATGCAATCATGTTGGGGGCCAGAATGATAAAAAGTGGTGAACTGGATCGGGTAATCGTGGGGGGGTCGGACAGTCTTTCAAAGTTTACCATCAACGGTTTTAAGACCTTGATGATCTTATCCGATACGTATAACACTCCCTTTGATGAACACAGAAAAGGGTTGAATCTGGGCGAAGCGGCGGCATTTTTGATTTTGGAATCCGATGCAATCGTTTCCAAGGAAAACAAAAAGGTCTTGGCCTATGTAAAAGGCTATGGCAATGCCAACGACGCCTATCACCAAACCGCTTCCTCGGAAAATGGCGACGGAGCCGTCATGGCGATGGAGAAGGCCCTAAAAGTAGCAGGTATTACTCCAAGCAAGGTGGATTATATCAATGCCCACGGTACGGCAACGCCCAACAACGACCTTTCCGAAGGGAGGGCCTTACTTCGTGTGTTTAATGAGAACGTTCCGGAATTCAGTTCCACCAAACCATTTACGGGGCATACCTTGGCAGTAGCAGCGGGTGTAGAGGCCGTTTATTCCGTTTTGTCCATCCAAAACAACGTCATCTATCCCAACCTCAACTTTAAGACGCCCATGACCGAATTTAATTTGGTTCCGGAGACCCAATTAAAGAACAAGGAGATAAAAACGGTACTCTCCAATTCCTTTGGTTTTGGCGGTAACTGTTCTACCCTTATTTTTACCAAAGAGGCATGAAACCCTCATCGAGGGCATTGGTATGGTAAGTGAAATACCCAGGCGAAAGAAAATGTTTAAAAGTCAAGCCAATAAACTAATTTTAAACGCATGAAATTGGAGGTGTACATAAACAGTATCGGATCTGTTTCCGTCCAAAAAACTTTTGATGATTCGGGGTTTTTGGATGAGGTCGTTGATTATGAGGGCACTTCGGTTAAAGCGGTCGACCCCACTTATAGGGACTACATACCTCCAGCCGCGGCTAGAAGAATGGCAAAAGGCTTAAAAATGAGCGCCGTAAGCTCCCATAATGCCCTAAAGGAAGCGGGTCTGGACAATGTGGACGCCATCATCGTAGGTACGGGTCTAGGCTGCTTGGGCGAATCCGAAAAATTTGTGCGGGACTTATTGGATAACGATGAACAATACCTTACCCCTACCCGGTTCATTCAATCTTCCCACAACACCGTAGCGGGCTCCATTGCATTGGATATGGGGTGCAAGGGATACAATTTTACCTACGTGCATTCCAACATATCGTTCGAGTCCAGCCTATGGGACGCCAAGCTACAATTAGAGAACAATGAAGCTGAAAACATATTGGTAGGTGCCGTGGACGAATTGGTAGAACACCATGTAACCACCCATCAATTCATCGATCATATAAAAAAAGAACCCGTTTCCAGGGAACAGGTACTCCGCTCCGGCACCAAGGGCATTGTTTTTGGAGAGGGATCCCACTTTTTTGTACTGTCCAATCAAAAACAGGATACAACCTATTCAAGGCTCATTGCCATGGGAATTTACAATACCCTAAAGAAGGAGGAGGTCTCCGATACAATTCTGGGTTTTTTGCATACGAATGGATTGACACTCGAAGATTTGGACGGTGTCATTTTAGGTATCAATGGGGATGTAGATTTCGATACGATTTACCAAGACCTTGCAAATGGGATATTTCAAACTATTCCACAATTTGTGTATAAACATCTTTCCGGAGAATATGACACGGCTTCCGGTTTCGGTTTTTGGATGGCCAATAAAATCTTCAAAACCGGTAAGGTTCCAGAGGTCATCCGCTGGAACGATATAAAAGTAAGCCAACCAAAAAGGCTTTTGTTATATAACCAATATCGGGGTAAAAACCACAGTCTGGTAGTCCTGGAAAAATGCTAACTCGGAAAACAGTAAATACCATTTTCCTGTTGGGCCTGGCAGTCTTTGTGTCCCTATCATTTTTCAAACCGATATCTTGGCCCGCTTTCGCCCTATTGATGGCAAGTTGGTTCCTCTTGACACTGGGTGGTTCTTTTTTTATCCGGTGGAACTACCACATGACTTCCTTGAATTCAAATAACGAAATCAATAAACCCCAGGTCGCCATAACCTTTGATGACGGGCCGCATCCGGAATACACGCCAAAGGCGCTTTCCCTCCTAGAAAAGTACAATGCCAAGGCGACCTTTTTCTGCATCGGAAAAAATATTGAAAAACATCCGGAGCTATTTAAGGAGATTATACGGCAGGGACATTCCGTTGGAAACCATACCTTTTCACATGCCAACACTTTTGGTTTTTTTGGAACTGAAAAGGTTATGGAAGAACTTACCCTAACCAACAAACTTGTTGAAGGTATCTCAGGGTTAAAAATGGCCTTGTACCGGCCCGCTTTTGGTGTCACCAATCCAAGTATAGCCCGGGCGGTAAAAAAGTTGGGCTTAAAGACCATAGGATGGAACGTGCGTTCCTTGGATACAACCTTTAGAAATGAGGACCAGGTTTTAAAACGGATAACCAGCCGTACCCAAAACGGGGCCATCATCCTACTTCATGACACCAGTGCAAAATCAATCGCCGTTTTGGAACGATTATTGGTATTTTTGGAGGAAAGAAAGTTGCAATCGGTCACGGTAGACCAAATGTTCCAAATACGGGCGTATGAATAGAATCCTGGCAATCCTCATATTATTCTCCTACTTGGGTTTCGCACAGACCAGAATGTCAGCGGAAGCGGCAAAATCCTTACAGCAATTGGTGAAACAAAAGGCAGAAGAGACCCAGACCATCACCAGTGATTTTGTACAATACAAGCATTTGGACTTTTTGTCAAGCGACATCGAATCGACCGGGAAAATGGCTTACAAAAGCCCGGACAATGTGAGTTGGCAATACGTAAAGCCTTTCTCCTATAAGGTAGTCTTTAAAGGCCAAAAACTGCTTATCAATGACAACGGCAACAAAAGTAAACTGGATCTTGGTTCCAACGAACTTTTTAAACAGCTAAACCATTTGATAAGCGCCAGTATTAACGGGAATATGTTCAATGCCAATGATTTTGAAATTGCCTACTTCAAGGAGAACGAGACAAGTTTGGTGCATTTTTTACCCAGGGACCCTCAGTTTTCGGAGTTCATCCTAGCCTTCCACATCACATTTTCGCAAAGAGGGACCGTGGAAGAAGTGAAAATGATCGAACCCAGCGGCGATTACACCAGAATTGTTTTTTCCAATCGGATAGAAAACAAAACCCTACCCGATGCGGTTTTTGACCTTTAGCATTTTCCTGCTTCTATTAAGCTGTGCCCCGTTCCCAAAAAAAATGGGCTACCAACCCACTTCACTTGATGCACGGGAAATCAGGAACCCTTATTTTGCGGATGTACAAAAGGATTACGTCTACAAGGCGAACATCATTGTTTTCGAGAATAACTTCGGAGGGATCTTGGTCCTAAAAAAGTTGGCAGATCAAACCCATAGAATTGCCTTTACTACGGAACTTGGGAACACGATTTTTGATTTTACCCTTAGCGGGACCGACTTTAAAGTGAACCGCATCCTAAAGGAAATGGACCGTAAAATCCTTTTAAGTATCCTGGAACAGGATTTTAGAAGCTTGATCCAGGAAGAAATTGTACCATTGAATACCTACACGAAGAACGACAGCGAACTGACAAAGACCAAAATAGGTTCCAAAACACATTTCTACACGTTCAAAAACGATATCCTTACCAACATTACACGGGTGGGAAACGAAAAGGAAAAAGTGGTCATCACATTCTCAGAGATCGATGACCGTGTGGCAAGACAAATTGTAATTTCGCACAAAACAATGAAACTTACCATATCTTTACAGGCCATCAAATGAAGAAGTCCATAACATTCCTGTTTTTGTTTGCATGTACCTTTCCCTATTTTTTAGGAGCTCAGGTAGCTCCCGGCATCAAAATGGGCTACAACGAAAGCACCATTAGCAAAACAAGGCTGGAACCAAAATCGGGATTATATATTGGTGGATTTCTGGACATTCCCATTACGAAGTTGTATACCATTCAACCGGAAGTTTTTTATTCCTCCCAGGGAGGTACCTCGGTGAGCCTGGATTACGGAGATGTTCAGATCGATTATTTGTCCATCATGGGCGCCAACAAATTCTATGTAGTTCCCAACAAGGGGTTCCATTTCAATCTTGGTTTGGGTCTGGATGTCAATTTAAAGAACAATTTAGTGAATTTGTCCAATGGTAACGGTGATGGAGAAATATCCCCTTTTGATGTGGTCGTTTTTGGAGGCATTGGTTATGAATTCAAATTTGGGCTTACTTTGGAGGCGCGGTACAAACAGGGAACCGTAAGTGTGGACTTTTTTGGTGCCAATGACCTTTACGAGGAAGCGGGAAGCAACCTGAACGGTGTTCTTCAAGTGGGCGCCGCTTATAAATTTAAAACCAAATAAATGCTGTTAGAAGGATTGTACGAGATTCAGGAATTTAATTACATGGAACCTTATGTGAAGGCCACGGTCAAACTCAACAAGGATCATGAAATCTTTGAAGGTCATTTTCCCGGCCATCCAGTGTTGCCCGGGGTCTGCGTAATACAGATAATTAAGGAACTCACCGAAAAATCCATAGAAAAAAAATTGCTGCTGTCCGTAGCTTCCAATGTCAAGTTCATGGCCGTTATCAATCCAGAAAAGAATGACACCGTTGAATTTGAAATTGAACTTTCCCAGTCAGATGACGAGGTAAAAATCAAAAATACGGTCAGCTTTGAGGACACCATGGCACTAAAATTGAACGCAAGTTTTAAAATTACGGCCTAATGAAGATGCTGTTCCTTGGTTTTCTGAGTCTTATAGCCTATTCCACATCCTTGGATGAGGTACGTAGCTTGTATCCAAAGGCCAAGGACGATGCCTCCATAACGAACACCCTCGCTGAAAAACTATCTGGCATTTCCCAAGATGATGCCATCGAACTTTATGGATATAAGGGAGCCGTATTGACCTTAAAGGCCGAACATGCCAAAGCCGTCAAGGATAAAAAAGGGTTTTTTAAGGAAGGCGTAAGCATCCTGGAGGCCGCCATCGCTTCGAAACCTGGGAACATCGAACTTCGTTTCATCCGTTTGAGCGTTCAGGAAAATGCTCCCAAGATTGTAAAGTATAACGATGCTATCGATGCCGATAAGGATTTTATCCTAGACCACTTTTCAGGAATTAGGGATGGTTCCCTGAAAAAAATGATCCGTAACTATATTCAGGGTTCAAAGGTATTTACCTATGAGGAGAAGTCGGCCCTGTAGACCTATTTGATTGTGTATCTTTACGAAGAGTTCTAGGCCCATAAAACCTAAAAGCCCGTGCCAAACCAAAAGCCCATACAGGAAAGAATGCAGCAATGGCGATGCTGTGTCCTTATACCTACGTACAACAATGAAAAAACCTTGGCCCGGGTACTGAAGGATGTATTGCGGTACACTTCCAACATCTTAGTGGTAAATGATGGGGCCACAGATGGTACTCCCCAAATCTTGGCAGAGTTCCATGAAATTGACGTGTTTCATTTGGAAAAAAACCAAGGTAAGGGCAAGGCCCTTAAAACCGGCTTTAAAGAGGCTTTAAAAAAAGGCTACCAATATGCCATTACCATGGATTCCGATGGGCAACATTTTGCGGAGGACATTCCCGTGTTTCTGGATGCCTTGGAGACCGAGACCACAAAAAACGTCCTATATATTGGTGCTAGAAACATGGCCCAGGCCGATGTTCCCGGAAAAAGTAGTTTTGGCAACAAATTTTCCAATTTTTGGTTTTGGTTTGAGACTGGTACTTGGCTTCGGGATACGCAATGCGGCTATCGTCTTTATCCACTTAAAGAGATCGAAAAACTATCGCTTTATACCCCCAAGTTCGAATTTGAGATCGAGGTCATTGTAAAAGCCTCTTGGAAAGGCACCTTGGTTAAAAACGTCCCCGTCAAAATTTTATATGACGACGTGGACCGGGTCTCCCATTTTAGGACGGTCCCGGATTTTACTCGGATCAGCATCCTCAATACATGGTTCGTGCTGGTCACCATATTCTATATAAAACCGCGGGATTTTTTTAGAAAGATAAAAAAAAAGGGAGTCAAGAAATTCCTTTTGAACGATGTGCTGGGAAGTAACGATTCCCCTGCGAAGAAAGCTGGATCAATTGCCTTGGGGGTGTTTATTGGCCTTAGTCCGTTTTGGGGGCTCCATACACTTTTGGTGCTTTTTTTATCCTTCTTATTGAAATTGAACAAACCCATTGCCTTTGCTTTTTCCAATGTTAGCCTTCCTCCTTTTATACCCTTCATAATACTTGCAAGCCTGCAGACCGGTAGTTGGTTTTTAGGGGAATCCTTTACACTTTCAATGGATTCCATCAATGAGAATTTCGACTTCTTGATACACCTCAAGGCCTATCTTCTGGGAAGTTTGGTATTGGCCATTTTAGGTGCGGTACTTTTTGGGGGAATAGGCTATCTTACCCTTACATTTTTTGGAAAGCGGAAAATGGCCGTCAACAATGGGTGATTTCTTTTTTACTGCATACCAGCGAATACGAAAAAACAGGACAGTAAGTGTTTTTCTGCTACTTCTTATAATTGCAGGACTTATAGTTTGTACTACCAGAGTCAATTTCAAGGATGACATCACGGCCCTAATACCTTCCAACCCGGAGTCTAGGCGCATCCAAAAAGTATTGAAGTCCATTGCCTTTACGGACAAAATCATTGTAAATATTGAAAAAAAGGAAGCAGGGTCCGTGGAAGAACTTACCAAGTATGCATCAGAATTCCTGGACAGCCTTCAAAATGGGTATTCAGATTATGTCAAGAACGTTCAAGGAAATGTCGCTGATGCGCAGGTATTGAACACGTTGGATCTGGTGTACAACAATCTTCCCGTTTTTTTGGACAAACCGGATTATGGTAGCATCGAACAAAAACTTTCAAATGAAAGTATTGACGTGAAAATGGCCCAAAACTATCGCACGTTGGTCTCCCCATCGGGAATCATTGCCAAAAAGAATATTCTCAAGGACCCGCTTGGACTTTCCTTCATTGCACTCAAAAAACTTCAAAAAATAGGTATTGCCGAGGATTTTATCATCCGCGATGGTTTTTTGTTGAACAAGGAGGAGACCAATATCCTATTGTTCATCACGCCTACACATCCTTCCAGCGCCACGGTGGAAAACAAACCCTTGGCCGAAGGCCTGTATGACATTCAAAATAGCTTGAACGTATCATACGCCGGTAAAGTGGATGCTTCGTTTTTTGGCGCGGCCTTGGTTGCGGTGGCCAATGCCCAGCAAGTCAAGAACGACATCCTATTTACGGTGAGCATCGCCATGGTCGTTCTTCTTGTACTATTGATCTTGTTTTACAGACGCCTCGCCCTGCCCTTCATACTTTTTGCCCCAACACTTTTTGGGGCGCTTTTGGCGATGGCCCTATTGGCGATTTCACGGGAGTTCCTTTCGGCGGTCTCTTTGGGAATCGGGGCGATATTACTGGGGGTTACCCTAGACTATGCCCTGCATATTTTGACCCACATTCGCAAAGGCGAAGAACTGCAAACGATGTACCGGGAGGTGGCTCCCTCCATTTTAATGAGCAGCCTTACGACGGCTTCGGCCTTTCTATGCCTATTGTTTTTGGAATCCCAAGCGCTACAGGATTTGGGAGTTTTTGCATCGGTCAGTGTGGTGGGATCGGCCGTTTTTTCGTTGTTGTTCATCCCACAGGTATATGCTTTTGAGGGACATCGGCCGAAGGATTCCAACGTATTGGAAAGAATGGCAGCTTTTGAATTCCATAAAAATAAATTGGCCATTGGTACTGTACTCTTGGGGAGTATACTGAGTATTTTTTTCTACAACCGCGTGGGTTTTGACCAGGATATCGCCAAACTCAATTATGAATCAGAAGTATTGACCCAGGCACGTAAGAAGTTGGAGTCATTAACAGATCTGGAATCAAAATCGGTATACCTATCCACCTACGGGACCGAACAGGAAAAGGTATTACAGCAGAACGATGTCATTTATACCGACCTACTAAGACTGAAAAAAGAAGGAAAACTGGTCAATTTCACCTCTGTATCCAGCCTTGTTAAATCCGAAAAGACCCAAACCGATAAAATAAGGCAATGGCAGGAATTCTGGTCGCGACCCAGAAACGATTCCTTAAAGAAACAATTAAATAATAGCGCCGATGCTTTGGGCTTTAAGGAGGGTACCTTTCAACATTTTTACGATTGGCTCCAGGGTGATTTCAAACCCATGTCCGTATCCTCATTCAAGGAATTTCCGGCACTCAGTGTCGATGACTATCTTGTAACCGACAGCACAGGAACAACGGCCACTTCGCTCCTCAAATTGAACGAAGATCAATACCCTGGCATCAAAACCTACTTTGCCAATCATGAAAATACGCTTTTGATCAACCGAAAAGAGGTCAACGAATCCTTCCTGGGAACTTTAAAGGAAGACTTTAATCGTCTGCTCTGGCTGTCCCTACTCGCGGTTGTCATTATTCTGGCCCTATTTTACAGAAGCCTTTCGCTTACCCTGGTCACTGGTATACCCATTTTTTTAACATGGTTTTTGACCGTGGGGATCATGGGGATTTTGGATATCGAATTCAATATTTTCAATATCATCATCTGCAGTTTTATCTTTGGGCTGGGAGTGGATTATAGTATCTTCATTACCAACGGGTTGCTCATGGAGCACCGAACGGGCATTAAAACCCTCCCGACGCATAAAACTTCGATCATACTTTCGGTCATAACGACCATTGCCAGTGTAGGGGTAATGGTTTTTGCCAAACATCCCGCGCTGTTTTCTATATCCAGGGTATCCTTGATAGGGATTTTTTCAGCGGCTTTTGTGGCGTTCACCATTCAACCGCTATTGTTCCAGCTGTTTATCGGCACTAAAAATAAGCGGCCTATTTCACTGCGCTATTTTGTGCATTCCGTTCTTTCCTTTGCCTATTTTGGCCTGGGCGGACTCCTATTTTCCCTATATGCATGGGTAGTGACTTTGTTGAACCCAACCCAACCTAAAAAAGAGAACCTAGGTTTTCATAAGTCGGTTTCCAAGTTGATGAAATCGGTCTTATACACCAACCCTTTTGTCAAAAAGCGGGTGTTGAATCCTACTAAGGAAACTTTTGAAAAACCGGCAATGCTCATCGCCAACCATACCTCATTTTTGGATATTTTGTGTATTGGGATGCTGCATCCAAAGATTGTTTTCTTAGTAAACGACTGGGTCTACAACTCTCCCATTTTTGGAAAGGCAGCAAAGTTGGCAGGAGCCTATCCAGTCTCTGGCGGTGTGGAAAACGGGGAGGAATATGTGGCCGAAAAACTCCAGCAAGGATTTTCCATCATCGCTTTCCCGGAAGGTACACGTTCCACATCCAACAAAATAAACAGGTTTCATAAAGGAGCATTTTACTTGGCCGAAAAATTCAAATTGGACATCATCCCCATTTTGATACATGGGAATTCCGAAGTACTTCCAAAAGGCAGTTTTGTGATTAGGGACGGCGGTATCACGGTGAAAATCCTACCGCGAATTGTACATGGGGACAAAAAATACGGGGAGAATTATACCCAACAGGCAAAAAAGATAGGTGTTTATTTTAGGAACGAATTTCAAAACATGCGTACGCATGTAGAAACCAAGGATTATTGGAGAAAAACCCTGTTGGAGCATTCTCGCTTTAAAGGGAAGGCGCTGTTTAATCGGGTAAAAACCGATTTACAACAAAATGCTGTAGTCTATCATGATTTGCTAAGGTCAATTTCATCCAAAGGAAAAATCGTACATCTTTCCAAGGACAATGGACAGTTGGACCTACTCTTATCCATAGATTCTTCAGAACGTAAACTTCACTCATTTATAGAAAACAAGGAGGCTTCAACAGCCTTGAAACAGAATTTTCTTTACAATAATTATAGTAAAATAAACCTGTACGATACTCCAGAGGATGCATTAGCAAACGAGGCGGAAATTCTATTATTCAATTTGGATACATACTCCTTTTCAGAATCTTTATTTGCGAAATTTGAGACCATATTTCTATTGAAGCAGGGCAAACAGTTGAAGTATGCCGAAGTTTTACCCTCAGATTTTCTGGTTAAAGCGCAAAATGATAATTTTATTGTACTCAACAAAAATCCATCAAATTGAAGAAACAGTACGATGTCGTCATCATTGGTAGTGGTATGGGCGGACTCGTGGCCGCCAATATCATGGCCCGTGAGGGACTTACTGTTTGTGTGCTGGAAAAGAACAACCAATTTGGGGGCAATCTGCAGACCTTTGTTCGGGACCGTACCATATTCGATACCGGGGTCCATTATATTGGCGGATTGGCACCAGGGCAAAACCTACATCGCTACTTCGACTATTTGGGTATTCTGGATGGTCTGCATCTGAGAAAAATGAACAGGGACGGGTTTGACATCATCACATTTGACAACGATGAAATTGCCTACCCGCATGCCCAAGGCTATGAAAACTTCATAGACCAACTGGCAAAACAATTTCCGCAGGAAAGAAAGGCTATTGAGAGCTATTGCAAAAAACTTAGGGAAATATGCTACAAGTTTCCGCTTTACAATTTGGAGGAAGGAAAGCCCTATGGAAACGACCCGGAGCTTTTTCAACAAACCGCGAAGGAATACATTGCCAGTATTACCCAAAACGAAAAGCTGCGTGCGGTTTTGGCAGGTTCCAATTTGTTGTACGCCGGCGACCCTGACAAAACTCCATTGTATGTACACGCCCTATCCATCAATTCCTATATTGAAAGTGCCTACAGATGTGCCGATGGGGGTAGCCAGATTACCAAATTATTGATCAGAAGGCTTAAGGAAAACGGCGGGGAGGCCTACAAGCACAGTGAGGTAACGGATATAACCTGTACGGGCAAGAAATTGGAATCGGTTACCCTAAAGAAAGGCAAAAAAGTGTTCGGCAATATCTTCATTTCCAACATAGAACCTAAGCATACCCTACGGATGATCGGGGAGGAGCACTTTAGAAAATCCTATAATCACCGCATCCAGAAAATGGAGAGTATAATATCTGCCTTTAGCATTCATATTGTATTGAAACCGAAAACTTTTAAATACCTCAACAAAAACTATTACCATTTTAAGGATTATAGAAAGGTCTGGGACGCCCACAAGTATACCCAGGAAACCTGGCCGGAAACCTACATGGTTTCCATGGGGGTGCGTAAAAATCAGGATGCATGGGCAGAGCAACTTACGGCCATTACCTACATGCGATATGAGGAGGTAAAAGAATGGGAAAACACCTTTAATACGGTAGCCCATACACGTGACCGCGGAAAAAGTTATGAGGAATTTAAAAAGCACAAAACAGCCGTGTTTCTGAAGGAACTGGAGAAAAAATTTCCTAATATCAGGGAGTGTATCCGGTCCGTATATGCTTCCACCCCACTTTCGTATAGGGACTATATAGGGAATCATCAAGGATCCATGTACGGTTACGTAAAGGACGTTAACGACCCTTTAAAATCCTTTATTTCGCCCCGGACCAAAATCGAAAACCTATATTTAACGGGGCAAAGCCTGAACATGCATGGCATTCTAGGTGTCACTATCAGTGGTGTGGTTACCTGCTCCGAGATTTTGGGAGGCTCCTATTTGATCAACAAGATTACCGAAACACTTGCGAAAAAGGCCAACGAAAAAATGACCGTCTAATGGGCACATTTAAAACGACTCCAATTACAGTTTTGGAAACTATTTCCAAGGAAGATTTTATCCGAAACTATTACAAGCCCCAGAAACCTGTGTTGTTGAAGGGTCTGACCAAAGATTGGCCCGCCTATGAAAAATGGTCCTTGGATTATATTCAAAGAAAGGCGGGCGACCAAATCGTGCCTTTGTACAACAACGAACCGGCGAAGGACAAACAGAGTGTATACGCGCCCGTGGAGGAAATGAAATTGGCGGAGTATATTGAAATACTTAAAACCAAGCCTACGGACCTTCGGATTTTCTTTTATGAAATCCTGAAAAAAATGCCCGAACTAACCAACGATTTTGAGTACCCGGACATTGGCCTAAAGTTTTTTAAAAAACTACCCGCCTTGTTTTTCGGTGGTGGGGAGTCCAAGGTTTTTATGCACTATGATATCGATTTACCGGATAGTATGCATTTTCACTTTGACGGTCATAAGCATGTGACCCTATTTTCACCGGAACAGACCAAATACCTGTATCGAGTGCCGTATTCCATCCATAACCTGGAATCCATCGACATGGACAATCCGGATTTTGAAAAATATCCTGCCCTACAATATGCCGAAGGAATTACCGCAAACATGGAACATGGCGATGCCCTTTTTATGCCCAGTGGCTATTGGCACTACATAAAATATCTGGATGGCGGCTTCTCCATGACGCTCCGCGCGCTTCCCCGAAACCCCAAGAGATTTGCTAACATGCTCTATAATGTATTGGTAATGCGCAATTTTGACAACTTTACCCGAAAGCATTGGGGTCAAAAATGGTTGGATTACAAAGACCGGATCGCCATAAAAAAGACGCATAAAAACCTAGTGAACCTTTCATAATTGGGAAATTACAGGCCATTACTGCGAGTTTTTTGGATACCGATGTGCATGGCACTATGCGTATCCTGTGGGGTTTCCAAATCCTTACAGGAGAAGCCCGATGTCTCCATGTATCAAACCGAAATTCCGGCACGTAAAAAAATAAACGATTCCACCTTTACCGTTGCCCATAATTTCCTGCGTAAGAACCGTCAAGGTCTATGGGAACTTAAGGTTAGTGGAAATCCCTTGGAACTGGGGCTAAAAACGGGCAGCCTCACACAAGAATTGTTCAATGAACAGGAGGACATTTTTGTAAATAAGATAGATGAACTGGTACCCTCCAAGGGCTATCAAAATCTACTCCGTAAGTTTTTGGCCTGGTTTAACCGTAAAATGTACCTCAATATTGATTCGCAATTTAAAGCGGAACTTTATGGGGTCTCCCAATATGCCTCCCCCAACTACGATTACATAGCAAAACCGTACCAACGGGTCATGTATTTTCACGGGGCCCATGATATTGGTCATGCCCTACAGGATTTGGCCTTAGTGGGCTGCTCCTCCTTTGCGGCTTGGGGAGATAGCACTGAGGATGGTAAATTATTGATCGGCAGGAATTTCGACTTCTACGCCGGGGATGCCTTTGCTAAGAATAAAATCATTGCATTTGTAGAGCCTGATCATGGTTACAAATTCATGTCGGTTACCTGGGGTGGCATGATCGGTGTGGTATCCGGGATGAACGATCAAGGGTTGACCGTCACCATCAATGCCGGAAAGTCCCAATTTCCCCTAATTGCCAAAACTCCTGTCTCATTGGTAACCCGTGAAATTTTACAATATGCCTCCACCATCGATGAGGCCATAGAAATTGCCAAGAAACGTGAAGTCTTTGTTTCGGAATCCATATTCGTGGGAAGCGCCAAAGACAAAAAAGCGGCTATCATTGAGGTCTCTCCCAAGAATTTCGGGGTCTATGAAGTGGAAAATTCCGATCAATTGATCTGTGCCAACCACTTCCAAAGTGCTGCCTATGCAAATGATAAAAAAAATCAGAAACATATTTTGGAAAGCCATTCCCAATACCGATACGAACGCATGGAAGAACTTTTGAAGGAAACACCAAAAATCGGCCCAGAAGATGTGGTTTCCATATTGCGGAACAAAGAGGGCTTGGACGAGGAAAAAATAGGGTACGGAAATGAAAAGGCATTGAACCAAATGTTGGCCCACCATGGCATTGTTTTTCAGCCCGAAGATTTATTGGTCTGGGTATCCAGCAACCCCTATCAGTTGGGCGAATTTGTGGCCTATGACCTAAACGAGGTGTTTAATCTTTCCGCATTTGCCGATGCTCCTATAGCCGAAACGGAACGCAATATTTCCAAAGATCCCTTTTTACAAAGCGAAGCTTACCTGAATTACGAACGATATAGAATTTTGAGAGATGAAATAGAGGATGCTATTTCCAATGAAGCCCATGTAGAGCAAACCAAATTGAAAAAATTGGTGCAACTAAACCCTTATTTCTGGGAAGGCTATTATCTGGCAGGATTGTATAATTACAACAAGGGCTACGATTTGGTAGCCAAAGGCTATTTTGAAAAGGCCTTGGAATTGGAAATTACTACTGTTCCAGATCGGGAAAATGTGGAGAAGTATCTTCGTAAACTACGATGACTAGGAACTCCTAAAAAATAACCCCGATATCCATAAAGGGCACCGGGGCTTATCAAAACTTTGATTTAATTTATTTTCCCAACATCAAGAGTTCATTGCAACGGATTTCCGTAATATAACGCTTGTCACCTTCCTTAGTCTCATAAGAGCGATGGGTCAGTTTACCTTCTACGGCCACTTGCTTTCCTTTCGTCAAATAATTTTCTACGATTTCCGCTGTCTTGCCCCAAGCTACTATGTTATGCCATTGGGTGTCATCTACTTTCTCGCCCTTTGCATTTTTGTAGCTCTCGGTGGTAGCCAATGAAAATTTGGCCAATTTGGTACCATTCTCCATGGTTACGATTTCTGGGTCCTGACCCAAGTTTCCAATCAACTGTACTTTGTTTTTAAGTGCGTTCATAATTTTAATTTTTAGCGTTAAACAGTTAATACTATCGAATTGCTTTTGTTCGACGGGACAAACTTATAACCACTCCAAATCGGTACTCGGTTTTAAAACACTTATTTTCGTTTGTTATCGTTTACAGTCGTTTGTAAACTTTTATTTGATTGATTTACAATATATTGAATTTAATTTTTAATATTACTTAAATTGATTTATTTACTTGCGTTTTACGGTTTCCGAGCATCTCTTAAAAAGGACCTGCCCCCTCTAAAGCAGAAATAGGCAATAACCCAACCAATGGATTGCCAGAACCAATCTATTGATAACTCATGTCTTACCCCTGAATCTGGTTCAAGAATTAAATACGGAGTTCGCCCTAATATGGGTAATAAATCGGGAAGAAGGAAAACTCCAATTGCAATACTTAATATGGTGAAAAATATCCCAAGTATTGTCTCTAGTATTTTACGACCTTTTGACACTTCAATAAAAATATTCATTTTACTGTTATTCAAAAAACTTTAAATTTATTAGGATACTATATATTAAAATGCCTTGACCAAATAAATAAAATCATTCATATTTCAAACACTATATAATACAACAAGAACTTCCATATGAAATCAGCCTTTACTTTTATTTGTTCACTTTGGATTCTTTTCAGCTTGCAGGGTCTGTTTTCACAACGGTTGCAAGTGAGCTCCAACGGGCGGTATTTGGTGACCCAAGAAAACGAACCTTTCTTTTGGCTGGCGGATACGGCCTGGGAACTTTTTCATCGATGCGATGAAAAACAGGCTGCCCTGTACCTATCAAAAAGAGCGGAACAGGGATTCAATGTCATACAAGCGGTGGCGCTGGCAGAACTGGATGGGTTGAACGACCCTAACCCGTATGGAGAAACACCCTTGAATAACAACGACCCAACATCTCCAAACGAGGCTTATTTTCAGCATGTGGACCGTATCATCCAAATGGCGGATTCCTTAGGACTTTATATAGCCTTGCTTCCCACTTGGGGTGATAAGGTCAACACCAAGGAGTGGGGTGTTGGTCCGGAAATCTTCCATCCGAAAAACGCCTACTCATTTGGTGAATGGATGGGAAACCGATACAAGGATTTCGAGAATATCATTTGGGTCATCGGGGGAGATAGAAACCCTAGGAACGAAAGTGATGACGTACTTATTTGGAACCAAATGGCCGAAGGCATCGTCAAAGGTGCCGGTGGCTATGACCGAACCTTAATGACCTATCATCCACAACCGACCCAAAACGGAGGTTCCTCCACTTGGTTTCACGATCAAAAATCGTTGGATTTCAATATGCATCAAACCGGACATTGTGCAAACAAAGGTACATACAAGCACATCCAACACGATTATGCCCTTAATCCCATAAAACCCGTTTTGGATGGAGAACCCCTCTATGAAGATCATCCTAATTGCTTCAATGCAAAGGAGCTTGGCTACAGTTCAGCGGAAGATATCAGAAGAATTATGTATTGGAACGTTTTTGCAGGGGCATTGGGTCAGACTTACGGTTGCCATGCCGTTTGGCAGATGTACACTCCGGACAAGGAACCTATAAACGGACCCTTGCGCCCATGGACCGCCGCTTTGGACATGCCCATGGCCAATCAGGTAAAGTATCTTAAAAATTTAATGCTGTCCAGACCCTACCTAACCCGTATACCCGACCAAGGTATAATTCATGGTGAACAAGCGGAGAACAATGATTACAAGATTGCCACGCGAGATCAAAATGGTAGCTACGCCATGGTATATATGCCTACTGGCGGAAAAGTTGATTTGGATGTGACCGCATTGACTTCCAACAAATTGACAGCTTGGTGGTATGACCCCAGAACGGGGAATAGCTTTTTGGGCGATGAAGTGTTGAAATCGGACCACGTAATCATTAACGCGCCCACCTCCGGTAAAGGCCATGATTGGGTGTTGGTGCTGGACGCGACCCCAACCGGGTTTTCCAAGCCGGGAGTAGCCAGGTAAATGGAACCTTGAAATAATAGTAGCAACTCCGTAATTTTTCCTATCTTAAAAGCCTCAAAATACGAACTCCCTATGGTTTTAAACGTGACCGATAATCCGGACAAAAAGAGATACGAGGCCAACGTTGAAGGCTCAATGGCCTTTTTGGAGTACATCAAGGCAAAGGATAAAATCTACCTCACCCATACGGAAGTACCAACGGCCTTGGAAGGTAAGGGCATCGGTTCATCGCTCGTCTTAAAAGTATTGGAAGACGTAGAACGACAGGATCTGACCCTTGTTCCCCTGTGCCCCTTCGTAGCGATGTACTTAAAAAAACATCCCGAATGGAAAAAATTGGTCATGAAAGGCATCAACATTGAATAATCGAATTTTATGGATAAAGAAATCGTGAAGGAATACACCAACGGAGAACTGACTGTGGTGTGGAAACCAAAAAAATGCATTCACTCAGAGGTCTGTGTAAAAACCCTCCCAGAGGTATATGACCCCAACGGAAAACCTTGGATTACCCCGGAAAATGCCAGCACGGAGGCTTTGAAATCCCAAATCGAGGCATGTCCATCCGGAGCTTTGACCTTCTATATGAACGGTAGTACAAAGGAAGCGTCTGAAAAAACCGAAGAAGGACAAAAAACGGCGATTGCCGTACTTGCGAACGGTCCCCTACGCGTGTCTGGCAATTTGCAGATACAATTGGCTTCCGGAGAAACGGTACAAAAAGAAGGAACCACGGGCTTTTGTAGATGTGGTGCTTCGGAAAACAAACCTTTTTGCGATGGATCACATCGAAAAATACAATTCATCGGATAACCAAGATAAAAACAAAGCAACCCTATGGAACTAGCCATACATAACTGGATGCGGGCAGAATCCCTGGAACATACCTTGGGCCGTATTGCCAAGCTGGGATATACCCGTCTGGAAATCCAGGGCACCCCGGAAAACTATGATGCAAAAAAAATAAAACCTGTCATGGACGACCATGGCATACAATGCTGGGGTTCCGTTACCTTAATGTTGCAAGAGCGAAACTTATTGGCGAAGGACCCCGCGCAGCGTAAAATGTCCGTGCAGTATGTGAAGGATGTGGCCAAAATGGTATATGACCTTGGTGGTTCCGTGATCTCGCTCGTTCCGGCAACGGTCGGTAAAATTATCCCGGATGCCACCCCGGAACAGGAATGGGAGTGGGCCGTTGAAGGGGTTAAGGAAATCTATGCCTATACCGAGGGTTTAGGGCTGAAAATAGGTATTGAACCTATCAACCGGTTTGAAACCTATTTTATCAATCGGGGCGGACAGGCATTGGCCCTTGCAGAGGCCGTAGGACCCAATTGCGGGGTGTGCTTGGACACCTTTCACATGAACATTGAGGAGGTGGACATGTTCGAAACGATGAAAAAAGTGGGCGACCGCTTGGTAAACTTCCATGTGGCGGACAATAACCGCATGGCGCCCGGCATGGGCCATTTGGACTGGGCACGAATCATACGTACGCTGAACGAAATCAATTATGACAAGGTGCTCTCAGTTGAGTTCTGCGCCCCCTTGGACAGGACCCCTGCCAATCCCTTTCCAAATTCCATCGAGACCAACCCGGAAGGACTCACAGCAGAGCAAAAAAAGTTTTTGGAAGACCATGGAAGTTCTGCCATTACCGATGAATTTTATACCATGCTGACTAAAAAATCCATGGAAACTTTGACCAAACTGATCCAATAGATGAAAATAGCGAATATAGAGGCCTTCTGGTTGCGTTGCCCCATCCCGAAGGAAAAGCAGCATTTTAGCGATTACGGACTACTCACGAATTTTGATATGACCTTGATTGTGGTCACTACGGATTCCGGTTTGAAAGGGTTTGGGGAGGCCAAAGCAGCTGTGGGCTCATCAGGATCTTGTGCCAGCATTGTCAGCTGTGTGGAAAACGAATTAAAACCCCAACTCATAGGCCAGGATGCCCGAAACATCTCTCGTATTTGGGAAATGGTCTATAATGGCACCCGGGACCATTATTCGCTGTCCCGTGGTCGAAAGTTTCCCATTTTGGGACGAAGGGGCCTCACCATTTCAGCGCTCAGTGGCATAGACACCGCCCTTTGGGACATTAAGGGAAAATCCCTGGGAGTTCCGGTGGTGGAATTGTTGGGTGGAAGTTGCCGAGATAAAATGGAAGCCTATGCCAGTGGCGGATGGGCCAAAGTGGATGCCATTGGGGAACAACTGAAAGGCTATACGAGTAAAGGATTTTCCGGAGTAAAAATGCGCGTAGGCATCATGGATGAAACGGTAAAGGCCAGTGTAGAACGTGTAAAGGCAGCCCGAGAAGCTTTAGGGGACAATATTAAATTAATGACGGATGCTCATGGCACCTTCAGTGTGCCGGAGGCCAAACAGTTTTGTCGCGGCGTAGCCGATTGCAACTTATATTGGTTTGAGGAACCCATCAACCCCGATAACAAAATCGGTACGGCGGAAGTTCGTTCGCAAACCGATATCCCCATTGCGGCAGGTGAAAGTGAATACACCGCCTTTGACATTCGGGATATGATTTCGGAACGGGCCTTGGATGTGCTGCAACCGGATTGTGCCATCATTGGCGGAGTTACGGAAGCCATGCGGGTATCGCAATTGGCACACACCTACCAATTGGAACTGGCCCCACACTGTTGGGGTTCCGCATTTTCCTTTATGGCCGGACTTTCAGTGGCCTTTGCCTCTCCGTCCGCAAACGTCATAGAATTCTCGCTGGGCGGAAATCCAATGATGTACGATTTGGTGGAGGAACACATACGTGTGGACGATAAGGGGATGATTTCGGCACCGGATAAACCCGGATTGGGGGTAACCCCCAATTGGGATTTTGTAAAAGATTTTAAACAATAAATATCATGGCAAGAGCAGTAAAGATTAACCATGTGGCATTGGTAGTAAGCAATTTGGAGGAAGCTTGTAAATTCTATGAACACGAATTAGGCCTGGAACCCATTCCCGCATTTTTGTTCGATTATCCTACGGCCTTTTTCAAGTTCAATGAGGAGCAACAGCTCCACCTGACCGAATGGGAAGATACCTACTCCTTTCGAGGACATTTGTGCGTTACCGTAGACGATATCAACGCGGTTTTCTTTCGGATGAAGGAACTGGGAGTCATTGACATCCAACCTTGGGGAAAGGTGCGCCAACTGCCCGATGGTGCTATCCAGATGTTCGTGCGGGATCCATCGGGCAACTTGGTGGAAATATCCTCGGACCCGGACGATAAGGATAAAATCGACCCCAAGATTTTTGAGGACGAACTATATCAAGAGGGTATATATGTGTCCGGAAGAAACGATTTTAGGGGATACAAGACCAAGGATGCCACCCTGTACCACAACAAGTAATGTGCATTCACTAAACAAGCTTAGACCTGTCAGGTTTTGGAAACCTGACAGGTCTGCAACATCAAAACTACTAAATGCCCAAAAACATCCTTTTATTGGAAACTGTAGCCGAGGAAGCCATGGAGCTTTTGGAATCGGCCGAGGATATGAACATCCTAACCGGTTTTGACCCAGCTTCTTTGGAAACGCATCTTTCCGAGAATGAAATTCATGCCATTATCACCCGTGGAAAAGGTCAGGTGCGGTCATCATTAATAGCATCCCTCCCCAAATTGGAAGTCATTTCCAGATGTGGTGTGGGCTTGGACAACATCGATGTTTCAGCGGCGACCGAAAGGGGCATCAAGGTCGTAAATGCACCCAATTCCAACGCCAATACCATTGCCGAACATACCATTTCCCTGCTACTGGTTTTACAACGAAACCTTTACAATGCCATTACCATGGTCAAGGAAGACCGATGGCAAGATCGAGGTGGTTATGTGGGCGACGAACTGCACGGGAAGATTTTGGGCATTTTGGGGATGGGCAACATCGGTAAAAAAGTTGCCAAAATTGCCGATGCCCTAGGTATGGAAGTCGTTTATTGGAGCTCAAAACAGGAAGAAGTCCCCTACCCTTTTAGGGATTTGGATGAAGTCCTGAAAACTTCGGATTGCATCAGTCTGCACCTACCCCTTACAAAGGAGACCGAAAACCTGATAAATGCCGCTGCGCTGGCAAAAATAAAACCATCGGCCCTAATCATCAATACCGCCAGGGGCAAGATCATTGACCAAACGGCGCTGACCGAAGCACTCTACGCCAACCGATTGGGCGGTTTTGCCGCCGATGTACTTTCGGAAGAACCCCCGAAAAAAAACGACCCATTATTAAAACTGCCCAACACGTATATCACCGCCCATGTTGGAAGTCTGACAAAGACCACCTATGACTTTATGTGCATGTTCACGGTACAAAATACCTTGGCCATTCTTCGCGGCGAAGCTCCGGCAAACAACTGCATTTATAACTTAAAAGAATTAAACGAGCTTAATCGATAAAAATGAAGTATCAACCCAAACTAACGTTACTATCCATATTCACTCTTTTTACCATTGTTTCTGGGCATTCACAAGTATCCGTAAACCAGGACCGATTGGAACAGCGCATTTTCGATTTAGCAAAATTCGGACTTCAGGAAAATGGGGAAACGGAGCGGGTCGCTTTTAGTGATGCCAATATTGAAGCAAATAAGTGGGTGATATCGGAATTGACCAAAATGGGTTTGGAAACGCATACCGATTTTGCGGGGAACATTGTGGCGACCAGGTCGGGCACTAAGAAAAACATGAAACCCATAGTCTTTGGGTCGCACATAGATCGTGTCCCAAACGGAGGCAATTACGATGGCTGTGTGGGCTCCATGGCCGCTTTGGAGGTTATCCAAACCTTGAACGAGAACAATGTCAAAACAAAACACCCTCTTCAAGTCGTTATTTTCTCCAATGAGGAAGGTGGCGTTATGGGCAGTCGGGCCATTGCCGGGCATTTGGGAAAAACCGCTTTGGGCGTGAGAAACTCCACGGGGTATTCCATGGTTGAAGGAATCATGCGTTTGGGAGGCGATACCACCCGCATCGCTGAAGTCGCAAGAAAAGAAGGGGATGTTACCGCTTTCTTGGAACTTCATATTGAACAGGGAGGCACTTTGGAAAAGGAGAACATAGAAATCGGGGTAGTTGAAGGTATTGTGGGACTTAAATGGTGGGATGTCGTATTTACAGGTTTTGCCAATCATGCAGGCACCACGCCCATGGATGCCCGACAGGATGCGCTATTAGCAGCGGCAAAATTCATCGTTGCCGTAAACGAAATCACCAACAGCTTTAACGGGGCCCAAGTAGGTACGGTGGGACGGATAAAAGCGGAGCCCGGTGCACCAAATGTAATTCCTGGAAAGGTAACCGCCAGCTTGGAAATACGGGATCTCTCATCGGATGTGATCCAAAAAGTGTATCAGGCCATTAAAACCAAAACGGAAGAAATTGTGGCGTCTTCCAATGTATCGGTGGAATTCCGACCCTTGGATACCACAGCAGACCCTGCCATTATGAATTCGGAAGTACAAAAAATCATTGCCGAAAATGCCAAATCCTTGGGACTTACCTATAAATATATGCCTAGTGGCGCAGGACACGACGCCCAGGATATGGCACTTATTGCCCCTACCGGAATGATCTTTGTCCCCAGCAAGGGCGGCATTAGCCACTCCCCAAAAGAGTTCACTTCTGCAGAAGATATAGCAAACGGGGCCAATGTCTTGCTGAGTTCCCTACTTTCTTTGGATAAAATGATGGATTAATCCATAGGGTAAGATTCATTTTCGAGGTTTAATTGCTAACTTGGAGCTTCATTCGTAAAGCACCAGAAAATGAAGAAACAACTACTCTTTACCATAATTTTCGTCCTAGGTTTATTGCTAACAACGAAGGCGCAGACCACAGAAGAAATGGTAGCCGCCATCGAAAAAGAAGGAACCGAAAACTCACAGCTCGAAGAATTGGCCTATCAGCTTATGGATTTTAATGGACCAAGATTGGTGGGTACACCTGAAATGAAATCTGCGCACGATTGGGCGGTAAACACCTATAAAAGCTGGGGTATCGATGCGGAAAACCAACAATGGGGCACTTGGAAAGGTTGGCAACGGGGCATTACCCATGTTGATATGGTACATCCCAGAGTGGCCTCCTTGCATGCTACCCAACTGGCATGGAGCCCAAGTGCGGGTAAAAAGGGGGTTACGGCCGAGCTTATTACCCTCCCTACAATACAGGATTCCTTGGCGTTTGCCCAATGGCTTCCCAATGTAAAGGGAAAAATTGTTATGGTTAGCATGATGCAGCCCACCGGAAGACCGGATGACAATTGGGAAGAATTCGCTACCGAGGCATCCTTCAAAAAAATGAAGGAAGAGCGGGAAGCGATGGAAAAAGCCTGGGACGAGAACATGAAAAATACCGGATATTCCAGTAGGACCATCAACAAAGCATTGGAAGCGGCAGGTGCCGTTGCAATAGCACAATCCCGATGGTCGCGTGGATTTGGGGCGAACAAAATTTTTAGTGCCGGAACCGACAAAATTCCCGTAGTGGACATTTCCTTGGAGGGTTATGGGATGCTATACCGTATGGTGGAGCACGGCGCCAAGCCTCATATCAAGATTATGGCCGAATCCAAGGAACTTGGTGAAGTACCTACCTTCAACACCATTGCCACCATTCCCGGAACGGAACTCCCCGATGAATACGTAATCTTATCCGCCCATTTCGATTCTTGGGACGGGGCTACAGGTGCAACCGACAATGGCACAGGGACCATCACGATGATGGAAGCCGCACGGATACTTAAAAAGTTATACCCCAATCCCAAAAGGACCATTTTGATCGGTCATTGGGGAAGCGAAGAGCAGGGGTTAAACGGGTCCAGGGCCTTTGTGGAGGATAACCCAAAAATTGTGGAAGGACTTCAGGCACTGTTCAACCAGGATAATGGTACTGGAAGGGTCGTGCGAATTTCAGGGCAGGGCTTTCTGCATGCCTATGATTATCTAGGCCGATGGTTAGAAGCGGTTCCGGATGCCTATAAAAACGAAATTGAAACTACATTTCCCGGTACACCTGGAGGCGGCGGTTCCGATTATGCCTCTTTTGTGGCTGCCGGTGCTCCTGCGTTTTCATTGAGCTCCCTAAGTTGGGCCTATTGGAACTATACGTGGCATACCAATCTAGATACCTATGACAAAATTGTCTTTGACGACGTTCGGAACAACGCCATCCTTACGGCCATCCTAACCTATATGGCCTGTGAGGACCCAGTAAAAACATCTAGGGAAAAAGCGGTATTGGGTATCGATCCCAGAACCGGGGAACAACGGGAATGGCCATCCCAACGTAGTCCTACCAGAAAGGGTGGCATGGATTAAAATTCATGCTATCGGGAAAATGCACCTATGAAGGTAGTAGTGCCGATCGTATGGTCAGGCTCCAAATTTCATAACCCGCTTTGTTTAAGTGTAGTCCATCCGCCATATACAGTTCGGGCCGAGGTTTGTGGTCTTTGGATATCATCGGGTAAAAGACATCAATGAATTGGGCCTGTAGTTCATGGACCACATACTTTTCCAATAACCGATTGGTTTCCAAAATATCCGGAAGCATCTCCTGCCTTGCCATCGTGGGTTTTATGCTAATAATCGCCAAAGCTATGTTTGCATCCTTTGCCTTGATTTTTTGCACCAACCACTTGAAGTCGGCCAAAACTGTTTCGGGGGATTTTCCTTCGCCCAAATCGTTCTCCCCAGCATATAGAACAATTTTGCTAGGATGTAAAGGGCCGAATACCTCATCAAAATAATGGGCACACCAAGCATAGTTGGAACCACCAAAACCCAGGTTCAACACATTTAAGGGAGCAATGTCTTCCCTCATATGCACCCACAGCCGTATGGAGGAACTCCCATAAAAGACAACTAGGTTTTCTTGGTTTTCAACACTTCGGACCCTCCTTTTGAGTCGGTTTATCTGGTTGCGCCAGAAGTCGGAGGGTTCTTCGCCGTCCGGTAAGACATTTTCAGATATTTCGCCCAATACATCATCGGATGGCACCTTAAACCCAATATTCCTCCAAATCTTTACGAATCCCGATTTTAATTCCTTTAGATATCCCATTTAGCAACAACTCTAGCGGGCAAAGGTACGATATGCCGATTAGTATCTGGATGTAACCCCATTTCATATAATTATCTTTAAATAACATTCTTACCTAGACCCCCTACACAAGAAGAATTCCTCACTAAAGGAGAGGCTTCCTTTAAAAAGCTTCACTCCTTGATTAGGGAGGGGTGTTTTGCGATAACGAAACGAGGTGGGTAGGGATTGGGTTCAATATTTTATCCTTCCTTTTCTTTGCTTCTCCTAAGAAAAGGAAGCAAAAGAAAGGAGACTTTCCAGCAGGAATTTTTACTTCGTAATACCCATCTCGAAACTCGGCCGTTCCGTTTCACGGAACAGGTTCCATCCCGAGCTTTCTCGATGTATTCTTCTGGAAAGGGAACCACTCATTCATCTTTAGGTTTTGGATTTGCCTTTTTTATAGTTGAGTGGGATTATGCCTAATACCAAAAAAGCTCCCCTCCCTGCGTAGGGAGGGGTGTTTTGCTTCGGCAAAACGGGGAGGGTCTGAGTAAGATATTTTAGGTGTTTGCCAGGATTCCCACTTTAAAACGGAAAATAAACCCCAATTCATTATCTTCATAGCCCTAAAACCATCCGAAACCATGATACAAAAACTAAGCTGTCTCATCGCACTACTTTTTATCGTACCAACAACCCTAGAAGCCCAGCGTAGAAAAAACAGAAACCAGCCAGAATACATAAAAGTTCAGGACTCCATGTTTACCAGCCTAAAGTGGCGCAACATTGGACCTTCACGAGGTGGAAGAAGCGTAGCCTCTACCGGGGTCATCGGTGAACCCATGACCTATTATATGGGTACCGTGGGCGGTGGAATTTATAAAACTACGGATGACGGTCTTACTTGGAAAAATATTTCGGACGGATTCCTAAAAACCGGAACCGTAGGAGCCATTGCCGTGGCGGAAAGCAACCCGAACATCGTCTTTGCAGGTATGGGCGAACATGCGGCCCGGGGGGTGATGACCTCCATGGGTGATGGAGTCTACAAATCTACCGATGCCGGAAAGACCTGGACCCATGTGGGCTTGGATGAAACCCGACATATTTCGGATGTGATCATTCACCCAAGCAATCCTGATATTGTTTTTGTAGCAGCCCAGGGGGCGCAATACGGCCCCAGTGCGCAACGAGGTATCTATCGTTCCACCGATGGGGGTACTACTTGGGAAAACGTCCTCTTTGTGGATAACACCACCGGAGCCTCTTCCCTATCCATGGACATGAAAAATCCCTTGATTCTGTATGCCGCCATGTGGGAGCACAGACGCTATCCCTGGGTAATGGAATCCGGTGGGAAAAATTCTGGCATCTATAAGTCTACTGATGGCGGCTCAACATGGAAACAATTGAAAGAAGGACTTCCAGAGGAAATGGGTAAAATTGGAATATCCGTTTCCAGGGCCAATCCAGAAAAGGTTTTTGCCGTTATTGAGGCAGAAGGCGAAAAAGGCGGGGTCTACCGTTCCGATAATACCGGAAAAAAATGGATCCAGGTCAACAAGGACCGTATCAATATTGCGAGATCTTGGTATTACATGGAAATAGTTGCGGACCCCCAAAATGAAAACATCGTGTATGTTTTGAACGCCCCAGTTACCAAATCCATTGACGGGGGAAAAACCTTTACACCTGTACCTACTCCTCACGGAGACAACCACCATTTATGGATCAACCCTTATGACAACCAGAAGATGGTCAATTCCAACGATGGGGGTGCCAATGTCTCAAACAACGGTGGAAAAAGTTGGAGCACCCAGGAAAACCAGACAACCGCCCAATTTTATAGGGTGATTACGGATAATTTGGTGCCTTATAATGTGTATGGCGGACAACAGGACAACACAACTGTGGCCATTGCCTCCAGGACCAACGATTCAGGTATCGATTGGAAGGACTGGTATGCTGTGGCAGGTGGTGAAAGTGCCTTCTTGGCCTTTGACCCGGATGACCCTAAAATTATTTATGGCGGCACCTATCAGGGTAATATCGACAAGTGGGACGCCGCGACCAAGGAATCCAAACCCATCAAACAATATCCGGAACTGGGTCTGAGCATTGCGCCCAAGGATGCGAAATATCGGTATAACTGGAATGCACCCATCATTACATCGCCCCATAACAGACAGACTATTTACCATGCAGGGAACGTCGTTTTTAAATCGACCGATGAGGGTATCAGTTGGACCGCCATCAGTCCGGACCTGACCAAAAACGAAACCGACAAGCATGGCCCAGGCGGAACCCCCTTTACCAATGAGGCCGCGGGGGGCGAGAATTACAATACCCTAACCTATTTGGTAGAATCCCCGCATGAGGAAGGTGTACTTTGGGCAGGTAGTGATGACGGACTCTTGCATGTAACTCGCGACGGTGGCCAAAACTGGCAAAACGTAACCCCATCAGGAATCCCCGATGGTATTGTGAACAGCATTGAGGTTTCTCCCCATGACCCGGCAACCGCATACGTAGTGGTCATGCGCTATAAGTCCATGGACTTGAATTCCTATATATTTAAGACATCTGATTACGGTACTACTTGGACCAAAATCGTAAACGGCATCACGGGAGAGCATACCTTTACGAGGGTCGTTCGGGAAGACCCCAAACAAAAGGGGCTTTTGTACGCTGGCACCGAAACCGGTCTTTTCATTTCCCTAAACGATGGTGCCCATTGGCAGCCTCTGCAATTGAATTTGCCTATAGTGCCCATTAACGACCTCATTATCCATGACAATGACCTAGTAGCCGCTACGGCCGGAAGGGCCTTTTGGATTCTGGACGACCTATCGGCCTTACAAAATATTAAGACCGAAAAGCAGGCAGTAACCGTTTTTCAACCCAAGGACACGTATTTATTTTTTGGAGGCTATACTGAAAATCCAGGGCCAGGGGAAGGCTCCAACCCAAAAAGTGGCGTGACTTTCGATTACTATCTGGAAGAAAAACTGGATTCCACTGAACTTAAATTGGAGGTGTTGTACAAGGGCAAGGTCATCCGCACCCTAACCAACCAAAAACCAAAGGATTTTAAATCGTGGCCGGGAGGTCCTTCAAAACCGGAAGTTTTGCCATCCAAAAAAGGCTATAACCGCTTTACATGGAATTTTAGGAAGGACCCCGTTGTGGCCGTGGACAAGGTATTCGTACTGGGAGGTGACCAAGGCTCCACCGTAGCCCCGGGAACCTATACGCTACGTCTTTCCATGCCCGGAACCTCTTCCGAAACGGAGGTCAACATCTTGGCAAACCCCAACGTAAAGGCAACTCCGGCCGACTATGCAGAGCAACAGGAAATGTTGAACACCATTGATAAAACGGTCGCGGAGATACACGAAGCCGTCAATGCAATGCGGTCTGCCAAGGCACAATTGGAAAATTATAAGAAGTTGTTGAAGGATACCAATAGTGCTTCGGAGTTACTAAAACAGGGGGATTCCATTATGAAAAGGATTACCCAATGGGAAGAAAAATTGATACAACCCAAACAAAAAACATTTCAGGATGTCATCAACTTTAAGAACCAACTAAATGCGCAACTTCTAACCTTAAAAGGCTATATAGACGTGGCCGAACCCAAGGTTACCCAAGGGGCCAAGGAACGGTATAGGGATCTGTTGCAGCTTTGGAACGGACTCAAACAAGAGCAACAAACCATCATTCAAAAAGAAATGGCGGAGTACAATCAAACGTACCGTTCTCTGGAGCTTCCAGCTATTATTATGGAAGAATAAGGATAGAAATATATGGCCGATTTTATCTGCGACCGAACCTTCAAAGCGCAGGATTTCACCAAAACCCGTTTAAAGAGGGCGGAATATGAAAACTGCCGTTTTGAAGGTTGCGATTTTTCCGATGGCTTTTTGGACAACCAACACTTTATGGAATGTACCTTTTTGGAATGCAACTTGAGCAACGCCAACGTGGTCAATACCATTTTTAAGGAAGTCCGCTTTGAACATTGCAAGATGATGGGGTTAAAGTTTGAGACATGCAACGCCCTGTTCATTGACTTCAGTTTTTTGGACTGCACCTTGAATTATAGCTCCTTTTATGGCCTAACGCTGAAAGGGCTTCGCATGGTAGACTCGAAACTTATTGGGGCCGATTTTACGGATTGTAACTTAACGCAGTCCCAATTCGTTCGATGTAACCTTGAAAATGCCCTATTTCAAAACACCAACCTCTCCCAAGCGGATGTAAGCACTTCAACCAATATGAATATAGATCCGGAAAGGAACGTTCTGTCCAACTGTACGTTTTCCATGGAAAATCTGCCCGGATTATTGGCCAAATACAAAATAAAGGTAGTTTCCTAATGCTTTCAAAGGTCCATCATATTGCCATTATTTGTTCCGATTATGAAAAATCCAAGGAATTTTATACCCAATTTCTGGGACTGACCATTTTAAATGAAACCTACCGAACCGAGCGGGATTCCTATAAACTGGATTTAGCCCTAAACGGTCATTATATCCTAGAACTTTTCTCCTTCCCCCAACCTCCAAAACGCACTTCCAGACCGGAAGCTTGTGGATTGCGACATTTGGCCTTTCAAGTTGGGAGTATCGAAGAAATGGTCACCCATTGCAACCAAAACAATATTGCGGTAGAACCTATCCGGGTGGATGAAATCACCGGAAAAAAATTCACCTTCATCTCCGATCCGGACGATTTGCCCATCGAATTTTACGAACAATAATTTTATCCATTTGTAAACGGATAATTCTTACCTTGTTGCAAACGAATCATATATGAGACTATTCTTGATTATTTCCTTGTTTCTTATTCATTCCATAGGTGCACAGAATACCCTTTCTTGGGAAGAAGGAATGGAATCCCCGGAAGCCACCCTCAAACATGTAGAATGGATGACAGGGCACTGGAAAGGGGAAGCTTTTGGCGGCAATACGGAAGAAATCTGGAGTCCGCCATTGGGAGGCACCATGATGTTTTCCTTTAAATTGGTATCGGATGGTACCGTAAGTTTTTATGAATTAGGGCACATCCGGGAATTGGACGGAACTTTGTTATTTCAATTAAAACACTTTGACGGAGACCTCTTTGGGTGGGAAGAAAAAGAAGAAACGGTAGACTTTAGATTGGTCAAAATAGACGGAAACAGGGTCTATTTTGACGAGTTTACCCTTGAAAGGATTTCGGATCAGGAAGTGAATCTATACGTTGTCATAGAGAATGAAGATGGCACCCAGGAAGAAGTGCAGTTCAATTACAAAAGGCAATAGATGGAAAAAAGAAAGTGTCTGGAATGTGGGACGGAAGTCATGGGCAGGGCAGACAAAAAATTCTGCAACGATTACTGCCGAAACGCTTACAATAACAAATTCAACAAGGATAGTAAAAACCTCGTACGGAACATCAACAATCGCCTACGAAAAAATTACAGGGTGTTGGACAGTTTCAAACTTACGGACGGTAAAACAAAGACCACAAAAACCCGACTGATGGATAAGGGTTTTGATTTTGAGTACATCACCAATCTTTATACCACCAAAAAAGGAACCACCTACTATTTTGTCTATGACTTGGGCTATCTGCCCTTGGATAATGATTTTTATATGATCGTAAAGCGGGAATAATAGTCACGAAAACCGCAAAACAAAAAAATCCGAATCTATGAAAACACTAGTATCCGCAACATGGCTTCATCAGCATATGGAAAAACCGAACCTGGTCATTCTAGATGCCAGTTCAACAACCAATGGACGGACCATTCCAAAGGCACGGTTCGCGGACCTGGATCATGCTTTTGTGGATGCCTCCAGCCCTTTTCCCAATACCGTTCCCAAACCGGAACAATTTGAGCTTGCATGTCAAAACCTGGGCATCGACCAAGATTCTGAAATTGTAGTGTTCGATACCAAGGGCATTTATACCAGTCCACGGGTTTGGTGGTTGTTCCAGCTTATGGGACATAGCAACATTAGCGTTTTGGACGGTGGCCTGCCCGCCTGGATCGAAAATGGTTTTGAAACGGTTACGGAACATTTAAAGCCAACAAAAAAGGGAAATTTTAAGTCGGATTATCAAACCGATATGGTAGTAACCTTTGACCAGATCAAGGCCAATATCGACCGACAAAAATTTGTTGTTGTGGATGCCCGGTCGGCCGGCAGGTTCAACGGAACGGCTCCGGAACCAAGAAAACACCTACAAAGCGGCAGTATACCAAATTCCGTGAATCTTCCTTTTGAGGATGTACTTGACAATGGCAAATACAAATCTGCAGATGAACTCAATAAACTATTTCAGGGTATCGTCAAAGAACCCCAAGAAATGGTCTTTAGTTGTGGTTCCGGCATTACGGCCAGTATCATTTTATTGGCCAGTGCTATCGGATATGAAAAAAGTCTAAAACTATATGACGGTTCTTGGACGGAATGGGCAGAATTGAACCAACTAACAACTGACAATAAATAGCACGTTTTAGGAGGTAGCAAAAACCTTCAAAATTTGAATTTTCAAAAATTCCAAATTCCAAAACGATAGCATGACATATTGCAGGTTCATTGGATAGGCTCCATGCTGAAAACATAGCATTGGAACCCAAAAAAAATGCCTCCTTTCGGAAGCACCTTTGTTAACTAACTTGGTTTAAAAATTTATTTCCAATTGTGGCCGCTCAGCTTTAGGGCCGCAATGACGATGTCCTTTCTACTGATCTGCCCCACCAAAATACCGTTGCGCATTACGGGAAGCCTTCTTCTGTTATGCTGGGCAAAGATACCGGCTGCATCGAATATTGAGATATCATCGGGGATGGTTTCCACATTTTTTGTCATGAAGTTCTCCACGTTCTTTTCCAAAATAGGCTGGTTAAAATAGCGGCTCTCTGATATTTGCTTCATACAATCGGCCTCGGAGATGATCCCCACCAAAAATCCGTTGTCATCCAAAACTGGCCCACCGGAAATATGGTGCTTGGCAAACTTTTCCATGACCTCCAAAATCGACTGGTCCGGCCTAAAGGTCACCAATTTGGTGGTCATATAATCGGCCACCAATATAGGGGCCTCAAATTCCTTTTTAACGGTCTTCCTGATTCCTTGAAAGCTTTTGATTCCCATGAGTATATATTTAGCGGTTGATTAATAAATATATTAAAAAAAAGTTAATATGGTAAAAAAAATAGATGAATGGTCACATCTCTTTAATATTTAATAATTTTAGACAGAACCGATAACCAATGAAAAAGACTTCCTCCGTACTTATATTGCTCCTCTTGACGTTGGCCGTGTATTGGAGCATTGCTTCCCTAATGCCCACATATTCCGCGGATATTGACCTTGGTAAGGATAGCTTTTCCACGGATAGGGCCTTGGCCCATGTAGAAGCGATTTCCAAGGAACCGCACGGCGTTGGATTTCCCGCACATCAAAAAGTAGGCTCCTACATCGTTTCCCAATTGGAAAAAATGGGCCTGCAGACCCAATTACAAAAGGGATACACCGCCGGGGACTGGGCCAACCTCAGTAAGGCGACCAATATTCTGGCCAGGATTAAAGGAACGGGTACCGGTAAGGCCCTCCTTTTATTAAGCCATTACGATAGTAGTCCGCATTCCTCCTTGGGCGCCAGCGATGCCGGTAGTGGGGTTGCCACCATTCTGGAAGGGGTAAGGGCCTTTTTGGCCAAAAACGAATCGCCAAAAAATGACATAATTATCCTCATTTCCGATGCCGAGGAGTTGGGCCTTAACGGGGCCGATCTGTTTGTAAGGGACCATCCGTGGACCAAGGACGTTGGTCTTGTTATCAATTTTGAGGCCCGTGGGAGCGGTGGCCCAGGAATCATGCTTTTGGAAACGAACCGGGGCAATTATAATTTGATCAAGGAGTTTACAAAAGCAAATCCTGAATATCCTGTGGCGAACTCCCTCGCCTACAGCATCTACAAATTGCTTCCCAACGATACGGACTTGACTGTTTTCAGGGAAAAGGCGGATATCGATGGGTTTAACTTTGCCTTTATTGACGACCATTTCGATTATCATACCGCTAAAGACTCCTACGAACGCTTGGATAAAAACACCCTCGCCCACCAAGGTAGCTACCTCACCGCTTTGTTAGATCATTTCAGCGCCATGGATTTGACCACCGTACGGAGTTTGAAGGAATCCGTTTATTTCAATGTTCCCATTTTTAAAATGGTCTCCTATCCCTTTGAATGGATCTGGCCCATGCTCTTTCTGGGCATTGCCCTTTTCTTAGGGTTGTTGGTCTTGGGTATCCAAAAAAAGGTACTGAGCGGCAAGGACATGCTAAAAGGTTTTGTACCCATGCTCATCGCATTGAGCATCAACGGAGCGGTTGGATACTTTTCTTGGGGCGCGCTAAAATCCATATACCCGGCATATACGGATATGTTGCATGGTTTTACCTATAACGGTCATGCCTACATTCTCGTTTTTGTTTTTTTCTGCTTGAGCAGCTGTTTTTATGCCTACCACAAGTTCCAGGTGGTGAAAACACCCAATTTATTGGTGGCGCCCCTCTTTCTTTGGCTGGTCGTCTGCACGCTGATCTGTTACTATCTGAACGGTGCGGCATTTTTTATCATCCCGGTGTACACAAGCTTGGTGGCCCTGTACATAGTAATCAACCAAAAAAGCCCTAACGGGTTTTTATTGTTGTTTTTGGGATTACCGGCCATTTTTATTTTCGCACCATTTATTCAGCTATTTCCCATTGCCCTAGGGCTCAAAATGATGGTGGCCAGTACGGTGTTTACCACGCTGACCTTCTTTCTCTTGCTGCCCCTGATCAATCGGATACGAAACAAAAGGGGCTTGGCCTTTTTAAGTTTTTTACTGTTTTTGGGCTTTTTTGTATCGGCGCACATGAATTCCGATTTTGATGCGGATAACCCAAAACCGACCAGTCTACTGTACGTATGGAACGTCGATAAAAACGAAAGCCAATGGGCCACGTATGAAAAGGTAGTGTCGGATTGGACAAAGCAGTATATTGGCGATACCAAAATGCGACCTGAGGAGCTGTCCGAAAACACCATCAGCAGCAAATACGGTTCGGGATTCAGTTACGTAGCTGAAGCCCCAAAAAAGGAAATCGCCCCGCCGATCATCGAGGTACTATCGGATACCGTTATCGGCATGCATCGATCCCTAAAACTCCAGGTTATCCCACAACGCAATGTAAACCGGTTGGAAGTGTTCACCAACGATACGCCCATAAACAAGGCCATGGTGAACGGTATCGAACTTTCTGATTATTACTTAAAAGACCGAAGGAACGGGAAATTGGTAACCCATTACATCACTGACAACGAGCCTACCTTGCTATCGCTCGTATATCCGGCGGATGCAACTCTGGAACTTACCTTTTACGAGGCAAGCAACGACCTGCTGACAAATCCACAGTTCACCGTCCCAAAACGGCCAGAAGACAACATCCCGATGCCCTTTGTGCTGAACGATGCCATACTAACCATCCAAAAAATGAAGTTTGAATAAGGTAATAGGAGTCATAGGCTGCGGCTGGTTGGGACTTCCCTTGGCAAAATCGCTCGTAACAAAAGGGTATGAGGTAAAGGGTACCACAACCTCCAAGGAAAAATTGGAAACCCTTTCCAATGCGGGTATCGCACCATTACGGGTGCACCTTTCCGAAAATGAAATACAGGGAAATATCCAGGAATTCCTAAACGGGACGGACACGCTAGTGGTCAATATTCCTCCAAAACTTAGGGGCAAGGGACCTAAAGAGAACTATGCCCGTAAGATAGCACTGTTGGCAGCCAACATATCGACCTCGGCCGTTCGCGAGGTGCTTTTTGTGAGCAGTACATCGGTTTATGGGGACGGCCAAGGGGAAGTGGATGAGGAAACCCTCCCGGTACCGACATCGGAAGCCGGCAAACAGCTTTTGGAAACGGAAAAATTACTCACGGAAAATCCAAATTTTGAAGTGACCATCCTTCGGTTTGCGGGACTTATCGGTCCGGATAGACATCCCATACATATGCTATCCGGTAGAACGAACCTTTCGGGAGGCAATGCCTCCGTGAACCTCATCCATCTGGAGGATTGCATCGGCATCATTACTTCCATAATCCAAAATAATTTGTGGGGCGAAACGATAAACGGGGTATATCCGGCGCATCCAACAAAGAAATCCTACTATACTCAAAAGGCCCAAGAGAAGGGATTAAACCCACCCAGTTACAATACGAGTGAGACTGAAAATCTGAAAAAAATCACTTCTTGTAATCCTTTTATTACTAAAAATTACGTTTTTTCGGCTTCTATTTAGTCTATTTTCACCACAACTTTTGGCGCTTTCACAACAAAGTCCGCCATTTTTTGTTAATAAAATGTTGGTTTTTAATGGGTTATCGACGAAATACATAACTTAGAGTGAACTTTAAAATAAATTGTCATGAAAAAATCTAAGCTTAACGAACGGATTATCATGGAGTTGGAACGCTTGATCGCACAAAGTTGCGGAAACGAGCGAAAATCCAGGAAGTTTACGCAACTACATGTAGCCTTGCTCAAAAAATACTATAATGCCGCCGATGTTTCCATCGATTATCACAGACACCGCGTAACAATGGATGTCATAATGGACGATGAAGCCTACAGGCCCGGGAAATTGAACATTAACTTACCCGTCCTGCATACCAACCTTTTGTTTGGCAACCTTAAGAGCTTTCTCCGTTCCTGTATTGACAGGGACCGCAAAAGTCTTGGTTTTTATGCCCAAATCCTGAATAATTTCAAACAAAAGGAACAGGTCTATTCGCTCGCCTAGGAAAGTTCGAATAAAGGAAATCAAGGACACCCAACGGTGTCCTTTCTCTTTTAACCCAAAATACGCAATAGAAAGTCTAGTACGGCTTCAAACTACTTCAAACACACGCTGTTTAAGCTGTTTTTTAATTTAACCATAGCGATGCTCTGCTAAAATCAAGAAAACAACTGTGTTTATTGTATTTTGAACCCTCATTACAAAGTCATAATGCATTATTTGGGTTTAAGGACAATTAAACGGTTCATTAACAAGTTCATTGGGAATAATTTAATAGTTTAGCGCACCGAAAAATAAATCAGTTCGTGATGAAAAGATTCATTGTTATTTTAGTGCTTACCATGGGTTTCTATGGAACGGCACAGACCAAAAGTGAGCTATTAAAGCATTATGAGGCCTTCTACAACCAAATGCGGTTACAAGGCGATGTGGATGGTGTCATCAATGCACTAACGCACTTGAACGTGTTGGCCCCTTCCCAGGAGCGTATGGATACCTTGGCCTATATCTATGCCAACGACAACCAGCACCTACAGGCCCTGAATACCATTGGTATTGAAAAAGTGGACACGGATTCAGATTTGGCCGTGCAGGTTAAGGCTATTTCCCTAAAAGCCTTGAACCAACCCAAAAGGGCCTTGGAACATTTTGAAGTACTGTACCAGAGAAATCCAAATCCGTATCTGGCCTATGAGCTGGCAGACCTCAACATTCAAATAGGTGACAATGCCAAGGCATCCACCCACATTGAATATGGTATTGCCAATTCCAAGGACGATATGCGCTATGCCTTTTACGAGCGTCAGCAACCCTATGATGTTCCCCTTAAAGCGGCATTCATCCATTTAAAGGGACTTGTGCAGTTCAACACGGACAAGGAAAACATCGATGCGGCCATTGCGACCATCGACGAGGCGCTGGCCATTGACCCTAACTTTAACCTGGCAAGCTTGAGCAAGCAGGCACTTAACTCTAGAAAACAAGCTCCTTCGGAAGAACCAAAGAAGTAAACTGTTTAAGAAATATTGAAGGGACCGTTCGAGAATCTTTTTCTTGGACGGTCCCTCAATTTTTACGTAGTTCCTCCAACAAGGCATTGTCCATGGCCTCCTTGATCTTGATCAACTCCCCAACATGTTCGTTGGGTACGGCAATTGACAGAACATAGTGGGCAATCTTCCAAGATCCGTCAATCTTTTTGAGGACCCCGGAGCCCCTACAAAGTTTCATTTGGGTGTCCAAAAGTTCAACGAACCACGCAAACTGTCCGGTAGCATCCACATAGACATTTCGTTCCACGGCCGTAAAACTCCATGCCCTTCCCTTGTCAAAATGGGGTTTTGCATACTCCTTGAATTCGGCCAATTGCCAATTTTCCGTAGCATCGGTACCGATAAAAACGGCATCATGGGTCATTAATCCGAAATACCCATCAAAATCAGCTTCGGCCGCAGCCCGATGCCATGCATCCAAGGTCTTTTCAATGGTTTTTGTATCGGTTTCCTGCCCTGTTGAAACCGCACATATAAGTAGAAACAGGATATAGCTATACGTCTTCATTTTCGATCAGATCGGTCGGTAGGGTATTATTTACGGTCACATCAAACTGCTTTCTCAGCGCATTATAGGCCGTAATGAGTTCCTTGATGGAATTTTCCGGGTTCAGTCGGTACTCCAAATCCCCCTTGGTTTTTAAAATATACGTTTTCACCACCTTTTGCCTGCCCTTCACCTGGGGAATATTGAACTCCGCCGGGTATTCGCTGGCTTCCAATAGCTTTTGCTTTTCCACCAAATCCTCAATGACCAACACCAAATCCTCCCGGAAGCCAATGGTGTAAATACGTTCAAAACTCTGGTGAAAGGAATAATACTCCTTCCATTGGGCCAAAATGGCATCGGACTTCGCATTTACGGCAACCACCGGGGGCAGCTCGTTGGCCATGGTCTCAAAGCTGGATTCGGCTACGTTGGCCGACTCTTGGACGACGTCTTTGCAGGAGCCCAAAAGCAACAGAAATAAAATAAAATACGGGAATTTTGGCATGGACCGAAGGTACAAATTTTAAGAAAAGGTATCTTTACCCCACAGGTCATTTAACTACATTTTTAATGGAAAAATACATTTTGATTATCGGCGCATGCGGACAGATAGGAACGGAGCTGACCCTTACCCTAAGGGAACGCTATGGGAACGACAAGGTCATTGCCAGTGATATACGGGAGGGCAGCGATACTTTGATGAATTCCGGGCCTTTTGAAATCTTGGACGCCACCAATTACGATACCTTGGAGGAAGTAGTCGCCTATTACGATATCAGCGAGGTGTATTTAATGGCCGCCATGCTCAGTGCCACGGCCGAAAAATTCCCCATGCGCGCCTGGAACCTCAACATGAATTCCCTTTTCAACGTGTTGAACCTGGCCAAGGAAAAAAAGATAAACAAGGTTTTTTGGCCTTCAAGTATTGCCGTTTTTGGCCCAAATACCCCCAAGGACCATACGCCACAACATACCATCATGGAACCTAGCACGGTGTACGGCATCAGTAAACAGTCTGGGGAACGTTGGTGCGAATATTATTTTAAAAAGTTCAATGTGGATGTGCGCAGTCTTCGCTATCCAGGACTCATTAGCTGGAAGACCATGCCCGGTGGCGGTACCACGGACTATGCCGTGGAAATCTATCACAAGGCCTTAAGCCAAGGGCGTTATTCCTGTTTTTTAAAGAAGGATACCATGCTCCCCATGATGTTCATGGACGATGCCATACGGGCCACCTTGGAATTGATGGAGGCCGATACAAAAAAGATCAAGGTGCGGTCCGCCTACAACCTTGCAGCCATGAGTTTTGATCCCGCGGAAATGGCCCGAAGCATCCAAAAGCATATTCCCGATTTCACCATCGAATATGCTCCCGATTTTAGACAGGACATTGCCGATTCCTGGCCGAAAAGTATCGATGATTCCGATGCACAGAAGGATTGGGATTGGCATCCGGAATTTGATTTGGACCGCACTACGGAAACCATGCTGGAAAATTTAAAATCCTAGCAATACCTTACAACATGGTACCGCCTGAGGCCTCAATGCGTTGGCCGTTGATCCATCGGGCATCTTCTGTGCATAAAAACGCGATCAAACCTCCAATATCCTCGGGTTCCCCTACCCGGCCCAAAGCCGTTACACTGGACACCATTTTTCGTTTTTGCTCGTTGGACTTGTTCTCCCCATTCCCAAAATCGGTTGCAACCGCACCAGGTGCTACCACATTGGCCCTGATTTTTCGTTCGCCAAGCTCCTTGGCCAAATACCGGGTAAATACCTCCACGCCACCCTTCATGGACGCGTAGGCCGAGGATTTTGGAAAGGTGAATCGGGCCAAACCGGAGGAAATATTGATAATGCCACCACCATCGTTCAAATATTTTAAGGCCTTTTGGGTCAAAAAATAGACGCCCTTCAAGTGAATGTTCATCATCTCGTCAAAATCCGCTTCGGTGGTTTCCAAAAAAGGTTTGTAAATGCCCGTACCGGCGTTGTTGATGAGAAAGTCGAAGTGGGTGCCCCCCATGGTTTCTTGAAGGCCTTCTTCCAAACGGCCATAAAAGGCATCAAAAGTGGAAACATCGCTTGTGTCCAATTGCAGGGCAAAGGAATTTACGCCCTGTCTTTTTACTTGTGCCACCACGTCCTCCGCTGCAGCTTGGTTGGAGTGATAGGTAATGACGACATCCAAACCTTTCTTTGCAATCTGCAGGGCCATATCTTTGCCCAGTCCCCTACTTCCACCAGTGATTACCGCTATTTTATTCATGCCCATAGTTCAATTGTTTTTGGTTTTCAAAGTTAGCAACCGTTTATCTCCAAAGGTGTCGATGGATATTCCGGTCAGATCTGTTTCTTTATCATCATCGGGCCATAAGATACACTCTTTTGTAATCTCAAAGCGTATGGTCGACTATTGAAATGCATTTGGGGACGTTTTAAAAAATATTCGATTACGTCCCCAAGCCCATTTATTTTCTTTTGTGCGCGGGTTCCCAAATCAGTCTAAGAAAGGAGCTTAAACGCTCATTTTCGCGACTCACAGGAATTCCCCCAACGATACCGATCATAAGATTATCGGCTATACCCAATCTCATCTGAGGTCGTATGGTCATGTCAAAATCCCTTCGGTCCATGGTCTTGTTGAATTCCACTCCAATAAAATTTCGGGTACCCGTTATCATATAATGAAAACTGGTATTGATGTCGTAGGTGGTGTGAAACTTTTGGGTCTCAAAATTTTGCGCTATCATGGGACCTGTATAGATTAGGGAATGAATATTGGTCCCCCATCGCTTTGCTACGACCAGAAAAGGATTATAGACATTTCCTGAAATTAATGGTGCCCCAAAATTTCTAAAGTTGGACAGTTCAAATTCGTTGATGTATCCCAAAGCCATGGAAGTGGCCATAGGTTCGCTCACAAAAAAGGACCATTGCGCAGCTATCTTTATACTGTTCAATTTGTTTGAAGGCAACGAATCCCTTTGGGTACCGTTTAGGGGCGAGTAAAAAGTGAATGGCAGCTCAACTTCCAGTCCCAACCGATCCATGGGGGCCCATTCGTACTCGATCAAAGCTTCGTAGGAATCAAACTTTAAATTATCTGTGAGTCCCAACCCTAGGTTCCATTCCTTTTCTCCCCTTCTGGCGCCCAAATCACGGATAAGATCAATATAAAGAGGTTCCGCATGCAGTACCTTATTGGGCTCTTTTTGGTTTTCCACCTGTTGAATATATAAACTGTCTTTTTCGGCATTTGAAATTTGGGCCATGCCGGTGGCCGAAAGTGTCCATACGAAGAAGAACACCCCTAATTTTTGAGTTTGCATTTTTAATTTGTTAAAGCATTAGAAAATAATCCCATGTCGCTTTTGCGATGGGAAACCAGTGTGCTGAAAAACAAATTAAACCTTGGGCGGAGGTGTAATCAATTGACCAAACCCGTGGGGCAAGTGCATTCGATAATTGGGAAAGGTCTTTATAGCGGTTTCAAAATTCGAAATATCCAAACCATATTCAAAAAAGAATGCTGAAATAAGATTTATTTTCACCTTGGAAGAAGTATTGTGCTCCTCCGTATCCGGGTCATCAAATTCCTCAAAAGCTTCCTCAAAACCCAATAACTGCTCCACCACAATTTCCACAATACTCTCTTGGTCATTAAAGGCAAGATTTTCTGGAATATATTCTGGCTTTGGGTCTATGGTATCCACACTAATGTTCAAAAGGTACACTCCCATGAAACCCCATAGAGACCTTATATAAACGCTATTTCTTAATTGACCGAACACGGGCCAAAATTACGATCCCGGCTAGACTTACCAAATGTTTAACCCATTTTTAACGTCAAGGGGTCTATGTCAGATCATCGGGCTCTATATGAATAAGGACATGTTCCAGATAGGGTATGACCTCCTTGAGATGGCCCTCTATTTCATGCCCTTCCCGTCTTCAAGAGACCGATTTACGTTGGTAGTTTTAGGTAAATCCCATTGCCCTTTTAGATATCGTTAATTTTAAAGCCCATAGGATTTTCTGGCACTTGCAATCTGTTCCTGCTCCGTGGTTTCAGGGTACAACAGATATCTTGGGGCGATGATGGGTTTTACCTGTTCCACGGTTATCCTCGTAATGGTCCAAAAAGGAAATTTCCCTTGGGTCATTTTTGTCAGTATCCCTTCCATTTCCGGGAAATTGGTGTGGGTTTTCGTAAGAATTTCCGCTTTGCCTTTCACCTGAAAGCCCTTTTGTACCAAAATATCCAGAAAGCTGATACATACCTTTGGATTCTGCTTTATGTTTTTTACCGATTGGGGCGAGGCGATGTTGGCCACGATGATACTGTCCTCTTGATATGCCGCAAAGATTTCCTTGGGGGAGACGTTGGGCAGGTTATCCTTGGATGCCGTGGCCATCCAGCACAAGACGCTTTTGGCCATACATGCTTTGAGTTCTTCGGATAGTTTCATTGGTATGGGTTTTTACGTACGGCTATTATTCCAGCCTGCGCATCATGGTCATGGTTCGAGTTACCAATCGCCACCTATCCTCAAATTTTAAAAAGGTACTTGAGAATCGGATTTTCCCTGGAACGGGTCTTCCCATAATGGTTCCTTTCATATCCAAAACGCCAATAACGATTCCAGTATTCCCGGAAAGGATAACCTTATCAACTTGCACCTTGATCTCGGAAACATTTACATTATCAACTCCGTTTATCGCCTGATCTTTGGTTTCCAACATACCATTCCCTGCAATCAACACAAATCCTTCGGTAGCACATTCCTCCAAAGGCTTTGTATTCTTATTCAAGGTATACTCTTTAAATAAGCGTTCGTTCAATGCCTTTAACTCGTTTTGAGTTTCTTGATTCACGTCCTGACCCAGTCCCATAAATGGAAGCCAGAGCAGCAAAAAGATACTTGTTTTCATGGTAGTTATATTAAGGTTTAAACTCATTTTAACTTCTTCATAGGTTTCCAAACAGGTATCCAAGTCGTTTCCGGTCGTATGGATGCATTCGCAGAATTGATATCCCGCTTCCTGGTTGGGGGCATCGGTGAATTGTTTTTTACAATCCTTTATCGAATTATGGGGCATCACTTCATGTCCGAATTCGGCGTAGGCCACAGTGCCCACCATCACCAAAAACACAAAACCCGCAAAAAGATAGGGAAATTTCCAACTGTATTTCTCCGGTTTTTGAAAGATTCCCAAATCCGAAAAGTAGTTCAGTGGCAGCAAATAGCGCACGCGGTCATAGTTTCAAACGATCAAAAATAGACAGGCCCACACCATGAGGGGCGCCGTGACATAAGACCCCTCAAAACGTACCGCATAGGAGAGGATCCAAATATTTACGATTATGGGAAAGTATAAGAGTGCGCCCAAGGTCATGGTTCTGGGAATCAACAATAAAATAGCGGCCAAAATCTGTGTCACGCCAATAAAGGTGTAATAATAGCCAGTATGGTGCAGGGCCTCTAGATAGGCTCCCATGGGATGTATGATGGACAGGCCACTGGCGAAGCGTTCCCCTATGATCTTTACCCACCCGGCCACCAAAAAGGCAAAGGCCTAGGAAACCCGACAAAAAATGGAAAACAACCAATACCAGCGGTTGCTTTTTATGTAGATGTAGAACTGTTCAAAGTGGGCGAGCATGGACTACGTGGTTTCCGCACCAAGGTAGTGAAACAAAACATACTCGTAATAGGTAGAATTAAGTCGAAAAACAAGGTATTTCCAAGAGGGCCTAAAATAATTATGCCTCAAATCACGGAAGAATTTATTTGTTTTTTGCCTCAGTTCTTTGTTGGCAATTGGCTTTTAACTATTCTTTGGAAGCTTCAAGTCCCTTGAATATTAGATTTATTCCCCATTTCATGAGTTCTATAGAGTCCTTGTTATTTAAGTTGCATACGTCTTTAGTAACAATGAGAGGCTCAATACCCATCAGAATTGTAAATAAGTTCGAAAGATTCTCCTTTTCTTTTTGAGTAAAATTTGTTTCTTCCAGAGCCATTTTCAATGTCATCGTTCTTCTAGCACCTCTTTTGATAGTCGAAGTGTTTGAACCTAAAACAACACTAATGTATTTTCGAAAAAGATTTTCATGATCTAAGGCTAGTTTGTTATAATAGTCTTGTATTTCGAGAATCTTATCATGGATTTCATTGCCTTTTAGGTTATTAAATAAATTCTCTGGGCTTTCTGTACTAAAATCTAACCCAGCTTCTGCGGCCAATATGTCAATATTTGAAAAGTATCTATATATAGTTGCTCTAGAAATACCAGTTTTCTTAGCAATGTCTTCAAGGTTGAATTCTAATCCTTTATTAAGGTAATATTGGGCACTAGCAAGGATTTTATTTCTTGTTTCTAACTTTTGATTGGTTCTGCCAGAATTTAAATATCTTTTATTCATGAGACAAATATCTCACAAAATTTGGATTCAAAAAAATTTACTCTTATGTTTGTGAGACAAATATCTCATAAAATGAATAAAAACAATACAAAATGGGTACTAGGGCACAAGGTAACACCTCATGAAACCACTGGAGATTATGATTTGATGTTAGCTGAAACCCCTGCCAAAATGCAAGGTCCACCACCTCATATGCATAATTCATTTAAGGAATCATTCCTAATCATTGAAGGTGAAATGGAGTTTATGGTAAACGGACATGTTAAGGTTATTAAGGCAGGAGAATCAGTAGATATTCCGCCTAAGACGTTGCATACGTTTGCTAATAAAAGCGAAAGACCTTGTAAATGGATAAATATTCATAGTCCTAAAGGATTTAGAGATTTTTTCGAGCAAATTGGTGTTCCCGAAAATGAAGAAAATGCTGTTGAGAAATCACTTGCTCCAGAGATTATTAATGAAGTGATGGCTACTGCATCAGAATTTGATATGATTATCAAGATTTAGCTTATTGCCAACGGTTAGTATATGAAAAGTAGGCGATTTCGAAGCACCAAACTTTCGGTTAAGCACCAACTTTGATACGAACGAAAAGCCTTGAATTTATTACTGTTTCGCCTATTTTTTATATACATTGTTGCCAACTGGCTTTTTTATTCAATAAATTGTTCAGTCAATTCTAGAATATATAACTTCAGAGAATTTGTCGAATAATTTGGTTGTTTCTATATGATTAAAAGGTGTATGTTGAGTGAAAATACAAGCTGTAACTCCAGATTTATAGTCAATGAAAAAGTAGGTGTTCATCATTCCGCCCCAAAAAACAGTTCCAGCTTTTTGTCCAGAGTCTTTTCCTTTATTGTCAATTGCCCAAGCCAAACCCCATTTCGTAGAACTTGTAGCAAGTCCGCTTAAATCACAGCAATATTCAGGATTGAAATAGTTTCCTTCACTATTCATATTTATATCTCCAATTTGGTTTTTAGTCATTTCTACAACTGTTTCTCTGTTTAGTATTTTAACATTATCAAGAGTGCCGTAATTTAATAAACATTTTAGCATTCGTATATAATCATTCGGTGTTGACCACAGACCATCATCTCCGCTGAATCTTGTAACTTTTTTCTTGGGTACCCGACCTTTATTTTCAGCCAATGGTTCTATCCCGTCTTTTCCTCGATTTCCTCTTGAAACAATATATTGCTTTAACGAATCTGGAACATTGAAGAATGTTCTGTCCATTTTTAAAGGTTTGGTGATGTTTTCTCTGAAATAATCTTCTAAAGTTGAATTTGAAACTTTTTCAATTACTTTACCAACCCATTCTAAACTCGTACCATATAAAAATTCTGTACCACTTTCAAATCTTCTTGGTGCATCGGGATATTTCCACTTCTCATAATCAAACTGCGACAATTCCAAATCTGTACAACAACCATAACCAAATCCAGATGTGTGAGTTAAGAGGTGTCTTAAAGTAATTTTGTTTTTAGCTTGGTTAAGCTTTCCGTTTGATAAAATTGGAATTTCAGTCATTTCAGGTACAATTGTACTTAAATCATCATCTAAACCAATTAAGCCTTTTTCAACTAATTGCATAGCGGCAACGCTTGTAATTAATTTTGTCATTGAATAAAGTCTAAAAATATGGTCTTTTGTGACATCCAAGTTTTCCGTCCAAATTGCTTTACCGTACACAAATGAAACTTCATCGTTGTTTGTATTAGATGCAATTGCAACAACTGCTGGTAAATCAGTTGTTTTTATCGACTTGTTCATAATCGATGTAACTTTTTCTTGGATAGGAAAAGTTGTACCTGTACTTTGTCCAATTCCGTAAATTGGAATTATAAATACTAAATAAAAGAGACTGTATTTAATTTTCATATCGATTTTTTAGCTTGTTGGCAACGATTGTATATAGTAACAAGTTACTATATTTCTATTTTAGGGGAAGTGCTTTAAAAATCCTATAAATAATTGGTTGGTGCAAATAAAGTTTTGGGTAATTAAAGGTATTAGGCCAGAACGGATTCTTCCTCCTCACTTCGTTCGTCGTTAGAAGGACAAGAACGGGGGTGTTCGTCGTCAGAATTATTATAAGTGCCGTGTTTTAATTCCTACACGTTTTACACCCAAAAGCTCCCCCTCCCTGGTTAGGGAGGGGTTTTTCGCTGTAGCGAAACGGGGAGGGCTGGGGTTTTTGTTCAGATACTTTTTCCATCGCCGAAAAAGTATCCAAAAAGGCTAGGCTGATTATGCGATACTTGAAACCCAAGAAATCCTTGGCCCGCATCGCCCAGGCCGTTTCCGATTGCATCGGAATACTTTATGGGCGATTTCCTTTTGCCCAATTCCAAGGCCTCCCGGATTTGCTACGCATCCCAAAATAGGCCGTTTTACCACCTAACATCAATTTGTGTTACATGGTACTCTTTAACATCCAAAAAAGCTGCCCTCCCTGGTCAGGGAGGGGTGTTCCGCTATCGCGGAACGGGGAGGGTCAATTACAGCATACTGTCAGTTCGGGTGGCGTCCTGGAAGAGACGCTGTATCGAGAACCCTAGTGTGTCCCGAAGCTTCTCGATACTAATTTTCTCGTGCCTCGAAAATTCACTCGAAGTGACAATAAAGCCATTTTTAGCCCAAAAAATGCATCTGTCCTAGAACAGTTTCCTCCTCCTCGCTACGATTGTCAACAGAATAAAAAAGAGGTGCGTGGTCAGAATTAAAAAACGGGAATGGATATGTTCATAAATGGGCATGGCCATATAACGACTACAAAGCACAGTGACTTCTAATGCTGCCTACTGAGGTTTTACAAGACGGGGTCATGCAATAGTGCCTGTAATGTGCCAAAGGCACTGGCCTTGGTAAAGCATACAAAAAGAGAATCTATACCAAATACTCTTTTAAAAAGGCTGTCTTTGAGGAGTTTTGCAACCGCTTTAGGGCCATTAATTTTATCTGCCTTACCCTTTCGGCCGTCAAATTCAGGTCTTGGGCTATTTGTTCAATAGACAGCGGATGTTCTTCCCCAATCCCATAAAATTGTTTGACAATATAGGCTTCCCGGTGGGAAAGTGTTCCCAAAAGGACCTCAATATCCGTTTGCAAAGAGGTATATACCAAGTTTTGATCTGGACGGTCAAAATGGTCTGACTGAAACAAATCATATAGATTGAATCCATCCTCATCGGCACCTAAGGATTTGTCCATTGAAATGGTCCAAGAATCCTGTTCCAAACAGGTATTGATTTCGGAAACGGAACGGTCAATGATATCGGAGATTTCTTCCGCCGTTGGGGGCCTTTGATGCGACTGCTCAAAACTGGAGCTAATATCGTTTATTTTATTGATCACGCTGATTTTATTCAAGGGCAACCGTACCATGCGGACTTTTTCATAAACAGCCTGTAAAATTCCCTGCCGGATCCACCATACGGCGTAGGAGATAAATTTAAATCCGCGGGTCTCGTCAAATTTGGAGGCCGCAGTTACAAGACCAATATTTCCCTCATTGATAAGATCGTGCAGATTCATTCCCCTAGATTGGTACTGCTTTGCGACCGAGACTACAAACCTCAAATTTGATAAAACCAATTTTTGAAGGGCTTCCTCGTCGCCATTTTTAATTCGAATAGCAAGCTGCACCTCCTCCTCTGCGGTAATCATTGGAATATGTTTGATATCGCTTAGATATTTGACAAGGGACGGGTTGTCCCTATTGGTAATCTGCTGGGATATGGTAAGTGCTCTCATAATGTCTTTTTAAGTGGTTGCCCCAAATAGATGATATTATCTCTTAGGACTATTCTTCCATCCGCAGCTTATAGTCCTTTAGATACACGGCCTTCGCACGTTGATCTCTTTTGGCCTTGGATTTTTTTGTATATTCATTGTTGGCCCTAATAGTTGACAACTGTTTGGTGCTCTTCACTTTGTTCCGATATCTCTTAAGGGCTCTGTCAATATTTTCACCAGAGATGACTTTAATTTTTAGCATGTTATTTCTTGTTTTTTGAATTTTACCACACCACTAGAGAAAGGATAATTCTAAAGAAGTTTTAAGAGCGGCATATTGAGATTAAAGCGACGCGAACTTCGTTTGTGGCTACCACCTACGAAATCTGGATTTTTTACGAGCGAAAAATAAGTAAGAAAAGGCCCTTTGATTGAATAAAGAAAAGGATGGGCTGTCTTTTTTATTTAAGGACAGGTATCATGCACGTCGATAATATTCACGTACGGTAAAGGAAAGGTTTTTAATTGGATTTGTTGGTTCTAATGTAAAGTATTTTGAAAATTGAATGGTGCTAAGGGTAAGTATTAGATTGAAATAACGTGTTTTGAGTTTTTTGAGTCCCTTTTGGTCAAATTCAGCTCGGGTTTAGCTTGAGCCGAGGAGAAAGTTCGAAATGACATAGGTCTTTTATAATAGTGTACAAGGAAGCATCTCTCCCAAAAAAGATGCTTCCTCCTCTCTTCTCTGTTCGCCGGATTGCCCAATAATCAGGAAATGTATCAAAAAGAAAAGCCCTTTCTAGAAGGGCTTTTCCTTTTGAGTTAGTTTCGTTTTAAACCTTAGATTATCTGGAAGCCTTAAAGCTGTATTCATGCAACCCCTTAAAGGTATTATGCGATTCCTGAATACCAAAAATATGGCAGGTCTCCTTTGTGGAACGGACTACAGGTCTTTGAAAAAATAAGTGTTTGCTATCGGCGTGCTGGGTGGGTCTTTGAAAAGATTTCATAAAGCAAGGTGTATCTGATTACTACTATTTTTATCGATTTCCTTAGGTTCAAACCTCCCGCGGGGCGTACCTTCAAAATCATCGGAATGCGACCTCTTAACTACATATCTATCATTTTGTTACAACTAAATGTATTCAAAAAAATAGTCCGAGTCTGGAATTTGATTCGGCCACAAATAAGAAATAATACTCTATCAATTTCGGTGGGCCGATTTTATCAAGATGTAATTTTTTGGCTCGTTTTTTTGTCAACTAAAAAGAGATACTTTCCCAAATACCAGTTCTATTTTAGGAATAAGCTACAACGGTACCAGTATAAGCTTCTCTAGAGCATCGGAATCGCAACCAAAGAATTGAAAATTTTATCGGACTTGACTGGAAAAGGTCGATTTCAGACCGCCAAATCGTCCTTGATCACCTCGATAGAATTACTTGATTTACGTTCCAACAACGCAAACCCAAACGTAAGTACCCCTACCCTGCCAATGAACATCAATACAATGACCATCAATTTACCCCATTGGGAAAGCTCGCCGGTGATTCCCGTGCTCAGACCTACGGTACCTAAGGAGGAAGCGACCTCAAAAAGGATTTGCCGTAGTTCAAAGGCTTCGGTAAAGGTCAGTAGAAAAGTGAACAGAAAAATGATGCTGGTATACAGAATGAAGGTGGACGTAGCCACATAAAGCCGTTCAAAAGGGATGGTCCTCTTGAAAAATGTTATCTGACGTTGCCCAAACAACCTACTTTTAAGCACGGATATCATCGCGGTCAAGGTCGTGATTTTCATTCCACCCGCCGTTCCGGAAGGTGATGCACCTATGTACATTAAAAATATGACCGATAACAAAATGGGGAGGCTCAATCCGCCCGTAGGAATGGTATTAAAACCCACCGTGGTCATGGCGGTCATGGCCTGAAAAAAAGACTCCGTCAATTTGGACTCGGACCCCTGAACACTCGGTTCCGCAAAATACACCAGCAGGGTCCCCAATCCCAATAGCAGTAAAAATCCATAGGTAATGATCTTAGTGGTAAAGGATAGTTTTTGGGACCGCCCGGTGATACGGTACCATATATCCGTAATTACGATAAAACCCAAGGATCCCGCAATGGCCAAAACGGATATAACGGTATTGATGAACACGTTGTCATTATATCCCTCAAAACTATCGTTGAACAGGCCAAAACCGGCAGTACAAAAGGCCGAAACACTGTGAAATACCGAAAACCAAATCGCTTTTAACGCTTCCATCCCTGATTGCCGAAACGCGATATAAAAACAAATGGCCCCCAGCACTTCCATGACCGTGGTAAAAACAACCACGCTCTTGATAAAATCCCTAATTTTTATGGTCTTGGGCATGGTAAATTCCGCCCCCAAAATTTTGTTGTGCCAGGCCGAAATGTTTCTCGTAGTGAACAGTAAATAGTACGTGGTCAAGGTCATGTAACCGATGCCCCCAATCTGGAACAGGGCCATGATGATGAACTGCCCAAAGAAATTATAGGAATCGTAAACACTTACCGTCACAAGACCGGTCGTGGAAATTGCCGAGGTTGAAATAAACAGATTGTCCAATAGGCCAACACTCGTTTTATGGAATATGGGAAGGGACAACAGGCCAAAGCCGATAACCGTATACAGAAAAAAACCCCACACCAAATTCATTTGGGGGGATTTGCTTACCTGGAACTTTTTATACCATCGAACAAGCTTGTCGATACGGTTAGTATGCTTTTTCATTCCATACATTTACGGCCTATAAAGGTACTTGCACAAACCCGATAAAGGGTGCTCATTAGCTAAACTTGAGCTTCCTTTCAATCGCCTTGATCATTTCATTGGCAATATCCTTGCCCGTAGCGTTTTCAATGCCTTCCAGTCCGGGGGAGGAATTTACCTCCAACAACAAGGGACCTTTGTTGGAACGGATGATATCCACGCCGGCGACGGCCAGATTCAAAGCTTTGGTAGCCTTTAACGCCAATTTCTTTTCCTCTTGTGTAATCTTGATCATGGACGCCTTGCCACCTTGGTGGATATTGGCCCTAAACTCGCCCTTTTCCGCCTGGCGCTGCATACTGGCCACCACCTTACCATTGACTACAAAACAACGGATGTCCTGTCCGTTGGCCTCCTTGATGAATTCCTGAACAAGGATATTCGTATTCACACTTTTAAAGGCATTGATCACACTTTCCGCTGCCTTGTTCGTTTCCGCCAAAACAACACCCTTTCCTTGGGTACTTTCCAACAATTTGATGATCAAGGGCGCACCGTTCACCATTTTGATCAAATCCTTGGTATCCATGGGCGATTTGGCGAATCCCGTGATGGGAATATGGATATCGTTCTTGGAAAACAACTGCGATGCGAAGAGCTTGTCCCGCGATTGGGTAATGGATTCCGCCGAATTCTGACAATACACACCCAAATTGTTAAACTGCCGTATCACCGCACAGCCGTAAAACGTAACGGCCGGTTTTATACGTGGGATGACCGCATCAAAATCCTTTAGGATATTACCTCCACGGTAGCGGATTTCCGGGGAATGCGCGTCCAGTTTCATATAGGCCTGTTCCACGTTCAAAAATACGATTTCGTGGCCACGGGCTTCGGCCGCTTCCATCAACCTTTTGTTGCTATACAGGTTGGGGTTGCTTGCCAATAAGGCGATTTTCAGTCCGGTTTTTTCCTTGTAATAGGGTTTGTATTTTTCCGTAATCTCCTCATCTGTAAATTCCTGGATCTGATAATTTACCGCCGGGTTTACAATGTACCTATCCGTCAAGGCCTCACGCCCCAACAACATCCGGAACTCCATCGTATCCCTATTTGCCAGGGTCAGTTCTATATCAAAGGTGTTATCGCCCATAGTAACGGGCGTACGTACTACCAAGCGCTCCTCAGATATACCACTGGAACTTTTCACCATCCTACGGTCTATCAACCGGGCCTCGCAGTTGATAGCAATACTACGGTTCTCCTGTAAGGGGTTCACCTCGAACTTTACCCATTCCTGGGCCCCTTTGTTCACAATCTTTAAATTGGTCGCCTGTATGGAGGAGGTCTTAGCGCCGGAATCTACCCTCGCCTTAATGGCCGGAACTCCCAATTCCTTAAAAACGCACCATTCCTCGCTACCTATGATCTTTAAATTTTCCAATATTATTTTTTTCTTAGTTCAAATATGTCCTTGCGGCGGTCCTTTAAATTCCGGACCGCTCCAAATTGATTGAGCTCCCTGAGCAAACTGATGTCCACATTGGCTATGAGGATCATCTCCGTATTGGGAGTCGCCTCCGCCTTAACGCCGTTCGTTGGAAAGGAAAAATCGCAGGGAGTAAAAACCATACTCTGAGCGAACTGGATGTCCATATTCTGCACATTGGGCAAATTCCCCACACTACCGGCAATGGCCACATAGCATTCATTTTCTATGGCCCGTGCCTGGGCGCAATTGCGCACACGGGAGTATCCGTTCTGTGTATCCGTCAGGAAGGGCACAAAAAGAATGTCCACCCCTTCGTCAGCCAACAAACGCGGGAGTTCAGGGAACTCCACATCGTAGCAGATAAGTACGCCAATTTTTCCGCAATCCGTATCAAAGGCCTGCAACTTCGTTCCTCCCTGTAGCCCCCAAACCTTGGCCTCGTCTGGGGTCACGTGTAGTTTTTCATAGCGCTCCAAGGAACCGTCCCTTCTACACAGGTACCCCACATTGTAAAGCTTGCCGTCAATAACTTCTGGCATACTCCCCGCGATGATATTGATGTTATAGGTAATGGAGAACTCCGAAAATTTCTGTACTACCAAGTCCGTATGCTTCGCCAGTTCCCTAATGGCCTCAGAAGTACTTAAATGATTGGCACTGGCCATTAATGGTGCATTGAAAAACTCCGGAAACAAGGCAAAATCCGACCGATATCCCGAAACGGCATCAATAAAATATTCGGCCTGTTGTAATAACTCATTTATATCCTTGTACGGACGCATCTGCCATTGGATCAAACCCAATCTTACGATTGTCTTTACGGTTGTGGCCACACCTGTGGGCTTTTGATAGTAGATATTGTCCCATTCCATCAAAATAGCAAAATCATTAGACTCAACATCCCCTTCTAAATACCCTTTCATTACCTTGGAAGGATGAAAATCATTACTTATCTGAAAATTTAATACCGGATCGTGGATTTCCTTACGACGAACTAAATCAATGTACTGTTTGGGCGTATACTCTTTAATGTATTTGTGGTAATTGGGCATCCTACCACCAAAAACTATACTCTTTAGATTCAGTTTTTCGCATAGTTCTTTTCTGTAATCATAGAGCCTTCTTCCCAAACGAAGTCCTCTAAATCCAGGAACAATAAACACATCAATACCATAAAGTACATCACCGTCTTCATTGTGGGTATTGAACGTATAATCCCCTGTAACCATTCTATAGGTATGTTCGCCTTCAAACTTGGAAAAATCCACTATGATTGAAAGGGCACAACCTGCCAACTTCCCGTTTATCTTGATGACGACCTGTCCTTCAGGAAACGTGTTAATCAATTTTTCTATTTGTTCCAAGGTCCAAACGGCATTCTGCATGCTGGTGTAAGAGGAAACCATAGCTTCCTTCAATTCCTTATAGTCCGAAAGGCTAAGGTATTCCAGCTCAATATTTTCAATCTCTTCTACTTTCATATCAATTTTAGGAGTGTGTTTTCAACGGACTTATTCCGATAAAAAAGTATGGGTTTAGGCCTACAGGACCCAAACCCAATATTCATATTTAGTTTACTGACTTTAAACCGAAATCCAAAGACTAATCGTCGTCCTCATCGCCATCTACCATATCCTTTGGATCTGGTTCCATGATTGCGTCGGGATCGTCGTCGTCAAAATCCTCATAGTCGTCCTCATCATAGTTTTCCATGGTATACTCCAACTTGGCACTGATCTTTACCAGGTATTTGGTGTCCTCCGTTAGAACCTCCACCGCCTCGATCCGCTCGCCTTGGGCGTTTTTAAAGGATATGATGTTACGATCATCATACCCATCTGGATAGCGCTCCACTAAAAGCTTCAACACTTCGGGGGTCAGCTTCTTAAAATCTACGATTACTTTTTTTAAATGTGCGTTCTTGTCCATAAATAATTAATAGTCCAAAAGATAAGCAAAAATTAAAGGTGCAACAATGGTCGCATCACTTTCTATAATAAATTTTGGGGTGTCTATATCCAACTTGCCCCAGGTAATCTTTTCATTGGGTACGGCACCTGAATAGGAACCGTAGCTTGTGGTACTGTCGCTAATCTGGCAAAAATAGCTCCAGAAAGGGGTATCCGTGCGTTCCATATCCTGATACAGCATGGGCACAACACAAATTGGGAAATCCCCCGCAATACCACCTCCTATCTGAAAAAACCCAATTCCGTTTTCGGAATTATCGGTATACCAGTCTGCCAAAAAAGTCATATACTCGATACCGGATTTCATGGTGCTGGCCTTCAGCTCTCCCTTAAGTACATACGATGCAAATATATTGCCCATAGTACTGTCCTCCCAACCTGGGCAGATAATTGGCAAGTTTTTCTCCGCTGCTGCATACATCCAGGAATCCTTCAAATCTATTTCATAATATTCCTCCAAAACACCTGAGAGCAACATTTTGTACATAAATTCATGGGGCAAGTAGCGTTCTCCCTTATCATCGGCATCCTTCCAGATCTTAAAAATATGCTTTTGCAACCTACGGAAGGCCTCTTCCTCTGGAATACACGTATCCGTTACCCTATTCAGTCCCTTTTCCAATAAATCCCATTCCTGCTGCGGCGTAAGATCTCGATAATTTGGCACACGCTTATAGTGCGAGTGTGCTACCAAGTTCATGATATCCTCTTCTAAATTGGCTCCGGTACACGAAATTATCTGAACCTTGTCCTGACGGATCATTTCCGCGAAAATCTTTCCCAGCTCCGCGGTACTCATGGCCCCGGCCAAGGAAACCAACATTTTGGCACCCTTGTTCAGTTGCTCTTCGTAGCCCTTGGCGGCATCCACCAAAGCTGCGGCATTGAAGTGTAAATAGTATTTTTCAATAAAATTGGAGATAGCTCCCTTATTCTTCGTCATCATTAAATTTTAAACTGTTGTTCGATTTATAGTCCACATCATAGGTATTGTCGTACTCCTCATCAGCGTCCTGGCCCATAAACTTATAACTCAACATCTTATAATACAACTTTGCGGCCACAAAATCCGAGGATTTAGCGGAAGGATTAGGGCAAAGTTCCACCAGATCAAAGCCTACCACGTTTTTCTCCTCAAAAACCTGTTTTAAGAACTCCAAGGTCTCGTACCATAAAAGCCCCCCAGGTTCCGGTGTTCCCGTAGATGGCATAATCGAAGGATCCAAAGCGTCCAGGTCAAAGGTAATGAATACATTGTCCGTCATGGCCTCAATGACCTTGTCCATCCAATATTCATCGGCCACCATCTCATGCGCGAAAAATGTCTTGTCCGCATCGATCAAGGTCTTTTCAATGGCGTCCATGGAACGGATTCCTACCTGCACCAAATTGGTAGTCTGACTGGCCTCATGGACAGCACAGGCGTGATTGTATTTGCTACCCGCATACGAATCCCTCAAATCTGCATGTGCATCTATATGTAGTACAGTAAGGTCATCAAAGCACTCGTTAAAGGCACGGATCGTACCAATGGAGATGGAATGCTCCCCGCCTACCAGGGTTACAAATTTATTTCGTTTTATATAGTCCTTGGTTATTTTGTGGACTTCGTTCACCATGGCCTCTGGAGAGGTGTGTCCTGCAATGGCATCGGCCAAGTAAATACCTTGTTCGTACACCTCGGTATCGGTCTCAATATCATAGCGCTCCATATTCTCGGAGGCTTCCAAAAAGGCCTTGGGTCCGTTGACCGTTCCCTTGCCCCAAGTCGTAGTGCCCTCGTAAGGCACAGGAATCAAAATAACCTTTGCGGTTTCCAGCTGTGCGAATTTGTCAGGTATACCTGCATAATTCTTTGATGTAGTCATCTTATTTAAAAATTAGAACTAATTAATTTGAAAGTTGTTTTTCCGCCTTTGCGGATTTTTTCTTTTTTGCTTTTTGATTGTCCCCATATCCTAAAATTTCCAAAAGATCCTCAGCGGTCTGTTGTGGACTATACAGGGTAGTTACCAGTTCACCATTCGCGTCCTTATCGATCAAGATATGTTTGGGCTGTGGAATCAAGCAGTGCTGCAGACCGCCAAAGCCCCCAATGGTCTCCTGATAGGCACCGGTATTAAAAAACCCAATGTACAAAGGTTTATCACGTTTGTACTTTGGGAGATAGATGGCGTTCATATTCTGCTCACTATTGTAGTAGTCATCGCTATCACAGGTAAGGCCTCCCAGCAAGACCCTTTCGTACTCATCGTTCCACCGGTTTATGGGCAGCATTATAAATCGTTTGTTAATGGCCCAAGTGTCTGGCAGGGTAGTGATGAAGGAGGAATCGATCATATTCCATTTCTCACGGTCGTTCTGCTGTTTTTGGTAGAGGATCTCATAAATGGCACCACCGCTTTCACCCACGGTAAAGCTCCCGAATTCGGTAAAAATATTGGGAACGGGTACATCGGCTTCTGCACAGGCAATATTGATCTGGTTCAAGATCTCATCCACCATATATTGATAATCGTATTCGAAGGCCAGAGAGTTCTTTATTGGAAATCCGCCACCAATATTCAGGCTGTCCAAAGAAGGGCAGATTTTCTTAAGTCGCACGTACACCTTTAGACACTTTACCAATTCGTTCCAATAGTAGGCATTGTCCCTGATACCGGTATTGATGAAAAAATGTAGCATCTTAAGCTCCACTTTATCGTTGTCCTTTATCTGGTTTTCGTAGAACGGCACTATATTTTTATAGCCGATGCCCAATCTGGATGTATAAAATTCAAATTTGGGCTCCTCCTCCGATGCAATACGGATACCAACTTTGAACGTATCATTAATACTATCCGAAAGAAGTTCTATTTCCTCATAATTATCGATGATCGGGATACAGTTGTCATGGCCGTTATTGATCAACCGGGCAATGTTATCGATATACTGCTCGCGTTTGAACCCGTTACAGATGACATAGGCGTCGTCCTTAAGTTTACCGTCCTTTTTCAACTGTTCAACAATGTTGATGTCAAAGGCGGAAGAGGTCTCAATGTGGATATCGTTCTTTAATGCCTCATGCATTACATGTTGAAAGTGTGAACTTTTGGTGCAATAGCAATAATGGTACTTACCCTTGTAATCGTTCTTTTTGATGGCATTTACGAACCAGTTCTTGGCACGCGCAATATTCTCGGATATTTTGGGTAGGTAGGTAAACTTCAAAGGGCTACCATATTCCTCGACCAAATCGTTTAGGGGAATATTGTGAAACTTCAAGTGGTCACCGTCTAATGTAAATTCCTCTTGGGGGAAAAAATAGGTCTGATCGATAAGATCAATATACTTGGTATTCATGTAAAAAAATATTTGATGTTTGAAAATACGGTTTAATAATTAATAAAATGTGCTCATATCATGTTAAGAAAACATGATGTATTTTCAAATCAAATAAGAATTTGTTTTTGGGTGGTGGGAATGAAAAAATAGATGTGCTGACTCTGCACGATCGAGGAGTTACATTCGGAAGTTAGCTTTAAAATTCGGTTGCTTATCTTATAAGCCATTTTTGGGTTTGACTTCCTAATTCCCAAAAACCCGAACATAGAAACAAATTGCATTATGTTCAGCTAAAGACCATGGCCTTACATTGAGTTAACCTCATATTTTAGGGCACAAATGAAAACAAAAAAATTGAAAAAACAACCGTTTTCAAACAAAATACGTTCAAGGACCAATAATTGTTCAACAGAGTCGGGTTTATGATTTTTTTAAATTTACAAAATATTTATATTCAGTATCTTACCAAGAATATTAATCAATATATCCATGGAAATGAAACATCTTAAAATAATACGAATACTACCTTTTGTGGTAATGGCCTTGCTGATATCCATGGCAAATGCCCAAATTGCGGCCGGTGTCTATCTTTCCGATCATGATAATACGCAGCACGAACTTAAAATCAACAAGGGTTATCTGACCTATTCGGTATACAAATTGGACCCGGCCGAATTTATAAAAACGGTAGGTGGGTTTTATACTGCGGATGAAAAGATGCTAAAAGTACAGCTCGAGTTCAATTCGGATTTTGAAAAGGACGGAATCAGGGCATTGGAAATGCCTTTTTCCATGGATGGAGATAAGATCATAATACACATGGAGGATGCCATAACCTTCGAAAAAAAAGAATCCTTGAACCAAGCCCTGGAAGGGCAATGGCTGTTTGCTACGCGTGGTCCCGATACGGGCCAAGAACGCCGGGGCGATGAAAACCCAAGGAAAACCTTAAAATTCCTGATGGACGGTCGGTTTCAATGGATTGCCTACCAAACAGAGACCATGGCCTTTTCTGGAACTGGGGGCGGCAGTTTTACTTCGGTGGACGGGGTCTATACGGAGAACATCGAGTTTTTCTCCCGTGATAACGATCGGGTAGGTGCCCGTCTAGAATTCAACTACGAAATCAAAGGTGACGATTGGCATCATACCGGCAATAATAGCAGGGGGGAACCCATGTATGAAATATGGTCCAGAAGAAATTGATGTAATTCCTTTTGCTTAAAATCCACAAAAAACCCTATTTTTGCCAGCCTATTTGGCCTCGTAGTTCAATGGATAGAATAGAAGTTTCCTAAACTTTAGATGCAAGTTCGATTCTTGCCGAGGCTACAAATAAATGCATATAGATTCACCGAAGGTGTTACATACGAAAATAAAAAAAGGACAGCTTGCTGGTCCTTTTTTTGTTGAAGTTTGTAAAGCCTTAGCTTTCTATATGCATTTTCAACATGAGACACAAAAGAAAAACGCGGTTATCTCTTGCCGAGGCTACTTTAAACAAAAAGTGGGAATCCTATTTCTCCTTTTTTTGTTTGCGTTTAATAGTTGAATTATTAGGTTTTGTTATTTTGCCCCACTATTCTTCAACTGGCTATCCATACTATCCTCCGCAAATTTCCCCTGTACGCTCCAGCCGCCATCTACGTAGAACAATTGGCCTGTCACATAACTGGACTCATCAGAAGCTAAGAATATAGCCGGCCCAATCATTTCCTCCGGTTCTCCGGTCCTTTGCATGGGTACCACCCGACCCCAATTTTCTTTATACTCCGGATCCTCATTCAAGTTCCGTTCCGTGTTTATTGGGCCCGGTCCAAAGGTATTCACCCTAATTTTAAACGGAGCCAATTCCACCGCCATTTGTTTGCTCATGGCCTCTATGCCTCCCTTACTGGTGGAATAACAGATGAGGTTCTTCACACTGAGTACAGAACAGATGGAGGATATATTTATGATACTACCGCCCTTTCCATTTTCTTTCATGAGGCGTGCCGCTTCAATGGAACAAAACAGGGTTCCCTTTATATTCAGGCCGATTACCTTGTCGAACAAGGCTTCATCGGTATCAAAAAAATCGCTCCAACCAGTAATTCCGGCATTGTTGACCAAAATATCCAATTGGCCATACTCCTGACGAATATAGGCGAACATTTTCCGAATCTCCGCAACCTTGGACATGTCCCCTTCGTACAACTCGGCTTTACCTCCCTTTTTTACGATATCGTTTACAACATGTCCCGCATAATCCGTCCCAGGCAAATCATTGATGATTACGGTAGCCCCTTCCGCAGCGTAACCTAAAGCAATTTCCTTCCCGATGCCCTTACCGGCACCCGTTACCAAGGCAATTTTGTTTTTAAGTCTCATTTTTCAACTATTGAGTTTAATAAACCCACCATCGATGGGATAGTCCGTTCCGGTAATAAATTGGGCCTCATCACTACATAAATATACTGCCAAAGCGGCAATTTCTTCAGGTTTGGCCATTCTGCCAATGGGCTGCGTTTTTGATAATTTCTCAAACATCTCCTCTTGATTATCGGGGAAGTTTTTGGCGATAAATCCATCCACAAAAGGGGTGTGTACTCGGGCAGGCGAAATGGAGTTACAAGTAATATTGTCGTTTATAAAATCCTTGGCAACGGTTAAGGTCATATTCAATACCGCAGCCTTGGACATGGAATAGGCAAACCTATCTGATATTCCTAGGGATGCCGCAATGCTTGCCATGTTCAAAATACGTCCGCCGCCATGTTTTTTCATTAAAGGAATACATGCATGAAGACAATTATAAACGCCTTTTATATTGATTCGATAGATTCGGTCAAAATCAGCTTCCGAAGTACTTTCAGCCGTACCAATGTGGGCGACCCCGGCATTATTGATCAAGATATCAACTCTGTCAATTCTATTAAAGATTTCTACAACGGCTGATTGATTGCTAACATCACACCAATGGAAATAGCCCTTACCCCCATTTTCAATGACCGTTTTCAAGGTTTCGTTGGCCGCTTTTTCATCGACCTCCAAAATATGTACTACGGCACCTTGCTCAGCCAAGACAACGGCAATGGCCCTTCCAATTCCGCTGCCAGCTCCGGTGATGACGGCAATTTTTCCTTTTAAACTAAACATATTAAATATCGTTATATTTAGGCATTACTACATTTTTGTTCTTGCCGACCCAAACCTTCGATTTCCAGGGCTACCTCATCCCCGGCCTTTAAGTATATGGGAGGTTTCATACCCAAACCTACGCCAGGTGGCGTTCCCGTAGAGATGACATCACCAGCTTCCAACGTCATAAATTGGGACAGATAATGCACGACATAATAACAATCAAAAATCATCGTCTTGGTATTTCCATCCTGCATTTTAACCCCATTGACCCAAAGCTGCATTCGTAGGTTATGTACATCGGCTATTTCATCTGGGGTGGCCAAAAAAGGACCCAAGGGATTAAAGTTGTCACAGGACTTGCCCTTGGTCCACTGCCCCCCCTTTTCCAGTTGAAAGGCTCTCTCCGATACATCATGGGAAATACAATACCCCGCAATGTATTCCTTGGCCTCTTCCACGGAATCGAGATATCTTGCATCCTTCCCAATTACGATGCCCAGTTCCACCTCCCAATCGGTTTTTTGGCTGTTTCGTGGGATGAGGATGTCGTCGTTGGGGCCTACTACGGTGTTCGCTCCTTTTTGAAAGATGATGGGCTCTTCGGGAATGGCCATACCTGATTCGGCCGCATGATCCGAATAATTTAGACCGATGCAAATCACCTTCCCAGGACGCGAAACACAGGATCCCAAACGTTCCTTGGAATCCACTTCCGGTAACTTGGATATATCCAAAGTTCCCAATTTTTGAAGTCCCCCACTCTGAAAAAAGGCTCTGTTCCAATCCGTAAACTCATTGGAAAGGTCCCTTCTGATACCTTTTTCATCCAGCACTCCCGGTTTCTCAACTCCTTGTTTTCCAAATCTTATTAGTCTCATTATGAATAATTTAGTTCTTATATAAAAATCCGGGCACACCTTGGTACCCACCGTTTCGAATTACAAATAAGGAACCCGCCAAAGGTTGCTTTTTCAATTCTTCCTCGGTCAGATCCACTTTTGCGGAGGTCACATACAAATCTTTTAAGTCCTCACCTCCAAAGGTACACGAGGTGATTTTCGCCACGGGTAGTTTGATCCGGGTTAACAATTCACCATTTTGCGGGTTCCAACGGGTCACTTGCCATCCGCCCCAGTGGGCAATCCAGAGCATACCCTCGGAATCAATGGTCATCCCGTCTGGAAACCCCTCTTTTTCATCTATTGAAATAACCACCCTTTTATTAGATATCATGCCCGTTTTAACCTCAAAATCATACGCTACGACACTCCCCGTAGGCGTATCTATAAAATAAAAAAGGGTATGATCCGCATTCCAAGCCATACCATTTGAGATAGTGCTGTTTTCAATCTTTTTACTACTAATCCCGTTCTCGAACATATAGACCGAACCGGCTCCCGTTTCCTCTGAAAGGGCCATACTGCCGACCCAAAATCTTCCGGCGGGGTCACAGGCACCATCGTTGAACCTATTTCCTTGTATATCTTTTTCAGGGTGGTCCACATAGGTTATCAATCCGGAATCCCTATTCAAAAATCCGATGCCTCCCGTAGAGGCCAAAATAAAATTTTGGTCCTTACAAACTGCGGCGCACCCTATCATTTTACCGATCTCATATCGCCTGTACGCATCCGCATGTACCACATATTCATGAAGATGCCCATTCAAAATATCCACCCAACAAATGGCCTTTTTATGGGCATCCCAAAAGGGACCTTCCCCCAATTCGCTTTTATGTGGATGTACCGTTGCTATTTCCATGGGTCTAATGGCATTCATTAAAATTCTTTATTCATAAACCTCTACGACCATTTCAACCTCTACGGCCATGTTTCCAGGCAAGGATCCCATACCCACGGCGGCCCGTGAATGCTTTCCCTTTTCACCGAAAACCGCGACCATCAGATCTGAATATCCATTGATGACCTTGGATTGTTCTGCGAACTCCGGGATGGCATTCACCATGCCCTTAACATTTACAATGCGTTTCACCTTGCGCAGATCGCCTAACTCCTCCTTTAGGACGGATAACTGGTTGATGCCCGCCTCCCTGGCCGCATTATATCCTTCTTCCACGGTTAAATCCAAGCCTAATTTTCCAACCACGTTCTCACCATTGGCTTGTCTAGGGCCTTTTCCTGCTAAAAAAAGTAAGTTGCCCGTTCGTACGGCGTGTACATAGTTCGCCACGGGTGAACCTATTGGCCTTAGTTCGATTCGCAAAGCCGACAGATTTGCTTCAGGGTCGTAATCCTCATCCATGGTCACCTTTTCTAGGGCCTCTTTGGGCGGTTCATTCTTGCAACTTAAAACGATGCATAATGCAATAAGTGGTAATGTCTTTCTAAGTATCATGATGTCACTGTATCATTTTTCCTCCAAGGTAGTCTTAAACAGGGTAGTTTACAAATGGGAAAACGGTCTGTTTTACAACTACTTAAAAATCATGCAAACATTTCCAAAACCTCATTATCGTGTATAAGCAAACACTTAAACTATGATTTTCTTAAAAAATAGGGGAAATTATCGCATTTTTCTTAGCTTAGCATGCTAACCAAAAAACAAATTAACAAAACCAACTAATATGAGTTCAACAGCAACTTCAAACGTAAATGCGAACAGATTGTTCTATGCAAGTTGTTTCGCTTTGATTACAACAGCCTTTTCCTTTAGTATCAGGGCTGGTATTTTACCGCAATTGGGAGAGGAACTGAGCCTTTCCGCAGAACAATTAGGATTTATTAACTCCATGTGGTTTTTAGGATTTCCAATATCTATGGTAATTGGAGGATTGATTTACCATAAGGTTGGAGGAAAGGCCATTATGAATTTTGCCTTTTTTGCCCACGCCTTAGGAATTATCCTAACCATCTATTCCGGTAGTTACACAGGTCTATTGATTTCTACCCTGCTTATTGGACTTGGCAATGGTTGTACCGAGGCCGCTTGTAATCCAATGATTGCAGATGCCTATCAGGGTACAAGAATGAGCACCATGATGAACAGGTTCCACATGTGGTTTCCCGGGGGCATTGTAATAGGTAGTTTGATTTCAAAATTTATGACGGATGCCGGATTGAGTTGGGAATCCCAAATTTGGGTTATCGTTATCCCAACACTTATTTACGGATATCTATTCTTAGGACAAACTTGGCCAAAAGCCAAGGTGGAGGAAGGTGCTACCTTGAGTGGTAACCTAAAAGCAATGATTTCTCCGCTTTTTATTTTCATGATCGCCTGTATGGCACTAACCGCCGCCTCAGAATTCATTCCACAACAGTGGTCCAGTATCATACTGGCAAAAAGTGGTGCCCAGCCTATGTTGATTCTAGCCTTGGTTACGGGTATTATGGCCGTTGCCCGATATTTTGGTGGTGATATGGTCAAAAAATTCGACCAAACCGGGGTATTGCTAGGGTCTGCTGTTTTAGCTACGATAGGTGTATATCTATTTAGTACCCAAACTGGAGCCATGGCTTATGTAGCCGCTATCTTTTTTGCCTTGGGCGTTGCCTATTTCTGGCCTAACATGATAGGTTTTGTAGCCGATAAAATCCCAAAAAGCGGCGCTTTGGGTATGTCCATTATAGGAGCCGTGGGAATGTTTTCCCAAACAATCTTTCAACCCATTACGGGAATGTGGATTGATTCCGATTTAGAAAAAGTAGCCGCCACCGGACTCACTGGTGATGAATTGGAATTGGTAGCAGGACAGGAAACCATGCGCACTATAACCATTTTTCCTGCATTGGCCGTTGTGATGTTCATTATCCTATATTTTTGGATGAAAAACAAAAAATCATCTGGTGAAGTAGCCACGGCTTAATATAGAAACAATACCATAAAAAAGGGATCCCGTACAAGGTCCCTTTTTTTATTGGCCCTGAACGGATTCTATTGCAATAGTATCTCTAATATCTCTATGGCGGCATCACTTATCTTTGTTCCCGGGCCATAAATGGCGGTAACACCTTTTTCCTTTAGGAATGTATAGTCCTGTTTGGGAATTACACCCCCAACAATCACAAGAATATCGGCCCTGCCATAGGCTTTAAGTTCTTCGATAACGGCTGGGACCAGGGTTTTATGCCCGGCCGTTAATGAGGAAATCCCCAAAATATGTACATCGTTCTCAACGGCCTGCTTGGCGACCTCTCCCGGTGTTTGGAACAAGGGTCCTATATCCACGTCAAATCCCAAATCGGCATAGGCGGTTGCCACCACCTTGGCCCCACGATCGTGTCCGTCCTGACCCATTTTGGCAACCATAATTCGTGGCCTTCGGCCTTCCTTTTCCGCCAATTCGTCGGCTAGCTGAATCGCCCTTTTAAAACTTTCGTCCTGTTTGATTTCCTTGGAATACACGCCTGTAATCGTATTGGTTTTTGCCGTATGCCTGCCATAGGCCCTTTCAAGCGCCGTGCTGATTTCGCCCAAAGTCGCCCTGGCCCTAGCGGCTTCGACTGCTAAAGCTAATAAATTATCACGCTGTTTGTTTTCTTCAAGTGAATCCTTTGCCCCTTTTGTAAGTTGATCTAAAAGTCGCATTACTGCTGTTTCATCCCGATTTTTCTTGATGGTTGCGAGTCGGGATAGCTGTTGCTCCCGAACCTTCTCATTATCCACCTCCAAAATACTCAGGACATCTTCTTGTTTCAATTGGTATTTGTTAACCCCTACAAGTACATCGGTTCCACTGTCCAATCGGGCCTGTTTTTTGGCCGCTGCCTCCTCAATGCGCATTTTGGGGATTCCTGCCTCTATGGCCTTTGTCATTCCACCTAATTCCTCCACCTCTGTTATGAGGTCCCAGGCCCTTTGTGCCAATTCATGGGTTAGGGTTTCCAGATAATAGCTGCCGGCCCATGGATCCACCGTTTTCGTAATTTTAGTTTCCTCCTGAAGAAATAATTGGGTCTCACGTGCAATCCGTGCCGAAAAATCGGTGGGTAAGGCAATGGCCTCGTCCAGGGCATTGGTATGTAAACTTTGTGTCCCACCAAAGACCGCTGCCATTGCCTCGATGGTGGTTCGCGCCACGTTATTAAAGGGGTCCTGTTCCGTTAAGCTCCAACCGCTTGTCTGGCAGTGAGTGCGTAGCATGAGGGACTTCACCTGCTGCGGACCAAACTTTTGTACCAATTTTGCCCATAACATGCGACCCGCACGTAACTTGGCGATTTCCATAAAATGGTTCATCCCGATCCCCCAGAAAAAGGAAAGCCTTGGTGCGAAATCATCGATTTTGAGTCCGGCTTCAAGACCTGTTCGTATATATTCCAAGCCATCGGCCAAAGTATAGGCCAATTCCATTTGGGCCGGAGCACCGGCCTCGTGCATGTGGTACCCGGAAATACTGATGCTATTGAACTTGGGCATAAACTTACTTGTGTATTCAAAAATATCGGCGACCAAACGCATAGAAGGCCCGGGGGGATAGATATAGGTATTCCTGACCATGAATTCCTTAAGAATATCGTTTTGGATGGTTCCCGATAATTGCTCTTTGGATACGCCCTGTTCCTCAGCGGCAACAATGTAAAAGGCCATGATTGGGATTACCGCCCCGTTCATAGTCATAGAAACCGACATTTTATCCAGCGGAATGCCATCGAACAAAATCTTCATATCCTCCACGGAATCGATAGCAACCCCAGCCTTGCCAACATCGCCCACAACGCGTTCATGGTCGCTATCATAGCCCCGATGGGTGGGAAGGTCAAAGGCGACCGACAGACCCTTTTGTCCTGCCTCCAGATTTCTTCTGTAAAAGGCGTTACTTTCCTCGGCCGTAGAAAACCCGGCATACTGCCTGATTGTCCAAGGTTTCTGGACGTACATGGTAGGATACGGACCTCGTAAAAAAGGTGGCAAACCCGCTGCAAAATCCAGATGCTCCAATCCGCTCAAATCCCATTTCGTGTACACCTTTTTTAAGGCAATTCCTTCCGCTGTCACAAATTCCTCCTGGGAGCTATTGGTGGAATCATTCGTGGCATTCCCGGTTTTAAGTTTGATATGTTGTAAGTTCCTTCTACTCATCGTTCAGCCTTTTTTGTTCCATGGCTTCGGCCAAGCGTGATTCTATTATGGGTACTGTCAAGGTTTTTCTGGACCGGGTTTTCACAAAAGGGTACAGCTCCAAATCGGCTTTCATCCTATCAGAACCGGTTATAAATTTATTCGTGCCTACCAGCACTTGCCTCCCGGTATCAAATTCAGCCTGTTGCTTATTGGCGGCTTCCTTAATCTTTTGTTGTACGGTGCCGTTTTTCAATTGCCGAAGGAAACCGCCCTCGCGTTCGACCGATTTAAAAAGTTCCAAGGCCTTTTCCGCCAATTGGGCGGTCAAGGATGCGATGTAATAGGCACCATCGGCAGGATTATGTACACTATTGAAATAGGCTTCCTCCTTGAGAATCAATAACTGGTTTAGGGCAATTCGGCTTGAAAACCCATTGTCCTTATGGTATATTTTATCATACGGGTGATTGAAAACTACCTCCGCCCCGCCTAAGATTGCGCTCATACATTCTGCCGAAGTCCGGACCATATTCATATTGTAGTCATACAACGTTTTGTTCCTCTTGGAAGGTTCCGCAACGATATGGCAGTCCGCCGCGAGACCGTACTCGTCCATCAACGTTTTCCAGAGTAGCCGCAAGGCCCTAAGCTTAGCTATCTCAAAAAAATAATTGCCCCCAACGGACACCTTAAATGTGACCTTTCCCAGGTTATTTAATAGGCCTTTGTCATACAGATGCTGTACATATTCATGGGCGTGGGCGAGTCCGTATCCCAATTGCTGCACCATATCCGCCCCGGCATTTTCATACAAGGTGGTGTCGATACTCAAAATGGTATCCGCCCCGGTTTGTAGCAGCACTTCCAGCTCTTCATGGTCTTTGTTCAGGTTGTGGAACCAATTTCCGGTACGGGCCAAATTCCCGATGATATCGATGTTCAATTGCAGATTGGATGTTCCTTTGCCTACGGATTTGAGCAGGGAGGTTATATAGGACCCTGATAGAAATTGAAATTGGAACGACACCGGAATTTTTTCCAAATCGACATCCCTTAAAAGCGCTTCAGGCTTTACTTCAATATCGGGAATGGTAAAATCTAGCACCTCGACCCCATTTTCCAATCCTTTTAATGCCCTTTTGTTCGCCGATTTCGCATTGCCGGCGTACATGGATTGCCCTATTTTCCATGAGGTGATTGTACCCGTGGCAGGTAAGGTTTCTTCAAGATCCTCCCTGTGATAAAAAGGTTTTACATGGATTCCTTCCCGGGAAGTCCATAGCAACTCAGTATTGTAATCGGCTCCCTTTAGGTCATACTGAATTTTCTGTTTCCAAGCTTTGGCGGAAACCGGGGGAAAATCGTTAAAAAGAGGCGTTGCCTGTTTTTTTGACATTACGGGATTATATCAATGGTACTTTCCCAAAGATACGATAAGAAATAAGGAAAAACGACTGCTTACAGCAACCTGTAAAATACTCTTTTAATTACGTATTCACCCAGTTTTTAAAGGCCGTGGCCTTGGCCTTGCTAACCACCACTTTTTCATCACAGGCGGGAGATAGGGTTATAATGAGCTTTCCGTTGAAGTAGTATTTGATGCTTTCCAAGGCATCTTTTTTTACAATGAACTGTCTATTGACACGGTAGAATTTTGCAGGGTCCAAGCCCTCCTCGATTTCTTCCAACTTGGTGTCCATTACATACGATTGATTATCTACCGTAACTCCTTTAACGATGCCCGTATCGATTCTAAAATAAGCGATACTATCCGTTTTTAAGGGAATTAGCTGATCCCGGTGACTTACCAAAAAGGTCTCCCGGTAATTTTGCCCTCGACCACCGATCAAATTTAGTAGACTGTCTATTTGTTGCTTGTCTATACCCTTGTCCGGTGTCCTACTTTTAAACTTTCTTATGGCTTCTAAAAGTTCAACCTCGTCTATGGGCTTTAAGAGATAGTCGATACTGTTCACCTTAAAAGCTTTTAGAGCATATTGGTCGTAGGCCGTGGTAAAAATGACGGGAGTACTAACCTTAACTTTTTCGAAAATTTCAAAGGAAAGTCCGTCCGCCAGGTGGATGTCCATAAAAATGAGGGATGCCTTGTAGGGTACGGAAAAATATTCTACCGCATCGGTCACGGATTCCAGAACTTGTTCCACTTCAATGGTTTCATCAATGGATTTAAGTAAATAGGCCAAGTTTTCACTGGCCGCCAATTCGTCCTCTACGATGATTACTTGCACACGTTTAAAATTTGGTTATTATTTTGCTTTTTAAACATTCCCTTCTTAGAAGGTATATAGCTTACAATAAAACTCAATGTAACTACATGCTTCTCATGCCAAAGGTAACTCCACACTGAAAATATCGTTGTCCTGCCGAATACTTAAGTCCTGTTTTAATAGCAGAGCATAGCGTTTTTTCAAATTTATCAAACCGTTCTTTGTTCCATCCGCCAAATTGGTCCTTGGCCTGATAATGTTCTCTACAAAAATAGACCCGTTCCTTTGTAAAATGTCCACTTTAAGTGGGTGGGAAGCGGATATCTCATTGTGCTTTACGGCATTTTCAACCAGCAATTGTAAGGCCATAGGCGGTAGTTTTTTATCCAAAAAAGACTCGTCAATCTTTATATTCAACTGGAAACGGTCTCTATACCTCGTTTCAATGAGATATGCATAACTTTCCAAATACTTCAACTCCTCCTTAACCGTCACCAAATTGGAGTCTCCGCTTTGGAGGATATATCGGTACATATATGAAAGTTTGTTCACAAATTGTGTTGCCGGTTTATTGTCCCTTATCAAAGAAGTTAGCGAATTTAAGGAATTGAACAGAAAATGTGGGTCTATCTGATTCTTTAATGCGGCAAGTTCGTTTTGAAGGTTTTGCTGTTTTAACCGTTCGTTCTCCAATTTACTTTCCTGCTGATCTGTCTGCAAGCGCAATACCCTAGCTATAAAAAAAAGGACTACGGTAAGTACTACGTAATTGAATTTCACAAACCCCCAATCACGTTTATCTATATCAACGCCCATCACATGATAATACATAAAATGGTATAATGTCAATAACAACAGTAAAATAAGAAAATCAATCACCACTACTATGACCAATTGTACGGTATGCCTTGCCTTTATCTTTTGATATACCAAATTGGTATTTACTTGTAGAATCAAATAAGAGAATAAAGCAAAGAAGATATAACGATACAGAAAATCCATTACCAACTCACCGGAAAGGTCAATACTTCCACCGGAAAACATATTGTATAGATAAATAGACCTGGGAAGCGAAATAAGAATGGCCAAAAGCAAGGAAACCTTGATTATCTGTCCGGCCTTTATTGGTTTTATCATAGTGGTTGGTCGCATGGATTCTTAGGCTTCAAAAGTACATTAATTTTGGTTGGTTGGACCTTGTATGGAGAATAGGCCTCCAAGTTAATGAAGGCCTATTTAAAGGTGCTAACTAACAACAATCAACCACCTGTTACTTATATGCATTGAAATCTTTTGGGAGGTAAAGGGCTACATCAAAACCCAAATCCACTTCTTCATCTTCTTCAAGAACCACAATATCCTCAACAGCTAATTCCATTCCGTCGTAGGCATTAAAACCAAGAGGCAGGTATTCTAATGTGTCAAAACCCAAATCCACTTCTTCCTCGATCTCCAACACGACGATTTCGCTGGCATTCAGGTTGGCTGACTCTATGGCAATTTGCAATCCTTCGGCAAATGGATTATATTTTGTCGTATGCGGATTGTGCTCCAAATTTTTAAGGTTGCAATCGCCTTTTGCCGAAATCAATAAACCCCCCAAAATTCCTATCCCTAGTAAAACACTTACTTTTTTCATTATATCTATTTTTAAATTATTTATCTGTTTACGAATTATTTACAGGGCAAATGTAGGATAGAAGTAGTGCCTCAAGGGATGTTTTAGTGTGAAGTGACTGAAAATTGACCTGAAACCGCTTCGTGTTAAAATGAAGCAACGGCACCTATTTAATTGCAAGCGGAAAAAGATATGTGTAAACCCGAAGGAATATAAAAAACTAAAAAAAGTACCCCTTTAAAACTTAATTCAAAGGGGCACCAAATAATTTAAAGAAAGAACTACACCGATTTTTGGGAAAACTCGCCATCTACCAAACGCCAAACGCCTAAGGGATTGTCGTTTTTAAGTTCCGGTGGAAGTAAACTTTGCGGATAATCCTGATAACAGACCGGCCGTACAAATCGCTTTATGGCATTGGTCCCCACAGACGTTGAACTTGGTGCCGTTGTAGCGGGGAACGGGCCTCCATGAACCATGGAATGACATACCTCCACCCCGGTGGGATAACCATTCACCAATACACGCCCAACTTTCTGCTCCAAAATTTCAAATAGTTCTGCATATTCCTCCAAATCGGCCTCGGTAGCGTGCACGGTGGCCGTTAAATGGCCTTCAAGATTTCTTGCAGCGTTCAAAAGATCCTCCTTAGCTGATGCTTCAACCAATATGGAAGAAGGACCAAAATTTTCTTCAGAGAGTTTACTATTTTTCAAATAGGTGTCTATCGTAGTTTTGAAAACCTTTGAACAAACCCCGATACCCCCACCTGCGGATTTTCCTTCGCCCAGAACTTCCAAGTCCTTTGTTCCGGAGAGTTCTTCCAACCCTTTATTATAGGCCGATTGGATTCCAGCCGTAAGCATGGTTGCCGGCTCGGTAGCCTTTATTTGATCTGATAACACCTCAAGAAATTCATTGGACTTGTCCCCTTTTGGATAAAAACTAAGACCGGGATTGGTGCAAAATTGGCCAACGCCCATATTAAGTGAATTGGAATAGCCTTGGGCCAATTGCGAGGCACGCTCCTTAAGTGCCCCCGGTAAAATGAACATGGGGTTTGTACTTCCCATTTCAGAAAAAACGGGAATTGGAATGGGCCTTGAGTTCGCATAATTGAATATAGCCATACCCCCATTGTAAGATCCCGTAAAACCAACAGCTTTTATTGCTGAATGCTTCACCAGATTTTCACCGACTTCGATCGAGGTTCCCTGAACCAAGGAAAACACACCCTCTGGTAACCCTATTTTTTCGACGGCCTTTTGAATGGCACCTGCAATCATTTCAGTGGTTCCTGGATGCGCCGGATGCCCTTTGTATACCACAGGACATCCCGCTGCCAAGGCCGAAGCCGTATCACCACCAGCTGTTGAGAATGCCAATGGAAAATTACTTGCCCCAAAGACCGCAACCGGACCCAATGGAATCAACATATGTCGTATGTCCGATTTGGGTAGGGGCTCCCTATTAGGTTGTGCCAAATCAATGCGGGCATCTACCCAAGAACCTTCCCTAACTACACTGGCAAACAATTTTAATTGATTCATGGTTCTTCCCCGTTCTCCGGTAAGCCGTCCCAATGGCAAAGCAGTTTCTAGATTACAACGCTCAAGCAGGGCATCACCCAATGCAAGAATTTCATCGGCAATTGTTTCCAAAAATTTAGCTTTGGTCTCGTTATCAAGCCTTCTGTAAACCTGAAAGGCCTTGGCTGCATTTTGAGCGGCTTGGTCTACATCTTCCCAAGTGGAATTTTTGAATTCACCTTCTAGCTTTTCTCCTGTTGCCGGGTTTATTGCCTGATAATAGGTTGTTTCTTTACTCATTTGTTATTCTTTTTCCTTGTATTCATTAATTTACCCCTAAAATTAGGGAAACTGTTAGAGCTGACCTCAGCATTCCGGCATGATTTTAGGTTTTTATAAGGATACTCCCCGTTTCCATGGGATAAAATCATCTTGTCCTAAGATATCCGCCTTTGCCGTGATTTCACCGCTTGCCACTTTTATGACATATTCCAGAATTTCCTCGCCCATTTGTTGGATGGAAGTCTCTCCCCTGATTATCGGTCCTGTATCGATATCGATGATATCGGGCATTTTTTTGGCCATTTCGGTATTGGAGGACACTTTGATTACGGGAGCGATCGGGTTTCCCGTGGGCGTTCCCAAACCGGTCGTGAAGACGACTATATTGGCGCCAGATCCTACCATACCCGTAGTACTTTCCACATCGTTTCCTGGGGTGCAAAGTAGATTGAGACCGGCTCTGGTCACATATTGCCCATAATCCAAAACCGCCTGTATGGGTGAGGTACCTCCTTTTTTGGCCGCTCCAGCAGATTTCATCGCATCGGTAATCAAACCGTCCTTAATATTGCCCGGAGATGGGTTCATATCAAAACCAGAACCTACCCGTTCTGCCGATTGTTCATAGGCCTTCATCAAATCAATGAATCTTTCGGCATCCACATCCCTTACACATCGGTTTACCAATTCCTGCTCCACACCACATAGTTCAGGAAATTCGGAGAGCATGGGAGAACCTCCCAGTGCGGCCAAAATATCCGAAGCATATCCCAGGGCAGGATTGGCGGAAATTCCCGAAAAACCATCGGAACCGCCACATTCCAATCCCATATTTATTTTGGAAAGCGGTGCCGGTTTCCTTTCGATTGTATTCGCCTCCTTGATTCCTTCAAAAGATTCCAGGATAATTGTGTTCAGCATCTCCTCAACGGTCCCCATTTGTTGCTGTTCGTAGATCAATACAGGTTTTTGAAGGTCATTATCCAACGATTTCAAGGCATCTTTCAGGAGGCCTATCTGTAAATTTTGACATCCCAAACTTAGGACCGTAGCTCCCGCTACATTGGGATTTTTAATGTAACCCGCCAATAACCTGGCCAACATTTCCGAATCTTGGCGCGTTCCTCCACAACCTCCTTGGTGTGTGATAAACTTAACTTCGACATTTTCAAAAGTCCTCTCGCCCAGCACGGCATCCTCGTCAACATTGGGGCGCTTGCCCTGTATGAGTTGCCGTAGCAATTGCCGTTGCCTGCTTATTTTGCCAAGGCCCAGTTCCTTTTCAAAAGCATCCTTTAAAATCTGAATATTTCTGTTTTCACAAAAGACCAACGGAAAGAACAGCCATACATTCTGCGTGCCAACTTGCCCATCTGGTCTGTGGTAGCCCAAAAATGTCCTATCCTTCCATTTGGAAATATCTGGAGGGTTCCAACGATACTTTTCCGTTCGTCCTTGTACGCTTTCGCTTTGATGCTTTACGTTCTCCGTGGTTAAGAGCCCGCCTTTTTTGATGGGCTTGGTTGTCTTGCCTACCAAAACCCCGTACATGGTTATTTTAGCGTCTTTTGATAATTCTTCCAGTGCAATTTTATGCTTTGCATTTGTAAGATTCTGAATTTGCAAATTGTCATTTTGAAAAGGGACAATTTCACCTTCGGAAAGATTTGTCAGGGCTATCCCAACATTATCATCCTCGTGTACTTTGATCAACCGTTGTTGCATAGTTCTTACTTGTAACCTTCCTCAAATTCTTGATATCCTTTTTCCACACCATGGGTCTCCAAAAACCGCAAGGCACCTTCCATGGCCAAAGGGAGTCCGTCCACCTGATTTAAATCGGTATCCCAGAACGTGGTATTTCCCAGTAGTTCATTTACCATTTTTTCTAAGGGAAGCTGCCAACGATTTTTAAACGTATTGATGATAGCTTCATCATCATTCAAAGGCATTTCATTTCCTTGCCAATGCCCTTGATAAAATCTGACCAAACAGGCAAAGGCAAATACCGTTCTCAACGGCAATTTTCCTTTCATTTCAACATATTCCAAAAGACTGGGCAGCACCCTAACCTTAAATTTTGAAATGGAGTTTAAAGCGATACTGGACAATTGATGCTTAATAAACGGATTTCTAAAGCGATCAAAAACTTCTTCGGCAAAAACTTCCAATTCCTGCTTGTCCATGGCCAAGGTTGGGAACACTTCCTCAAGAATTAGGGACCGAATAAATTCCCCTGTAAACACGTCGTCCACTGTTTCCTTTACGGTTTCGTTGCCATATAGCAATGCCATGGGGACCATAGCGGTATGGGCACCGTTCAATATTCGCACCTTTCTTGTCCTAAAAGGCTGCATATCCTCCACGATACGAACATCCAAAGGCGTCTTATGAAATGGAAGTCTTTTCTTCAGATTATCATCCCCTTCAATGACCCATAGAAAAAATGTTTCGGCAGTGACTATGAGTCGGTCATGATATTCCAATTGTCGATTATACTCCTCAATATCGTCCTTTGGATAGCCCGGTACAATCCTGTCTACCAAGGTATTGTGAAATGTGCAGGCATTCAAGACCCAGTTTTTAAATAGCCCCGAAAGCTTCCAAAGATCAATATATTGCAGGATAACTTTTTTCAAAGTGTCCGCGTTATAATTGATCAGTTCACACGGAATAATCGTCAGCCCAAAATCTTGATTTCCATCAAAGTAATGAAAGCGCTCATACAGTAAGCAGGTCAGTTTTCCAGGAAACGAACTGGGTGGGGTCATATCAAATAGGTCTTTCCCATCATAACGAATCCCAGCTTCGGTGGTATTGGATATCACAAACTCGAGGTCCTTCTCACGAGCCAATTCCAGAAATTCTTCAAAATTAACATAGGGATTGACACCCTTTACAATGGTATCTATAAGCATCTTCTCCTGAACCTCCTTACCTTTCTTAATACCTTTGGTGAATAAGGTGTACAACCCATCCTGTTCGTTCAACACAGAAACCATTCCGTTTTCAATGGGCTGTACCAAGGCCACCCCTGCATTGAAACCTACGGTATCGTTCAATATTTTAATGGCATAATCCACAAAGGCCCGTAAAAAATTACCCTCCCCAAATTGTACCACTTTTATGGGCAAGGCTCCGGAATTTGAAGATGATTCTCTATTAAGGTTTTCCATACTGGATTATAAATCGAACAAGCTTGGCAACCACAAACTCAATTCGGGAATGTAAGTTACAAGGAACAAGGCGATAATCATAGCTACAAATAATGGCAGCAGTGGCTTAAAAACCTTTTCAATGGTGGTTTTGGCCACACCGACACCCACAAACAAAACAGAACCCACAGGAGGTGTACAAAGCCCAATGCAGAGATTCAATACCATGATGATTCCAAAATGTACGGGGTCCAAGCCCAATTTCGTGACAATCGGTAAAAATATAGGGGTAAAAATTAATACGGCGGGCGTCATATCCATGAATATCCCTACAAAAAGTAGTATTAAGTTGATAATCAACAAGATGACGATTTTATTATCGCTCAAACTTAACAGACCTGAACTGATATCCTGGGGAATGTTTTCATAGGACAAGGCCCAGGACATGCACATGGACGCACCAATGAGCAGCATGACAATGGCCGTAGTGGCGGATGAATTCAATAGTATTTGTGGTAGTGATGAAAAACTTATTTCCTTGTAAATAAAACCAAGAATCAGACTGTACAACACCGCAATTGCAGATGCTTCCGTTGCCGTAAAGACACCTGTTACAATTCCTCCAATGACCACGACCAACATAAAGAGACTTGGCAAGGCTTCAATAAAGGTTTTCACAACCTGTTTAAAACTACTTCTCCTTCCAACCTTATACTTCTTCTTCTTGGCCCATACCAAGGCGACAATCATGAGAAATAGACCTGTCAATATTCCTGGAATATAGCCTGCCAGGAATAGGGCGGCGATAGAGGCACCACCACTGGCCAAGGAATATACGATCAACACATTGCTTGGGGGTATGACCAAACCTGTAGTAGAGGAGGTAATGTTCACCGCAGCTCCAAATTCCCTTGAGTATCCTTCCTTTTCCATTTCTGGTCCTAAAATACTACCCATGGCCGAGGCCGAGGCCATTGCCGAACCTGCAATTGCCCCCATGAGCATGGCAGCGATCACATTGATCAATGCCAAGCCACCTGGAAGGGAACCCACCAAGGTCTTTGCAAAGGCTATGAGTCGGTGTGCGATACCACCTTTGTTCATTAGTTCTCCCGATAAAATAAAAAAGGGAATGGCCAATAATGCAAAACTGTCAAGACCTGTGGCCATGCGTTGGGATACCGTAGTCAAAGCAGGCATTACAGGGATACTGACCAACATGGTCAGCAGGGAGGATATGGCAATGCTCCATGCCACTGGCGTACCAATGGACAATAAACAAATAAAGCTGATGACCAAGACCAGAATAGGGACGTGCTCCATCATGACAATAGCTTTTTTAAATCCGAAATCTTGTAGTACATTATTAAAAGACCGCTAATGGGGATGATCATATAAACTACCGCTAAGGGCAATTGGAGGGCGGGGGATTGTTGGCCAAGGACATACGAGATATAGACCAGCCTAGAGCCACCTATAACAAATGCAAACAGTACGAACAATATAATCAACGAATACACTATGGCCTTGAGTACTTTCTGTCTTCGCTTGGTTGAACGGGCAGGCAGAATATCAATGGCCACGTGAAGATTTCGCCCAGACACATAGGCCGCTCCCAAAACCCCGATCCATATCATTAAGTACCGCGCCAACTCATCCGTAAAGGAACTGGGATTACCGGTTACGAACCGGGTAAACACCTGCCATAATACGTTGATGACCATCACGGACATAATAAATACCAGCGTCTTGCCCAAAATCCTATCTATTGTCGCTCTCATGTGCTAATTGGTTTCCTGGATCTGCTTAATTAGTGGGTACATTTCAACATCATCCTTATAGCTTTCAAAAATCTCGGATACCTTTTCGACGAAAGGGGTCTTGTCCGGCCTGATTATTTCAACGCCCGCTTTTTCAACTTCCCGAAGTGCTTCGGTCTCCGCTTCCGCCCAAAGTTTCCGTTGATATTTTATGGATTTTTCAACCGATGCATTCAACCACTCCCGCTCCTGTTCAGTGAGTTTTTCCCAGGCATATGTTCCGATCAAGAGTACATCGGGTAATACGGTATGCTCGTCCAAACTATAGTATTTACATACTTCATAATGTCTTGAAAGATAAAAACTTGGAGGATTGTTTTCGGCACCGTCCACCACCCCTTGTTGCAGCGAGGTATAAAGCTCTCCCCATGAGATAGGAGTGGGAGACCCGCCCAAAGCCTTGACCATGTTTACGGCCGTGGCACTTTCCATCACCCGAATTTTTTCTCCCTCCAAATCTGAAGGCTTTAAAATAGGCTTGTTCATCGTATAAAAACTACGACTCCCAGCATCATAGTACCCCAAACCTTTTAGCCAATATTTTTCCCCATCTTTCAACAACATTTCCCCTATAGGCCCATCCAAAACATTAAACGAATGCTGTCTGTCCCTAAAAAGAAAAGGCAAACCTAACACTTTCATTTTGGGAGCAAAGTTCTCAAGCACACCTACGGATACCTTGGTCATATCCAAACTTCCTATCTGCAACAGTTCCAGGCATTCCCTTTCAGTACCCAATTGCTGACTTGGATAGATTTCTAGTTTTAGCCTACCACCTGAACGCTCTGCCAAATCCTCAGCCATGGACACCATGGCTTTGTGAACCGAATGGCTAACATCTAGACCATGGCCCAAATGTAAGGTCTTTACGGCATTTTCATCGGAACAGCTAAGCACTACTAGTGCCGTGACCAATCCAAAATATATCCGATGAAACTTCATATAACTATTTTCTGAGGGATTTGATGAGGTCTAGGGTATTCCTCACGCTTTTGCTCAAACCAACAAAATCCCTATTCTTCAAAACCTCATTACTGATTAGCTGGGAGCCCATTCCCACACAGGTCACCCCGGCATCAAACCAGCCTTTTAGGTTGGCTTTGTCCGTACTTACGCCGCCCGTGGGCATAACACTGGTCCATGGTTGTGGCCCTTTGATAGCCTTTACAAATCCAGGTCCATAGGTGGAACCTGGAAACAGTTTAATAATCTCGCACCCGAGTTCCTCAGCACGGTTGATTTCCGTTAGGGAACCACAACCCGGGGACCAAAGCACTTTTCGTCTGTTACAAACGATCGCGATATCCTCCCTTAGTGATGGGGTTACTATAAAATTGGCCCCCATCTGCATGAACAGCGAGGCCGCCGCCGCATCCGTTATGGAGCCAACCCCCATGATCATTCCAGGAAGTTCCTTTATGGCGAATTTGCTAAGTTCTTGGAAAACCTCAAATGCAAAGTCCCCTCGGGCGGTAAATTCCATCAATCTCGCCCCACCATCATAACAGGCCATTAAGACCTCTTTACCCAATTCGATATCTGGGTGGTAAAATAACGGAACCATGCCCGTTTCTTTCATGGTCAAAGCGACCTTTATCCTTGAAAATGTTGCCATAAGCCCTTCCTATATAAACCCTTCCAACGGTGAGGATTCCATTCTTTAAAATTTTAATTCTTAATTTTCATGATAAAGCTATTTTTCCCTCTACAACCCGGGGAAAGGTAGACTTATCTCGCAACCCTACCCGAAGCGTCTCCGCCCATTAGCTTTTCTACCTCATCGACCGTGACCAAGTTGGCATCGCCCTTAATAGTGTGTTTCAAACAGGAAGCCGCCACGGCAAAATCCAAGGCGGTCTGGTCATCGCCCTCATATTTCATCAATCCATAAATGAGTCCGCCCATAAAGGAATCGCCACCACCGACTCTATCCACGATATCCGTGATCTGATATTGTCTGGTCTCGTACATGGTTTTGCCATCCCAAAGTACACCGGCCCATGTATTGTGGGAGGCCGATATGGAACCCCTAAGGGTAGTGATTACTTTTTTTGCCTTGGGAAACTTTTCCATCATCTGTTTACAGACAGATAGAAAAGCTTCGGCCTTTACGTCCTGTCCGTGCTTATGGACATCCAGACCTTCAGGATGTATTCCAAAATGTTTTTCGGCATCTTCCTCATTGCCCAAAATGATGTCGCAATAGGAAGTCAGTTCCGTCATTATTTTTTCACGGTCGCCGCCAAATTGCCATAATTTGGCCCTATAGTTTAAATCCGTAGAAATTGTAATTCCCTTTCTGTCTGCCGCTTTTACAGCCTCTAGGCAAACATCGGCAGCACCCTGTGATATGGCGGGTGTTATCCCTGTCCAATGAAACCAGCCCACACCGTCAAAAACGGAATCCCAGTCGATCATACCGGGTTCAATTTCTGAAATGGCGGAATGGGATCTATCGTAGATTACCTTACTACCGCGACTGACCGCTCCGGTTTCCAAAAAATAGATTCCCAATCGCTCGCCCCCATAAATTATCTTGTCAGTTCCTACCCCCCGCTTTCGCATCTCCATAAGGGCACAATCCCCGATATCATTCTTGGGCAAGCGTGTGACAAAATCGACAGGGACGCCATAATTGGCCAGGGAGACCGCTACGTTGGACTCGCCTCCCCCGTATACAACATCAAAACAATCCGCTTGGGAGAATCTTAAAAACCCAGGAGGCGAAAGTCGAAGCATTATTTCCCCAAAAGTGACTACTCTTTTCATTATAATATTGTTTATTTTAAAATTTAAAATATTCCTTGGCGTTCCTGTAACAAATGTCCTGAACAATGCCACCTACCAAATCAAAATCCTGTGGAATTTCACCGTTTTTCATTTCCTCCCCGAACAAATTGCAAAGTACCCTTCTAAAATATTCATGCCTGGGATAGGAAAGAAAACTCCTAGAATCCGTCAACATACCTATAAAACAACTGATCAATCCCATATTGGAAAGGGCGTTCAACTGTTTGGTCATACCATCCTTTTGATCCAAAAACCACCATCCAGAACCAAATTGCATTTTTCCTTTTATGCGGCCATCGTTAAAATTCCCTGTCATGGTAGCAATTACCTCGTTATCTGAAGGATTTAGGTTATATAATATGGTCTTGGCAAGTACATTCCTTTCGTCTAAGGCATTCAAAAACCTGGATAGCCCTTCGGCCTGTCTATAATCTCCAATGGAATCCCAACCCGTATCGGGACCCAATAAACGTGTCATCTTTGAATTATTGTTCCTAAGGGCCCCTAAATGAAATTGCTGTACCCAATCTCTATTACTGTATTGTTCACATAAAAAGAGCAGAACCGCCGTTTGGAATTTTTCACTTTCATCAGGAGCCAAGACCTTATTTTCCTTTCTCTTTTGAAAGATATTCTCCACTTCTTGATCGGTAAAGGTCTGATAGGGAATATAGCTTAGACCGTGGTCCGAAAGGCTACAGCCGTTTTCTCCAAAATAATCCAACCGTTGGGAAAGTGCATCACAAAGTGACTTAAAGGAGTTTATGGATACCCCGCTAACTTGTGATAGCTGTTGAAGATATTCCAGATAATTTGAATTGGTTATAACTATTGCCTTGTCCGGTCTAAAGGCGGTACTGACTTTCACTGAAAAGCCACTTTGTTCTAGTATCTTGTGATGTTCCAAACTGTCAGTAGGGTCCTCCGTTGTACATACCACCTCCACGTTCATTTGCTTGATCAAATTTTGGCAGCTATATTCAGGAGTGTTTAATTTGCTAGAGGCTTCATGGTAAATTTCCTGGGCAGTATCCCCGTTCAATAAGTTATCGATGCCAAAATATCGTTTCAGCTCTAAATGCGTCCAATGGTACAATGGATTTCTAAGGGTGTATGGAACAAACTTGGCCCATTGCAGAAACTTTTCCCTATCTGGTGCGCTTCCCGTAATATAGTTTTCATCGATACCAAAGGCCCGCATTGCCCTCCATTTGTAATGATCACCCTCAATCCAAATTTTTGTAAGGTTTTCAAAAATATGGTCCTTGGCAATTTCAGCAGGGGGAAGGTGGCAATGATAATCGATGATAGGCATGGAAGCCGCATAGCCGTGGTAAAGCTCTTCCGCAAATTGATTGTGTAACAAAAAATTATTGGTGATGAAATTTTTCACTTTAATTGGATTGTATTATTCGCACCAAGCTTTCTTTTTGGGCAAAAGTTAGTATCGATTCGTTCTTATATTTTAAAAAGACGTTAAGATACACGATCATTTTTATTCGACATAAAGGATTCAAAGCAAAATGGAACCGCACAAAAATTAAATGTAAAAATTACATTTATACGAATATGCATAGTTATGATATGTTTACTTAAAAAACAAGAACTGAAATGTTAGTACTTATTCTAAAGCTCAAGTCACTAATTACATTTTGTATACTTTAAGGAAACCCGGTACTACAATTTTTTGAGAAACCCTAACAATAAATGGAAAACTGAACCAAATTTAAGTATTAAACTTACGCCAACTACTAAGACTTATTTCAATAAAAAATCCCTTGTGCAAATGCCCCAAGGGATTTTTCAATTTGGTAAATTAATAATGCTAGGACTTCTCCCTCAACTTTTGGACCGTGGCCTTTAAAAAGGCTTCAACTCCTAACTGGGTGCCCTTTGCATATTTATCCGGGTCACATTTTACTACACCTAATGTCATTTCCTCCCTATCATCCACGTCCCAAATACGTAAAACCCCAACATCGGTACCAAGCTTGTCCACATCCGCTGCCTGGGATGCATCAAACTTTTGCTTTTCCAATACATTGGTCACTTCTACCCCATCTTTAGCTATCATCTGACCAGAACCAAATTTATTAAAGCTCATATCACTTAGCCTAAAATCGGTTTCCGCTTTCACCTGAGCATAACCTGCCATGCGGTTCAAAGACCTTTCGGCTTCACTCATGGAATTTTCAAACGCTTGAATGTAAATCACAACTTTGTTAAAGATAAAATCGTTTTTTTGGCTAGCTATCTTAGATTCCACTTGAGTTTCAAAATCACTAAGTACCGTAAAGTTGTTCTTCTGCTTTCCATTGAACGATTTTTTCGCCACTATAAACTGTTGGCTGCTTGGCCGCATGACAATATCCCCGAACACATTTCCTTTCTCCGCACCCTTACCTGCCTTTAACTCCCATCTTTTATCGCGGCTCTTGTCATAAGCATTGTTGGCCCAAAGTCCTTCTATAGGTACAACCTCAAAACCATTGGCATTGAGCTCGGCCTTGTACTGTTCAAAAAGTTGATCGGTAATCTCTTGTAGGGACGCTTCGTTCAACCCTTCCAAAGCAAGTGCCAAAGAGGCCGTCGCGTCTCCCTTTAAACCTCCTCGCCACATTTTACCCCCGGCCTTTTTGTCCTGCATTTCCAATGCGGTCTGGAAATTCAACTGAAAATCTGAAATGACCACTTTTTTGGGACTTTTTCTATAATTTAAATTGGCAGCCCCCAATAACTTTATTTTAAAGTCCTGAACATTTTGTGCACAAGTAAAATGAAAATAGCCCAATACTAAAACAAGTAGCAGGTTTAATTTAATAAGCTTCATAAAGTAAAAATTATAGTTTTTGCAAAACTATGCTTCCTACATTTTTGTTTCAATAGGGCATATGCCCTATTTTAGATTACCATTGCTACATCATATAGGTTTAAATTAGCCCATTTCTTTTGGCCTTTTCTATGGCCATCACCTTTGAATTTACCTGTAATTTCTTGTAGATGTTCTCAATATGCTTGCGCACGGTAAACGGGGAAATAAAGAGTTTTTTCGCAATGGCGGTATAGGGAATTCCGGTGGACAACTGTTCCAACACCTCCACTTCGCGGTTTGAAAGTTGGACGGACTCTTCCATATGGGCCACAGTTGGGGCCAAGGGCGAACGCAGGAGGTTCAGTGCCTTTAGCGCTATGGACGGTGTCATTATGGCACCGCCGTTCAGGGTCTGTACCATGGCGTTATGCAGTTCATGGGCCCCGGTCTCCTTTAGCAGATAGCCATCTGCGCCTGCCTGTATGGCATTGAATATATTTTCGTCATCATCAAAAACCGTAAGTATGATCACTTTTAAGTCAGGGCACCTTTGCTTGACCGCCGCCGTAGCCTCTATACCATTTTTCACGGGCATCTCCAGATCCATCAGCATAAGGTCTACCTGCGGATCTTGGTTCAGCTTGTCCATGCACTGTAGCCCGTCATTCGCCGTAAAAGAGATGGTAATATCAGGAAACAACGAGAGTTTTTCCTGTAGGCTCTTAATGAGAAAATGATTGTCGTCTATGATTGCCGTACGTATGCTCATTTGCTGTCCTTTTTTTCTTCTAGTTGAAAAACGATACGGGTACCCTGGCCGGGCCGGGATTCCAAATGAAATTCACCGCCCAATTCCTTGGCCCTCTTGCGCATGTTATATAGCCCGTTTCCCGGTTCAACCTCGTTCTCCAAAAAACCCTTGCCATCATCCGATATTTCAAAAAGAACGGCATTTTCCTCCTTCTCTATTCTTACGAGCATTGCCTGCGCCCCGGCATGCTTCAGTGCATTGTTAAGGGCCTCCTGAAGGATCCGGAAGATATTAAGGCCCTCTAACGCCGTAAACCCGAGTGTGGACGGAACCGTGGCGGCCACTTGTATGGCGATATGCCTGCCGGGATAGGCATGCTTTGCTTTTTCCACAAAATTGGCCATACGCGCCTGTAGATCTTGTATGGTAATGTCCGATTTGTTCATAGCCCAAACCGTGTCCCTTAGCTCTTGCATGGTCTCCTTGGTAAAGGTTCCCAAGTTTGCCAAACCGGTAAGGACTTTATCATTGGTTCCTTGAACATGAAATGTTAGAGTATCTATGGTCGAAATAACGAAAGATAGTTGAGCGCCTATATTATCGTGGAGGTCACGGGAAATGGACAAACGCTGTTCCTGTAATTTGGTATGACTTTCTATCTTCTCCATGGCCAGTTTTAATTCACCGTCCCTTTTCTGTCTTTCATTGATAAAGACCTGTTGGCGGTAGAATAAAAAACCCAAAAGCCCCACGATGAGGGCCAAGCCCAACAGACCAAAGATCCACTGACTGCGCTTTTTTAAACGCAGTTCGCTCTCCGCAATTTTGGCCCGTTGCTGCAAAATCTCATTTTCCTTTTCGGCCGTTTCGTATTTTGCGGTTATCTCTTCAACATCTCTAATTTTTTGTGTATTGTAGAGGCTATCATTCAATATATTATAGGCATTTAGGTTTTCATATGCTGCTTTGTAATCACCTAAAACTTCGTAGTTCTCCATTAATTGGCGATGATTATAAGCCTGAATATCCAAAAAATTGATCTTGCGAGCCAAGGAATTGCTCTTCTCAAAATATTCGTTCGAAGTTAAAGCTTTATTTATCTCTTTATAATATTCCCCTAAAGCTGTATAATTAAGCATTATTGCAAATTCATCACCTACATTTTTGCGGACCTTTAGGGCTTGCATTAAATAGGATTCTGCCCGTTGGTAGTTTCTAATCTGTAATTGATTATACCCTAAAAATTCCAGTGAATAACCAATTCCAACCGAATCATTGCGCTGTATTTGAATTCGTAAGGATTTTTCAAAACGTTCATTTGCTATTTTATAATCGCCGTTATCGCTATACACGGCACCACTTTCGTTATTGATACGAGCAATCCCCTCTAAATCATTCTCTTTTTCATAGAGTTCAAGAGCCCGATCATAAAACTCCAAAGCTCTTTTGGGTTGTTCCAGTTTTCGATAGAGCCTGGCCATATCATCGTAAAGTAGACCCAACTTTTCACTGTCCTTGGTGGGTTCCAATAATTTTAGGGCCTTAAAAAAATATATGGAAACACTATCAATGAAACCCAATTTTTGGTAGGCGCCACCTATACTTCTTAAGAAATCCCCCTTATTTATGCTATCGTTTCTGCTGTTGGCCAAGGTATAACCATAACGCGCCAAGGCTAGGGTCTCCTCATATTGGGTTAGGTAAATGGTTTGAATTTCTTTTTGCAAAAGACCTATTCTTTCCTCATACGATTCTTTCTCTTGTACCGATTTAATAATACTATCTGCAATGGACATTCCTTTTTGTGAAAAAACCAATGACGAGAATAAGAACAGAAAAATCACCGACAGAATTTTTCTAGACTCCAAAATATGATTTTAAAAATGATTATGGTACCAATATAGGTTAAAGCAATCTGTCACCAATAAGGCAAATTCTAAAGTTTTAACTTGATTCGGATAACCCTCTTAATTGCAGTTAAATGAAGCTTACCTAAAAAAACCGGCACCAATAGATTGGATTTCATTTTTTCCTTAAATCACCTCTAAAAAGTCCCCACTGAGCGTTGAGTAAATGGTTGGAACAGACTTCTCTCCCAAAAACTGTTGGATACAAAAAGTTCCATCTTTGTAGATAGGGTCGTTTCCATTTTTAATCCTCCTTACATCCCAAGCTCAGTAAAGCATGGGGGTTTCCGTTGATTTCGTTTATTTTGAGGTAGTCGAAATCTTGGGAACAGGCTTCTCGCCCAAATACTTTTAGGCATAAAAAAACCTTGCCGTTCTCGACAAGGTTTTCTCTTTTTTGCTCCTCCTCTTGGGCTCGAACCAAGGACCCTCTGATTAACAGTCAGATGCTCTAACCAACTGAGCTAAGGAGGAAAATACCGTACTTTATCCTTTAAAGCGGGTGCAAATATAAATGTTTTTTAAACTTTGCCAAACAAAAAAAAGTTGTTTTTCTATTTAAACAACCATTTGTACAAATCGTTCCCATTGGCGAACAACAATAGTGCAATCAGCAGAAAGAATCCGGTCATTTGGGCATATTCCAAAAACTTGTCGCTCGGCTTTCTGCCTGTAATCATTTCGTACAATAAAAATATGACGTGTCCTCCATCCAATGCGGGAATGGGCAGTATATTCATAAAGGCCAGAATGATGGAAATAAAGGCCGTGGCGCTCCAAAAAGCGGGCCAGTCCCAACCATCGGGGAAGAGGCCTCCAATGGCCGCAAAACCACCAACTCCCTTGTAGGCTCCCGTAGAAGGGTTGAATATTTTCTTCATCTGCTTTACATAACCGCTAAGGGTACTCACTCCTTTTTCAATACCCGCGGGAATGGATTCTAGAAAGGAATACTTTATTCTTTCAATTTTAAAATACCCCATGTTGGCATAGTCCTCATAGGTATCTAGGCCCAACATAACCCCCAGTTTTCCATCTTCCGTAACCTTTGCCTCCACTGGGAAAGTTCTATCCCCACGCTTAACAGTGAGCTGTATCGTGCCGCCTTTGTTTTCTTCCAAATAGGGCGCCACTTCATCTTGGTAGGCCACTTCGTTTCCATTGATGGCCACAATGGCATCATTCTTTTGAAGACCGATGTCGGTGTTGGGAGAATCCTCTGACACATCGCGAATCACAAATGGCGTTCGTAAACTTAAAAACCTGGCCTTGTCCTCGTCTTCCAATAAGGTAGCGATAAAGTCAACCGGAATTTCCTGGTCAAAGGTCCTTCCATCCCTTTGTATGGTAATGGTATTGCCATTGATGATTTCCAAAGGAAGGGAACTGAACTTCTCCACTTTTTCCCCATCCACAGCGGTAATCAAATCCCCAGTCTGAATCCCTAATTCATCGCCAATATGCTTTTCGGTCACCAAAAAACCGTCCTTTAAACTATCGGCAGGAATGTACTCCTCGCCATAGGAATAGGCCATGCCTATGTAAATAATAACCGCTAGAATAAAATTCACGGTTACCCCGCCCAACATAATGATCAAACGTTGCCAGGCCGGTTTGCTACGAAATTCCCAAGGTTTGGGTTCTTCCTTCATCGCATCGGTATCCATACTTTCGTCAATCATACCGGCGATTTTTACATAGCCTCCCAACGGAAGCCACCCAATGCCATAAACGGTCTCCCCTATTTTCTTTTTGAAAAGGGAAAACTTAACATCAAAAAAGAGGTAAAATTTCTCTACCCGTGTCTTGAACAATTTGGCGGGTATAAAATGTCCAAGTTCATGAAGTACGATCAACAAGGAAAGGCTTAAAAAAAATTGGATAGTCTTTATAGCGATGGGGCTCATTTACGTCTTCTAAAAATTAAATCGGACAAAAGTACAGTTTTACGAGGTCTAAAAAAAAGAAACTCGGTATACACCCTCCATTTTAAGAATATTTTGGCTTCAATAGGGGCTAAAAATTTGAACGGAATCCCGTGCTGGCGTACCTTTGCACAAAAAAATATGGGCTCCTTTTTTAGTAAGTTCAAGATTTTTGGCGTGGTGATGCTTTTCGTTTCGGGGGTCATCATTTACCTATTTTATAACGCCTTACAGCCCAAAAAAATCCTCCCTGTCTACACCCCTGCCATGGTGAACAGTGAATTGGTGGCAGCCGAAATACAGCATGTTAGAAAATACCATACCATTGCAGACTTCGCCCTGGTAAACCAAAACGGGGACACCATCACCCAAGAGGATTACAAGGATAAGATTTATATAGCCGATTTTTTCTTTACCACCTGCCCTACCATTTGCCCGATCATGACCAAGAACATGGCGTCCATCCAGGACAAAATCGGTGATGATGTCCTGTTGCTTTCGCACTCCGTTACTCCTCAGATAGATTCCGTGGCACAGCTAAAAAAGTACGCCCTTGAAAAAGGCGTGGACGATTCCAAATGGAATTTGGTAACAGGCGATAAAAAGCAGATCTATGAACTGGCACGCAAATCCTATTTGGCCGTTAAGACGGATGGAGACGGCGGCCCTTTTGACATGATCCATACGGAAAATTTTATCCTGGTGGACAAGAAAAAGCGTATACGCGGGTTTTATGACGGTACCAAGGTCGAAGAAGTAGAAAGGTTATTGGAAGACCTGCAAGTGCTAAAATCCAGTTACAAGGAGTAGACTTAAAACCTTGTTCGATAATTCCCTTAAAGATATATCGCCCTTAGAGCCTTTTAAAATTTGTATGATTGATTTTTTGTACAGCCCATTTTTGGGGCAGAATAAGGCAAAATCGAAGATAATAGCAGCGCTACTTGATGAGATTTTAACCAAATTATTCGCAAAAAGGTGCATAGAAAAACAATGGATGGAAATTTAAACAGGCTCTTAATACTTGCTTATCCTAAAATTTACCTTATTTTTGCTTAATTATACTGAATCTAAATAAGAATTGGAGACAACGGTTGCACGCTTAAAGCGAGGTCAAAAAGGGATTATCAAGGAGTTCACGGAGGATTTGTTGCCCATTAAGTTACTTGAATTAGGTTGCTTGCCCGGTAACGAAGTGGAACTGGTACAGGTAGCTCCCCTAAAAGACCCCATCTATATCAATGTCAACGGCTCCCATATTGCCATTAGGCGCATAATTGCGGAACAGATCGCTTTGGAGATCATTGAGGAAGATAGGCAGCCATGAGCAAACAGATCAACGTAGCGCTCATTGGAAATCCCAATACAGGAAAGACCTCCGTTTTCAATCAATTGACCGGACTCAACCAAAAGGTAGGGAACTACCCTGGTATCACGGTCGAAAAAAAGGAAGGCATCTGCAAACTGCCCAGGGGCGTACGTGCACACATCATTGACTTACCGGGCACCTACAGTTTGAACACTACTTCCTTGGACGAGAGCGTTGCCGTTGAACTGCTTCTCAACAAGAACGATAAGGACCATCCGGATGTGGCCCTTGTTATATCCGATGTAGAAAACCTCAAACGGAACCTGCTGCTTTTTACCCAGATCAAGGACCTGAAGATTCCCGCTATTTTGGTCATCAACATGGCCGATCGTATGGCCCGAAAAGGTATCAGTATAGACATTCCCCTTTTAGAGGAAAAACTCAATGCAAGGATAGCCCTTGTGAGTACCCGAAAAGGTTTGGGCATAGAACAGTTAAAGGAACTTATTGCGGATTATAAAAGTCTTTCCAAGACACCCAATGTGGACACAACCGTAATTGACCCGGAGTATTTTGACAAGCTTAAAAAAACCTTCCCCAAGGAGGACATCTATAAATTGTGGCTGGTCATTACCCAGGACGTCAATTTCATGCCCATAGAGAAAAAGCTTATAAAGGACGCATCTTCCTTTAGCACAAAGACGAAATCCGAATTAAAAAGGTTGCAGCAAAAGGAAACCATCCTAAGGTATCAGTTCATCAATGGCATCTTAAAGGAGACCTACAAGGTAGATAGGAACGCCGCCAAAGGTTTTAGGGCTACCTTGGACAAAATCCTGACCCATAAGGTTTTTGGATATCTCATCTTCTTCATTATTCTTCTCACCATCTTCCAAGCCATCTATGGTTGGAGCGAATACCCCATGGATATGATAGATGGTTTTTTTGCCTCGGCTACGGAATGGGTAAAGGATACCTTACCACCCGGAGTGTTTACCAACCTTATTGCAGAAGGCGTCCTCGCCGGCATTGGCGGTATCGTCATTTTTATCCCCCAGATCGCTTTTTTGTTCCTGTTCATCTCCCTTTTGGAAGAAACAGGATATATGAGCAGGGTGGTGTTCCTTATGGACCGTATTATGAGACCCTTTGGCCTTAGTGGAAAAAGTGTTGTGCCCTTAATTTCTGGGACTGCCTGCGCCATTCCCGCGGTCATGGCCACCAGGACGATCGAAAACTGGAAGGAACGGTTGATTACCATTTTGGTGACGCCCTTTACTACCTGTTCCGCGCGATTGCCAGTGTACTTGATCATCATCGCCTTGGTAATCCCGGAGGGAAATTTTCTTGGGCTAAGCTTTAAGGCACTAACCTTAATGCTCTTGTATATTCTTGGCTTTGTGGCCGCGATTGTATCGGCCATGGCTCTTAACAAAATTCTAAAGATCAAGAGTAGATCGTTTTTTGTGATTGAACTGCCTAATTATAAGCTGCCACTATTGAAAAATGTGGGCTATACCGTTTTGGAAAAGACCAAGAGCTTTGTCTTTGGAGCGGGTAAAATCATCCTTGCCATTTCCATCATTCTTTGGTTCTTGGGCTCCAATGGGTTTTCCGATGATTTCAATAATGCCGAATCGATTATAGAAAAACGAGTTTCTCAAGAAGGCTATTCTACCTACAGTGAAACCTACATCAAGAACAACCTGGAACAGTACCGCGCATCCTTGGTAGATAGCGGGATGTATCCCAACGTGATACAGGACTCTATCCAAACTATGGAATCCACCTTGGAAGGTAGGGCCCTAAATCAAGAAATAGCCAGTTACAAATTGGAACATTCATACATGGGCTATATGGGCAAGGCCATTGAGCCTGTGGTGGAACCCTTGGGGTATGATTGGAAAATAGGAATCGCCGTTCTGACCTCCTTTGCCGCCAGGGAAGTTTTCGTTGGTACCTTGGCCACCATCTACAGTGTAGGCAATGACGAGGAGGAAACCATAAAGAACCGCATGGCGGCAGAAGTGAATCCGGTAACCAAAGAACCTTTGTTCAATTTGGCATCGGGGATATCTCTATTGCTGTTCTACGCCTTCGCCATGCAATGCATGAGTACCCTAGCCATTGTGAAAAGGGAAACCAATTCTTGGAAATGGCCTACCTTTCAGCTGGTATTTATGAGTCTTTTTGCCTATATTATAGCGCTGATCGCCTATCAAATCTTAAAGTAATGGAAATAGTACAACACATATTGGTCTATATAACCCTACTCATTTCGGTTGGATACCTCGCCTATAAATTTGTGTTGCCCAAACGACTGTTTTCCGTTGGTAAAAAATCCAGTAAAGCCTGTGGACAGGACGATTGTGGCTGTCATTGAAACGGAGCGCCCTCTATATGCTTCATTGTTAAAAAATCAATAAACCTTTCACAATACTATCCAAAAGGACATGGTTTTGTTCATTTCGATTAGTTAGTTTGTACTCCATTCCATCATCCAATGTACAGAACACGGACCTTTGCCATTTCTAGTCTTACCCTACTCTTTAGCACCTTACTGTTCTCACAGAACATAAGCTCCACGGTACTGGACAGTACCACCTTACAACCTGTGCCCTATGCTACCATCATCCTGAACAAAAATGGGGTCATTACCAATGAAGAAGGGAAATTCAGTTTTTTGATGACCGAAAGCATCAAAGAAACGGACTCACTTTTCATTTCATGCATTGGTTATGAATCCATAGGGAAGCCTTTGAACCAATTTACGGGCAAGGCTATACTTTTGAGCCCAAAAGCCATAGAACTCAAGGAAGTGATCGTTTCAAACAAGGACTATACGCCGGAGGAAATTCTGGAATTGGTCGAAGAAAACATCGGCAAAAATTATAAAAACAACTTTACCAAAAAGCGCCTGTTCCTCAGGGAATCGTACAGAAATTACATTAAAAAATCTAACTATACCATCAAGGAATCCACTATTCCGGCCTTGAACAAACAGTTTTTGGACAGTGTTCTAAATTCCATCCCATCAAACGATACCTATTATACCGAGGTGCTGGGCGACCTATATGGTAACGACGATACCGATGCCCAAAAATTGAACCTGATAAAGGCCTCTGAACTCTACGATAAGAGAAGCCGCTTAGACCTGGAAAACCTGGAGGAACGTTTCAATGATATCATCAAAAAGAACGTAAAGACCGATAGCTATTTCAAGGTAAAATCAGGCCTGTTCGGGACCAAGGTAGATGCTGAGGAACTCTTTGAACAGGAAGTGGATTCCAGTGAAGTGGAATCGCTCAACAAGGAACTTGAAAAAACAACGGAGCGCAAAAAGTTCTTCGCCAACTACAAACGCAGCACCTTGGCCAACCTATACACCAACCTGCCCATTTTTAAGGATACGGACTATAACGTACTGTGGAAGTCCAACCGATACGACCTAACCTTGGAAACCTTTACCTACATTGGGGACAAACCACTCTATGTAATCGATTTTAAACCGAAACGTTCCGAAGAATTCCAAGGAAAACTCTACATAGACGCCAATGATTTTGCCTTAGTCAAGATGGAATTTGAAAATGTGGAACCGCTGAGAAAATTCAGCCTCTTGGGCATTTCCCTAAATGAGTACCTGGCAAAGGGCAGTATACTTTTTGATAAGGATGACGATGGAACCTACAGTCTCCGCTACTACGAGATCACAAAAGGAAACCGGGTTGGATTTAAACGACCGGTGAAGATCATTGAGAAGAACAAAAATGTCAAAGGCCGTAGGAAGCAGAACGAACTCCATTTGAAAATAGATGCCGCTTTTAATGGTAGGAACAAATACGAAGTGGTGGTGTTCGATACTGAATCTATCTCGGAGGCCCAGTTCAAAGCATTTTCCGAAAAGAACGACGTGCTGCCCCAATACATGCCCAATTATGACCCTGAATTTTGGAAAGGCTATACCATTATGGAGCCCAATATGGCAATCAAGGAGTTTACCTCACAGGTTGAAAACGAATGATTGTCGACCGCCTGAACTACTACGAAGAAAGTTATAGGGGTATGAAAATCAAGACCGCTGCGCCCGACTGAACGGCACAGGAGGAAAAACCGTCAGGAAATTCCAATAATCAAATCAACGTATCTATAAAGGAATAAAACAGCAATGCCCACCCCAAGACAAGCAACAGGCCGCCAAGCGGGGTTATAGATCCCAGAAATCTAAGTTTCTTGCCTTTGGATGCGCTCACGCACAAGCCATAAATACTGAAGGAAAATAGGATGGTTCCCAAAATAAAACTGAGCACCATGTACTGCTCTGCCTTGGTTTCCAGATTGTAATTAAACCCGATCATCAAGAGGACAAAGGCATGGTACATTTGATATTTGACCCCAGTCTCAAAACTCACTAATTGCTCTTGAGAAAAGGATTTCTTTAACTTATGGGCCCCAAAAGCCCCCAATATAATTCCCAATAATCCAAGAAGCGCACCTATAATTTGAGAAAGTAATACCATAACTTTATTTCAAAGATACCGGTATTTTGCCAGTAAGTATATTGGTACTTAAGTCTTTTTTAATAATGGCTATCTTTAAAGAAATAATCTTGCATGAAACATACAGTCATCCTTCTTTTCTGTAGCATTTTAATTGTAATTATAAGCTGCGGTACCTCCAAAAACAGCTCCAGCACTAATTATTCAAATGAAACCATATCAAGTGAACGCACGGATATTCCTTTATTGGACAGAATTCGTAAAAAAAGTGGAATCATAATTAGAAATGGCGTACCTCTTCTGAATAAAGCTGCAAATTCATTCAATTCTGAAGGAAGTCCGGAACCTCTTTACATTGTAAATTCACAAATTTTGGGCAATTCCTTTTACTCGGTGAACGACCTCGTGGATAGTTTTAACGTTAAGTCTATTAGAATACTTTCCGGTCCGGATGCTTCCACCTATGGAACCCAAGGAGCTAATGGTGTTATTATTATAACTACCTTTCAATAAGGCGTTAATTAGGCCTGCCAATATTTAATTTCTCTTGCAAACCATTAAACAACTCAATCGTTTCAGTTGAATCCTTAAGGTTGAAATAGAGTTTTAGGGAATCCTTGTAGACCAATTTAATTTTGGGCTGGGAAATATTGTCAACAAAGACATGGATTTGCTTATCTGTCAAGGAATCCTTGAATTCCTGAAAGATGCCCTTTTCCTTCTCAAGGGCGGAAAAACCGTTCAAACGGATCATGGGCGGAATTCGCTCTACGAAAATCACACTGTCCAAGTCGGAATAAGCTACTTTTTCCAAATAAAACCCGGATAGCAGCCGAATATAGTCCGGTGCGGTCTTTATCCAGTTTTTATAATGGACCGTTAAGGCCGAGACGCATAGTACGATGGTGATGACCAAAATCAAGTTCCAAAACCAATGTCTCTTTTTTGAATCCATATTTTTAAGCTGTTAGGGTCATTACGAATTCGCCGTTACTCAAGTCGAAAGTTCACTAACTATAACTGCGTATTTCCTGAAAAATTATTTTGGCCCCACTATGAAAGATCGGTTTATCCCAATCCAACATCCAGCGTCATCATGATGATAAAGCCACCTATAAAGCCCATGGTTGCGATATCCGTATACTTATCCTGTTGTGTTTCCGGTATAACCTCTTCCACGACCACGAATATCATGGCTCCTGCCGCAAAGGAAAGTGCGTAGGGCAGAATGGGTTGAAACGTAAGTACCGCCCAGGCTCCCAAAACGCCTGCAATGGGCTCTACAATAGCAGAGGCCTGTCCGAATAGAAAACTCTTCGTCCGGCTAAGTCCGTGCCTACGCAAGGGCATGGCCACTGCAAAACCTTCCGGGAAATTTTGAAGCCCTATTCCCAAGGCAAGGGCGACGGCCCCACCAATGGAAGCGCCCTCAAAACCCGCGGCAACCCCCCCAAACAATACCCCCACGGCCAATCCTTCTGGAATGTTGTGCAAGGTAATGGCCAAGGTGAGCAAGGTTGTCCTATGCCAAGGGGTATTTACACCTTCGGCCTCGCTTTCCTTAAAATTGATATGCAAATGGGGTAGAATTTTATCCAAACCAAAAATAAATGCAGCCCCCAATAAAAAGCCCACTGCGGCGGGTATTACTTTTACAAAGCCCTCGCCCGGACTCATTTCGATACCCGGGGCCAACAAGCTCCAAAAACTGGCGGCGACCATAACGCCCCCAGTAAAGCCAAGCATACCGTCCAGCACGGCCCTGTTCATGGTCTTGAAAAGAAAGACAAAGGAGGCTCCTGCCGCCGTAAGAATCCATGTGAACAAGGTGGCATACAAGGCAGCCAACACAGGGTTTATCGATTCAAAATAGGTGATAACAGCATCCATATACGTTCGTTTAGTTCTTTTCCAATACTTCCAAATAGAGGTTAGAGGCTATTTGGTCCGATATCCTCATTTCCCTTTTGTTAATCAGGATACTCATGGAACCATCAAAATCCTCCCGCTCCACAATTTTTAAGGTATCTCCCAAGGATATTTGGTTCTTGTCCAAAAATTTCAAAAAAGCGACGGAGGAATCATTGACCCCCACACAAACACCTTCGGAACCAACGGGAAGTTCACTGACCAATTTTTTGACCGACTTTTTAAACTCCCCATCTTTGGATGGAATAGGGTCGCCGTGCGGATCTACCCTAGGGTTTCCTAAATAGGTATCCAATTTATCAATGAGCTTGTCACTTTTTATATGCTCCAACTGCTCCGCTACTTCATGGACCTCGTCCCATGCGAAATCCAGTTTATCCACCAAAAAGACCTCCCACAACCGGTGCTTTCTAACAATGGAAAGCGCCGTAAGCCTACCCTTTTCCGTTAAGGAAACCCCTTTGTACTTCCTGTAGTTCACCATGTTCTTCTCGGATAGTTTTTTGATCATATCCGTTACGGAAGATGGTTTGGTATCCATTTGGTCCGCAATGGCGTTCGTGGAAATGGAAGCTTCCTGCCCTCCGCTCAAATGATAAATGGTCTTTATATAATCTTCTTCTGAAAGGGTCATTATTTTTTTATATCCTGCTAAATTACATTTTTATATCCAAAAACAAATATTTAGTTTTGTCTAAATTTATTTTTAGTAATTGTTAAAATAATATTTTGACTTATGTGTATTAGATATGTTTGCTGTATGCTTCTAATGTTGTTTTGTCTTAGGACATGGACACAGGAAGCTACTGTATCGGGCCATGTTTCATCTGAGGGGCAGGCGATTCCTTTTGCAAACATCTATTTAAAAAACACCAAAATCGGAAGTGCTACCGATGAATTTGGGAATTATTCCCTTAACAATGTGGATGCCGGAACGTATACCCTTATCGCTTCCATTATGGGATATGCCCCTTTTGAACAACGAATTTCAATTGTAAAAAACCAGCAACTGGTATTCGATATAGAAATGGCCCCAGTGGCGGAAAGCCTGGATGAATTGGTGGTTACAGGTACCCTTAAAGCCGTGAGCCGTTCCGAAAGCCCGGTTCCTGTGGAGGTCTATAGTACTACTTTTCTGAAACAAAACCCAACGGCAAACATTTTCGAGGCCTTGCAGAACGTCAATGGGGTTCGGCCGCAAATAAACTGTAATGTCTGCAATACGGGTGATATCCACATCAACGGATTGGAAGGTCCGTATACCCTGGTGTTGATCGATGGCATGCCCATTGTAAGCGGCCTGGGAACGGTTTATGGCCTTATGGGAATCCCTAACTCCCTGATCCAACAGATCGAAATCGTCAAAGGGCCTGCCTCCAGTTTATATGGTAGCGAGGCCGTAGGGGGATTAATCAATATTATCACCAAAAACAATTTGGAAGCCCCGGATTTCGCCGCAGATACCTTTTTGACCGGATGGGGCGAATACAATCTGGATGTGGGTGCCAAAATAGACGTAGGGAAAAAAGCGAACGTGCTACTAGGCCTCAACTATTTCAATTTTGATCAGCTGGTGGATAACAACGGGGATAATTTTACCGATTTAACGATTCAGGAGCGTATCTCCATATTCCAAAAGTGGGGTTTTCAACGAAAGGATAACCGAATATTTTCACTGGCCGGCCGCTATTTTTATGAAGACCGATGGGGCGGGGAGCTGCAATGGACCCCGGAGTTTCGTGGAGGAGATGAAATATATGGTGAGAGTATCTACACCAGCCGATGGGAAGTTTTGGGGAAATATCAGCTACCCCTGGAGGAAAAAGTGTTGTTCTCCTTTTCGTACAATGACCACAGTCAGAATTCGGTGTACGGGGATACCCCGTATTTGGCGGATCAGCGCATTGGCTTTGCCCAAATGACCTGGGACAAAAAAGTGGGCAGGCACGATCTTTTGCTGGGCACGTCCCTCCGATACAATTTTTACAACGACAATACTCCGGCAACAACCCTTGCGGACCAAGTTTGGATTCCTAGCCTATTCCTACAGGACGAAGTGGCCTTGGCCAACAAACATTCCCTTTTAGTGGGACTCCGATACGATTATGACAATCGGCACGGGGCGATTTACACGCCCAGGACTGCCTACCGGTTTAAGATAACGGATAACGATATACTACGCCTGAACGCGGGTACGGGGTTCCGGGTAGTGAATTTATTCACGGAAGACCATGCCGCATTGACCGGTGCCCGGGACGTTATCGTAACCGAAGCTTTGGAACCGGAACGTTCCGTCAACGTGAACCTGAACTATCTTAAAAAGATATATGGTTCCAATGGTACGTTCGCAAGTTTGGACGCATCGGCCTTCTATACCCGGTTCAGCAATGCCATCTTACCTGATTACGATACCAATCCCAACCAGATCATCTATGACAATCTGGACGGTTTTTCGGAATCTAAAGGTATAAGTGCCAATTTGGATGTGGTCTTTCCCAGTGGTTTCAAGTTTTTGCTCGGTGCAACGTTTCAGGATGTCAGCCAAACGGAAAATAGTATAAAAACCAGGCAGATACTTACGGAAAGCTACACCGGCACTTGGAACTTGGGCTATACGTTTCAAAATTTAAAACTAACGGTGGACTATACCGGAAATCTGTATGGCCCTATGCGACTTCCCACCTTGGGCGAAACGGACCCACGAAGCGATTATTCCCCACTTTGGAGCATACAGAACGTTCAATTTACGTACAAGGGACTTAAGGATATGGAAATCTATGGCGGAATTAAAAATTTGTTGGACTGGACACCAAACCGAGGCAATCCCTTTATCATCGCCCGTGCCAACGACCCCTTCGACCGCGAGGTGGTGTTCGATTCCAACGGCATTCCCGTTGCCACACCCAACAATCCCAATGCCCTTACCTTTGACCCTTCGTATGTCTATGGTCCCAATCAGGGCATACGGGGATTTCTGGGTCTGAGGTACCGGATAAATTAATACCCAGTAGAATTTTGAAAGTTGGATACGGAAATCCCTATTTTTGGGTATGGCCAAATTGGACTACGACTACATCATCATTGGAGCAGGTGCTTCTGGACTACTTTTGGCCCATGCCTTGGGCAAGGATTCGTTTTTTGCCCAAAAGTCCATCCTCCTTTTGGATAGGGACGCCAAAAAGAGCAACGATCGTACCTGGTGTTTTTGGGAAAAGGGCGATGGAGCATTTGATGACATCTTGTATAAAAAATGGAAGCAGATTATTTTCAAGGGGCAGGATTTTTCCAAAAGCTATGACATTGCCCCCTACTCCTATAAAATGGTACGGGGCATCGATTTCTACGCGCATTATTTTGAAAAACTTGAGGGGTATCCCAATATCCGTTTTCAACAAGAATCGGTAATCGAAGTAAAGGAATCGGAAAGTTCGGTTTCGGTCCATACCCAAGAAAACCAATATACGTGCCAGCAGGTTTTTGACAGTCGGTTTCATTATGAAATGCTGGAGGCCGATAAAAAATACCCCCTGCTTCAACAACACTTTGTGGGATGGATCGTTAAAACCCCAAAGCCGGTATTTGAGGTGGAAAAGGCGACGTACATGGATTTTTCCGTTCCACAAAAAGGAAATACACGGTTTATGTACGTACTACCTTTTAAGGAAGACGAGGCCCTCGTAGAGTACACGCTCTTTTCCAAAGAGGTGCTGCCAAAATCCGACTATGAAGCGGCCCTTAGGGACTACATCCGTACCAATCTACAATGCGATACTTTCGAAATCCTGGAGCAGGAACAGGGAAGTATCCCCATGACCTGCCATGATTTTACCCAACGCAATTCTGGTAGGATTACACGTATTGGAACCGCGGGCGGATGGGCCAAACCCAGTACAGGCTACACCTTTATGGGGTCTTCCAAGAAAATTCCGTTGTTGGTGTCCAATTTGAAGTCGGACAACACTATACACGCCCTAGGGCAAAAAAAACGATTTTGGTTCTACGATCTGTTGCTTCTGGACGTGCTTTATAACAATAACGCGATAGGGCATGAAATTTTCACCAGCCTGTTCAAAAAAAGAAAACCAGAACTGATCTTCAAGTTTCTGGACGAAGAGACGAGTTTTGGGGAAGAGCTCCAATTTATCTCTGGATGCCCCAACATACCCTTCATCAAGGCAATCTTTAAACGACTTTTTTAAACCCGGAAAATGCAATAGAAAAATTTGGATTAAACCGTACGGCGCATCAGGTTCTCTCCAAACCGATTGAGAATGGCCTTTTTGGAATCGGTTATATCCAAATCGTTCAAAATAAGAAAGGCTTTTTGAGTGAAGGATTCAATGGCATTTTGGGTGGATTCCGCAGCTCCGCTCTCCCTGAATATGGTCTTTACGGCCTCGATTTTATCCGTTGGGTCACCAGGTTGAATGGAATACAGGTCCAAAAGTTCCTTTTTAATCGATCCTGAACCGGATTCCAAGGCCTTAATGAAGAGAATTGTCTTTTTATTCTCGATGATATCGCCTCCTACCTGTTTTCCAAAGGTCTCAGGATCCCCAAATACGTCCAAAAAATCGTCCTGAAGCTGAAAGGCGATGCCCAGGTTCAACCCAAAATTGTAAATATGTTCCTGGTTCCGTAGGCTGGTATTCGCCACGATACCGCCCATTTTCATGGCGGCGGCGACCAGAACGGCCGTTTTGTATTCGATCATTCTTAAATACTCCGGAAACCTTACATCTTCCCTGGACTCGAAATCAACATCGTACTGCTGCCCCTCGCAGACCTGCAGGGCCGTTGTACTGAAGAGTTTTGCCAAATCCCGAAACGTATCCGGTGAATAATTTTCAAAAAGTTGGTAGGCACAGATAAGCATGGCATCGCCCGATAATATCCCGGTATTGATATCCCATTTTTCATGTACGGTCGCCTGGCCCCTTCGCACGGGTGCGGCATCCATGATATCGTCGTGTACCAAGGAAAAATTATGGAAGACTTCTATGGCCAGGGCGGCATCGAGGGCATTTTTATAGGACCCGTCAAAAATTTCGGCCGTTAGCAGCGCCAAAACTGGGCGAAGGCGTTTCCCTCCCAATTTTAATATGTAGTTAATGGGTTCGTAAAGATTTACAGGTTCCTTCAACACAAATTTGGACTCCATATAAGAAATGAATTCCGACCTATAAAAATCGATGGATTGCATGCAGTTTTTTTTCAAAAATACATCCATTGTTACAAAAAGCGAACAAATACGTCAGATGTTAAAAGAAAATATTCCAAAAAAAACGCAATACTTTCTAAAACTGTCGTCTCTAGTAGTGAGGACCTAAAGAAAAACCATCAGTGGTTTCAAGAAAACAACAGAATAACAACCTAACCGAGTTCTTTGAGGAAGAATACAGTTCGCTGAAGGGCTATGTGCGTTCCAAAATAAGGCACACGGCAGAAAGTGACGCGGAGGATATTATTCAGGATGTTGCGCTACGGATTTTCTCCAGGCCTTTGGACGCCTTGCCCATTCACAATATAGGCGGGTTTGTTTACAACGCCATCAGGAATAGGATTATCGATATCATGCGCACTAAAAAAGATCGGGTAGATGATGGGGAAACCTTGGAAATTCTATGGACGGAATTCACGAATCTGTTTCAGGATGACTTTCAGGAGACCTATCCAGAGCAATTGAAAGAGAAGCTGAAAGAAGCCATTGCAGCGCTGAAACCGGTCTATAGGGACATCATCATTGCAGTGGACTTTGAAGGATACACCTACAAGGAAATAGCGAACCAGACCGGTATATCACTTGGAACACTGATGTCAAGAAGACATAGGGCCCTGTCCATTTTGTTGAAAAAATTAAAATCGGAAAAAATAAACACATGAGTTATGGAAACAAGCAAAAACATTGAAAAACAGGTGGAAAACACCGTAAAGAAATCGGTAAAAAAAGGAGTGAAAATCTTCTTTTTTGTACTGCTGGGTATAGGAATTGCATTTTTGGTGGGTTATGTAGTTATGTACTTGTGGAACTGGTTGATGCCATATTTATTCGGATTACCTAGGGTGGGCTACTGGCAGGCCTTGGGTATTCTGTTATTGTCCAAAATAATTTTTGGGTTTGGAGGTGGCGGAGGCAGCCATGACAAAAGGAAAAAATCCAGGAAAAAAGAATTCTTCAAAAACCGATGCAGACCCATGCGAAGGGATTTTTCAGAATGGGAGCATTACGATGCCTTTTGGAAGGAAGAGGGAGAAATTGCCTATAAAAACTTCGTAAATCGACTAAAAGAGGAACAAAATGAAGAAGGAAGCCAACCCTAGAAAAAAGTATAATATTTTAAACAAAGCCTTTTTTTGGAGCTTGAATGTGGATACGCCCAGGATGGAGGAACAAGAAGCGAATCTCACTGAACCCCGCTTCCTACCAGCCACGAACCATTGAATCCACCGTTTGTTAATAAATTGTAAAACTTTGGAAACTTTTTCGGTTTTTAAAGTTTCCTGCCCTACATTTGCCACCTATTATGAAAGAGAAAATAAGGGAAACGGCAACGGATATGTTCCTGAACTATGGGTTCAAGAGTGTCACCATGGACGATATAGCAAATACCATGGGCATCTCCAAAAAGACCATTTATTCAGAGTACAGCAACAAAACTGCCTTGGTCGAAGATTGTGTCATGGGCAAATTCTGTTCCATGAGTGATGGAATCAACGAAATAACCGAGTTGGAAAAAGACCCTATCGAGGAACTCTTTGAAATTAAAAAATATGTCCTTAGCCATCTTAAAGACGAGAAGACATCCCCCCAATACCAATTAATGAAGTACTATCCTAAAATCTACATGAAACTCAAGGATATGCAATTTGAGATGATGCAGCACTGTGTCACTTCAAATATACAAAGGGGCATGGAAATGGGGCTCTATAGACCCAACTTGGATGTTGAGTTCATTGCCCGCATTTATTTTGCCGGTATGAACAGTATAAAAGACCAAGTTATGTTCCCCTTAGATCGTTTTTCCCCCATTTTTTTAATGGAAACTTATTTGGAATATCACTTAAGAGGTATCGTTTCCCCGGAAGGCCGACAAAAATTAAACGAGATCATCAATTCAAATCAACAATAAATGCGCAATCAACTAATCACTTTAATTACGCTCATGGCCTTTGTATTGGGCCATGCGCAGGAAGAAACCTATAGCTTTACATTGGAGGAGGCCATTGCCTTTGCACTCGAAAACAACTATAGTGCCATCAATGCCGATAGGGACCTCATCGATGCCCAAAAACAAAAATGGGAAACCATTGCGGACGGGTTGCCGCAAATATCAGGTGCGGTCAATTACCAAAACCAATTGATACAACAAGTAGTGCAGTTGCCGGGCGAAATTGCCGGTGGTGAACCTGGAACCTTTGTGGAGGTGGTCTTTGGGCAACCCCAGCAGGTAAATGCCTCCGCCACACTACGCCAGAAAATCTTTGACGGCTCCTATATTGTAGGCGTGCAGGCGACCAAGGCCTTTTTACGTTACAGTGCCAATAACAATGAAAAAACGACCCAAGAAGTTCGTAAAGCGGTGGTAGAATCCTATGGAAATGTCCTTTTGGCGAAAGAGAGCGTCGCAATTCTACAGCGAAACAAGGAAACCTTGGACAAAAATCTCTATGAGACCACCAAACTGTTTGAGAACGGACTTAGTGATGAAGAAAGCGTGGACCAGCTAAAAATAACATTGTCATCCATTGAAAACCAGTTGAAGAACGCGGTACGATTGGAAGATATTACCCTTCAGATGCTGAACGTGGTCATGGGACTGGATCTGGATGCCCCAACCCAACTAAAGGAGGATTTGGAAAACCTCACCCAAGAACAAATCGACTTGGGAATCATGGAAACCGATTTGAACCTTGAAGAAAACGTGGACTATAAAATTGCCCTCAACCTCAACGAACAGCGGTATTTTGAATGGAAATTGGCCAGAAGCCGGGCCCTGCCCACCCTAAATGGTTTTGTAAGCTACGGTGCGCTTTCCTTTGGGGATCAATTTACTTTTTTTGATAGGGGCCAGGACTATTTCGAGTTTTCTTCCTTTGGCATTGATCTAAGCATCCCCATTTTTAGTTCCTTAAAGCGAAGTGCAAGCACCCAGCGAGCCAAAATCGCTATGCAAAAGGCAAAGACCCAGTTAACGGAGGCAGAACAACAAATACGTCTACAATTAGAAAATGCCAAAAGCAACTACGTATTGGCCATTGAACAATACCAGACCTCCAAGGAAAACCTGGCACTTGCAGAGCGTATAGAAAACAAGAACCAAATCAAATATACGGAAGGTCTCGCCAGTAGTTTTGAGCTAAGGCAGGCGCAGACGCAATTGTATACGGCCCAACAGGAATACCTACAATTCATGGTGGACGTCATCAATAAGAAAACGGAACTGGAAATCATTCTAAACAAACAATCCTAAGCAATCAATCAATTAAATATAGTATTATGAAAAAACTACTTTTTCTGGCCATTTCACTAGGACTAGCATCCTGCGGGGGCGAAAACCAATCCGTAACGGGTGTTATAGAAAAGGGTGATTTGGAAGCGATACGGGCCAAAAAGAACGAGCTGGTAACCCAACAAAAAGAACTGGAAAGCCAATTGGCACAGTTGGATTCCGCCATATTGAAATTTGGTACGGAAGAAAAACTACCCTTGGTCAATACGATCGAAGCAAACCCCCAAGTATTCAATCACTACTTGGAACTTCAGGGCGATGTAAGCACCAAACAGAACGTGCTTATCTATCCAGAAATGGCGGGTACCTTGCAAAAGGTATACGTGAAGGAAGGGCAGCGCGTAAACAAGGGGCAGTTATTGGCGACCATAGACGATGGCGGCATGGGAAGCCAGCTTTCCCAGTTAAAGACGCAGGCAGAACTGGCCAAAACCACCTTTGAAAGAAGGAAAAGGCTGTGGGACCAACAGATAGGGTCTGAAATCGAATACCTATCGGCGAAGGCCGAATTCGAGGCCAGACAGGATGCCGTAAAACAAGCGGAAAGTCAATTGGGGAAATCGTCCATTAGGGCCCCTTTTTCTGGTATTATTGACGATGTTATCAAAGATCAAGGGACGGTTGTTGCACCCGGTCCGGGTTCGGAAGTATTCCGCATCGTAAACCTTTCCGATATGTTCATAGAGGTCGATGTGCCAGAAACGTATCTAGGGGCCATCTCAAAAGGCAAGGAGGCCTTGGTGTATTTCCCGGTTTTGGGTGACAGCATCCAAACACAAATCAGGGAAACCGGAAACTTTATCAATCCCGCCAATAGATCGTTCAGCGTTGAAATTCCGGTTCCCAACAAGGACGGACAGATCAAACCAAACCTCACCGCCAAGGTGAACCTTAACGATTACACAAGCGACAATGCCATCTTGATACCTTCGAGCATTATTTCCGAAAACGCGGAAGGTGATCAATATGTTTTCGTGGCCGGTAATCCCGATTCCGAAAATGAAGCGGTCGTGAAGAGAACCATAATAACCATTGGCAAAACCCAGAAGGGTCAAGCAGAGGTATTGTCCGGTCTGGAAGCGGGTGACCAAGTAATCAAGGAAGGTGCCCGGAGTGTAAAGGACGGCCAAAAAGTAAAAATTCAAAAGTAAGTTTCCATGAGCGATAAAGTAAAGAAAAACGCCGACAAGGAGTTTAAGCTGTCCTCGTGGGCCATTGACAACCCATCGGTCATCTATGTGATGATCGCCATTTTCCTGTGGCTGGGCTTTTCGGCCTATATGGCGATGCCAAGGGAGGATTTCCCGGAAATCGTGGAGACCAAGGTCTACATCAGCACCCCCTACCCCGGGAATACCGCGGAGGATATTGAACGATTGATAACGGACCCGTTGGAGGACCGACTCAAAAACGTGAGCAACGTAGTAGAAATTGTTTCCACTTCCCAAGAGGACTATGCCATTATTACGGTTGAATTCGATGAGGAAATTACCGTGGAACAGGCCAAACAGAACGTAAAGGACGAAGTGGATTCGGAGAAGGCCAGTGAGGACTGGCCCACTTTCAATGGTGCCAAGGTAGAACCGAATGTGTTCGACCTAAACTTCTCTGAGGAAGTACCCATCATGAACATCAATTTTACCGGAGATTATCCGGTGGAGCGTTTGAAGGAATTTGCCGAATATCTTCAGGATGAAATAGAGGACCTTCCGGAAATCAAAAAGGCCGATATACGCGGGGCCCAGGAAAAAGAGGTGGAGGTAGCCGTGGACATCTACAAAATGATGGCCGCCAAGATCAGCTTTCAGGATGTATTGAATGCCATCGGTAACGGAAACATGACCATATCCGCCGGAAATTTAAAGGCCAGTGGACAACGAAGAACGATCCGGGTTTTGGGGGAGATCGAAAATCCCAGTGACCTGAACAACTTTGTGGTAAAATCAGAAAACGGTGCGGTTTATTTAAAGGATGTAGCCGAGGTTACCTTTGAGGAAAAGGACAAAACTACGTATGCCCGGGAATTTGGGGATAATGTGGTGATGTTGGACGTGAAGAAACGTGCCGGTAGGAACGCCATTTCAGCGGCGGACAAGATTAGGGAAATCGTGAAACAGGAGCAGCAAAACTACTTTCCGGCAGATCTGCACATATCCATCGCCAACGACTCTTCCACTAGAACGCTGAATCAGGTGGACGACTTGGTGAACAATATCATTTTCGGAATCATTCTGGTGGTCACCGTATTGATGTTCTTCCTTGGGTTCAGAAACGCCCTTTTCGTTGGATTCGCCATCCCAATGTCCATGTTCATGTCCTTTATGATTCTTTCATCCTTGGGATACACCCTCAACACCATGATCCTTTTTGGGATGATCATGGGACTGGGTATGTTGGTGGACAATGGTATTGTGGTGGTGGAAAACGTATACCGACTCATGGACGAGGGTATGCCCAAAATAGAGGCTGCCAAAAAGGGTATTGGTGAAATCGCCTATCCCATTATTATTTCAACGGCAACCACGGTAGCGGCCTTCGTTCCGCTAGGACTATGGCCCGGAATCTTTGGTCAGTTCATGAAGTATTTTCCTATAACGCTATCCGTAGTATTGGGATCATCCTTGGTTGTGGCCATTTTTATGAACTCCATGTTGGTGTCCCAATTCATGAATACCAGTGAAAAGGAACTTACCAAAAAACAGTTGATCCGTTTGAGCATCATCTTAGGTGGGTTTGGTGCCCTAATATTGATTTTTGGTGGAGCCATGCGCGGATTGGGTTCAGTATTGATCTTAACCGGAATCATGTTTTGGGTCTACAAATATGTAATTAAGGGAGCTGCGCAGAGATTTCAAAAGAACACTATGTCCCGTTTTGAGGATTGGTACGAGAGACGTCTAGAGCATGCTTTACGGGGCAAAAACGTGTACTGGTATTTTGGCCTCACCTTTCTTTTGTTGATTGCGGTATTCATGCTCTTTGGCGTGTCGTTGGGCACCGGCAGGACCAAGGTGGAATTTTTCCCGGACAACATACCCAATGAAATCTATGTCTACATAGAATACCCAGAAGGCACCGCAATCGAAAAAACCAACGAGATCACCAAGGAAGTCGAAAAACAGGTATACGGACTCATGGACGACCCCGCATACAAAAAGAATGGGGAGAACTTCATCGTAACCTCGGCGGTATCCGTAGTAGGCGAAGGGGCCGGAAACCCACTGACAGATGGTGGTTCATCTGCAGAAATGCCTCATAAGGGAAAAGTGACCGTAAACTTTGCGGAATTCAAATACCGTGATGGTGTGAATACGGAGGATATCCGTGCCAAGGTACAGGAGGCCGTAGCGGGAATTTATCCCGGGGTGGCCATATCCGTTGAAAAAGAAGCCAACGGTCCGCCAGCGGGCCCTCCCATCAACATTGAATTGGAAGGCAGGGATTACGATCAGTTGATAAGCACTGCAGAGGACATCCGTAATTTCTTGAACACCAAGAACATTGAAGGTATCGAGGAACTGAAAATCGATGTCAACAAGAGCAAGCCCGCCATGCGCGTGAACGTGGACCGTGAAAAGGCCGGGGAACTGGGCGTGGCCGTGGGCCAGGTAGGGAACCAATTGCGCCGATCGCTTTTTGGCGAAAAGGCCGGGGTCTATAAGGAAGACGGGGAGGATTACGACATCAACGTTCGTTTCAACGAAGATCTAAGGTATAATAAAAGTGCCCTGTTCAACCAGAACATCATTTTTAGGGATCCCGCAAGCGGACAGATAAAGGAAGTTCCCATCTCCGCCGTTGCCAAGGAAACCAATACTTCCGGCTTCAGTGCGATCAAACACCGTGATGGTAACCGGGTGGTTACCGTTTACTCGGGGTTAAAAGCCGGGGGGAACGCCGCGGCCATCGTTGCCCAAATCCAGGAGGAAATGAAGCAGTTTGAGGGCATGCCGGAAAATATAAAGGTGGATTATACCGGGGAGATCGAGGAACAGAACAAGCAGCAGATGTTCTTGATCGGTGCCTTTTTCTCCGGACTAGGACTCATCATGTTGATATTGATATTCCAATTTGGGGGGATTTCAAAACCCTTGATTATTATGATTGCCATTTTCCTAAGCTTTATTGGAGTGTTTGGTGGATTGATGATTACCGGTTGGTCCTTTGTGATCATGATGACCATGATGGGAATTATATCCTTGGCAGGTATTGTGGTGAACAACGGCGTGGTACTGCTGGATTATACCCAGATTTTGGTAGACCGAAAAAAGGTAAAATTGGGCATGGACGACAAGGACCTTTTGACCTTGCCCGAAGCTACCGAAGCCATCGTTAAGGGAGGTAAGGCACGTTTGCGCCCCGTAATCTTGACCGCTATTACCACCGTGTTGGGATTGATCCCTTTGGCCATTGGTTTGAATATCGATTTCTTTGCCCTCTTTTCCGAGTTTAACCCGCATATTTACATTGGTGGGGATAACGTGGTGTTCTGGGGACCCTTGGCATGGACAGTTATTTTCGGCCTATTGGTAGCCACCTTCTTGACCTTGATCATTGTACCGGTATTGTTCAATATCGTTTACCGAATTAAAATCAAGTTAAGGGGTCTTCGTTCAACAGAATATAAAAAAGAGACAATGATTTCTGAATAGTGTTATAAATGGCACGCAACAAAAAAGCCCGATACAAAAGTATCGGGCTTTTTATTTTTTAAAAGGAGACACTAGTTGGTCACGACGGACTCCTTCACATTCATTTGTTCTACACTGGCGATTTTGTTGTTGTCAAAACTAACTTCTTTAACAATTTCACCTTCCCAAAACAACCACTTACCGGTCTTAACACCTTTATCGTAGTTACCCATGGCAATTTTTTCGCCTTTAGTATCGTACATAATCCATTCTCCCTGTAATTTTTCGTTCAGGAAAAAACCTTGTTGGGAAATTTCCCCATTGGCATGGAAATAGGTGGCTTTTACCTTTTCCCCTATTTTTTCAAACTTGGGAGCTATCTGTTGCGCATTTACACCGAAAGAAAGTGCTAAAATGGCGATTATCAGTAAACGTTTCATCTGTTTATATTTTTATTGTTTTTCAATTGTCAGATGCAATGCCAGAAACTTTTATGATGTTCTTACAAACATTAATATCAGGCATTTCATAATATATATTTTTTAATTAAGTACCTTCGACATAACATTAACGTTACAAATGTAGCATTATTTTACTATAAATCAATATTTAGGTAACATTTACTTAACATTAAATTTACATTAAAAAGATAGGTATCTGTTTTTTAGAAACTTACAATGTTAACTTTAACAATTATACCCTTCCTTACAATTTAAAAAAGGGATGGAATAAATAAATTTCTAATCAACAAAGACTTCTTAAATTTGCCCTTTCTTTTATAAACCGATACTTATGTACAGAAGCCATACCTGTGGGGAATTAAGGGATTCACATATAAATACCGATGTTGTTTTGTCCGGTTGGGTGCACAAGACCCGTGACAAGGGATTTGTGGTTTGGGTGGACCTACGCGACAGATATGGGATTACCCAATTGGTATTTGATCAGGACCGCACTTCTGCAGAACTCTTGGAAAACGCCCGAAACCTAGGTAGGGAATTCGTTATCCAAGTAAAAGGATCGGTCATTGAAAGGGCTTCCAAAAACGATAAGATCCCTACAGGGAATATTGAGGTACTGGTAAAGGAACTAACTGTACTTAACACCTCCAAAACTCCACCTTTTACCATCGAGAACGATACGGATGGCGGTGAGGATCTTCGCATGAAATACAGATATCTGGACATTCGCCGAAATCCGGTAAAAAACAACCTCATCTTTCGAAGCAAGGTTACCATGGAGGTGCGAAAGTACCTTTCGCAACAAGGATTTATAGAGATAGAGACTCCCTATTTGATAAAATCCACCCCAGAGGGCGCACGTGATTTCGTAGTGCCCAGCCGTATGAACGAAGGTCAGTTCTATGCCCTTCCGCAGTCCCCACAGACCTTTAAGCAATTGTTAATGGTGGGCGGCATGGACAAATATTTCCAGATCGTAAAGTGTTTTAGGGACGAAGACCTCAGGGCGGATAGACAACCGGAGTTTACTCAGATAGATTGTGAAATGGCCTTTGTGGAGCAGGAAGATATATTGAACGTCTTTGAGGGACTGACCCGTTATCTTTTAAAGGAAATCAACGGGGTGGAAGTAGATACCTTCCCCCGAATTACCTATGACGAGGCCATGGAAAAATATGGGAACGATAAACCGGACATCCGTTTTGGGATGGAATTCGGGGAATTGAACGAGGTGGCCCAACATAAAGACTTTAATGTATTCAACAATGCCGAACTGGTCGTTGGTATCACCGTGCCCGGTGGAAACGCCTATACCAGAAAGGAAATAGACCAGCTGATTGACTGGGTCAAAAGACCACAAGTTGGGGCATTGGGAATGGTCTACTGCCGTTGCAACGAAGATGGTAGCTACAAATCCTCTGTAGACAAGTTTTACGACCAAGAGGACCTTGCCAAATGGGCTAAAGTCACGGGCGCCAAACCTGGAGATTTGATTTGTATACTATCTGGGGAAACACATAAAACACGTACCCAATTGAGCGCCCTCCGTATGGAATTAGCACAACAATTAGGCTTGCGGAAATCCAATGAGTTTGCACCTTTATGGGTCGTTGATTTCCCGTTGTTGGAACTGGATGAGGAAACCGGACATTACCATGCCATGCACCATCCATTCACCTCCCCAAAACCGGGGCAATTGGAGTTGTTGGATTCAGACCCGGCGGCGGTCCGCGCCAATGCCTACGATTTGGTGTTGAACGGGAACGAAATTGGAGGAGGTTCCATTCGTATCCATGACAAGGAGACCCAATCGATTATGTTCAAACATTTAGGATTTACCCCAGAGGAGGCCAAGGCACAGTTCGGGTTTTTGATGGATGCCTTCCAGTATGGTGCACCGCCCCATGGGGGAATCGCCTTTGGCTTGGACCGATTGGTAGCCATTTTAGGCGGACAGGAAACCATCCGTGATTTTATTGCTTTCCCTAAAAACAACAGCGGTAGGGACGTTATGATCGATGCTCCTGCCCCCATTGACAATGCGCAGTTGGAGGAATTGCATTTGAAGTTGAATCTTTAACAGACACGATTGTCATACTGAACGTAGTGAAGTATCTATCCTAGAAACGAATTTCCATAGAAATTCAGGTTATTTTTGAGAGTACTAGACACACAACGGATTCTTCGTTCCGCTGAGCTCCACTCAGATGACAAAAAAAGAACCATCGGAATTAAACACTATTTAAATACCTTTGAACGTTCCTTCAATTCAAGGTATTACTATGCCAACCCAAAACAAATCATTCTTAAAGCGTTTGCTCATTTGGAGGTACAAGCATATCTCCGAGAAAACGTTCATCTACATCCTTAGCGTTGTAGTAGGGTTGTTGGCGGGCCTGGCATCGGTCACCCTAAAAAACATTACCTATTTTATTGAAGCCTCCCTGGAACGAGGCATCATCTTCTCCAGTAACCAATTATACTTTATACTGCCGATTATCGGGTTGACCTTGGTATATCTCTACGTAAAGTTTGTGCACAAGGAACGCTTGAAACACGCCGTGTCCTCCATCCTGTTCTCCCTTTCCAAAAAGAAAGGCATCATTGACCGAAAACAGATTCTGACCCAACTGGTCGCCGCCCCGTTGACCGTTGGTTTTGGAGGGTCCGTAGGACTTTTGGGTCCCGCGGTAGCTTCGGGAGCGGCCATTAGCTCCAATTTGGGCCGATTGTTCCACATCAGTGCCAAGACCCGCTCGTTATTGATCGCCTGTGCATCGGCAGGTGCCATCGCCTCCATATTTCAATCCCCCATCGCGGCCATCATTTTCGCTGTAGAAGTCTTTAGCATGGACCTTACCATGATCTCCATGCTGCCCCTGCTATTGGCATCCATATCGGGGGTGCTTACCTCCTACTTCTTTTTGGGCAACGAGGTATTGTTCACCTTCAATATTTCACGTGCCTTTGCGGTGAAGGATACGCTTTTTTACATCGTTCTAGGAGTAGGGACGGGAGTAGCCTCCATCTATTTTACCAAAATGTACTTTGGCATCCTGCAGTTGTTCAAACCGCTAAAAAGTCCCAAATATAGGCTCCTGGTGGGCGGACTCGCCATAGGCATCATGCTATACATGATACCACCGCTCTACGGGGAAGGTTTCAGCTTTATCAACAACCTATTGCTCGGCAACCATATACAGGCCCTTGGAAAGACACCTTTTGACGCCTTCCTGGACAATATTTGGGTGGTCATCGCCCTGTTGTTCGGTATTACCATTTTCAAGGCCGTGGCCATGACCACTACCTTGGCGGCCGGCGGGGCGGGGGGAATCTTCATACCCACCATGGTGATGGGAAGTGCCTTGGGCAACGTGGTGGCGAAGGTCATTAACAATCTGGGATTGGGCTTCTCGGTTTCGGAGAGTAATTTTACGCTCATTGGCATGGCCGGACTCATCGCCGGGGTGTTGCACGCGCCCCTCACAGCGATTTTCCTCATTGCTGAGATCACAGGAGGCTACGGTCTTTTTGTTCCACTGATGATTACGGCATCCATCTCCTACCTAATCACAAAAAACACCATAGACTATACGATCTATACCCGGGAACTTGCCGAACGCGGCGACCTCCTCACCCATAACAAGGACAAGGCCGTACTGACACTGATGCAGTTGGACGACCTCATTGAGATGAACTTTAAAAAGGTGGACCAACACATGACCTTGGGCGAAATGCTCCATGAATCCGTGGCCAAGTCTACCCGAAATATCTTCCCCGTAGTGGATAGCCAGGAAGCCTTGGTGGGCATAATCCTGCTGGACGATATACGGGAGTTTATGTTCGATACCACCCTGTACAAAAGCACCAAGGCCATTACCTTTATGCAAAAACCACCGGAGATCATCTTTTACGGGCAGGACAAGATGCAAGCAATCATGCAAAAGTTCCAGGATAGCGGGGCATGGAACTTACCAGTAGTCAAGGACGGCAAATATCTGGGCTTTGTCTCCAAGTCCAAATTGTTGACTGCCTACCGTAGGGAACTCATCAACTTTACGGGAAACTAAGGTTTTAAGCTTAGTTCGCCCAATGCGGTAGACACCAATTTAAAACTAGTTTCCACTGACCAACCTTGATTTTAATCTTTTATAGCTTTCATCTGTTTTATTCCTATATTGGAGGTATATAGATGTATTTTACATCCATATAAACAAGTTGTAACACATTTAATTTCACCTATGAAATTTTATAAACAAACATTATTTATAGTACTTCTTTTTGTTTCGTGTGCAAATCCATTTTCAGAATTGCCGAAAGAAATAGCTACTTATTTTGAGAAGAATCTTCATGACCCTAATAGCTTTGAAATCGTGGATATTTCCTCCAGCCAATTAAGTTTTGAAGAGTATGAGCTTTTTATAGGCGGAAAACCAAAAGAACTTACTATTGAAGAATATTTGCAGAAGGAATCGGGAATTAAAAAAATACAAGATGAGATTCTACAAGATAAGGACAGTTACCCCATAGTTCATTTACTTCGATATAGAGCAAAGAACAAGCTTGGAGCCTTAGCTTTAAATTCAAAATATTGTGTCACCTTCCCCGACGGTAGGCTTATAGGTTGTTATTCAAATTTTGACGACTATTCAAATGGAATTTATAACGAAATTCTAAAACCCAAAATCGAGCACTTATTATTGTGAACAAAGCGGTAAAATATACATACCTAACAATTGGAATAAATCTTTTGATTGCAATTTTGATTTTCCTTTGGCTTTTGACTGGAGCTAAAAACCCAATAAAAGATTTAATTGACTTTATCTTGGACTTTCCTTTAAATTTTGCACTTGGAATTACAGCCTTATTTCTTTCTGGCTACTACATAGCAATTAAAATGCAAAATCTGATTTGCCAACGAAAATGGAATTCTATTCTAGTCGGAATGGTTGGACTTATGGTAATTTTAATTTGTGGAGTTTTTGGCGGTTCAACCGTTGGATTTGTTGAAGAGGGACTTATGAATAACGACAGTGTTTACGAAGCAGTTGTTGATTACTACTACAAGCCATTCTTTTGGATACTATTATTTGGCTTTATTCCGACTTTTATAGCAGGAGGTCTTTTGGGTGGACAAATAAAAAAAACGTGTTACAACAAGGGCTATAATTTATAGCTGCAATTCGTTAACTTCAAACTATAAAACCATCAACGGCTGGATTTGCCACGGCTGGAAATCTAACGATTTCCAACGCCGCCACAAATCATAGCCGGACCGTTAGCAACAAGCTATAGTACTCACATGGAAATAGAAATTGAATTTACTATTGAATCTTGCAAAAAAGAAAATATAAAGAAAATCGTTGACGGACTTAATGAATACAACCTGAATAAAGTTTCTGCAATTGCTGATATGTGGACTCGTTTGGAGTTTGTAGCAAAAGATAAAAACGGAATTGAGATTGGTGGAATATTGGGTGGACTTGGATATTGGAATGGTCTCGAAATAAAAATCCTGTGGGTAAAAGAAGAATACCGAAAAAAAGGAGTTGGAACTAAAATTTTAAGATACATCGAAAAAATAGCTATTGAAAGAGGAGCGGAATTTTCAATGCTTGACACATTTGATTTTCAAGCAGAGGAATTTTACTTGAAAAACGGATATAAACCAATTGGAGAAATAAAAGGTTTCCCAAAAGGACACAGAAGAATATATTTTTCGAAACAATTAACGCAATAAATAAAAGCCAGTTGCTAACAAAGAACTGAGGTAAAAAAACAAGTTCTTTTAGTTGAATTAAAAACATAATTCTTAGCCTTTGGCAGTTCACTTTTACGTATTGAGCCATTCCAGAATTTCATACCTTTAGAGAGACCAAACAAGTTATTCCTAAACAACCACCACCTTATGAAAAAAATACTACTATTTTTACTGCTGATACTGATTGTCATTGCAAGCATTTTGGTCTTTAACACCCTACAAATGGGCTCCAAACAAGTGGCCCCGGGCACTGCCGAAACTATAGAGCTCCCAGACGATATCTTTCAAAACCTTTCGAAGGGACTGCAATACGAGACCATTTCCTTTAGCGAGGACGCCATTCCGGACTCGACCGCCTTTTTTGGCTTTCACAGGTATTTGGAAGAAACCTTTCCCCTAGTGCATAAAAATCTTTCCCTTGAGAAGATAAATACCTATAGCCTGCTATACACCTGGAAAGGCTCCGATGCTTCCAAGAAGCCGGTTATTTTAATGTCGCACCAAGATGTGGTTCCCGTGGACCAGCCCACACTCGCGGACTGGGAGGCATGGCCTTTTGCCGGTACGATTACCGATACCCACGTCATTGGCCGTGGCACCTTGGACGACAAGGGAACCTTGATCGGTCTTATGGAGGCCGTGGAAAAACTGTTGGAGGAGTCCTTTGTACCCTCCCAGACGATATATTTGGCCTTTGGACACGATGAGGAAGTTGGGGGCAGCAAAGGTGCCGCCGAAATCGCAAAGCATTTAAAGTCAAAAGGCGTTACCGCGGCCATGGCCTTGGACGAAGGCGGATTTTTGGCGGAGAACCTAGTTCCCGGTATTGAGACCGTAGCCATGGTCAACCTGGCCGAAAAAGGATTTGCCTCTTTTAGGCTTATTGTAGAAACCAAAGGGGGCCACAGTTCCCAACCGCCCAAGGAAAATACCATTGGAATGTTGGCAAAGGCCATTGTGGACCTGGAAAACAACCAACTGCCCTACAAACTGGTGAAACCCATCGATTACCAACTGGAATATATGGGCGCGGAACTCCCGTTCTTTAAAAGAATGGCCTTCGCTAACCCTTGGCTGTTCAAGGACCCCATACTGGAAGCATTGAACGCCCACACCACTACGGCCCCTACCATTGTAAGCGGCGGCGTTAAGAACAACGTAATCCCCACGGTAGCCGAGGCGACCATCAACTTTAGGATATTGCCCGGCGAGACGATAGCATCGGTGCAGGAACATATTGAAAACACCATTTCCGATAAGATCAAGGTAGAACCTGTAGGGTTTTTGACCAATCCTTCTGAAGTATCGAGCATCGATTCAGACGCCTATAAAATACTGGAGCAGACCATACGTACCCAATTCTCGAACAGCGTAGTGGTGCCTGGATTGGTAGGGGGAGGTACGGATGCACGGTATTTTTACGAAGTCGCGGACGATGTGTACCGATTTTATCCCATTAGGTTGGGACCGGATAGCATGTCTCGTTTTCACGGAATAGACGAGAAAATCAGCAAGGATAACTACAAGGAAATCATTTCATTTTCCTACCAGCTTATCAAGAATTTCAAGTAAGGTTTTTTTTACCCGACGATTTTTATCCTAACGAACCTTAGCATGCCAATAGGGATTTTGGACCGATTTGCTGCAAACCTGTGTTTTGGTAAACCCGATGGATTCCATTCCATATTTCCTAACTTTGTGCCATGAGGTACCTGATTTTACTTATCGTATTGGCTTCCTTTGGATGTATCGTTTACGGATTTAATCTGGAGGATTCGCAAGAGGCAACGGCGCACAAGTTTATTGGCGGTGGCACGGTAGGGCTTTTTTTGGTGGCCATGCCGCTGTTCTTGATCAAGGAAAGTAGGGGCAAAAAAATGAACGACTATATGCTGACCGAGGAAAACATTCGGAAAATGCAGGGGAAATCGGCAAAAAACACTGAAAATCAAATATTTCCAAAGGATAAAAAAGACTAATTATCTCCTATGTGACCTAAAATTTGCTATTTTTAGGATATTAATTACCTAATTTTTATTGTAATGACTGGCAAAGTAAAATTTTTCAATGAATCCAAAGGTTATGGGTTCATTACCAACGACGACACGGGAAAGGACATTTTTGTCCACGCGACCGCTCTTAACGGAAAAGAGATCAGGGAAGGAGACAAAGTAGAATACGTTGAACAAGAAGGCAGAAAAGGCATAGTAGCGGGACAGGTGACCGTTCTCTAATCATAAGTATTACATTTTGCAGGAACTGTAACCACGCATTGCGTGGTTTTTTTATACATACTTATGGACTACCTCCTTTTTTTTTCGAAAAACCGATGTAAAAGTTCAGATGCCTCGTACTCCAAAATACCTCCTACCACCTCTGTTTTTGGGTGTAAATGCGTACCCATGGCCCTAAATCCCCGTTTTGGGTCCGATGCCGCATAAACAATTTTTGAGATTTGGCTCCAAAAAAGTGCGCCACCGCACATTTGGCAAGGTTCCAAGGTAACGTACAGGGTACAATCCCTAAGGTACTTTCCCCCCAGAAAATTGGCAGCGGCGGTTATGGCCTGCATTTCCGCATGGGCCGTAACATCGTGCAGTTTTTCCGTAAGGTTATGGGCTCGGGCAATGATCCGGTCCTGGATCACGACAACGGCTCCCACGGGAATCTCGTTCTGTTCAAAGGCATGCTCGGCCTCCTGCAAGGCCTTTTTCATGAAATAGGAATCATCAAAAGGTGCGATCATATTTCAAAAATACAATAAGATATACAGGGCCACTACTATTTAAAAACAATTGTTTTGGCGTTTAAAAGAAGTATTTTTGCCACGAATTAAATCCCAATTGGACACACTCTTAGCACATATCAACGCCCCAAAGGACCTTAAAAAGCTGTCCAAGGACCAATTGGCCCAAGTGGTCCGGGAACTTAGGGAATTCATTATCGACATCGTGGCGACCAAGGAAGGGCATCTGGGCGCCAGTTTGGGCGTGGTGGAACTCACCGTGGCACTGCATTATGTTTTCAATACCCCAACGGATAAATTGATCTGGGACGTGGGACATCAGGCATACGGACATAAAATCCTTACGGGCAGAAAAGAGATATTCGGGACCAACAGACAACTCAACGGCATTAGTGGTTTTCCAAAAATGGGCGAAAGTGAATATGATGCCTTTGGAACGGGACATAGCTCCACTTCCATATCAGCCATATTGGGAATGGCCTTGGCATCCAAATTAAAGGAAGAACATCAGAGACAGCACATTGCCGTAATTGGTGATGCTTCCATTGCCAGTGGTATGGCCTTTGAAGGGCTGAACCATGCCGGGGTTACGGACACCAATATCCTTATTGTCCTCAATGACAACGCCATAGGCATAGACCCCAGCGTAGGTGCATTAAAAAAATACCTGACCAATGTAAAAAAGGGAACCGCTAAGGACGAGAACATTTTTGAATGTCTCAATTTCAATTATTCGGGTCCTATGGACGGACATGACCTAAACGCATTGATACAGGAACTGGAGCGCTTAAAAAGCCTTCCTGGCCCTAAATTGCTCCACGTTATCACAACAAAAGGAAGGGGACTGCAAAAAGCCGAAGAAAATCAGGTAACCTATCATGCCCCTGGCAAGTTCGATAAAAAGACGGGGGAACTGCTCAAAAAGAGTGATAGACCGGAGCCTTTAAAATATCAGGATGTGTTTGGGCATACCTTGGTTGCACTTGCCAACGCCAACGAAAGGATCGTGGGAATCACTCCGGCCATGCCCACGGGAAGTTCGTTAAAATATATGATGGAAGCCATCCCGGATCGGGCCTTTGATGTAGGTATTGCGGAACAACACGCCGTTACCATGGCAGCGGGAATGGCGGCAACGGGACTCATCCCCTTTTGCAATGTATATTCCACGTTCCTACAACGCGCCTATGATCAGATCATCCACGATGTGGCCCTACAAAATATACCGGTCGTTTTCTGTTTGGACAGGGCAGGTTTAGTAGGCCAGGATGGTCCTACCCACCACGGGGCCTTTGATATTGCCTATTTGCGATGTATTCCCAACATGGTCCTATGCGCCCCCTTGAACGAAGTGGAGCTGCGCAACATCATGTATACGGCCCAATTGGGATTGGAAAACCCTATTGCCATTCGGTATCCGCGTGGGAGAGGCGTACTTTTGGATTGGGAGCGGCCCTTTGAAGAAATGGAAATCGGTACGGCCCTTGAATTGAAAAAAGGCACGAACATTGCCATCCTCAGTACGGGCACTATAGGCAACAGCATTATACAGGTGCTAAAAGAAATCACGAACGACCAAAGCGTAGGTCATTACCACTTTCCGTTTATCAAACCTTTGGACACGAAACGTATCCATCAAATACTAAAAAATTATATGCATATCATAACGGTAGAGGATGGATCGGCCATAGGTGGTTTTGGAAGTGGTATCCTTGAAGTGGCGAACGATTTGGGCAGTCCAAAAGAAATCAAAGTCTTTGGAATCCCCGATGTATTCATACCCCACGGCACCCAAGAAGAATTATACCAATTGGCACAAATCGATATTCAATCAATACGAACCTATATTGAGAGACTTTTATGAAAGATGTTTTTTTCCATAAATCCAAAGTATTATACTATCTAGTATTTTTCATTTCTGTTACCTCCTATTCCCAGGATACGATACCATCGCCCATAATTGCAGATACCGTTGTAATCGATACCACGGTGGTAGACACTATTGTCATCCGCAAGACACAGGAGAAAATAAGACATGTACCTAGGGGGGTGAATTTGATGAACCCGGTTATCTCCTTTAAACGCACAAAGGCATTAAAGGACAAGTACGACCCTTTTCGCGTACCATCTTTTTGGACGAAGGAAAACCTGTTGGGCATCAACTTGAGCGAGGTGGCTTTTGTCAATTGGAATGCGGGTGGTGACAATGCCATTAGTGGGCTGAGTTTTTTAAAGCTCGTACGGGACTATAAGTTCCGGTATTTTAAGTGGGACAATATCGTTGAACTTCGGTATGGCCTCAACGCCCAGGAAGGACGTCAAATAAGAAAGACCGAGGATGTGATCCGACTAAGCTCAAACGTTGGCTACAGGAGGGATACTATCAGCAATTGGTATTATTCCGTGCAGCTTAACTTCAATACCCAATTTTCGAACGGTTACAAATATCCTGATAGGGATAATCCCATATCACGGTTTATGGCTCCCGGATATTTATTTTTTGGTGCCGGTACTTCCTATATCAGCAAAAACCAGAAGTTCAATCTTTACATGTCGCCCATCACCCAAAAATCCACTTTTGTCCTTGATCAGGATTTGGCAGACAGAGGTTCCTTTGGTGTGGAAAAGGCCATTTTGGATGCAAATGGCAATGTAATTACACCCGGGGAAAACCACCGGTTGGAGCTTGGAATTCTGATTACGCACAAATGGGACTTCAATATTGCCACAAACATCGACGCCAATAGTCGGTTAAACCTCTATACCGATTACCTCAAGAGTTTTGGCAATGTGGACGTGGATTGGGAACTGAACATAAAAATGAGGGTGAACAAATACATTCTTACCACCTTGGGCACACATATCATCTATGACGATGACATCCTGTTTGACGAAATCCAAAACGATGCAGGCATTGTTGTGGATCCCGGCATACCCAAAATACAGTTCAAACAAGTGCTGGGTGTGGGAGTGGCCGTTGACTTCTAAAGCTGTTTTCCCGTTATTTTGTTATGGATATGCACGGCAGAACTGTCCGATAGACTAGCAACATAGCAACAGGTATTCAGCAGTATTTCATAAAGGGAAAGGTCCGTCTTTCTGTAAAATTCCGGCAAGGTCTCCAGCAACAAGTGATGGTAATTGGATGCCGTAAGGTCCCTTTTTTTAACCAGGGCATCGGTATATACCTCTAGGATATCGGCAATAATCTTATATCCGGCAATCTCTTTTTCAATGACCTCCTGGTCCTTGTAGACCTTCTCCACGCTCAGGCTTATGATGTCCCGTATCTGGGCATCGTATTTACTTTTATCCATGAGGGAGGTATCCATAGTACCATTGAGTATATTCTCTTCGTTGTCCATATAAATGGATACCGCATCCTGAATGAGCGTGTTTATGGCCAAGGCCCTTAAGTAACTGATGCGGTCTTCCTTATACTCAAGGGTATTATACTTTTTGGTATTTATGGAGTCCTTGACCAATTTTATAAGGTATTCCAAGGCAAAATCCTCCGAAATCAATCCCAAATTGATACCGTCCTCAAAATCGATGATCGTATAACAAATGTCGTCCGCCGCTTCCACCAAATACGTCAAGGGATGTCTGGCAAAAGAAACATCCGATCCATTTCTAGTCTGGATCAGTCCCAAATCTTGGGCAACGTCCATAAAGGCTTCCTTTTCCGACTGAAAAAAACCAAACTTTTTATCGGAAATATGTTTTGTAGGTTTTTTGGGCAAGGATTCCTTAGGATATTTCATAAAGGCCCCTAAGGTCGCGTAGCTCAAACGAAGGCCGCCAGAAACACCTTCCCTATCCTGTGTCAATAATTTAAAGCCATTGGCATTCCCTTCAAAATCTATAATGTCCTGGTATTCCTTTGGACGTAGGTGCTCCTTGAAAATACGCCCATTACCGTTCTTGAAATACTCGCCAATGGCCTTTTCCCCGCTATGTCCAAAAGGAGGGTTTCCTATATCATGAGCCAAAGCGGCCGCGGCGACAATCGCCCCAAAATCGTTGAACTTATAGCCATGGATTTCGCTTAAGTGCGGGTGTTTCTCCAAAATTTTTTGACCGGCCAACCTACCAAGGCTCCTGCCCACAACGGAAACTTCCAAGCTATGCGTCAATCGGGTATGTACAAAGTCGGTTTTGGACAACGGAATCACCTGGGTTTTGTCCTGCAAGCTTCTAAAAGCTGCGGAGAAAATGATTCGGTCATAATCTACATCAAAGCCCAATCGGGTCTCGTTCTGTTCGTTCCTGATTCGTTTATTTACATCGCCCTTTCTACGCAAGGACAGTAATTGCTCCCAATTCATGATGCTTGTTTAATCCTCGCAAGATACATTTTTTGTGATGTAGAGCGATGAAAAGAGACTAAAACGGGACGGAAATCAACCATTTCCTTAACCTAAAGAAAATAAATAGATAACCAGCACATAACCTTAAGTTAACCTTGCATGTTTTTATTTGCAGGCAAATAAACTATTGATAAATGAGAGTATTATTTTTTGCGATTGCCGGACTTTTCACGACCCTAATGTATGCACAGGTGACCGGATCCGTTCGCGGAAAAATTCTGGACAGCGAAATGTTCAACGAGCCCTTGCTTATGGCATCGGTCTCCTTGAAAAATACCGATTGGTCTGACCAGACAAATTTCAATGGAAATTTCGAGATTACAGATGTGGCCCCTGGCGAATACATAATGGAAATCAACTTTTTAGGGTATGAACCCTTGGAAGTTCCCATTAAAATAAAAGAAGACGAGCAACTGGTAATTCAGGAGTCGCTAAAAGCCAAGACATTGACCATACCTGTAATGGCCGAAACATCCGAAAAAATGACATCGGACCAGTCTATCGAACCCAATTATTGATACCGAAGGACTTCAAAATACTATTTGGTCAATTTTCCGACTATTACGGATTTATTTCCTATTTTCATCTTCAATAACAAAAAGACGGGCATTTACGGTTTGATTCCCACCTGCTTCATAACCTTATTTTAACCTTATTGACGATTTATAATATCATTTTTGCATTTATTTAATTTTTAGATGGGAGAAAACATATACCTCTTCATGATCATTGCTTTGGCCGTTTTGGCCATCACGGATCTGGTGGTTGGAGTAAGTAATGATGCGGTCAACTTTTTGAATTCGGCCATCGGGAGTAAGGCCATTTCGTTCAGGACGATCATGATCGTAGCCAGTGTAGGGATAGCTTTTGGCGCCATTTCCTCGAGCGGTATGATGGAAGTCGCCAGAAAAGGCATTTTTAATCCCGGCGAGTTCGTATTTTCGGAAATAATGATCGTTTTCATGGCTGTAATGATTACGGACATCCTGCTTTTGGATTTCTTCAATACCTTGGGCATGCCCACGTCCACTACGGTTTCCATTGTATTTGAATTGTTGGGTGCCGCCGTTGCCATCTCCTTGGTAAAAATATATGCCGATGAAGGAAGTTTTTCAGATTTGGCCAATTACATAAATACAGATAAGGCCACGGAAATCATCTTGGGCATACTGCTATCCGTTGTTGTGGCTTTTACCATTGGCGCTATCGTTCAGTTTTTCAGCCGTATCCTTATTTCCTTTAAATTCCATGAAAAACCCAAATGGTATGGGGCTATATTTGGTGGTTTGGCTATTACGGGAATCATTTATTTTATTCTGGTCAAAGGTCTTAGTGGAACTTCCATCCTTCCTGAGGCTATAAACCAGTTCATCGATACCCAAGCGTCTTTATTTATTGCAATCAATATTGCGTTTTGGACCTTGGTTTCCTATATGGTTTCCGCCTTTTTGAAATGGAACATTTACACAATCATTATCATTTTGGGCACCTTTGCATTGGCAATGGCCTTTGCCGGTAATGATTTGGTCAATTTTATTGGGGTGCCCTTGGCGGCATTGGAATCGTTCACTAGCTGGAAAAGCTCCGGAATCCTTCCTACCGAGTTCAACATGAAAGGACTTTCTGCGGCCGTACAGACCCCAACCTACCTATTGCTTTTGTCAGGGGTTGTCATGATTATTACCCTTTGGTTTTCATCCAAAGCCAAAAGTGTGGTAAAAACCAGTGTTGACCTATCCAGACAGGATGAAGGAGACGAACGATTTGAACCCAATTTCCTTTCCAGGAATATCGTAAAATACACCATTGTCGCTTCCGAAAATCTAAGTGGAATTATACCGAAAAGTATCCAGGAAAGAATCGACAAGCAATTCCAAAAACCGTACGTATACATTCCAAAGAGCAAGGTAAAGGACCAACCTGCTTTTGATTTGGTACGGGCTTCGGTCAACTTAATGGTGGCCAGTGTTTTGATTTCCTTGGCAACCTCCATGAAATTGCCCTTGTCCACCACCTATGTGACTTTCATGGTGGCTATGGGGTCTTCCTTGGCCGACAGGGCTTGGGGGCCGGAGAGCGCCGTCTACAGGGTCGCAGGTGTGCTCAATGTTATTGGCGGATGGTTCTTTACCGCGTTTAGCGCCTTTACGGCCGCGGCCATAATTGCTTACATAATACACCTTGGTGGCCTTATTGCCATTGGTGCCCTATTGATTTTGGCTTTCCTGCTCATAGGTAAAAACTACCTCTCCCATTCCAAAAAAATAAAGGAAACCAAATTGGAGGAAAAACTACAGCGTGCAGAAAGCAATACGATTATTGGATTGATAGAGGAAAGTTCCTCAAACATTGCCCTTTCGATGAAAAGGGGCAATAAAATCTATACCCAAAGTATCGACGGACTGGCAAAACACGACATAGACACCCTTAAAAAAGGAAAAAAAGGCATCAATAAACTGGACAAGGAGGTTGAGGACCTACGAAATAACATTTTCTATTTTATCAAGAATTTGGACGAATCCAGTGTGGGAACAAGTAACTTTTACATCACCGCTCTGAGTTATTTACAGGATATGACACAATCCTTGGAGTATATTTCCAAAGCGGGATACAAGCATGTCCATAACAACCATAAAAGACTTCGGTTTAACCAAATAAAGGACCTAAAGGAAACCGAGTCGTACGTGGAAGACCTATTCAAAAGCATTCAGGATATTTTTGAGAACAAAAGGTTTGAAAAATTGACACCGCTTCTCATGAATAAACAGGAGCTGCTCAACAAACTCGATGCTAAAATTGCCAAGCAGGTAGAACGCACCCGATCGGACGAATCCAGCCCTAAAAACACCGCCCTCTACTTTAGCCTTTTGCTGGAGACCAAGGATTTATTGACCGCCATTATGAACTTAATAGAGACCTATGAAAAGTATTCAAATTCTAAAGTGGTTTCTTCCAGTACTTTTCTTTAACATTCTTCAAAGCAGTGCCCAAGAAGAACTGACCGGACCCAAATTGTTGGAAAAGGCCATTGCCTACCACGATCCCAATGGAAATTGGAAAAGTTTTAAGGGAAAAATGGCCATTCTCATGTCAACCCCAGATGCGGAAACGCGTAGGACACAGTTGGAATTGAACCTACCCGGCCAATATTTTAAATCGTCCGTACGAAAAGGAAATTATACGGTTGATTATATCATAGACAAGGGCGAATGTGAACTATTGCTGAACAACAGTCCCGTTATTGCCGACACGTACCGGGATAGTCTTCAGATTACGTGTGAGCGGGCTCTTAAAATGAAGGATTACTACACCTATCTCTATGGCCTGCCCATGAAATTAAAAGATCCTGGGACCCTTATAGACCCCAAAGTGGGCAAAAAATCATTTAAGGGAAAAGAGTATCTGGTTTTAAAAGTAAAATACGACGAAGAAGTAGGGAGCGATACTTGGTACTTTTATTTTGACCCAACCAATTACAAGATGGAAGTCTATCAATTCTTCCACGATGAATCCAAAAACGACGGTGAGTACATCCTATTATCGGAAGAAATTACCGTCAACGACATAAAAATGCCCAAAATAAGGGCATGGTACTATAATACGAATGATAAATATTTAGGAACGGACGACCTTGTAAAAGCATACGCTTTGGATTAACCGCTGCTATCTATAAAAATTCATCTCATCCATATACTTCCAAACGGCAGCCGGTAACATAGGTTTGATGTTCTTTCCTTTCTTGTGTTCCCTGCGAATGAAGGTTGAAGAAATTTCCATAATTGGAGCATTTACCCTATGTATTTTGGGATGCTCCTTAAATTTGGATCCCATCTCTCCCTCCGAAATCCTTGGATATACATATAAATCATATCCCTCCAAAATGGCATCATAGTTCTTCCACTTATGGAAACCTTTTAGGTTATCCTCCCCCATTATCAGGCAAAATTGATGTCCATCCGGGTATTTTTCTGATAAATGGACCAAGGTATTGATAGTATAATTGGGTTGGGGAAGTTCAAACTCTATTTTGGAAGGTTTTAACTTTGGATAGTCCTCCGTAGCCTCCAATACCATTTGGTATCTGTGGTGGTTGTCCAGAAGCGATTTCTTCATTTTAAAAGGACTTTGTGGAGTTACCACGAACCAAACCTCATCAAGATCGGAAAACTCCACCATGTGGTTCGCAATGACCAAATGACCGATGTGTATCGGGTTGAAAGTACCAAAATACAGTCCTATCCTTTTCATCGGCATTTCTAGCTAATCATATTAAGAAGGAAAAAAAGCTGTGAGAACGCACTACTCCTTATTCTTAACCCCTACAAAATCCGCGACCAATTCCTCCGCTTCCTTTAGGGCCACTTTTAAATCGTAGTTTTTAATGATCTTATCGAATTGAGGTGCGGTAGCCAATTCTACCGATGCTTTGGCGATGCGCATATTGATTTTATCATCGCTCTCCGTACTTCTTTTTTTCAAGCGTATCTTAAGCTCGTCCACACTGGGCGGCTTTACGAATACGGCCAGGGTACGGTCCGGAAATTTCTTTTTGATTCGAAGCCCCCCAACCACGTCGATGTCAAAAATAACGTTCTTGCCCTGGGCCCATAACCGTTCCACCTCGCTTTTCAAGGTGCCGTAAAAATTGTCGCGATATACTTCCTCCCACTCCAAAAAATCATCGTTCTTGATATGGTTCTTAAACTCCGAAACCGTCATGAAATAGTAGTGCTCCTTATTTTTTTCCTTTCCCCTTCTGGGCCTGGACGTAGCCGATACGGAAAACGCCAAATTCAGTTCTGGGATTCCCAAAAGATGACGTACTATGGTCGTTTTTCCACTTCCGGACGGCGCCGAAAAAATAATGAGCTTTCCTCCTTCCATTATAAAACGTTTAGCATCTGTTCCTTGATTTTTTCCAATTCGTCCTTCATTTGGACCACCAATTGTTGCATGGGGGCGTAATTGGCCTTGGAACCGATGGTATTGATCTCACGCCCTATCTCTTGGGAGATAAAACCCAGCTTTTTACCATTACTGTCACTGGACATCAAGGTTTTTTCAAAATAATCCAAATGGTTGGCCAAGCGTACCTTTTCCTCCGTTATATCGTACTTCTCCAAGTAATAGATGAGTTCCTGTTCAAAACGATTCGCATCTACCTCCACCTTGATATCCTGTACGGCCTTTTCCAATCGCTCCCGCACATTGGCCTGCCTTTCAGGGTCCATGGCCACGACTTTTTCCAACAACCCCTGTAATGCCGCTATTCGCTCCAGAAAGTCCTTTTCAAGGACACTCCCTTCCTCAGACCTGAAGGTGTTGATTTCAGCCAAGGCCCCTTCCAAGGCACCTAAAATTGCCTGGTATTCCTCATCATCAATATCGTCCCTATCCGTTCGCATGGCATCGGGCAACTTTAGGGCCATTTCCAACAACTGAATATCTTGCCCGTCAGCAATGGACTTCAGTTGCTTCATGTACTGCCTAACAACGTTCTCGTTGACCTGGCCTGAAGCCTCATCGCCCGTGATCTCCACATAGAGGTTAAAATCGACTTTACCACGTTGCAGGGAGTTCGCGATCAGCTTTCTAAGCTCCAACTCCTTTTCCCTATAGGCAGACGGCATCCGAGCATTTAAATCGATACTCTTGCTGTTCAAGGATTTAATTTCTACCGTAATTTTCTTAGTTGGAAGCTGTACAACATGCTTCCCGAATCCAGTCATGGATTGAATCATAAATCGAATTTAGTTGGGGCAAAGATACCTTTTTTGAACGGGTATTGAGATGCCCTTCACGAGCGTTGCAAAGCCGAGCTCAAATACTAAAGTTCCCTGACCCAAATATTGCGATAACTTACGCGGCTATCGTCCCCATGATCCTGTAAAATTATAGGACCTTTACCGTGGGCAGGGTTCTTGGGCCACCCAATATAAGGTGTAGTTCCTTTGATCTCAATATGGTCCTGAACCAGAACACCATTATGGATAACGGTCATGGTACCAGACTTAATTTTACCACCTTCTTCATTGAACTCCGGGGCATGGTAAATGATATCATAGGTATTCCATTCCCCTGTAGGCACGGAAGCCATGGCCAAAGGCACATGCTGTTTGTAGATGGACGCTACCTGTCCGTTTACATAGGTTGGATTATCGTTATTATCCAATACCTGAACCTCGTACAGACCGTTTAGGAAAATACCACTATTACCCCTGTTTTGCCCTTCCCGTTGAACAGGTAGCGGCGATTTCCATTCAATATGGAGTTGAATGTCCCCAAAATTTTGTTTGGTTTGGATGTCACCTGTTTTATCGTTAACGGTCATACTACCATCGTCATTCAAATGCCATTTTGCTGCAGTGCTGTCCTTAGCGGAAATCCAATTGTCAAAACCGCTGCCATCAAACAAAATTATGGCATCACTGGGCGCACCATTTTGGGAAGAGGGGTTTACCACTGGAACCTTAGGTTCGTAGAACTCCGTTTCCTCAGGAGTGGTAGGCTCGGTACCACTGTATTCCTCATGTACGATAACTTCATCTTTTATTTCCGTTGCGGATTCCTTGGCAACTTCCTGTACCTTTTCCTGGCAGGCGGTGAATACTAGCGAAAATAACAATCCGGCACAATAGATTCTCTTCATAATAATTGTTCTGGGTTTTAAAGCTCTTTTATTTTGATGTTTTTATAGGCTACTCCATCACCATGATCTTGTAGCGCTATTTTACCGGTAGGGTATTTTGCGAAATGTTCCCAATCCGCAAATTTGGAATTGGCCACCATTTCGCCCCATTCCGGGTCGTTCACTGGAAATTCCACCACGGTTTCCCCGTTCAATTCAACCCTTCCCTCATTGGTTTTATGGTTTATGGTAATGACCATGGTATTCCACTCGCCCACGGGCTTTGTCATATCTTTCATAGGCGATACCATATCGTACAATGCCCCGGATTGATGGCTGGTTCCGTTCTTACCATCGGGGTGTCCTTCATTGTCCAATACCTGGATCTCTGGGCCTGTAAGATAGGGTTGCCCCAGACTATCTATTTCCTTCACGCCCCACATTACGCCGCTATTCCCATTTTGGGCGATTTTCCAATCCATGGACAGGACAAAATCAGTATAACTACCGTGTGAAACTAAGTTGAACTGATTTCCATTTTCCCTGGCTTCCGGCGGATAAAAGACCATAGCGCCGTCCTCAATCTTCCAGTTATCGGATACATCCTCCTTTAGGTATTCATGCCAACCGTTGAAGGATTCCCCATCGAATAGCGTTGTCCATTCGTCGGCCTTTGAAGACATTGTAGTTTCCTCCACCATTTCCTTGGTTTCCTCGGCCTCCTTTTTTGCCTCCTTGCAACCTAGTACAAGCATTACAAGAAAAGCTGTTTTAAATATATTTTTCATAAGTTCAGTTTTTATGATTAAAGTCCTAAAATGTTTTTTAACATTTGTTCATCGGTTTCGGCACCGGCAAAATCGTCAAATGTTTTTTGTGTTGCCTCAATGATGTGGTCCTTAATGAAAACGGCACCTTCCCGCGCTCCCTGTTCCGGACTTTTAATGCAGCATTCCCATTCCATTACGGCCCATACATCACAGCCATACTGTGTCAACTTGGAAAATATGGTCTTGAAGTCGATTTGGCCATCGCCTAATGAACGGTATCTTCCCGCGCGGTTGCCCCAATCGTTATAACCGCCAAAGGCTCCTTTCTTTCCCGTTGGGTTAAACTCGGAATCCTTTACATGAAAGGATTTTATGAATTCATGGTAAAAATCGATGTACTGAATATAATCCAATTGCTGGAGCACGAAGTGACTCGGATCGTAAAGAATATTTACGCGTTTGTGATTATTCGTCGCTTCCAAAAAGCGTTCAAAGGTGTCGCCATCATGAAGGTCTTCACCTGGGTGAATCTCATAACAGACATCCACACCTTCCTTGTCAAAGTGGTTCAATATGGGCATCCACCTTTTGGCCAACTCTTCAAAGCCCATCTCTACAAGTCCTGCCGGCCTTTGTGGCCATGGATGCATGGTATGCCATAGCAGCGAGCCTGAAAACGTGGCATGGGACGTTAGGCCCAGCCTTCTACTGGCGGTAGCGGCCTTCTTTACCGTTTCAATGGCCCATTCCGTTCTGGCCTTGGGCTTGTTATGTACATTTTTTGGCGCAAAGGAATCGAACATCAAATCATATGCTGGGTGCACCGCCACTAATTGTCCCTGTAGGTGCGTGGAAAGTTCCGTGATTTCCAATCCATAGGAATTTATCTTGCCCTTGAGCTCGTCACAATAGGTCTGACTCTCCGCAGCCTTGTCCAAATCTATAAGGAAACTTTCCCACGTGGGTATTTGAATGCCTTTGTAACCTAAATCGGCAGCCCATTTACATAATCCATCCAAGGAATTGAACGGTGCTTCGCTATCTACGAACTGTGCTAAAAATACTCCTGGCCCTTTAATTGTTTTCATCTCTTATCTTTAATTGTTTTTAAGCGGTTAGATGTAATTATTCAATACCTTGATTGCTGTTTTTTCTATGTTTTTAATAAATTCTCACTTTACCCATCTCGATGACCATTATCGTAGATAATGGCCAATTTCCTTACTTAACCTAAGATTTCGTTGTTAACCTGTTGTTTATCTTGGCACTAGACGTAAATGAATTAATCTTATATTTAGAGAATCAATTCACTTTTTCCATTTTTGCCAATAGTCAAGTCATAAATATAGCAAATACCGATAAAATAAGATAAAAATATCAGAATGAATCAAAACGAAACATACGATGCTATTGTGGTTGGCACAGGAATTAGCGGCGGCTGGGCAGCAAAGGAACTTACCGAAAATGGCCTAAAGACCTTGGTCCTGGAAAGGGGACGCATGGTGGAACACATTAAGGACTATTCGACCATGAACGACGACCCTTGGGATTTTCCTTATAAAGGGGAGCTTTCCGCGGACGATCAAAAAAAGTACCACGTGCAAAGTAGGGTTAATTGGGCGCCAAAGGATGATAACAAGCATTTTTTTGTAAACGATTTGGAACATCCCTATGTAGAGACCAAACGGTTCGATTGGATACGGGGCTATCAGGTAGGTGGAAGATCTCTTACATGGGGTAGACAGAGCTATCGCTGGAGTGATATCGATTTTGAAGCCAATAAAAAAGAGAATATTGGCGTGGATTGGCCGGTGCGATACAACGACATTGCGCCTTGGTATGATAAAGTGGAAAAATATATTGGGGTAAGTGGTCAAAATTTAGGCCTCAAGCAATTGCCGGACGGCATCTACCAACCTGCCATGAAACTGAATTGTGTAGAGGAGGCCTTTCAAAAAGCAACGGCAAAAAAATTTGAGGATGGACGATTAGTTACCATAGGTAGGGCGGCTCATATTACGGATCCGGAGGCCAAATTTGAAGGACGTAATACCTGTCAAAACAGAGACCGCTGTTCTAGGGGATGCCCCTTTGGCGGATATTTTAGCAGTAACTCCTCCACATTACCTGCTGCGGAAAGGACAGGAAATATGACATTGAGACCTAACTCAATTGTATATGAGGTCGTATATGATGATACAACAAAGTTGGCCACCGGCGTGAAGGTTATAGATTCCGAAACCCATGAAAAACTGGAGTTTAAGGCAAAGGTCATCTTTTTATGTGCCTCGGCCATGGCCTCCGTAGGGATATTGCTTCAATCGAAATCCGAACGTTTTCCCAACGGATTGGGCAATGATTCCGATGCTTTGGGAAGAGGCATCATGGACCACCATTATAAATTAGGGGCGACCGCAAAAGTGGATGGTTATTTGGATAGGTATTATAAAGGAAGACAGCCTTCTGGATTTTATATTCCAAGGTTTGTAAACTTGGACGAAAGTACCGGGAAAAATGAATATCTAAGGGGTTTTGGTTATCAAGGTAGGGCCAGCAGGGGAGATTGGACGGAAGCCATCGCTGAACTCAACTATGGAAAAGAGCTCAAGGACCAAGTCCTAAAACCAGGTAAATGGACTATAGGGGCTACCGGCTTTGGGGAATTCCTACCCTATGACGATAATAGGGTAACACTAAGCCCCACTGAAAAGGATAAATGGGGCCTGCCACAATTGGCCTTTGACGTTGAGTTCAAGGAAAACGAATACAATATGAGGGAGGATATTAAAAAGCAAATTGTGGCCATGTTCAAGGCCGCCGGTTTTAAGGATGTACAAGCCTATGACGAAGAGACTGGTCCCGGTTTGGGCATACATGAAATGGGTGGTGCCCGAATGGGACATAGTCCAAAAAATTCCATTGTAAACAAGCATAACCAGGTGCACCTTGTTCCAAATGTATATGTAACGGACGGTGCCTTTATGTCGTCCTCCAGCTGTGTAAATCCCAGCTTAACCTATATGGCTTTTACGGCCCGTGCCGCAAACCATGCGGCGAAGGAATTTAAGTCGGGCACTTTTTCATAAGCGGAACAGTAATCGGGAAAGGAATAAAATGTATCGATTTAATTGCACTTTTAAATTTTATGCCAGTTCTTTAGCATTTGTATGCTAACCAACCATTCGCTTTAGATTATGGAAAATGCCTCAGCTAGGAACATGTGGGGAGATTACTTGGACAAGCACTTGGAAGATGCCTTCCACGAAGCCCCACAGGTAATTCATTTTTGCGATAACCAACAAGATGCCGATTTATGTGCGGATCTTGTTAAAAAAGGAATAAAAAAGGCCACTACGGACTCCCTTTTGGGACTTCAGTACAGAAACGAACCCTTGCCAAAAATTGGGGATTTTAAAGTAGTGACCAATTGGAAGGGCGAGGCCCAATGTATCATAAAGTTAACTTCCGTCAAGTTAAAACCCTATTTCAGTATCGATGCCGCCTATGCCCAGTTGGAGGGAGAAGGTGACAAAAGTCTGGACTATTGGAAAAAAGTTCATTGGGATTATTACACACGGGAACTGGAACCTTTTGGGCGTGTCCCAAGGGAAAGCATGATCTTGATATGTCAGGAATTCGAAAGAATATTTTAAAGCAAAAAGGACCGGTGAGTAGCCGGTCCTTTTTTAAATGGGTTTATTAATTAATCCTCTAAATTCACCCAAGTACTTCCATTTTTGTTGGATTCCACAGTAGACAGGATGAAATCCATACCACGTACCCCATCGATGATCGTTGGGAATTCACCATCGTTATATTTTTCACCACGGATGGCCCTAGCAGCACCCAGATAGATATTTGCCATGGAATCAAAAATTCCTTCCGGGTGTCCTGGAGGTAATTTAGTGCCATCCAAGGACAGCTCAGTATTATAGGCGTGACCTGGTTTGTAAACCTGTACAGGTTCCGTATCGCTCATCTTGTACAAGAAATTAGGATTTTCCTGTTCCCATACAAATGCGCCTTTTTCACCATAAATGCGAATGGCCAAGCCATTTTCCTCGCCGGTAGCCACCTGGCTTCCTCGAATCACCCCTTTTACATGGTCCCCCATTCTAATCAAGACGGTACCATCCACATCCATTTGGTTATCATCGTATAAATAGTTAAAATCGCACAAAACGGATTTTACCTTAAGCCCTGTAGTGTACTCCACCATATTAAAGGCATGTACCCCAATATCGCCCATGCAAGAGCTGATACCCGCTTTTTTAGGGTCCAAACGCCAAACAGAATTTCGTTTCTCCTTATCATGGATAATTGCATTGATCCATCCCTGATAGTACCTTGCATCGACCTTATGAATTCTTCCTAAGGCCCCTGCCTTGATCATTTCCCTCATTTGGCGTACCATGGGATATCCGGTATAGGTATGTGTTAACGCAAATACCGTTCCCGATTTTTGTTGGGCCTCCAGGAGTATCTTTGCCTCTTCCAAAGTAGTGGTCATTGGCTTTTCACAGATTACGTGAAAACCATTGTCCAATAATTTTTTTGCCATTGGAAAGTGCAGGAAGTTTGGGGTCAATACGGAGCAAACCTGGATACGCTCATCTTCAGGCAGTTTCATTTCCTCTTCTACCAAAGTGTCAAAATCCTTGTAAACTCTGTCCAAGGGAATGTCTATTTCCTTGGCGAACGCCACGTTGTCTTCATAATTCGGGTTAAAAACCGCTCCTGTAATCTGATAATTGTCATTGATGTGGGAAGCTACCCTATGCAATACCCCAATAAGAGAATCTCCTCCTCCTCCTAAAATTCCTAATCTAATTTTCTTTGGCATGTTGTAATCGTATTTTAAGTTTTAAGGTTTTCAATTTATGTAAAAAATCTAAGATTGATAGTCGATTTTTTCCGATTTAAACAAAAGAGCGAACAAAATAGACACAACCAGGGCAAAACCGGCCGGGTAGAGCCAAATGCTATCCCAAATATGCATTCCATCACTCAACAAGTATTTATTGGATATTACCCCTGCAATCCAAAATCCTATCAGCATTCCAAGCCCATAGGTGGCCAAGGTAATCAATCCTTGGGCGGAGCTTTTATATTTGGGTCCCGCTTTGCCATCCGTATATATTTGTCCAGAAACGAAGAAAAAATCATAACAGATTCCATGTAAGGCAATCCCAATAAGCAACATGAACTCACGTTCGCCAACATCACCAAAGGCAAAAAGTAAATAGCGAACAAACCAAGCCAACATCGCCACAATAATCGTATTCTTAAATCCGAAGCGGGTAAAGAAAACAGGTAATAACAACAGAAATAGGATTTCCGAAAGTTGTCCCAAGGTCATTTTACCGGTGGGACTCTCCATTCCCACCTCGACCAAAAAGGGATTTGCATTTTGGTAATAGAATGCCAATGGAATACAAATTAGAATAGAGGATATGAAAAAGATCAAAAAATTCCTATCCTTAAAAAGGCCCAAAGCATCCAGACCCAAAATTTCCCTGAGTGATAGTTTATCACCGTTACTCTTCGCCTTTGGGGGTGTTTTGGGCAAAGTAAAACTAAAAACCCCGAGAAAAATCGAGGCTATGGAAGTCATTAAAAAGGTATTTTTTAGCATACCCTGCATAATACCGCCCGTGGAATCCCATTTAAAAAAGTAACTGATCAGTACACCTGCCATAATCCAGCCCATGGTACCAAAAACCCTTATCAATGAGAACTCCTTGGCCGGATTCGACATTTGGTTAAAGGAAACGGAATTTACAAGGGCCAGCGTAGGCATATACAAAATCATATAGCCCAATACATAGGGGTAAAAAACCTCAAAAGAGGTAGTTTTATACATTAAGAACAGAAGGCCGGCACCTATTAAATGCAGAAGGCCCAATATTTTTTCGGCATTAAAAAATCTATCGGCGATCAAACCAATGACAAAAGGAGCTATGATCGCGCCCCATGACTGTGTAGAGAACGCCAATGCAATTTCGCTATCGGTCGCATTAACATTATTTCCAAGAAAAGTACCCAAGGTTACGAACCAGCCGCCCCAAATGAAGAATTCAAGGAACATCATTAGACAAAGCTGCATTCTTACTCCCAAGTTCATAGCAACCTATCTTTTATAGAACACATAGTCCAAGACCAAAGGCTCCAAGCCATTGTTCCTGAAATCAACTGCAATCTGTCCCCTATGATTGGTAGAATGGTTGATGATATGGAACAGGATATCCTTTAAGGTATTGGTAAACAATCTTACTTCCGAATTTTCATAGTCGATACGTTTCTCAAAACTGTCGGCATTGGTAACGATCTCAAAGGAATTCCTTTGGTTTTCGTAATGGATATCCCCCCAATCCTTATAATTGTGAACATCCCAGGAATTAAACTCAGGCTTACTACCAAGGATTCTAGCATTCCATCCGTGATGGGCGTTCAAAATATGACTAAAAAGCTTTTGAGTGTTTTCAGGAACCCGCTGCATCGCAATGCATTGTTCGATTATCCTTTTATTACAATAATAGTTGTAATCAAAAAGCTCATTAAAAAATGCTTTCATTTTTGAGAAACATAGAATTAAACAACTTTTTGAGCTGCCTTTATAAGTAAGTCCCTGGTAGCGATAATGCCTTCCTCCTCACTGAGTACGTTCCCCTCATATTCTACCCCAACAAAACCTGTATAGCCATTATCCTTTACCATTTGTAGCATTTTGACATAATCTATGTTTTCCTCATTGCCATCGGCATCAAAAACATTTGATTTTGCGCTTACCGCTTTGGCGTATGGCATCAGTTCCTTTACACCCTTGTATTTATCGTAGGACACTTCGCACTCCCAACTATCCGGTTTTCTGGTCATACAGAAGTTCCCAAAATCGGGCAAGGTACCCACGTTCTCCATGTTCACTTTTTCCATTACCTGTGCGTGAAGCTCTCCATTGGAAGAAAGTCCCCCGTGATTTTCCACCAAAATATTTATATTTTTGTCCTTTGCGTATGTGGCCAATTTGGTCAATCCGTCTACGGAATTCTCTATCCATTCCTCTGGGACATTACTTCCATTGAGGTTAACGCGTATGGCGTGGCATCCCATAGCGGCGGCGGCATCCACCCATTTTTTATGTTTCTCCACCGTTTCATTACGTTCGGCCTCGTCATTCACGGCTAAATTGCCCTGACCATCTATCATGATGAGCACGTTTTTCATTCCGTGCTTCTGGGCTTCTGCATTGCTCTTTTCAACGAAGGCGGCCATGGCCTCCTCCGAATAATCGGCATCGGAAAGTTCAGGATTGTACAATTGACTTACATATTCCAAGCCTTTGAAGCCCCAGTTTTTGGCCTTTTCGGCAAAGGTATAGGGGTCTACCCCATTTTCCCTGATCATTCTATGAATGGACCATTGTGCCAAGGAAAGCTCAAAAAATGGTGCTGCCGGTGTTGCCTCCTCCACTTCCGCAGTCTTCCCTTCTTCTTTCTTTGCCTCTTTGCAAGCATATGCCCCAAAGAAAGTGACTCCTACCCCAGCTACCGTGGTCTTGCTAATAAAATTTCTTCTTTTCATGAATCCGTGGATATTTTTTGGTTATGTAATTGATTTTCTTTTAGTTTCGATAGAGCGAGAATTATAATTCCATATATCCTATAACGATGTAGTAAGATATTCTCAATAAGATTAAGTTTTAAATGTATAGAATTAATTTAATATTTAATAAATTTAGGGAATAAACAATTTCTATGAGTAAATTTTATTATAACGAAGAACAGGAATCGTATGATGCGATTGTTGTTGGTACTGGTATTAGCGGCGGTTGGGCCGCAAAGGAGCTTTGTGAAAATGGATTGAAAACCTTGGTTCTTGAGAGGGGTAGGATGGTGAAACATATTGAGGACTATGAGACCGCAAACATGGATCCCTGGGATTTTACAAATGGAGGCGTTGCTACCAAAGAGATTATTGCACAGCAACCAAAGCAGCACAGGACGGGCTACACCACTAGCCAAGCAAGCCATATGTGGTTTGTAAACGATTTGGAACACCCTTACAATGAAACCAAACGATTTGATTGGATGCGCGGTTATCACCTTGGGGGACGCTCCCTTCAATGGGGTAGACAGAGTTATCGCTGGAGCGATATCGACTTTACCGCCAATCAAAGGGAAGGTATTGCGGTAGACTGGCCCGTTCGTTATAAGGATATAGCACCTTGGTACTCCAAAGTGGAGAATTTTATTGGTGTGAGTGGGGAAGCCCTTAATCTTCCACAATTACCGGACAGTGATTTCCTTCCCATGATGGAACTGAACTGCGTAGAACAACATGTTCGGGAAAAGGTAGCCGAAAATTTTGATGGACGTGTCATTACCTCGGGAAGGGTTGCGCACATTACGGGAACTAAAAATTTTGATGGGCGTTCAAAATGCCAATTTAGGAATAGATGTATACGGGGTTGTCCTTTTGGTGCCTATTTCAGTAGCTTATCATCTACCCTGCCAGCTGCCGAAGCCACAGGAAATATGACTTTAAGACCTGATTCCATCGTTCATGAGATTATGTACGACCCGGATACCAAAAGAGCTACGGGTGTAAAAGTAATCGATAGGGTAACCAAAGAGTCCTATGAATTTAAGGCGAAGGTTATTTTCCTTTGTGCTTCAGCCATAGCCTCTACCTCTATTTTAATGCAATCCAAATCGGATAGATTCCCCAACGGACTGGGCAATGACTCAGACCAGCTGGGTAGAAATATCATGGATCACCATCTTGGTGTGGGTGCATCGGGAAAATTCGACGGTTTTGATGATAAATATTATAAAGGCAGAAAACCCAATGGTGTATATATTCCAAGATTCAGAAACTTGGGAGGTGATTCCGATCGTACCGACTACAAGCGCGGTTTTGGATACCAAGGTGGTGCCAGCCGTGGAAACTGGGAAGAAGTGATCGCGGAAATGTCACACGGTAAAAGCTTAAAAGAAGCCATTACCAAACCAGGCGGATGGACTTTTGGCATTGGTGGTTTTGGTGAAATCTTACCCTATGAGGAAAACAGATTCACCTTGGACTACGATAAAAAAGACCAATGGGGACTCCCAACGGTAACTTTCGATGCCGAGTTTAAGGAAAATGAATACAACATGCGTAAGGACATGCAGGAATCTGCCGTAGAAATGTTGGAGAAAGCAGGTCTTAGGGATGTTGTAGGACATGACAATAAGGAATCCCATGCCATAGGGCTCGGTATTCATGAAATGGGTACCGCAAGAATGGGTAGAGACCCAAAAACATCGGTACTTAATGGAAACAATGCCATACATGCCGTACCCAATGTCTATGTAACGGATGGGTCCTTTATGACCTCCGCAAGTTGTGTCAACCCTTCCTTGACCTATATGGCATTTACGGCAAGGGCCGCCAATCATGCCGCCGAAGAACTTAAAAAAGGAAATATATAATGGATAGAAGAAAAGCACTCAAAAATATGGGCCTTGCCATGGGTTATACCGTGGCAACACCCACGCTGTTAAGTATCATGCAAAGTTGTAAAGGGGAACCGGTGGCCACATGGACACCTGAATTTTTTACCCCTGCCGAAGGAGGGATACTTACCAAATTGGTAGATGTCATCCTTCCAAAGACGGATACCCCATCAGCTTCAGAACTTCAAGTGGATGTTTTCATCGACAAGTTTGCTATGGACGTCATGGAAAAAGACCAACAGGATTTCCTTAGAATGGCTATGGGTAAATTTACCGACAAAGCCCTACAGGATTCAGGTAAATCAACAGTGGAAGACCTCACGGCCGAAGACTTGGAACCGGTGTTGGCGAGTTCATTGAAATACAGCAAGGAAGACGAGGCCAAAATGTTCGAGTCCATTACCTCCTATACGGAGGCCGTGGCTGAAGGAAAAGAGGCTACCATAGATGATGAAACCTCAAGATTCGCATTTACCAATAACTTGCGCGGTCTCGCAATTTGGGGCTATAAAACTTCCGAATATGTTGGTGAGGAAGTAATGGCCTACCTTCCCGTACCCGGGGAGTATATTTCTTGCGGGGATGTCCAAGAATTGACAGGAGGAAAAGCCTGGTCCCTATAAGATGAAACCCTCATCGAGGGATTTGTTATGATAAGTGAAATACCTCTGCAAGAGTAAATATCTAATAATCAGTCTTTTGAACTAATTTTGAACGTCTGGAATAAGCCAAAAAAACCTTTATAACTAGATTATCATTGGCGAAATCAAAGGTTCATGAACCCATATAAAGACAATAGGAAATGATGTGGATAATTGCATCCGACCTTTTTAAATCAATCAGTACCAACAAATGAAAAGAAGGGATTTTGTTAAAAATACGGCCCTTTCCAGTGGAGTTATTACACTGGGAGGGGTCGTTACGTATGCATCCGAAAAGAATAAGAAGACTTCTGCCACTACTTTCAACCTTAAATATGCCCCTCATTTTGGTATGTTCAAACAACATGCCGGCGAAAACCTCATCGATCAATTAAACTTTATGGCCGATCAAGGGTTTACGGCTTTTGAGGATAATGGTCTAATGAGTCGGGATGTAGCCATGCAAACGAGCATTGGAGAAACCCTCGCCAAAAGGGGAATGACCATGGGTGTATTTGTAGTGGATAAAGGCGGTAATATGGCAAATACCTTGGCAGCGGGTAAACAGCAGCATTTGGATATTTTCTTGGATGGTTGCAAACGTGCCGTTGAGGTCGCCAAAAGGGTAAATGCCAAATGGATGACCGTGGTTCCTGGTGCATTTGAAAGAAAACTGCCCATTGGGGTGCAGGATGCGAACGTTATTGAGGCTTTGAAGCGTGCCGCGGAGATTTTTGAACCCCATGGTCTTGTAATGGTATTGGAGCCACTGTCAGATTCCCCAGACCTATATTTACAGAACTCGGATCAAACCTATATGATATGTAAAGCCGTAGATAGCCCCTCTTGCAAAATTCTCTTCGATATTTATCATATGCAAAAAACAGAAGGGAACTTAATTCATAATATGGGCCTTACCTGGGACGAAATAGCCTACATACAAATTGGGGATAATCCAGGTAGAAATGAGCCTACTACGGGTGAAATCAACTATAAAAATGTCTTTAAATTCATACATGAAAAAGGTTTTGACGGGGTATTGGGAATGGAGCACGGAAATTCAATGTCCGGCAAGGAAGGGGAGACAGCGGTAATCGAAGCCTACAAAAGTGTTGATCGATTTCTATGAATTTGTACGCTAGTGGCTTCCTTTTTGACTTCCTGCTTGACCTTTAAAAATCAAGTTAAAATTTCTTTTTTTCGATGAACAACCATAATAAAATGTAAGATTTATATTACATTTTCGTTATAGTTGGTATGCATTCCTATTTGTATTTACTTGTCGTATACTGCGCCTTATTATGTATTTCCAAAATAAGTTGTTCCTATCTTAAAAAAAGGTACAAGCTTTGATTCCAATACTTATGTTTTGGCCTTACTTTTTTACAAAAAGGAAAACCGGGGAATTCATTCCCCGGTCATCTTTAATACAGAATAAAATCTAAAAATACGACCCTCAATGCTTCATAATATGAAAATGCCCACCAAGTGCTAATCTAGGTAGTTCCCCCGAAACCTAATATTAGACCTGTAATGCAACACTTCTGCGTTGCCATTACGATTGGCGCTCAAAACATTGACCGGAATAGAACATTCCTAGGGTCGTATATTGCTAATAATTTCGAAACGTATCCGAAATCCTAATTTTTTTCCCATAATCGTTGACCAAGGTTACATCCATATAACCCTGAATCCGATTATCTTCCAAACTTAAAATCCGTACTATACCGCTATTGGCAAAAAATGGCTTTTCTCCATAATCATTATGAGTAAAGAATCCAAAAATACCCTCGAAACCATTCAGGAAACCATCCACTTTGCCAACTTGATATTCACCGTTATACAATTTAGTGTCGCTATTGGGGATTCTCATAACAAGTTCCATCCTACCGTTATCCCTAGTATCCGTAAATACAAGATTCAAACTATTAATAATAGTTCCAGTCTCAGATCTTTCGCTTTGAAAACCAAAATCTAGTTGATTCGGAATCAAATCGTGATTTATAACTTCAGAAAAGCCATAGTCAATTTCATCCCCTGCATTGGAAATCAGAACAAAGGGCATTATGCCCAAAGAAACATATTTCACTATTTTAATGATGAAACGATACATCCCTTTCTCAATATCTAATTACGGGCATTAACTATCGTCTTAGGCGAATTTTGTCCTATGGCCAATTTTTCGTTCAAAACCTCTTCTGAATTTTTGTGTTCCAGTATAGATGCTACAATTACGACCACCAATAATATCCCGAACATAAGCAAGCATCTTTTCATAATCAGTTAATTTACAAGTTGCACAATTATCCACTACGAATTTATGACAAGAATAGCCTTGCCGTGGGCAACATGTATAAACTGCATTCTTTTTTGTATAATCGGAAGGCAGGATTTTAGGGGTTCCAAAAAAAATTACTCTTTGTATTTATTTTCTTACAGTTTAACTTGATTTTTACCCCGTAAACGACTGATTTTACAATTTTTACCAGTTATACTGAAAAATTATCCATTGATACAAATTACCAATGAGTGTATACTCTAAGTACTAATTTTGATTAACTTCCCCGTACCGTAAAGTGTAAATATGTTAGAAGCTGTAATCGTCGACGATGAAATAAAGGCGCTCCAAAGTCTTACCTGGGAACTAACGAACTTTAGTGAGGAAATTCATGTAATGGCATCATTTACAAATCCTTTTGAGGCACTGGATTATTTGGAAAGAAATACACCAGACTGTCTTTTCCTAGATATTGAAATGCCAACAATGGATGGTTTTCAATTCATCCAAAAGCTAACTAATAAGAACTTTCCGGTCGTCATCACTACCGCTTACAACCAATATGCCATTAAGGCACTTAAGAACGAGGCCATTGACTATTTATTAAAGCCTATTGATTCCGATGATTTGGAGGAAACCATTACCAAGATAAAAAAGTTCAACTCAAAGAATTTAACGGCCGAGAAGTTGGAAAGCATCCTTATCAATTTTAATGCGAGGTCCACGAACAAAAGAATTACCTTGAACACGGACGGCAAGTTACTCTTTTTGGAAAGCGATGAAATTTTGTATGCCGAATCCGACGGAAATTACAGTACAATATTCTTAACCGACGGTCAGAAAATCGTACTTACCAAAAAATTAAAGGAAGTAAACCAACTGTTGCCCGAAGAATGCTTTTTCAGAATTCATAATTCCTATATCATCAACCTAAATAAGATTAAGGAATTTCTTAAGACGGACGGATATGTGGTCTTAAAATCCAATCATAAGATACCTGTTTCCAGACAAAAGAAATCGGATTTTCTTGATTTGTTATAAGTTTACATGATTTTAAACCTTTTTAAAAATCATTGCGATTCAGCATACTTGAAACCTTCTTTATTTATAAGAAGGTTTATCCTTTTTTATGGTATTGTACTCTCGTTACATGTTGTTATATCACAGGATGCTTCGGATTCTCTAAAGCAAAAGATAACCCAATTGATAGCAGCAACACCAAGGACCTATGCGGAAATAGACAGCCTTTTACGGGAGTTCCGGAAAGATACCATATCTATGAGATTCGTTATTGAAGCGTCAAAGAAAAACAACTATCCAGAAGCAGAACTATATGCCATAAATCAAATAGGAAGGGTGTATAGGGATATCTCAAACTATCCAAAAGCACTTGCCCTTTTTCAAGAAGCTCTTAAACTCTCGATTCAAGCAGAAAACATAGAGTTTAGAATCTACAGTCTTAATATGATTAGTGTGGCTTACAGGCGCACGGAGGCCATCAAATCCGCACTTGATTACAGCCAAGAAGCATTGGAACTTGCAGAAACTATTAAACCGGAGGATAGGTCCATAGGACTTAAAAGAAGTATCAACGTTTCCCTGAACTCCATTGGGAACATCTATCAGCTTTTGGAACAATACGATCTGGCCATTCAAAAGTTCAAGGAATCAATGCAATTGGAGAAGGAGCTGGGAAACAAACTTGGGTTGGCCATAAATCATCAAAATGTTGGGGAGTGCTATGAAGCACAGGGAAAGTTGGAACCCGCCTTGGAAAACTTTCAAAAATCGCTTTCCTACAATGAAGAAATAAACTCAGAAAAAGGGAAAATCATATGCAACTATAGCATTGCCCATGTATATGTTCATATGGATAGAATGGACGAGGCACTTGCACTGCTCCAGTCATCCTTAACGAGGGCAAAGGCCTTGGGAGACCAGGAAATAATAGCCACGATTCTAAATAATTTGGGTTGGGCCAATCTGAACACAGGCGATTACAACCAGGCCGAATCCTATTTGCTCGAAGGGCTAAAAATTGCCAAGGCGTACAATTTTCCATCGGAAATAGCGGAGGCCAATAAATTTTTATCCGAATTATGGATGAAAAAGGACGACTTCAAAAAGGCCATGAATTATTATAAGGAGTCCAAAAAATACGAGGAACAGGTTACCAATAACTTGAACGTTAGGTATGTGAACGACATGATAGTACGATATGAGGCGGAAAAGCAAAATGACCAGCTAAAATCCTTGGAAGAAGAAGTAAAAAACCAGGCCATTACCTTGCGGAAAAATAGGACCATGTTGCTCATCACCTTTATTGGTTTGGCGCTTGCTGCCGGAATTCTTTATATCCTGTATAGACAATACCAACTAAGCAGTGAAAAGAAACTACTCACCCTGGAACAGACGATGTTACGTAGTCAAATGAATCCGCATTTTCTATTCAACTCGTTGAATTCCATTAAGTTGTATATCATAAACAACGAAAAGAAAAATGCCGTCCATTACTTGAACAAATTCTCCAAATTGGTACGGAAAATTTTGGAAGCCTCCTCCCAGCGGGAAATATCCCTGGCCGAAGAGCTGGAGACCGTGGAACTCTATATGAACATTGAAAATATCCGTTTCTCGAACGAAATAATTTTTAAAGTTAACATTGCGGATGATATTGACGTACACAATGTAAAAATTCCATCCTTGATTCTTCAGCCATTTCTGGAAAACGCCTTGTGGCACGGATTATCCTCTAAGGAAGGTGAAAAAAACATTCAGTTGGACGTAATGAAGGGCAGGGAAGGATTTATTAGGATTGCCATTACCGATGATGGGGTGGGTCGCGATGCCGCCGAAAAAATCAAGGAGCGTAAAGTGCTAAAAAGAAAATCGGTAGGTATTGATATAACCAAAGAGCGATTGGCCAACTTTTCCAAGGACTACCAAAACTCTTTCCAAGTGGAAATTATCGACATCTATGATACCGAGAACAATCCTTCGGGCACCAAGATATTACTGCACATCCCAACTATTTGAGGTGTTCCGTAGCTACTTCTTCCAACTCATCGTACCATTGCTTCCCAAACTTGCGGATCAATGCTTCTTTTACGAACTTGTAAATGGGAACTTTCAATTCGGCGCCCAGCGTACAGGCAGGATCACAGATCTGCCATTTATGGTAGTTCACCGCAGTTAGGGCCGAGTATTCCCTGATCCGCACTGGATACAAATGACATGAAATGGGCTTTTTCCATTTGATCTTACCTTGGTTGTAGGCCTCTTCAATACCGCATTTTGCTATATTTCTTTCATCAAAGGTGACGTAGGCACATTCACTTCCGTTTATTAGCGGTGTCTCCCATTCCCCGTCATCGCCTTTGACGAAAGCTCCTTCACTTTCAATAACCGCAATTCCTTCCGGTCTCAAAAAAGGCTTCACCTTATCATAGATGTCCACTAGAATCTCCGTTTCCTTATCTTCCAATGGTGCACCGGCATCACCGTCCACACAACAAGCACCCTTGCAAGCATTTAGGTTGCAAACGAAGTCGTTTTCAATGATTTCTTCGGAGACGATGGTTTTTCCTAATTGAAACATGAGAAAATTTTGGGCTGAAAGATACGGCATTTACATCGTCATTTAAACATTATCAATTTCATAACATCCAAAGACTTATTTATAAACGTAGATTTGCAAAAAATTTTGAAGAATGACCTTTCATTTTGACTTTAGGGAAATCGCCACGGCCAGTATGGTATTGTTTGCCGTTATCGACATATTGGGAAGTATCCCCATCATTATTGGACTCCGCAAAAAAGTGGGGCACATCCAATCAGAAAAGGCATCGATCGTTGCCGCCTGTATTATGGTCGCCTTTCTTTTCCTTGGTGAGGAAATCCTCAATCTAATTGGAATAGATGTAAATTCCTTTGCCGTAGCTGGTGCCTTTATTATTTTCTTTTTGGCGATCGAAATGATTTTGGGCATCTCCATTTATAAGGACGATCAACCTGAAAGTGCCTCCATTGTACCTATTGCCTTTCCCCTAATTGCAGGTGCAGGTACCCTGACCTCACTACTTTCCCTAAGGGCGGAATACTACGTTGAGAATATCATCGTATCGATTATTGTCAATGTCATTTTTGTCTATTTGGTCCTTAAATCCTCTGTCAAACTCGAAAGAGTCTTGGGCAAGGGAGGTCTCAATGTTATTCGAAAGGTATTTGGAGTTATTCTGATGGCCATTGCCGTTAAGCTCTTTGCCGCCAACATAAACGAGCTTTTCAATCAATAGAAATTAGTGTATTTTTAATGTCCTAAGTGATTAAAATGAACAAGACTTTATCGATTATACTGGTGATATGTGCGGTTGCGCTGATTGCATACAACGTAACGTTGATTGATTTTGAGAATCCTTTTGAAGGCAATAGTGTCGTGGCCATTATTGGCGTTATGGCATCCTTGTGTGCCATTGTCCTGATACTCATCTTCTATACAAGCAAAAAAATCCAGAAGAAAATTAACGAGGATTAATTTTGGGATTCTATAGCTTCGGCCTCCCCTTGTTGTATGGTAGGGTTGTCCAGTTCCAACACCTTTAACAACATGGGATCTTCCACGCTTTTTATTTTGGCATGCATATTGGCATTGAACAGTTGCTCCGCCAAGGAGGCCTTTAGATACAGTTTAATGTTATCCTCAAAATCATAAAAATTCATTTTGAGATTTCGTTCCAAAGAATAATCCACAAACTTTTCAAAAAGGATATCGTCCACCCTAAAATACCTGAAAAATTCTTCAGCCGTATAGTCCGCATATAGTTCCCGGTTTTCATCAAGATGTTCGAATACAAAAAAGGATAAAAACCCTAAACTATCCATACTTTCTACGGCTTCTTCCTCATTGGTGCCAATGGGAACAAATTCATCGGGAATAATTCCCCCTCCTCCATAAACCACCTTTCCTTTGGGTGTGGTAAATTTTAGGGAGTCGGCCACCTTGATACTGTCCACGGAAACCATCTCCCCGCTATGGTATCTTTCTGTAAATCGTTCGTAATAGTCCTTACTTCCGTTGGCATAGCTTTTCTGGATGCTCCTACCGGTGGGCGTATAATATCGGGATACGGTCAAGCGAACCGCGGAACCATCCCCCAAGGCCATTTCCCGCTGTACCAAGCCCTTCCCAAAGGATCTTCTCCCTACAATGATGCCTATGTCGTTATCCTGTAGCGCCCCTGCAACAATTTCACTGGCCGAAGCGGAACGTTCGTTGATTAGGACGTAGACCGGTTTATCCTCAAAACTGCCCCTGCGGGTTGCATAGGTCTTGTCTATTTTTCCCTTTTTGTTCTTAGTGAACAATATTAGTTTGTTGTCCTCCAAAAATTCATCCGCCATCTGTTCGGCAATGTTCAGGTATCCTCCAGGATTGTCCCTCAAATCCAGGACCAATTTATGGGCCCCTTCTTTTTGTAACTGTTTCAAGGCCGATTTAAATTCGTCGTATGTAGATTCCGCAAAACGGGTCACTTTGATATACCCTATATCGTCCGTAAGCATATAAAAAGATTCCACACTTTTGATCGGTACGACACCCCTGGTTACCGTAACATCGAACATTCTATCCTCTGACTTTCGATATACTCTCAATTTGACCGGGGTACCTTCCTTGCCCTTTAGTTTTTGAACGATGAGATCACTGGGCATGTTCTTTCCGTAAAGCGTGTCGTTGTCCGCCATTAGGATACGGTCTCCCGGCTTTATTCCCTTGGCAAAACTAGGGCCGTCCTTTACAGCGCGTATTACCGATATGGTGTCCCTGTAAGGATAAAAATTGATGCCAACCCCTACAAAATCCCCTTTCATGTTCTCTGATACGCGGGTCATCTCCTTTTCAGGGATGTACACGGAATGGGGGTCCAATTTCTCCAAGATGCTGTTCACCGTTACGTCCACAATACTGTCCGTATTGACATCGTCCACATATTCGTAGTCGATATAATCGATGAGCCTATTTAATTTGTCCTTTTTGGAATTGGTGGTGAATAATTTCTCGGGCGTATCGTTGAAGTTAAGTTTACCACCTACAAAAATACCAATGGCCAGGGCCAAGGCGATTATAGTGGGCAATAGATATGTATACTTGTTCTTCATTAAGGTCAATCCTCTATTTGTGGCATAAATTCAAGCTCCACTCCCGCCCTTTTCAAAAAACTGAGGCCGGAATCATCCTTGTATGCTATTTGATATACCACACGTTTTATCCCAGATTGGTGTATCAATTTACTGCATTCCCTACAGGGCGATAACGTTATGTATAAGGTAGCGCCCTGACAGCTCTGTGTTGACGAGGCCACCTTTAAAATGGCATTTGCCTCCGCATGGAGCACATACCACTTCGTGTAGCCTTCTTCGTCCTCGCAATAATTCTCAAAGCCGGTTGGAGTGCCGTTATATCCATCGGAAATGATCATTCTATCCTTTACAATAATGGCCCCCACCTGTTTTCGCTTGCAGTAGGAGAGTTTGCCCCACTCCTTGGCCATTCTTAGGTAGGCCTTATCGTATTTTTCCTGTTTCGATTTGTTCATGTAACCGGAAGCAAAAATGCTTGGATTGTCTAAGATACCCGCTTTAAATACCTTTACAAAGGTATAGTGACAATTTTAACTTTTCCTCAATATTTGTTATTTGGACTCAACCAAAAGACTCAAATTTCCGTTCGGACCCAGATAGCTTCGACCTCCTTACCAAGGAAACGTTGAATACAACAAGGGTATTGTGATTAACAACACAATTGCACTCGCCACTATTACAAAAATAGATGGCCTCACCTTAAACAAGGACTGACAAACGTATGCCAGGCATAGGACCAATAGTACGATGATTACCTGTGAAATTTCAATTCCGGTAGCAAAACCCAACAATGGGGTCCATTTTTCCTCTTCCCCCGAAATCAACATTTTAAAATAATTGGAAAATCCAAAACCATGGATGAGACCAAAGAACGCTGTGGCCAAAACATGCAACAAAATGCTATTGTGTTCCTGTATTCGCCGTTGATAAATGATGTTGAACAACGCGGTCAGAAAAATGGTCACCGGAATCAAGAACTCGATCAAGGACACTTCGACTACCACCATTTCAAAAACGGAAAGCATCAGGGACAGGCAATGCGTAACCGTAAAAACAGTGGCCAATACCAGCACCTTTTTCCAACTCTTGAAGGTAAATGGTATTGCCAAGGCCGATAAAAACAAAATATGGTCATAGGCACTAAGGTCCAATACATGATTGAGACCCATTTCAATATAAAACCAAAAGTTCCCCATAGTCTTTTATTTTTAATTTATTCCTCTTTCCTTCTGAATGGTCTCATAGGCAAGTTGCACTTGCTTGAACTTTTCCTCGGCACCTTTTTTTATAGCTTCGTCCTGGGTATTTACCCTGTCCGGATGGTATTTTTTGGCCATGTTCCGGTAGGCCTTTTTGACCTCCTCGTTGGAAGCGGTTTTTTCAATTTCCAGTATTTTGTAGGCATTATCGGCAGATTTAATGAACATCGCCATGATACTTTCAAAGTCTTGCCGGGAAACCCTCAGATAACCGGCAATTTCCCTGATTTTGTTGATTTCGGGCGTGCTTACATTTCCATCGGCCTGGGCGATACCGAACAAAAAATGAAGCAACTGCAGCCGGACTTCATAACGCGTCCTTTGCGCCAAAAAACTGCTTATTCGCTGTGCGGAAATCTCCCTTTTCTTGTTGATATCATTGAAGGTCCTAAAAATGGCATTCGCCTTCTCTTTTCCATAGGTACCCACAAAGTATTGCCGTACGTAGTCCATTTCCTGTTGGCTTACCTGACCATCGGCCTTTATGACAATGGAGCACAATGAAAGTAAGTTCAGTTCAAAATCTGCCGGTGAAACGTTAGGTCTCGTAAAATCACTAAATACGCTCTGTGCCCTACCAGTACCCGAGCCAAAGAGACTGTCCAGGGCGCTACCCACAAAAAAGCCCAAAATGGCCCCAACAAATCCCCTTAAAAAAAAGCCTATGAAGGCCCCGATCCATTTAATCATTCCAATCTTTTGATAATTTCCAAAGATATGATTTTAGGCAGAATACGGATGACTAAGGAAACGTTAAGGTGACCGAGGAAATATATCAAATTGGTTATATTTGTATTTCGGATTTTAAAAAAAATAATACTATGTATCCTGCGGAATTAGTAAAACCTATGAGAGACGACTTGGCTTCGGCCGGGTTTGAAGAATTATATACGGCCGAAGCTGTCGAAAATGCCATCAAACAACAAGGAACTACCTTGGTAGTCGTAAATTCTGTGTGTGGCTGTGCCGCTGCCAATGCCAGGCCCGCCGCAAAAATGAGCTTACAGAACGCCAAAACGCCGGACCATACGGTTACCGTTTTTGCCGGTGTGGACACGGAAGCTGTCAATGCTGCCAGAAACTTGATGGTCCCATTTCCTCCATCTTCACCATCCATGGCCTTGTTCAAAGACGGAGAACTGGTCCATATGATAGAACGTCATCATATTGAAGGAAGACCTGCGGAAATGATCGCGGAAAACTTGGTACAGGCCTATAACGAATTCTGTTAGAACAAATCCTTCTAACGAGCTCTTATTTTAATACGGAATCACCGCTCTTACCAGAGCGGTTTTTTATTTTTGTAGCATGCAAAAAACGCTATCCTACATTGTCACCCCCTTTTTCTTTATAGCCTTTGGGTTGATATTGGTTATTTTTCATCCCATACTTTGGTTGGGGTTAAAACTTTTTGGGTACCCTGGCATTAAAAAAACGGTCAGTATGCTCAACTGGTTTCTAATGCGTTCCACAAATATTCTTGGAACCACCTACAGATTCACGAATCCCTATACCATACCCACGGATAGACCCTTGATCATCGTCACCAACCACCAGAGTATGTACGACATCCCTCCCATTATCTGGTATATGCGAAAACACCACCCCAAGTTTGTGAGCAAGAAGGAACTTGGCAAAGGTATTCCCTGTGTTTCGTTCAATTTAAGGCACGGCGGTTCCGTTTTGATCGATCGGAAAGATGCCAAGGCTTCGCTAATGGAAATAGGCAAACTAGGCGCGTATATTGAAAAACACAATCGGGCAGCCGTTATTTTTCCGGAAGGTACCAGAAGTAGGGACGGCCATCCAAAACCTTTTAAACCCATGGGGCTAAAAATGCTGATGAAAAAGGCGCCATCTGCATTGATCGTTCCTATTAGCATTAACAATTCATGGAAATTGGTCCGATTTGGTAAATTCCCCATGGGCTTGGGCGCAAAAGTGTCCTTTGACGTTCACGAACCTTTTGAAAACGACGGGGACTATGACGGTTTGCTCGCCAAGGCGGAAGCTGCGGTAGTTTCCGGTATAAAACACTTCAGGACAAGTCCATGAGGTTTTCAATAAAACCCTTTTAAATGAGCAATACGGAAATCGTTGAGGAGAGCATAACCTTTGTCAAGGAAACGTTACAAAATGCGGAAGGCGGACATGACTGGTTCCATATTAAACGGGTGTTCCAAAATGCGATGTTCATTGCGAAGGACGAGGATGTGGACATTCTTGTGGTAAGCCTTGGGGCCCTTTTGCATGATATAGCCGATGCAAAATTTCACGGTGGCGATGAAAACATGGGTCCGCAAATGGCTTCCGATTTTCTACGATCGCTAAAGGTCAAAAAAAAGGTCGTTGGTCATGTCGTAAAAATCATAAAACATATTTCCTTTAAAAACAGCTTAGGTACTTCCAAAAAGAAAGCATTCGTTTCAAAGGAACTACAGGTAGTACAGGATGCCGACCGTTTGGATGCCATTGGGGCCATTGGTATAGCAAGGGCTTTCAATTACGGCGGATTTAAAAATAGGGAGCTCTACAATCCTGACATTCCACCCAATCTAAAGCTGACCAAAGAAGCATACAAAAAATCCAAGGCGCCCACTATCAATCATTTTTATGAAAAATTGCTTCTTCTGAAGGATAAAATGAATACTGAAACCGGGAAAAAACTGGCAGCTGAGAGGCACCAATTCATGTTAGACTACCTTGAGCAGTTTTATAAAGAATGGAATCCATTATCGGCGAAGTCCAATCCATAAAAAAGGAGCCCGTTAAGACCGGCTCCTTTCCAAATATCCTCAAATTCTCTATAACTTATTTCTTTTCTGCCAAACCGCGGGTCAACCATCCTCTTCTGTTGGCTGTGGCTATGGCATATGGGGTAATCCAAAACAACCCAAAGGTGTACATAACACTATACGAATAGGCCCAAAAGGATTCCATGAAATTATATCGCTTTGCATAAAATATGACCGGGAATGTGGACAAAACCAAAATGCTTGTTAGTGTGGATGCTACAAACAACAGCGGATGTGTTACCACAAAGTACAACATGAACAACAAGAAAGGATAACTCATTACAATCTTGGTCGCCTGGCTAAAAAACAATAGTCTAGTGCCCGCTTTGGAACCTTCCCTAAAGTTTGTAAAAACATACTTGGACATTTCTATATTCTCCCTAACATTGCTCCTACCCCAACGGATGAACATCTTGTAAAGCCCCTTATATTTTTCGGGAACATTGGTATAGGCATAGGCGTTTCTTTGAAATAGCACATGGTATCCCTGCTTCAAAATCATATTGGTCATGGCCCTGTCCTCGCCAATGTCCGAAGGTTGTCCCATAAAGGTCTGATTTATCCAGGCATCCAAACAGGCGAATACGGCGGTCCTTCTATACGCGGCCAATGCTCCCGGGGTACACAACACAGAATTTAAGCTACTTTCCGCAGATCTTACAAATTCAAAACTCAACACAAAACTTACGTCCAGCATTTTAGGAATCAAGGCCTTTTCGTTGTTCAGTACCCTAATGTTACCGGCTACCGCCCCACATTTCTCATTCGTCACGAACGGACTTACTAAATTCCTAAGCGTGTCCTTTTTAACGATGGAATCACTATCCACGGTTACGAAAACCTCTCCAGTTCCCTCGTTGAATCCGCGGTAAAGGGCGTGTCTTTTACCCATATTCTTAGGTTGTTGGTAGATAACGACCCTATCCCCTAGAACTCTTTTGGCTTCCTGCATCCAATACCAAGTATCGTCCTTACTGCCATCATCAATGGATAGCAATTGTAGTTTTTCAACAGGGTAATCACTGTTCGCCAGGCTCATCAAAGTGGCGTATACCTGTTTTCCCTCATTATATGCAGGAACGATTACGGTACATGTGGGCAATTCCTCATTGGATACGGATTCGATTGCCTTATAACGGAAATATCGGTACAGTGTATAGACAAAAAATCCGGCTTTAAAAGCAAAGAGTCCGGTAGCGATGACCATAAAAATCATACCAAAAGTGGTACTCAATCGGTCTTGATTAAACTGGTCGTAATCGGACTGCAACACATACATTACATAGATGGAAGCGATCATAAGGACAAAGGTGCTTCCCATTACAAAGACCCCCCATGCATTGGCATTTTGGATAAAGGATTGGAGTCTGGTTTTCAATAAGAATCCGTTCTTGATACTCGGTCTGGTATCGGACTGTTTGGTAGCGTTCAATTCAGGTGTAAAAGTATTTTCAGATTTCATTTGTGTTCTTGATTTGTTCTAGTTGTTATACGGCTACAAACCCCTTATGGATTATCCATTATGATATATTTATGCAAAATGGGATTCTTTAACTTTTAGCTAAGAATCTGTGATGGTTTTCGCCTTATTTAAACGACATCCACAACATTGAAATCCTACTTGGTTGCATTGTGAATACCTAAAAATTAAAGACTAAATTTTATTGGTTTAATAAAATCCGATTGGTTTATATAAAAAGTCAATTTTTTGTACCTTCCTAGCTCAGTCAAATTTTATTTTATCATGCAAAGAAGAAAGTTTATAAAAAATACGGTTGCTGCCTCGACCGCATTTAGTATTGTTCCCAGTTTTGTAATGGGAAAAACCCATGTGCCTCCAAGTGATACCCTTTATTTGGGTGCATTTGGTGTTGGTGGACGTGGGGCCGGTGTAATCCAGGGGCTCAATGAAACTCAAAAAGTGAAATTTGTTTCCTTTTGCGATGTCGATGATAGAAGGGCAGCGGAAACCTATGCCAATTTCCCCGATGTTAAAAGGTACAAGGATTTTAGAACGGTCTATGACAAGCATCTGAACGATATGGATGCCATTATGGTAGCCACTCCTGACCATATGCATGCATCTATTGCCCTGCCTTTTATGAGGGCAAAAAAGCATGCCTATGTTGAAAAACCGTTGACCCACAATATCAATGAGGCGCGTTTAATGACCCAAGTGGCCAAGGAAAACGGAATCGTTACACAAATGGGAAACCAAGGCGCTTCCAGTGATGGCAGTCGCGAAGCCAAGGAATGGATAGATTCCGGAATTATTGGAAAAGTGTATAAGGTAGATTGTTGGACAAACCGACCCGTTTGGCCACAGGGTGTTCCCGTTCCCCAAGGAAAAGACCGTATTCCCAAGGGTCTGGATTGGGACCTTTGGTTGGGGACCGCCGAGATGAGGGATTATAATGATGCTTATCTACCCTTTAAATGGAGAGGTTTTTGGGATTTTGGAACAGGTGCCTTGGGCGATATGGGCTGTCACATTATGGAAACCCCATTTAGTGTTTTGGGACTTGGTTATCCAACCGAAGCCGAGGCAAGTTGCACCACGAATTGGGTGGGTGATTTTGTGGAGGCAGATTACAGCGAATCCTGTCCGGCTTCGTCCATTGTACGATTAAAATTCAACACGCCAGAACATGGCGATATCGCCTTGAACTGGTATGATGGTGGATTACTCCCTGATTTACCGGATGAATTGAAGGATGGAGAAACGATTGGAGATAACGGTGGTGGAAGCATTTTCTACGGTACCCGAGGAATTTTGGTCTGTGATACCTATTCTAGAAACGCACGATTATTGCCCTCAACGACCATGGAATTGTTGACACCTCCAAAACCCTATTTAAAACGTATTCCTGGGGATACGGGCGGCCACCAAAGAAATTTTGTGGAAGGATGTTTGGAAGGAGTGGAAACCTCTTCTGACTTTGAACGCTCCGGACCTTTGACCGAAGCAGTTCTCATGGGTAATTTGGCCATTAAGGCCTTCCAATATAAGAAACTGAAGGAAGGCAAAAAATTGGGAGACTGGGACCCTTTTGAATATCCAGGTCGACGAAAAATCCTTTGGGATGGCGACAACATGCGGGTAACCAATTGGGAAAAAGCGAACGAATGGGTAAAAGGAAGTTACCGAAAAGGATGGGAATTAAGCTAAGCGGCCAATAATCAAAAATGTATAAAAGGGCTAGGGTTTAATTCCTGGCCTTTTACTTTTTAAACGGTCCAAATCCCTATATTTAAAAACGTAAACCAACTTAATACTTAATTTTACATGCTTGCCTGGCTGGGTCTTTTAACCATAGTTGCTCTTTTGTTCCTTGTCATGAGCAAGAAAATGGCCGCTGTTGTAGCCTTGATTATAGTTCCTATCGTAACCGCTCTTTTGGGTGGTTTTACTACGGAAATAGCAACTTTTATAACCGATGGTTTAAAATCCATCGCTCCCACTGGGGTCATGTTCATTTTTGCCATTCTATTCTTTGGTATATTGACCGATGCGGGAACCTTTAAACCCCTGATAAGGGCCCTACTGAAATTTGCCGGGAACAATCCGTCCCGGGTTGCCGTGGCTACGGCATTATTGGCCATGGCCGTTCATTTGGATGGCTCGGGCGCCGTAACGTTTTTGGTGACAATTCCGGCACTTTTACCGTTGTACGATACGTTGCAAATGAAGAGAACCACCTTGGCCACCATAGCCGCGTTGGCCGCGGGCACAATGAATATCCTACCTTGGGGTGGACCAACCATACGGGCAGCCACAGCTTTGGAGGTAAACGTTACCGAATTATTTAACCCATTATTGATTCCCGTTATTGGAGGCCTTTTGACCGTTTTGGTTATCGCCTATATTCTTGGCAAAAGGGAACGTGTGAATAAAGGTGCTGATATTGATGTCATAGCACGGGAACAAGAAACAGATACCAAACTGGAACGTCCAAGGCTATATTATTTCAATATTGCCCTTGTATTGGTCGCAGTGGGAGTTTTGATCAGTGGAATCGCCCCGCCGCATATTATTTTTATGATAGCGTTTTCTATATCCTTACTAGTAAATTACCCGAATCCAAAGGAGCAGGGCGAGCGAATCAACGCACATGCAAAGGCAGCTCTTTTAATGGCCAGTATATTATTTGCCGCAGGATGTTTTACGGGAATCTTAAAAGGTTCAGGGATGATAAATGCCATGGCAGAAAGTGCAGTAACTTACATTCCAGATACCATAGGTAGTCACTTGGCCGTCATAACCGGTGTATTATCCATGCCTGCCAGTCTGTTGTTTGATCCGGATTCCTATTATTTTGGAATACTGCCCTTATTGTCCACCACGGCATCCCACTTTGGTGTGGAGGCTATTGAGGTAGGAAGGGCCTCGATTATCGGTCAAATGACAACAGGGTTTCCGGTAAGTCCGTTAACGGGCTCCACGTATCTATTAATTGGACTCACGGGAATCGAATTGGGGGATCATCAGAAAAAAACCATACCATTGGCATTTTTGGTGACCATGGTTATCTTAGTTTTATCCCTAATGATTGGAGCAATAAGCTGGTAGCATGAAAAAGATTAGAATAGGAAGCGGAGCTGGGTATGCTGGAGATCGATTAGAACCTGCCCTTGAATTAATGGAGCATGGCAATCTAAATTATATCTGTTTTGAAGGCCTTGCCGAAAGGACCATCGCCTTGGCCCAAAAAGCTAAAAAGGCCGATCCGGAAAAAGGCTATAATGACCTTCTTCTTTATCGGATGGAAAAAGTTCTTCCATTGGCACATAAAAACAAGATCAAGGTCATTACCAATATGGGGGCGGCCAATCCAAAAAAAGCCATGGAAGAGGTTGCAAAATTGGCTACTACATTGGGGCTTAAAAACCTGAAAGTAGCTGCAGTTATTGGGGATGACATATCGCATAAAATACAGGATTACATCCGAGAAACTGTTATTGAAACCGGGCAGCCATTATCTGAAATTAATAAGGACCTATTCTCCGCAAATGCCTATTTGGGCTCCGATGGCATTGTTGAAGCTTTAAGCAACGATGCGGACATTATCATTACCGGAAGGGTTGCGGACCCTTCCCTTTTCCTGGCACCCTTGCTTTATGAGTTTGAATGGGAAAAAACCGATTGGAAAAAAATGGGCATCGGAACCATGATCGGCCACCTATTGGAATGTGCCGGACAAGCAACCGGGGGCTATTTTGCCGATCCCGGTATTAAAGAAGTTCCAGATCTTTGGAATTTAGGATTTCCCCTAGTTGAAGTAAATGATGCCGGGGAAGGCTTTATCACTAAATTGGAGAATACCGGGGGTATGGTCACCACCGCTACATGTACGGAACAATTGCTGTATGAAATACATGATCCGGAAAATTATCTAACCCCAGATTGCACCGCTGATTTTTCGAAAGTTACGTTCCATGAATTACAAAAGGACATTATTGAATTTTCCGGGGCCTCGGGAAAATCGGCTACGGCAACGTATAAAGTAAGCGTTGGCTATTTGAATGGTTTTATTGGCGAAGGCCAAATAAGTTACGGCGGCCCCAACTGTATTGCAAGGGTGCTATTGGCCAAGGAAATCGTAGAAAAAAGGTTAGAAAACCTGCCTTTCCCAATCTCGAAATTACGATGTGATCTTATCGGTATAAATTCCCTATTTGATGAAGGGGAAATGCCCAAGGAAATCAATGAAGTTCGATTAAGGGTAGCGGGGAAAACAAACACCAAAGAACAGGCCCAGTTCATTGCCAATGAGGTGGAGACCTTATATACCAATGGTCCTTATGGTGGTGGCGGTGCAACCAAAAAAGTAGAGGAGATTATTTCCATTGCCTCCATATTGGTTCCCAAAGATGATTTTGAAATTAACGTACTCTATAAAACTACCTAGCCATGAAATTATGGGAAGTTGCTCATGTGAGAACCGGGGACAAGGGAAACATCAGTAATGTTTCCGTTACCGTCTATGACCCTGAACATTTTAATATGGTTTCGGAAAAATTAACTCCGGAATTTATTAAGAAATGGTTTGGGAAACAGGTACTGGGTGAGGTCAAAAGATATGATCTACCTCAACTTGGCGCGCTCAATTTTGTAATGTATGATGCTCTTGGAGGTGGGGTGACGTCTTCCACCGCCTTGGACAAACACGGAAAAACGCTTGGGGCTTATTTATTGGACATACCTTTTTAAAACACAGATTATGAAAAAAATATTGGTCATTCTATTTCTATCGCTAACAAGTTTGCTATCCGCTCAAGAGGTATTCCAAGGAAAAGTGGTCTTAGACTCTATTTATTCGAAGAACCTGGAGAATGATTTAGGCGAGAACCCAACCAGAAAGGTGTCCGTTTATTTGCCACCAAATTATGACGGTTCAGAAACCAGATATCCCGTAATCTATTTTTTACACGGTTTTTTGAACGACAATAGTCTAATGGATTACATGAAAGACCTTTTGGATTATGCCATCGCGGCCGAAAAGATTGACCCCTTTATTCTTGTAATACCCGATCAGCGGACCACCTATGACGGAAGCTTTTACTCGAACACGGGAGTTTTTGGAAACTGGGAAGATTTTACCGCCTATGATTTGGTCTCTTATATGGATAAGAACTATCGAACCTTGGCCAAACCCGGTAGCCGAGGAATTACCGGACATAGTATGGGGGGATACGGTGCTTTAAAAATCGCCATGAAACACCCGGATATTTTTCAAACCGTTTATGCGCTGAGTCCTGGAGCACTGACCATTGTAAGGGAATATGGACCGAACAGCAATACTTATGTTGAATTTTCCAAAATGAAAACCATAGAAGATCTTTCAAAATCCTATTTTGGAAAAGTCATTATGGCGTTCGGAAGGTCATGGTCCCCAAACCCCAATAAACCGCCATTTTATTTTGATTTACCTTTTGAATATGTAAATGACGAAATTGCTGCCAATCCCGAAGTGCTACAAAAATGGTATTCCGAAATGCCCGTTCATATGATCGATGAATATATGGAAAATCTCAATGCGCTTAGGGCCATAAAATTCGATTGGGGAAGAAATGCCGGGGAACGTTTTACCATACAATGTAAAATGTTCAGTCAGCGCTTGGAAAACGTAGGTGTAAAACATTTTGCCGAAGAATATATTGGCAACCATACGAACAATATCTATACAGAAGATGGCCGAATTCCGCAACAAATGTTACCTTTCTTTGATTATTATCTTGATTTAGAATAATACATGTAGGTTGATAACCAACCGATTAACTAATTTGACTATCATGAGAAAACTATTGTTGCTTGCCTTTCAAAAACGGATTGTCCTTATCAGCTATGTCATCATTGCCCTGGTCGTACTTTCTTGTACAACCGAAAAGAAACAAACCGGCACCCTATTGATCCACGGTGGCCCCATTTACACCATGGATTCCCTGAATCCCGTGGTGGAAGCCGTGGTCACCCTTGATAACAAAATCCTGTTTTCCGGTAGTTTGGAAAATGCCGAAAAACTAAAAGGCCCAGAAACCCAAGTAATCGATTTGGAGGGTAAGACCATGACACCCGGACTGATCGAAGGGCACGGACATTTTATGGGTCTCGGCTACAATGAACTTAATCTCGACCTTATCAACACCAAAAGCTTTCAGGAAATTATCGATGCCGTTGCAGATGCGGTCCAAAAAGCACAACCCGGTGAGTGGATTACGGGACGGGGCTGGCACCAGAGCAAATGGGACCAACTGCCGGAAAATAGCGTTTTAGGTTTTCCCACCCATGAAGCACTTAGTGCCATATCGCCAGATAATCCTGTCTACCTAAGACATGCCAGCGGACACGCCGGTTTTGCAAATGCAAAAGCAATGGAATTGGCCGGACTTCAATTGATGGGTACCGAAAACATGGATGCCCTTTCCGTGGAAGGTGGTGAGGTCATCGTGGATGATTTGGGCCTCCCAACCGGGGTGTTTAACGAACGTGCCATGACCCTTATCACCAAACACATCCCTGAGAACACGCCAGAGAAGGACATTCAGGCCTTCGAATTGGCCGTGGCCGCCTGCCACCGAAACGGTATTACGGGTTTCCATGATGCCGGCATTGGGAGGGAAACCATTGCCCTTTATGACAAAATGAAGGCCCAAGGTAAAATGGGGATACGTATGTACGCCATGTTAACGGGATGGGACAAAGAGCTCCTCAACGAATGGTACAAAAAAGGTCCCAACGTAGATCCTGAGCACCTTTTTACCATACGGTCCATAAAACTGAATTGCGACGGGGCCCTTGGGTCTAGAGGGGCCTGGTTGTTGGAACCCTATTCCGATAGGCCTGATCATTTTGGCCATGAGACCTTGCCCATGGAATTTGTCAAGGAAACATCCTTGAAAGGGCTGGAACATGGCTTTCAGGTCTGTTCCCACGCCATTGGAGATCGCGCCAATCGGGAAATTTTGGACCGCTATGAAGCGGCTTTTAAGGAAAAACCGCAGATGGTCAATGACAATAGGTTTCGTATAGAACATGCCCAGCATTTACACCCGGACGATATTCCAAGGTTCGCGGAGCTTGGAGTCATTCCCGCAATGCAGGCCGTGCATTTATCCTCCGACCGACCTTGGGCGATAGACCGTTTGGGAGAAAAACGAATCAAGGAAGGCGCCTATATGTGGCAGGCCCTTTTAAAGAGCGGGATTCCGGTGGTTAACGGTACCGATGTTCCCGTGGAACCCTTGAACCCTATTGCCAGTTTTTACGCAAGTGTCACACGGAAAACCCTGGAAGGGAATCCAGAGGGGGGTTATGAACCCGCTCAAAAGATGACCCGGGAACAGGCCTTACGTTCCTATACGCTTGATGCCGCTTATGGCGCCTTTGAAGAAGGTATTAAGGGTTCCATAACGGAAGGAAAACTGGCCGACTTCACCATTTTTGACCAAGATCTAATGACCGTACCGGAGGAAACATTATTAGATACCCAAGTAGAAATGACCATTTTTAACGGGCAAGTAGTGTACTCAAAACCAGTGGAATAATGCACTAAAGAGTATGATGCTTTTCTGAGGGCACAAGCTTAGAGCTTACTCTAGCGAAATGATTTTATCGATAAACGATGATACATTTCACAATATCCAAAACCAGACATAAAACCTTATCATCTTTACAGGCTTTCACTATATTTCCATAAAATTAGCCACCAACGCTACAACTCGCCCACTGCTAGCGCAGATGGCGTACATAGCGCGGCGTTAGACGCAGGTTTTAACCAACATGAAGATTTCTAATATATTATACTCCATATTCTTGATGATTGTGATCATTATGATTTTCTATTTCAAATCACAGTTTGACCAAATGGAGGTGTACCCAATGGGTGACGGCCAAGCAGGAATAGGAAAAGGGATTGTTGGACTAATGTTACTCGGGATTGGTCTTCTTCCCCTAATTGTTACAGTCATTTATGGCCTTCTCCAAATGGGAAAACCTATTGCCAAATCTTTACATGGATACCTAAATATGATTGCATCAATATTAATTTCATTGTTGACTTATATTTATTTACATCAATAAGCCCAGCATCTAACATTGATAAAAGTAATTGCTTGACCACCGCCTTTTGGGAAAAATCCATTCGGATTTTTCCGCCCGCTTGCGCTAGAAATCTCCTCAAGCCTTAACTTACACTGCGAAGTTTAAAACTTCACTCAGCTTACTTTTTTCCCAAATCCTTAAAAAAGGCTCAATTGCCCCGTCTTATATTGTTCATGCAATTCCGTATTTAATGCAGGGAATTTTTTGTCCTTAAAGTATTTCTGTTTGGCGAGCCTTACCATATCATGGATTTGGGTAGCTATTTTCCCTTCACCCTTACTCCGTATGCCAAAGCGGCTATCGTTCAACGTACCTCCATGGCATTCCTTGATTTGGTTAAGCACCTTGTCCGCCCTATCGGGTAGGGTTTTACGAATCCAATCGGTAAAGATACATCCAATGTCACCGTTCAATCGCACCACGGTAAAAGCAAAGGATAATGCTCCATTTTCCGAAACGGCTTTGGCCAAATCCATGATCTCATGGCTATTGATTCCCGGAATGATGGGGGCCAACATCGCATTGACCGGAATGCCGTTATCGGACAGAACTTTTATAACCTTCAGCCTTTTGGGGATAGAAGCAGTTCTCGGTTCCAAAACTCTTCTTGTTTCCTCCCTTAATGAGGTTACAGAGACATTCACCCCAATCAATCCGTATGCGTTCAATTCCTTTATAATGTCCAAATCCCTTAAAATCAAGGCATTTTTAGTGATGATGCCCACGGGATGCCGGTATTTCAAAAAGACCTCCAAACAGGCCCGCGTTAATTTGAATTCCTTTTCCGCAGGCTGATAGCAATCCGTATTGCCAGATAGTACAATCGTGCAAGCTTTCCAGGATGTATTTTTTAGCTTTGCCTCCAACAATTTAGGGGCATCCTTTTTAACGAGAATCTTTCGCTCAAAATCCAAGCCGGCGCTGTAGCCCCAGTATTCATGGGTATTTCGGGCATAGCAATAGACACAGCCATGTTCACAGCCTTGATAAGGGTTCATGGAATACATCATCCCCACATCCGGACTCGTTACTTCGTTGACGATCGTCTTCGGAAAAATAGGAATGTACTGGGTTTTGTTTTTATCGGCCTCCTCTCCTTCCAATCGGCAAAACTCCAGAAAATCGTCCCGAGTCTCATAACTATGTTGAAGGAATTTGTTGGGCGTATTTTCCTGTGCCCCTCTTCCTTTTATAGGGGAATTATTCATTTTAATGGATTTATTCCAAAAATATGGAATAAATCCATTAAAAGATATTATTTAACAGCTACTTGGACCAATTGTTTTTTGGAGCCGCGCTTGGCATAGAATAGGAGCTCGTCATGCAATTTGTCTATATAGGGTTTGGAAACCATTAGGGGCAAGCGGGCATCGGTATCGTCGATAACCTTTTCATAGTTCATGCGGCCATGTTCATCCAACTTGATCAAAAACACGTTCCTATTTCTGCTCAATCCCTGTTTGAACATGATGCGTTCGTCACTTAACTGCTGTGGGTTTTCGGCAGAGGTACTGATAAAAAAGTAGGTGGTATCGTCCTTGGTGAGGGAACTGTACGAGGCGTAGGCCCCATCGCCTTGGGTAACTTCGGTCTTGTTGATATTTCTGGCCCAGATCAAGTCGCCCTCCCCGCTCAGTTTGGCACTTACAATATCGTTGTGGTGATATCTGGTGACCAACACCCTACCACCACTACTATTGGCCTGTGTACTGGTACTGGTGAAATACTCTTCGGCATTAAATAAAATATTTCCTTTGGAGGTAATGTTCATTCCCTTGAATACCAAGTTTTTCAACGTCTTATCGTCTTCCCTACCGAACTTATCCTTCATGAACTGTTCAGAAAACGGATTGAACTTTTGACTTTCGATTTCCAAGGTCCTCGGATTCATTTTAAAGTAGGAGATGCCGTTATATCGGTTATCCTTTCTATCGGCATAGAAACCTAGACACAATAATTCCTTGCCCTTAAAAATAGGTTTCAGGGCCTCTGGAAACTTGCCCGGCGTGTAAAACGACTGCGTTGTACCCCCAGTACTGGAAACGCGTACCATTTCATATTGGAACTTGCGCTCCGTGGCATTGAAACGTTTTTTCTTGAAATAGGCCTTTCCTACCAAGTATACATTGCTAAAGTCTTCCGAGAAGGTGATCGTCTCAAAGGCATAATTTTTTTCTTCGACTTCTGCCGAAAAATCATGTTCCATCAATTTGTTCAGTCCGGCATCAAAAACATGGATATAGTGCTGGTTGTTCTTACCCTTTTTAAAATGGGTAGTGATGGCAAAGGCCGATTTCTCATCGTTAAACAACACCGATGTAGTGAACCCCGATGAGAAATTCCTATTGTAGTAATTCCTGTCCAGCGGCTCCGCCACGGGATCCGATGGGATGGTCAAAATAGTCTCCTTGGTGAACTGATAATCCGTATACGGACTTCTATGAACTTGATATTCATAGGCCATTCTGTCGTAATTGTATTCCAGAAAAAGTAAGTATGCCTGACCGTTCTTGATATATGCATCCACAAAATTGGCATTTTTCAGCTTATAGTTGAATTCGGAAAGCAGTTCCAAATCCTCATTGTAATGTTCAATGAAATACCCCTTTGGTTTTAGCACGATTCCCGTGTAGTAGGCCCTAACGATGACCGTTCCGCCCTGGCCATCGTCCGCAATGGCCAATAGATTGGAATACTTGTACTTGTCATTATATTTTTCGCCAATGTTATACGCAACATGGGCCTTTTGGGCAACGGAAAGGTTTAGTGTCGCCAAAAAAAGTACTAGGAAAATTTTTCTAAACATGGTCAGTTCGCTTTACCTACGAACCCGGAAAATCAGCTTTTCTTTTTTCTAAAAATGCCGAGGTGCCCTCTGCAAAATCATCCGTTCCAAAACATGCCCCAAAAGCCTCAATTTCCTGCTCGTAGCCGTTAACAGTATTCATAAAACCCGCATTTACCGCTTTTATTGCATGGGATATGGCGACGGAGGAATTATTACAGATTTTTTCGGCAATCTTATGACACAGTGGTAAAAGCTCCTCCTGTGTTACGACATGGTTTACCAAGCCGTAATTTTTAGCCTGATCAGCAGAAATCATTCCTGCGGTCATGATCATTTCCATGGCCCTTCCCTTCCCTACCAGTTGGGGAAGGCGCTGGGTACCCCCATAACCGGGAATCACGCCAAGGGACACCTCAGGAAGGCCCATTTTGGCGTTATCGCTTGCCACCCGAAAATGACAGGCCATGGCCAGTTCCAAACCACCGCCCAAGGCAAAACCGTTTACCGCGGCAATGACCGGTTTGGAAAGGTTCTCCACAAAGTCGAACAACAGTTCCTGCCCTTTGGCAGCCAATTTTTTTCCTTTTTTTACCGAAAAATCGGCGAACTCTGAAATATCGGCCCCTGCCACAAAGGCCTTCTCCCCGCTACCGGTTATGATAAGCACCTTTACATCAGCATCCTCCTCGAGCTCCGATATGGCCTCATGCAGTTCTTGAATGGTCTCCCGGTTCAAGGCGTTTAGCTTTTTTGGCCGATTGATGGTGATGGTCGCAACCGATTCTACAATGGTTACCAGTATCGTTTCGTAAGACATATTCCTTGCTTTTTATTTTATGGTCCTCATACTTGCTACTCTTGGGAATTTAACACAAAAAACCGTGCCTTTCCCGGGTTGGGACGTGAAATTTATGGTTCCTTTATAGGTTTCCACGATGTTCTTTACCATTCCAAGACCCAGCCCCATTCCACTGGTCTTGGTGGTGAACTTGGGTTCGAAAATCTTGTCCTCTACTTCCTTTCCGATACCGATTCCATTATCGGCTACTGAAATTTTTACCATTTCCCCGTCTACTGCAACCGAAACCAAAATCCTAGGGGAGTTATGCTCCTCCGGTATTGCCTGTATTGCATTCTTTACCAAATTGGTTACCACGCGTATCAACTGGGTGCGATCCAATTTGGCGATGATTTCCTCTTCTTCCGCAATAAAGTGGATGTAATCCTCATTGAAGATATCCAGGGCCAGTTTCACGATTTTTACCACGTTGAGGGTTTCGTTCTGCTGCGCCGGCATTTCTGCAAAACTTGAAAAGGCCGAAGCAATGCTGCTCATGGTATCGATCTGCTGAATAAGCGTCTTGGAATATTCCGCCACCTTTTCGGCAATATCAGGATCGTTGGGGTCGAATTTTCGCTGAAAACTTTGAACGCTCAGCCGCATGGGCGTCAATGGGTTCTTAATTTCATGGGCCACCTGCTTGGCCATTTCGCGCCAGGCCTGTTCCCGCTCGCTTTTTGCCAATTTTGCCGCACTCAGGCTTAATTCATCAATCATGGCATTGTAGGAGGAAATCAATTTCTCTATTTCCTCACCAGGCTTTTCCAAATGGATCTTCTCGTTCCTGCGGGTAAGGTCCGTACGCTCCATCATATCACTGATGGTTTCCAGGGACCTGGTGATATATTTGGAAATGAAATAGGCCAGTCCTATGGCCAAAAGGAACATCAGAAAATAGACCCCTCCCAAACGGGTCAAAAACTCGTTCAACTCCTTGTCATTGAATGAATTATCCTCAAAATAAGGCAAATTCAATATCCCGATAGGCTTGAATTGTCGGTCTGCGATATACGTATAGGAAGCCTGATACTGGTCGCCGGCCGCCTTGTTCCGCTCCACATATCTTTTATCAGCGCTGGCATCGAGCTGATTTAGGATTTCCGGATCTAAACAAAGGGAAATGGGGTCGTTTTCAAATTTTGGGCGTGAACTTTTGATCAATTCACCCTCTAAACTGTAAATGTTGAAATTCATGTTCTGCACCACGGCAATCTCATAAATTTCCTCCTTGAAAATGAGACCAAGATTCTCGGTAGTGACAGGATAGGTGGTCTTTTGAATGGTCAAGTCGATGCTCTGCCTGATCTGCTCTTCTTTCCGCTCCATTCTGTTTTCATGGTAATCCCTGTTGATTTCCCTAAACTGATAGATGGTAACGGCCAATATAAGCACGGAAGCGATCAGTACCAATAATATCATTGATACGAAGATGCGCGACCGTAAAGAAAATCTACTTAACAAAAGCTGGGCATTTCGTTCAAAGTTAGCAAATATCGCACCAAAGCGGGTTCAAAATCAAGTTCAAGCGCAAATCTCAAGTTAAAGCCAAACGGAAAAAATAAATTCAAATAAGAATTACAACCAATTCACTAGGTACAGAAAACCTAAGATAGTTCGTACATCGTATTGATTGAAGATTGTAAGCTAAAATTCGAATTATTCCATATATAATTCCATCCATGTGTTATTGTTTATATTTTTAAAGAGACATTTGATACGCTCCAATTATCAGAATACATTCGAGTTTTTCAGAAAAGAGTTTTAAGATTGTAAATGAATTAATAACCAAATGAAATCGTAATAATATGTCATCAAAAATGGTAATTATAACTCAAAAAACATTGAGAAAAAAACTTACTCATATTTTGAGCTTACTTGTCTTTACCTCAATTTTTGCTCAAAACGAACATAGCAAAGCAATTGTTGAGATTGAAAATTTGAGCAAAGAAAGGGCTAAAGCTTTTAATCAATCGGATGCTAAGACAATTGCTTCTTATTTTACTCTAGATGCTATACTCATGGCACCTAATAAAAATGTACAGATTGGACAAGAATCGATAGAGGCATATTATCAAGGTCTTTTTGATAATTTTAACCTTGAATTGGATAGTTACTACGAGGAAGTGGAGGTTTCAGGAAACATGGCCTATGGCCGAGGTGAAGCTATTGTCAAAGCGACACCGAAGAACGGTGGGGAAACTATAACAACTTCCTCCAAATATTTAAATATTTTAAGACGACAGTCAGATGGTTCATGGTTGACCACACATGACATTTGGAACGAAAATTAATTTCGAAAGCGGTATATTTCAATTTTGAAAAGGTATATCCAGTAACAGGAATAATAAGCACCCTTCAAAGTAATTATAGGTCGTCTTTTAACATAGGAAATGTCATTTTTGACGTATTCGCTTATAGAGCTTGATTCCCAGCATCAAAAGGATTCCCAAAACAATGATTCCGACTACGCCAAAAATCCAGTTAAAAGTACCTTTCAATATAACCAGAAAGACCACTGCAAATAGGATAAGTGTAGCCCCTTCATTCCATATACGCATGTAATTTGAGGAGTATTTGATATCATCCTGCTGGAATCTTTTAAATATGAGGTGATTTTTTAAGTGATACACAATCAGCAACAGTACAAACCCCAATTTAATATGCATCCAAGGTTGTTGTAACCACTGGGGCATTAAGATCAATAACCAAATGGCAAACAAAGTAGCCAAGACCGCCGATGGCCACGTGATGATATACCACAGCCGCTTTTCCATCAACTTAAACTGGGTGCTCAATATTTCTCGCTCTACCACTGGTTTTTGTTGCGCTTCGATATGATAAATGAACAATCTTGGGATATAAAAAAGCCCCGCGAACCACGTAATCACGAAAATCAGGTGCAGGGCTTTTATATAATTATAATATTCGGTCATATTCTATTAAACTCAAATACAAAATCAAATTCAAATACAAGAGTCAAGTTCAAGTTCAAACACTTATTATTTCCACAAGGATTTCACTAACTCACCATCCCACTAACTCACTATATCACTATCCAACTAACTCACTAATAAAACGGTTACAAAACAAAACCTGAAACGTTCAAAAAGAAAGAACAATAAATTAACTACTTCGGATTTAATGCCCCAATACCCGCTTCCCAAAGTGCTTTGTTATACGCCGGAATATCTGTATTTAGCAAGGCTTCTCCTCTGGCCTTTAGAGGTATCCATTGCTTATCCAATTCCTGTTTTCTATCCATATTGGATTTGTTTACCCGTGGAATACTACCGCTGGTCTGATTCAAGAGAAATAGATATTCCGCCGTAAATTTGTTGGGGAAATTCTCCACATCGTCATAGGCCTGCGACTTTCTTTGGACCATATCGGCATCCCACGCCTTCATTTTTTCCAACAGTGCTTCACCTTTTGATTTTAAGGTTTCATCCTCGATTTCCTTCAACACTTCCTTTAGGTCTTTCTGAACCTCAAAAAGGGTATTGACCATTTTATGCATCTCGGTAATCTTCTGTTCCATTTCGCTCATTAACCCATCGTACTCCTCAAATTGTCCCGGTTTCATTTCAATGGTTGGAATCGGTTTGATCTCACCTTGCGTGGTTACCGTCTGCCCATCCATAGTAAGTGTTATGGTATACATTCCAGGAATTGCCTGGTGTCCCCTAAAGTTGGCCTCTATATACACGCCTGGAATTCCTGGAACGATCGAATGGCCCATATCCCATACAAACCGATTCAAGCCTTTATTTTTTGGCAATACAGGGGCCGGAGGGGCTCCCCCACCGTTATGTGGTATATAGTCTTTATCCTTTTCCGAACTAAAACTGCGAATCAATTTCCCTTTGGAATCCTTGATTTCCATGGTAAGCTTGGTGGAATCATTCAATTTTGGCAATTCGTAATACAGCACCATACCGTTCGCCGGATTGACCCCGTCAAAGGCATCCGTGGCAGTAACCTCCTTGGCATTGCTGCTCATGGGACTTCCCCAAGATCCTGCGTAGGCCGCATTTGGTTTCAAAAATTTCAGGCCCTTTTTGGTTGGTTCATACTGGCTAATGGTATTGATATTGTCCAAAATCCAGAAAGATCGTCCCGAGGTCGCCACGATTAAATCCCCTCTATGCACCTTTAAATCCAACACAGGGGTTACCGGTAAATTCAGCTGAAAGGGCTCCCATGTTTTGCCTCCGTTCCAAGAAATGTACATACCGAGTTCCGTACCCGCATACAATAAATCTTTCCTATTTTCATCTTCCCGAACCACCCTTGTAAAGGCCCCGTAAGGGATACCAGCACTAATATTGGTCCAGGTTTTTCCATAGTCGGTTGTTTTGTAAAGGGCCGGTGTGTAGTCGTTGAACTTGTATCGGGTGGTGGCGATGTACGCCGTAGCGGGGTCATGAGGTGATACCTCAACGGCATTGATCAAGCATTCGCTCAGTCCTTTTGGGGTTACATTGTCCCAAGTTTCCCCACCATTTTTGGTAATATGTACCAATCCATCGTCACTTCCCGTCCAGAACACTCCCTTTTCATGCGGCGATTCTATCATATAGGCCAGGGTTCCGTAGTTTTCCGCACCTACCGCCTCATTAGTGTAAGGTCCGCCACCGTTACCTTGCTTGGCATCGATATCGCGTGTTAGATCAGGAGAGATTTCTTCCCAGGTAAGCCCCATATCGCGTGTGCGTAAAACCAATTGCGCGCCATGATAATACGTACCAGGTTCGTGGATGGAACCAATGATCGGGGCGTTCCAGTTGTACAAATATTTCATGTTCCTGGCTTCCCTTCCCAAATACTGTATGGGGGCTGCCATAATGTTGGTAGAACTCTTGGTTTCCGTATCAAGCACTTCGATAGTACCCAAATAACTGCCGCCCAGCACATATCTTGGATTATCTGGGTCAAAGGCCAAAAAGGCACTTTCACCACCGGCGGAATAGGTCCAGTCCTCCTCCGTTATACCGCCCCTTCCCAAGGACAAACTGGCGATTCGCACCGAAGTATTGTCCTGCTGCCCACCGTAAATATTGTATGGGAACAGGTTATCGACACTTATTCTATAAAACTGCGCTGTTGGCATATTGTCCTGCGCTGACCAAGTTTTACCATAATCAAAGGTAATGGTAGCCCCTCCGTCATCGGCCAGCACCATGTTTTTGGAATTATCAGGGTTTATCCACAAATCGTGCGTATCCCCATGCGGTACATCAATGGTTTCCCAAGTCTTCCCGCCGTCTTCGGAACGGAACATGGCCGCACTCAACACATACACGGTATCCTCATCATTGGGGTCCGCAAATACTTCAATGTAGTACCAGGCACGCTGTACCAGTCTATTATCACCACTCACCATGGACCAGGATTCCCCTGCATCATTGGAGACGAAAAGTCCGCCCTTGTCCGCATTGGAATCGCTTTCGATCAAGGCGTACACTTTATTTGAATTAGCAGGGCTAACAGCTATGGCCATTTTTCCTTTTTCCTCTGGAAGGCCTTCGTGGATTTTTTTCCAGGTCTCTCCGGCATCGGTGGATTTGTAGAGTCCGCTGCCTTCCCCGCCACTGATTACTATATTGGGTTTGCGTTGGTGCTCCCACATGGCCGCGTACATAATTTCAGGATAATTGGCATCCATAGAAAGTTCTGCTGCACCGGTCAAATTGTTCACGAAAAGGGTGCTTTTCCAAGTTTTCCCCCCATCCACTGACTTATAGATACCCCTTTCAGGATTCCCTTCAAAAAGTGCTCCCTGGGCGCCTACATAGACAATATCCGGATTGGTTGGATGAATGATGATACGCGAGATATGCTGCGTCTTTTCCAATCCCACATGTTGCCATGTTTTACCGGCATCGGTGGATTTATACACACCATCTCCGTAAGACGTCATCACTCCCCTTGGGGCATGCTCGCCCATACCGCAGTATATAATGTTGGGGTTCGATTTTGAAACGGCTACGGCGCCTACGGAACCGGTTTTGAAATAATCATCAGAGATGTTTTCCCATTTCTGACCGGCGGTCTCGGTCTTCCAAAGTCCGCCACCAGTGGTGCCCATATAATACGTCATCGGGTCACCGATAACCCCGCTTGCCGTAACCGAACGCCCACCTCTAAAGGGTCCTATATTACGGTATTTCATCGGTTTGAAATACTCGTTGGCCAATTGGGCAAAGGTTCCCGTTGCTCCAAGGGTGAATAAAATCACAAGTAATCTTTTCATTTAATTTCTAGTTTTTTGATGCCTTTTTAACTTCTCGCCCCCCCTTTGAGTACACTCTGGATAGGCCGCTAGAAGTGACAGATCAATAGAATAACACCTTATATTACTCAACAAACAAATAGTTCAAGTTCAAATCGTTAAAGGATGTATTGAACGTTTTTAGCTCATTCGACATCACAGCGTCAAACTTGTCCAATTCCTTGTTGATAGCGGCCGTAAGCTCGTTCTTAACGGCAATGTCCTGTTCCGTGGGAGGAAAGTCATCAATCGCCACCAAACTATTCAAATGTCCCAATTTGTTGGTCAACTTAATGGGGAAGTTCAAAGGATCTTGCCGACTCCTATTCTTGGTCTGGTATAAGGCCTTCTCCACCTCGCCCAAACTTTCCTTCATCTTTTTGGCCTTTTCGATAAGTTCCTTAGTGGATTCGTTATCTGCATACTGCTTAGTGAATGCATCCAATTGGGCCGTTACGTTCCTGATCTTTTCAATGGACTTGTGGGCCTTATCTATGGTCGTGTTGATATCGGTAATAAAGTCATATTGTTTTTGCATATCGGCTACCGATGCCTCCGCCCGCGGATCTGGGACAATTTTGAACTCCTGCATACTGGAATTCCCATTGACATTCAAATGTACCTTGTAGTTACCGGGAACCGCTTTTGGCCCATCCAAATTGGCCCACCAAAGTATCATACCGTCCAACAATTTGGCACCCTTACCCCGAGTGTCCCAAACAAAGGTATTCCCACCTTTCTTTACTTCTAGTTTTTGGTCCTTTTCTTTTGTATAGTTGTTATAAGTGGCCAAGGTATCCCCTGCCATGGAGGTATAAGTTAGATGAACACTATCCTTTTCACTGAGATTCTTCATGTAAAAATGGGTCACCACACCGTTAGGGTGGTTTTGTCCGGATGTTTTGGAAGGACTGCTTGTTGCCCTCCCTTTCGTACGATAGGAATCCTTGGGTTTATACAGAATATGTTCCGATGATTTCTTGCTTTCATCCAATTGATGTAGTACCGTTAAATCATCAATGATCCATAGACTGCGTCCCTGGGTGGCCACAATCAAATTATTGTCCTTGATGGTCAAATCCGTAATGGGTACGATGGGCAGGTTCATCTGGAAAGATTTCCAGTTCGCCCCATCATCGAAGGAAATATACATACCTATTTCCGTTCCCGCATACAGCAAGCCTTTTCTTTTGGGGTCTTCCCGCACTACACGTGTAAAGTGTTCCTCATTTATGCCATTGGTAATCTTGGTCCATGTTTGGCCATAGTCCGTTGTTTTGTATAGGTAGGGCTGGAAATCGCCCAATTTATATCGGGTAGCGGCCACATAACATGTACCCTCATCAAAAGCTGAAGGTTCAATGCTATTGATCATGTTCCACTCCGGCATATTGGAAGGAGTAACATTTTCCCAAGTCTCGCCCCCATTTTTGGACACATGGATCAATCCGTCATCACTACCTACCCACAACAAGCCTTCCTTCAAAGGGCTTTCATTGGCAGTGAAAATGGTACAATAGTACTCTACACTGGTATTGTCTTGTGTAATTGGCCCACCACTGGAACCTAATTTTGTTGGATCGTTCCTGGTAAGATCCCCACTCAACACTTCCCAACTCTGGCCTTCATTCGTGGTCATGTGTACATGGTTGGAAAAAGTGTATAATTTGTTGGGGTCATGCCTACTGAACAAAATGGGGAAATTCCATTGAAAACGATATTTCATCGCCTCCGCCCCTGCACCCATGGGGTTGTCCGGCCATACATTGATGCCCCTAACGGTGCCTTTTTCATGGTTCACGCGGGTAAGGAAGCCATCGTAGCTACCACCGTAAACAATATCATCATTCTCCGGGTCTACGGCAATCCAGGCGGATTCCCCACCGGCGGTTTCCTCCCAATCGTCCTCAGTAATAGCGGAACCATCACTTCTATGATTTACACGAAGTGTGGAATTATCCTGTTGCGCTACATAAATTCGGTATGGAAAATGGTTGTCCGTAGTCACCCGATAGTATTGAGCTGTAGGCTGGTTGTAATAGGTACTCCAGGTCTCCCCTCCGTCATAGGAAATTTGGGCACCCCCATCATCCCCAATAATCATCCGCTGGCCATTTTCTGGAGAAATCCAAAGATCATGATGGTCTCCATGCGGGGCATTGAAGGATTTGAATGTTTTTCCCCCATCCATGGATTTGTGATAGCTTACGTTCAGAACATACACTACATCTTCATCCTGGGTATCCGCATAGACACGGGTATAGTACCAGGCACGTTGTCTCAGGTTTCGGTCGCTATTGACCAAGGACCATTTTTTACCACCGTCTTCGGAACGGTACAAACCGCCCTTTTCCTTATTTTCGACAATGGCCCAAACCCTTTCAGAATTCTTGGGCGAAACCGCTACCCCAATGATTCCCAAAGTATCCTTTGGAAAACCTTCGTTCTTGGATATCTCGTTCCAAGTTTCACCACTGTCCGTACTTTTCCATAGGGCCGATCCTTCCCCTCCACTACTTAGACTGTATGGGGTTCTTTGGGCGCGCCACGTAGAAGCGTACAAAATTCTTGGGTTGTTTGGGTCGAAGGTCAAATCCACCGCACCGGCCTGTTCGTTTACGAAAAGTACTTGTCTCCAAGTGTCGCCACCATCGGTACTTTTGTAGATGCCCCTTTCTTTTGTCGGTTTGTAGATATCCCCCAATACTGCGGCGTATAGCGTATTGTAATCCGTGGGATGTACCCTGATCCTAGGCACGTGCCTACTCTTTTCCAAACCGGCCTTTTCCCAGGTTTTACCGCCGTCTACGGTTCTCCAAATGCCATAACCTGAAGAAACGTTTCCCCTTAGGGTCTTTTCGCCACCGCCCACGTAGATTACATTCGGGTCGCTTTTTGCCACCTCCACAGCACCGATACTTCCGCCAAAATATCCATCGGAAATATTTTCCCAGGTTCGACCGCCATCCAAGGTCTTCCAGACCCCTCCACCCGTGGCTCCAAAATAGTAAAGGTTGGGTTCTCCCGGCACGCCGGTAACGGCAGCCGATCTACCACCGCGATAAGGCCCTATACCCCGATATTCAAGGCTGGAGTACAATTCCTCTGGATAGGAAACAGTTGCGCTATTGGATTTACTTCTACGTTGTGCCTCTGTTGTACTGGGCAGTAGCAATAGGAAAAGGGCCACGAGGGCCATAAAAGAGTACTTGGATTTCATTTTCAGTTCTTTGAATTAGTCAACCCTAAATTTAAAGAAAAGCTTTTAATACACCCATTTAAAAAAGACAATAATGATTTTGGGGCTTATGGTTTTTTTCCAAGCTTATAAAATTCAATAACATAAGAATGGATATTTTTTAGGAACGTGGCCTATGTAAATATTAATCCAGAAACTCCAAACAAACGGGATTGGGCAGTTCAATTTCTTCCAAGAATTCTAAAGTACCTAGCTCCTGGTCTCTTCTGAATACCACAATATTGCTGCTTTTTTGATTGGCTACCAACAGATACTTCCCAGTTGGGTCCATTGTAAAATTACGGGGCCAATCTCCCCGGACGGACTCCCTGTCCACCAGACTCAAGGAACCTGTTGCTTTGTCCACCCTAAAAATGACGATGGTCTGTTCGCCACGGTTGGATCCATATAGAAAATTACCATCAGGGGACAAATGGATATCAGCACAGTAACTTTCCCCTAAGAAATCGTTCGCAAGGGTAGTATGGGTTTCCTTTTCAATATATTTTGAACCCGTTCTTTCAAAAACAGTGATGGTAGAATTCAATTCATTTATGGTGTATAAGAACTTCCCATCCTGACCAAAGGTGAAGTGTCTTGGCCCTGCACCACTTGGTAAATCAATGGAAGGCTGTTCGTTTGGTTTGAACTTTCCGGCATCCATAGAAAATCGCTTCATGGCATCCAGCCCTAAATCGGCTATAAATAACCCTTCCTTTGTAAAGGCGGCAGAGTGTGCATGGGACGTCTTCACTGTATCCAAGCTTTGGAGGTCAATAACCTGGGGGTCATTCATAAGGCCACCAAATTCGTCCAAGCTAAAAATGGTGACATTGCCTCCTGTATAGCTCGAAGCGGCCAAATACTGGCCATCATCTGAAACAGCGATATGGCAAGGATGGGCTCCTACCGTAGCCATGGCCCCTTTTTGAATAAGCTTGCCATCCAAAAGTTCATAGGCCATTACCCCACCGGAGGTATCCTCGAAGGTATCGGTCTCAAGTACCGAATAGAGTATAGAATTATCCGGAGAAAATTTGATGAAGGAAGGGTTTTCAATATTGGCGGCCAATTGCTTGTTGGTTAAGGCCCCTGTATTCGCATTGAACTTCAGTTGATAAATACCATTGCTATCCCCGTCCGTATAGGTTCCTACATATAGATCATAGGTAATGTGATTAGAATTCATATTGCATCCCATTATACAGAATATGCCTAAGCACATCATTGCAGTTGTCCATCTATTCATCTGTTTATTTCTATTGTTTTTCATAGGTCAGATGTAATTATTTACATCATTTAAGTTTGTCTAATTTGGGTGTTCATGAATCTTCGATTTCGCCAAAAACTATCTCGATAGAACCAAGACTTGTTATGGCTCATTTCATAGGAAAATTTAATGTACCTAAATGTAGACACTTTTAATGAAACTTGGCAAAACGATACATCTAAAGGTCGGTTTTGGTATCGCTTCCCTGATCTTTGTACTCGCGATATTCCTTGGTCGACTTTCTTAAATCGATGATGGCTAATACCACAAGAATCAACAAAACGAAGGTAACCAGAACCAAAACAAAGTACATCATGGGGGATATTTCCTTATAGGACCCAGAGTGTTGGTTAAGGTCACTAACCATACCTTTTTTCTGGATAAACCGGATGCTTATTCATTAAAATATTGATTATAAAGGCACTATTGATAAACCAATATCCGATTAAATTCCTATCTTTTAGAAATATCCCCACTATCCGGTATAGCCTACTTTGTTGGTTATTATAATCTTTGAAGACCAAACCAAAAAACTATACAAAAAATGAAAACATTTCAAAAATTCCCTCTTCTAATTACTTTCCTTCTTTTAAGTCTTAGTTTTCATCCTCTTTTGGGACAGAAATTTAAGGGAAGTAATGAAGTTATAGTCAAAAAAGTAACTGGACTACAGGAATATAGTTCAACCATGGATTTGAATGATACCCGAAAACAACTTTTAATGGCGGGGCAGAATTATCAAACCAATTATGGAATATATGCCTCCATCAAAATTAAAAATTCCTCTTTAGGACCCCAGTATAGAACCTTAAAGAATATTGAATTTGAGATTGTCAATTATAAACCTACTTACTTTATAGGAATAGATTCCGTTGTGGTCGATTCTAATTATGGTAAAAACACGATTACATTTAAAGTGTACACAAGGGCCTTGTCCGATCAACAGACCTTCTCACTTAATGAGAAAGACTTAGAGAATATCCATTTTGAAAAAGGCAGTTATCTACATGCCGAACGTTATTTAAATCCTATGTTTCCAGAACTTGACAAGAACGGTAACGCTATCCTTATGGACGATGGTCGAATTGCTTGTAAACCCGATAATGGCAAAGCTTTCGATTTTGAGTTCTTTTATAAGGATGGCAGACACGTAGTACTTAAGGAAGATTATGATAAAGAAAAGGAAACGGAACTAGGTGCAAACAATGAAATACCATTTGGGTTACCAGGTAAAAGATGTAAAGAAAGTTTTAATAAAATTCTATTTTAATGAAACCGTCATAAAGGGGGTTTTTATGACAAACTCAATACTTTCACAAAAGGAAATGCTTAAAAATCTATCTGTTACCTTAAATTTAAACGTGTGAAAAGAATCTTTGCATTTCTTATAGCTTACCTAATCAATTTTACATGGTTGTTCGCAGTCAATACAGACGACTTTTTTGTATTGTTAAAAAATCAAGACTATATAGGTGCCAAAGAGCTAGTTGAAATTTTTGATAATGGTGAATTGAGAGTTTCACTCTCTACGTTGCTAGATTTAATGTCTTCCAAAAACCCGGATCAATCACCAGTGAAATTGGACTACACGGACCCTAAGGAAATAAGATTCGTCAAGCGGCTCATCGCAGGCTACCAACAAACCTATGCCTCCAAACAAGACAATCTACAAGCATATATAAATTTTTCCGAAGCGCTAAAGCTAAGTGACGAACTTGACAATCCTATTTTGACCAAAGCGGCACTTATAGCTTTATTGGATTTATTCCGATTTGAAATTTTTATAGGAAGTAAGCAATATATTCCATTCCTAGAGCGCTTCATCGAACTAAAGTCAGACCTTACTGATGAGGTATTGGTCATTCTTTACAGTTTGATTTTTTTTTCAAAAGCGGATGATGATATAAACTCGATAGACAGTCAGTATTACCACTACTTCGATAAACTGGACTCCATTTTTACAAAAATTCCCGAGTCACATGCTTTTTATCCTAAATATTATTACGAAAAAGGAATCTACTATAAAATTGAGGGAGATTTTGAAAAATCTGAAGATTTTTTCTTAAAAGCAGATAGTTTGGCCGCAAAAAATAACTTCTTAAAAATTCTACGTGGTGATATCGCGTGGCAACTTGCTGCTATAAATATGCAAAACAACAAATTGGAAAAATCCAAAAATTACCTTCAAATCGCAAAAGGTCTTTCAAAAGGTTTAAGGGATTCCTTTTACAATGACCGTCTCACTTCTTTAATTTACCAAAAAGAAAATCAGTATGATTCTGCCTATTATTACCTTAGAAAATCAGTGGATATAGAATATGAATTGGGCTATAAGAACAACACCTTAGAATCTTCCATTTTAACCGTCCAAAACCAAACCGACAAACTCAAGCTAGACAAGCTCGAATTGGATGCCCAAAACAAAAAAATAAAAATTTGGACCTTGGGGCTTGGACTGGCCCTTCTTTTTGGGTCGGTCATTGGTGTGCTTACCTATAAAAATACCAAGCGCAAACAATTGCTCGCTGAGCAGGGAAAAATATTGGAGGAACAGAAAGTAGCAACACTTCTAAAGGACCAAGAACTTGCTACTATTGATGCCATGATAGAAGGGCAGGAAAAAGAGCGGCAACGCATCGCCCATGACCTTCATGATGATTTAGGTGGATTGATGGCAAACGTAAAACTTCATTTCAACTCCTTGCAAGAAAAATCAATAAGTAACAAGCAAAAACTTTATGATAAGACCAATGAACTATTGGAAGAGGCCTATCAAAAAATACGGGCCATCGCCCATGAAAAAAATTCCGGGGTCATTGCGAAACAAGGACTATTAAGGGCTGTTAATCAAATGGCTGATAAAATTTCGCAATCAAATAGAATAGCGGTATCGGTACAGGATTTTGGTTTGGACAATCGGCTTGAAAACAGCTTGGAACTCAACCTTTTCAGAATTATACAAGAATTAACGACCAATATTATTAAACATTCCAAGGCCACAATGGCAAACATACACCTCACCAACCACGGTGATGTACTAAACATTTTGGTCGAAGATAACGGAATAGGTTTTGACCCTAAAACCTTAAAGAAAGGAAAAGATGGAATGGGCCTCAAAAGTATCGACAAACGAATATCCCAATTGGAGGGCACTTTTCACATAGAATCTGAACCTGGTAAAGGTTCGACCATAATTATAGATATACCCATATGATACGGTTAGCAATCGCCGAAGACCATCAGTCCTTGATTGATGGTTTGGAGCTTCTACTCAAATACGAGGAAAACATTCAAATTGTAGGCACAGCCAATAACGGGCAGGAGTTATTGGAAGTGGTACGGAAAAGAAATCCAAATGTAATAATAACGGATATCAGAATGCCCATTATGGACGGGATTGAAGCAACAAAAATAATTAGAGAAGAACACCCCCATATTACCGTTTTGGCCTTTACCATGTTCGACCAAGAGGGGGCCGTAAAAAAAATGTTACATGCCGGCGCAACCGGGTATATCCTTAAAAACGCTTCCCTAAACCAAGTCTTAGAGGCAATTTTGACCGTTGCACAAGGCGGTACTTATTATGATGGCAATATTGATCTCTCATTTGCAGAAAATCAAAAAAAAGCCTCCAGCAAAGGTCTGTTGACCAAGCGACAAAAAGAAATATTATCCTTGATCGCACAAGGAAAAACCTCAAGGGAAATTGCGGATGAACTTTTTATTGGTATACACACAGTTGACACCCATAGAAAAAACATGATGCGCATATTAGAAATCCAGGGAAAAGGAGAGTTATTGAGGTACGCCTTGGAAAAAAAGTATGAATTTTAATCTTTTCCCCTATTTTTAAAGATAATTGAAATACTCAAAGAAAATGATTATCAGGTCATTGTACATTCTAACCATTTTTATGATTGCCCATGTTTCCGGATATTCCCAAGTTGAAACGCACTATGCCCTGAAAAACCAAGAGGTTGTAAAGACCGATTTCAAAGAGATTAAACGAGAGCTCTTATTTAAAGCGGAATCAACGGATACTAAGGAAACCTTTGGGCTGGCCCTGGGTGCTTTGGCCGTCAGACTGATACCCTTGTTGGTCGATGGGGCTTCCAAATTATTCTATAATCCTGATAATTTCAATAAAGAATATTTTGCCAGTTATTCCTTTTTTGAGAATTCCGGAAGTTTTAAAAAACTAGATTCTGAGCAAAATATGGTCTTCCAACAATCTGGTCTCAACGAATTTGGGGGACAGGAAGTAATCAATCGATTTGTCTTTGACCTAGGTACCGTAAAAAATGTAGAAGGTTATTATTATCTAGGCCTAAAATCCTACGAACTCAATCATTCCTTGTGTAAACTAAGTGGACCAGGCAACCGAATAAACTATATTCTGGACATTGGATTTTATTATTTTGACGAGGATGATAAGGCCCAGGAATTCCACATTAATCCCATTCTTTTGGACGAACAGTTCATCGATGGAGAAAAAAGGGAAATTCCAGAAATAAACTATCAGGTAATACCAAAAATGAAAGTGCTGCAGACCGTTCAGGTTAGGGTACGTGAAATCAATGCAAAGACCCAAAATTGGGACCGATATCTTGAACTTTATCAAAGTAACCAGAACAATATTTCCAAATTTTTGATACGGGCACTTGGCGAATGACCAAGTTTTTCTTCAACTGGCTTCAAAGAAACTTACTTACTCCTTCAAATCGATACTAAGGAGAACTATATATACCCTTTACTAGGTATTGAATCAGGTATGCCCGCCTTCTATTTTTGATCATAACCAAACTCTTGGATAACCTTATGAAATACGCGTATATTCTATTCTTATTTATACTTTGGAGTAAAACCTTCGGCCAATCCTATAGCGGTCTTTTTACAGATAATTTTAGCGGAATACATAACACCATTATCAATCCGGGTAGCCTTGCGGACAGCCGTACTAAGTGGGAACTCAACCTTTTTTCCATCAATAGTATAGCAAGTACTGATTACACCCCCTTAACCTTGGGGAATATCACTTCTTTTATTGAAAATGATAGTTTTGATAGTTTGGAGAGACTTGCTTCCGATACTAATAACTTTTTGATAAACTTGGATGTATTGGGGCCTTCCATACAATTTTCACTTAATGAGAAAAACGGACTTGCACTATTTACAAGAATTAGGGCCATTGGAAACATAAACAATATTAACGGTACTCTTTTTGAAAGTGTTTATGATGGATTTGCCAACCAGGACTTTGATTTTGTTGCGAACAATATGGATTTTACCACACACGCATGGGCTGAAATAGGCCTATCCTATGGCTCAATACTGCTACAAAAAAAATACCATAGGTTAAAAGGAGGGATTTCTTTAAAATACCTTCTTGGCGGAGGGGCTATTCAAGGTAGCAGTACGCAGCTTAATGGCCAGTACGATTCCAGTATCGAAGAGGTATCCCTAAACGGTGACCTTTCCTATGCCTTTAGTGCCACGGAAACTGAGGGGGATGTTGACTATTTTGACAACCTTTCATCAGGGTATGGTTTTGATTTTGGCGTTGTTTACGAGTTTAGAACCCCCTCATCCTTAGCTCCTTCCAATGGCGATAATCCTAGGGGATTCAATCAATATAAACTAAGAATGGGCCTATCTTTTTTGGATATTGGAAAAATAACCTATCGCAATACAGAGAGTTCCACCTATCAAATTAACGCAACATTTGCTGCCCAAGATCTAGAAGAAGATTTCATATCGGCCATTGAGGATCAGGTTGTTCCACAAACCCTTGTAAATGACCAAGCCTGGAAACTACCTGCCACCATTAATTTAAACGTTGATTACTGGTTAACCAAGCAATGGTATCTGAACCTAAATATAAACCAAGGTTTGTTGGATATGAATGCCACTTTTAATAACAACCCTTTGAATCTCATTACGCTAACACCAAGGTATGAATCCAGGATTTTTGGAGCCTACCTGCCTATTTCCAATAGTAAATTAAGTGGAACCTCAATAGGCTTAGGGTTGCGATTGGGTCCGCTTTTGATAGGTTCTGGAAGTTTATTTTCCAACCTAGGCAATAATGCCCAATTGGCAGACATATTCCTTGGACTTAAAATACCTGTGTACCACAAAAGAAAGAGTAAAGATTTCAAATCAAAAAAACAATAACCTACAATTGGTACGCATTTTAATTACCAAATTCAATTAAAAAGCACTGTACGCACCATCCATTTTAAACAATTGACAAAATTTAGTATTTTACAACTCTAAGTCTTAAAAATAGTATGAAACCCACATTTAGGGATTTGTTAGGGTACGTTATATACCTCTTTAAGCATCAAGCTATTAACCAAATTTTAAAGGTTTGAAATATCTCACTTTACTATTGTTCTTATGGTTCTACCAATCAGCTGTTGGTCAGGGTTTCCAACAGGATATTGTATACGAAGAAGTGGATGAAAATTGCTTTGGCAACCAAAGCTATCAAGCCGACCCCGAAGCCGAAGCTATCGTGGACGAAATCATGGCCCAGATGGGCTTAAACAGAACCTTTAAAATTAGGCAATGCCCAAATATTCAAAACGCATTGGCCAGTATACAAGAAGACAATAGTGGTAAAAAAGACCCATATATCCTATATGACCCCATTTGGCTTTCCAAAATGAAGAACAGTTCCCGTACGGATTGGGCTTCCATAGGGGTTTTGGCCCATGAGGTGGGTCATCTTTTAAACTATCATTCTTTGAACAATGTGGGGAGCAATCACAGGTATGAGATCAGTGCAGACCGGTTTGCCGGGTCTACCATGGCACGTATGGGAAGTACGCTTGAGGAAGCGCAAAGCATGTTCAAAAACTATCCTGAAAAAGCCTCTAGCACCCATCCCGGAAGGGCAGAACGTTTGGAAGCCATAAAAGAAGGATGGAACAGGATCAATAATCCAACCCAAAGAACGGTTCTGTTAAATGAAAATACCCCGGATCGGGATATTCTTCCAGAACATATTATTAACAGGTATTATAAGTCAGTTGGAGGTCAAAAGGAACTAGGCCAAATAAGGGAACTAAAATTTAGCGAAAAAATTACCGAAAAAATTGGTCAAAGCTTAAATGCCGTATCCAATGAATTTGAACATGAATATGTGCTGAACCCAAATATCATCTTGGTAAACAAGCCCTTGGAGGGACGGGATTACAGTGAGAATTACAAAGTGGAAAACGACTCGTTATTATGGAAATTTTCAGATAAGGAAAAATGGAACCAAGGTGCTCCCCGCATAGGTACAGAAAAACAAGATGACTATGAGTTTAAAAAGGACATTGAGCCAAGCTTGAGCAATTTTTTTGAAGACTTTGTTTTACTGTCCAATCCAGAGGTAGCGACCTACGACGGAAGGGAAAGAATCGACGGCATCGAATGTTTTGAACTCAAACTGCCCGAGGAACGCCTGGAATTTGGTGACCTACAAAAAAAGGGGAAACGTGTGACCGTAGAAAAAAGCTATTATTATCAAACGGCCACGGGATTGCTGTATGCCATCGTAGAAAAAGAACTGATCGAATCTTTTAAAAAAGGAAATCCAAAGGATAAGGAAAACAATGAACGAAAAATAATTTATGGAAATTATAAAGATTTCCAAGGCCTTCTTTTTCCAACTGAAATTACCGCAAGTCTGGTTCCCTTAAAAAGTGACATTCCTCAGACCGAAGAAGGTCGGTATCAGGAAAGAAAAATAATGGATATTCAGTTCTAACAATACTTGAAAAGTGATATTTTGTAGGTGTTTTCTTTAATATATACCAGCCATTTCCTTCCCTGTAATTAATTGATTATCAATACCCAATTCCAAATTATACCCAGTAATGGGTATTTCTTCATTTGGTCTAACCCATTATATTTGATTTTATCGATAAACCTATCTTTTTATCGACAAAAAGCATTTTAACAATGATAAAAACCATGAAAATTTTCTATATTGAAAATCCCCTTATTTGTCCGTAAGGACTTTCAAACCACCAACCAAATGCAGAGAGACCACTATATTATATCATTTATACTTTTTTTACCATTTCTGGCACTTGCCCAATATGGACACGGAACCGTTTTTGATAACTATGGCGGCATCTATAACGTGGTACAAAACCCGGCCAACAGTGTTGAATCCAAATACAGATATCATATCAACGGCATGTCCTATCACTTTTTCAACCCTACGGACATTGGCGAAACCGATTTTCAAGACATCAACCAAAATCCAAATGGTTTTAATGCCCTAAAATTTTCCGAAAACGAGGGGAATGCGAGCAATGAGAACAATTCTGCCGTAAATCAGGATATTATGCTGCCATCAGTGCTTTGGGGGTTTTCTCCCAGACATGCCGCTGCATTTTTATGGCGTTCCCGTTCCTATACGGATTACCAAGGATACAATGGAGGGCTTTGGGCACGACTGAGCAATGCCGATTATAACGGCTCCATATCCATAAATACATCCAACTTCAACAATACCACCCACCAATGGGACGAATTTGGTATCAACTATGCTTTTGCCGCCATTAGGGGTAACTATCACTTTTTAAAAATTGGTGGTACCATTAAATATTTGGCAGGTAGACGGGGTACCGAAGTTCGAGGTAGCATTACAACCGATGAAAATGGAAATGTAACGAGCGTTGAGAAACTGACCTATTTAAATACCAGTAACGAGTTTCCTCCCTCAAATAGCAATATGGATACCGAAGGCTTTTACACCTACAGCTTTGGGTTTGATTATAATGGACAGGGAATTGGGGGAGATATTGGCCTCGTATACGAATGGCGACCCAGGGAAACCAACCGGGTTGGGGCTAGAAACAGTAGTGCAACTGTGAATACTTATAAATTACGATTGAGCGCGGCTGTTTTGGATATTGGTAGTGTAAAGTATAGTAAAGAAGATAGAAATTCTGAACAGGATAATAATATAGAGAAACGGGAAATAACGTATACGGGTAATCCTCTATCAACCAGCGACCTACCTACGCTATTTAATGAGTTGAATGGAAATAATGATTTGGATATGCCTATACAACAGGGCAGCGTCACTTTTGCGCTTCCTCGTTCCTTACATATCAATGCCGACTACCTAGTCCTTAATGACAATAAATACTACGTAAACTTCAACTATGTACAGGCACTGACCTCCAAGGAAGATGAATTTACCAACTCGAGGTTTGGTATGGCTACGTTGGCTCCGCGGTTTGAAACCCCGGATTTTAGCGTAAGTATCCCCTTTGCGTATGTAATGGAAACAAGTAGTATCCATGTTGGGTTGGCAGTTCGCTATAAATACATCACGGCCGGTTGCGCTGCCTTAGCTAATATAGCTACTGGCAAACCTTTAAATCACGTTTATTTTGGAATCAGCCTTCCTGTTTTGGAAGAGGTGTTTTAAAAAGATTGAATATGAAAAAAAAATTACTACTTCTCATTATACTAATTGTTACGACTTGGTCTTATGGTCAATATACGGCTATTCCTGACGCAAATTTTGAACAAGCTTTAATTGACCAGGGGTATGATTCAGAAGGGGGGGCTGTCGATGGTCAAATATTGACTGCTGATATATCCATTATTTCTCAATTGCAACTGACTAGTTATAATATTACAAATTTTCAAGGTTTGGAAGCTTTTTCCAATTTAACTGCCTTTACCCTTACAAACAATCAATCTGCAACAATACAAGAAATTGATTTCAGTGCTAACTTATTATTAGAAGATATAACAATAATTAATGTGCCAAATTTACCAAGTGTAAATATTTCTCAAAATAGCGCTATAACAAATTTAACAATAGTTACTCGGGGTAATTTGTTCTCTACTATTAATCTTTCCGGAAAGAGCAGTATGACCTCATTACAGCTTGCTGATAATCAAATTACCGATATTGACTTAAGTGGTGTACCCAATTTGGTAGATCTTAGTTTAGCTATTAACCCTTTGACAAATGTGGATGTTAAGTCTTTATCCGCACTAGAGACTTTGGATACATACGAATCACAGATTACCACATTAGATTTATCACAAAACACTAATTTAACAAGATTAAATAGTGATAATGGATCCTTGACTTTTGTTAATTTACAAAACGGGGCAAATAATCTACTCACATCCGTTGAACTGAATGGCAACGCAAATCTAGCTTGCATCCAAGTGGATGATGTAACTTATTCCGAACAACAAACCCTACTGGGAAACTGGAGTAAAGATGCCGCAACCACTTATAGTGAAAATTGTGGATATACTTTTATACCTGACACCAATTTTGAACTAGCCTTAATAACCCAGGGAATTGATTCCGAAGGTGGACCCCCAAATGGCCTTATACTAACCTCTGATATTTCTAGTAGACTTTCCTTGGATATTTCTGGACAGGGTATTAACGATTTATCAGGTCTTGAGGATTTCTCCTCATTGGAAATTTTAAATGTTAGTGACAACAATTTAGATGAGCTACGATTACAGAATCTAAGTTTGGTTGAAATACGTGCAAACAACTGTAATTTGGGAGGTAAGCCAATTCGATTCCAAAATCGCCCACCCAATGGTCCATTTTTAACGAATGTAACAAGGTTGGAACTACAAAACAATGGTATTGGATCTCCCGGGTCCACCATCAGTTTTGGTGGCGTCCCCAACGTTACCAATTTGGATATAAGTGATAATAATTTTGGAACCATCCAGCTTAATGAATCCACTTCCATTGAAACACTATTGGCTAATAATTGTCCCAATCTTACGACCTTGGCCAATTTGGGTTCTCTGAACAATCTAGAATCTTTAGGGGCATCATTTTCGGGCTTATCCGAATTAGATGTAAGTCAAAATGGTCAGCTTTCCTTTTTGAATATCAGCGGAAATACGTTGACCTCATTGGACCTTTCCAATAACAACGTAATTGGAAGTGTCTATGCTGGCGACAATGATTTAACTACTATCTCATTGCCTACTACCACTACCTTAACCGAACTCTATGTGGAAAACAATGTATTCTCTGCTTTGGATGTAAGTACAGCAGATCAAAACTTGTTTGATTTGGACGCCACTGGCAATCCAAACTTAACTTGCATTCAAGTTAGCAACCTTGATTTTGCACAAAGGGCTTGGTCAATTGACGCTGGGACATCTTATTCCACAAATTGTAATCTTCAACCTTTTACGATAACGGCGAGCATCCCTGGTACAACAGGTAACCCGCCTGCAATCGAAATTACAGAAGGAAATAGTTTTACCTTGAATTTTAATGCAGATGCAACCGCTCAAAACGGAACTGTATATAATCCAATTATCTTGGTGACCAAGAATGGCGTTGATGCAACCGCTGATTTTTCGATTACTGGACTAAACCAGCCTATAACTGTTGATAATGCTATAAATCCCGATGGTAGTATTTCTTTTACACCATTGGATGATGGTAACGATACTGGTGATGAGGTGTATACCATAACGGTGGCTTCCGACAATACAGCTGCTTATACCATACAAACGCCAGAAACTTTTGTGGTAACGGTGACAGACACTTTAAATGCACCAATACTTTTGAGAACAACGGTAATAGGAGCTACACCGAATGGAAATAATTATGAAATATTAGAAGGACAGACTTTAGAGATACAAATAGAAGCTATAAATGGCATAAATGGAACTTCTTTTACTATACCATTAGATTTGAGTAATACTACCGCTCAAAGTGCAGATTATACTGGGCCAGAAACCTCATTTGACGTTACAGTAGATGCTAATGCTAATCCTGATGGAGTTTTAACTTACGTAATTGTAGCCAATGATGGTGACGATGCGGACGAGGTTCTAGATATCATTTTAGACCAACCAGTAGGGTATCAGTGGGAAGAAGTTGCCGGAGATGGTTTTTTAAGAATTAGTGTTACTATTAATGAACCTTCTAGTTCAGTATTTACAGTAATACCAAGTGTAACTGGTGATGTAACTGGAACTTCACCCAACTTCGAAATTATTGAAGGTCAGACTTTTTTTCTAAATTTTGAAGCAGATGAATTTGCTTTGGATGGTACCGAATACAATCCTCAAGTTTTTATAATAAAAGATGGTTTTGAAGATTCAAGTGATTTTGAAATTGATAATCTTTTTAAAACTATCACTGTTAATTCAAATAATCCGGATGGGTTTATAGAATTTACTGCAATTGATGATGGAGTTAATAGTGGTGATAAAGTTTATGAATTTGAAATTTTCTCTGATGATAATCAAGTTTATACCATTCAAGATTCGTTCACTTTTACAGTTACTATTAAAAATAAATTTAATCCAAATCAACCATTTGCAGTCGACATTTCTTTTGAGGGGAATATACAAATAGATGAGGTGGGTAGTCCTTTATGTTGTTTTTGGTATTTTGTTGAAGAAGGCGAAAAAATAACGATTAATTATAATTCTGAACAGCAAGCTCCTGAAGGGTCAGAATATCGAGTTAATTTAAATGTAACAAATAATGGATTTGCTCCAGAGGGAAGTGTTTATATCCCATTCAATAACAACACAGATGATTATAGTTTTACGGAAAATATAGAGGAAGAATTGGTAAAGGTTGTTAATAATAATGAAATTGATGGTTTTACGCAATTAACAATAGCCGACAATGTTGATGAAGGTGATACACTGGAATATTTTACTTTAAACTTCGAATCGCAGAATAATCTTAACCTTTTAGGTGCTGATGAAAGTGGTAATTACACCTTTGTTATAATAGAAGCCCCATTTGCACAATTTCAAACTATAATATCAAATGCCAGTGAACCTTCGGAAGAGCAACCTCAAGCTGTAAACGGAGAAGTCTTTTTTAAGGTTGATAATCCTAATGTAGAAGACATTAAAGTTCAATTTAAACTTACGGGTAGTGCTACTTATTTGGTAGACTACCAACTATCTCCTATGGAAAATATTGAGGTAGTTGATGAGGACGCTCAAATTTTTAGCATTCCATTAGATCAAAATGGAGAGGCTAGTGTTGTGGTAGTTCCGATTGATGAAGACGCAAATAATCAAGAGCCAGAACCAAGCGAGTCGGTAATTTTTACCTTGGTGGATAGTTTTGGATATAAGGTTCAAGTAGGTGAGTTTGCAGAAGTTTCTATACTGGATACGGATAGGTCTACAAACTTTGTTTTTCTTGCCGATGTTGCAGATAACAATCAGTTAATATATGAAGATGAGTCTAGGGGTTCAACATCCTTTTTTGAAGTTTTATTACTTGATCAAGACAATAATGCTCTAACTGCAAGCGAAGATATTTTGGTTAAATTTTCGATTCAAAGAGAAGATAATCAACCAATTACAGGCGTAGATTATCTAATATTTGATGGTAATGATAATAATAAGGTAGACATATCTCAGAGTAATGAGTTTTATGTGACTATTAATTCCGGTGAAAATCGTGGTTTAATTTCGGTTGAGGCCTTACCAGATACAGTGGTTGAACCTCAAAACGAAAGAATACAAATTCAATTAAGTTCAGGCTCTAATTATGAGGTCAGGCAAATTGAAAAGACGGAGTCTATTTTCATTGTAAGTGAACAAAGAGGTGACCAATTTGACCCAAGTCAAATCCTGGCAACAGTCAGCAGTCGAACCTGCCCTGGATTTAATGAAGGCTCGATTTCGGTAGCTAATAATACCCAATTCAATTTTATAGCAGAACTATTACCAACTCAAGAAAATGTTCCGAACCAAGAATTAGCTCAAGATAGTGACATTACTTTTGATGAATTGCCTGCTGGTGAATATGTGATTAGATTAACCGCTATTGATAATGAAGAGATTATTCCACCTTCTTTTAATTTGACTATTCGGAAGAACTTAAATTCTCCTCAGCTTTTATCCTCAATGGTTAATTCGGAGAAAAAGGAAGCGAGTCTGAAAGTATCAGGAAGTAAATTTTATGAAGTACTAATAAATGATAAAAGATACCAGCATCGATTTGAAAATGATGGGCCTAATGAATTTAACCTTCCTTTACAAATAGGAAAAAATTCAATCCAAATTATAGGGGAAACTCAATGCCAAGGTATAATAGATCATGAGATTTTCTTTAACGATTTAAAGATTTTTCCAAATCCGGCAAATAGTATTGTTCACATTGATGGATTATCAAGTACAAATAACTTAAAATTAATTTTCTACGATACTACAGGCAAAGTTGTAGCTACTTTCGAAGGATTGAATCAAAAATCATCAAATTGGGAAGTGAATTTGGAATCATTATCCGATGGAACTTACTTCTGTAAAATCATTTCCGAGGATAAAGTTATCAACACCATTAAATTAATTAAAAATTAAGTAAATGAAATCTAGATATTTCTCCATACTCGTAATACTAGCTCTCATTTTTGTATCCTGTGAGGGTGAATTTATTCCTAAAGATAATTCCATTACCCTAATTGAACCAGATGGTTTATGTGAAGGAGGGGTTTCAACCACAAACAATCGATTAGAAATACCGTTTTCTTGGTCCGTAGACAGTGAAACAGGTTTCAAAGAATTTAGCATACAATTGATAAGGGAAGATGATAATTCAACTTCCAATTATAATGTAAGTGGTATAAAACTGGATACGATAATTACCTTGGAAAGGGGTAAGAATTATCTATGGTCAATTATTGGAAGACTAAACTCTGGCGAAGAAATCCCCACTAATCAACAAGGCTTTTTTAGTGAATCTGAACCTATATTGGATGTTCTGCCATTACCTTCTAAAATTTCCTTTAGAACAACAATAACCGAATTTGTTGTTTCATGGTCGAATGACAGAGAAAACATAGACAATTTAAGTTATGATGTTTTTCTGAGCAATAAATTTGAAACAAATGAAATTATCGAAGATGTCACCGTCCTAACCTATAATCAACGGGGTACAACTAGATCTGAATCTGATTCCAAGGAAGAAACCATCCCCTTAAATGAGTTGTCATCTGGTGATTACTATATATTTCGGATTCAAACGAATAAGACCGAAGGTGGTATTACTAACAGTACGAACTCATATTTAAAAATTTCAAAAAGTTAATTTGAAACTTTTTCAAACATGAGAACAATTGAGTTTTTATATATACTATTGCTAAGCTGTTTATTTGACGCTGAGGCTCAACAAAAAAATAATCCATTATTTGAATCGAAAGAAATACTGCCCCTCCAACTCTCCTATACTAACAAACAAATAAAAAAGGAGACGAATAAAGAAAAGGGCATTCATACCAATTTACTATACAAGCAAGGCCAAAATTGGGATACCCTTCCCATATCCCTTAGGGCCCGGGGGAACTTTAGAAGGAATACCTGCTATTTTACGCCTTTAAAAATCTACTTTAAACGAGGCGGTACCCAAAGCACGCCTTTTGAAAACCATAAAAACGTAAAAATAGTACTGCCCTGTCTTTTGGAAGACCGTAGTAACGATGATGTACTCAAGGAGTATCTGGCCTATAAAATGTATGAATTGCTATCGCCTATCCACTTTAAAACCCGCCTGGCAACCTTGGAATATACGGATACCCGTGGTGAAAAAGATGAACTACACCCCTTGGCTATTTTTTTAAATGACTCAAAAAACAGTCTTTACAACGATGAGGGAGCGTGGGCCGCTCGAAAAGCAAAAAACCACACCTTGCTAACCATTCTTATCGAGGATGATAAGGTGGTGGCCAGGCGCCATGATGCCAAAGTGCTTAAACGTTTTGTGCACCCCTTAAACCAAGAGGAGACTATCTCCATCATCAATGCATTTTTTCAGTTTATGATCGGGAATACCGATTTCTCAACGGCCTACAGTCACAACCAAAAACTGATTTTTAAAGAGGGAAAAAGTTATCCCATTCCCTATGATTTTGATATGAGCGGTCTGGTGAATGCTTCCTATGCCGTTGTATCCAACATAAATAACACTTCTTTGGACATTGATAAAGTGACCGAACGCCAGTACCGGGGATTTAAAAGAAATTTTGCCCTTTTTGAAGATACCCGCATGCATTTTCTTTCAAAAGAATCAGAAATCCTAAAAATACTGGAAGCGCATAAACCCTTATTCAATGAATCTAAAAGCTATGAGACGGCGCACGATTTCATATCCGACTTCTTTGCCATTTTGAAAAATGACCTTCGGTTTCAAAAAGAGATTGTGGAGCTAGCGAGGGAAAAATAACCCGCCTTTACTTATAATAAGAGTTGAATACCGTCTTGGTATTGATATACTTTACCAAATGCTTATAAAACTTTACAAATCCTGCACTAAAAAGCGTCACGGCAATAATGGGAGCAGATTTGATGACAATCCCATTTTTGAACAGGGCGATGGTCAACCAAACAAAGAGTACGGTAAAAACGAATAAAATGGCTTTACGTACGGTCCTATAACTGATCTTTAATTTCGTGTCCAGCCAAATGAAGTAGGCACTGGCCAAAAAGCTTAGTAAAAAGGTCAGGATAACAATCCAAAACAAAGGAACTTCATATAGAAAAGTATCATACAGGAGCATTGAAATGATATTGGCGTGTATGACCATACCATACATATCGGGGATGCTTTTACCGGCCGTTACCTTGTTCAAAGGGGTAAAGTGTTTGTCTTCCACATCAAAGGGGTTTCCGGTAGGGCTGCCCAAATAACCGAACAAAACAATTTTGTCCTTTACCATTTTTTTATCGGGAAAAGAAAGAAAATCCTTTAAAGGAAAATGGACAAATCCCAAGTAATCACTCTTATAGTTTATCAATTTCGGTTTCAACATTTTTTTGGGATAACCTCTGGCGTACCATTCATCCGTGGTCATATATGCCTTGGCAACGGTTACAGGAAATGCCTCAAAAGTATTCTCCTGAAATTCATGAGTGGGCGTAAATTCGCGAACCACCGCATCCTGATAGCCAAAATTGTAGTTTACATAACCCTGTTTTCCATCGCGCACGAAAAATGGATGATTCAAAAAGAATTGATTTTCCTTTAAAATATAGCCCGATATTACTTTTTCATCATTCAGTGTTTGGGCCAAAAGGGTATCGGTCTTAGTTTTATCAAAATGTTGGAGCATAACATCAAAACCGATTATGGCTGGATTTTCATCGAGAACCTTTTGCAAACCCTCCAAAATAGTCTCCCGATTTTCATGCCCAATGTTAATCAATACAATCTCAGAAACCATATCCGAATTCGGATGCATTTGTTCGCTGTAGTAAATATCCAGAAAACTAAAGTCCTCCAAGGCCTTTTTTAGGGGATTAAAAAAGTTAAGGTTAACGAAAAGTAGCGATAGCAAGAAGCAGGTTATCAAGGAAAGTATAGTGCTCAAAAAAGCATCCCTCCATAATAATTTTCTTTTGGATCGTTTCTGTATAAGTTCGGAATCCATGAAGGCCTTTGTTTAATAGGGGCAAAATTTATAATCCGCACAGATAGCTTCCTTAATCTTGGCCTCTGGATATCCCAATAACGTAAACGTTTTGATCAAGACATCCATTTCCTTTTTCAATTCCTGAAAAGTCTCATCATCCAACAAAGTAAGTGTGTTGTATTTTATGTCCTTCAAACTAGGAAATGGCTCCAGACTAATGGCCCATTCATATTGTCTTCCCTTTTTCAAAAGATTATTGTCCACATAAAGTAGCATAGAATCTGAAGCGGTTCCTATTTTGGTAATATGGTCGCCATCACGCTGTTTTAGAAAAAGATAAACCAAATCGGCTTCTGAATTGTTCTCCCAACGGAAAAATATACTGGGCTGATATAATTTGGCACTATCCACTGGAAAATGTTTGATGATCGTTCTATCTTCCCTATACACTACCCCGGCTTCCTGCTTACTTTTTCGGCGGTTTGTGAACTGCGTCCACACATACGTAAAATACTTTCTTGTAAACGAAGTTTGGTTTAATTGCACCTTGTTTTTCGAAATATCCTGAAAAACATACGCATTTGGGCCTGACAAAGCAAAAATCTCCCCTGTTTGGTTTACAAGGGTAACCTTTTCATCATCCGAAAGTCTCAAGGTATCCAAAGTCTCAAAATATACGCCCCTAATGGCCTTTTTATCCGAAGAAAACAAAGGTTCTCCCGTTTTTTGATATATATAATAGCTTTCCTGCCCAAAGCCTTCGGCAGTATATACTAAGCAAAAAATGATGAAAATCAATCGTGAAAAAAGAATCCTTGCCATTTAAATCGTTTATATAAATAATGTGCCAACTTTTTGTAAAATCCTATCAGACCAATACTAAAAACCATGACCGCGGTTATGGAAGCTGTTTTAAATAGTAGTTTTTGCCTGAAAAGCAACAAGGCCACCCAGACAAAAAATACGATAAAAAATAGTTGAACTATATTCAACCTAAGTATATAACTGGCCAACTGTCTTTTATTCAGCCAAATAAAGTAACAAAGGGCCATGTACGTCAATATGACCGTTAACAGGATACGCATCCAATTGGGAACTACTTTTATAAAATTACCTTCAATAATCATTTGGACAATATTCGCGTGAATGACCAGCCCAAAGGTATCTGGCGGACTTTTCCCCACAAATCTGGGATTCATCGGGGTAAAATGTTTGTCCTCCAAATCAAATCGATGTTGAATGGGATTACCCAAGTATCCTACCATAACTATTTTGTCCTTCATCAAATGAGAAAACTCATCGTTCATTATTTCATCATATTCCAATACGAGAAAGAAATCCCTGTTTCCGGTATAATTGATGGGCCTGTCGATTGAGAGAAAGTTATCCATCCCCATGTCCCAATCAGGCGCCCTAAATTTCTTCGATACCGCCGTTCCAAAAGCTTCCAAGATGGTATCGTTTTTTTTATAGACACCCCTAAAATTTCTTATTACTGCGGATTCATCATCAAAATTGAAATTCGAGTATCCTGATGCAACTCCTTCTTCAAGTATGTTTTTATTTGAGACTATTCTTTTATCATCATTTAGAACATAGGCTGCGACTATGTTTTCACTTTTAAGAAATTCCGAAAGAAAACGATCCCATACGGGATCTTCCAAATCTTTGAATATGACGTCGACACCGATTACTTTTGGTTGGGATTCCTGTATCTTTTGTAGCATCCCTGCCAGCTCCTTTCTATTGCGCCTATCAACATTGACCAAAATGATGTTCTCATTTATATTTGGATCATTCGTTTCTAGCTTTTCAGCATAGTACATATCCAAATAACTAAAATCCTTAAACGCATTTTTAAATGGACTAAAAAAATTAAGGCTAACACCTATCCAAGAGACTATGCCCAACACGGTAAAGGCGAAAATCATACACAAAAATGCCTCTTTGAACAAACTCTTGTTCCTCATAAAAAAGTTATAGAAATACCTTTTTTTATTTGAATCCTGCATGTAGAAAACAATTAAGAGGTTTGTTTATGGACTCCTTTGATCTATTTTTTATCCGATAAATTTTTACGAAAAAAAGGAAAACCCGAGGTAACGCTGATTACCTTTCTTCCAAAAAGGTCCATAAAGGCGATTTTATTTTCATTTTCATCAAGCAGTATGGTCAACTGTTCATCATTGTTTTTTAATATGAACTGCTGCTGAGGATCAAAAGATGAATTTGAATTCTGTAGGTCCCAAACATAGTTGGTATCGTCAATGAGCACTTGTTTTAATTCCTGAGCACTGTTGACATTCAAAGTGTCCAGTACTTTTAGCTGATTGTAATATTCATTTTCAGTTCCTTCGATAAGCGTTTTGACCAAATCAATTCTAATGACTGTATTGGCATTTTCAATTTTACCGAATCTTTCCGGGTTGATCAAGGCCTTTATTTTTGTACTTTCTATCGTACCGGAGCCCTTGCTTTTCTCCGACTTCTGCGAAGACATACAAGAGTACATCAATAGAACGACCATCAAAAGAGCTAGTTTTTGCATTCTAGGACCTTTTAATATCCAATATCATCATCGCCAAGGAACCTTTATCGAATTCCGCTTTAAAACTCATTTTATCCTTACTCAACTTCATCGCTTCTTTTTTGATTAGCTTGTCATCAAAAATCACGTACAATCGATCTAATAACGTACCATCCAATTCTTGAAGTTTGGATTGCACCTCCTTCATGTCTATTTTTTCCAAAGAAAAAACAACTATGGTAAATTCCTTTTCCACATCCTTGCTTAATCTCGCATAGGCCTTAGCTCCTTTTGGCGCCGCAGGCAATATAACTTCGGACTTATCGGAATTTATAAAGGGGCTTATTGAATCCTTATGGGGAAATAAAGGGGAAAACTCATTATCTGAATCCATCCCAAAAACATATACATAAGCGGGTTGATTTACTTTAGTTACCATACGATACCTAGTTCCGGTACTATAAACATCTTCCGTAATATAATCTCCAATACTTTCATCCTCTTTTTCAATGACCACATCCTGAGCACCAAATACGGATCCGGTATATTCGCCCTTTTCATTGCGTACGTTCATAGGTTCGTTACTTCTAAGGATAAAGTCGACCTCTCCCGCCAAAATCTGTTTTTCCTCTTTTTTGACCTTTAAGGGTATCATTTCAAAGGCATATCTTGTATACTCGGCAAAATCTGAATACCTGATCCACATGAATCCATCATTTCCCCATGTAGGCCCCCAACTATTCACGATTTCAAAAGAACCGCCGTACTTATCATCGTCATATCCAATTACACACATGGCATGCCCCCCGGTTGTCCCCAAATTATCAGGGACATAAACATTCTTGGCACTTTGAAATGCATTATCTACCATAAACCCGATAACCACGGGATTTCCATTTAGAAGTGAACGTTTTACACCATCTACTTTAAACTCCTCCGACTCATCGGAACCAAATATTCTTGCAAAATCCTTTATCTTGAATCGCTCGGCAGAGCCATACAGATTTTCCGGTATCTCCGTATCACACATAACACTATAATCCTCGTAGTACGGCACACCCTTTTCCACCATGGCTTCCATGGCTTTACCTATATAGGCACCTCCCTGACAGTTATAATCATTTTCCACATTTGAATGTAGGTAGGTGAATACAGGTGCAAAAGTACCTTTGGCAATTGTAAGCGAATCTTGTACATCATACAATCGAGATTCCAAGATTGTCCGTCCATAGTATGCTGTCGCCCACCCTACACAAGTACTATATCCCCCCTGGTTTTTTATGGGAGGGACAAAGCTTTTTAAAGTAGAGGAAGTGAATTCAGTTACCACATCTTGGAAAGCAACATTTTTTGCTTTTACCGGGGTATTTTCATAGGCTTCATCATCAAATAAGAGTCCTGTACTACGTTGGGTTTGTGAGTACCCTAATACAGAAATAAAAAATAAGAGCAAGGTGAGATTTCTCATTTCAATATCTAATTGGTTATGAGGACAATATACTATTTTTTTAAGAAGCCCAAAGTACCGTTTATTGGGTATTTATAGATAAATTGGGTAGTTTGAACGCCTTTGTAGTATAATTCTTTAGTATACTGGTGTAAAGACATCACCTACACCAAGGTCCTCTTGATTTCCCTTCTCAAAAAATAACCGGTAACGATGGTCGCCAGCACATCTGCGATGGGAAAAGAAATCCAAACGCCTAGTTCTCCATACAATTTTGGAAGAACCAGAATCAAGGGAATGAAGAAAAAACCTTGTCTGGAAAGTGTCAATAATAAGGCGGGAACGGCCTTGCCTATAGCCTGAAAATAGGCTGCACCAATAAGCTGCAAGGCTATGATCGGGGTTGCCGCAAATACCCAACGCATGGCATTTGGGGCATTTTCGAAAACAAAGGCATTGGTTTCCAAATCTTGGGCGGACATGTCCGGGTTATCGCTCAGGAAAAGTGCCGTAATTGCTTCGGGAAAAATCATGAGCCCTATGAAAACTACGGTCGCTAATAGAGAGGCGTAGGTGATTGCCGTATTGATGGTCTTTCGTACCCTATGGTATTTTCGGGCCCCATAATTAAATCCGGCAATGGGTAAAAATGCTTGGGTAACCCCAAATACCGGAAATAAGGCAAACATCAACATTCTGCCAATAATGGCATACACCGCCACCATCGCTTCACCGCCCAATGCGAACAATATATTGTTCATTATCAGATAAATAATACTCACCACCGCCTGCCTTGCCAAGGTTACAAAGCCTAACGATCCTATTTCGCTTACCACCGGTACATCCAATCCCAAATGTTTCCATTGGATTTTCATTTCGGAATGCCGGGAAAAGAAAAAGTAGCCAACATATAGAAAGCACAGTATGTAGCCGACCGTAGTGGCCCAGGCAGCGCCTGCCATCCCCCAATCAAAAACATAGATAAAGACATAGTCCATCAAGAGGTTACCTACGGAAGGAATAATCATGGCGATCATGGCAAATTTGGGTTTGCCTTCGGCCCTAATAACGGTATTCCCCATCATGCAAAGTGCCAAAAAAGGAACTCCGTACAGCACAATGGTATAATACACCTTGGCCGGATCGTATATTGCTCCTTTTCCCCCAAAAGCGGGAATGATGGACTCAATAAAAGTGAGGCCGACAATGACCATGGTAATGGTTATGATCAGGGTAAGGGTGATTTGGTTTCCGAAAGTCGTAAAGGCCTTTTCCTTATTTTCGGCACCAAGGGCCCTAGAGATGATGCTAGACCCTCCAACCCCAATGGCCATTCCCAAGGCCCCTATAAAGAACGAGACAGGAAGTACGACGTTAATGGCCGCAATGGCAATGGAGCCGATCCAGTTGCCAACGAAAATGGAATCGACCAAAACGTTCAAGGACATCACAAGAATTCCTATACTAGCCGGCACCGCCTGCCCTACCAATAGCTTTCCAATAGGCTGCTTGCCCAATTCTTCCGATGTGAATTTGGCCATAGGCCGAGTTCTTTTGAATTAAAAATGGTATTAAACCACCGTAGCTGTGGAGGTCCTTTCGCTCAGAATTCCATCCGTTATGCCATCCCATAACTGAATTCTTCGCTCCAGGGCCCTTTGGGAAACTTCCAGTACCTCATCCCATTTATTAGGGTCATTTCCGCAAAGTTCCATGATCATCTTCAACGAAAGCGGACCGTGTTCGTCGCCATCCAGTTCTATATGTCTTCTTAGATAATACTCCAACTTGGGGTATAGAGGTGCCTTTTCGTTAGACTCGATGATCTTTAGGAACATATCTGGTATAAGTTCCTCCCTTCCAAAGGTGAAGGCCGCCGCAATTTTGTGGGCTTTGCCTTCCGCTATTACAGCGAAGGTAAATTGCATAAATTCCTTTACGGCATCCGGCAATTCTGATTGAAAGATACTTGTTTGGATATCGCCCGATTTTTTAACCGTATCAATAAAGGCTTCAACAGTGTTCGTATCGGCATCCACTTCCTGCATGGCTTCCAGGTACATCTCAAAATGGCTCTTGTAATTTCCGGCCTGGTCCCTATCAGTCTCTTCCTCCAAGACGATTTCGTTGATAAACCGGGCCGTATTCGTATTCTTTGATGGAATCCAAGGAGTGGTCACGCACGTTAGGTTTATCTGTAAGGCCTTTAGTAGGGACATGAAATCCCATACTGCATACACATGCCCTTCCATGAAAATCCGTACGTCCATTATGGTAGTCAACTCATTATATAACTGATGATTTTTTAAGGCAGTCCTTAAAGGTTCCAAGGCCTTTTCTATTTTCTCTATGTTTACTTTGCTCATACCTTTTTCAACTAGTTTAATGATGTGGGAGTACGCCATCCTTTTCCCAGGTTTCAATCCATTGCGCCATTAAGGTAACCCAGGCATCGCTATCATTTAAGCATGGGATGTGCTTGTAGCTTTCTCCCCCGGCTTCCATAAATTGATGCTTACCTTCCATGGCTATTTCCTCCAAGGTTTCCAAACAATCCGCCACAAAGGCAGGGGTTACCACGGCTAGCTTCTTCTTGCCTTCCTTTGCAAATCGTTCAAACTCGAAATCCGTATAGGGTTTTAACCAAGGATCGTTGGGCAAACGCGATTGGAAGGATACGCTCACCTTTTCCTCCGGTAGGTTCATTTGGGTACGTACCAGTTCCGTCATTTTATAACACTGATGCCTATAACAGGTATGATGGGCCACGGAATTGGTATGGCAGCAAGAACCGTCAATTTTACAATGATACTTTGTCGGGTCTGATTTTCGGATGTGGCGCTCCGGTATCCCATGGTAGGAAAACAGGATATGGTCGTACTCAAAATCCTTCAAACCTTCCTTAATGGAATCCGAAAGGACTCGGATATAGTCGGTATTTTTATAAAATGCCGGTAAGGTGGTAATTTTTAGTTCAGGAAAAAAAGCATCCTTCACTTCCAACGCCTTTACTACCACGGTTTCATAGGAAGACATGGCATAATGTGGGTATAAGGGCACCAACAAAACCTCGTCCACACCCTTATTCTTAAGCTCTTGAAGCGCATTTTTAATGTTCATGCTTCCATAGCGCATCCCCAGGGCTACGGGTATCTGGGATTGTTGACGCACTTTTTCCGTAAAGCGTTCCGAGAGTACGATCAAAGGGGAGCCCTCCTCCCACCAAATTTTTGAATAGGCCTCGGCCGACTTCTTAGGTCGGGTTTGCAAAATGATTCCCCGCACGATGATATTCCGCAACACTTTTGGGACATCTATGACGCGTTCGTCCATAAGAAACTCGTCCAAATAGGGTTTTACATCCTTTGGGGTTGGACTATCTGGAGAACCCAGATTAACCAATAATACTCCTTTCATGCTCCTCATTAATTTTTGAATTGCAAAAATAAGACTTGGAAATAGATGATATTTTAATTTAGGCCATTAGTTTTCTATACTACCATAAACCCAATCAATTTCCATTCAATTAATTTCATAGCCCATCAAAATTTAGTATGTTGTAAATAAAGAAAGAACGAATGGATTTACTTTTTAAGGATATTCCTAGGGAGTCAATGATGTATTTGGGCCTTACGGCTGCCACATTCGTAATACTTTATTGGAGTACACTTTTCGTGCTTCGAAGGTTAGGAAAAGACCCCAAATATCTCTTGCCCGAAGGTGTTATGAAGCGTGTGGCCCTTCCTATTTTCCTCATATTTATCTCCATTATCATTCGGATGCATTCCTTCCGACAGCTTTTTGGTTTGACCGATGAAGCATATTGGTTCAAAAAGGCCAGTACCCTGTTGTTCATCTTTGCCATGACCTGGTTGATCATTGGGATATTAAAAGTGATGAAACAACTCATCATCCACAGGTATGATGTAAACACCACCGATAATCTAAAGGCCCGAAAAATCTATACCCAATTCAATATTCTGGAGCGCATCGTCATTTTCATAGTCATCATTCTGGCCGTTGGCGCGGCCCTTATGAGTTTTCAGGAAATCAGGGAATTGGGGCTTAGTATTTTTGCCTCCGCAGGGGTTGCCGGTATCATAATTGGATTTTCCGCCCAAAAATTGATCGGTACTGTTTTGGCGGGCATACAAATCGCCATTGCACAACCTATAAAATTGGACGATGTGGTCATTGTGGAAGGCGAATGGGGACGTATTGAGGAAATAACCCTTACCTATGTAGTGGTGAAAATCTGGGATAAACGCCGACTCATAGTTCCTACCCCCTATTTCATTGAAAAACCTTTCCAAAACTGGACCAAAACTTCTTCCGATATTTTGGGAACCGTTTTTTTATACACGGATTATAAGGTTCCATTTGATGCATTGCGGGCAGAGTTGACGCGCATTTTGGAAAATACCGATTTATGGGATAAGGAAGTAAACGTGCTACAGGTAACCGATAGCAAGGCCAATTATGTAGAGATAAGGGCGCTGATGAGCGCCAAGGATTCGCCAACGGCATGGGATTTGAGGGTACATGTACGGGAAAAATTAATAACTTTCCTTCAGAAAAATTATCCAGAGAGTATTGTACATAATAGAGTTTTGATGGGCAATCTTGAGACAGATTCTTCAAAATAAATTAAAGCATCATGAGACACATCTTATTGTTAAGCCTACTTCTTATATGCTACCAAACGGAGGCACAAACCGTTACCTGTTCCCCATTGGACAAAGAGACCGTGGTTTCCAAGATTGGACAGGTTCAAAATTTGGAAAACCCTGATTTTGGACAGACCATGGTAGCCATAGGCAAAACCTTCCTCAAAACTCCCTACGTGGCCAAAACCTTGGAAATTGGGGACACGGAAACCTTGGTGGTCAACTTACAAGGACTAGATTGCACCACTTTTGTGGAAAATGTGCTCGCATTTTCGTTGATGTTGAAAGAGGACAAATCCTCATTTGAGAATTTCATAGAAACTCTAGAAACCATTCGATATAAAGATGGTAATTTGGACGGATACGCTTCCCGACTCCACTATTTTTCCGAGTGGATTGCCAACAATGCCGAAAAAGGCTTAATGAAGGATATTACATTAGAGATTGGCGGAAAAGAAATTACCAAGGACATCAACTTTATGAGCGAGCATCGCGATCTCTATCCCTTTTTGGCAGACGATAGTAATTTCGAAAAGATAAAGGCTTCCGAAAAGTATCTGAATAGTCGGCCCATTTGTGTCCTGGCCCAAGATCAAATTGCCGACAACGAGCATTTGATACAATCCGGGGATATCATTGCCCTTGCAACGTCAATCAATGGCCTGGACGTAACCCATACCGGAATTGCCACGCGGGAAGCGGATGGCAGAATCCATCTTCTCCATGCCTCTACAGGTTCTATGGAAGTAGAAGTTTCGGAAAAACCGTTGGAGGAATATTTGAAAAAAGTCAAGGGGAATACTGGTATTATGGTGGCGAGGCCTCTTTAGCTTTCTCATAAATACTTTTCAGTTTAAAATCAGTAATTCCTATACCAAGTTAATACTAAGTCTCCATCGATCAACCCTGAAAATTACCGACCTAACAACTTGTCATGCTGAGTAAAAGGAAACATCCGATTCTAGAAGAGATTCTTCCCCAGTACTACGTACTTCGTCAGAATGACAAAAAAACTATGAACTACTCGCCAACGCCATCACATATTTCTTGGGTGTGGTGCCATACTTTTTCTTAAAAGCGGCAATAAAATGACTTGAGGTACTGTACCCAATTTTTAGCCCGATTTCGTTTACATTGTACTGACCGGATTCCAGAAGTTTTCGGGCATGTTCCATTTTATAATCAAATAGAAAACTGTATACGGAATCCCCATATATTTGTTTAAATCCTTCCTTCAATCGTTTTAGGCTCAATCCTATTTCCTTGGAAAGTTCATTCAAGGTAGGAGGTTCGGCCATGTTGGAGATGATGATTTCCTTCGCCTTTCTAATGCGTTTTACGTTGTCCTCGTCTATCAGGAATGGACACTGTTCTACATCGGCATCGGTATTCTTATTGAAGTACAAGGCTATCAACTCGTAAATTTTTCCTTTCAGATACAGGTTTTTAATAGTAGGGTGCAGATTGTAGTTAATTATCTGACTTAGAACCACGGCAATAGGGGGCGATACCGGCTCTTGGGCGTAATATTTTTTTTCCTGGTTCTCCTCACTAAGGAAGGGAATGTAACTCGCCTCATCGGAAAAAAGGGAGTGGAACTTTCGTATGCTCATCACCACAGAAACCATCCAGGAATTTGGTGCCAACATAAGGTTCAAAGGCAAATCCAATTGGGTATTGTACAACAATAACGAGTTCTCTTCAGATACCTCCAAAGCATAGTTCCCTTGATTGAAAACGAACTTACCGCCGCCCTTCAAACAGAAATGGAACTGAATATAACTCCTATTTATTTCCCGCGTAACTTGCTTACTTTCAGAAGTATTATTCTGGATTTTAAGTACGTAAAAGCTATTCTCTATCAACAGTTCCTCAAATGAACCTTTGGCGATGTTTTTACTTTCCATAGTACGGCTTATCAATTTACTTTATTTAGAATCTATCTAAACAATATCGTCGTAGGGTTTCCGTTAGACGTTGTAAAATTAAGGGTTTTGGGCCGATTTATGTTGTATTTTACCTAAAATCACTTCTGCCGATGCTTATAGTTCCTCTAGCGTTATTTTTATTTATCCTATGGTTCTATTTTTGTCCCCGCAACTATGAAGGCATACCATATTTCTAAACATAGCTCATTCTATACCATTGGCCTAAACTACAAAAAGGCCGATGCCGAGGTTAGGGGAAAATTCAGTTTGGACGATGCATCCATGACCGCGCTATTGGTAAAGGCGAAGGAAGAAGGCATTGATGGCCTGTTGGTAACTTCTACCTGCAATAGGACGGAACTTCACGGTTTCGCCCAGCACCCCTACCAATTGATAAAATTGTTGTGCGGTTTTTCCAAGGGAAGTGTGGAGGAATTTCAAGAAGTAGCCTATGTCTATAAGAACAAGGAGGCCATTTCCCATCTTTTTCGTGTAGGTACGGGACTGGACAGCCAGATTTTAGGGGATTTTGAGATAATTAGCCAATTAAAGCAAAGTTTTAACCGCTCCAAAAAAGTGGATATTGCCAATCCGTTCCTGGAACGGTTGGTCAACTCGGTCATCCAAGCCAGTAAGCGTATAAAAAACGAAACGGAAATATCGTCCGGGGCGACTTCGGTGGCGTTTGCATCGGTACAATATATTTTGAACAACGTTGAGAATATTTCGGAAAAGAACATCCTACTTTTCGGCACTGGCAAAATTGGTAGGAATACCTGCGAAAACCTCATCAAGCATACCAAAAATCCGCATATTACCTTAATCAACAGAACCAAGGAAACAGCGGATAAAGTAGGTGGGAAATTCAACCTCACGGTAAAGGATTATGGCGAACTGCAGGCCGAAATCAGAAAAACAGACGTCCTTGTAGTTGCTACGGGAGCCCAAAAACCCACCGTTTGCAAGGAACTCATCTATACCAAAAATCCATTATTGATCCTTGACCTATCCGTTCCCAAAAACGTGGATGACAATGTCATGGAACTGGATAACGTCTCCTTGGTGCATTTGGACCAGCTGTCACAAATGACGGACGAAACCTTGGAAAAGCGTAAACTTTTTATACCAGAGGCCGAAGCAATCATTGAGGATGTTAAGGAGGATTTCATCCAATGGCTGGAGACCCGTAAATTTGCGCCGGTCATAAAGGCCCTAAAAATGAAACTAAAGACCATGAAGGATGAGGAACTGGACTATCAATCCAAAAAGACATCGAATTTTGATGCCGTACAGGCGGATATCATATCCAATAGGATAATCCAAAAAATCACAAAGCAATTCGCAAACCACCTTAAGGACGACACTATCGATTCCGATTCTAGCCTAGCCCTTATCCAAAAAGTGTTTCAATTAGAGCTGGAAACAGAATGAGTAGAACAATCCGCATAGGCACACGCGATAGTGAATTGGCACTATGGCAAGCTACTACCGTAAAAGATCAATTGGAAGCTTTAGGGCATACCATAAAACTAGTCCCCGTAAAATCCACGGGCGACCTTGTTCTGGATAAGCCATTATATGAATTAGGGATCACAGGAATTTTTACCAAGACCTTGGACGTGGCCATGTTGAACGGTGAAATCGACATTGCGGTACATTCCATGAAGGATGTACCTACTATGCTCCCAAAAGGCATCGTCCAGGCTGCCGTTCTTAAAAGAGCCAACTATATGGACATTTTGGCCTTTAAGAACAATGAGGAATTTTTGGGTTCTCCCGATGGTATTATCGCAACCGGAAGTTTGCGAAGAAAGGCGCAATGGTTGAACCAATACCCAACCCATACGGTAGTGGATTTACGGGGAAATGTCAACAGCCGTTTGGAAAAGCTGAACAAAAACGATTGGAACGGAGCCATTTTTGCCGCCGCGGGATTGGAACGCATCGGCTTGGAACCTGAAAACACGATCGGACTCACTTGGATGGTGCCAGCCCCGGCACAGGGTGCCATTATGGTCGTAGCCATGGAAAACGATTTGGAAATTCGTGAAATATGTGCCGAACTCAACCATAGGGAAACCGAAATCTGTACGAAATTGGAACGCGATTTCCTCAGGGAATTGGAAGGTGGCTGTTCAGCACCCATCGGGGCCCTGGCCTATATTGACAAGGAGGAAAAAGTAAACCTCAAAGGGGTCCTTCTGACCATTGATGGCTCCCAAAAATTGGAAGCTGCCTTAACGGCCCCACTCGGAAAGCATGAAAATTTGGGAATTGATGCCGCCAAAAGTATTTTGAGCCGCGGAGGAAGGCGTTTAATGAACGAATTGCAGGGAGCCGACCTAAAAACCAACGTGTTTTCTACCAAAAAATTGACGGAAGCGCAACTTCAGAAATTCAGTTCGGGCATACGGGTAGATTCTGAGGATTTTATCAAAATAAGCCCCAACAGAATATCTCCGATTATTCTAAAAAAGAACCTTGGGAACATCGTCTTCACCAGTAAGAATGCCGTGGAGAGCCTACTTACAAATTGTAGTCCGGCAGAACTTCAGTTTAAAAACATATACTGTGTAGGCAGAAAGACCAAAAGGTTGATCCAGAAAAAAATAGGACCTGTGGCCCATGTGGAGAACAGCGCCACCGATTTGGCCAACTACCTTGTTGAATATATGGATGGCACCCAAGTGACCTATTTTCATGGAAATCTTAGCTTGGAGGACCTCCCTTCTATTTTAGAGGGGAACAATATCAATGTAAACAAAGTGGAGGCCTATAAGACCAAACTATCAGGCAAGGCCATCCCTGAATCCGTAGAGGGAATTCTTTTTTACAGTCCTTCCACCATAGAAAGCTATCTTTTAAAAAATAAACCACACCAAGTTGCTTATTGTATTGGGGAAACCACGGCAACCGAAGCCCGGAAACATTTCAAGGAAGTGAAAGTTGCCATTATCCCGGATGTAGAAAGTGTTATTGAATTGGTAAATTCCAATTATAGCCAATAGCCGTTAGTAGTTAGAAAATACAAGTTCAAGAGCAAGAATCAAGCTCAAAAAAATGTTTAGCAATAACGAACAATCATCAACCAAAAAAGAAAAAAGAACAACCAAAAACGAACAACGAACAACCCACATATGATAAAGAACGATTTATTCCTTAGGGCCCTAAAAGGTGAAACTGTAGAAAGACCACCGGTTTGGATGATGCGCCAAGCGGGAAGGTACTTACCGGAATTTATGGAAATCAAGGAGAAATACGATTTTTTCACCCGATGCCAGACCCCAGAACTGGCTTCCGAAATTACCGTGCAACCCATACAAAGGTTTGGGATGGATGCCGCCATTCTCTTCAGCGATATTTTGGTGATTCCACAGGCGATGAACATCGAGGTACAGATGAAGCCCAATTTTGGACCCTATCTGCCTAACCCTATCAGAAGTCAAAAGGATGTTAATAACGTTATTGTACCCGATGTGGAAGAGACATTGGATTATGTGATGCAGGCCATTACGGCCACAAAGGAGAAATTGAACGACGAAGTACCCCTAATCGGTTTTGCGGGTTCTCCCTGGACCATCCTCTGCTATTGTGTACAGGGACAAGGTAGTAAGACCTTTGACAAGGCCAAGGAGTTCTGTTTTACGCAGCCTGTGGCCGCCCATGAATTGCTTCAAAAGATAACGGATACCACCATTGCCTATTTAAAAGCTAAGGTAAAGGCTGGAGTAAATGCCGTACAGGTGTTCGACTCTTGGGGCGGTATGCTTTCCCCCACGGACTATCAGGAATTTTCATGGAAATACATCCAACAAATCGTAGATGCGCTTAAAGAAGAAACTCCCGTGATCGTTTTTGGTAAAGGATGCTGGTTCGCACTTAAGGAAATGTCCCAATCGGGTGCATCGGCTCTTGGTGTGGATTGGACATGTTCCGCGCAAAATGCCCGATATCTTACGGGAGGAAAAATAACCCTTCAAGGGAATTTCGACCCTGCCAGATTGTTATCCCCACCATCGGAAATCAAAAAAATGGTCACGCAAATGATCAATGAATTTGGCAAGGACAGGTATGTTGTGAATTTAGGACACGGAATCCTTCCAAACGTTCCGGTGGAAAACGCAAAGGCTTTCATTGATGCCGTAAAAGAATATAAATTGGCGCACTGAACCATTTAATTTTTCCAATCCTTACGCTTTATCTTTACAAAGGACCAAAGACTTCGTACTTTTAAGGAATGATTCCCATTGCGAACGGTACTTTTGAAATAACGCCTATCCATGAAAAATATGCATGGCGAATCTGTGATTTTGTAACGGTCAACACCTCAAGGCTTAAAACCTATTTCCCTCAAACCCTGACCGAAAATCTGACCCCGGAGCTCTCCAAATTATTCATCGACCAAAAAATTAAGGCCTTTAATAACAAAACCGAATTTGTGTTCGTGATAAAAAATACCATCGATAGAAGCGTAGCGGGTTTGCTCTTTGTGAAAAATCTTGATTTTGATAAAAAGGAGGCCGAAATTGCCTATTGTATCGGGTATCAGCACGAAGGTATTGGAATAACCACCATGGCCGTCAAAGAGATAACGGCTTGGGCATTCAAGGAACACGGCCTAAGAACATTACGCATCATTGTACATAAGTCGAATCCCGCAAGTATACGCATCGCAGAAAAGTGTGGGTATATGTGGAAGGAAACCTTGCCCAAAGAACATCAGCCACCAGCCATGCAACCTATGGATATGGAATTATATGTGAAAGCTTATGAAGGATAAATTTTTTGAGTATATACACCATCTACAGGATATCATAACCGATGCCTTGGAATCCATTGACGGGAAGGCCAAGTTTCATGAAGATAACTGGGAACGGCCCGAAGGCGGAGGCGGACGGACACGTGTCATCGAAAATGGGGATGTCTTCGAAAAAGGGGGCGTTAATATTTCGGGCGTTCATGGCGAATTACCCAAAAGCATGCAAGCGTATTTTGGGGTACAGGAGGCCGATTTCTTCGCCTGTGGACTTAGCCTCGTACTACACCCCAAAAACCCAATGGTGCCCACCGTTCATGCCAATTGGCGCTACTTTGAAATGTACGACAAAGACGGTAAGATTGTGGACCAGTGGTTTGGTGGGGGACAAGATTTGACCCCCTATTATGTATTCGAAGAGGATGCGGAACACTTTCATAAGGTTTGTAAAGCGGCATGCGACAAACACGACCCTTCGTTCTATCCAACCTATAAAAAGAAATGCGACGAATATTTCTGGAATTCCCACAGGGATGAAGCCCGAGGTATAGGAGGATTGTTTTTTGACTATTGTAAGAAGACCGAAAGTAGGTCCATGGAAGACTGGTACAATTTCGTCACCGAAGTAGGAAACAGTTTTTTGGACGGTTATATACCGATTGTTACAAAACGAAAAGACCTTCCTTACACCAAAGAACAAAGGGATTGGCAGGAAATTAGACGGGGCCGTTATGTGGAATTCAATTTGGTTCATGACAAAGGAACCTTGTTTGGATTACGCACCAACGGTCGTATAGAAAGTATCTTGATGAGTCTTCCACCACATGTGCAATGGAGGTACGATCATCATCCGGAAGCTGGGAGTGAAGAAGAAAAGTTGATTAACGTTTTGAAGCAACCAAGAGACTGGGTTTCCTAAAAAAGAATAGACCATGAAACAGAAGTTATATCAAATCGATGCCTTTACCAATAAACTGTTTGGGGGGAATCCTGCGGCCGTTTGTATTTTGGAAACATGGTTGCCGGATGAAACCATGCAAAATATTGCTGCAGAAAACAATCTGGCAGAAACGGCATTTGCCGTTCCATTTGAAAAAGGATATGAATTGCGCTGGTTTACCCCAGAATTGGAAGTGGACTTATGCGGACACGCTACCTTGGCAACCGCTTTTGTGCTTTTTAACTTTTACAATCACAAAGAAAATACCATTCGGTTTTTATCTCCTAGAAGTGGCGAGCTAACCGTCACTAAAGGCCTTGATGGATGGATGACGATGGACTTTCCAACGGACGATTTGGTATCCGTAGCCAATAATGACCAGATCAATACAGCCATAGGTAAAGAACCCTTGGAAACGTTTAAAGGCAAAACGGACTATTTGCTGATTTTTGAAACCCAAAAGGACATCGAAGACTTAAAACCAAATTTCCACCTGTTGGACCAATTGGATTGCCGGGGTGTAATTGCGTCGGCCAAAGGAGGTTCGGTCGACTTTGTGTCACGTGCCTTTTTTCCGCAATGTGGTATTCCCGAAGATCCCGTCACAGGATCGGCGCATACAACCCTTACACCCTATTGGTCCCCGCGATTGGGAAAAACGATGATGACAGCAAAACAGCTTTCTGCCCGGGGCGGGGATTTAACCTGCGAATATTTAGGAGACCGGGTGAAAATTTCAGGACAGGCGGTATGTTATCTAATCGGTGAAATTGATATCTAAACTATAAGTTATTAGTTTTAAGGATAAAGTTAGAAAGTGGTTGATAATAAAAATTATGTTGTTTGGCAACGTTCACATCAATCGGTGCTGGATGTTTATTCAGCTACTGAAAAGTTTCCAAAATCTGAGCAATTTGGAATTGCATCCCAATTAAATAGAGCAGTAGTATCCATTCCCGCTAATATTGCAAAAGGATGTGGAGGGGAAACTTAAAAAGAACTAATTAGGTTTTTATATATTGCTTCAGGTTCTGCACATGAAGCAGATTACCTCTTATTAGTTTGCAAGGACCTTAACTTTCTTGATGAATCAATAGCTTTACACCTAATTTAGGAATTGGAGAAATAAAGAAAATGCTAGCCTCACTTATTAGAACTATAAAAAAATCCATCACTTAGAACTTAAAACTTTTAACTCAAAACTATATGTACCCACTCATAAGAAACAGAAGATTACGCGCATCCGAATCCATTAGAAGATTGGTCAGGGAAACTATTATTAGTCCGGATGATTTTTTAGTACCCCTTTTCGTCGTAGAAGGTAAAGGAATAAAGGAAGAGATTGCCTCCATGCCCAATTACTTTCGGTTGAGTTTGGACAATTTGGAAAAAGAGGTCAAGGAACTTTGGAATCTAGGACTTTCCTCCGTACTGTTGTTCGTGAAAGTCCCTGACAATCTAAAAGACAATGCAGGGGCCGAAGCAGTAAATGACAACGGGCTAATGCAATTGGCCATCAAAACGGTCAAGAATGCCTGTCCGCAGATGCTCGTCATGACCGATGTCGCCCTTGACCCCTATTCGTCATACGGGCATGATGGCATTGTGGCCGATGGACAAATCCTGAATGACGAAACCGTTGAAATTCTTTCTGAAATGAGCGTTTCGCATGCCAAGGCCGGTGCCGATTTTGTGGCACCCAGTGATATGATGGACGGCAGGATCCTAAGCATTCGCGAAGCTTTGGAAGATGAAGGATATAGCAACACCGGTATTATGAGCTACAGTGCCAAATACGCCAGTGCCTTTTATGGTCCGTTTCGAGATGCGCTAGATTCTGCGCCCGTGGATATTAAGAATGTTCCCAAGGACAAAAAGACCTATCAGATGGATTATGCCAATCGGTATGAAGCTGTTAGGGAAACCCAAATGGACATTGACGAAGGTGCCGATATCGTCATGGTAAAACCCGGACTTTGTTATTTGGATATTGTCCGTGAAATTAGGAACGAAGTGGACGTGCCTGTGGCCGTGTATCAAGTCTCTGGCGAATACGCCATGGTAAAAGCCGCCGCAGAAAAAGGCTGGCTGAACCATGATGCCGTGATGATGGAACAATTGACCGCCATCAAACGCGCCGGTGCCAATATCATTACCAGTTATTTTGCCAAAGATGTGGTCAGGCTATTGAACAAATAATAACCTCCCATCCTAATCGAAGTCAAAGGGTCCACAAACACGAGATATAGCTACTTAAAAAACTAATGCAGTTCCTCGCATAGGAATCCGTGCTTTTGCAGCAAGCCGGATATGTCCACCGCATCAGGATTTTGGGTTTCCACCCTTAGAATGTTATCGCAATCCTCCAGGTCAAAGTTCCATCGTCCGTGCCCGTTAATCAAATTGTTCAAGTAAGGAGCAAGGTACCTTACCCTGCCCCGCTTTCGTACCGATGTCCTAAAAACCAATACCCTATACATTTTCTAGTTTCTGTCATAAAACATAGGTGGTTCAATTCCTAAGGAACGCAAATACACATATCCCTGGGCTCTGTGATGTATTTCATTCTCCAGAAAATAGAACAAGGAAGATTGTACGGTTCCTGGAAATTGACCGAAAGAGACTATTTGCTTCTGAAAGTCCATTTCTTCCATTTGCGCCCATAGTTTGTTTAGTTGCTCCGTGGCACTGTCCCAAGCCTCCAGTAATTTCGCCTTGCTGTTGCCATGGTCAAAATGTTCCTTTAGCTGTGTGGTTTCCCCCATTACTATTTCCCGTAGGCCAGGTTCCGCAATACCTAAAAGTTCCATGACCATATCGGCAAAGGGACGCATTCCCCCTACACTGTAATTGAACAATTGGTCTTCTGGAAACGCTTCGATTACCTTTCGGGTAAGTCTTCTGTGTCCTTGCCAGTGCTCCAAAAATTGATTGGGTGTAATAACATTCGTTGTTCTTTCCTTGATGTTTTCCATACTGTCTGATATTTAATGATTATTGATATTGACAACAAAAGTAAATGGGGGGTATGACAACCCTTTGTCAGTAGGAATTTCAAAATGAAAAATATTTTATTCCTGACAAACCGCTGTCACTCCCAGAGTCTAATTTCGATTTAAAGGAATGCTAAAAATGGACGATAAATGGCTTTTGACAATAAAATCTTGTCCTATATTTGGAGGAAAGGCCTATTGCTTATGGGAATGGACACCGTAAAACGCTTTGATAGGATTGTGGCGATATTCATCCAACTGCAATCCAAACGTATAGTAAGGGCACAGGACCTTGCAGACCGATTTCAGGTAAGCCAACGGACCATTTATAGGGATATTCGTACCCTGGAAGCTTCGGGAGTCCCAATTGCAAGCGAAGCTGGTGTAGGCTATTCGATCATGGAGGGCTATAGCTTGCCCCCGGTCATGTTTACACGAGAGGAGGCCGGTAGTTTTGTGGCTGCGGAAAAGTTGATGCAACAGTTTACCGATAAATCCTTGGGTGCCTATTACGAATCTGCCATGTTCAAGGTAAAATCGGTCCTTCGTGGACGGGAAAAAAAGTGGGTGGAAGCCCTGGAATCACAGGTGACCATTTTTCCGAACCAGCAATTGTTCAATGAAAATATACCGAATGCCCTAGAAATTCTTTTTGAAAGTATTGCCGAAAAGAAACAGGTTTTTTTGCGGTATACCGCATTGGAGGCCGATGTACCATCGGAACGAAATATTGAACCCATAGGCGTTTTTAATGAAAATAACTATTGGTATGTTATGGGGTATTGCCACCTTAGAAAAAACTATAGACAATTTAGGACCGATAGAATCCTGAAAATCAGCCGGACCCCTAATCCATTTGATTTACAACACAAAACACTGGAAGAGTTGCGGAAGCAAAGCGAAATCCGGGATAAAACCAAGGTGCGGATTCTTGTGGATAAGAAAATAAGTAAATACTTAGGAGCCAGTAAAAAACATCAAGGTTTTGTTTCGGAAACCATCAAGGGAAATCATGTGGAAATGACTTTTATGGTGGATGATGTACAGAATTATTTTTCCCGATGGTTTCTATCCTTTGGAGACTATGCCCAGATATTGGAACCCGATTCTTTGAAGAAAAGAGTTTCTGAAATTCTTTTGCGAACACAGGAGGGCCTCAAATAAATTCCTCTCCATAAGCATCCTATGAACTTCAAAATATATATTTGAATTACCAATAAACCTGTCATGCCTAAACCTATTTTCTTTCTTTTTATTGCTATTTGCCCGGAGCTGGTTTTTGGACAAAATCAACTCGTTGGCAATTTCAATACAGATACGAATCCATTTGATTATCAACTGGTTTACATGAAAGTCGATTCTATTATAACCAACGGTATTAAAAATAATGCCTTTCCGGGAGCTCAAGTCTTGGTTGCCAAAAATGACTCCATCCTATTTCATGAAGCCTTTGGATTTCATACCTATGATAGCGTACAACCCGTAGGTTTGGACGATTTGTACGATTTGGCCTCGGTTACCAAAATAACCGGCCCGCTTCCGGCCATCATGAAATTGGTGGGCGAGAGCAAATTGGATTTGGATGTGCCTTTCAGCACTTATTGGAAACCTTGGAAGCGACGAAAAGATAAGAAGGACATTACCCTTAGGGAGATATTAACCCATCAGGCAGGACTGGAACCCTATATCGTCTTTTTGAACGAAACATTAAAAAAGAACGGTCGGTTTAAAAGTAGGTTCCTACGAAAATCCAGAAGTAATCGATTTGACAAACAAGCCTTTGGGAATATCTATGCAAAAAGTAGGTTCGACCGAAAAATGTATCGGATGATAAACCGCTCCAAGGTGTCCGAAGAAAAAAGGTATCGGTATTCTGGATTGACCTTCCTTATTTTTCCGAAAATAATCACAGACTTGACCGGTGTTCCCTATGAAAAATATATCGAGGATAATTTCTATAAACCCATTGGGGCCGGCACCCTTGGCTTTTTGCCTTCCACTAAAAATTTTCCGAATCGCATCGTTCCTACCGAAATGGATACCCTATACCGACATACCTTGACCCAAGGATGGGTACATGACGAAAACGCATCTTTACTGGGAGGCATTTCAGGAAACGCCGGATTGTTTGGAACTGCAGAGGATTTGGCCAAAATAATGCAGCTTTATACGCGGTATGGCGAATACCGAGGAAACCAAATTTTACCCGAAGCCGTGGTCAAGGAATTTATCAAAGTGCAATATAAGGAAAACGATAACCGTAGAGGTTTGGGGTTTGACAAACCCTTGTTAGGAAACGATACCTTGGCCCTGAAGGATGCCTACCCTGCCCCAGAAGTAAGTGCGGAAAGCTTTGGACATAGTGGATTTACAGGAACATTTGTCTGGGCGGACCCTGAAAACCAACTGGTATATATTTTTCTTTCAAACAGGGTATACCCTACCAGGGAACATAGGGCACTGTACGACATGAATATAAGATCGGCCGTTCAACAGGTTTTCTACAAGGCCTTACAACTATAACAGCCCTAACTTTAAAACAATGTTCCTTTCCTTTTGAGCTATGTGCAACAGGATTAAATTGGTATCTTAGGCTCTCAAAACTATTGTATGGGATTGCTCATTTTTTACGCTGTTATATCCATTTTTTTCTCATTTCTGTGCTCCATTCTGGAAGCTGTACTGTTGAGTATCACCCCAACTTTTGTGAACGTTAAAAAAAGGGAAGGAAAAACCTATGCGATATCGCTAGAAGAACTAAAACAGGATGTGGACAAACCCCTCATTGCCATACTTACCCTAAATACCGTTGCCCATACGGTGGGAGCTATTTTGGTGGGAGTACAGGCAAAAGTAGCCTATACGGAAATGTATGGAAGTACCACCCGTTCCATAGCTGGGATTGAATTTACCGAGGATCTTATGGTAGGTGTAGTCTCTACGATTATGACCATTTTGATATTGGTCGCCTCAGAAATAATACCTAAGACGATTGGTGCTACCTATTGGAAGCAACTCGCCAATTTTACCGCAAAGGCGCTAAAGGCCATGGTGCTTGTTCTAAAATACACCGGTTTGCTTTGGTTGTTACAACTCTTCACCAAATTGGTCGGGGGCAAGGGCCATCATGGCAGTGTGCTGAGCAGGGAGGATTTTACAGCTATGACAGATATGGCCCATGAGGAAGGTGTTTTTCAAAAGTCGGAATCGACCATCATTAAAAACCTGTTACGTTTTGAAGAAGTTCAAGTGAAGGATATTATGACACCCAGGGCCGTAATGAAAATTGCTTCCTCCGATCAAACCATCCAGTCCTTTTTTGAGGAAAATCCAAAGTTGCGCTTTTCCCGGATTCCGATTTTTGAGGAAAAGGTGGACAACATTACCGGTTTCGTCCTTAAGGACAATGTCTATGAGGAAATCATCCATAAAAACGGGGAATTGCCCTTGGTAGAGATAAAGCGTGACATTCTATTGACAAAGCGTGATACACCCATTCCAAAACTCTTCGATACGTTCGTAAACAAGCGGGAGCACATTGCATTGGTAATGGACGAATACGGTTCCGTAAGTGGACTAGTGACCATGGAAGATGTTATTGAGACCCTTCTAGGGCTTGAAATCATGGACGAGAGCGATAATGTGGCCGACCTGCAATTGTTGGCCCGTAAAAATTGGGAAAACAGGGCCAAACAAAGTGGCGTGATTGAAAAGAATCCCGTTGCTGAGGATGCTACAAAAGAAAAAGAGGACTAACCATACATGGAAACTGCCTTTATCCACACGCCTTTGGGAATTGCAAAGTTGGAAGGGGATGAAAACGGTCTTTATTCCGTCACCGTTTTGGATACCGATGAAACACTTACCGATATCATTCCTCCAGACCTGGAAGAAGCCGCCTATCAATTAAAGGAATACTTTGAAGGCTCAAGAACACAATTCGATTTGTCCCTAAACCCATCCGGAACCGATTTTCAAAAATCCGTTTGGAAGGCCTTGCAGGATATTCCCTATGGTAAGACGGTTACCTACTTGGACTTGAGCAAAACCTTGGGCGATGTAAAGGCCATTAGGGCCGTGGCCTCAGCAAATGGAAAAAATCCCTTGTGGATCGTGGTTCCATGTCATAGGGTCATTGGTAGTGATGGTTCCCTTACGGGCTACGCCGGCGGCCTACACCGTAAAAAATGGCTACTGGAACATGAAAACCCTGTTAAACAGCAGACACTTTTTTAAATTTTACAAACCAATCGGTCTATTAGCTATTTTCATTCAAGTAATAATTTCTATTTCAAGGTAAAACACCGATTGAATTGGATGTAAATCTATATCTACCATATCGTATTAATTTTTTCTAAATCTAAAAAAGACTACTTGGTCGGTTCCCTAAATTTTACCTCTTTGATAAGATTAATCTTATTGAAATTAAAATATTATCCTAACTTGGAAGGCCTAACCATTATGCCTGAGTATGTTACACAAACTGAATTTGGAACACATCCTATTTTTGGATATCGAAACCGTCCCGGAAAAAGAACAGTTCCAAGAATTGGACGACGCGAAACAAGAACTCTGGGAGCAAAAATCCAAATACCAACGAAAGGAAGAGTTTACCGCCGAGGAATTTTATGATCGGGCCGGTATTTGGGCAGAGTTTGGCAAAGTCATCTGTATTTCCGTAGGGTATTTTAAAATGCAGGGCGAAACCCTCCAATTTAGGGTTACCACGTTTCACGGGGATGAATCCAAACTTTTAAAGGATTTCAAAAACCTTTTGAACGGGCATTTCAGCGAAGCCAAACACCTCCTCTGCGCCCACAATGGTAAGGAGTTCGATTTTCCCTATATCGCCCGCCGGATGATCATTAATGGTATCTCCCTACCTTGGAAACTGGACCTTTTTGGAAAGAAACCCTGGGAAGTGCCCCATTTGGATACCATGGACCTTTGGAAATTTGGGGATTACAAACATTATACCTCCTTAAAACTAATGGCCAATATTTTAGGAATCTCCTCACCTAAGGAAGACATTGATGGCAGTATGGTGCGGGACGTCTTCTACGAAGAGAAAAACCTGGACCGCATCATTAAATATTGTGAGTTGGATGTGGTTACCACCGCCCAAGTCTTCTTAAGATTACGAAACGAGCCGCTGTTGGAGGATTATCAGATAAGGAAGGTGTAAGGCCCCCTAACCCCCAAAGAGGGAAGTTGCTTGTTGGTATTTGGTGGTTTGCTTATTTTTTAAATCCTTCTCAATGTCAAAATTAGACACCGTAATCTGGCTTACGAACGATATTTAAATCAGTAAACATCGGTTGGATTGATATGGGTGTAATTTATTAAATTCTAACTTTTGCAAATAAAACAGGGCAGCCCAATGAGCTGCCCTATAAAATAAATATTCGAGTTAGTATGGTTACTATTTCAAATCAAACCTGTCCAAGTTCATCACTTTAGTCCACGCCTTAACAAAGTCCTTTACAAACTTCTCCTTGGCATCAGAAGTAGCATATACCTCAGCTAGGGCCCTCAATTCCGAGTTAGATCCAAAAATCAAATCCACACGCGTACCTGTCCACTTCTTGGCACCCGTTTTACGGTCGGTTCCTTCAAACAGGGAATCATCATCCGAAATAGACTTCCAAGTAGTTCCCATATTCAATAGGTTTACGAAGAAATCATTGGTCAGCTGGTCCTTCTTATCGGTAAAAATACCGTGATTGGAGCCGTCAGAATTTGCACCTAAAGCACGCATACCTCCTACCAATACCGTCATTTCGGGTGGCGTCAAGGTCAATAGATTCGCCCTGTCCACCAACAATTCCTCGCCTTTAACGGAATACTTTCCTTTGGTAAAGTTCCTGAATCCGTCCGCCAATGGCTCCAAGGCTTCAAATGCCTCTACATCGGTATTTTCTTGGGTGGCATCGGTTCTTCCTGGTGAAAATGGCACGGTTACTTCATGACCGGCATTATGCGCGGCCTTTTCTACGGCAGCGGTTCCAGCTAAGACTACCAAATCCGCAAAAGAAACTTTTTTGTTTCCAGATTGGCCATCGTTGAATTCTTTTTGGATACGTTCCAAAGTATCAATGACTTCTGCCAGTTGGGTTGGATTGTTGGCTTTCCAGTTCTTCTGTGGAGCCAAACGGATACGTCCGCCATTGGCACCACCTCTTTTATCAGAATCCCTGTAAATAGAAGCTGCTCCCCACGCGGCTGAAACCATACTGGACAATGACAATCCAGAAGCCAAAATGTTTTTCTTCAATTCAGCGATATCGGAATCATTTACCAACTCATGGTCTACCGCAGGAACGGGATCTTGCCATAAAAGAACTTCTTCTGGAACTTCGGGCCCTAAATATCTATCCAATGGCCCCATGTCCCTGTGCGTTAATTTAAACCACGCTCTTGCATAGGCATCCGCAAACTCATCCGGATTTTCCAAAAAGTGTCTGGATATCTTTTCGTAAGCGGGGTCCATACGTAAGGACATATCGGTTACCAACATAAAAGGTTGATGTGTTTTCCCTTCAATATGCGCATCTGGAACGGTACCTGCACCAGCATCGCCTACGGGCTTGTACTGCCATGCCCCTGCGGGACTTTTTGTCAATTCCCACTCAAACCCAAATAGGTTTTTAAAGTAATTATGGCTCCACTTTGTAGGAGTCTGGCTCCAAGCACCTTCCAGTCCACTAGTAATCGTATCTGCACCTACACCACTATTGAAGTTGTTTTTCCATCCCATACTCTGCATGGTGATGTCCGCACCAGCTGGTTCTGGCTCCAAAAATTCGGAATCCTTGGCAGCACCGTGCGTTTTACCAAATGTATGTCCCCCGGCAATCAAGGCTACGGTCTCATAATCGTCCATCGCCATTCTACCAAAGGTTTCACGGATATAATGTGCCGCTTCCAACGGATCTGGATTGGCATTGTGCCCTTCCGGATTCACATAAATAAGTCCCATGTGGGCAGCTCCCAACGGATTTTCCAGTTTGTTGCCATCAGAATCATAACGCTCCTTATTGCCCAACCATTCGGTCTCGGAACCCCAATAAATGTCCTCTTCAGGCTGCCATATATCCTCACGGCCACCGCCAAAACCGAACATCTTAAGTCCCATGGACTCGTGGGCCACGTTTCCGGCCAATATCAACAAATCTGCCCAGGAAATCTGTTTCCCGTATTTTTGTTTGATGGGCCATAATAACAATCTGGCCTTGTCCAAGTTTGCGTTATCCGGCCAACTGTTCAAAGGTGCAAAACGTTGATTACCGGTACTTCCGCCCCCTCGTCCATCGGATATTCTGTAAGTTCCCGCGGCATGCCAGGTCATCCTAATGAAGAAGGGGCCATAGTGTCCATAATCCGCTGGCCACCAATCCTGACTGTCGGTCATTAGATCGGTCAAATCCTTTTTGATGGCCGCCAAATCCAATTTTTTGAATTCCTCGGCATAGTTGAAGTCAGGATCCATGGGGTCCGACTTGGAAGAATGCAACCTCAAAATGTTCAGGTTCAACATATTGGGCCACCAATCCCTGTTAGTGGTTCCTCCGCCTGCAGATTGGTTCATTTGCCCGTTCAAAAATGGGCAAGCGGCGGCTTCTGAATCGTTCACGTCCCATGCTTCTCCATGGGGATTTTTACTAGTATCCATTGTCTCTAAGTTTTTAAGTTCCAGTAACCGTAAAGGTACCAAATTAGGGCCTGAAATGAATAGCTATTTTCTTGTTTTGACTTATTTCAATATCGATTTTGTCTATGCAGGAGGTCCTCCAGATATCTAGAAAAAAGACCCGACGTGCATTTGGCATGTCGGGTCCTAATAATAGGAAAAATGAATTGGTTCCGGGGGAATACGGGACGAATTAAAAACTTAATTTTTATAGAATTTGGTGCTTTTATAGGTTTCGCCATCCTTAACTTGAAGGATGTACATTCCGGTGGCGAGATCGGCCACCTGAATAGGCCCATTGTTTACCTGACCTATTTTTAATTCAATTCCGGCAGAAGAGATAATTCGATACATTGCTGAATCACTTAATTCGGTCAGAAGGCTTATTTGGTTTATTGCAGGATTGGGATATACGGAAAAGTTGATGCCTTGGTCCGTACTTAGAGTCTGGAATACATCCAAGGGCCCTACCATGGTGTTGGTTCCTTCGAAGGTAAACCTGTATTCCATACCAAATTCCGAGGCCATATTTTGAGAGCAAAAGGTCCTAACCCGCACTATGTAGGCTTCGTTCTGAACCAAACCTGATAGGGCCTTTGAATGAGTCGTGGTAAAGTCTGAAATCCACGTATCATCCTTTTCGTTTCTGTACTGGATTTCATAGAGACCATCCGCCATTTCGTCCCATTCCAAGGAAATTTCTTTTTCAAGCGCGTTTGCCAGTGCCAATCCCATGGGTGCCTCCAAACTACATTCCGTAAAGGAAGCTCCCGAAACGATCAAGGAAAAATCCTGTTCATCCTGCAACAACCCTCCTTTATGGGAAACAATGATAGTATACGTGCCTTGGGCATTAGGTATTTCAATTTTCTCAAATGGATCTACCACATTATCGCCTTGTTCAGCTGGAGCATTTGGGTTTTTGGGATTCAGTTTCCAGGGAAGAAAGGTTCTTCCGTTTTGGGTTATTCTGATGTCCAAATCGTTCACGAGTGCGGGTGTACCATCGTTCAACGTTCCCCGATTTATATATTCCGATGCAGGATCGGTCCATGAAATGGAAGCCGTAAGTGTCTCGCCAGCTGTTGCCTTAATCGTAAATTCAAATGTTTCTCCCGATGCCAAGGTACTTTCCGAAACATACGTACTAAAATCCTTTTGAAACAATAGCTCTGCAGCCTTTTTTGCATTCATCACGCCCCATCCCATCTTATAATCCGGACCCGGAGCATCCACGTCATCCGCGGTATGCAAAGCCAAGCCTTTTAGGGTGGCGGCCTTCAAATAAGAGCCATAAAGTTGTTCGTTATACTGTTGCAGTAACAATAGGGCACCTGTGACGCCTGGTGTTGCCATGGAAGTACCCGAGGATACATCATAGCTGGTATCTCCTTTCGCATCGGTTGAAACAATGGAGGATCCGTCTCCGGCCAAATCCGGTTTTATTCTTCCATCGTCTACTGGGCCATAGCTGCTATAGGACGATACCGATGCTTCTTTTAAGTTTCCCCTTGTATCGATTCTAGTATTGGATCCCGCCACGGTAATCCCGTTTTTGGCCACGGTAAACCCCAGGAGCAAATCGAAACCATCTTCACTATTTCCAAAAATAGGGAATTCGTTATCCCCACTATGCCGTGCATTCCCCGCCGCCGTTACCATAAGATAGTAGGGGGCGTTGAACATGATATTGTCCCAGTCCTGGGCTACCTTGATATAGGAACCAAAATACCAATCCGGTACTCGGTCCGATTTTATCCCATAGGAATGATTGGATAACAATAGACCGTTTGCAGCGGCAGACGCAACCTCAATCTTGTCCCGAGTCCAGTCATGGGAAAGCACATGGGCCCTATAGGCAACTCCCTGGGCATCCCTTTTTATCCCTGAGGAAATCAAACTTCCCGTGACCATGGTGGCATGCGCATCGATTTCGGTGCTTTCGTCATAAATAATTGCCCGATCATCAAACTCTTGGTGGGAGGTCAGCGCAACTCCCGCATCCCAAACCCCTACCTGCATTCCCAAACCGTCCAGATCCAAATTTAATAGTCCATTGCTATGCAGTGCAGAAGCCCTGGAAGCTTGGCTGGCATTATCTGCATAAGTTTCATAATAAATGGGGCTTCCATCCTGACCAATTTCCTGTAATTCCACCTTTTTACCGTCGGGCAAAACCTCTTTTATTTTCAGTTTATTCGCTTTGGCCATAGCCAAAATCTTGGACCTATTGGCTTCATAATCGAATTCAAGGTCAACTTGCATGGAACCAAATTTGGAAAAATCATATTCCTGCTTAATTAAGGACTTTAATTCCTTTGATTGCGCAGCCATTCGTAGGCTTCCAAAAACAAGAAAAAAGAGAAGCGAAATCTTTACGCCCCTATGGAAAAAATAATATCTATAGTCCATAACATAAATAAATTATGTAAGATTTGGACTACAATATTATTGAATGACTCGAATCGGGAAATTCGGTACATCCATAAATTCGATGAACTACATAGTAGTTTTAAAAAGGGTGTTGTGAAAGTATCTTTTTTTGATGTTTGTAAGGTTATTCCTTCTTTTTATTTGTTCAACTTTAAAACGATATATACGGGAAAATGATCGCTATAACCGCCCAGGTATTTCCTTCCTACAAAGGTCCTAAATGGATTACCCTTATATTTTCCCTTTAGTTCCTTTAGAAAATCCTGGTCAAAGATATTGGCGGTGTCAAAACTATGGCTTCCCTTTTCATATTTATAGAATCTATGGGAGAGTAGTATTTGGTCAAAAAGACTCCAGGTTTTTTTATAACTGGCGCTACCCCGGGATTTGGGTATATGAAGGCTTTCCATCGGGTTGTGCAACCCCGTATTTTGTAAAAGGGACTGGATGCTACTGGACGAGGGGTCGTCATTGAAATCGCCCATTACGATATACTTAGGGTCGGTTTCATCCCTTTGAATAGCGACCATCTTTCTTTTTATAACCTCGGCTGCGGCAATTCTCTTATATTCGGTGCTTTCCACACCCTCCCTTCTTGAAGGCCAATGGTTTACGAACAGGTGTATTTTCTCGCCATTCAGTAGTCCGCAGACATAGAGTATATCTCTGGTAGTATCACGTTCTCCATCTGGATTGCTGATTATAAGTGGAATTGCTCCGGAGGTGAGCACCTTAAAATATTTTTTGCGGTAAATGAGCCCTGTGTCGATTCCCCGTTCATCGGGAGATTCATAGTGTACAAAATCATAATCCACATCCTCTAGAGGCTCCGTTTCAATCAGGTCCTTTAAGACAGAGCGATTCTCAACTTCGGCAACGCCTACTATTACGGGTGGATATGGATTTGCGAATTGTCCTATGCCAAATATGGTCTTGGCTAGACCGGATAATTTCTTGCGATACTTCTTCTGGGTCCAGTTCTTATATCCGTCCGGGGTAAAATCTTCATCCAACGTACGGACATTGTTCTTAGGGTCAAAAAGATTCTCCAAATTGTAGAAGGCAATGGTATATAAATGTTTGGAAGTTTTCTTTTTGAAGAATGGAAATCGCATGTCCTTTTTTTAAGGGGCCATAAAATTACTAAAATAGCATAGGCGGTTTTCCGTAATTTTGCACTTTACATATATATGTTAGAGAAGAAGACCATAGAGTACGAAAAGGCAGTCCTTATTGGAATCATCAATAGGGAACAAAACGAAGAGAAAGTAACGGAGTATCTAGATGAATTGGAGTTCCTTACCTACACGGCGGGTGGGGAGGTCATAAAACGTTTTGTCCAAAAAGTGGACGTCCCCAATCCAAAAACACTTATTGGCAGCGGGAAAATGGAAGAGGTAGAACGTTTTGTGGAAGAAAACGAAATTGGTTCCGTCATTTTTGACGATGAGCTTAGCCCTGCCCAACAGCGGAACATAGAAAAACAATTGCGGTGCAAAATTATAGACCGTACCAGCCTTATTTTGGACATCTTTGCCCAACGAGCTCAAACCAGTTATGCCAGAACGCAGGTAGAGTTGGCACAGTATGAATATCTATTGCCCCGCCTCACCGGTCTGTGGACCCACTTGGAAAGGCAAAAAGGGGGTATCGGGATGCGAGGTCCGGGTGAAACGGAAATTGAGACGGATAGACGTATCGTCCGCGACCGAATCACCTTGCTCAAAAAGAAACTCGAAAAGATTGACCGACAAATGGAGACCCAACGAGGGAACCGAGGCTCCTTGGTGCGTGTCGCTTTGGTAGGATATACCAATGTGGGCAAATCCACCCTAATGAACGTCATCAGCAAAAGCGAGGTTTTTGCGGAAAATAAACTTTTTGCCACGTTGGATACCACAGTTAGAAAAGTGGTATTGGGCAATCTTCCCTTTTTACTAAGCGACACCGTAGGGTTCATTCGCAAACTCCCTACCCAACTGGTAGAAAGCTTTAAAAGTACTTTGGACGAAGTACGTGAGGCCGACCTTCTACTGCATATCGTTGACATTTCCCATCCCCAATTTGAGGAACATATCCATTCGGTCAACGAAATCCTTACGGATATCAAAAGCTCCGAGAAAAAGACCATTATGGTCTTTAATAAAATTGATCAATATACGAATGAGGTTATTGCCGAAGATGATCTCATGACCGAGAAAACCTCCAGACATTTTACCATTGAGGAATGGAAACGCACTTGGATGGAAAAAGTGGGCGATAGGGCCTTGTTCATTTCCGCCTTAAATAAAGAAAATCTGGATGAATTCAGAAAACGGGTGTACCAGGAGGTCAGGGACATACATGTGACACGTTTTCCCTACAATAATTTCCTTTATCCGGAGAATTTGGACGAATACCAATAGCCATTTAAAGACTTTGGTGTCGTTCATCGATCAAATCAAACCTCTCATATTTTACACCACATTTTGGATTGGGTTCACAACATAAATGCGGTACAAATTGAATCTAGGCCGTACCTTTACTCAGTGTTTAAGTGATAGTGTTGACCCCAAATCAGTATTTAACTTCTTAAGCTAAAAGTAAAAACCCCAAGTTTTACGATACCTACTTAACCAAAAAGCCCTCCTAAAAAGGAGGGCTTTTTATTTTAATAATACTAGTCTTTTCCTAGAAAGCGTAGTTAAGACCAAACAGCACATACGTCTGTAGATCGTTCTCCACGTCATCAAAGGAAGTAGCCGTTGCCGGTGTTTGGTTCAAGGCATAGTTTAGGGCCTCTTGCTTGTTATTCCTTAGACCGAACTCAAAACCGAGTCCAATGCCATTCCAAAGCGTATAGCCAAAGGAATTGATCCACGTGTAATTGGACAAGTCACCGCTTTTATAGCTTTGGAACATAGAAAGATTGGTCTTAAAGTTAACGGCACCTATTTTTCTGGTGTAATCCGCCACGATCTTGGCTCCCAAAGAAGACTCAAAAACAGCGTCGTTCTTGCTAAACACAAAGTTGTAGTTCAAGGGATGGATGACCACTACCAAATCCGTAATTGGGGTCCACGTAGCACCAACTCCCAAATCCAAATAACCAGGATCGTTGAAATTGCTCAATAAGGTGGTTCTGTACTCGCCCAAACCGGATATGGCGAATTTTTCGCTCAATTTTTGACCGTACAAGGAGGAAATAGTAAATACGTCCGATGCCTGTCTGAAGCTGTCATCATCGCTAGGGTCATCCTTGTCATCGAACTTAACCCAGGCAAGATTTACGTTCATGGAGTTTCTCCAAAAAAACTTCTCCTGCTTTAGGTTTGCGAATCCGTTTACGGTAACACCAATATTTCCGGAAGAGTTGTTGGGAGAACCTTGGGCATACCAGTTGTTGAAATTGGTCAAGTTGGCTCCTATGGTGCCAAAAGCACCTTTTTTCCAGCCCGGAAGTGCGTCAATTTTTGCCTGAATGGCGTCTACCCTACCCTGAATAGCGGCAATGGAATCCTTTTTAGGGGCCATCTCCGCTTTTAATTCCGCTTCGGTCTGTGCAAATCCAAAAGCGCATCCCAAAAGAAGGAATGTAACTAAGAAAGTGTTTTTCATGATTTAGTGTTTATTTCAATTAGACACCAAATTTACGAATAGTCACTTTTTAGATATAGAAATTGACTGATTATTTACGCTTGAAAAGGGGTACAGAAGAACAGGCTTCCCCGTACATGATGGACTTGGCCACTTTCTGCAGTTTTTGTGTCAAAAAAATGTAGGCGTTCGGGGGAACCGGTCTTTTACTACAACCCTTTACAATTATAGGCATATCTTGGTATGGGGAAAGGTCCAAAGTATTTATGACATCGTAGTAAAGTGCGGTCTCCAAATCCTCCAGTGAACCCTGTACAATTCTTTTGGTGATCGGTTGTAATTTGGTCGTAATCAACATAAACGCCCATCCGGGCACAATGGCATCACTGGAACAAGTTAGCGCCACATAACAGTCCTGGTATTGGCTCCAATCATACTCCTCCAGAGCTGTCCTGAACTCTTTTTCCCTCAGAATAATGCCTTCGTACAACCAGAACTTTATGTCCAAAAGTTTCCGTTCACCGGTAGGATAATGGTCTTCCAGGTTGAAAGTGAACAGTTTGCTGTTAGCGACCCGATTGATGATTTCCTCTGCCATACCATTCCTTATTTGGCCGAAATTTATAACAATCCCAGTTCCAACTTAGCCTCTTCGCTCATCAAATCTTGGGTCCATGGAGGGTCGAAGGTAATCTCTACCTCGGCGTCCTTGATGGCATCCAAGGATTTTACCTTTTCCTCCACCTCCACTGGAAGTGTTTCGGCAACCGGACAATTGGGGGAAGTCAAGGTCATCAATATTTTAACCTCCTTGTCCTCATTGACCAGTACATCATAAATTAGTCCCAATTCATATATATCCACAGGAATCTCAGGATCGTAAATGGTCTTGAGCACCTTTACGATTTTCTCCCCCAATTCTGAGGTATCCGTTCCTACTACTTCTTCGTTCATATCTATTACTTTATTTGGGTTTGATAGGCCACTGCATAGAGTTTCAACTGCTTGATCATACTCACCAGTCCGTTGGCCCTTGTGGGCGATAAATGTTCCTTAAGTCCTATTTTATCTATAAAATCGGTGTCAGCCTCAATGATATCCTTAGGTTTTTGGTTGCTGAATGCACGTATCAAAATGGCGATGATTCCTTTGGTGATAATGGCATCGCTGTCCGCTGTGAACACCAATTTATCATCCTGCAATTCTGCATGCACCCACACCTTACTCTGGCAACCTTTGATGATATTGTCATCGGTCTTATAGGCATCTTCAATCAAAGGTAACGACTTGCCCAATTCTATCATATATTCATAACGCTGCATCCAGTCATCAAACATGGAAAACTCGTCTATAATTTCTTCCTGTATTTCTTTTATCTGCATGTATTGTTTTCTACAAAAATACAATAGGAATTCTTGGTAATCAAAAGTTTAGTCTTACTCTAACAAATTGCCTTACAACAACATGTTTCGGGCCCTTTGTACACCTTCGACCAAAGTATCTACTTCGGCCATAGTATTATAAAAACTAAAGCTGGCCCTTACCGTACCCGGAATTTTATAAAAATCCATGATGGGTTGGGCACAATGATGGCCGGTTCGTACGGCGATGCCCAATTTGTCCAAAATAGTGCCAATATCATAGGGATGTACCCCCTCGATATTGAAGGAGATGACCGAGGTCTTGCGTTGTGCCGTACCATATATTTTGAGTCCCTCTATTTTCAGAAGCTCACTGGTGGCATAGGCCAGTAAATCGGCCTCATATTCCGCTATATTCTTAAATCCTATTTGGTGCATGTAATCCAGTGCCGCACCAAAAGCGATGCTTCCACAAATATTTGGGGTGCCTGCTTCAAACTTATGGGGGAGATCGGCATAGGAGGTTTTTTCGAAGGTCACTTCGGCAATCATTTCCCCACCCCCTTGATAGGGCGGTAGTTTATTCAACCATTCCTCTTTACCATAAAGCATACCTACTCCGGTAGGGCCGCATATTTTGTGGGCGGAGCAGGTATAGAAATCCACATCCAACGCTTGCATATCGGCGACAATATGGGATGCGGCCTGTGCACCGTCTATCAATACTGCGGCACCCACACCATGGGCCTTCTTAATTATTTCATCTATAGGATTAATGGTTCCCAAGGCATTCGATACATGGTTACAAAAGACCACTTTGGTTTTGTTGGACAACATTTTTTCATATTCCTCCATCATCAAATCCCCTTCCATGTTCATTGGAATAACCTTCAAAATGGTCCCTGTTCGCTCGCACAACATTTGCCATGGCACAATGTTGGAATGATGCTCCATGGCAGAGACTATGATTTCATCGCCGTCTTCCAATAACGCAGCAAACCCGTTAGCGACCAAGTTGATGCTATGCGTTGTTCCCGAGGTAAAAATTATTTCATAGGGTTTGGCCGCATTAAAATGCTTCTGGATTTTTATTCTGGCCTGCTCGTACTTATCCGTTGCCTCCTGTGAAAGGGTGTGAACGCCTCTGTGGATGTTGGCATTGTAGTTTTCATAATAATCCACGATGGCTTCAATGACCTGTTTTGGAGTCTGCGAGGTCGCCGCATTGTCCAAATACACCAAAGGCCTGTCATTGACCTTTCTCTTTAGGATGGGAAAATCTTCGCGTATCTTATTTATATCCAACATATCGATGTATTGATATACAAAGATACCCGATAGCCAAGACATATAGGGTATTTGAAGATTTGAAAGTTTATTAATAAAAAGCTAAAACCCATTCGGACTTATAAATATGTTTATCCCCTTTGCAATCATGCGGATAAAACCTTACATTTTGATTAAAGACTATTTCACATTAACCTTAGATTACTAGAAAAACTCCAATTTTATATTGCAGATCACTTAAATAAATAATTCAACGATAATTGTATGGAAGCGTTATAGTTCTGTGCTCCTTGCAAGGCATTCAACCTATTTCGAAGCCCGATATAAAACCTTGGGGATATGGAGAAATTGTCGTTTAATATAAGTCCTAGTCCCACAGCCGCGCCATAATCCAATTGAAAATCCCCAGAAATCACAGCCCTTCTTTCTGCATTTATATTCTGGTCCAAATCCTTGATTTTTGTTACCTGATTGAGCAAAAATCCAAATTGAGGTCCAAACTCCAGGTCTATACGGTCATTTAGCGCAAACTTTCCCAAAATAGGTATCGTAATGAAGTTTAATTGAACGTTGGTTCTAAAATCGTTCTCTTCGACAACAGCACCATTTGTCTGGATGGCGGCCAGATCCGTACTATATTGAAATCCCTGGGATGAATACATAAGCTCTGGCTGCAACTTAAATGTATCGGAGAAATCAATTTCCATAAAAATGCCACCGTGACCTGAAAATCTAAACTTTAGCCCATCCGTAAGGTCACCTACAATGGAAGAATAATTGAGTCCCCCTTTTAACCCAAAATGTGCCTCTTGTGCCTTTACACCTAGGTCTGACAATAAAAAAAGGGCCATTGTAATAATGGCCCTTAAATATCTATTATTATGTTTCATAGCACTTCTATAAGTCGAACCCTAGGTTCACCCCTAATTTATTCGCTATTAATTTATTGATCCGTGTTTTGAGTTCCGGAATCCGAACCGTTGCCAATACGTTGTTCGCAAAGGCGTACATCAATAGGGCACGTGCCTCTTTTTGGGGTATTCCACGAGTCTGTAGATAGAACAAGGCATCTTCATCCAATTGCCCAATGGTACATCCGTGGGAGCATTTTACGTCATCGGCAAAAATCTCCAATTGCGGTTTGGTATTGATGGTCGCCTTATCACTGACCAAAATATTGTTGTTCTGTTGGAAAGCATTGGTCTTCTGGGCAATTTTATCCACTATGATCTTACCATTGAAGACCCCAGTGGAACTGTCTCCATAAATCCCTTTATAATCCTGATGGCTTTCGCAATTGGGCTCTATATGGTGTACCAAAGTATGGTGGTCCACATGTTGTTTATCGCCCAAAATGGTAACGCCTTTCATAGTGGAGTCTATGTACTCCCCATTCTGATAGAAATTCAGGTTATTTCGTGTCAATTTCCCTCCGAAAGAAAAGGTATGCACCCTTACCACACTCTTATCCTTTTGGTCGATATAGGTATTATCGATTAAAGAAGCCGTTGGTGCATCGTTCTGAATTTTATAATAGTCCACTATACCGTTTTCCGCTGCAAAAATTTCAGTCACGGAATTGGTCAATACTTCATTGCCGGTTAAGCTTTGGTGCCGTTCAATAATCTGCACTTCGGCATTCTCCTCCACAATGATCAGATTTCTGGGCTGTAACATCAAAGAAGCCTCGTTCCCAGTGGCAAAATGTAGGATTTCTATAGGTTTCCTTGGCATTTTGTTCTTGGGAATGTAAATGTAGGCCCCTTCCCTACTGAATGCCGTGTTCAAGGTTGTCAATGATTCATCCTTGGATGCTACTTTGTTAAAGTAAACATCGATTACGGGCTGGTACATGGGTTTTGTCAACGCTGCGCTCATCAAACAAATGTCCACACCGTCATGGGTGGTCTCCGAAAGGTAGGAACTATAGATTCCGTCGATAAACACGATTTTATAGGTGTCTATCTCGTGCAGAAAATATTTTTTGACATCCTTATACTCCAAGGCATTCTCCTCTTTTGGGAAGATGCTAAAGTCTATTTTCTGAAGACTGTTCAAGGATGTGTATTTCCACGCTTCCTCCTTTTTGGTGGGAAAACCTTTTTTTTCAAAATTCTTTATAGCTTCCGTACGTACGTCGTGAACGGGATGCTCCACATCCACGTTGTTCTCGAACGCCATAAAGGAAGAAATCAATTTATCTTTTAAATCCATATTTTTTAGTATTGAGTAGTTAGTATAAAGTGGTTAGTTTTTGATATTTCCCACCTCGTACTTAATACCTTGTACTTTTTACCTTAAATGGCAGCTTCCTGCTTTAACCAATCGTATCCCTTTTCCTCCAGTTCCAGGGCCAATTCCTTGCCTCCGGACTTTACGATTTTACCATCGTGCAAAACATGGACAAAATCGGGCACGATGTAATCCAACAATCTTTGATAATGGGTGATAACCAATACCGCGTTGTCCTTACTTTTTAATTTGTTAACCCCGTTTGCCACGATTCGCAACGCATCAATGTCCAATCCGGAATCGGTTTCGTCCAAAATTGCCACTTTTGGCTCCAACATGGCCATTTGAAAAATCTCATTTCGTTTCTTCTCCCCTCCTGAAAATCCTTCGTTCAAGGAGCGGGACAAAAACTTGCGGTCTATTTCCAACAATTCCGATTTCTCACGGATCAATTTCAGCATCTCGTTCGCTGGCATATCTTCCAAGCCCTTTGCCTTTCTGGATTCGTTGATAGCAGTCTTCATGAAATTGGTAACCGATACGCCAGGAATTTCCACGGGATATTGAAAGGAAAGAAAGATTCCCTTATGCGCCCTTTCCTCCGGAGCCACATCCTCCAAATCCTCACCGTCCAATTCCACGGATCCTTCAGTGACCTCAAACTCTTCCTTACCGGCTATTACTTCTGCCAAGGTACTTTTCCCAGAACCATTGGGCCCCATGATCGCATGGACCTCGCCGGCCTTTATTTCCAGGTTTATTCCCTTTAATATCTCCTTGTCATCTACCTGCGCATGCAGGTTTTTAATTTTCAACATAGTCTGTTACTTTAAAAATTCAGGTGCCTTTGGCATTTTATTAAAATCGTCCTTTTGATGTTGTACGTACACCTTAGCGCCCATTTCCTTTGCAAATGTTTCAAAATCTTCCATGCTTGCCAGTGTTTCTTCCACATCATAGTTAAAGCTAGGGACTCGTCTGTGCTCCCTATTTTCGTATAGATGATATAAATCTCCAGACAATAGTGTGGGTCCGTTTTCCGGCAGGTCCAGAAACAGGACCTGATGCCCTGGTGTATGGCCGGGCATGGATTTTATAATGACACTTCCATCGCCGAAAACATCATAATCACCTTCTAGTTTCTTAATCTTATCCAATTGCTGTATCGCCTCATAGATGCCTTCACCACTATTCTTGACATCTTCACTGGTGACAAAATCATATTCCGGACCTTGTACCAACCATGTGGCATTTTTAATGGCATTGGCATGACCGCTATGATCAAAATGGGTATGGGAAAGTGCTATATAATCGATGTCATCTGGTGTTAATCCAATTTTCTTCAATTGGTTTACCACACTATCCTGTCTAGATACGGTAAATGCCCCGGCATCGTCTGTATAAGCAGGTTGTCCTACCAACATTTCCGGAAGGCCGGCATCCCACATCAAGGTTCCTTTGGGATGTACCACAACATAGAAGGGATCCGCGAACTCCTTTGTTTGGCCCTGATAGGTAGTATCCTGTGAAAATAATTGAAGATTGTTTACCATGATGGTACCTCCATCCAAGGTATACAGCTTTATTTCTGGGGCTACTTCTTCAACAACCTCCGTTTTTTCTTCCTTTTTTATCTCCTTGCATGAAAATGCCACCATGGCGACCAAGGAAAGAAGTATGTATCTCTTCATTTTAATGTAATTTGATTAGTGTATTTCTATTGTTCAATTCGATTTCAAATAAACTGTACACATCTATTAAATAGACTTATTCCATCGCAGAAAAGTCGGAATGGATGGAATGCGTACGATTCTAACCAACGGAACCTTCCAAACTAATTTCCAATAATTTTTGTGCCTCTACCGCAAACTCCATGGGTAATTTGTTAAGTACTTCCTTACTGAACCCGTTTACGATCAATGCAATGGCTTTTTCCGTATCGATACCCCTTTGGTTGCAATAGAAAATCTGGTCTTCCCCAATCTTACTGGTAGTGGCCTCATGCTCTATTTGGGCCGACTTGTTCTTCGCCTCGATGTAGGGGAACGTATGTGCCCCGCACTCGTTGCCCATCAATAGGGAATCGCACTGCGAAAAATTCCGGGCATTGTCCGCACGGCTATTGATCTGTACCAGACCTCGATAACTATTCTGTGATTTACCTGCGGAAATCCCTTTGGAAATGATGGTACTCTTAGTATTCTTGCCCAAATGGACCATTTTGGTACCTGTATCCGCCTGTTGAAAGTTGTTGGTAACCGCAATGGAATAAAATTCCCCTATGGAGTTGTCGCCTTTCAACACACAGGATGGATATTTCCAAGTCACGGCCGATCCCGTTTCCACTTGGGTCCAGGAAATCTTGGCGTTCTTCTCACAGAGACCTCGTTTAGTTACGAAGTTGAAAACACCTCCCTTACCTTCCTTGTCACCAGGGAACCAGTTTTGTACCGTTGAGTATTTAATTTCGGCGTTGTCCAAAGCGATAAGCTCCACCACGGCCGCATGCAATTGATTTTCATCCCTTGATGGCGCGGTACAACCTTCCAGGTAACTAACATAGCTCCCCTCATCGGCGATGACCAAGGTTCTTTCGAACTGACCCGTACCGGCTTGATTGATCCTGAAATAGGTGGAAAGTTCCATAGGACATCTCACACCTTTGGGGATGTAACAAAAGCTACCATCAGAAAACACGGCAGAATTCAAAGCGGCGTAGAAATTATCTTTCTTTGGAACAACAGTTCCCATATACTTCTTGACCAATTCTGGATGTTCTTGAATTGCTTCTGAAATGGAACAGAAAATAATTCCCTTTTCTGCCAAGGTCTTTTTGAAGGTTGTCGCTACGGATACGGAATCCATCACGATATCCACGGCCACACCGGCCAATTTCTTCTGTTCGTCAATGGAAATCCCCAACTTTTTGAAGGTTTCCAACAACTCTGGATCTACCTCGTCCAAACTATTGTATTTAGGCTTTTTGTTGGGGGCCGAATAGTAGGAAATAGCTTGGAAATCCGGTTTTTTATAACGGACGTTCGCCCATTCCGGCTCCTCCATCTCTAGCCATGCCCTATAGGCGTCCAAACGCCATTGGGTCATCCAGTCCGGCTCGTCCTTCTTTTTGGAAATCGCAATAATAATTTCCTCATTAAGACCCACGGGAAGGGTATCCGATTCTATATCCGTATAGAAACCATATTCGTATTCCTTGGTTTCCAATTCCTTTTTTAATTCTTCTTCAGTATATGCCATATCCTTTCAATTTGCCAATTTGAAAATTCATTCAATTGGCTAATTATCAAATTTTCAAATCACAGTGAAAAGCTTTCGCCACAACCACAGGTACGTTGCGCATTGGGGTTGTTAAAGACGAAGCCCTTACCATTGAGACCCCCGGAGTATTCCAAGGTTGTACCCACTAAATATAGGAAACTCTTTTTGTCCACAATGATACGGACATCGTTATCCTCAAAAACCTTGTCCGTTTCATCCATTTTGTTGTCAAAATTGAGCTCGTAGGACAGTCCACTGCAGCCACCACTCTTCACACCCACCCTAACAAAATCCTTAGAAGCGTCAAAACCCTCTTCTTCCATGAGGGTAATCACCTTCTTTTTTGCCGTTTCCGATACCTGTATCATATCTTAAAATGGATTAATTATAAATAGTCTACAAATATACTTCATTGCCACCTATTTACAATAGGACATAACATTATTATAACGTATAAAACCATAGGAATTCTCTATGTGTTCAGGGCCCTGGATTACCGAAGTTTGATAAGGACCAAATCCGATTTTCCCTTGTTGGATATTCCGGGCAAATCCGCACTGATGGTCTCCCCTACCAACACAATGCTCCCGTCTGCACTTTCTACCAGATCGAACCCAAAATCGATATTGGATCCTCCAAAGGATTTTTGCCAAACCAAATTACCGGACCCATCGGTCTTAATTAACCAAATATCATTCTCCCCTGCGTTTACCATCGCGTCCTGATCGGTGCTTTTGGAGTTGCCCAATACATAATAACCTCCATCCGTACTGGCAATTACGGCCTGTGCCGCATCAAAACCGCTGCCGCCATACGTCCGTTCCCAAACCAGTTTTCCGGAAGCATCGACCTTGACCAACCAAATATCTGATTCGCCTTTATTCTCTCCAATGTCGCCATCGGTACTAAAGGTATTCCCGGCAACTACATAGCCACCATCCAAGGTATTGGCAATGTCATAGGAAATTTCTATACCCGTTCCCCCAAAAGAGCGTTCCCAAACAAAATTCCCCAAAGCGTCCACCTTCACCAGCCAAAAATCATAACTCCCCCGGGTACTGCTGATGTCAAAATCGTCACTTTCAGAAAAACCGGCCATTACAAATCCGCCATCCTCCGAAGGCACAACCGCGTGGGACCTATCATTGTTGGTGCCCCCAAAGTATCCCCGCCATTGCAACGAGCCTTTATCATCAATTTTGGTGCCCCAGAACTCGCCCACACCATGACGGGTAAGGGTATTGAACTTTTCGGTATTTCCATCCGCCCGGGCGGAAGTGATATCCAAAAAACCGGTAAAAAAGAAGCCTCCATCGGCGGTTTGTAGAATATCGTAGGAATGGTCATGCCCCGAAAATCCGAAACTTTTTTCCCATTCAACTTCACCCGAAGCATTGAGCTTCAAAATCCAATTATCATGAAAACCCTTGTTTTCGGAACCGTCCCCGTCATCGCTCATGGCGTATCCGGTGAGGGCAAAGCCTCCATCAAAAGTCTGGACCAAGCTTTGGCCCCGGTCATCCTTGGAACCGCCATAGGTCTTGTTCCATTGCAGGTTTCCATTGGCATCCAACTTCAAAAGCCAATAATCGTTTACCTCCAATTCCTTGTCCAAAATACCGCCATCCACGCTATTGGTAAAGCCCAAAATGGCATAACCACCATCGGAAGTCTGTATGATGGCCTGACCGGTATCCTCGCCACTTCCGCCAAAATTTTTAACGTATTCCACTTTCCCCTCAAAATTGCTTTCAGATACGGACAACGGTTCGTTGCCCAGATCCGTGGAACAGGAAAAAATCAAAAGGGCACCTATGTACCAAAGGTATCTGGACATAGACTACTCGGATTTTTTGATGATAAAAAAACCATTGCTGATATCACTGACCACAATTTTACCACTTGAAAAATATGGATATACGCTCCAAACCCCGTCAAACTTGGTGTCGTCATCCAATGGAAAGGTATCGAAAAATCCAGATTCTGATATACTCCTTTCCCCAACACCGGAAATATCCAAGACCCGCACACCTGCCGTGTAGTTGGCCAAAAAGAATTCATCCCCCATCACATAACCGTTATGGTCAATGGCACTTGTTGGTCCCAGATACGTATAATGCAACACTGGATTGTCCAGGTCCGACATGTCAAAAATCAAGGTCCTAGACCTAAAACCCGAATTGATCTCATCCAGCTCATCGCCCAAAATAAAATAACGCTGGTCTTCCGTAAACCAGCCCTGGTGGGTATAGCCGATATTCGGATAGGGCAGCGTTGCAATTTCCACGGGATTCCCCTTGTCCGTAATGTCCACCAGCACGATCTGTGTCTCGTTGGCACCTACAAATAGCTCGTTCCCAAAGTAGTCGGTATCCGGACCATTATAGGTAACCACTTGGGCATCATGGGTATAGCCATTCGTCCCCCAGCCACCGGCAGCCAAGGGCTCTGTTGGGTTGTCAAGATCCAGAAAGTGGACACCTCCGTTAAAGGCATCGTTTCTATCCGTACCCACGGGGTAGGCAAATCCTGAATTTTCATTGATGACGATATTATGGGCGTTGCCAATACCAGTGTACCGGCCATCGGCTTCAAACTCCTTGGGAAATCCTTCCGTATCCCGCAATTTGGTAAGGTCAAAAACCTGTACGCCGTGCCCAGATGCTTCCGCCACAATGTAGGCGAAATGCCCCATGACTTTGATATCCCTCCAAGGACTTGCAATGGTAGCTGTGGGCAACTTGCCCAAATAAACCAGGTTTTCGGTATCGGTAATATCGATAAAAGCGGTTCCATTGTCCAGACCCATCAAGGCGTATTCCTTACCTGTGGAAGCATCCGTCCAGCCCCAAATATCGTTGGCTTCCTGAGCGTTAAAATCGGCCACGGCCATGTGACCCAACAAATCGTACCCCTTGCAAGGATACTCCCCGGCCAATCCGTTTTCGCAAGGTGTGAAAGAGGTTACCACAGGCTGCTGGATGTTTCCTTGTCCATCCGCGGGCCCGTCGTCCTCCTTGGAACAGGCGGTCAAAACCGTAATCGCAATGATCAATAGTGCAAACCTCATAGGTATAAAATTATCCCATTCGTAAATATACGATATAAAATATCCTGTTTACTTTTGCAAAATGCTAGAAGACAAGAACAAAGAAAGAACCTCCTTGGAAAAATTGGGCGAGTTTGGCCTGATCGATCACCTGACCCAACATTTTACAATAAAACATCCTTCAACGATCAAAGGCGTTGGCGACGATGCCGCAGTACTTGATTTTAAGGATAAAAAAGTGGTGCTTTCTACGGATTTACTGGTGGAAGGCGTGCACTTTGACCTTAGCTACATGCCCTTGAAACATTTGGGATATAAATCGGTCATGGTAAACCTGTCCGACATCTATGCCATGAACGCCAAAGCAACCCAGATTACGGTTTCCCTAGCGGTCTCAAACAGATTTCCCTTGGAAGCCTTGGAAGAATTCTACGCTGGCATCCAATTGGCCTGTGAGACCTATGGCGTGGATATGATCGGTGGCGATACCACTTCGTCCAAAACGGGCATGTTGATCAGTGTGACGGCCCTTGGCGAAGCATCGGAAGAAAGCATAGCCTACCGCTCCGGGGCCAAGGAAAACGACCTATTAGTGGTTACCGGCGATCTGGGCGGTGCCTACATGGGACTGCAAGTTTTGGAACGCGAGAAGGAAGTCTTTAAGGTAAACCCCAACAACCAGCCAGATTTGGAGCCGTATTCCTATATCGTGGAGCGCCAACTAAAACCAGAGGCCCGAAAGGATATCGTGGAACTATTGGCCAAATTGAAGGTAAAACCTACCTCCATGATCGATATCAGTGACGGGCTCTCTTCCGAAATATTGCATTTATGCAAAAATAGCGACGTAGGATGCGCCCTGTACGAAAATAAAATCCCGCTGGACCCTACGGTCATTTCTACCTGTGAGGAATTTAAGATGGACGGTACCATGATCGCCTTGAGCGGGGGTGAGGACTATGAACTTTTGTTTACCATTGACCAGGCCGATTTTCCAAAAATCAAGGGAAATCCTAATCTCACGGTCATTGGCCACATGACGGACAAATCGCAAGGGGCGAATCTCGTAACTCGTGCAGAAACCCTAATACCCTTGAAGGCACAGGGTTGGAATTCGTTTCAATCTGAATAAAAAAATCCTGAAAAAAAAGCGCTATTCTTTCCTTAACCGTTGTGGGGCATACGACAGGTAAGATTAAAAATGCGTACTTAATTTCCAGGAATTCGGTGGAGTTTTGAAACCTAAGGCTTCAATACTGTGTACATTTTCACCTCAGGAATTAGGCTACCTGATGCTCGCTGTGTCTATATTGGTAAATACGTTCCAAGGTTTTATTTATATCCTGCAATTCTGGGGTTAAAATGGATAAGTTACCACTTACGTCCGTGGTGACCTCTTTTTTGCAGTGGATACATTTGTACTCCTTGATATGGGATGTCACTTTTTTGGAAACTGCGTAGTGATGTCCAAAAATGGTGCAGAAAAGTTTTTTCATGCCGTAGGATTTTTAGGTTCACATTTGGTTCGATTTGGGGAATCGGAAACAATGCTGGTTTTAAATGTCGTTTTGTTTGTTGCTTTAAGAAAACGTCCTGTTTTCAATAATTATTGTCAAGGTATGACTTATTAATCGCCTGAACCATAATTTGTTGTGAGCCTGCCCAAAAATGTGGTCAACCTTAAAATTTTATAGGTCTTGTTTTTTGGAAAGGTGATTCCCGTTTTTGGCCTATCTTCCCACCATGATTCCAAAAACATTTCGAACAAAGGCAACTTGGGTCACGGCCTTTGCCCTGTTTTCCCTATTTTTTGGTGCGGGCAACCTTATTTTGCCCCCGCAATTGGGTTTTAAATCCGGGGATTTATGGGGGTTGGTTATACTGGGTTTTTGTGCTTCGGCCGTGCTAATTCCCTTATTGGGAATTTTGGCCCATGCCAGGTTGCAAGGCACTATTTTCGACTTTGGTAAAAAGGTGTCGCCCGCCTTTAGCCTGGGCTATTCCTTGGTGGTCTATGTCATTGCCATTGGCCTACCTTCTCCCAGAACGGCCTCCGTAACCCATGAAATGGCCATTGCCCCCTTCTTTGAGACTCCACCCTTGCTTACCAGCATCCTCTATTTTGCCTTGGTGTTCGTTTTCGTGATGAACCGCTCCAAAATATTGGACATCGTGGGAAAACTGCTTACCCCCGCCATCCTACTAATCCTGATTGCCATTATTGGTGTTATTACATTTTCATTTGAATACCAATTCCCGGATACCGCTTTTGGGAACCCTTTCACGAACGGCATCTTAGAAGGCTACCAGACCTTTGATGCCATTGGGGCCGTGGTGGTTGGTGGTGTCATCATCGTTTCCATCAATATCAACCAAAAAAAGGCTTCCTATGCGGAAAAAAAAGCCCTGATCGGCAGCGCAGGTTGGCTGGCAGGACTAGGATTGTTTTTGATATACACGGGCCTCATCCTCTCCGGGGCTTTGGTGCATGGCACTTTTGAAACCGATATCTCCCGAACCGGACTTTTATCCGGGATGGCCACCTTGTCCTTAGGTTCCATAGGCAATCTTTTTCTCAGTATCCTTGTGGCCTTGGCATGTTTCACTACGGCCGTGGGCATCGTTACGGGAACCTCGGATTTTATCCGCTCCCGATTTCACAATTCCCAAAAAGCCTATCTCATAACCGCCATTATCGGATGCCTGTTGGGAGTTGTCATGGGGCAGTTCAATGTCTCCTATATTATTGCCGTGGCCTTACCGGCCTTGATGATCATCTACCCCATTACCATCGTCCTGATTTTACTGAACGTCCTCCCGGAAAAATATGCGTCTTCCAAAGTCTTTAAAGCCGTGGTTGCTACCACCATCCTATTCAGTATCCCGGATTTTCTTGCCACCATGGGAAGCCCCCTAGCCCCCAAAGGGGGAATACTCGAATGGATACCCCTACAACAGTATAGCCTAGGATGGGTGTTGCCGGCTTTGTTTGTTTTTATATGTTCAAATTTTATAATAAATAGAGAAGAAAATGAATAAGTTAGTGATTGTTGGAAATGGATTTGATTTGGCTCATGCTCTTCCTACTTCATACAAGGATTTTATAAATGACTTTTGGTGCTCCTTAAAAAACAATCTACAAAAAGAAGAAACAAATAATTTCATAGATTTTAATTCAACCTATCTGAACAATATGAGTTTATTTGAGGTAAAGTCATATGCTGATTTTAAATCGATATTAAAAGACTATTGTACTTCCTCAGGCTATGATTACAACGAGAAAAGAGTATACTGTCGAAACAAACCTCATAATGGGTTCTCCGTTGTATTTCAATTCAAAAATTCATTTTTTAAAGAAATTAATGAGCAAAATACAATAACCAATTGGGTTGACATTGAAAATATTTACTATCAAGAACTTACAGATTTGGTTAAAAAAAATGTTGAATCCAAGTTCATAGAAAAGTTAAATGTCGAATTTGAACAAGTAAAAAACCTATTTGAAAATTATTTAGAAACAAATATTGTCCAGGAATTTGATTTTAGTTGTCAATCAGAAAATCTAAATGACTTGCTTAAATTTTTTATTGTGGAGCCATTATATCTCGAAAGAGAAAAAAGTAGAAGTAAATATTTAAAAGAATTTCCTTTTGAAGATCATTCCGAGTTAATAGAATTGGACGAGAAAATTATTGAAGCCTATAGAAAAAATCAACTCGCAAGTTTTGTTTATTCTAATGATTTCCCCGAAAACGTTTTTTTGAATTTCAATTATACTCCAACAATTGATTGTTATTTAAAGAAACTAAACAATAGAGATGTCTTCAATTGTGTAAACAACAGCAGGGAGATTCAGATTCATGGGGCAGTTAATTGTAAAGAAAATGAAATGAATTTCGGTTTTGGAGATGAAATGGATAATAATTACACTTTAATTGAAGAGTTGAATAATAACATTTACTTAAAGAATTTCAAGTCATTTAAATCATGCAAAATTCAAATTATAAGGACCTATTAAACTATATTGAAAGTAATAAATTTCAAGTTTACATTATGGGTCATTCCTGTGGATTATCTGACAGAACTCTCCTTAATACAATTTTTGAACATAAGAATTGTAGGTCTATAAAAATATTTTTTCATAAAAAGGAAGACGGCACTGACAACTATACTGATATAATCCAAAATATATCAAGGCACTTTAATGACAAAAAGCTTATGCGGGCCAAAGTAGTTAATAAATCTCTTTGTTCCCCATTTCCACAAAACATGAGATTTCAAAGAAAGGCAAAATAAAATTTCTTAAGAATATTCCAATTACAATACTAAAGCCAACGCAATAGTTGAACCACTAATGTATAAAAATAATGGCTAAGCTAGGTATTAAAGGAAGTATCAATCTGTTTATCATTTTACCCTTGCATAAACAGGGCCTTTAGCTCAGTTGCCTCGTTGGGCTTCATTTTGCCCGCCAAGACCAAGCTCAACTGTTTTCTACGCAGTGCGCCGGCATAGCGTTCCTTTTCCAGATCGGTTTCCGGTTGTAAGGGCGGTACTTCGGTAGGTTTTCCGGTTTCATCCACGGCCACAAAGGTATAAATGGCCTCATTGGCCTTGGTTCTCTTTCCGTTGTAACGGTCCTCGATCCATACATCTATATAGACTTCCATGGATGTCGTATAGGCCCGTGAAACGGCCGCTTCCACCGTAACAACGCTCCCCAAGGGCACCGCCAAATTAAAGGCGACATGGTTGACCGAGGCGGTTACCGTAATCCTTCTACTATGCCTGCCAGCGGCAATACTTGCCGCACGGTCCATACGTGCCAACAGTTCCCCGCCAAAAAGGTTCTGGAGGGCATTGGTCTCACTGGGTAGGACCATATCGGTCATGGTTGTTCTCGATTCTGAAGGCGTTTTCGGTGTCATAGACGAAAATTTTCCGCAAAGATACGAGCAACAAAAATTATAAGGGAAAATAAGCCGGTTATTTTTCGGAAAGCAGCCAGGCATCCTTGGACTCGCTACCCTTGATGCGACGTAATTCGGTCAGGGCCTCCTTGGGATCTGTAAATCGGTCATAGGTAACCACGTGAAGTCCATAGGCATTGGTACCGTAATATGCGGCCTTGTACCCTTTGCTCTGTAGGGAAGCGATTTTTCTGTCGGCATTCGCCTTTACCCGAAAGGCTCCGGCCACAATATGGTGTTTGGCGGCTTCATCTGCCTTTACGGCGGCCGTGGAAACGGCATCCACGCTCACCGTGGGAAGTTCCAAAGGAGCGGTGTTGAAAAAAGTAGCTTCCTGTATCTGTCTTTCAACTTCCATTTTCGCATCTTCCCTAACTACCTGCTGGGATTGGAATCCGTTGTTGAACACCTGATAGCCCGTAAACCCGGCGGAAATGGCCAACAACAAAATTGCGGCATATTTCAAATACGGCCTAAAACGGTTTTTTTCCCTTTTTTCCGGGCTAATGATAAAGGGAATCTTTTCCTCAATGGCTTCTACCTCCTCTTTAAGTACTTCCCGTGTCACGGGAATCGACTTAAACGATGACAATCCAAAGGAAGAGGTAAGGTAATTGACTTCGTAATAAGGTTGGAACTGAATCCTGTTTTCGGCATTGTTCCACAATAGGCCAATGTTCTTAAGACTCAGTTTTTCCCCGGCGTTCAAAGTACTTTTCCACTGTTTGGTAATCGTTTCTATTTTGGACAGAATATCCTCAAAAGAGGATTTTTCAGCTTCGGCGATGTACGAAACCAGCAGACCGTCGTTCGAAATCAATTGCTCGTTGAAAGATATGGACTTGGCGGGGGCAAAAAAGGTATTGGTAATGTCGTTGATACGCGCGGAGGTATGCTGTGTAAGGAAGGCCCCAAAGTTGGGCACCGCCACACAATTGTATCGATATAGTAATTCGCTTATATAGTGCTCTACGACCATCGTTGGCAAATATCAAAAAAAATAGGGCTTCACAAAATTACGGACATAACTTTTTATTAACATTATATTTGTAATCCCTGGTGGATAAAAAATGAGCTTTATACAACATACTGCGGATGAGTTGATTGCAATTTTACGCTTGCAGAACGTTCCCAATATTGGCGATGTCATTGCAAAAAGATTGATCGCCCATTGTGGAAGTCCGCAGGAAATTTTCAGGCAGAAACAAAACCAACTATTAAAAATCGATGGTATTGGCACCTACACCCTAAAACACTTGTACGATGCCGCGAACCATTCCGAGGCAGAAAAGGAATACCAGTTTATCCTGGACAATGAAATAGAGGTCGCCTATTTTGAAGATACCGAATACCCCAAGCATCTGCGGAACTGTATCGATAGCCCGATACTTCTTTTTAAACAGGGCAATATCGATTTGGAAGGCCGAAAAATCATCAGTGTGGTGGGGACGCGGAACATTACCAGTTACGGTACCTCCTTTTGCGAACAGTTCATTGCCGATTTGGTGCCGCTAAATCCCGTAATCGTTAGCGGATTTGCCTACGGTGTGGACATCTGCATTCAGCGCGAAGCCATCAATCAAGGCTTGCAGACCATTGGCTGTTTGGCACACGGACTTAACCAGATTTACCCTAAAGTGCACAAGAAATATCAAGCCGATGTCCTGCATAATGGCGGATTCTTTACGGAATTCTGGAGCACCAGCAGTCCGGAACGGGAGAATTTCCTAAAACGCAACCGGATTATCGCCGGGATGAGCGAAGCGACCGTTGTGGTGGAATCTGCCGAAAAAGGCGGAAGCTTGGTCACTGCAGATATCGCGAACAGTTATAACCGCGACGTGTTTGCCCTTCCGGGAAGAAGTACGGATAAATACAGCGTTGGCTGCAACAACCTCATCAAGCAACAAAAGGCCCACATGCTGACCTCAGCGGTAGATTTGATCTATCTATTGAACTGGGACCTTCAGGAATCCCCTGCCAAAGCCGTTCAAAAGCAATTATTCATTGACCTGGACGATATAGAACAAAGAATTTATTCCTATCTACAACAGGAGGGAAAACAATTGTTGGACAGCATCGCGTTCGATTGCCAATTGCCCATTTTTAAGACCTCTGCAACCTTACTTTCCATGGAAATGAAAGGGGTCATACGGCCCTTGCCGGGTAAATTGTTCGAGGCGGTGTAGGATTTTTACAGACCAAATGGTTTGTCTGCATTGGGACCCAAATTAAAATGGGTGGGCTTTACGCCATTCACCGATAAAGAACGGAGCCTTACCGCTCCTTTCCAGAAAATTGAATGCATCGTAAAACACAAAACCGACCAGCTGGTCGGTTTACTTAAATTTTGGTGCTTTTATCTTTTGAAAATTCGGAATGCTCAATTACAAAAAAAAGGAACAAATACCCATAGGCCTGTGCTGAGCGCTGTCAAAGTATTACAGGGGTAAGTAGAGGCTCAATACCCCAACTTTTCCCGTACCCTAGCCAAAACGTCGTCTGCCACTTTTTTGGCCTTTTCGGCTCCCAGGGCCAAAGCTTCGTCCACTTCGTCCAAATGGTTCATATAGTACTCAAATTTTTCCCGGGGTTCCTCAAACTTGTTCAAAAGCAGTTCGTACAAGGCCTGTTTGGCATGCCCATATCCATAATTACCCCCTAGATAGTTCGCGGTCATCTCTTCAATTTGTGATTTGGAAGCCATTAATTTATAGAGGGCGAACACATTGTCCCTAGTTGGGTCCTTAGGATCTTCCATAGGGGTACTATCGGTTTGGATACCCATTATCTGCTTGCGCAGTTTTTTATCCGGCTGAAATAAATTGATAAGATTCCCCCTGCTTTTACTCATTTTGGCACCATCGGTCCCTGGCACGTACATGGTCTCTTCCTGTACTTTTCCTTCGGGAACTACGAAGGTCTCTCCCAATTGCGCGTGAAATCGGTGTGCTACGTCCCGTGTCATTTCTATATGTTGTAATTGGTCCTTTCCAACCGGGACGATGTGGGCGTCATACAGCAGAATATCCGCGGCCATGAGCATGGGATACGTGAACAATCCGGCATTGACATCTTCCAGCCTATCGGCCTTGTCCTTAAAAGAATGTGCCAGCGTAAGTCGCTGATAGGGGAAAAAACAGCTCAGGTACCAAGATAGCTCGGTCACCTGTGGAACATCGCTCTGCCTATAAAAAACGGTTTTGTTGATATCCAGACCAAAAGACAACCAGGCAGCGGCTATGGCATAGGTATTTTCACGCAGGACCTCGGCATTCTTAATCTGGGTAAGGGAATGCATATCCGCAATAAACAAAAACGATTCGTTCTTTGGGTCGCTCGCCATTTCTATGGCCGGTATAATGGCCCCAAGGATATTTCCTAAATGGGGCGTGCCGGTACTTTGGATACCTGTTAAAATTCTTGCCATTTGCTAAATTCTATAAGGTGACAAAGGTAAAACAAATAGAAAAAAACAAGGGTAGAATCGCTATTTTTGATACATGGTACTATTCGTGCGCATTGGTCAAACGCTCTACCGGATTTGGTTTTACGTGCTTGTGGCCGTTCCAATATTTTTGTTTTTCCCTTTCTTGCTTTTGTTCGCCTCCAAGGAGGAATGGTACCCAAAATTCTTTTGGATGGCCAGAAACCTTTGGGCGAAACCCATCTTATATGGCATGGGATGCCCTCCAATGGTCACCTATGACCAAAAAATGAAGCTAGGGAAAAGCTACATGCTGGTTGCCAACCATACCAGTATGTTGGATATCATGCTGATGCTTTACGTGAGCAAAAACCCTTTTGTATTCGTAGGAAAAAAGGAATTGGTAAAAATCCCTGTTTTCGGCTTTTTTTACAAAAGAGTCTGCATTATGGTGGATCGCGACAGTACCCAAAGTAGGACGGGCGTCTACAGAAGGGCACAGCGGCGACTTAATCAAGGCCTTAGCATCTGTATTTTTCCGGAAGGCGGTGTGCCAGATGACGAAAGCATCATCCTAGACACCTTTAAGGACGGGGCCTTTAAAATGGCCATCGCCCATAAAATACCTTTGGTACCCATTACCTTTCATGACAATAAAAAGCGTTTTTCCTTCACCTTTTTTAGTGGAGGGCCGGGCTTGGTAAGGGCCAGGGTTCACGAGTTCTTTGAAACAGGTATTTTATCCGAAGAGGACAAGGGTACCTTGCGTGAGGAGGTCAGGAATGTTATTTATCAAGACCTACTTTCCTCAATGTGATATGTTTTCTTTTAAAACTTAAAACTGATGCCACTATACACTCCAATGGTATACGGGTTAAAGGTGCCATCAACGTTGGAAAAAGTGTTTAGCTGATACTTGAACACCGGCTCCACGTTCAATTTCAATCGTTGTGAAAATTGATACCCCAAACCAATTCCAAAATTGGCACTGAAGTTAAGGTCGTTGACATTGTTGGCCTCCCCGATCTGGGTGGTAAGATTACCAGAAGTCAAATCTACGTCGTTGTCCACAAGAAACAGGGAACTCACCCCTCCGATCACATGTACACCGAATTTATTATTTACCAACGCATAGCTTACCTCCACGGGAACTTCCAAATAGCCTAATTGTTGTGCCATGACACCGGATCTATTGGCAGACCTAGCAGATACGTCAAAGGATTTGCTATCCACGTTCAAGGTGGCATTACTAGCCGAGACCACTATGTTTTCAGCGGTTTCCGCATAATTGATGTTGACAATACGGTTTTCATTAAAGGCGGCCGATAGGGAAGATGTGAAAAACACATCATTGGTATTATACCCATAATCCACCTTATGTACCCCGGAACGTACCGATAGTTTTGGACTGATTTCATACGCTACCGATAGCCCATAACTCATATTGATATTACCGGATTTGGAATTTGTACTGAACATGGGACTTACTGGAGATCCCGTTCCAATAGCATCAAAATACACAGGCGCGATACTAGGTCCCGCAGACCATCTATTGCCCGATGTTCTGGACGCGACTTTTTCCTCCTCCTCCATGGCCTGAATTTCTTCATAAAGGGATTTTTTTTCGTCAACACCCTTGGTTTCAGGGTTCTTATTTTTCTCCGCGGACACTATAGTTTCATTTCTCAAAACTACTTCACCCGTTCCACTAACAGCATCTTCGCTGGTACCATTTTCTTGAGTATCGTTGGATTGCGTAGTATAAACCGAAGCGACTTCCGTATTTTGCCCGTCCTTTTTAGTCAAAGATTGCTCGGCAATACCTGTATTGTTGGTAATCTGCTGGCCATCCTGTTTTGTGGCTTCACTATAGGATCGGCCGGAGCGAATGTTGGATTGGGCGTCCGCAGAATTAACGACTTTATTGGTTGAGATAGTACCATCCGAGTCAGTATTCGTGTCCGCCACGGAAGTTTCATCTATTGTGATAGAACCATCTTTGGATTCGGCACTTCTATTCATTTCGGTTTCACGCCCAATTTCGTTTTTTGTCTGTATAGGGTCTTTTGATAATTGAGGGGTTTCATCCGTTTGTTCCGTATCTGTTATAGTATGGGTGTCCGGTGAAACCTTGCTATTAAAGGGATTAAATAGTAACAATCCAACGATAAGGACTGCCGCCACTCCGGCCAGTTGCCACCACAAGGGCAATATCCTCTTTTTCCTTTTTTTGTCCAAAGACGCTTCTATGGCAGACCAGACCTTTTCATCAGGTGTTTCCTCAAACCCCTTGAATCTTTCCTGGAACAATTCGTCTAAATGCTTCTTACTCATTTTCAAAACTCATATTTCTACGGATTCCCTATGGAATCAAAAACAATTACCTATAATAATCACCAACCCAATAATGGATTGTGACAGTTTACTTTCTATCTTTTCCTTCAACAACATTCTGGCGCGGGCCAAATTGGACTTGGAGGTGCCCACTGTGGTTCCCAACATCTGACTGATTTCCTTATGGCTATAACCGTCCAGCACATACAAGTTGAAGGTTGTCCTATATTTATTGGGCAGTTCCTGTATATAACCCAATAAAGATGGAAGTCCTATATCCGCATAATTGGACTCTACGGTTACCTCGTCCGGAATATTCTCATTGACTACGCTTAAATACTCCTGCTGTCTGTATTTCTGTAATACCGTATTTATTGTAATTCGCTTTATCCAACCTTCAAAAGACCCTTTGGATTCGTACTGCCCAATTTTATCATAAATTGTCATAAAACTATCATGCAGGTTGTCCTCTGCTTCCGTTTTATTGCGGGAATACTTCAAACAGATACCAAAGAGTACTCCAGCATATTGCCTGTACAATAGCTCTTGGGCCTTGCGTTCGCCTTTCTTACATCTATGTACCAGTTCTTCCTGCGACAAATTAGTTGGTTGTATTTTTATTCGAAATCCGAGATTTATTGGCCCCTAAGGGTACTCCGAAAATGTTCTTTTAGTTGACGGGTACCTCTACCTCCAAAAACTCAGGTTCGCCATCACTATTCTCCCCCTGATAGAACCTAAAAGTATAGGGTTGGTCATATTTAACTATAAAGTTAAAGGATGCCTCCTCTTGGATAACCGCTTGGGTACAAGATACCAAATCTGTCATTGCAACACCTATGGCAACTACATTTCTTACGGTCGTATCTTCCATGGTCACATCAAAACCTTCATATTGCGTACAACCATCTGGCAATAAATAGGTTACCTTTATCTGATAGGTTTCGTTCAAATTGAAGTATTCCGGTAATTCCGCACTTTCTATGCGCAATGCCTTAAAATTAAAGTTGGGTTCATCATCTTCCATGGAACAACTTCCCAACACCAAAGCGAAAAACGCAACCACTAGGGTATATTTTTTAATCATCGTTACAATTTCTTTTATAAGAAAGATGAAAATACCCCCTAAAGGTTGCGTAGTATCCCCCACTAATTAATGAGGGATTTGATTTAATAAAATAATGGGACAAAAGGATTGAACTTGTTGGTTCTGGCAATATTTTTGAAATCCTACAGTAAATCGAGAAACTCTTTTCGAATCTAAAACCCCATAGATACCTTACAACCGAGTTTAGTTGTTGACCGCGTTGAGGGCTTCACGAATTTTGCCGTCCAATTCATCCAGTAATTCAGGATTGTCCATTAAAAGTGTTTTGACTGCATCCCTACCCTGCCCTAGTTTGGTATCGCCGTAACTGAACCAGGAACCACTTTTCTTAATGATTTCGTACTCCACGCCAAGGTCAATGATTTCTCCTACCTTGGAGATTCCCTCGCCGTACATGATGTCGAACTCGGTGGTCCTGAATGGAGGCGCTACCTTGTTCTTGACCACTTTTACCCGAGTCTTGTTACCTTGAATGTTTCCGTCCGTATCTTTTATCTGTGTGGAACGTCTAATGTCCAATCGGACCGAAGCATAGAATTTTAAGGCATTACCCCCTGTTGTTGTTTCAGGGTTCCCGAACATCACCCCAATTTTCTCCCGCAGCTGGTTGATGAAAATCACCGTACAATGGGTCTTGCTTATGGAACTTGTTAATTTACGTAATGCCTGTGACATCAATCTGGCATGCAATCCCATTTTTGAATCGCCCATTTCGCCTTCAATCTCGCTCTTGGGCGTCAAAGCTGCCACGGAATCCACGATTACAATATCAATCGCTCCGGAACGAATCAAATTATCGGCGATTTCCAAGGCCTGCTCACCGTTATCCGGTTGGGATATGATGAGATTATCGATATCCACACCCAACTTTTTGGCATAAAAACGGTCGAACGCGTGTTCCGCATCAATAAAGGCCGCAATTCCACCCTTTTTCTGTGCCTCGGCAATGGCATGTAATGTCAAGGTAGTCTTTCCAGAAGATTCAGGCCCGTATATCTCAATAACCCTTCCGCGGGGATATCCTCCAACACCCAAGGCAATGTCAAGTCCCAGGGATCCTGACGGAATTACCTCTACATCTTCAACAACACTGTCACCCATCTTCATTACGGCGCCTTTTCCATAGGTCTTATCCAGTTTATCAAGGGTCAGTTTCAGGGCTTTTAATTTGGCTTCTTTTTCGGAACTCATTGTGTGTTTTTTAGGAACGCTAAATTAGTGTTTCTTTTCTTAAAAAAGAATATTCGGTTTTTGAACGCAACCATTTGCAACTTTTCTTATCTAGTTAAAAAGCAAACTGGCAAAACATGTTTTGTTGGTTGGTTTTAGTGTCACTGGTTTTGATGGCCATTTCTTGATAGAAACTAACTCAAACAATGCTGTGAAGAAGAAAAGCAGGGATGGCCGAACGAAGAGCCTCGAATTATTCGGGGCTTTTTTTATTAAGTATAGGTAACCGACCTTCCTACGGGATTTTATATCTTTGCCCTTCAAAATTTGTTAACTTAACTATTCGTATAGCATGCAACTGTACAATACCTTAAGTGCAAAGGAAAGGGCGGCCCTCATTGAAGAGGCCGGTCAGGATCGCCTGACCATTTCTTTCTATAAATATGCACACATTGGCAATCCTGTCATTTTTAGAAATCATTTGTTCATTCATTGGAACGAAATGGATGTCTTGGGCCGAATTTACGTAGCCCATGAAGGCATCAACGCCCAATTGTCCGTTCCCGCAGGGAACTTTGGGCGATTCAAGGATTTTTTGGATAGTATTACCTTTTTGGAAAATGTGCGATTGAACATCGCCATAGAACAGGACAATATGTCCTTTTTAAAATTAAAGGTCAAGGTACGGCATAAGATCCTGGCCGATGGCCTTAACGACGCCACCTTCGATGTAACCAACAAAGGGGTTCACGTGAATGCGGAGAAATTCAATAAGCTCATAGAAGACCCCGATACTGTCTTGGTAGATATGAGAAATCATTATGAAAGCGAAATCGGTCATTTTAAGAATGCCATCACGCCAGATGTGGATACGTTTAGGGATTCCTTGGATATCATCGAAAAGGACCTTCAGGACCACAAAGAAGATAAGAAATTGGTCATGTACTGTACCGGAGGCATCCGTTGCGAAAAGGCCAGTGCCTATTACAAGCATAAAGGTTTCAGACAGGTCTACCAACTGGAAGGGGGTATAATCGAATATGCCAGACAAGTAGAACAACTGAAACTGGAGAACAAATTTTTGGGCAAAAACTTTGTGTTCGACCATAGAAGGGGCGAACGCATCAGCGATGATATCATTTCCCAATGCCATCAATGTGGGGAACCCTGCGATGACCATGTAAACTGTGCCAATGAGGCCTGTCACCTTCTGTTCATTCAATGTAAAAAATGTGCGGAAAAAATGAACGATTGTTGTTCGGACCATTGTAAGGAGATACATGCATTGCCTTACGAAGAACAAAAGGCCCTGAGAAAAGGGAAAGTGGTAAGCAACAAAATCTTTAAAAAAGGGCGCTCAGAGGTTCTCAAGTTTAAAAAGCAATCTGTTTAGGTCTACTGAAATTCCACATATCAAGATTAGGGTAAATTAAGTGCTCTTTTTTTCGCATAGATTTTCATTATCTTTACAAGAAGATTTTTTATGAACCTAGTTTGGCAAATCTTTTGGGATTGGGCCAAATCAATATATAAAATATGGGTTGTAGTAGTTGTTCTACCGGCAAGGATGGACAACCAAAGGGATGCAAGAATAACGGTACTTGCGGTACAGATGGTTGCAATAAATTAACTGTTTTTGATTGGCTTTCAAACATGTCGCTTCCCAACGGAGAGCGTCCATTTGAGTATGTGGAGGTACGATTTAAAAACAGTAGAAAGGAATTCTTTAGAAATACGGAAAACCTATCCTTATCCATTGGGGATGTGGTTGCCACTCAGGCACAGTCGGGTCATGACGTTGGCATGGTGACCCTCACGGGCGAACTGGTCCGTGTACAAATGAAACGTAAAAAAATAGACCCTTCCAAAGAGGAAATTCCCAAAGTATACAGAAAGGCCACGCAAAAGGACATCGATATCTGGCAGAAGTGCCGTAACCGGGAAGAGGAAATAAAAAAACGGTCCAGGGAAATCGCAATTATCCTAAAACTGCAGATGAAGATTTCAGATGTGGAATTTCAAGGTGATGGATCTAAAGCGACTTTTTATTATACCGCGGAGGACCGGGTTGATTTCCGTCAATTGATCAAGGATATGGCCAAGGCCTTTGGTATCCGTATCGAAATGCGGCAAATAGGATATAGGCAAGAAGCCCAACGTTTGGGCGGTATCGGGTCTTGCGGAAGAGAGTTGTGCTGTTCCACCTGGTTAACGGATTTCAGGTCCGTAAGCACCTCTGCCGCACGTTATCAACAACTCTCGTTAAATCCCCAAAAATTGGCGGGACAATGCGGTAAACTGAAATGCTGCCTTAATTATGAGCTGGACGTTTACCTGGATGCCTTAAAGGACTTTCCACCACAGGACACCAAACTGTTTACGGAAAAGGGATTGGCCTTCTGTCAAAAAACGGATATTTTCAAGGAACTGCTTTGGTTTTCATACAAGGATGAACCGGCCAATTGGCATGTCCTCTCCAAGGACCAGGTGAACGAGATCATCGAAAAAAACAAGAAAAAAGAAAAAGTTCCAAGCCTTGAAATTTATGCAGCGGACAATATTGTTGAGGATAAGGTAGTTTTTGAAAATGTAGTGGGTCAAGATAGCCTTACCCGTTTTGATAGGCCGAAGAAAAATTCAAAAGGCAACAGAAACAGGAACAGAAAAAAGAACACGAATAAAAATAGAAAACGAAATAGGAGCAAAAAAAATGCGTAACTGTCTTTTTTTAGTGTTTGCCATAATCCTTCTCCATTCCTGTAATACCATTGTGGTCGCAACCGAGTATAAAAGTCTCAATGGGGCCGTTTGGAACAAAGACGATGTTTTGGAGTTCACGTTTTCCGAATTGGATACCCTACAGCAATATGATATCTTCATCAATATTCGTAACGACGATACATTTCCCTATAGCAATCTTTTTTTAATTACGGCATTGAATACCCCGGAAGGAGAGGTGCTACAGGACACCCTTGAATATACCATGGCAATGCCGGACGGTACTTGGCTCGGCAAAGGTTCCGGGAGTTTGAAGGAGAACAAATTATGGTATAAGGAAAACATCGTTTTTCCCAATTCTGGCGTATATACTTTAGAAGTTTCGCACGCGATGCGAAAAAACGGAAATGTTCAAGGGGTGATTTCCCTGGAAGGCATTACGGATGTAGGTTTTGAAATAACAAAAAGTAATCTCTAAGCTCATGGCAAAAGCGACAGAAAAGAAAGGCAACTCCGGTTTTTCAAAATATATCAAATGGTTCTGGATACTATTTGCTTCGGGTGTGGCATTTGTCGCACTTATTTTTCTTTCCGCCGCATGGGGTTTTTTTGGTGAACTACCGCCCTACGAATATTTGGAAAACCCGCAAACCAATCTAGCATCCCAGATAATTTCTTCGGATGGCGAGTTATTAGGGAAATTTTATTTGGACGATAACCGTACCGATGTAAAATATAAGGATCTGCCGGAGAATTTGGTCAACGCCTTGGTAGCCACGGAGGATGCCAGGTTTCAGGACCATTCCGGAATCGATTTTAGGGGAACGGTACGTGCCTTCTTCTTTTTGGGAACCAAAGGTGGGGCAAGTACCATTAGCCAACAATTGGCGCGGCAGCTTTTTGTGGGGGTCCGCTCCAGAAGTAAACTGGACGCAATCAAACAAAAAATAAAGGAATGGGTATTGGCCACACGCTTGGAGCGAAGCTATACCAAGGAGGAAATCATAAGCATGTACTTTAACATTTATGATTTTGGAAACAATGCGGATGGTATTCGTTCCGCAGCACGTATCTATTTTGGAAAGGAGCCCAAGGATTTGAAAATAGAGGAATCTGCCATGTTGGTTGGTATGTTCAAAAATTCTTCGCTTTTCAATCCACTTCGAAGAGAGGAAATGGTCAAAACCCGAAGAAACGTTGTGCTGGCCCAGATGGCCAAATACGATTATATCACCGAGCAGGAAAAGGATTCCTTGCAGGCCCTAAAAATGGACATCAACTACAATCCGGAGAACCATAGGGAAGGTTTGGCCACTTATTTTAGGATGTACTTGCAACGTTTTATGAAGGATTGGATCGACGAAAATCCCAAACCCGCCTTGGCCGGTGAACGTGATAAATGGAACATCTATCTGGATGGATTGAAAATATACACCACGATCGATTCCAAGATGCAGGCCAACGCCGAAGAGGCGGTATACGCCCATATGGCAAACCTACAGGCCGAGTTTTTCAATCAAAACACCAAGGAACGAAATGCAACTACACCTTTCTCTGATATTACCCCAGAGGAAACGGAAGCAATCATGGAGCGTGCCATGAAAAACTCCGATCGCTGGAGGGAGATGAAGGCAGCGGGCAAATCAGAAGAGGAAATCAGGAGTTCCTTCACCAAAAAAACCGAAATGACCGTATTCGATTGGAAAAGCGATACCCGTGAAAAGGATACCGTCATGACCCCTTTGGATTCCATCAGGTACTACAAAACCTTTTTAAGGGCGGCGATGATGTCCATGGAGCCTCAAACAGGCCATGTAAAGGCTTGGGTTGGGGGTATCAATTACAAGCACTTTCAATACGATAACGTTATACAAGGGGCCCGGCAGGTAGGTTCTACGTTCAAGCCATTTGTATATGCCGCCGCCATAGATCAACTCCGACTTTCGCCCTGTGAAAAACTACCGGATACACAATATTGCATAGAGGCGGGCAAACATGGAAACATGGAGGCTTGGTGCCCAAGAAATTCCGATTTTAAGTACACGGGTAAGGAAATGACCTTAAAGCACGCCTTGGCCAATTCCGTTAATACCGTAACCGCACAATTAATCGATAAGGTGGGGCCAAAATCGGTCGTGTCCATTGCGAAGAACCTAGGAATGTCTGGGGAAGTTCCGGAAGTTCCTTCCATCGCCCTGGGTACCTTGGATGCCAATATTTATGATATGGTTGGGGCGTATGGAGCCTTCGCCAATCAAGGGGTCTATGTAAAACCAGTTATGGTAACCCGAATCGAGGATAAAAACGGGACCGTATTGTATGAGTATGTTCCAGAGACGAAAGATGTGCTGAGCAAGGAAGTTTCCTATGCCATGATCGATTTGATGAAAGGGGTAACCCAAGGTGGTTCAGGTACGCGCCTGAGACATGCTTACAACAAGAATAATACGGTGTATAAAGAGATTATTACGGGATACCCATATGAGCTCACCAACCCCATTGCCGGGAAAACGGGTACCACCCAAAACAACAGTGACGGGTGGTTTATGGGTATGGTGCCTAATTTGGTTACCGGTGTTTGGGTAGGTGGTGAAGAGCGTTCCATCCATTTTAAAAATATACTTTATGGCCAAGGAGCCTCCATGGCATTGCCCATTTGGGGATTGTATATGAAAAAGAATTATGCGAACGAGGAATTGGGCGTATCGAAGGAAGATTTTGAAAAACCGGAAGATATGACCATTGTCACAGATTGTACCCAATTTATTGAAGACCAACAGAAGGATATTGAGATTGAGGACGATCTTGAAGATTTGGATTTTTGATATACGTCAAATATTGCAAAATTTTTAAAAAAGCTTCGGTATACACCGAGGCTTTTTTATTTTGTTCAATCTAAAAGCGCTATTTTAGTAATATGACATTTAACGTACGGATATGATTAGAAAAACGGTTTCAAATGTATCGGACGCGCTTGCCGGGGTTCAAAATGGCATGACATTTATGCTCGGCGGATTCGGATTATGCGGAATTCCGGAGAAGGCCATAGAAGAATTGGTGCGATTGGGCATAAAGGACATCACCTGCATTTCCAACAACGCAGGTGTAGATGACTTTGGTTTAGGGCTTTTACTTCAAAAGCGTCAGATAAAAAAAATGATTTCATCCTACGTGGGCGAAAACGACGAATTTGAACGGCAAATGCTTAGTGGGGAATTGGAGGTGGAACTGACCCCCCAAGGGACCTTGGCAGAAAAATGTAGGGCCGCACAAGGTGGATTTCCAGCTTTTTTCACTCCGGCAGGCTACGGCACCGAAGTCGCGGAAGGTAAGGAAACACGAGAGTTCAATGGAAAAATGTATGTGCTTGAGGAAGCTTTCAAAGCCGATTTTTCTTTTGTTAAGGCATGGAAGGGCGATGAGGCCGGCAACCTCATTTTTAAGGGAACGGCCCGAAATTTTAATCCGGTTATGTGTGGTGCGGCAAAGATTACAGTAGCCGAAGTAGAGGAATTGGTACCCGCCGGGTCTTTGGACCCCAATCAAATACATGTTCCGGGGATTTTTGTCCAAAGAATCTTCAAAGGTGATGGTTATGAGAAAAGAATCGAACAACGAACCGTACGAAAAAGAGCTTAAAATGTTAGATAAAAACGGAATTGCAAAACGAATCGCCCAAGAAGTAAAGGACGGTTATTACGTGAACCTCGGTATTGGTATTCCTACCCTGGTAGCAAACTTTGTACGTGACGATATTAGTGTGGAGTTTCAAAGTGAAAATGGCGTATTGGGCATGGGTCCGTTTCCTTTTGAAGGTGAAGAGGATGCAGATATTATAAATGCAGGTAAACAAACCATTACAACCCTGCCCGGTGCCTCCTTTTTCGATTCGGCCACCAGTTTTTCCATGATACGGGGCAAACATGTAGACCTTACCATTTTAGGGGCTATGGAAGTTGCTGAAAACGGGGATATTGCCAATTGGAAAATACCGGGAAAAATGGTCAAAGGAATGGGAGGAGCGATGGATTTGGTATCATCCGCAGAAGATATTATCGTGGCGATGATGCATACCAATAGGGCCGGGGAATCCAAATTATTAAAAAGATGCACCCTACCGCTCACGGGCGTAAAGTGTGTAAAAAAAATTGTGACGAACCTTGCGGTACTGGAAATAGGCCCAGAAGGTTTTATCCTGTTGGAACGTGCGCCAGGAGTATCCGTGGAAGAAATAAAACAGGCTACGGAAGGTACACTTATCGTGTCCGGGGACATTCCTGAAATGAAATTGGACTAACACTACAACGATTGCATTTCATCGGATAAATCAAATACCTTGATTTATTCACAACATTTTGGGATAACTTCACAACAATAATTCACAAACAGCTTCTCTTTGTACCTATATTTACGTCACTGATATTTTTTAACCCAAAGTAAAAGCAAAACTTAACCGAAGATGGATACCCAGAATTACATTCCGAGAGAAGAAAAAGTGCAAGTATACCATAATGATTTTTTTAGTGGTTTTGTACGTTTGACGAAAAAGCTTTTCATGCTTTAGGTCAAAAGCAAATGAAATTAACTGTAAAGAGCAACTCCCCCAGGTTGCTCTTTTTTAGTTTCTAATTGAAAAATGAACCATTAAATTAGCTCACTTTTGAATTGGAAATAGTATTGGACAATTTACATCCAAATCTTAATTATAAATTGCCAGCCCTACCCTGCTAATTATTCCTATTTTTATTGCCTTATCATCTTACTCTTCTTTGAGAATTAAATCCAGTTTCTATGACAAAGTACTTTTTTGTCTTTTGCAACCTATTTCTAGGGCACTTAGTGGACGTAGCCGCGCAAGCTTCGAATACCTCCAGATTAAAAATTGAGGATATCATGAAAGGCGATGACTTTATCGGGCACCGGCCTTCCAATGTCTTATGGGCGACCGACCAATCCGCCATCTATTTCGATTGGAATCCAGAAATGGCCTATAGCGATTCGCTTTATAGCTATAATTTAAATTCCAAAAACATTGAAAAAGTCGGTTTCCTTAAAGCTGAAATGCTTCCCGCAATGCGTAAGGTGGACCATCCTTCGCTAAATAAATCGGTCTATGCTAAAAACGGGGACATTTTCCTATTGGATAATGCCACGGGCAAATCATTGGCCATCACCAACACCAAGGAAAGAGAATCCAATCCACACTTTACGGACCATGGAAAAAAAGTGGCTTTTGTTAACGGATCCAATATTTTTTCTTGGGATATGGAAAACGGGGTTTTGGAACAGCTTACGGATTTTGTGGAACAAGTGGTGGAAGACCCTAAACGGAGCGAGAAGGATGAATGGCTGTACCAAGATCAATTGGAACTTTTTGGTGTTTTACGCCAACGGAAGGAAAAAAAGGAGTTGGGCGAGCAAATCGCCAAAAAATTGGAAGCCCTTGAACCCCTGCCCATTGCAACCGGAAAGAAACAGGTCATCAACCAAACCATTTCCCCTAACGGGCGCTATATTAGCTTTGTGCTGATGGATTCCCCCAAAAACAAAAGCACCATGGTACCCCATTTTGTGACAGAGTCCGGGTATACGGAAGAACAAACCACCCGGACCAAGGTAGGCGACGAGCTTCCAACCTATGCAATGTTCGTGTACGACACTAAGGAACGTACCCAATATAGCGTTGTTTTAGATAGCCTGGAAGGCTTGCACGATGTTCCGGAATTCATGCAGGATTACCCGGACAAGACCTATCAAAACGAAAATCCAATTGGAAGGATACCCAGTCCTACATGGCATCCTGAGGGTGAAAAGGCCATTTTGGACATTCAGGCCAGCAATTATAAAAACCGATGGTTGGTGCTTTTGGATGCCAAAACGGGAAAAATAGAACTCCTTGACCGGCAACATGACGAGGCTTGGATTGCGGGCCCCGGCATTACTGGGTGGTTTGATGGGGGCGACCTGGGTTGGATGCCCGACGGAAAAAGTATTTGGTATAAATCCGAAAAAACAGGCTATTCCCACCTGTATACCATGGATATGAACGGCAAGAACAAAAAGGCCTTGACCTCGGGCAATTTTGAAGTTTATGACCCCTTTATCTCCAAGGATAAAAAACGCTGGTATTTTACGGCAAATAAGAACCATCCGGGCGACCGCCAGTTTTATACCATGCCCCTAAAAGGCGGCAAAATGGAACAATTGACCCAATGGGAAGGCCGAAACGACGTAACGCTTTCACCAGATGAAACACAGATGGCCATTCTACATTCCTACTCCAACAAGCCCACAGAGCTATACCTCCAAGGCAATCCGCTGTTTGGAGATACAAGCGAACCTACAGCCATCACAAGTTCCAATACGACAGCATTCAATTCCTATGATTGGAAGGATCCAGAGGTTATTACGTTTTCGGCCTCTGACGGCGCCATGGTTCACGCAAGGTTGTACACCCCCAAGTTGGAAGTCAAGAATAACGCGGCCGTAATTTTCGTGCACGGTGCAGGCTATTTACAGAATGCCCATAAATGGTGGAGCTCCTATTACCGTGAATATATGTTCCACAATCTATTGGTGGACAATGGTTATACCGTCTTGGACATCGATTACCGCGGCAGTGCCGGTTACGGTAGGGATTGGCGGACGGGCATATACCGTCACATGGGTGGCAAGGACCTGTCAGACCAAGTGGATGGCGCCAACTACTTGGTAAAGAATTACGGGGTTGATCCAGATAAAATCGGTATCTATGGTGGCTCCTACGGCGGATTTATAACCTTAATGGGCATGTTCAACACACCGGAAACCTTTAGTGCCGGAGCGGCCATACGCTCTGTGGGCGATTGGGCGGCCTATAACCACCCGTATACCGCGCATATTCTGAATACGCCGGTAGCGGACAGTCTGGCCTATAAACGGAGTTCCCCTATCTATTTTGCGGAAGGTCTAGAAGGTAAATTGCTTATTTTACACGGAATGGTGGATGACAACGTGCATTTTCAAGATATGGTCCGATTATCCCAACGGCTCATAGAACTGGGCAAGGAAAACTGGGAAATGGCCGTATATCCCGTGGAACGCCACGGTTTTGTGGAACCTAGTAGCTGGACCGATGAGTATAAACGCATATTCAAATTGCTCGAGGAAACTTTGACGGATTAGAAATGCCGAATATTCCCAAAATAGAATTTATGCCGTGTCGACCTTCGGAATTAAAGGAATTAATGACCATTTCCAGAACTACTTTTTCCGATGCTTTTCGAGCTCAGAACAATCCCGAGGATTTCAATGTATATTTGGACAAGGCCTTTTCAAGAACACAGCTAGGGAAGGAACTTGACAACCCTAAAATGAATTTTTATTTTGTGTATTTTGAGGGTGTTTTGGCGGCCTATTTTAAATTGAACGAAGGCGATGCCCAAACGGATATAAAACAAGAGGGTTCAATGGAATTGGAACGTATCTATGTCCTTAAAGCCTTCCAGGGAAAACAATTGGGGAAGCGGATTTTGGATTGGATAAAGGATTGGGTCAAAGGAAACGAAAAATCATTTTTGTGGTTGGGCGTTTGGGAGAAAAACCCCCGTGCCATCGCTTTTTATGAACGTCATGGATTCTATAAATTTGGGACACATCCCTACTTTATTGGACAGGACGAGCAAACGGATTGGCTCATGCGTTTCGACTTTTAAAAAATAAGAATACTAAATATGAAATGAGCCATAACAATTCTTGATACCCACTGAAACCAAAGGTTCACGAACACCCTTTTTGAAAATAGACAAGCTTCGTGAGTAAATGGTTATTGGCGAAAACGAAGTTTCATGAATACCGCTTAAAAGCAAATAGTAAATAATGAACTAAATCGAAGATTCATGAACACCTATGGTAGACAAACTTAAATGATGTGAATAATTGCAACCCTGTGCTGAGCGTAGTCGAAGCATGACCCATTAAAAACAATAAAAATACACAGATGAAAAGTTTACAGTTCACCTTGTTAGCTCTAGTGATTTGCGGTATGTTAAACGCCCAGGAATATTACTTTCCGGAGCGAAATGCCCTTTGGGAACAAAAAAATCCAACGGAATATAAAGTCAATACCGAAAGACTAAAAGCGGTCGTAGACTTTGCCGAAGCGAACGAATATACCGGTTCCCGAGATTTAAGGATCGCTATATTAAAGGGTTTTGAAAGGGAGCCTTTCCATGAGATATTGGGTCCTACCAAAAAACGGGGCGGTCCTGCGGGAATGATTCTTAAGAATGGCTATGTAATAGCACAGTGGGGCGATGTAAAAAGGGTGGATATGACCTTTAGCGTCACCAAAAGCTTTTTAAGTACAATGGCCGGACTTGCATGGGACCAAGGATTGATTTCCACAACACAAGATAAGGCCGGTGATTATATTTGGGACGGTACCTTTGAAGGGGAACACAATTCCAAAATCACCTGGGAACATCTATTACAACAGAATTCGGCTTGGTCCGGTGAATTATGGGGTGGAAAGGATTGGGCGGACCGGCCACCGCGAGAAGGTGATATCGATGACTGGAAGTTTGAAAAACCCAAGGAGCCCGGTACGTTCATGGAATACAACGATGTACGTGTCAATGTACTTGCCTACGCCCTTACCCATGTATGGCGAAAACCGCTTCCCCAAGTTTTAAAAGAAAATATCATGGATGCGATCGGGGCGAGCACAACCTGGAGATGGCATGGATACGGCCATGCGTGGACGGAAATAGATGGAATACAAATGAAATCCGTGACAGGTGGTGGCCATTCAGGAGGAGGAATGTTCATCAATACGGAAGATATGGCCCGTTTTGGCTTGTTGTTCCTGAACAATGGCAAATGGAAAAACGAACAATTGATTAGTAAGGAGTGGATCGAGAAAGCCATAACACCCTCCGTTCCAAATAGCAATTACGGCTATATGTGGTGGTTGAATAAAAAAGGGGACAGGTATTGGGATGGATTGTCGCAAAACATATACTACGCCGCTGGTTTTGGCGGAAATTTTATCGTCATAGATCCGAAAAATGATATGGTCGTTGTTACTAGATGGTTGGAACCCAATAAAATCGGGGAATTTATGTCCAAATTGAATGAGGCGCTGGACTAAAGTGAGGACAAAATTTCCACAGCCCTTTCCAACGTTTCCTCCTTTTTCGCGAAGCAAAATCGGAGTACCTTATCATCCCTGTCGTTTACATTAAACGAGGATATGGGGATACTAGCCAATTTATGCTCAAGAATCAGTTTTTTGGCAAAGTCCTCGTCAGATTCTTGGGTAATTTGGGTATAGTCCAACAGTTGGAAATAGGTGCCTTGCGAGGGGATGAACTTAAAATTGCTATAGGCAAGGCCCTTTAGGAATAGATCTCGCTTCCTTTGATAAAAATCATTGAGCCCAAGATAGTGTTCGGGGGTTTTTAAGTATTCTGCCAAAGCCCGCTGTACGGGATGGTCAACACAGAAGACGGCAAATTGGTGCACTTTTCTAAATTCTTCCATCAGGGCTTTTGGAGCGGCACAATAACCCATTTTCCAGCCGGTAACATGAAAGGTCTTGCCAAAAGAGGCGCAGACAAAGCTACGCTGCGCCAAATCCGGAAATCTGGATACGCTCTGGTGCTGTTGTCCGTCAAATACAATATGTTCGTACACCTCATCGCTCAATACCAAAATATTCGTATCCTTGAGAATTTCCTGTAACCATAGCATATCGTTTTGGGAAAGTATTTTTCCACTGGGATTATGCGGTGTATTGATTATCAACATTTTAGTTTTTTTGGTGATTTTGGCTTTGAAGGCTTCCCAGTCTATGCTATAATCCGGGGCATCCAATTGGAGGAAGACCGGTTTGCCCCCATTGACGAGAATGGCCGGTTCATAGCAGTCATAGGCAGGTTTTAGTACGATTACCTCATCTCCTACATGCACAAATGCCGATATGGCCGTATAAATGGACTGGGTAGCGCCCACCGTAATGGTCAACTCATTTTCTGGATGGTATTGATGACCATGAAGTGTTTGAATTTTTTCAGAAATAACCTCCCTAAGACCAAAATACCCTTGCATGGAGGCATATTGGTTGTGTCCCTCCATCATGGCATTGTTCACCAAGGAAATAAGATTCGGGTCCGCCTCAAAATTTGGAAACCCTTGGGACAGGTCAAGGGCCTTATGTTTTCGAGCCAAATTCCCTACGGTCGTAAATATGGTAGTTTTTACATTGGGCAGTTTGGAACTGTTTTTCGTATCGATATTCATAATCATAAAAATAAACCAAAAAAGCCCGAGAAGAAACCCGGGCCTTTCCAAACAACTAAACTAAAAAATTAAGCATGTTGCGCTTCATGTTTACCTTCCTTTATTTCCTCAATTACTTTTGAGTTAAAGGCAGGTAAATCCTGTGGATTTCTACTGGTTACAAAACCTTCATCCACAACAGCTTCTTTATCTTCCCATTTGGCTCCAGCGTTGATGAGATCATCCTTTATGGAACTGAAAGAAGTCAAGGTTCTTCCTTTTACGACATCGGCACTGATCAAAATCTGGGGGGCATGGCATATTGCCGCCACCGGCTTTTTCATGCTAAAGAAATCCCTAACCAAAACCAAGGCATCTTCGTTTCTTCTTAGGGTATCTGGATTCATTACACCTCCGGGCAATACCAAAGCATTATAATCCGATGCTTTTACCTCGGAAAGATTTCTGTCCACATCGTAACTGTTTGACCAGTTGCCATTGGCCCAGCTTTTTATTTTTCCGTTTTCCGGACTTATGATGTCCACTTGAAAGCCTTCTTTTTCCATGGCTTCCTTAGGTGATTTCAATTCACTTTCTTCAAATCCATGTGTTGCTAAAATTGCTATCCTCTTCATTATATTCATTTTTTTAAGTTAATAATCTATCACTAGAAGAATATAATAATAGGAAAGGAAAATCTCCGTTAATGCCTTATTAAATTAGGACTGCTGAAGGTTAAAGCTCTCTTAAACGGACAAAGGCTAGGATTTTTAGTGAACTGATGCAAGATGTTGAAGGACTTCTTGAAGGCATCGGTCCAGCTCCTTTTTGACCTCGCGTTCCCAAAACCTAAATACGGTATAGCCCAAGCGGTCCAATTCCTGATTTACCTCTTGGTCACGCTGCATATTGCGTTCTATTTTAGCTATCCAAAAATCGCGGTTGGTCTTGATCTTGGGTTTGCGTTCCTCCCAGTTTTCGCCATGCCAATATTCCCCATCTATGAAAATGACCGTTTTATATTTTTTTAGAGCGATATCCGGCTTTCCAATGAGTTTTTTGTAGTCTACCCTATATCGATATCCGGCCGCATACAAGGCCCTTCTAAAGGCCATTTCTGGTTTTGTGTCCTTTCCCCGGATCTTACTCATAATCTTCGAGCGTTGGGGTGTGGTGTAGAATCCGGATTCTTCGTTAAATCTGGGGACTATAATTCGTTCTTCGGAATACTTTTTGGACATCCGCTAAAAATAAAAAATCCCATTTCGAATGAAATGGGATTTATAAAAACTTTATGATCTAGGAATTAACCCTTAACGTTTGCGAATAGATACTCCCGGTTCATACGGGCAATATTCTCTAAGGATATTCCTTTTGGACACTCGACTTCACATGCACCGGTATTGGTACAGTTTCCAAAACCTTCCAAATCCATTTGCGCGACCATATTCTTTACCCGGTCAACGGCCTCTACCCTTCCTTGCGGCAACAGCGCGTATTGGGAAACTTTGGCACCTACAAACAACATGGCCGAAGAATTTTTGCAACTGGCCACGCAGGCACCACAGCCAATACATGTGGCGGCACTAAAGGCGTCGTCCGCATCGTGCTTGTTTACTGGAATCGCGTTGGCGTCGATGGTATTACCAGAGGTATTTACCGATATAAAACCGCCCGCATTCTGGATACGGTCAAAGGCACTTCTGTCTACAATCAAATCCTTGATTACCGGAAAGGCCGTCGCCCTAAAAGGTTCAATATAGATTGTGTCACCGTCCTTGAATTTTCGCATATGCAATTGGCACGTAGTAACTCCCCTATCAGGTCCATGAGCTTCGCCATTAATATATAAGGAACAAGACCCACAGATACCTTCCCTGCAATCATGGTCAAAAGCTACGGGCTCCTCTCCTTTTGATATCAGCTGACTATTTAACACATCCAGCATTTCCAAAAATGACATATCGGGGGAAACATCGCTGATTTTATAATCAACCATCTTTCCTTTATCATTAGCGTTTTTTTGACGCCAAATTTTCAATGTTAAATTCATAGCTTTTCTTTATTTATAACTTCGTTCCTTAACTTCTATATTCTCGTACACCAAATCTTCCTTGTGTAAAACGGCGTCTTTCGGTTCTCCCTTATATTCCCAAGCAGAAACATACTGGAACTCCTTTCTCCTTTTGGCCTCACCTTCCGGAGTCTGATATTCCTCCCTAAAATGACCACCTGCGGACTCTTCCCTTTGCAGGGCGTCCTTGGCGAACAATTCTCCCAACTCCAGGAAATCGGCAACGCGTCCCGCCTTAGCAAGTTCCTCGTTGTATTCGTCCGCAGAACCGGGTACCAAAACATCTTTCCAGAATTCGGCACGTAGTTCCGCAATTTCATTGATGGCCGATTTTAAATCGGCTTCATTTCTGGACATCCCACATTTATTCCACATGATTTTACCAAGACGCTTATGGAAATAGTCAACAGGGTGTTTGCCCTTGTTGTTGATCAAGTGATCGATATTATCCCGAACCGATTTTTCAGCTTCATCAAATTCCTTGGTATCCGTTGGGATAGGTCCAGTACGAATATCGTTTGCCAAATAATCGCCAATGGTATATGGTAGTACAAAATAACCGTCTGCCAGACCCTGCATCAATGCGGACGCTCCCAATCTATTGGCACCGTGATCGGAGAAGTTCGCCTCCCCTATCGCATAACAACCTGGAATGGTCGTCATCAGGTTATAGTCCACCCAAATACCGCCCATGGTATAATGCACCGCGGGATAGATCATCATTGGGGTCTCATATGGATTTTCATCCACGATTTTTTCGTACATCTGGAACAGGTTTCCATATTTTGTCTTCACGACTTCCTGACCCAATTTTTTAACGAGGACATCATCATTTACGTCCAATCCTTTCACCAAGGCCTGTTCCCTACCATAGCGCATGAACGCATCGGCAAAATCCAAATACACGGCCTCACCGGTGGCATTTACACCGTATCCGGCATCGCAACGTTCTTTGGCCGCCCTAGATGCTACATCTCTAGGCACCAAATTACCGAAAGCCGGGTAACGCCTTTCCAGATAGTAGTCTCGGTCTTCTTCAGCAATCTTCGTTGGTTTAAGTTTCCCAGCTCGTATCGCTTCGGCATCCTCCAATTTCTTGGGCACCCAGATTCTACCGTCATTTCGTAAGGATTCTGACATCAAGGTAAGCTTGGATTGATGGTCCCCTGAAACAGGGATACAAGTTGGGTGTATTTGGGTATAACATGGGTTTGCAAAAAAGGCCCCTCGCTTATGAGCTTTCCAAGCAGCTGTCACATTACTGCCCATGGCATTGGTGGATAAATAAAATACGTTCCCGTAACCGCCAGTACCCAAAACCACCGCATGGGCGGAATGCCTTTCTATCTTACCGGATACCAAATCACGGGCAATAATACCCCTAGCCTTTCCATCGACAATGACCACATCCAACATTTCATGCCGGTTGTACATCTTTATCTTCCCCCTACCAATTTGTCGGTTCATAGCGGAATACGCCCCTAACAACAATTGCTGTCCGGTTTGGCCCGCTGCATAAAACGTTCGCGATACCAAAACGCCCCCAAAAGAACGGTTGTCCAATAAACCCCCATACTCCCTGGCAAATGGCACCCCTTGGGCCACACATTGATCAATGATATTTGCGGATACTTCGGCCAGACGATAAACGTTTGCCTCGCGCGAGCGGTAATCCCCGCCTTTAACGGTGTCGTAAAAAAGTCGGTAAGTAGAATCGCCGTCGCCCTGATAGTTTTTCGCGGCGTTTATCCCACCCTGTGCGGCAATGGAATGTGCCCTACGTGGTGAATCTTGAAAGCAGAATGCCTTTACGTTGTATCCCAATTCCGCCAAAGTTGCCGCGGCGGATCCTCCCGCCAAGCCTGTACCCACTACGATAACGTCAATATTACGTTTGTTCGCAGGGTTGACAAGGTTGATTTTGTTTTTATGGTTGGTCCATTTATCGGCCAATGGGCCTTCAGGTATTTTTGAATCTAATGCCATATTAGCTGTTTTTAATGGGTGAAATGATGGTAAAGTGCAATGAAAATAAATCCTACAGGTAGACCTATAGCATACACCTGAGCCAAACCTTTCATACTTTTCTTGTAAATGGAATTGGCACCAATGGATTGGAATGCCGAACTAAACCCGTGAAGCAGATGCAGGCTCAATAGCACAAAGGCCAAGACATAGGCTCCAACGCGCAATGGATTTTCAAATTTATGGACTAATTCCTCGTAATATCTAAAACCTTCCCCGCTTGGTAAAAGACCGGACATGTCTCCTTGAACGTATTTTACGTTTATTTCGGGAATCCAAAAATCAATGAAGTGCAACACCAAAAATGCCAAAACGACCGCGCCGCTCAACAACATGTTTCTGCTCATCCAAGTGGAGTTGGCATTGCCGTTATTCTTGACGTAGCTCTTTTGCCGTGCCTTGTTGTTTTTGATTTCCAAGATGAATCCCATTACGAAATGGAAGATTACGCCAAAAATGAGTATAGGCTGAAGAATGAATTGAACCGCCCAAAAAGTACCCATGAAATGGGAAGCTTCGTTAAAGGCATCCGGACTAAAAACCGATAAAATATTGATGGCAAAATGCTGTAGTAGAAAAACCATAAGGAAAAGGGCCGAAAGCGCCATCGCATATTTTCTACCGATTGAAGATTTAAAAAATCCGCTCATTGGTTGCTTTTTTTATTTGCACAAATTTACTGCACAGGGCAGTTATTAACAAGTTTTCAAGAGCCTAAGTGTGCTTATTTAGACCCATTTTAAGAATGTTTTAAAGACTGTTTAAGTACGGCCTAAAAAACAGGGTTTAAATAGCTTTATTACTTAAACAGATCAATGGTTTTTTATAACGGTTCACCTAAAAATCTAGTATAATCAAACTACCAGATACTGAATTTGAATAATCATCGATTTTAGAAGGCTTGAAGAAGAACCAATCGATAAAGTCTTTAAAAATATTGATAATCAGAACTATATGTAAACCCTATCCCTTCGTGTAAGAATTACCAACAACACTTTGAATTGGTCTAAAATACCATCGCTTAGTCGAAAAACAAGTAGTGTTTTTAGCTGCTTTCTTTTATTTCGACAGTTCATCCAGACCAATCACTATATGAAAATAGCTTTACGATCTACCAAAAGAAAAATTACCATACTTGCCGCCTTAGCACTTTTACTATTAAGCGCGGCTCCCTTTTTTATCGGATCAGGGCTAGATGCTCCCGAACCTCTTGGACGTTACCTAAACTTCAATTTTCCAGCAGCCGTACCAAACTCGAACGGTTTGCCGTACGCACCAGTGTACACCAATCTGACCTTTGACTCGCCCTTGACTTTTAATGAACTGCCAACATCGGCTAAAATTGTAGTCGGGCAAAGGGACGGAAAGATATTTTGGTTTGACAAAGATCCTGAAGTGTCCCAAAAAAACATGTTGTTGGATTTGAGCAATAAGGTAGGTGTAGTTTGGGACGGAGGCTTTCTGGGCTTCACCTTTCACCCGCAATTTGGTACCGCAGGGAACAATTACTTCTATACATATTACACCACTAAGGACCGTAATGGGAATAATTTTCCAAATATGTATACCACCCAAAGCTGCAATAGCGAGGAGTATTGGGGCAATTTTTTGATTCTTTCCAGATATACCATGAATCCTACGACCATGACTGTGAATGAAAGTTCGGAACAGGTTATGTTGAAGCTTAGAATGTACGGAACCACACACAGAGGGGGCGGACTTCTCTTTGGGGACGATGGCTATTTATATCTCACCACCGGGGATCAAACTGCCTTTAAAAAGTCGCAGGACATTGTAAACAACTTGGACGGGGGCGTACTTCGCTTGGATGTGGATAGGAACCCTGCCCGCAGCCATGCGCCCATTAAGACCATGCCCCAAGACCATGGATTTTCAGATGAGATTACCGGGGTAGGATATTGGATACCCAATGACAATCCCTTTCTAAGCCCCAACGGTGCACGCTTTGAGGAATATTACTCCATGGGTCATAGAAACCCACATAGAATGACAAAGGACAGGGCTACCGGGAATCTGTATATTGGCGAAATAGGCGGAGGCCGCCACGAGGAAATCAATGTGGTCAAAAAAGGAAAAAATTATGGCTGGCCGCTTTACGAGGGTCTTTTCAGGAGCACTTTTTGCGTATCGGGTCTTTACGAGAACATGCCGCATGAAGAACCCTTGGTAGCTTTCCCCAGATCCCGGGCGAATGCCGTTATTGGCGGATTCGTATATAGGGGCGAGGAGATTCCGGAACTAAAGGGTAAGTATATTTGTGCCGATTATGGTGTTGGCGAGGAAATCTGGGCCGTGAATACTTCCAACGGAACCTATGAACAGTTGGGTAATTTTAGTTCCACCAACATCATATCCTTTGGGGAGGACAAACAGGGAGAACTGTATATCCTGAAACAGGGCGTGTCCACGCTTTTTAAACTTTCCACCAAAAAATCATTCGAAGAGACCTTGCCCCAGACTTTGAGCGCAACGGGAGCCTTCAGCGATCTATCCACGCTGTCACCCTCACAAGGAATCTTCCCCTATGAATTGATCGAGTCTTTTTGGTCCGATGGTGCCCTCAAAAAAAGATGGTTGGGTATCCCTAATGACGGCACGCACGATACACAAGAGGAACAGATCAATTATTCCGAAAACGGAAATTGGGATTTCCCCATTGGATCTGTGCTGATAAAGCATTTTGAAATGCCCTTGGATGAAAATAACCCATCGGTTACTAAACGTTTGGAGACCCGTTTTTCGGTCAAGGCGGCCAACGGTCAGTTTTATTATGTTACCTATAAATGGAACGAGGCCCAGACCGATGCGGTGCTATTGACATCCGGTTTGGATGAAACCTTGAACATGAAAAGGGCCGATGGAACGAGCGAAGCCCAAGTCTGGACCTACCCCAGCAGAAGCGACTGCGCTACCTGCCATAATCCAAGCACCGGTGGTACCATTGGCACACGTACAAGATACCTCAACAAGGATTTAAGATATCCAAGAACGGGTAGAACCGCCAATCAATTGGTCACCTTGAGTCATTTGGGCATATTGGACCAAACGATCACGGATGCCAATACAAACTCCCTTTTAACATATAAAGCTTTGACCGATGCAAACGCCTCCTTGGATGAAAAGGCACGTTCCTACCTAGACCTTAATTGCGCCTATTGCCACCAGGCCGGTTCCGATGTTCGGGCGGATTTTGATATGAGGATGGTGCTGAACCTGGAACAAACGGGGCTTTTGGATGCGGGAATTTTTAATTCCTTGGGCATCCCCGATGAAGCTATTTTGCAACAAGGTTCTCCGGAGAAATCCATTGTATACCTGCGAGCCAACAGTCTACAGGATGGAATAGCCATGCCCCCCATTGCAAAGAACAGTATCGATGCGCAGGGTGTGGCCCTTTTGGAAGCATGGATACGGCAATTGGGTTCGAACACCGGACCCAATGAGGTGAATTTGGCCTTGAACAAAGTGGCAGTACAGTCAAGTAACGATTTTGGAGGGGATGCTGCAAAGGCCGTTGACGGAAACAGAAGCGGCCTCTATTCCAATGGTTCCGTAGCGCATACGGCCACTTCCAACAATCCATGGTGGAGGGTAGACTTAGGTAGGGAATATACCATCAACAAAATCAATATGTACAATCGAACCGATTGCTGTTACGAGCGTCTGAGCGGTGCCAAACTCTTGGTTGGAAACACGCCGAGCAACAATCCAGCCGACTATACCGAAGTGGGAACGGCCAATGCTGAACCCTCGCAATTCTTTACCAATGTCAACACCAGTGGTAGATATCTAATGGTATATTTACCGGGAAACAATAAAATTCTTTCCTTAGCGGAGGTAGAAGTCTTTGGAGAGGTGACAATCAACATTCCAGTGTACAATGTACTGACATCACCAAACGTTGTCAACCTACAGGTTGGTGAAACCTTCCAATTGAACGCCATTACGGAACCGGCCAATGCAACGGACCAAGGCGTTAGTTGGATTTCAAACGACCCTAGTATTGCATCCATTGATGCCACAACAGGTATGGTAACCGCAGTGGGTCCCGGTGAAATAGATGTAACCGTGACGACCAATGATGGCGGGTACAAGGCCAGTGCCTTGGTTAAGGTGGCCGGCACTCCCCAAAACCCAATTTCCGTTTATAACGTATTGACATCACCCAGTCAAGTCAGCCTAAAGGTTGGGGAGACCTTTCAGTTGAATGCGATTACAGAACCTGCCAATGCGACGAACCAAAGCGTTAGTTGGATTTCCAACGACCCTAGCATTGCCTCAATTGATGCCACAACAGGTCTGGTAATCGCCAATGGGGCGGGTGAGATCGATGTCACCGTTACTACGAACGATGGTGGTTTCAAAGCCAGTGCCTTGATAAAGGTTACCGGAGGTACCGCTCCCAACATTGCAGTTTACAATGTGTTGGTGTCGCCAAAGACATTGACCTTAAATGAAGGGGAGACGTTCTTGCTGAGCGCCATCGTTGAACCGGATAATGCAACGAACAAAAATGTACGTTGGTTCTCGAATGACCCATCCATTGTTTCTGTTGATCCCGATTCAGGATTGGTGACGGCCAATGCCGTAGGTGAGATGGATGTATCCGTTGTTACCGAGGACGGTGGCTATCACGCCACGATGCTTGTCAAGGTAATAGCTCCAAATACCAGTTCTATAAAGCTGTACCCTATGCCAGTGACGGATACATTCAACATAGACCTATCCGGATATATGGGCAAAGCTGTGGTAGTCAGTCTTTATGGGCCCGGTAACCAGTTATTGAAAACGGTAAGCTACCCTGCGAACCATCCTGCTGTAAATCAGTTTTCCGTATCGGAATATCCATCAGGGGTATATTACCTCTTGTTCGAATCCGCGGACGGTTATGAGGGTAAAACACTGATTATCAATTAAAAACAACAAAGTGAACTCATAAGGCCTTTACATGTTAAAGGCCTTTTTTATTGGGTTTTAGGACAAAGTCTCCTTTTTCTCTTTAATTCGGTCCAAACTCCACGCAACTGCGGCTTCCAAATCATTGAATTGCCGTAGTGATTCCTTAAAGAACATTTTCTCCAAAACGATGCTCGCAAAACTACCTTGTGTGGAACCCACCACACTGTAATAGGACAACTGATGTCTGTTCTTGTAAAATTTTAACCATTCCGTAGGAACCACCGTATAACTGTTTATACGATTGGAGATGTAGGCAATAGGGGTCTCCTCCCCGAAAATTTCCTTGGCGGCCGCTACTGCCCTCTTGGCCATATTCCAGTCAAAAACAACTCCTTCCTTTATTTCCGAAATGACCAGACCATCGAAATAATAGAAAACCCCGAATTCAAACTCCCTTACCTCCCGTATTTTTTTGAAGTATGGAAGATCCTTAACACGTTTCATACTTTCAAGTTTTTTGTTTTATAGGTCAAGTCTGGACTTCTCGCAGTGCATGGGTAGAAAATTAGCCAACCTGATAGTTATCGGGAAATCTCGGCAGCCATCCATCGTAACTTTGACTTATTTTAATCAGTGCGTCTTTTGGACAAACACCTCTAAATGTACGGTTTATAATCGAAATAAAAGGTCAGAAATGCCCTGCAAATAGGGCGATATTCAGTTTTCCATGTTCTTGAGCTGAATCTCCAAAGCCTTGGTAGAAAGTTGCACCTCAATAAAGGAAAGTATCAAGGAAATCATGAGTGCAAGCAGACTGATGCCGAAGACAAGATTGGCCCAAAACGTGAGCTGGACGTAGATCAAAGACATGGTAATGACGGCCAGCAAAAAGCTAAGGATGGCCGTAGCCTGCATGTTCTTGATAATTGTCAGTCGTTTTTGTAGCTTTTTAACCTGTAAGCCTACGGATTTTGACCCCGTCTCCTCGAACTTTTGGTGCAATTGACGTATCAGCGCCGCGATGGCCAAATAACGGGCGTTATAGGCCAACATGGTCAAAGATATGGCCGGAAAAAGTAATGCGGGAATTCCTAAAGTTAGTTCCATTTAGTATTTTGTTTTAATCAATCGATATTCCAAAATATGACCAACAAACATCAACATCAAAGGGGTTTGATTGTGCATGAAGTTCACCGGGCTCAATGGTGATACACTTTCCTTTTGTTAAAATATGTTTTTCGCCATTTACCTCAAAAATGACTTTACCACTTTGAATGAAGAACACCTCGAACATGGTTTCGTGTAGATGAAAATCCACTTTGTCTCCTGGTTTAAAAACTGCAGTACCAAACATCATGAGGTGAGGTATTTCCCCTTTTGAAACCAAGGTCTTTTTCTTGATATGTTGATTATGGCTCACCCCTCGTTCTGGCAGTGTATTCCAATCTACTATTTTCACAGGTTTAATTGAATAAAAGTTAGTCTATCTTAAATATGGTTGATTCTGTAATGCCATTGCCGGAAATCTTAACCACGTAAGTTCCTTTGGGCAGATATGTTTTTCCATCTTCTGCTTCCGATAACTTTGTTTTATGTTGTTTTAAGTAATTGTCTTTTCCTATTTTAGAGAAGGCCAGATCAAAGGACAGAATATTGAAACCCTTATCCCCGTTTATCTCGGTCTCGCTTACCACAATATCGTCCTCGCTCAGGACGATGGCCTTAAAAGGGCCTTTCTTTGTGGTATAAAAGGTGATGTCCAAGCCTGGGGTTTGCGCTCTTGACCAGGAGCTTCTAGGGTTGCCCCATCTGCTGGAATGTTTGATATCGGTAAGTTCAAAAAGTTTCAATTTACTCTCCAAGGCCCGGGGTGTCATTTGCTGTAAGGTTGAAATATTGGCCCTATAAATACTTCGCCCGTGCGTACCCACCAATAGGTGTTTTGCCTTTTCCTGTATGACCAGATCATGCACCGCCACGTAGGGAAGTCCGTTATCGAAAACCTCCCAGGAACCGCCCCTGTCAAACGAAACATACAGGCCATTATCCGTTCCAACAAAAAGCAGATTTTCATTTTCCGGATCTTCCAAAATGACGTTAACCGAAGAAGTTGGAATAGTATTGGCGATGGATTTCCATGTTTTCCCGTAGTTCTCGCTCAAATAGATATAGGGTGTAAAATCATCCCAACGATATCCGTTCAATGTAACATAAACGCGTTCCTTTTTATGTTTTGATGCCGCTACCCGACTTACCCACAAATCCTTGGGAAAAGACCCTGAAATCAGATCCCAGCTACCGCCTCCGTCCGTACTTACCTGCACCAATCCATCATCGCTGCCGGTATATATCAGTCCAAACTTAAATGGCGATTCAGAAATAGTGGTCAAGGTACCATAGGCCACGTTTCCCTTTTTACCTCCCATTGTCAGGTCCGGTGAAATGGTTTCCCAAGTATCGCCTTGATCTAAAGACCGGTGCAACTTGTTTCCGCCCAAATACAGAATATCCTGGTTGTGCGAAGAAAGTAGTATTGGCGTTTGCCAATTAAATCGGTAGGGCGATTCTCCCAATTCGTGCTTTGGTTGGATGTACTTCCTTTTTCCGGTCTCCAAATCCAATCGGAAGTAATTACCAAATTGAAACCCCGTATACACGATATTTGGGTTCCTATTGTCTATTTGCACCTGCATACCGTCACCGCCCAAAATGGATTTCCAAGGATATTGCCCGGACTGGTGCCATTCCCTATTCTCCTCCGCATTATGGGGCCCCATCCAAACGCCGTTGTCCTGAAGACCGCCAAATACATTGTACGGTTCCTTATTATCGACATTTATGGCATAGAACTGACCCACGATCGGAGAGTTGTTCTTTATCCAGCTCTCCCCATCGTCGTAAGAAATGTTGAGGCCGCCATCATTCCCATTGATCAGATGCCCGGACCTATTTGGGTTTATCCACAAAGCGTGATGGTCTGAATGTACATTATCCTCATTGACCGCCATGTAGGTTTTTCCGCCGTCGTTCGATTTTAAAAGGGGAACACCCGCCAAATAGATTTTATCCACATTGGATGGGTCCACATTGATTTGGGCAAAGTAATACCCGTAACTGTAGTATAGTCCGTCAATGTAATCCTGGTTCTGTTTTTTCCAATTGACACCACCGTCCGTGCTCTTATATACCTCCGCTCCAATGACGGGCGTATCAAAGAGCGATGCATTGGCATCTTCCAAGTAGGAAGCAAGGTCTACCGGTTTTACGGCACCACTGCGCACCATTTGTTTTACGTTTTCGGCACGGTACTTTTCCTGAAAATTATTCGTTTTTAGAAAATCGTTGAGTTGTTTGTCCGATAATTTCAAAAACGCCTCCGTACCCATGTCCTTGAAATCTTCCTTTTGAAGTCCTTCCATTTTCTTTACATCGTTATCCTGTTTTGCTCTCCTGAACTGATTGTCATGCACGGCATAAACGGTGTTGTCATCGTATACGGCAAGGCCGATTCTACCCACTCCCTCACCGGTAGGAAATCCACTTTGGGGCGTGGTGATTCTTTTCCAACTCGTTCCGGCATCGGTACTTTTATAAATGCCCGATGAATTGCCGTTCCCCAAAAAATCCCATGCCTTTCGATCCTTTTGCCACGTGGCCGCATACATGATATTAAAGTTTTTGGGGGCATGGGCCACATCTATGATGCCTGTGTCATCGCCCACAAATAAGGTTTTTTTCCATGTTTTGCCACCATCGGTAGATTTATAAAGCCCCCTTTCAACATTGGTGGAATATAAATGTCCTACCACGCCAACCACTACATCATTTGGATCATTGGGATTAATTAGGATGCGACCGATATGGTGCGAATCTGGCAATCCCATATTGGACCAAGTTTTTCCTTGGTCCGTTGATTTTAAAATACCGATGCCGGCATAGGTCGAGCGAGAGGCGTTGTTCTCGCCGGTACCGACATAGATTGTCCCCGATTCCCAATGCACGGCAATGTCCCCAATGTTCTGTGTTGGGGTATTGTCCATAATTGGGGTAAAGGTCGTCCCGTTGTTTTTGGTATACCAAAGTCCCCCCGAAGCATAGGCCACATAAAATTCAATAGGCGATTTTGGATTTACGGCCACGTCCACCACACGCCCACTCATAATGGAAGGTCCAATATTCTTCAAAGGGATGTTTTTTACCAAGGAAGCTTGACCCATTTGGGCCTTTTTTTCCAAGGATTTCAAAACCTCGGTTTGATCGGTGGGGGAAATCTGGGCCGTTAGCATGCTGAATCCCAATAGAAGAAAGAAGGGTACTATTTTCATGGTAGATTATAAATTATAGGGTTTTGGAAAGTTACTAAAACTTTGTTCAAAGTTCCGTTGGACCAACAGAAGTATTTATTGATTCTTAAGCCTTCCAATCAGTTTGTTGTAATATGATTTCAAATCCGACTGTTTTAGGGCTATTGCCGATTTTGTTTTTGGGGAATCATCTATATCGATTACGGAACCATAGGCTTTGTTATACCACTCCTCCCATGCCGATAAAATCTGTTTCTCAAACTTGAAATTGGAAACTTTTTCAATCGCCACTTGACTTTGTTCAAACTCGTTTTCCAATCGCTCAAAGGATTCTTTTTCCAATATGCTTAAAATCCACAGTGCGGTTTTTTCATTGGCATTGACCAATTGTAGACCGCTGGCCAGTGCCGCCGTGCCCACATTTTGTAAGGTCTTTTGGGATACTTTGTCTATTCTGTCATTATCGGTATGATAAAACTGATCCGTAAAATGCCATAATAATAGTCCTGGAATGTTGGCTTTTAAAAAGGGAGTATGGTCACTCCCTCCTTCAAAAGGGTTCGTATTCACTTCCCAGTTTGCGAATTCTCCTTGCTGTCGAAAATTATGGATAATAAAATCATTGAGATAATGGGGTTTCATGTCCTTTAGAGAAAGAACTTCGCCACCCCATTCTGTGTGCTTGTCATTTCCGCGCGTCCATATGGCACTTGGGTCCGGCATTTTTTCGATTAAAAAAGAGCCTCCTGTGATATCCGTATTTTCGCCTACCATGTCCAGACTTATGCCCCATTTGATTCCTTGCGCCCTTGTTTTATCCTCTTGAATGTATCGGTGGGTGGACGATATTTCATCGCCCCAAAGAAAGGTCATGGTACGCTCGCAGTCGATTGGACCAGAATCGATAAGGTTCGCCCCAACGGAAGCCATTTCTAGCTGCGCCCCAACACCGCTGGCGTTGTCATTGGCACCCGGTTCTTGGATATGGGCACTGAAAACCAGTCGTTCGGAAGGTTTTTTACTTCCTTTGATATTGGCGATCACTGTAAGCTCCTCAGCTACATATATTTTCGTTTGAATGTTTACGTTGACCATCGTTTCCCCTCTTTTAAACGCTGACTTTAGTCTTTCCTTGGCTTCAAAGGACAGGGCGATTCCCCAGAATTTGGTATCGGCTTGCGGAGGTAGGCTTCTAAACTGTATGGAGGTGATATTCTTTTCCGGTTGTAGGTACGTTGGATTGTTATAGGTCAAAACGCCCAAAACCCCTTTGTCCAATAACTCCTGGTAGATACCATTGAGTCCGAATTCCATAAAAACAACCTTGCTTTTCAAGTTGAGGTTGGGTATATCCTCCTTGGCTCCAATTGGGACCACTTCCGCCGTTATGCCTTCCGTTGGTGTAGAAACGGAGTTGAGATAGGTCATGTTCCTGTTTGAAGTGGAGACCAAAATTGGATCGGTTTGGCCCAAAATTTCCAAACGTGCGGAAACAGGTTCCCAAGTTGGGTCTTTCATGGGGCGGGATTCGATCCTGTAGGTCAATCGGTCATTGGCATCGGCTTTGGATTCCAGTACATATCCGGCTTTTTCAAGTTCCTTGACTATCCATTTCACACTATTGTTGAACCCGGTATTTCCAGGGACCCTCCAATATTGCGCTACATAGTCCGTAGTTTCATAGGCCAATTTCCCATCGAACTTTGGTCGGACCAAATCAAAATATTCATATTTTTCACCCTCCTTGTTCTGTGAGTGTAGATGTAAGGGTATCACCAGCAATAGTGCATAAAAGAAACGGAGGGTGCATGTTTTTTCTAGGAACTGTGACATATGAGGAGACCTTTAATCCAACTGAAGTTTTTCTGTATCTGTATCGCTATTTTTAAGGATGGCCCGATAGGAATCGATAAGTTCCTGTAGTTTCTCTGGATGGCTTTCTGCCAAATTGTTTTGTTGCCCTATATCGTCCTGTAAATTATACAACTGATATACACTGTCATTTCCCAATTCAATATCCACCAAATCATTTCTTGCTGGACCATTGTATGGGGGAATCATCGCCCAATCCCCTTTTCGAAAAGCCGTTCTGGAAGTAGCCTCCAGTACCAACTCGTCCCGGCCAGATTCGCTCTTTCCCAACAATACGGCCATCAGGTTTTTGCTATCCTCCGTTGTGGCATCACTATTTACTAAAGAGGCCAACGAAGCAAAAAGATCCAATTGGGATACCATCGCATTGGAAACACCCGGAGCTATGGTTCCCTTCCAATAGGTAATGAACGGTACTCGGGTTCCCGCTTCGAACAAACTATATTTTCCGCCACGTAGGGGACCGGCAGGTTTATGATGCCCCAATTTTTCCACGGCATCATCATAATAACCGTCGTTTACCACAGGGCCGTTATCACTGGAAAAAACAATCAGGGTGCTTTCCAACAAACCTTCCTTTTCCAAGGTTTTTATGAACTCCCCTATGACCCAATCCGCTTCCAAAATCACATCGCCTCTAGGTCCCATTCCTGATTTTCCAACGAACCTTGGATGTGGCGTTCTGGGAACATGGGGCTGTTGTAGGGCATAGTACAGAAAAAAGGGTCGGTCCTTATTTTTTTTGACATAGGTTTGGGCATCCGCCAGAAAATAATCGGCCATATCCTCATCGACCCATTTGGCGGCTTCCCCACCCTTCATAAAGCCTATTCGCGGAATGTCATTAACAATGCTGTTATTATGCCCATGGTGCCATTTCATTTTTAGCATTTCGGGATTGTCCAACCCAGTAGGTTCACCCTCAAAATTCTTTTCATAACTGACTTGAATGGGGTCATTGGGGTCCAGATTCACGACATTCCCGTTTTTGATATAGACCGTAGGTACCCTATCTTGGGTGGCGGCCAAAATATTACTGTAGTCAAAACCTACCTCATTAGGCCCCGGACGTATGGTCTCGTTCCAGTTGATTTCCCCGGCACCTAGGCCAAGGTGCCACTTACCAACAATCCCAGTAGCATAGCCCTCGTTTCTCAAAAGCTTTGGTAGTGTGGTTTGGGCCGTATCAATAATCAAGGAAGCGGAACCCGGAAGAATTTTTGCATTTTTATTCCGCCAAGGATACACCCCGGTCAACAAGGCATATCTACTAGGCGTACAGGTAGCCGAGGTGGCATAACCATTCGTAAATCGTAGTCCGCCATTGCCCAATGCATCCATATTTGGAGTTTTCAATTCCGTAGCCCCATAGGCACTAAGCTCACCAAAGCCCAAATCGTCCATATAAATAATAACGATATTGGGTTTGGTATCAGCACTCGTCATTTCACTGGTTGTGGCAGTATTGTCTTTGCACGAGAAAAGGCTCAATACCAAAATTGAAACAATAAGAAGTTGTCGACTTTCCATTCTTAGATGATTTGTTTTTTCTCCTTTTTAATTCATGCCCTGCGGTCAGATGAATTGAATTTGAATTTGAAAATTAACCTTGGACTTAATCTATGCTACTCCTCCCATTTCCAATCGCCTCCAATAATCAGTTTTTCCTTAAGGTCGTTTTTTATCATGAACTCCTTTGTAGTCTCACTATCCATTTTGGTCGCGGGAAGGGTTTCGGCATTTGCCAAGCCGTACAACATCATGGTGCCAAACCGGGAAGTATTGGTCATATGTTCCTCGTTCACCAAGTTAAAATCGTCACAATCCGAATGATAACAACCGTAAATGGAACGGTCCAAGTTGCTGTGAACCGATAAAATTGGCACCCCTTCCAACATAAAGGGCTGGTGGTCGCTATGCAATCCGGAACGGTTTGAAAATTCATTTTTATAGATGCTGTCCTGTTGTTGGATTGCGTCGCCTAAATCGGTGAAAAAAGCCTCGTTATCCAACTTTCCGCCAGCATTCATGCCAATGGGATTTCCCGCCATATCTAAGTTCATCATGTATTTGACCTTGTCCATGGAACCTGCTTTTAGGGCTTCGGCAACCATATGTCTGGAACCGAAGAGTCCTTGCTCCTCGCCCATGAACATCACAAATTTGACCGTTCTTTTTGGCTGAAGGTTATTGGCCTTAAAAGCACGGGCAATATCCAATACGGCGAAAGACCCGATTCCGTTGTCTATAGCACCTGTAGCCAAATCCCAGGAATCCAAATGTCCGCCGATGACAATGATTTCCTCGGGCAACTCACTTCCGGGCAAGGTGGCAACCACATTTCTGGCACTGATCATATCGCTGTTATTGGTCATTTCTATGGTGGCGGACGCGGTTCCTTCTTTAAGCGTTTCTTTTAAGGCCATACCATCTTCCTTGCCGATACAAACGGCCGGAATGGGAATCAGTTCCCCGGTTACGGAGGCGGTTCCCGTAAGAAGCACTCCATTATCCACTTGATTGATTATGATGATACCCTTGGCGCCGTACTTGATGGCCAAGGCCGTTTTTTCACTTCGGTGCAGATTGCTCAATCCTTCCGGACTTCCTTCTAAAATACTGATATAGACCAAGGCGATTTTGTCCTTTACGGCATCTGGATTTGCCGCATAATCTACCTCCAGCCCGTTGCCCATGTCCACAATTTCCCCGGTTACATTTGCTTCCACAGGAGAATGCCCCAGCGTCACTGCTTTCACGGGTTCATCGTTAATGGATACGGACACCGTGCCCCTGGACCAGGCCTCTACCTCAAAGGTTTGATATTCCACGTCCTCAAAACCATATTCCTTGAACTTAGTATAGGTGTATTCCTCTGCCTTTGCCCCATTTTCGGAACCAGTTAAGCGGTGACCAATAGTTTCGGTAGCTTCCTTTAACGTACTGTAGCCTTTTGCGTTTTGCTTGATTTCGGCATCAATTCTGGCAAAGAGTTCCGCTTGGGATTCTACTTTTTTCGTTTCGCCGCAAGAGACGGCTAAAATGGCTGTTAAAACAATAAATAGTTGTTTTTTCATAGGTCTGCTAGTTATTTTTATATTATGATTTTATTTTTTGGGTATGTTGTATTTGTAGTTCGCTTTGTTTCAATCGGGAATTCAATTTCTCCACTTCCACGGTTATGAATTTCTTAAACTTGGCATCTACCTCTTTAAGACGTTCATTAAAAATGGTATATACTTCCTGTTGTTGGTCCGTGGGTTTAAAATCGGCACCAAACCCACCGATGTCACTGGCCAAGGCACTCAGCCTACCATAAAGCTTTATGGGGGATCTAAAGGCGTCTTCACGGGCCCCGGTCAGATGAATGTCATAAAGACTACCTGCTATAGCAATGGCCAAGGCGCGTAGTTCCTCGGCTTTTTTTCGGTCGGCTGAGCGGCTTAACTTTGGGATGATAGCATTGAGCTCTGCCCGTATCGCTTCAATATCATTGATCATGGTTACGGCCAAGTTCATCGCATCGCGAAGTTCCAAGGAAAAGGCTACTTGTTTTTGGATGTCTTCGAGACTACCTTCCGTACTCGGGTCTTTTAACACCTCTAGTTCCCTAATGTATTCTTTGTTGCCAATGACCAGTTTTACCTTGTAGCTATCGGGTACTACCTTGGGGCCGTATTGTCCACGCATTAAATCAAGGTCCCAAGTGACCAAAGGGCGCCATCCTTCACCATTGAGCTGGACCCATGGCCTTCCGGGAGGGGTGGTCTGAAGTTTTGGTTTATAGGTGGGTTCATATCGTAGGTTCCACATGACCCTATTGACGCCTGGTTTGTTTTTTCCTTCCAAGGTCCGGACAACTTCATCTTCCATAGTCAAAATCTGTATTTCGATTTTTTGATCCGTACTATCCTTTAAGAAGTAATTGATTTCTGCACCATAGGCAGGGTTTGTTCCGGAATTTAAACTAGGACCATCGGTTTTGATGCTTTGAACATCTTGGAAACGATACACCGGTCTTAGGCTGAAAAGATGGGCCTCTTTATCCTTGGCATCCATATCGTATTCCCGTAAAGGCGAAATATTGTCCATGATATAATAGCCTCTTCCATACGTGCCCACAACAAGATCATCAAACCGTTCCTGGATTTCCAGCCAATAGACCGGGGCAGGGGGTAGATTGTTACGCAGGCGCATCCAATGTTCACCATCATCATGGCTTATATAAAGTCCGTTATCTACTCCCAAGTAGAGCATGCCCTCTCTTTTAGGGTCTTCCTTGATAACATGGGCAAAGCTATGGACAGATTTCGGCACTGTATCGCTTATTAACTTCCAGGTTTGCCCATAATCTTCTGTTTTGTAAACATACGGGTAAAAGTCCCCCATTTGATGCAAGTCTACCGTGATATAAGCACTTCCCTTTTTATATCGGGATGCTTCTATGTTGGCTATGGTGCCCCATTTGGGAAGGTCAGGGATGTTGGAGGTTACATTGGTCCAGGTGGTTCCGCCATTTTTGGTTAGCTGAACTTGCCCGTCGTTGCTGCCGGTCCAAATAAGGCCCGGTTCCAATGTTGACTCCACAATGCTGAACAAAACCGACCCATCAAAGGTCATGAGGTTGTCTACCGCGATGCCCCCAGAATTTTGTTGATGGGTCTTATCGTTCAAGGTAAGGTCCGGACTGATCACTTGCCAGCTTTGTCCGCCGTCATCGCTTTTATGCACATATTGGCTGCCCACATAGACCCTATGTTTTGTATGAGGGGAAAAGGCCAATGGAAAATTCCAATGCCACCGGTATTTTAACTTGCCCGGTTCCCAACCATAGCCTGCTTCCGGCCAGACCCGAACGTCGCGGGCGTGCCCCGTTTTAACATTATAACGTTGCAGTCCCCCATCATAACATCCAGACCAAACAATGTCATTGTCAAAGGGATCAGGCTGTGCAAAGCCGCTTTCACAACCGCCCACACCCTTCCAAAGGCCCAGAGGTATATAGCCCTGTTTGCTGTTACTGGGGCCCATATAGGAATAGCCATCCTGACGGTTTCCATAAACATTGTAAGGAATCTTATCATCAACGGCTACATGGTACATTTGGGCTATTGGAAGCACGATCCGTTGAAAGGTTTTTCCATGGTTAATACTGATACTGGCACCCCCATCATGGGCCACCATGAGTCGGTCCGCATTAGTGGGGTCCACCCAGATATCATGGTTATCGCCTCCGGCACTGTAACCACTTTCAATGGTTTTGCCGCCATCCTTGGAAATACTGAATTTAACACTGGCAAAGTAGAGTTCATTAGGGTTAGAAGTTGAAACGGCCATGCGGGTGTAGTAGGGTGCACGTTCTGCAATATCGTGGTTTCGAGTCTGTAGGGTCCAAGAGTCACCAAAATCTTCGGAGCGATAAAGGGCCGGACTCTCGATTTCAAAAAGGGCATACACAATATTCGGACTGGAATGTGAAATGGCCACCGCCGTTTTTCCCACTGGATTTTCTTTACCACCTGGCAGGCCTTTTTTGGACAAGGGCTCCCAAGTATCCCCACCATCCAAGGTTCTGTAAACACCTCCTCCGGGCCCACCGCTGTTCAAGCCCCAAGTATTAATATGTATGGACCACATGCCTACTAGGAGTCGGTCTGGATTTTTCGGATCCATGGCAAGTTCGGCTGCACCTGTGTTTTCATCCACAAAAAAGATGCGTTCCCAATTCTTACCGCCATCCGTGGTTTTAAATACCCCTCGTTCCTGCTGTCGTCCGTAGGTATGTCCCAGAGCAGCGGCGTAAACAACGTTTGGATTGGTAGGATGCACAAGAATACGCCCAATGCGCCCCGTTTTCTCAAGGCCCATGTTTATCCAGGTCTTTCCACCATCCTCGGATTTATAGATGCCATCACCCATTGCATGGGCGGGCCGAATCACAAAGGTTTCACCCGTGCCCACCCAAATGATATCGGGATTTGTTGGAGTAATGGCCACCGAGCCAATGGATGAAACGTCCTGAGCATCAAAAATGGGGTTCCAGCTAATACCGCCATCGGAGGTTTTCCATAATCCGCCGGAGGCCGCACCGATATAGGTGGTCATAGGGTCTCCCGCCACCCCCGCCATGGCAATGGTACGGTTGCCTTCCGGTCCTATAAAACGAAACCGTAGGTTCCCAAAAACAGCGGGGTCTGTTTGGGGAAAAATCGAAACAAAGTTTAAAAGAAGTAATACAAGCAAAAAATACCGGATTTTCATGACAATTGGTTTGTTATGGTATGGTGTACAAGTTAGCCAATTGTTGTCTAAAATAGCCCTTTAAAAAGGGTGTAATTGTGGTAAATATGTGGTTCATTTCTTAAGAAAACAGTGGCTATTGCTTAATTTTATGGCAAAATCATAGACTTCATGAAATACGAACAAATTCCCAACGCCCTATTTATAAAAAACCGAGAGAAATTTATGGCCCGCATGCGTCCCAAGAGCATTGCGGTCTTTAATTCCAACGACATTTACCCTATAAGTGCCGATAGTGTCATGCCCTTTGAGCAACATCGGGATATTTTTTATCTGAGCGGGGCCGATCAAGAGGAAACTATTTTGTTATTATTTCCGGATGCCATGGACAAAAAACACCGGGAAATTCTATTCGTAAGGGAAACCAATGAGCACATCGCCATTTGGGAAGGTGCAAAGTTGACCAAGGAAAAGGCAACCGGCGTATCGGGGATACAAACCATTTACTGGCTAAAGGAATTTGACAAAGTTTTTTTTGATCTGATGACCGAAGCTGATACTATCTACTTCAATACCAACGAGCACTACAGGCAAGCGGTTGAGACCCAGACACGTGAAGACCGATTTATACTCGCCTGCCAGCAAAAATTCCCTGCGCACAAAGTGGCAAAGAGCAACCCGATACTTCAAGAAATTAGGGGTGTCAAGGAACCTGAGGAATTGGAACTGATGCAAATGGCCTGCAACATCACCGAAAAAGGCTTCCGCAGGTTATTGGGTTTTGTAAAGCCTGGCGTTATGGAGTATGAAGTGGAGGCGGAGCTATTGCACGAATTTATACGGAACCGTTCCAAAGGATTTGCCTATCCACCAATCATAGCCTCGGGCAACAATGCCAACGTACTTCACTATTTGGAGAACAACAAACCCTGTAAGGATGGCGATATGTTGTTGATGGACGTAGCAGCGGAATATGCCAACTACTCCAGCGACCTTACCCGGACCATCCCCGTTAACGGCCGTTTCACGAAACGGCAAAAGGAGGTCTACAACGCCGTACTAAGGGTGAAGAACGATGCGACCAAAATGTTGGTTCCCGGAACCCTTTGGGCGGATTACCACAAAGAATGCGGTAAATTGATGACTTCTGAACTTTTGGGCTTGGGTCTTTTGGACAAGGCCGATGTTCAAAATGAAAATCCGGATTGGCCCGCCTATAAAAAATATTTTATGCACGGCACCAGTCACCATATTGGATTGAATACGCATGACTATGGCGAACTAAAGACTCCCATGAAAGCCAATATGGTATTTACTGTAGAGCCAGGGATTTACATTCCTGCGGAAAATATGGGAATCCGTTTGGAAGATGATGTGGTCATCCAAGAAAATGGGGGACCCTTTAATTTAATGCGCAATATTCCTATTGAAATTGAGGAAATTGAGGAGTTGATGAATAGCCCTCTCTAACCTTCCAAAAATGGTAGTACCCATTTGGATGTAGGATGGTTTGTTTCAAAGTGAGATAAAATAAGAGGTTTTGAATTTCTCAAAAACTAGAAAGAAATTAATAAGTAAAGAATATGAAATTAGTATCGTGGAACGTCAACGGTATAAGGGCTTCCGTAAAAAAGGGCTTTGAGGATGTTGTGTCGAGTTTTAATGCCGATGTTTTTTGTATCCAGGAAACCAAGGCCCAGGATGACCAAGTGGCAGAGGCCTTATCTGGGATAGAAGACTATCATTTATATACCAATAGTGCCGACAAGAAAGGATATTCAGGTACAGGGATACTATCAAAACAAGATCCTATTTCTTTTGGCAGCAATATGGGTATTGCGGACCATGATATGGAAGGCAGGATTTCCCATGCGGAGTACCCAGACTTCTATTTGGTCAATGTCTATGTGCCAAACAGTGGTAATGGACTCAAACGGCTGGATTATCGGTCAGGCTGGGATACTGATTTCACGGAATACCTTCAAAACCTGTCAAAAAAGAAACCTTTGATCATTACGGGCGATTTTAACGTGGCCCACACTGAAAATGATTTGGCCAATCCCAAATCCAATTACAACAAAACGGCAGGTTTTACCCAAGTGGAAATTGATGGGTTCGACCACATGCTCAAAACCTTGAACCTAGTTGATAGTTTTAGGGCTTTGCACCCGGATACGTTTGATAAATATACATTCTGGAGCATGCGCGGCGGAGCCAGAAGTAGAAACGTGGGTTGGCGTATCGATTATTTTTTGGTCAGCGAATCTTTATGGTCCAAGGTAACCTCGGCCGAAATCCATGACCAGGTCATGGGTAGCGATCATTGCCCTATCAGTTTGGAAATAGCACTATAGTTATGAGATTGCTATTGTTTTTACAGGACGTTTCGGAAATCGAAAAGAAAATCCAAGAGGCACCTGATCGTTCCTATGAGATTGGTGTGGCCATTGGTACCTACCTTCCCTTTGTGGTTTTGATTTTGGTGGCCTATTTGTTCTATTACTACTCCAAAAAGCGAAGGGATTCTTGATATATGTACAGGATGATTTAAAAATAGTGCGACTTATTTACTCGGTAGACTTTATTATCTCGCCGCCTTTCATTACAAATTTTACACGCTGTAGTTCTGTAATATCTTCCAGCGGATTCTTTTTGGCAGCAATAATATCGGCGTATTTACCTACCTCAATAGTTCCTATACTATCATCCATTTTCAAAAGCTCCGCATTTACTTTGGTCCCGGCAATAATGGCTTCCATAGGAGTCATGCCAAACTTTACAAATTCGTGAAACTCGTTGGCAGCAAAGCTACCGGGAAATCCCACATTGTCAGAACCAATTCCCAGCTTTACCCCTCTCTTATGAGCCTCCCCAAGTACCTTCATTCTGGCTTCCCTAAATTCCTTTTGGGAACGTTGCGTTTTTGTCAGTGCCACATTCCCAGGGTCCTTTAAGCGAAAATAGGTGCCAACCGTCAAAGTTGGTACTAGATAGGTGTCGTACTCCAATAACAAGTCTATCGTTTCAGCATCCAAAAAGGTCCCATGCTCTATGGATCTTGCCCCAAATTTTATAGCTTTAACAATCCCCTCTTTGGCATGTGCGTGCATCATGACCGGAATATCCCTTTGGTTGGCTTCCTCTACCGCCGTTTTAAGTTCCTCATCGCTAAAATGTACGTTCCTTGGGTTGTCTCCTGTAGACATAAAAGCTCCCGTGACCAAAAGTTTGATCCAGTCGCTCCCATTCTTGATTTCTTGTCTAATGGCCTTCCGCATTTCATCCTTGCCATCCACAATGAGACCATCAGGGATAACGGATTGTTCGTTGGAAATATAATTTATATCCCCTCCCCCTCCGGTTACTGAAATATAGTGCCCGGCACCAAAAATCCGTGGTCCTTTGAACAGGCCGGCATTTATAGCATTGCGAATCTCAAAATGTGCATATTTGGTATCGGCATCACCGGCAATCCTTATCGTGGTCCAACCAGCTTCCAGCCATTCCTGTACCGTCTTTAATCCCCTTAATGCGTTAAAAGCCGAGGAACCCTTTAAGTGATTGGTTTGGTATTCACTGCCGTAAATTAAAGGGTGGGTGTGGGCATCTATCATTCCTGGTAATACGGTATATTCACTTAAATCGATAACGGTATATCCCGGTTTTAGCAGGTCCATGGTACCCACTTCAACAATCCGATCCCCCTCTACAAGTATTACGGCATCGGCCTGAACATGGGTATCTTTTGCCGTGATAAGATTTCCGCAAATTAAGGCCGTTGTTTCCTGTGCAAAGGCAATGCTGAAACATGAAAAGATAAAAACGAAAGATAGACGGATACTATTCATTATTCTCGTAGTGTTAGTATATGTAGGAAAGATACAATTTTCATCATCCCTATGTTTAAAATTCAGTACCCGTAATGCTACCTTAAGGACATATTTCGAAGTTTAGGTGGGTAGCTATGAAAAATAGAAAGCTCAGCAAATACACTTCCATATTGCCTAGAATACAAAAGCTTCTGATTTGCACGAATCGGTCTAATAAATGAAAACGAAACAAAGTGCAAAAAGCCTACTCTTTTAAGGCTTAAAAATCAAAATGGTCAGGATGTGGCCCACTGCGTTCATCCTTGTCCAGGCTATCCAAAAAGGCCATGTCCTCATTGGAAAGCTCAAAGTCGAAAATATCCGCATTGGAGGCAATACGCTTTTTATGTACTGATTTTGGTATGGTGACCACCCCTTTCTGTAGGTTCCATCGCAGTATGATTTGGGCAGCCGATTTGTTGTACTTTTCGGTCAATTCCTTATAAAAATCCAATTGGAATAGTTTCCCTTGCATGAAGGGAGACCACGCTTCATACTGAATGGTATTTTTATTGCAAAAATCCAAAAGGTCCTGCTGCACCAAATATGGGTGAAATTCCATTTGATTCACCATAGGTACGATATTGCAGTCACTTAATAAGTCATCCAAGTGATGCCGCAAAAAGTTACTGACCCCGATTGCCCTAACCTTTTTAGTTTCGTATAAATATTCCAAAGCCCTCCAAGTATCCTTGTATTTCCCCTTAACGGGCCAGTGCACCAGAAATAGGTCGAGATAATCCACCTGCAATCGGTTGATGCTATCTTCAAACGACTGTAGCGTAGTATTATACCCTTGCTCACTGTTCCAAACCTTCGTCACCAGAAAAATATCCTCCCTGGCTACGGAACTTTCCTTAATTCCCCTGCCCACACCTTCTTCATTCTTATACACCGAAGCCGTATCGATATGTCTGTACCCCAAATCCAAGGCATCCTTTACGGAATCTATGACCTCTTGGTCGTTATCGGCTTGGTAAGTTCCCAAACCTAAATAAGGCATAAAAACCCCATTGCGTAAATCAACCCCCCCTGAAATGTCCGTAATTTTCATATGTTTATTTTTATTGTTTTTCATAGGTCAGATGTAATTATTCACATCATTTAAGTTTGTCTACCATCGGTGTTCATGAATCTTCGATTTCGCCAATAACCATTTACTCACGAAGTTTGTCTATTTTCAAAAAGGGTGTTCGTGAACCTTTGGTTTCAGTGGGTATCAAGACTTGTTATGGCTCATTTCATATGTTTCGTTTTTTGGTTGTGGTTATTGGTTAAAGAAAAATACATTTCACTTTAAATTATTCACTTTTCACTAACTACCAACCAATTACAACCGGTATACCCATTCCTCTGGATTCAACCTATCCGTGTCTTGGTACAGGTAGAATTTAAGTCGGGTCTGGCCATTTGACCGATTGGTATATATGGTTCCCAATTCATCTTTTATATTCACTTTATCTCCTTTTTTTACATAGAGTTCGGCTAAATTATAGTAGGTACTTATAAAATTACCGTGCTTTACCTGAACCCCTTTGTTACCACCTGGTACCGCCAAAATGGCGATAACCTCGCCTTCAAATATGGCCCTTGCCTTAGATCCAGGATCTGTGGCAATGACGACCCCGTTGCTTTGGTGTTTTATTCCAGGGTATACGGCATCGTTGTATATACCAAAACCCTGACTTTTAATGCCCTTCTCAACGGGCCAAATTAATTTTCCTTTATTCGCCGAAAAATTGTTGGCCACTAGGGTCGCCTCCGGTGTCAACAAGAATTTACTGGCACTGGTAGTGGTTTTACCAGCTTCTTTGTTGGAGGCGGCGATGGCCGACCGTATCAGGTTTTCTATCTGTTGGTCTATTTTGCGGGCCTCCCTTTTTTTCTCATCAATCGCCTTGGCATATTTGCTTTCGTTCTGTCGGATGGTTCCCAATAGTTCTTCTGCTCCTGTATCTCCGCGAACAACTGATCTTTGGCCTTGGTGTTCTGGGCCAACAGTACTTCCTTAACCTTGCGCTCCTCGTTTAGATCTATGTTCAAACGCGTTAACTCCTCCGTTTTGGCCAAAATCTGTGCTCCCTGCTCCTTTCTATAGTCCGTGTACTGCTTCATGTATTGAAGCCTTTTAAATGCCTGATAAAAGCTTTCTGAGGACAATAGGAACATCAATCTGTTCTGCTTGGATTTGTTCTGATAGGATTTTTGGATCATCCTGGCATATTCCTCCTTTATTTCCTGTAGTTCTCCCTTGAGCTTACTGATGTTCCGTATGTTGGTGTTGATCTGTCTATTCAGTAAATTGGCCTGTTGGTTCGTAACCCGAATCAATTGTTGACGGACGGTAATTTTTTTATCGAGGGCCTCCATCTGGTCCAGGACCGTGCCCCTTTCCCTTTTTTCGGATAACAATAATCTATTGATTTCCCGGATTTCGTTCTGTAGTTGTTCCCGCTTTTCCTCCAAGGCCTTTTGCTCGCTGGTTTGCGACCATAAAAGAGGTGCTCCCCATAGCAAAAGAAGAAAAAAGATACTGCAATGTTGTTTTGCTACCATTACGCTACTCCAAGACGATTTCTTTAAAACCTTTCGGTATATTATAAGGAAAATTGACGTCACGATTCAATTCTATGTTTCTATATTCCAAAAGAATCCGGTTCTCGTTGTTTTCTTCTATCGCCAAAATGGATACCTCATTGGGTATGGCTTCCTTCCCCACAAGTTGGTAATTTTCATATTTGATTTCCAACAAGCGCTTTTTCAGGGGCTGTGACAATTGCTGTAGGTCCATCTTAAAGTTCTTGGGCTCGATTTGGAACAGGGTCTTGTAAAGCGCACCGGCAGTTTTTGGGGTCAATCGATAGTTATCCTTACCTATTGAAAGGTCAAACTTGTCATTTCTTAAGTCAAAAAGGGCCTGTCCCAACAACATGTTTTGAAGGATGGAGTAATCCACCTCGGTTCCCAAAAGCTTGCTCAAATAGGAGAAATCACCATCAAAATATTCATTGTCCATTTTGTTGTAAAAGGATACCCTATCCGGAGTGATATATGCCTTTACGATTCCTAAAGGAGCGCTGATCCATATGCCCTTATCCTTTTCCATCCGTAGACTTACGGATACGCTTTGTTCATCCTCCCCATCGGAATAATCGATTTTGACCCTTCCCGTAAGTGTCTTGAATTCCAACTTATTTTGGTAGTGGGCCTTTACGACGGACTTTGCCGATAGCCGATCATCCATGGAACCATCGGAAATTACCTTGGCACTTTTACAGGAAAAGACAAAAAGCGCGAAACTACATACCGTAGCTATTCTTAAATATGTTCGTAAACTCAATTGCATCATTAAAATCCGGGTTTCACCTTGTTCAAATATTCGTTTGCCTTTTCCGTATTCCCCATGGCACCGTACACCTCTGAAAGCTCCTTGTAGATTTTATTCTCCAATACCGGGTCGTCTATTAGATAATCCAAGGCTGTCTCCAAGGCCTCCTTTGCCTCGTTGAGGGTGTTGCCCATTTTAAGGGCGACTCCATTCGCATAGTATAAAAAGGGCTGTAGGGGATACTTTTCAAGAGCCTCCTCAGTAAGCTCTAGCAGTGTTTTTGCATCCCTGGATGCGTTTATCAAGTCCTGTATCCGCTTTTCAAACGCACCCAAATCACCGGCATCCCCGCTCTTGTTTTCAGATATGTCAATCTTGTTCGTTATAGTCCGCTGCTTTGCAATGGAATCGTTTATTTTGGATTGAAGGTACTCGGTTTTTACCGTTTTCTCCAATTCCATCAATATGCTCTTGGCTTCTTGATAGTTTCCCAGTTCATAATAAATAGTGGCCAGGTTCGATTTTAATTCCCGATTATTCCAAGGAATCTGTCCTTTTATGGTGCTCACGGTAGTGTTTTGGGCCTGCAAACTCTCTGCCAAGGTGTTTGCATACCAATAATTTTCCGGATCCTCCAAAACGGCTTCCTGCGCATATTCCTGGGCATTGATATACTGCTTGTCCAACAAATAGGATTTGGCGAGTTCAAAGGAAACCACTTCCTTTTCAGGTTCCAAATTCTTGCACTTTAAAAATGCGTTTATGGCCTTATCGTAATTTTGAATACCCTTTTGTTTTAGACCTTCAAAAAAATATTGCTGAAATTCATCTGAATACTCCTCAAAAGATACTTCCGCACTCTCATCCTCGGTGATGGGACCTTCCTCTTGGGACAAAACAATCCCCGGGGCAAGCGTTGCTCCTAAAATAAGTAGTAGCATTGGGACTGTTTTTGTCATTCGTAGATCTATTTTACTCCGGTACTGCCAAAGCCACCGGCTCCCCTAAGGGTTTCGGATAGTTCTTCTACTACCTCCCATTCGGCGCGCTCATGTTTGGCGATCACCATCTGGGCAATACGCTCCCCATTTTCAATGGTAAAATCGGAATTTGATAAATTCACCAAAATAACACCGACTTCCCCCCTATAATCCGCATCTATCGTGCCAGGTGCATTCAACACCGTAATTCCCTTTTTGGCCGCCAAACCGCTTCTAGGACGTACTTGGGCCTCAAATCCTATAGGCAACTCCATATAGAGGCCCGTTTTAATAATGGCCCTCTCCAACGGTTTTAGGGTAATTGGTTCTTCAATGTTCGCTCGCAAATCCATTCCGGCCGAAGCATCGGTTTCGTAATGGGGCAGCTCATGTTCCGATTTGTTGATTATCCTAATCTTCATTTTTATTGTTCGCTAGTCTTATTTGACAAATACCTTTTTCAAATTCTCGATTTCCATTTTGTACACCAATCCCAAGAAAATCAACAATAAAGGAATCCCTACAAATAAATTTCTATCAAAGATATAGAAGGATATTATTGAAAACAGTATGGAAACTCCTAAGTAAAATATAATTTTTCTGAAATTATAGGGTATGGGATAGTACATACGCCCAAAATAGAAGGACATTAACATCATTGAGCCATAGGCAACCAAAGTAGCCACGGCCGAGGCCACATAGCTAAAGTATTGTATCAAGGCGACATTAATGATGATGGTGAGGACGGCTCCGATCATTGAAATATAGGCCCCAAACTTGGTTCGATCCGTTACTTTGTACCAGACAGAGAGGTTGTGGTAAATACCCAAGAAAAAACTGGCCAGGATTATAATCGGCACTACGGACATGGCATCCCAATACGAAGTGTCCTGGATAAAGAGTTGCTTTAAAACATCGGCAAATACAACTACGGTCAACAGAATTATACTCCCCAATACCACAAAGTAGTTGGTAATCTGTGCATAGGCCTTCTGCGGATTTTTAGTGTCCGAATGGCTAAAGAAAAAAGGCTCGATTCCTAATCGAAATGCGGTAGCAAAAAGCGTCATGAACAAGGCCAATTTATAGCAGGCCGCATATTTTCCCATTTCAATTTTGGCAATATCGGGCGGTAATAATTCCGATAACAAATACTTATCAAAAACTTCATTTATTGTAAAGGCAATACCTGCGACCATTACCGGCATCGCATAGGTCAACATCCGTTTCCATAAATCCACATCAAAAATATACGGCCTTCTAAGGTATACCCGTATCATAAGCAACAGTGTAACGGCGCTGGCAAGTAGATTGGAAATCAGTATGTAGGATATCTCATAATCCGGCACGTACAATTTGTTAAAGAAACCGGCCCCATCCTCAACTGCCAACGATGGGAGAACTAAAAGAAAAAACAGATTTAAACCCAAGTTCAGCGCTACGTTAAGCGTCTTTACCATGGCATATCTCATGGGTTTTTCATTCGCCCTCAACCAAGCAAAGGGAATAATTACCAGGGCATCCAATACTAGGATACATAGCACATAGTTCATGTACTGGGCCTCTATATTGATGGCAGCGGTAATTGTCTTTTTAAATAACAGACCGATAAAAAGAAATAAGAACGAGGAACCCCCCAACGATAGTAAGGACGTGGAGACTACCTTCTTTTTGTTCTCCGAATCCTTGTAAAACCTAAAAAAAGCGGTTTCCATACCATAGGCCAAGAAAATATTGAAGATGGCAAACCAAGTAAAAATAAGGGTCACTTCTCCATACGTTCCCGGTGGCATGACCGAGGTATAAATGGGAACCAAAAGGAAGGACAACATCCGCGGGAGCACGGTTGCCAAGCCATAAATCGCCGTTTGTTTAAAAAGTTTTTTAAGCGGATTCAAGCAACTTAGATTGAAGTGTTAAATGTACCTATTTACCTTCGTTATACAAAGTTGGATTTCCCCCCAATCAACACATTTGTTCAATCTTCAACTTGAACCGGGGCCTGCTCATCCGAGAGTTCCAATCGTTTCATGGCAATAAATGCCATTAAAAACGCCACCAACAAGAAAAAGGCGGCCAATGTATAGGGCGCACCAGGATAGTAGATTCCTCCGCCGGGACGTATAAAAAAGTAGAATACCGGCGAGAAAACCAACTGACCAAGGATGGCGGTAATGCTCACAAGACCTGTGATGGAACCCTGGAGGTTTCCCTGTTCCTTTTCGGAAACTTGGTTGGAAATGATTCCTTGTACCGTTGGACCGGCAACCCCGCCCAAGGCATACGGGATTAAAAAGGCATATAACATCCATGGTTCCGAGGCCAGGGAAAAGAAGAACATGCCTACGGTCCACAGTAAAAAACCGACCGTGACCACAATTCGCTTTCCAAACTTTTTGACCAGGACACCTACCAATACACCTTGAACGATGGCTACCAAAAGCCCTACTACCATCAAGGATACCCCTATTTCCTTGGGACTCCAATTATAGCGTTCAATTCCGTAGTAAGACCATGTGGAGGGCAAGGCCTGACCGGCCAAATTCGCCAGAAAGAAAGCAAAAATTAGCAGAAGTACTCCTTTATACTTCCGGAGGGCAAATAAGGAGACCCCGGGAATCATCTTTGTAAGATTGATAGCCCTTCTATTTTCCGGTGTTAGGGATTCGGGCACAAAAAACAATCCGAATAGGAAATTCGCAAAGGTCAGTCCCGCGGCGATGTAAAAGGGTAGGCGGATGTCGATCTCCCCGAAAAACCCGCCCACGCCCGGACCAATGATAAAACCCAGACCAAAAGCGGCACCGATCAATCCAAAGTTCTTTGCCTTGTTCTCCTTGGTACTGACATCGGCAATATAGGCCGATGCCACCGTAAAACTAGCACCGGTAATACCGGCCAAAAACCTTCCCAAGAACAACCAGGTAATACTTGGTGCCCAGGCATGGATCAGGTAATCGATACTTAAACCCAGCAATGCCAGCAAAAGAATGGGACGCCTTCCAAACTTGTCCGAAATCTCCCCTAAAACGGGCGAGAACAAAAATTGCATTCCCGCGAATGCCGTGGTCAACCACATCCCATAGATTACGGCCATGGCCGTACCCTCGCCGGTTAGTTCCATGATCAAATCTGGGATAATGGGGAGAATGATGCCAATTCCAATAACATCGACCAAAATGGTGACGAAAATAAAGAGTAGGGCCGATTTTCTTGATTTCATGGAAGGGACAAAAGTCGGAAAAAAAGTCTTCTCATGTGCAAATAAAAACCCCTACGTTTCCGAAGGGGGTCTTTATTCAAACTTTTTAAATTGATTAATTATTCAAAGCCTCGGCGCCTCCTACAATTTCGAGGATTTCATTGGTAATAGCCGCTTGTCTTGCCTTGTTATAGGTCAGTTTCAACTGATCCCGCAATTCCTTGGCATTGTCGGTCGCCTTGTGCATGGCCGTCATTCGTGCTCCATGCTCACTGGCAAAGGAATCCCTAATAGCTTTGTACAACTGTGTTTTCAGGGATTTAGGAATCAATTGCTCCACGATTTCAGCTTTGGAAGGTTCAAACATATAGTCTGAATTACTTCCTTCCTCACCTTCCGCAGGAATAATCGGTAAGAATTGTTCCGTCATGACCAACTGGGTAGCCGCATTCTTGAATTTGTTGTACACGATATCGATGCGGTCATACTCCCCTTTGGCAAACTTTTCCATTAAATCCTCGGCGATTTCCGAAACATTATCAAAGGTCAAATCGTCAAATATCCCATTGTGATTTGAAATCACATTGTAACGCTTTTTTAGATAATCATTCGCCTTTTTTCCGATTGCAACAAAGTCGACTTGCTTACCAGTATAAACGTTTTCTACAAGATTAACGCTCTGTTTTAAGATATTCGAGTTAAAGGCACCACAAAGACCACGGTTGGATGTAATGGAAACCACCAAGACCTTATTGACCGCCCTATTGCTCGCATATACACTACCAGAGTCACCTTCCAAGCTAGCACTAAGATTCTGAAGCAGCTCCGTTAGTTTATCCGCATAGGGTCTCATGGCGGTAATTGCATCCTGTGCCTTTTTCAACTTTGCGGCAGATACCATTTTCATGGCACTGGTTATCTGCATGGTCGATGACACCGATGTAATCCTGTTACGTATTTCCTTTAAATTGGCCATTCCTTAAAGTTCTAAATTCTGAATTCAGAGTTATGAGTTTTTGACTATTGCAACCAAAATTCGTATTTACTCACCATTCAGCATTCTTAATTTACTTCTTATATTTCGCTGAAAGCTCTTTACAAACCGTTGCAAGCGTATCCGTAACCTCATCGGTCAGTTTACCTGCTTTTAAGGTATCCAATACGTCCCTATGCTTGGCGTTCAAGAACTCCAAATAGTCACGCTCAAACTCCTTTACCTTATCAACGGGAACATCGCGTAGCAAGTTCTTGGAACCGGCGTAAATAATCGCAATTTGATCTTCAACGGTAAAAGGATCGTTCTGGGCTTGCTTCAATATCTCAACGTTCCTACGTCCTTTTTCGATTACGTTCAACGTAGCCGCATCCAAATCGGAACCAAACTTGGCAAACGCTTCCAATTCACGGAACTGTGCCTGGTCCAATTTCAAGGTACCGGCCACTTTTTTCATGGATTTAATCTGTGCGTTACCACCCACACGCGATACGGAAATACCCACGTTGATCGCTGGTCTAACCCCTTGGTTGAACAAATCCTGCTCCAAGAATATCTGTCCGTCCGTAATGGAAATTACGTTGGTTGGAATATAGGCCGATACGTCACCCGCCTGTGTTTCGATAATCGGTAAGGCCGTTAAAGAACCACCTCCCTTTACCATCGGCTTTAATACCTCCGGTAAATCGTTCATATTCTTGGCAATGCTATCGTCATTTATAATCTTAGCGGCACGCTCCAGCAACCTTGAGTGCAGGTAGAAAACGTCCCCTGGATAGGCCTCACGTCCCGGTGGTCTTCTCAACAACAAGGAAACTTCACGATAGGCGACAGCTTGCTTGGACAAATCATCATAAATAATCAAAGCAGGACGACCTGTATCCCTAAAATATTCCCCGATGGATGCACCTGCAAAGGGAGCATATACCTGCATAGGTGCAGGATCTGATGCATTCGCGGCAACAATCGTAGTATACGCCATGGCACCTCTATCCTCCAATGTCTGGGCAATTCCAGCTACAGTAGAAGCTTTTTGGCCCACAGCTACGTAGATACAATAAACAGGCTCACCAGCGTCGTAAAACTCTTTCTGGTTCAAAATGGTATCGATACAAACCGTAGTCTTACCGGTCTGACGGTCACCGATTACCAACTCACGCTGACCTCTACCCACTGGAATCATCGCGTCGATGGCCTTGATACCGGATTGCATCGGTTCCGTTACGGGCTCCCTATAGATAACCCCGGGTGCCTTACGCTCCAATGGCATTTCATAGGTTTCTCCTGAAATCGGTCCCTTACCATCGATCGGGTTACCTAAGGTATCCACCACACGGCCTACAATACCTTCACCTACATTGATGGAGGCGATACGTTGTGTTCTCTTTACGGTCGCTCCTTCACCTACGGCTTTGGAAGGTCCTAGCAATACAACACCCACATTATCCTCTTCCAAGTTCAGAACGATTCCTTCCAAACCGCCTTCAAACTCCACCAACTCACCATATTGGGCGTTTGCCAAACCATAGACCCTAGCGATACCATCACCAACTTGCAATACGGTTCCTACTTCGTCCAAAGTAGCGGTTGCATCAAATCCTGATAATTGTTTCTTTAAAATTGCCGATACTTCAGCGGCTTTTACTCCTGCCATTTTTGTTCCTGTTTAAGATAATCCCGTCGACTAGACTCCGGGTAAATTCCATTGCTGGAATATAATTATAGACTGTTTGTAAATTCTCTTTTTAGATTGTTCAGTTTGTTGGAAACGCTTGCGTCGTATTGCAAATCCCCTACCCTTAAAATAAAACCACCAATGATACTCTCATCGATTTTATTTTCTAAGGTCACTTCCTTTCCTGTAATGGACGCCACCTGTTTCAACAACTGCTTTTCCAAATCTGCCGTCATGGGAACCGCCGTGGTTACATAGGCCACGTCCTTTCCTTTCAGCGATTCGTTTAGAATGATATACTTTAATGCGACTTCGTTCAACAAGGAAACCCTTTTGTTCTCCACCAACATGTTCATCAGCCCTTCGGAAATGGCATGGGAACCTTTGAAAACTTCCTTGAGAACGTCCTTTTTGGCCGAACCGGAAATCACCGGATTGGAAAGCATATCCCGAAGCTCTTTACTATCGGAAACAGTGCTTACCACGGAACGCATGTCCTTTTCCACGGCATCCGTAGCCTTGTTCTCAACCGCTAAATCCAATATGGCCTTGGCGTATCGTACCGCCGCTCTAGAATCACTCATTTTAATTCAATTTGATGTCACCCAACATCTTCTCCACCAACTGCAATTGCTTATCCTTACCGGACAGCTCCTCCTTGATTACTTTTTCCGCTATGGAAACCGAAAGTTCAGCCACCTGACTTTTTAACTCCGCCACTGCCGCCTTCTTTTCACTTTCAATGGTCTCCTGCGCCTGCTTGATCATTTTATCGCCCTCTATCTTCGCCTGCTCCTTGGAATCCGCGATCATTTTTTCCTTTATCTCACGGGCCTCCTTCAACATCGCCTCACGCTCAGCACGGGCCTCCTGTAGCATTCTATCGTTATCAGCCTGAAGGTTTTGCATCTCCGCCTTTGCTCTTTCTGCAGCAGCCAATGCTTCTTGGATACCAGTCTCCCTTTCGTCAAGTGAGTTTAGAATAGGTTTCCAAGCAAATTTCACCAATAGGAAAATCAGTCCTAACAATAAAATGATCTGTACAACAAATAGACCTGGTGAAAAATCGTTTATTAATGTTTCCATTTATTTTGAATTTTTATACGAATCAATGATTAAAAAACACTTCCTGCAACCAACCGTTGCAGGAAAATGCTTTTTGGCTTAACGTTCTTATTTTCCTAAGAACAAGGCACCGAATGCCAAACCTTCCAAAAGTGCAGCGATGATGATCATCGCAGTTTGGATTTTACCGGTCGCTTCTGGTTGACGGGCAATACCTTCCATTGCCTTACCACCAATCTGACCAAGTCCAATACCTGCTCCAATTACGATCAAACCTGCTCCAATTAAATTGTACATAGTAAACTGATTTATATATTAAATTAAAAACACTCTTAAATAAAATCCGCCCTTACATCTTCCTCGTCCGGAATTTCATGGCCTTCGGAATCGTGATGGTGTTCATGATCATGTTCGGCCACCGCCATCCCAATGAACAATGCTGAAAGCATCGTAAAAATATAGGCCTGTAAAAAGGCGACCAATACCTCGATAAGGGTTATGAAAAACGACAATATCAATGAAAGTCCGGTAGCTCCTGCCACTCCCAAACTATCCTTAAGGGTGAACATAATGGCGATCAAGCTCATTACCACAATGTGCCCCGCAGATATATTCGCAAACAATCGGACCAATAACGAAAAAGGTTTGATCAAAAAGGCACCCGCCAATTCGATGATGGCCAAGACCGGTCTGATCAAAACGGGTACCCCGGGCATCCATAACATGTGCATCCAGTAGTCCTTGTTTCCACTAAATGTATATATTATTAACGTGAGAATAGCCAAAGCTGCAGTAACTGCCAACTGTCCCGTAACATTAAACCCAAAAGGCGTAAGCCCCAATAGGTTCAATATCCATATAAAAAAGAATACGGTAAGTAGATACCCCGTAAACTGTCTGTATTTTTTTTCACCGATGTTTGGCTTGGCGATCTCGTCCCTAACATAAATGACCAAAGGTTCCAATACACGGCCAAAACCTGTGGGTACGCTTTTGTTTTTATACTGTCTAGCCAAAGAGGAGAAGGCCCACAACATGAACAACCCAACCAATAGAATTCCAACAACACTTTTAGTAATGGAAAAATCCAACACCTTGTGTGCATTGGTCGCGTGATGGCTCTCATCCAGGTTTACCGATGTGGCACCAGCTTCCAACTCGTAAATTTTACTGTGCAGTTTTACAAATTTGGAACCGTTTTTTTCCACGATTACCTCGCCATTGTCATCGTGATGAAATTCAGAGGACATAAAAGTAGCCAAGCCATTACTGGACCAAACGATTACGGGTAACGGAAAACCTACGTGTTTTCTTTCGCCTTCATCGTTTGTATAGGAGAACAAATGGAAGTCGTGGGAGTCCTTGATGTGGTGATTTATATATTCCGATACTTCCTCTTTCGTGTCAACAGCACCTTCATCTTGACCTTCGGAGAACGCAAAACTTTGGAGTGAACTTACTATTGCCGTAAACAATACTAGATTTCTTATCACTTTGGAAACTTCCTTCATTATTTCTTTATCAAAAATTATGCTCCTGAAAATTTGCGCAAAAGTAGTCAATCTAGATGTAATACAAAGAATTTTAAAGGCTTAAAATTCGACCTTATTTTTCACGCATGATTTTTGAAACAAAAATCACTTCCAAAGTCAAGAATATAATAGTAGGAAGTAGCATCATAGCCCTGTAAAAATGGGGAAGTGGTTGATCTCCCATGAGTTGCGGAAAGAACATAGCGGTAAAAACCACAATCTTGAAAACTAACATCCCGATATACAAAAAACCCAATTGTTCAAAGACTTTTTGATTTTTTGAAAGGATTTGAAAGGCAATTACCAACAGTAAAGAGAAGAAAAAATGGAATATATAGGACTGTTCCAACAAGTGTAAAAAGTCAGTTTCCAGGTCCATCAAAAACGTTTGGCCCAAAAAAGAAATCGTGCCCACCATTGTGAACACGATCGTATATAAAAGAATCTTTCTGAACAATTGCCTATTTATTTAAGGACATCACCTTTTTAATGACCAGATATATGGACAAAAATACGGCAAGTAAGGTAATGGTATCCTCTAAAAAGGTTTTTTGAAATTTTTCATCCAGCCAGGCGCCCAATAAATTCCCCAAATATATGGTTGCGCCCATTTGTATGGCAATCCCGGAAAGACTTGCCGCGGTGCGCAATAAATTGGAATCGTTACGAGGCTTTTGCTGGCTCATTTTTTGTGTTCATGGAAGGTTTAAAACTTCCAGAATTGCTAGCTCCGGCCTTTCCTCCGCCCATGGTACAGGAAGCGTTGAAAGTAGCCCCGGGCTCTACGGCCAATTTGGAAACGGATACCGTTCCTTCAATTACTGCGGAAGATTTTAGGGAAAGTAGGTCGGACACCAAAAGCTCCCCATTGAAACTGCCTTCTATATCGGCATTTACACATTCCACCTTACCATGGATATACCCATCCTTTCCAATGACCACCTTGCCGGAAGTCTTCACATTGCCATCCAGCTTGCCGTCAATCCGGAAATCCGCTTCGGAGATGATATCCCCTTTTATTTTCGTATTCTTTTCGATTCTGTTTGGTTGTCCTCCTATTTCGCTCATAGTTCTAGGTTTTTGTTTATCTGAAAACATTGTTCAAGGTTTTGGGGTTAAAAGTGTATTTCTGTATGCCTCTAAATTCTTATGTACTTGGATTATTTTATAGTTGTCCGATAAAATTACGAAATTCTCATCAGCCACCCGGTAATCCTTATTGTTTTTTAAAAGTTCCGAATAGCCCAATGCAAAGTCCTTGGATTTGAAACCGTGGACCACCACAAATTGGTCTTCCAGATTGTATATGTCCTTGGATACGATGTTCTTGTATTTTAAATCTACAATGGACTTTTCCAAGAGCTCCATCAATTTCAACGCCTTGTCATTATTGCTCCTCTTGAACGGAAAGACCACTTTCCAGTTCGATGTTCCCGTGGAGCCCGTTTCAGGCGAAAATTCCGTGGGTTCCAGTTTGGGAAGTTGCTCCGCCACCATCTGTTCCGCCTTTTTGCCTTCGGGGCTGTTTGGATAGGTAAGCGCCACATAGTTGAGGGCTTCCTTAAATTCTTCAAATCCCTGCAACCTACCAATGGCATTGGCCTTCAACATTTCGAACTTTGGCACGATGGGGTCTCCAGTAAACCGATTTATATTTTCCTCCGAACCCGTGATAACCTGTAAAAACTGCTGGTCCTGAAATTTCTTGAACAAAAGTTGGTACCTGTTTTCCGGACTGTCACTATCATCGGCAAGCTCTGCCTGTGGGTTCAATAAAATCTCCGCATAACGGGAACCGGCATGGTTTGCAATGATATCCGCCTTCATGGAAGCCATCAACGGACTGTTTTCCGCCTCGTAAATTTTATACAGATTGTATTTGGAGGGAAGGATCAAACGCTCTTCCGGATTGGACGCCAGCACATTTTCAAGCTTTTCTGCAGCCAACAAGTTTTCATTGAACTTTTCCTTATAAATAAGGCCCAACTGATAATTGGCAAAATTTCGTTCCGTTTTAAGGCTATCTATTACGGTTTCCTCCTTAGGAACCCTATCCATATAAAAGTCCAAAGAGAACTTTTCATCCTCTGTAACCGCAGCATCCGGATTGTTATTTGCCGCTATGGCCTCTCCCGTAGCTTCGGATATATTGGAAACCGCTTTGTTGGACCAACGCCAGTCATCGGCCAGTTCCCTATTGCCCCATCGGTTCTTAAAATCGTTCTGTCCGTATCCCAGGCTGGTAATATTGTAAAAGTAGAATTTACCTTGGTTCTCCTTGCCTCCCTTGGATTTGGCGAAGGCCGCAAAACCATCGGTCAACTTGTCCCGTTCCTTTTTCTGTGCCGCTTCCTTGGCCGCTTGCAAATCGGCTATATGCTTTTCAAAATAGGCAATCCGGTCGTCTATGGGCATTTCGTAGATGGTTATGACACTATCGGTATACTGAACAATATCCTCATATTTTATCACGTCCTCAAGATTGTCCAATTTCTTTTTGATGGTACGGTACTTTTTGGTGTTTTCATCCAAATTCACAAGCACACTATCATAGTAGGCTCCGGCATTTTTGTACTGATTTTCGTCGAAATTGTATTCAGCCAGATTTTCATAATTGAGGGCGTTCAGTTTTGGCTCGTTCTGCGTGGCCCGTAGCGATTTATTGAAATAGGCCAACGCCAGACTATCGGAGCCTTGTCCCAAATGGAATTCGGCTATTTGCCTATAAATTTTGTCCAAGAAGGGCCTATTTTCCCTGTTCTCCTCCAACTCCGTCAGGTACTCCAGCATTTCCTCCTGATTTTCGGAAGTGATGGCCGTATTCCTTATTTTTTGGATTTCGGCATTGATCATATACACCCTGGGCGATTTTCTATTGAGGTCGATCACCTTATCAAAGGCATAATTGGCACTGTCCTTATAGCCCAACTGATTGTACAATTGCCCAATGATATAATAATATCGGCCTTTCTCCGGATTCTTTTTGGTGTAATAGGAGGCCACCTTTAATTGTTGAATGGCCGTATCCGGCGCGTTCAGGTTGATGTAGGCCTGTGCGAGCATGGCCCGGGCATCCGCATATTCCTGGTCCTTTAGGGTCTCAAACTTCATCAACCGCTTTAGGTTCTTGATGGCCAGCTCCTCATTTTCGAGCCTGATATTTACCTTTTCCCGCCAAATACTGGCTTCGTTCAGCTTATTGCTTTCCGTGTATTTGTTGAGGATATAATTAAAGGATTCCAATGCCGGGATGTAACGTTCATCAAAATAGCGGGCCTTGCCCAACAACAAAAAGGCCTCATCGGTCTGCGGATTGCGTTCCTCGTCCTTGATGTCCATGCTATGCTTCTGGATGGCCTTGGTCGCCTTTTCCTCGGCAATAATAAAGTTTGGGTTGTTATCCTCCGAATCCAATTTAACCTCTCCCGATACCTCCAAACGCTCTATGGGCAGTATTTCCCAATAATCGTCCTTGTAGGAATCGTTCAACGTGGCCCTACCCTCTTCAAAAGCGATATTGCCGTTGTACAGAGTATTGTACTTGGTATTCAAGGCGTGCCAATTGCGATTTATAAAGGCGTCCTTTTTCGTGGAACAGGCATTGAAGAGTACGGTTCCTAGAATAAGCGATAAAAAAAGTTTGTTTCTGTAGTTCAAAATAGACGGTCTACGTATGTATGCATAACTGAAAAACATCCATATTATTATACGCTTCATCGACAAATGGCCACTTTGTTTTGGAGATTATGGGCCGATATTTATTTCAGGGGCCGATGATTTACCGACTATCCAGTTTGTTTCTTAGAGTTTTATACCGATTTTAAAAGGAAAAAAGGTCTTTTGCCGATGCTATTTGGAACAATATCGGAATCCGTTTCAAGAATAGGGACTCGATAAAAACAAAAAACCGACTGAAGCGTCGGTTTTACTCTTTAGACCTGTCAGGTTTAGATTATCCCGCAAAAAACGCCTCCAATTCCCTTAAGGTTTCTGTAGAGGTTTTGATGTCCTTGACCACTTGGCCCTTGTTCAATACCACAATACGCTCGCAGACTTCGGTCACATGAATCAAATCATGGCTAGATACCAAGACCGTAACATCCTCCTTGGCCGCCAAGTCCTTGATGATGCCTTTTAAACGGATCTGCGTGGTTGGATCGAGATTGGCAAAAGGCTCGTCCAATATCACCACCTTTGGATTTCCAATAAAGGAGGCGACAATGCCCGCCTTTTTTTGGTTTCCCTTTGAAAGATCTCGTAAGTATTTCTTTTGTCCCAAAATCTCCCCATGGAAAAAGTCGGAAAACTGTGCCAACAATGCATCCACATCGGCCTTGTTCTGTCCGCGTAAATCACCAATGAAATAAAAGTATTCCTCCGGTGTCAAATAACCTATTAAAAATGTTTCATCGATAAAAGAAGAAGTGATGGGCTTCCATGCTTCGCTTGTATTCACCTGAATCCCATTGTTTTCAATATGCCCGGAACTCGGTTGGATCAAATCCAACAACAAACTAAAAAAGGTGGTTTTACCGGCTCCGTTGTTTCCCACCAAACCAAAGCTTTGTCCTGTTGGGATTTCGAGATTTTCTATGTTCAAAACGGTCTGAATGCCGTATTTCTTGCTTAAATTTTGTACTGTTATCATGGGTTTTTTGTTTCAAGTTTCAGGTTTCACATCCAACGTCTAGCGTCTAGCGTCTAGCGTCTAGCGTCTAGCGTCTAGCGTCTAAAAGACTAACTATTTTTCTCCTTAAATCCGGCAATCATGCCATATTTCTTTTTCCGATACTGCTCCGTGACCGTGTTCATCAAAGTATTCTTTAAGACCAATCCAATAAGCCCTAAAACGCACAGGACGATTACCCCTACCGTCACCGAAAAGAGGTAATAGAAAAGACTGAATATGAGTATAGGAACGATAAGCACGGGAACCATGATCAAAAATTGGTTGGCACTCGTCCCTTGCATGTTCCCAAACGGACTCTGATCCAGTTCGATTCTTTTTTTATTGAACGATCCAAAAAATAAAATGACAGGGATATTTACTCCCAAATTATACAAAGCACAGCCAAAATTGATGGCCAAGGTCTCCCACCCAAAATAGACATAAGGTATGGTAAGCAGGAACATAAAAATCACACTGACCGAAATCAACAATGCCTTCGATTCCAAGTACTTTCGCAGCGGAATATTTTGGGACATCATCATGCTATAATAACTACTGTCCCATGCAGGTATAAACTGTCCGAAGTTACTTAGGAAAATACCGGTCATAAAAACGCCCAAAAAGGCTTTCATTGGCATCATGTTGGCATAAATTTCCTGGGTATAGAATATGAGGCCATAAAACACAAACAAAAGGGATATCCAAACCTGGGATTTTGTTCGTTTGTTCCGCCAAATCATTTTAAGATCCAATTGCAAAAAAGTACCCAAGTCGCCAAAGCGTTTTGTCCAGGCCAAATCACTGGTATTGGCTTGCGCCTTTTTGGCCCTGAGTTTAGCGTCCAGATACAATTTGTCTTTCAAATAGTTGAAGTTGATATAGTACATGACGACCATTAGGACCAACGGTACCAGAACGGTTATTGGATAGGCATACAAGGCGTGGAAAACAGGGCCAAACACCTCCTTCACAGAGAAAATCCCGAAATAATCCAAGGCATAGGAAATAACTAGGATAGCGGCAAGGATACTCAAAGCCACATTGCTTTTATTGATCAGCAGGTTCAGGTAATTAATGGCCAGGACAATGGCCATCATGGAAACCAACCATAAGAACACATTGAGTGCCGCATAACCCTGGACCAAGAGCACAATACACAAAGGCACAAAGAAAAAAAGTGCCAATAGGTTATATACGGATGCCGCGGACCTACCCAAAATATAGTGGGCTATGGAACTCTTCCTAACCGGGGTAATCAGGAAGGGTTTAATGTCCATTACCGGTAACTTCTGCATAAAATACCGCAAAAACAGCTCGATCAAGACCCAGTAAATCAGATACTGACTCAAGGTCCACATAGGACTTTGATCGGGAACTGACTTTCGTAAGATGAAATAGATACCGGCACCCATGGCGGCTAGCACTACGAGCATATACACCCCAAAGAAACCCATGATTATTTTTACGGCAAGGCTTTTGCCAAAGTTGGCCGACCTAAAAAAGGATTTCCATTGCAGGGAAGCAAATCGTTTAAACATAAGGGTTGGATGTTGTTGTTTGGTCCATAAGTAAACCAAAAATGGAAAATGTTACAAAATCCAGAAAATTTTATACTGCGGATAGGTTTTGGCCAAAAACCCAATGGCTTTTGAAGAATTGATAAGCCGGCACTCTTGTAGTATTTGGGGAAATATCGGGTTTAATCGGTATTTATTGTCTATTTATTATGGTTAAGTTGTTGAAATTCAGTATATTTTATAGTACTACAACACGGATTAAAGTAAATAGTTATGGGGATTAAGAGTTATGAAGGGCCAAGGGCAGAACCGAAACCGGACGAAGTACCGCTTAGGGTAAGTGATTATATGACGCGTGAGCTAATAACTTTTGACCCTGACCAAGCTGTGGAGGAAGTCATTGAAATACTGATCAAGAATAAGATATCAGGTGGACCAGTGGTTAATGAAGGAAACGAATTGATTGGCATTATTTCAGAGGGCGATTGTATAAAGTACATTTGCGACAGTAGGTATTATAATATGCCTGCTGATTCCAACAGTGTATCACATTGCATGGTGAAAAATGTGGAAACCATAGATGGTAACATGAACATATTTGATGCGGCCAAAAAATTCCTTGAAGCAAAAAGGCGACGCTTTCCAATTATTGATAAGGGCAAATTGGTTGGTCAAATATCACAGAAGGATATTTTAAAAGCGACCGTGCAATTAAAATCCCAGAACTGGAAATAGATTCCAACCCAACCAGGGTCTTTTTGGGTTTTAGTCCCTATTTTGTTTGATTTAAGCCAAATTTCCGGCTTGGGTCATTTCTTGTTGGAAATATATCCGTGTAGGTATTGTTTCCGATACTTTTTCCATCGCCGAAAAAGTATCCAAAAAGGCTAGGCTGATTGTGGGATACTTGAAATCCAAGCAGTCCTTGGCCCGCATCGCCAAGGCCGTTTCCGATTGCATCGGAATACTTTTTGGGCGATTTCCCTTTGGCCAATTCCAAGGACTCCTGGATTTACTACGCATCCCAAAATAGGCCGCTATATCCCTAAACAAAACTTATGTTACCTCACCTTTTTTAACCATAAAAAAAGCTACCCTCCCTGAGTAGGGAGGAGTGTTTCGCAACAGCGGAACGGGGTGGGTCGGGGAAAGGGAAATGATTTCTCCCTTCATTTTCTTTACGTGCCTAAAGAAAACGAAGCAAAAGAAAGTGCACTTTCCAGCAGGAATTTTTACTTCGTAAAACCCATCTAGAAACTCGGCCGTTCCGCTTCGCGGAACAGGTTCCATCCCGAGCTTTCTCGATGTATTCTTCTGGAAAGGGGACCACACATTCAACTTTGGGTATTCAATTTGCCTGTTGCAAAGTTGGGAATGATTAATTCAATTACCTAAAAAAGCTCCCCTACCTAGTCAGGGAGAGGTGTTTTGCGACAGCTAAACGGGGAGGGTCTGGAGAGGATGATTCCTTCAAACTAGAATATTGCTTTGAACATGCTTCTTACAAATCATATTGATTTTTTCCCTTTCCCATTTTATATCGCCTCCTCTTTCCTTAATTTTGCATTCTATTTCTAGATTGGATAATTATGGCAGATTTTTACGCATTGACCGTTAAAAACATTAAAAAACTAACCCCTAATTCCGTGGCGGTCACATTTGAGATCCCAAAGGATTTGGTGCAGACCTTTTTGTTTACGGCCGGGCAGTACATCACCATAAAAAAAGAAATTAAGGGCAAGGAGCTGCGCAGGGCCTATTCCATAAGTTCCTCCCCAAAGAAGGACCATATTACCATCGGTATAAAAAAGGTGGATAATGGCGGTTTTTCACATTATGCCAATACGAAATTAAAGGTAGGCGACACCTTGGAAGTCATGCCGCCCGAAGGTAGGTTTTCCTATAAACCTTCCGGAAATCCTCAAAATGTGGCGGCCTTTGCCGCGGGTAGTGGTATTACCCCTATCATGAGCATTGCAAAAATGGTTTTGGACGGAAACCCAAAAAACAATTTTGTATTGGTATATGGTAATAAATCCTACGAGGAAACCATGTTTTACACGGATTTGGTAAAGCTCCAATTGGATTATTCCAATCGGTTTTTTGTATATTTTATCAACAGTCAGACCCGCGAGGATAGGGCGCTTTTTGGACGAATCGATACCTCCACGGTCAATTATGCCCTTAAAAACAAACACGCCAATTTGGATTTCGACGGCTACTATCTATGTGGACCGCATGAAATGATCGAGAACGTAAAGGATACCTTGTTGGACAATGATATCCCAAATGAGAAAATCCACTTTGAGCTATTTACGGCAACGGAAATAAAGGAGGAACTGCCCAGTCTTCCCGATGGGCAAACCGCGTTGACAGTTACCTTGGATGATGAGGAATTTCAACTTACAATGGACAAAAAAATGACCGTTTTAGATGCGGTCCTAAAGGAAAACATCGATGCTCCCTATTCCTGTCAAGGGGGCGTCTGCAGCAGTTGCATCGCCAAAATCAAAGAGGGTAAAGCAGAAATGGCCATGAACCAAATTTTAACGGACAGTGAAATTGCCGAAGGGTTTATACTTACCTGTCAGGCACATCCTACCACACCTACTCTTAAGGTAGATTATGATGATGTGTAGGAGCCTTAACTAGCTACACAAAGTAAGAGAATAAAAACAGTACTCCCCGTTTAGGTCAATTATCTATTTCAATAGTATCTAGATCTGCCTTTAGGCAGTAGTTGAGCAGTTTCCAAATCGCAATGAATACCCTATGTATAATGAATTCCTTTCGATGCAAAATACCTAGGTAGCCCAAAATTTGTTTTCTATAATCCAGTTTCTCTTTCTATTTTTTTTCAATTGAATTCGTAATACTATGGTTCGAGCTAATTTGCACGTACCCTTGCGTTACCTTTAATCAATTTCTACCTTTAAATATGACTTGGGAAATCATTACGGTATTTGTAATTATAGGTGCATTGATCATTCTCTTTGCCCTTGAGGTTTTCCCCATGGATAAAATCTCCTTTTTTATCATTGGGGCGCTTTTGTTATCAGGTTTGGTGAGTCCGGAGGAGGCGGTCAGCGGATTTTCTAACAAAGCGGTAATCACCATTCTTTGTCTTATGATATTGGCCATAGGTCTAGAGGAGAATGCGGTCATTTCTTGGTTTGCCAAAGGACTAAAAGTTTTAAAAAACTGGCCGGCCTTGCTCGTGTTGATAGTCATCATGATATTATCTGGCGGCGTATCGGCCTTTATAAGCTCAACGGCCGTGGTCATCGTTTTCATTAAAATAGTCGCCGAACTAAAGGACAAGTACGGGTTAATGCCGGGCAAATTGCTTTTGCCTATTTCCTTCGCAAGTATTCTTGGTGGAAGCTGTACGCTCATGGGGACTTCCACAAACCTAATCGTCAACAACATCTTTATGCGCTATACGGGCGAAACCTTGGGTTTTTTTGAGTTTTCCAAGATTGGCCTCATTTTTTTGGGCACATCGATCGGCATTATCGTCCTTTTTTATTCCTTTCTACCCGAAGGGGAAAAAGATGGACTTTCCCAAAAATTTAATCTCAACAAATACCTGCTCACCCTAAAAGTGGATACGGATTCACCGCTTATAGGCACTCCATTAAAAGAATCCTTTATGTACAAGGAGCCAGAAATTACGGTGCTTCGGGTATCCAGGAACAATTATGAAATGAACCTTTCCAATCCCAAATTTGAGATTCAGCAAGGGGATGTGATTTTGTTGCATTGCAGTTTGGAGAATCTCCAAAAGATGCGGGGCGAAGGCTATTTTGACCTGGAAGTCGATGAAAACCTAACGAGTAGCTTCTCAAAAGGGACGTCCATAGAAAAGGTCGATGATCAAAAACAAGATCCTGAAGAGAAAGTCTCCAATACCGTCTTGCTGGAATTGCTGCTGCTACCGGGCTCACGATTTTTGGGCAATACTCTTGAATCACTTAAAAAAATGATCTTTCCAAGAGCCATCCCCATCGCCGTGAACAAAAGAAAATCCCTTACGAATCTTAAAAATAAGCTGCATCTTAGTAACAAAACGATTACAAAGCTCAAGGTTGGTGACCGATTATTGATTCAAACCGATGCATCCTACATCCAAAATTTTGAAAACAGCAATAATCTTGCAGTCTTAAATCAGTTTGATGGAGGTATCCCTTCCACGCCCCTTAAACGGAATCTCTCGCTCTTTATATTAATTATTACTATAATCCTGGCTGCAACAGGCGCATTCGAGATCATGACCAGTGTTATAGCCGGCACCATCGCAATGCTTCTATTCAAATGCATTGAATTGAATAAAATTTATGAAAAAATAAATTGGCAGATAATCTTTCTATTGGCAGGTATGATTCCCTTAGGAATTGCAATGACCAACTCCGGGGCGGATGCATGGTTGACCGAAGGCCTCCTGGGGTTAATGGAAGGACAAAGGCCAATGATAATTATAGGAATGTTGTTTTTGACAACCATGTTGTTGAGCGGCGTAGTCTCCAACAATGCCACGGCCATTATAATGGCCCCCATTGCCATTTCCTTGGCCAAGGGACTGGAACTGGATGTAAAACCCTTTATTCTTTGTGTGATGTTTGCAGCTAATTTTAGCTTTTTTACGCCTTTAGGGTATCAAACCAACGCCTTGATCTATAGCATGGGAATTTATAAGTTTAAGCACTTTCTAATTCTGGGAGGGATCATTTCCTTGGTGCTACTTGTCCTGGGCACCTTGCTCTTAAGTGCTATGCTGTAAGTGGTTTAAGAACCAAGGGTTTCCAATTGTTTACAAGCACTTTCATATCCTATGGCATAGGCCTTTTCGATTCCTTTACGGTCCAGAATACCTATATGTTCCAAGGATTTCGGTTCGATTACCAGGTCGCATTTTTTTATTTTCTCCCGATTGATGGCATAGATCATCAATCCGGTGACCCTACCCGTCAATTGCAAGGAATTGGTGAGATTCTTCTTATTCAGCTCCGCTACGATGGATACATTGCTACCTATGACAAAATCTACCTTATCCCGAACCGGTTCCAAGGGAAAATTGTTCATAATGCCTCCATCTGCATACAAACTTCCATTATAGGACACCGGACTAAAAACGGGTGGCAAAGCCGCCGAAGCCAACAAAGGCTTGATCAGTTCCCCGTGACTAATAAAAAGTTCCTCTCCTTTTTCCAGGTTGGTGGCCACTACGTGCAACTCCTTTTTCAGCCCTTCAAAGGTATTGTGCGGAAAATAGGTCTTAAAAACGGATTCATACCTATCGGTATCCAATAGGCCCGGTTTACCTATAGAAATAAAGTTATATTTGAACAGCGGAGTTTCCTTAAAGAAACGCAACATGTCCATAATAGGGGTTCCATTGGCATATAGGGCGCCTACTAGGGCCCCTACACTACTTCCCGCTACCAATTGGGCCTCCAGACCAAACTCCTGCATGGCCTTAATGACACCAATATGGGCCATTCCCCGTACCCCACCGCCAGAGAGCACCAAACCAATTTTCTTCGTTGAAAGGGATTTCATATTATTTCAAAAAAATGCCGTATGAAGCAAATTGTATCATACGGCATTAAAGTTAACCAAATACCACTAGTTTACGAATCCAATCCAAAGGCATAATAATATTTACTTCCATCTTCATAGACGCCTTCAATCATTACCCCGCCTTTTTTGTTTTCCAAAATTTCGGCAACATCTTCAACATTGCGAACACGTTTGCCATCTATATGGGTTATTATAAAACCTTCCCGCATTTGGGTTTCCTTCTTGATTTTTCCTGGATATAACTTATTTACCTGAACACCACCCTCCAAGTCGAGTTTCTCGGCCAAATCCTTATCCAAGTTTTCAAAATCGGCTCCAAGGAGGTTCAATATTTCCTTTTTCTCCTTTTTCACAAGCTTGGTTGTTCCGTTGACATTTTCAAGGATTACTTTGAATTCCTTTTCGGTACCATCTCTATTGACAAGTAGATTTACTTCATCTCCTGGTCTTTTACTGGCAATGATTTCCTGCAATCTGGGGGATGTAGTAGTTTCCTCCCCGTTCACTTCAAGAATAATGTCACCTGACTCGATTCCGGCCTTATCCGCGGCACTGTTCTCACCAACCTGCTCAATCCATATCCCTTTAGTGAAGTCCACCTTCTTTTCCTTGGCCAGGTTGCTATCCATAGTCCGTATGGTCACGCCCAACATACCTCGTTGCACCGCTCCATATTTCAAAAGGTCCTCCACTACTTTTGTGACAATATTACTAGGTACTGCAAAACCATATCCGGTATAGGTTCCGGTTCTACTGGCGATTGCCGTATTTATCCCAACAAGATTACCATCTAGATTTACCAAGGCCCCACCACTGTTTCCAGGGTTGATGGCAGCATCGGTCTGGATAAAACTTTCTACGGCAAACTTGTCTTGATTGATATTGATACTTCTTGCCTTGGCACTAACGATACCGGCAGTTACGGTAGAATTAAGACCCATTGGGTTACCAACGGCCAAAACCCATTCACCTACCTCAACATCATCGGAATTTACCAAAGACATGGTGCTTAAATTATCGGCATCGATCTGTAACAAGGCCAAATCTGTAGTTGGATCAGTGCCAATAACCGTTGCCTTATAGGATTCATTATTATAAAGGGTAACCTCAACCTCATCGGCATTATCGATTACATGGTTATTTGTAATGATATAGCCTTGATCGTTTATGATAACTCCAGATCCGGTACCGATTCTAGGTTGGGAGCGCATCCCTTCGGGACTTTGTCCTTTGAACATATCGCCGAAAAATTCCTTAAAGGGATCTGGAAGTTCCCTGCCTTGATTTCCATAACTAGGAGAGGATTGGGTGGATTTGATGTGCACTACCGCATCCAATACTTTTTTGGAAGTATCCGTAAAATCCAACGGTTTAATGTTGCCTTCGTCGTCAGCGGTATAAAGCACATGCTTTCCTTGTACCGTTTCTACCGTAGTCACACCCTTAATTTCCTCTTTGTCATTTAACTTGTTGATTCCTATAACACCTAGGCTCACTGCCAAGGCGATAGCGGCAGAAAAGAGGTATACTTTTAAACTGCCTTTGTTTGATTTGTTTGTATCCATATTATTTCTGATTATAATTATATTATTTTTTAGTACGTCCCTATATGTTCAATTCCCGTGCCATTTAAAACCCTGTGATTGCTAAAAAATTTTTAAAATTTGAATGCCTTTTAAGTTCTTTTTTAGACTGTTTAGTCTGATTTTAGGAAAAAGCATCAAAAAAATTGAAAGGAACGTACTTTTCGTCGACTCTTTATTAAAGTTTGAAGGCTGCCATCTATTCCAAATTGAGTTGTAAATTGGTTATTACCGACTAAAGGGTCGGTATCTGACATTTTGACTTGATTTAATTTGCAGTAAAATGTTAGACAAAACAAAACCCTTGGATTTTTTTGTCGTATGTTTAAAAAAGAATGATAACCGAATCCTTAATGCGCAGTACCGCCGTTCTTATTTTTACCAACTCTTCCCAGGAAGAAATGCGATACAAACCCCTTCAAAGGGGCGAGGTACTGTTCGACTCCTTGACCAATTCGGTTATCAAGAAAGTGAAGCAATCAAAATTGACCTACTTCCATATATCGGAAAAACATCAAAAGGGCTTTTCATTTGGGGAACGATTTTCCACCGCGGTTCAAAATATCTTTGACAAAGGGTTTGACAAGGTAATTACGGTAGGAAACGATACTCCCCATCTACAAACGGCACACATTACGACCACGGCCAAGGCCTTGGCCGATGGCAAGACCGTAATTGGTCCTTCCTTGGACGGCGGTTTCTATCTAATGGGTATCCATAAGGCGGATTTTAACAAGGAGAAGTTCCAGAATTTGCCCTGGCAAAAATGCAACCTACTAAAGTCGCTTTTGGACACCCTACAGGAAAGCTATTGTCCCATACTTCAATTACCGACCTTTAGGGACATCGATACCGCTAAGGATGTTCTTTCCTTGGTCAACTACATCAGGTCCATCTCCGTTTCGATACAAAAACTTTTTGCCCTTTGTCTTTCGGTCAAACAACAATTTTTACTTCTAGCGGAAAATTGTTATGTCTCGGTCTTACTCCAAAACCCATATAACAAGGGGTCCCCAGTGTTAGTGCATATCCAATAATATGTACACGAAAGGTCTAAAACCTTTGTGAAAAGTTAAACTAACACCACCAAAAAAACATGAAGTATGTATTGTGGGTCGCGCTATTTTTCATGACCACCATAAATTTTGCCCAGGAGAGCGTATCGGGCACTGTATCTGATGTGTCAGGAGTACCCATTCCTTATGTGAATGTCCTGATATCTGGTACCAACAAAGGAACTACGACAAATGAAAAAGGTTTCTACGAACTTTCCAAATTGAACGAAAATGCCATCCTGGAATTTTCAGCTATTGGATATGAAACGCAAATAGTTCCCATAGATGGTGCCTTGGTCATTGATATTGCCTTATTGGAATCCTCCGAACAATTGGACGAAGTGGTCCTAACGGCACTTGGATTAAAAAGAGAGACCAAGGAATTGGGTTATGTGGTCCAAAGTTTGGACGCTCAGGGCGTTACCGAAGTTAAATCGGTCAATTTTTTTGATAACCTTACAGGTAAATTGGCAGGAGTTACCATTAGCCAAGGACCTACAGGAGTAGGTTCCACCTCAAAAATTACCATACGGGGAGAAGCTTCCTTCTCCAATAACAACCCACTTTTCATCGTAGACGGAGTACCCATTAACAATAACTCGGTTTTTAACTTTACCAACGAAGCGGCTGCGGGCTTTCAGGAAATCGATTTTGGAAATGGTGCCATGGAAGTCAATCCAGACGATATTGCAGAAGTATCCGTGCTGAAGGGTCCGAGTGCAGCTGCATTATATGGCACCCGGGCTTCCAATGGGGTCATTGTCATAGAAACCAAAAGAGGTAGAATCAGTACAGGTCTTGGTATTAGCTATAATACCAGCTTTTTCGTGGATACAGCCTTTCAATTGCCCGATTTTCAAAATGAGTATGGACAGGGCAATGCGGGGCAATTTGCCTTTGTAGATGGACTTGGAGGTGGCACCAATGATTTAATATCCTATAGTTGGGGGCCTCGTTTGGACGTAGGCAACCTTATTCCCCAATTTGATAGCCCAGTTACTTTGCCTGATGGAACCGTGGTGCGAGGTGGCGACACTGCACTTTATAGTGGTCTGCCTATTACGCCTACCCCATTTGTTTCACATCCAGATAACCTTAAGGATTTTTACAGAACGGGAACTACCTTTATCAATAACATAGCGGTTGGTTCAACCTTTCAAAAAGGTAGCTACCGACTTTCCTTTACCGATTTACGTAGTGAATCGATTATTCCTGGGGTAAACTTGGATAGGCAGACAATAAATACGCGTTTGACATTTAGACCTACGGATAAAATAAGGGTTAACTCGACCATCAATTATGTGAATTCTAAAAGTGATAACCGACCATCAAATGGTTACGGTTCCGAAAACGTAAATTATTCCTTGGTAGGTTGGGGGCCAAGATCCCTGAACATGGATAGCTTACGAAATTATTGGCAACCCGGATTAGAAGACATTCAGCAATACTCTTTCAACTATACCTATTTTGATAATCCATTTTTTACCATGTTCGAAAATAGAAACTCTTTCAATAGAGACCGAGTGTTCGGGAATATTTCGGCAAGTTATGATATCACGGAGCATTTGACCGCTTCAATTCGTTCGGGCATGGATTATTCAAGCGAACTAAGACAGTTACGACGTGCCTTTAGCTCTAACCGATTTCAAAATGGTGGGTATGCAGAACACGATGTGTTGTTTAGGGAGATAAACACTGATTTTCTTTTAAATTATACCAATCGTTTTAAAGATGTAATCCTTGATGTTAGTGTAGGTGGAAACCGGTTGGACCAAAAGGCCTTTACTTCTCAATCACAGACCACTAGTTTGGCGCAACCGGGAATTTTTAGGCTATCGAACGCGGCCTCCCCAGTAGAAGTCTTTGAGTTTGAATCGAACAAGCGAATTAACAGTTTTTATGGCTTGATGAAGTTGGGGTATAGGGATTTCCTCTTTTTTGACTTCACCGGAAGAAACGACTGGTCCAGTGCCTTGGCCACTCCATTTTCGGTAGACAACACCTCGTTTTTCTATCCTTCCGTATCTTCCAGTTTTATTATTTCTGAAGTAGTGCAACTGCCCAATTTAGTATCCTTTGCAAAATTGAGGGCCAGTTGGGCCCAAGTAGGTAATGACACAAACCCCTATCAAACGACTGGGGCCTTCGTTGCCCAGACGCCTTTCAATGGTCAACCTACCTTTAGCGATCAAAATACAATTGCCAATCCCAATCTACAACCGGAACGTACCTCTTCTTGGGAGGTTGGTGCCGATATTCGATTTTTTGGTGATCGGCTAAGTATGGATATATCTTACTACAATGCCTTAACCGAAGACCAAATTCTTTCCTTGCCTATTGGCATATCCTCTGGATATACACAACAGGTTGTAAATGCGGGAAGTGTTCGGTCCACTGGGGTGGAAATTATCGTGGGGATTTCACCCGTCCTATCCAATAATTTCAAGTGGAACAGCACTTTGAATTTCAGCACCAACCGCGCCATTGTAGAGGACTTGCCCCAAGATGAAGGGCGTTTGACATTGGCCTACTCAAGAATCTATGACAGTCAAAACCAAACGGTATTTTTACAGGTTGAAGAAGGGGGACGCATTGGGGACCTTTATGGTACCGGTTATTTAAAAAATGAAAACGGAGATTTTATTCTTACGGATGAAGGACGTTACATCCCTGATAATGAACTTCAAAAACTGGGAAACTATAATCCGGATTTCATGCTAGGGTTTAATAACCAGTTCCAATACAAAAATTGGAACCTTGGCTTTCTATTCGACTGGCGCCAGGGTGGTATTATCGTATCGAGAACCAGGGCCCTGGGAAATGTGGGAGGTCAATTGGCAGAGACCGCCTTTCGGCCAGAGGAAGGAATCGTGCCCCTGGGGGTCGTAAATATTGGAACGTCTGAAAACCCTGTCTATGAACCCAATACGGTAGCGGTTTCGGCGGAGAGTTACTATCGCCAATTTTACGACCGAAACCACGAGGAAAACAATACCTATGATGCCTCTTTTCTAAAACTAAGGCAGTTTTCCTTAGGCTATACATTTACCGATCTTTCCCTTTTTAACCAAAACGCGACCTTAAACCTTTCCTTAATTGGCCGTAACCTTTTTGCCCTAACGGAGAATCCGCACTTCGACCCAGAGCAATTTGCCGTACAGGGACAGGGATTTATCAGCGGTGTAGAGGATATGTCCTATGCCACTTCAAGAAGTATTGGAATAAAAGCAGGATTCAATTTTTAAAAAAATGAAAATTATATTTAACATACTAGTAAACACTGTACTTAGCCTTCATGTCATACTTTTCGACGTTTTGACAAAAAATAAGGCTATTTCCCTTCCTTTTAATTCAAGCAAAGTTGACAAAAAAAGGAACAGTCGGGGTTTTTTCTTAAACTTGATAGGTGTATTTGTACTTGTGCTTTTGGGAACCACCTCCTGTACCCAAGATTTTGAGGATATCAACACCAATCCCAATGCTCCGGTAAGCGTACAACCAAGTCTTTTGCTAAGACAGGTTATTTATGATTACGGGGAGCAAATGTCCTATGAAGGCTTTACGGCGGGCAATCTTTTAGGGCAATATACCACGGCCTTGGATTTTAACCTTTTTGATAGGCATAACTTAAAATCGCCCCAACTAGGGGGTAATCCCTGGCCCATATTCTATCAAAACCTAAGGGATAATGAACTGATTTTAAACCACTCCCTTGAAAATCCTTCCTTTAGGGTTTACGAAGGGCCGGCACGTATCATGAAGGCCTACATGGCCGCTGCCTTGACAGATTTTTTTGGGGATGTTCCTTATTCTGAAGCTTTTAAGGGAAATCAAGGTACCGTCACGCCCGTCTACGATGCACAGCAGGATATTTATATGGCGGAAAATGGAATTTTCGATAATCTAACCAAGGGAATAGCGGCTATCCAGGCGTATGATGGAAATATCGCTCTGGAGGGTGATATCCTGTTCAGCGGAGACTTGGATAGCTGGGTGCGTTTTGCCAATTCACTAAAGATTAAATATCTCATGCGCGTCTCCTCAAAAATGGATGTTTCAAACGAATTACAAACCCTGTTTTCCGAAGGAAATTTCATCAGCGAAAATAGCCTAAATGCCATTTTTAGTTTTACCGATGGGGAACCCAACAATTTTAGGTTGGCAAGGTTGCGAATTGGCGACTTCAACAATTTTGTCATGTCCGAAACCATGGAGGAAATCCTTATCGATTTGGAAGATGCTCGTATATCAAGGCTGTTCAGACCCTTTACCAGTAGTGAAACGGGTAATGAATATAATGGTCTATTGAATGGTATTGATGCGTCCTCCACTACGGTTACCTTGGCCGATTACTCTTTGGCGGGTACCATATTCCGGGAAAATACAGGCTTATTGGATGCCAATTTTATGACCAGTATGGAAACGTATTTCCTTTTGGCGGAAGCGGCACAAAAGGGTTTAATTTCTGCCGATGCCCAGAACCTGTATGAAATTGGTGTGTCCCAAGCATTCGACTATTGGCAGGTGGAGTTGCCAAGCGATTATCTTTCAGGAACCGGGGCAATGGAAAATGGCGACCCCTTGGAGAATATCATCACCCAAAAATGGATCGCCAATATGGTCAACGGCTATGAGGGTTGGATCGAATATAGAAGAACCGGTTTTCCCCAACTCAAAACGATATCGGCCAGTTTAAACGATGACCTAATTCCCGTAAGAATGCCCTACCCGGCAGAGGAAGAGGCGTTGAATAACCAAAATTATACCACGGCCGCCAACAACACGGATGGCAATAGTATCAATGTAAATGTGTGGTGGGACCAAGAATAATCTAAAATGAGCGACCTAGTATTTTGGCAGTGGGGATTGATTCTAGTATCTAGTTTGGTACTGTTTCTTCTTTCCCCATACGCAAAAGATACCAATCAGTTTTTTAATGCGGTTCAAAAAAGGGGCACGCCCAATACCTTTGTCCTTATGGGCAGTTTGATTATCTCATGGATTTTTGCCAAAAGCATAACCAATGCCGCTAACCTAGGTTTGGAATTTGGTATCGTTGGTGGGATTGCCTATGCGGGTTACTATGTGTCCTTTGCCGTTGCAGGTTTCGTAATATACCAAATGAGGGTAAAAGCAAATTATACCAGTATCCATCATTTCTTGACCTCCAAATTTGGAAAAAGGGCGGTGTCCCTGTTTTCTATGTTGATCGCTATTCGATTGTTCAATGAAGTTTGGAGCAATACCATGGTCATTGGGTCTTATTTTGGGGAAGCTGGGTCGAGTCCGTATTACTGGAGTATCCTGATTTTTACCTTGCTAACATTGGCTTATGTAATTAAGGGTGGCATGAGCAGTTCCATTTTTACCGATGTCGTACAAATGGCCTTGTTCACCCTATTACTAGGGATAATACTTCTTACCGTATACGGACCTAAGACCGATTTTACGGTAAAGGACACTGTCAGTTCAGGTATATGGTCCTTTGAAACGGGACTAAACCTATTGTTCGCCGCTATAATTCAATCCTTTAGTTATCCCTTTCACGATCCCGTGCTCACGGACAGGGGGTTTATAAGTAGCCCTAAAACTACCTTGAAAAGCTTTTTAGGGGCCAGTGTAACCGGTGCTATATGCATTGTGCTGTTTAGCGTTATTGGTGTTTATGCCCAGTCCCAAGGAATTGTAGGGCAAGCTGCCGTTGAGGTTGGAAAGGCCTTTGGTATTGTAACACTATTAATCATCAATTTCATTATGATTACCTCAGCTGCCTCCACCTTGGATTCTACCTTTTCTTCCTTCTCAAAACTGATTGCCGTAGACCTAAAACTCGGAAAAACGCTTAGTATAGGAAGGTGGTCAATGGTTTTTATCGCCTTTTTGGGTACGATACCCGTTTTTTTGGATGCCGAAATTTTATCGGCTACCACCATAAGCGGCACCATGGTCATAGGATTGACGCCCGTATTTATCTTTTGGAAAGGAAAGGCCCCTAAAATTAGTTTTCACCTGAGCGTTATCTGCGGATTGCTTTTTGGTTTATTGCTTGTTTTTCAACGCTTTCCTGAGCAATTAATTTTAACGGAAGGGAACTATGCCGATTTGCTTTGGATCAACGTCTGGGGCATTCTTTGTTGTACATTTTTATATTTTATACCCTCATGGATCAAAAAATAAGGGACATAGGAAATAAGGAAGGTAAACTACTGCTGTTTGGCGGCGTTTATAGCAACCTACAAGCCTTGGAAAAGCTAATTTCAATAGCCAAAAAAGAAGGTATACCCCCACAGAACTGTATATGTACGGGTGACATTACGGGATACTGTGCCCAACCCGAAGAAACGGTACAAGCCTTCAAAAATTGGGGGGCTTTGAGTATTGCCGGTAATGTAGAACTACAACTGGCCAACGACAGTGAGGACTGCGGTTGCGATTTTAAGGCAGGTGGACGCTGTGACAGTTTTTCCAAAATGTGGTTTCCATATACAAAAATGAAGTTGTCCGAAGAATCCCTGAAATGGATCGGCACGATACCCGAAAATATTAGCTTTGAATATGCGGGTAAAAAAGTAACGGTAGTCCACGGCAATTATGGCGATGTTTCAGAATTCATATTTAAATCCAACGCACAGGAAAGTAAGGAAAGGTGTTTTGAAGCCACCAACAGTCAAGTGATAATTGCAGGACATTGTGGGCTTCCTTTTTATCAAAGCATAAAAGGAAAATTATGGATTAATCCCGGGGTTATAGGGATGCCCGCGAATGATGGCACCCCAAGGGTTTGGTATGTTCTTATGGAGGATATTGATGGTACTATGTCTTTCTCCCATGAATCCTTTGAATATGATTTCCAGACCGCTCAACGGCTTATGTATCAAAACCATTTGCCAGAGGAATATGCGGACACCTTAGCATCCGGAATATGGGATAATATGGAAATTCTTCCGGAAATAGAGAAAATGGGACAAGGAATTCCCATTTCATTTACTATCGATTTAAATAAACAAAACATTCAATCCAAAACAAAGCATAAAATGGCAGACTCGTATTATGACCCGAAAGATTTAAGAAAGTTTGGTAAAATAACCGAATGGAGCGAAGAACTAGGAACCAAGTTCTTTGATTACTATGGAAAGGTATTTGAAGAAGGGGCCTTGAGCGCCAGGGAAAAATCCCTGATTGCCTTGGCCGTTTCCCATGTCGTAAAATGTCCCTATTGTATAGATGCCTATACCAAGGATGGCCTTCAAAAAGGAATTACCAAAGAAGAGATGATGGAAGCCGTACATGTTGGAGCAGCTATAGAAAGTGGTGCTACCTTGGTGCATGGAGTGCAAATGATGAACAAATACAACAAGTTGTCGATGTAATCCCCTGTCCACCAAAGGGGGAAGTATTGATACAAAACCTACTAAAAAATACTTATTTGGGATTGAGCATTATTATGTGGACAATCCTGAATACTTGATACTAAATACTAATTTCTAAAGAAATGGCTACAAAATCATTAAAAGCTACAGGAAACGAACTGGCGCAGAACAATCGCCAACTGGAAATCCTTAACGGAGGTATTTTTGCCGATGGGGAACTCCCCTATTTTAAGGATAAAATCGATCAAATTGGTCAGTTTCCTCTACGCCCCAAGAAATTGGAAATACTGCAGATCAATGTTGGATATATGTGTAACCAGGTCTGTGAGCACTGCCATGTGGATGCAGGTCCGGACCGCAAGGAAATCATGACACGCGAGACCATGCAACAATGTTTGGAAGTGATTAAAAATACGGGGGCACATACGTTGGATTTAACAGGTGGCGCGCCTGAAATGAATCCTGATTTCAGGTGGTTTGTAGAGGAGGCCGCAAAAGCAGGAATCAAGGATTTTATTGTACGTTCCAATTTGACGATTATTAGGGCCAACAAAAAATATCATGACCTGCCCGATTTCTTTAAAAAGCACAATGTACACGTCATTTCCTCCATGCCGCACTGGACCCGCGGAAAAACGGATAAACAACGCGGGGACGGTGTTTTTGATAAATCGATAAAAGCCCTTCAGGAGTTGAACGAACGCGGTTATGGGATGCCAGATAGTGACTTGCGCTTGGACTTGGTCTATAATCCATCCGGAGCCTACCTGCCAGGGGACCAGGCCGCCATGGAAAAAGATTTTAAGAAGGCGCTGAAAGAGGACTTTGGTATTCAGTTCCATAATCTATTTGCTATCACCAATCTTCCTATCGCCCGATTTTTGGATTATTTGATTGCTTCGGAAAACTATGAGGATTATATGTACGCCCTTGTGGAGGCTTACAATCCCGTTGCGGTGACCAATGTTATGTGTAGGAACACCATATCCGTAAGTTGGGACGGTTGGTTGTATGACTGCGATTTTAACCAAATGTTGGATTTAAAGGTAGCCAGTAAAATCAAACACATTAAGGACTATAATGAAGATATTCTTAACGATAGAAACATCATCATTTCCCAACACTGTTATGGCTGTACGGCCGGTGCCGGTAGTAGCTGTCAGGGAACTGTGGCTTAAGCCTCCCCTAACCCCTCCAAAGGAGGGGAATTTTTATTCTACTTTGGTGGTATCAGACATGAACTATGTCATGGCACACGTTGTTAATCCTTAAAAGTGTTCACATAAACCGACCAAGTGGTCGGTTTTCATTTTCAGAAAAGTAGTAATTCATCGGGATTTTGAACTTTCGCCGATTTTTTTCTTCATCATATCCAAAGAATCGAATTTCTCCAAGTATCGATCGGTTCTTTGTACAGACCAAACGGTCGGATGAACCCAAATCTTGAAATCATGGACAAAACATTAAAACGCATGGCTACCATGCACCGAATGCAAACTGCTGGATTAGAACTTTTTTATGCAAATGGATATTATGCTACCAGTGTTGACGACATCTTAAATAAACTCTCGCTTTCCAAAGGGGCCTTTTATTATCATTTTGAATCCAAAGAGGACTTTTTTGTTCAAATCATACAGAATTTACTTTCTAGAAAAGTATATAGTTGCCTTATAGAGCCCATAGAAGGTTTTAGCAACCCACTGCAATCCATCAATTCATGTTTTGAAGAAGCTCTTGAAACGGCCGTTCACAATGAGATGGACTTTGGCTGCGTCCTCAATAACTTCCTTACGGAATTTCGCGGTAGGAACGAGGTAATTATGAAGCATTTAAACGAAATCCTATCCATATGGGAGGTAAATTTGGTCTCTACCCTTCAAAAAGGAAAGTTCAACGGTCATATTGACCGGCATGTGGATTGTGAAGCCGCAGCTACGTATTTGATGAGTTCTTATTTTGGTATAAGAACATTAATGGTAGGCGCAGCACCTAGTGCCAGAAAATACCGTTTTATGAGTCAATTGAAAATGTACTTAAAAACATTGGAGCCTAAGAAGGTAGCGGTTTAGACCTTTTCAAGTATTTGTAGGGCTCTCGTAACTATTTGTTCAGGTACTAGTGTTTCCATTACCAGTTCGTAGCCTGGCGGGATTTTATTTCCATACACGGAGGTAGGTATCAACGGATATTTTTTTCTATCTGAAGTGATTTGATTTTCTTCCGGTTGGCCAAAGGGCACAAAACCTGCGACAGGGTGTGTTACCCCCCAGAGTGTAATAACGGGAACCCCATACATGGCAGCCAGATGCCCGTTACCGCTGTCCATGGAAATCATTACATCCAAGTTACTGATGAGTTCCAGCTCTTCTTTAAATGATATTTTTCCTGCGGCGGAAATACAATTGGCAAATTTTCCTTCCCAACCCTCCAAAATTGTCCGTTCGTTTTGACCGCCTCCAAAAAGGACAATTTTTACATCCTCAATGGCACTTAAATCGGCTATTAAGGTCTCCATAAAATCGAGCGGATAGATTTTACCCGGGAATGCGGCAAAGGGTGCGATACCGATTACCTTTTTTGCATCGGAAAAAACATCACAGGCAAATTCAGTGGTAATGTTTCGGCTCTTTAGAACATGGTCATTGTTTATGGGGAAGTGAAAGCCGAGCCTCTCAAAAACCGATTGATAGCGTTGATACATCGGTTTTAGGGGCTTTAATTCCTTGTTTTTTCCCGATGTCAATTCCCTTTTCTCCTTTCTACCCTTATCCAGCTGCTCAAATGGTATTCCAGAAAACCTAAAAAAAACTTTTAGTACATTACTCCGCAGGACATTGTGTATATCGGCCACGGCATCCACATCCAAACTTTTTAATTGTTTAAAAAGTTTCCAGAGTCCTAAAACTCCTTTGTGTGCTCCTTTCACATCGGCAATGAAAACTTTTATATTGGGAATTTCAGAAACAATGGGCGCAAAAAATGGTTTGGTAAGGAAGGTGATTTTTACATCGGGGTATTTTTCGGTCAAAGCAAGAAGTACAGGAACCGTCATGGCTACATCACCCATGGCTGATAGCCTGATCACCTGCATATGACGTATCTTACTTTTGGCCACGTAGGATGGGATTTAGTTCCTCATCATTGTACATCTTCATCTGCTTGTACACTTTCATGTATTTGTTGCCTTCCTCTATATCTTTCAATAACTGGTCTATGGCCGTGGAAAGATCTCTGCGCTGCTCCAAAAGAATGTCCAATTTCTCCTGACACTTTTTTAGATGTTCCTGGGATGCATCCTTCCTGTTCACCTCCTCCTGCATGTGGTAAATTTTCAAGGCGAGAATGGAGAGCCTGTCCACGGCCCAAGCAGGACTTTCTGTATTGATCGTGGCGTTTTGCTTAATTTCTACTGAGCGGTATTTATCTAGGAAATAACTGTCAATGTATTCAACAAGGTCCGTTCTGTCCTGATTGCTGGCATCGATTTTTCGCTTTAGATCCAAAGCTTGGGGCGGTTCTATTTGTGGGTTACGGATGATATCCTCATAATGCCATTGTACGGTATCGATCCAATTCTTTCGGTACAGCAAATGTGCTATATCGTTTTTTGGATAGGGATTTTCAAAGACCTGATACACATCGTCCTTTTCATGATACTTCTCAATACTTTCCTCGAATACCTTTATGGCAAAGTCACTGAACATAATTGAATTTTTGACAAAGATACCTTATATCAGGAAATCAGAAGCCTACCCAAAAAAAATGAAATAGGAATTAAGAAGCTGGCTATAAGAAAGATCTCCCTGAATTTTTCGCGCTTAATGGATTGCACATAATTTGTAATCAAAATAACCGATGGGAAGAACGTAATTAACAAAGCATAGTTGTCCTTTGAAAGGACCAAAAGATTTACCAACAAACCCAACACGAAGGATTGTACTACCAACCTGATCATGATGATCCGTCCAACTCCCGCCTTTCCCAATTTTAAGAAGGCCCAAATAACGAGTACCAAATTCGTTAAAATGTACAAACCGATTTTTACGCTTGACCCTAAATCAAAAGCAAACATGTTCTTAAAGTCTATATGAAATCTATAATGTTCCTGAAGCCAATCCAAGCGTTCAAAAACCGATAAAAAACCACCCAGTATTAAAACGAAACAAACTACCGAGGAAAGAATTACGAGCCAGTTTCTTAGGTTTTTAGGCTCATAGATAAATATGGCCGAAAGCACCAGGGCCAAATAGACTATAGCCCATTCATAAAAAAGACTACCGATCAATATCCATAAACTTGCATCAAAAATCTTCAGTTTAATGTTCTTAAGGGATTTTATGCTAAGGATTCGACGCATGGCCAAAAGCAAAAAAAAGTTGCAAAATATGGCGTTTGAATCCCCTAGGGTATTGGGGAAGAGCATTAGCAATAAGGTAAAAAACAGGATGGCATACGAATTGTTCTTCGTTAGCTTGTTGCGTTTTACTATGAAATCTATAATGAAAACGCTGAATATCAAGACGGCCAATACGATAATTTCCTTAATCGGTTGTAAGGTGGCTATATCCCGATTTAGTATAAAAAATAGCGTAATAGGATACAACAAAAAGATAAAACTGAACAGAATGACAAAGTTTACCGGTTTTGTTTTACCAAAAATGCTTGAAATCATGGATGATTTTTATACTTTTGCCTTGTAAATATAGGAATAAGATGAAGTCATTTTTTTACGGTATCGAGGATTTGTTCGTCAATGTACTTTTTGCACCATTGGATGCTTTGCGATTTATGGAAAGCTGGACACTATCCAATATTTTGAACTGGATATTTATGTTAATAGGTTTTGTAGCATTTGTGTATTGGATGTTGGAGCTGAAAAAGTTCAACGATAACGGTGAAGAGGATAAATCGATTTCTTCCCACTCGTACCTATAAAGATCAACACTAAAAAAAATCGGCGTTTTCCAATTTGGAAAACGCCGATTTTTTTATAGGTCAAACCCTATATCCCGCCGGTAATTCATTCCCTCAAATTGTATCTTTTGAACGTTTTTGTAGGAAATCGCCAAAGCCTCCTTAAACGACTCTCCATAGGAAGTTACCGCCAAGACCCTTCCGCCATTTGTTAGTATTTTACCCTCTTTAAGGGTGGTGCCCGCATGGAAAACAATGGATTCCTCAATCGCGTCAATCCCGCTTATCTCTTTTCCTTTTTCGTAAGCACCAGGATATCCGCCCGAAACCGTCATCACCGTAGTGGCGGCACGTGCATCGATTTTAAGCGCTACATCGTTTAATTTTCCTTTTGCCACGGCATCCATCAACTCCACAAAATCATTTTGGATTCGAGGCAATACAACTTCGGTTTCCGGATCACCCATACGAACGTTGTATTCGATTACCTTGGGATCATCGCCAACTTTTATCAAACCGATAAAAATAAAACCCTTGTAAGGAAGCTTGTCCATTTTAAGGCCTTCTACGGTAGGTTTAACAATTTGGTCGTGTATTTTATCCATAAAAGAATCATCGGCGAAAGGAACGGGGGAAATTGCACCCATGCCGCCCGTATTGAGTCCGGTATCGCCCTCACCGATTCTTTTATAATCCTTGGCCGTGGGCAGCACCTTGTAGTTAGTACCATCTGTAAGCACAAAAACACTTAATTCTATACCGTCCAAGAACTCCTCTATGACAACGGTGGTGCTGGCGCTTCCAAATTTGGCATCGACCAACATGGATTTCAATTCCAATTTTGCTTCTCTCAAATCCTTAAGAATGACCACTCCCTTTCCCGCAGCGAGACCATCGGCCTTTAAAACATACGGAGGGGCTAGTCGCTCCAAAAATTCATAGCCCTCGTTCAAGGTCTCTGTAGTAAAACTTTGGTATTTGGCCGTTGGAATGTTATGACGCATCATAAACTCCTTGGCAAACTCTTTACTACCCTCAAGTTGGGCTGCCATTTTTTGTGGCCCGATAACGGGAATATCTCTCAATTGGTAATCCTCCAAAAAGTAATCATGGACCCCATTTACCAAAGGGTCTTCCGGTCCAACAACCACCAAGTCGATTTCCTTCTCCAGCACGACTTCCTTGATTTTTTCAAAATTGTTTACACCAATTGGTATGTTTACACCTAAATTGGAGGTACCCGCATTTCCAGGGGCAATGTAGAGCTTTGATAAATGATCGCTTTGGGACAACTTCCAAGCGAATGCATGTTCGCGGCCCCCAGATCCAAGAATTAAAATGTTCATGAGTATGCTTTTGGCAAAAGTAAGCTTTGATACGTAAATAAACTATTTGGAAGAAAAATCCCGATGTTCCTTTTTCTGCAACTCCTCAGGAGAAAGAGATTTGAAATAATCGTATACGATTTTTAGGCCTTCAGACCGACTTACCTTAGGCTCCCAACCCAAAATCTCTTTTGCTTTTGTGATATCAGGTTGGCGTTGGGTGGGATCGTCCTTGGGAAGCGGTTTATAAACAATTTTCTGATTTGTCCCGGTCAGGGCAATTATCTCCTCTGCAAACTCTTTAATCGTAGTTTCATGCGGATTTCCAATATTGACAGGATCCGGATAATCGCTGAATAACAATCGGTATATTCCTTCAACCTGATCATCGATATAACAGAAGGACCGAGTTTGCGAACCATCACCAAATACGGTCAAATCTTCCCCTCGCAAGGCCTGACCCATAAATGCCGGTACCACCCTACCATCATTCAACCGCATTCTGGAACCGTAGGTATTAAAAATACGGACAATCCTTGTTTCCAATCCGTGGTGTCTGTGGTAAGCCATGGTAATGGACTCCATGAAGCGCTTGGCCTCATCGTAAACTCCCCTAGGGCCTACCGGACTCACATTGCCGTTGTATTCCTCGGTTTGAGGATGTACCAGTGGATCTCCGTACACCTCAGAAGTGGAAGCCACCAATATCCTTGCCCCTTTCTCCTTGGCAAGGCCCAATAGGTTCAGCGTACCCAAGGAACCTACCTTTAAGGTTTTGATTGGGATTTTAAGATAGTCGATAGGACTGGCAGGAGAGGCAAAATGCAAAATATAATCCAATTTGCCCGAAACATGCACAAACTTGGTCACATCATGATGATGAAACTCAAAATTCTCCAATGGGAATAAGTGCTTTATATTATCCAGATCTCCCGTAATGAGGTTATCCATGCCAATTACATGAAAACCTTCATTAATAAATCTGTCACATAAATGTGAACCAAGAAATCCGGCCGCGCCCGTTATTAGGATTTTATTCATTGAAAGCTATTAAATACCTCTTGAAAACAATACTGTAGTGATCGTTTTAAAAATTATCCTGATGTCCAGAGTTATTGACTTGTTTTTAATATAATACATGTCGTATTCTAGTTTTCTTATTGAATCTTCCAAATTTTCTCCATACTTGTATTTTACTTGGGCCCAACCAGTAATACCAGGCTTTATGAGGTGCCTAGCACTATAAAATGGCTTAATCTCATTGAGTTTATCAACAAAAATTTTACGCTCAGGCCTAGGGCCTATTAATTGCATGTCACCCTTTATAATAGAAATTAGTTGTGGTAATTCGTCTATCCTGAACATTCTTAAAATCTTTCCGAAAGGAGTAATTCTTGCATCATTTTTGGCAGCCATCTTAGCACCGGTAGATTCGGCATCTACCACCATAGACCGAAACTTGAATATACTGAATTCCTTTCCGTATTGGCCTACTCTCTTTTGTGTGTAGAATAAAGGTCCCCGATTAAAAAAGAGATTAAGTACAAATACAATAGGAAGAAAGAATATGAAAATTGCTCCTACTACGAGTATAAATAGCCAATTCACTATAAAGGTGAACAGGGCTTCAAGGTATCTTATCTTACCGTTTTTCAATTGAAGTAACTCATAAAAGCTATCATTATGAGATTTTAAGGGTAGCGCTTCGTAAATATTCTCATAAAAGGTTGTAAATGATAGCACTTCCTTGCCTTTTAATATAGCCTCAATCAACATTTTTTCAAACCTCGGTGATAGCTGATCATAGCTAGGAATATTAAGAATAAAAGAGTCTATCTTGTCCATGGCATCCATAAACTTCTTTCTTTCTAAAATAGTTACGTTGTCTATGGAATAGGTAAGCCTGGTTTTATAATAGCTTTCCATTCCGTCACCATCTATCTGATCAATGTATTTCTGATGGTCATCATCGATTTCTTTATCAAATACGTACATGACATTCCTAATAGCGGGAATTACCTTGAATAAATTCCCGAAGAAATACCTCCACAAAAATATTTCCAAAGGGGTGAGGAATAGAAATATTATCAAGGGAATCCTCCAAAAGCTCGCATCAAAAAAAAGAACGGTCCCTATAAATATTGTTAAGACAAAAGAGCCTACTATGAAAAAAGATTGGGATAGAATCAATCTTGTCTTGAAGGGCCGTTCAAGATTATAGAAGTTTAACACATAGGACAACAAAAAGAAAAACAGAGTGCCCGAAACATAAAAAATTATCCTGAAAAAAATATTTTCCACCTTGATATCAAGGGCATCGTTTATGAAAACGTTCAATGCCGAACCAATGATAAAAAAATCCCCTAAAACAAGGATAGTTTTCCTTTCCTTGGTATTAAATATAAGTGGCTTTGGCATGGTTGTACCTTACTTTCTAGTCTTTGTCCCCCCTATTTGGTAACCTGCTCAAAGTTAAGCCTATTTTTAGAACTTTTAAATGGTTTCCAAACAGGTAATCCAAGTATATTAAAATCCCAAAAAGCCACTTCAGTTTTTTGGATTGGAAATGCATACAGGATTTTCCTTCCTGAACAAAAAAAGACTGTTGAAGAAAAAGAAAAAAACGATTCCAAGTTGCCTATTAAGAATGTTTTCCGTGAGCATACACAATAAAACAAAAACGAGAAACATAAGGTAAAAACCGTCCGTACCTGACAAAGCATATTTTATAAAATACCATAAGAAAATTATAACCCCCAAAAAACCCAAAATTCCAAACTTGATCAAAAAATCTAAAAACTGATTATGTGTATTGGTATTTCGTTTTGCCAAATACTCCTGTCCGTCCATCAAATATTGATTGTTCAGTTCATTCTGAATATCCCCGGTCCCCACCCCAAACAAAAAATTGTTTTTGAATAACTCTGCTGAAGACTTCCAAATATATATTCTATTGGTCTTGGACCAAGTCTCAAAGGAGTAGCTTGTGCCATATTGTTCATAATCCAATGTCCTGTCCATTTCTTCTCCTTTGTAGAACCTGTAATAGTTGTCCACATCCTGTAGGATGCCATTGGGCACTTTTAGCAGAAAGAGAGCCACTATCAATAAGCTTGAGAACACCAGTGCCACATACTTGATCCGCCCGCTTTTAATTCGATACAAATTGTACAATACTCCGGTCAAAATTGCGAAAACACAGGCCACTAAAGGCATTTTGGCCCCTAATGACACAACCATCAAAAAATAAATCAATAGAAGAATGAACCACCCTGTGCGCCTTTTGAAACTTGGTGCCTTGCTTAGGAAATAAAAGGAGGCAAGCACGCAAAAACCCAAATACAAGGTGAAATATGAAGGATGAAGTGCTTCGGTCAAAGCAATTTGGTTGAACTGAATAAGGACTTCTTTCCAATAATCCAATATATAAACCAATTCCCAATCTATAAATTGGGCCAAGAAAAATAAGTATCGTAACATACATGACCCCATAAAGATGAACAATACTCTACGAAGTCCAATTTTTAATCCCGCTAGGGTCAATGAAAAAACCACTGGAAAAACCAAGGATGAGGATATCCGTTCCATATACTTCCATCCGGTAATATTATCATCGGTATTAAGTAGCCAGATCAAAGAAATCCAGAAAAGTGCACTTGCCGCTAAAAATTTCCTGATATTAAAGTTGACTTTTTTCTTTGACCAAAAATGATTGAAAAACAACAGTAAGGCTAAGAGAATAATGGATACAGTATTCCATTTTTCGCTCCAAGGCAGTATGCCTATACAAAGTCCTATAGCAAAACTATGTATATCTATTTTCTTGATATGACCCAGATCGTTGACCATTTAAAAACTTTGTGGTGATTTAAATGTTTTATTGTTCTAAAACCATACTGAATAGTGCCTTGCTTTCAATATTTTCCAAACTGACAAAACTTATTCTGTCTATGTTTTTTGGAAGTGTTAAGGAAGCAAAGCATGGCATTTTTTCAGGACAATATGTTCTGATTTTGCTTACACTTTTCTTGTCCACTATGTTTTCAACAGCCCTATCGAACCTATAGAACCTAAATTCAAAATTACCTTCTAAAAAACTAGGATTCAAGTTACTCAAATAGAGTATGTTTTTGTTGGAGCTTATGTAACAATTTACTTTTGTCTCGCTGTCCACATGCCGAATAAAGGAGTTTTCGATTAATAATCTTTCCATGAATCCAGAACCTGAATTTTCAACCTTTGGGCTTTTTATTCCATTCAGTTCTAAACTATTGTTCGAACTATTTAAATTGATTATTTCATCTGCCTCCCACGTTCTTTTATTTCCAATATATTGGCCCGTTACCACCCTATTAATTTTGCCATATACGGAAAGGTCCTTTAAAATATAGAAATAAGCCGAATCCACATTTTGAATATCCCCTTCCCCTATTCCGATATTCAAAAAACCATATTTATTTCTGCTCTCTGGCAGAGATAGCGAGTCCTCTGGGTATAGATGAAGAAATAACTCGCCATTATCCTCAAAAACCTCTTTTTTCCAAAAACTATAAACGAGTTGTTGAGATGATGGCAAATAGTCCAACTTGGTTCTCTTCATTTCGCTCTTATATAGTTGTTTCCCGTTTTCTATTAAGAAATCGTTTATGAATTTATTTTTTGAATCCATCCTCCGTTGGCAACCAATGAAGAATCCAAATACCATTACTAGGAACACTATTTGTGAAATTTTTTTTCTCATCATATTTACACCGAAAAGTATTTACCTATGTTAAAAAGAATGGATTCGTGGTTGAATACATAAACGGAGTACGCCAGACTTAATATAATACAAATTACTGTTGCCATGGCTCTGTTTTTTTTGGTACTGAATCTTTGGATTACCCCAACCGTTAAGATCGGCACAAAAATGTCAGTATAAAGTATTAACCTTGAGAACATACCGTCAAACCGAAAGAGCAATAATGCAGCCAATGAAAAGGAAAAAAAAAGTGTATATGCTTTTTCATAATTCCCTTTCCTATTCCTAAAGAATAAAAACAAAATATTAAATAGTAATAGTAAACCGAGTTTAATCATAGAATTTGAAGAGGCCCTTTCAAATGTGGAATAAAACTCCAGTTTTGTAATTACAAATTGTGGCAAGGGAAACAACTTCAAGAGATGAACAAAAATGGAAAAATAGCCAGCCAACACCCCAATAATCAAAATAACTGCCCTAATATTAGTTTTAAAATTCAAAAAACCTGTCAGAAAGGAAAACACGCTTCCTTTATGGCTAAAAAATGCCATAACCTTAAAAAGGTTTGTTCGAATACCGGGTAGCGCGCAAAGACTTAAAAGAAGTAGGGAAGAAGATAGGCCCTGTCTAATTACATTTCCCTGAATCAAATAAAAGGAGGAACTATTGAGCATAAAGAAAAGTGCCAAAAACATCATAGCCCTGGTATCCTTAAAAAAATAAAAATAGGCCAAAAACGTAAGTCCTATGCTCAATAGGAGCTGAAATGTAATGTAATCTTCCTTGGAAAACCCCATCAAATGTGATATGGGCATCAATGCAAAAAAGAGGAAATCTCCCTTCCATGCTGTTTTAGAAATAAAAATGTCCGCAAAAACGACATTATATTTATAAAAATCCATGTATAGAGGCAAATCTATATTTGCTCCGTAATCCCTATTTATAAAGATCGCCAAAACACAGAGTAAAATTAAAAGAAGCGAAATGGCTTTTAAAGAGGTTGAGCGCTTAAGCTTAGAAAAAAGCAAAAAAACCAATAGGCACAATAACGAAATAGATTGTAATACTATAGGTTTATATATTTCCATAGAAACTATTTAACTCTTTCGGTCAGCTTGTTCCCAATTATGGAAAATGGATGCTCTTCCATATTCTTAAAGTAATATGAGATGTTTGAAGTCCTTTCGCTTTTATTATTTTCAAGAATTGCACGGGACAAGTCCTCCATGGAGGTAAAAACACGATCCACGGTATTCCTAAAATAATGGGGTATTTCTTCTCCATTAACCTCCAACAGGTATACTTTGCTGTCCTCATTGATGGCCAAGGCCAATAGGGAGGAATAGTGTCCTACATAAAATCCAGTAATAGGAAAATCATAGGTTAAAACACCTTTATTGCGCACCACCGTTTCGAAAATAGTCCTATCGGACCTTGGGTGCAACTTTATTATCAATCTATCTTTCACCGCATTGGAAAGTTTGTCTATAATTCCCTTATAGACAGATTTTTCCATACGCCCGTCCTCCACAAAAGTTTGGGCGATATAGCAGATTCTTTCCGGTTGATTTGTTTGATTTTTTCCTTTTATAAAGGTATGGAAATCAGGGTTTCCAACAGTGGTAAAACTGTCAAGGGCCACATAATAGTGATTCTTAATAAACCACTCCTTCCAATAATCGCCCCACACAAAAACATGGTCTGATAACAAGGGGCTTATCTTGTTTCTCTTTTTGTTTTCAATATAATCATTGATTTTAAAAGACTTTGTGAAGTCCTTATTGAACAAATACAGAAAAATGGAAAATCTTCCTTTGACCAAAAAACTAAAAAGATATCGCAAATAGGTCATTTTTCTGTTGATTGCCGAGAAGTACCCCAGAAAGCTTCGCTCCAGAAATTCAGCATACATACCATGTTGCAACTGATACGTACAAACTCCTATTTTCTTGAATTTATAAGTCCAATAAAGGTCGGTTATCCTATAACTATAGTTGAAAAAAAAGGTGTTGGTGTTATCCTTACCCTTATTCTCCCTGTAAACATTTTTAACTGGTGAAAGGCTGATTCTTGTATCCTGTGATATTTGAATCTTTTCGCTTTTGGTAAACGTATCATATACCAATATGACTTCCTTGGCTATGGAATTATTAACCAGGTATTCCGCTAATGGAATAACATATCTGTTGAAATTGGAATAATGGACTTCATAGATAAATGCCTTGTCCTTCATAATATCTTTTTTCTCCTCAACAATGTTACAAGAATAATTACATCTATCAAAGCCTTGGTAATGAATGCCACGAAATGATAATCTATCAAATAAAAAGCGCCCAAATACAAAACTATTATTAAATACAAAAGGGTTGAGCGCATTAGCCAGACACTAACCAGCTTTATTTCACCTATTGCCTGCAAAGGCCTTATCAGCAATATGGTATAGTTTACAAGTAATGTCCCAATAAGTAAATGGAAACCATTGGATTCAATGAAATTTGAATAACTAGATTTCAGCCACCAAAGCAGAATTGTATCCAAAAAGAAATAAGAAACCAAGGCAATTCCAAAAAATAGCAGCCCTACCCCTATTAACTGTAACTTTAAGTTCGCTGTGACCCTACGCAAATTATTTTCTTGATACCAGACCGAAATTGCCGAAAAATAAACCAGTGAAATGGTCCCCGTTACTATCGCAACCCTATTGAAAAGGTCCAGTAAGGTAACATGGTCAGAAATCGTACGGGTATCAAAAAATAAGGGGTAATAAAACCTGTCAAAAAAAAGGACTATGGCTGAGGTTGCAAAAAAAATACTGAACCAGATGGTCTCTTTAAGAAAGCCTAGCTCAAACCTAAATAAACCTTTGGCTATTTCCCAGTTTACCGGGGATATCATTTTAAACGAGAGTTTGCCTTCATAACTTTTGGCCCTTACAAAATAGAGTAGATACAGAATGACATAAATGAAAAGCAGGGTGGTAGAAATACCTGTAAGAGAAACATCAAACAAAGAAATGTAGAAGAAAGGTACTAGGAACAACATCGCAGCAGTGATGGCCCTTGCTATCGCCAAAAAATAAAAATCACTGAACGACTCCAACAAGGATTTATAGGGTATAATAAGAAAGGAAAGAAAAAATACACAAAGTACGATACTATAAAAAACGTAATCCTGGTGAGATCTTAAAATGCTAAAGCTTTCAGAAATATAGGAGGCATACAAAACAGCTTGAAGCAGTATGAAAAAGGCTAGTCCAAGAAGGTATGAAAAGGACACGCATTCCCTTAGTTCTGCCTGAATTCTATGGTTTTGTTTCAACCCAATAATCTGGGAAACCCGTCTATTCAATGTAGGGCCTATACCAAAAGAAAAATAATTGGACAAGAAGACAAGACTAATTCCAGTTGAATACTTCGCCCAAAAGTCCTTACCCATGTTTTCAATCAAATAGGGGGTCAATATTAGTGCAGCCGCAATTGGAACTACTTGAAAACCAATGTTAAAGAGTGCCTTTTTGAAGACTTTTTTTGAGGAATAGGCAACATTGGACATTGGATATACTGTTAGAAAAGAATTTTTACCTTCTGTTGGGTGATAATTATTGTAATTTGGATAAGAATTATTACCAACTTAAAATCAATATCGATTTCAAAGTCTGTTATAAAACTTCTTTGAAATCGATATAAGTTTTTTGTTTTAAATTGATTTCAAAGATATAGAAAAACCCAATCCTCAAACTAAGGTTCAGACGATTAATTAATCCTAATTTTCGTACTTTCCCCGTTTTTAAAATGAATTTTATATGGCAATAATGTCTGGTAAGTTTGGTAAATATGGTGCTCTAATCCTGTTTTCGGTAATCGTAGGTTTTTTATTGGCGTTTTTTGTTTTTCGGTACGAAAGTATAAAAAGAGCCCTAGGTCTAAGCAGCATCCCTTATGAAAAGATAAACAGCACGTCACAGGAGCACAAAGACCTTATTAGGCCCGCCATATTTAATATTGAAGACTTTGGGGCTTCTTTGGAGTCTGATGATAACTCAAATGCGCTCCAGGCTGCTATAGATGCCGCCATTGTCACCAGTACGGAATTAAGGACTGATGATAAATGGGATATCTATGTTGGCAAGGTCTATATTCCTGCGGGACATTGGAGATTTGAGCGGGGTATATCCTCCGATATAGGCGTGGAAATTATTGGGGACGGCGTAGGAAAAACCTATTTAGACTTTATAGGAAGTGGGACATTCATGGATTTTGGGTCTGAAAATGAAAAATTTGACCTAAAGATCAAAGATCTTTTCATCAATCAATTTCATTCAGAGGCTACTGCTATCCATTTAAATCAGGTAAATCGAAATAGCGGTATTTCAAACATCATTATTGAAGGAGGCGGAATAGGGTTGAGTCTTCTTAATTGCTATACCCCAAGTTTTGACTCCTTTTTTATTTACAATGCCTCTAAATTTGGAATCTTGGGCAGGAATGCCACAAACACGGACTTCAGAAATTTTAAGGTCGAGAACTGTAAGGTGGGCGCCAAGTTTACCAATAGCGATATAAATTCATCTACGGGGTTGAAATTTTTTGGTGGAGTCATCCAGGGGTGCTATGACGAAGGGCTTATCTTGGAAGACTTGACCAATTTTACCTCCTTTTCCACTTTTCTAGAGGGAAATGGAAGAAATGAGGACAAGCCACAAATAAAAATAACAAGTGACTTAAATGAAAAGTTCGACAATGATATTATCGCCTTCTACAGTCCCTTTATCACGGGAGGGCATAGTGCACATAAAGATCAAAATGCTGTAGAAGTTGAAAACACCTAAACCTTCATTTTCAACGAAAGCTTTATTCGTGCGAACGACAGAATACTTACCGGTATAAAAGTTGGAAAAAATGTTATCAATGCGGAGATTTTAAATTCCAAATATAGCGGGGTCAAACAAAATTTCATTGTTGAAGATCCGGCCACCAACTTGGTGCTGGACCCTAAGTTAAGGGAAGGTAGAGGTTATGGCAGGCAATTTTTAGGATTGGGGTCAGAAAGTGGAAAAACCAACAATAGGCATTACATGGAAAGTTACCAAGGCATATTTGGCAACCTTAAAGAGGGGAAAATTGGTATTGGAACATTTAACGGAAAGCCCAGTATTCAAGGTTTTGGTAACGGGAGTTCCTACAGTATGACAACAAATCCAAAAATTGGAGACCATATTTCAGCTCCTAATGGTATTACGGAAATCTCAGGAATAAAATTTGGTACAACTATAACCTCCTCGAATGTAAAAACTGACAAAAAATCCAGGAATATTATTATAAATACTAATGATGGTAAACGTTTGGTTACAATAAGCCCTTCCGAGGAAGAAATTAGGAGAGAACTGCTAATCAAAAATTCCGGTACCGCTAATAATTTATTGGAAGTAAGTTCCAGCACCTCTAACATTGAAAATAAAAAAGTCCTGAATTTGAAGGATGGAGAAACGGTTACCCTTCTTTATGACGGGGCGCAATGGCAAATCATATCAAAATATACTCCAACAGGAAACTAATCCTTACCTAAATTGATTAATTTCTTCAGGTTTTCAACGGCCATCGTTCCCTGCCTTTCCACGCTTTGAAAGGTTCTGGACCCTACGTGAGGAGTTATTATTACATTTTCGGCCCCTTTTAAAATCTCGTTTTCCAACATAGGTTCGTGTGCCAATACATCAGTGAGGTATCCTCTCAATTTGCCTTCTTTTAAGCCCTTTAGAATCGCCTTTGAATCTACCAACATTCCTCTAGAGGTATTAATCAATATCGGTTTTCTTTTAAATTTGTTCTGAACGACTTCTTCGCTAATAAGGTGTTCCGATTGTGGGGTATGCGGCAAATGAAGACTGATGATATCCGCATTTTTATAAATTTCGTTGATATCCTTTTCAAAGGAGATGTACGGATTTTGATCTAAAAACTCCTGATTTCTATAAAGATCACATGCCATGACTTTTATTCCCAAGGCATTCGCCTTTTTCGAGAGTTCCTTGCCAATGGCGCCCAGACCTACGACCCCTATGGTCTTGCCCTGGATTTCATGACCAACCCAACGCTTCCAGCTACCTGTATTGGTAGAATTATATTGTAAATGCACATTTTTCTCGAATGTAAAAAGGAGTGCCAATACATGCTCCGACACGGAAACTTGATTCACACCGGGACAATTGGTAACCGGAATACCATATTTCTTTGCCGCTTCCAAATCTATTCGGTCAAGTCCAACCCCATACTTTGAAATATATTTTAGGTTTCCCTCCACCCCTTTTTTAATGACAGCCTCGGTATACTCATCGTCCCCACATATCACGGCATCGTAATTACCTATGATGGGCAACAATTGCCCTTCTGAAATAGGTCCTCGCAGGATATCCAAATCATAACCTTGTTCTTTCAATAGTTCCTGATGCTTTCCAGGAGTATCCTGAAATGATGTGGAGGTAAGCAGTACTTTCATTCTTACAACAAATTTTTATCTACCAAAAGTTGTTCCAATTCCCTAAAGTTACTAAAACGAGGCCCGTTATAATCCTTGAACATGCCTTCGTTTTCTTCATTGTCCCTCAGAGCAAAGTGAAGCTTGGAATATTGGGCCGCATCCAAATCCGTAGTTGCATCGCCCAAGAAAAGGGTCTCTTCTCTGTTTAGCCCGTGTTCTTTAATTAAATATTCCGTCCAATGTCTTTTGTTTTCTGGAGACCCATGCAATCCTTCAAAAAAATGTAACATATTCCTTCTTGATGCGATAATTTCGATTTCATTTGAAGGAGTGCCTGTAATTACCCAAAAGCTTAATTTTTGGTAGTATTTCTCCAAAAACCAAATAGAATCCTGAACCGGTTTGGACATGACCACCTTTTCCAAAACCAAACTTGAGAATTTTTGGGCCATTTTATGGACATCTTCTTCACTAAGTTCTTTTCCGAAAAAAGTCTTTTCCCAGTACTTGAACTTTTCAAACCTGGAAATACCACCATGATGTATGTGATAATCGACTACCATGTTGGCAATATCCTCACCGTACGGCAAATACATTTCCTTAAAAGCTTCTGTTTTGGCACCAACTGACTCTGCAAGTACTCCATCAAAATCAAAAAAAATATTCTTAAGCGCCATTTTCCCTATTCATTGTGAACCGCCCTTATACATTCCAATAGGCCCTGGCCCATGTCAATGTGAGGATTGGCAGTAAGCTTTTTACTAACACTGGGTTCAAAGGAGTACGGAGTAAATTTGTAGTGATTTTGATAACCGGAGTCGCTACAATTCACCTCTACTTGGTTATTTAGAATTTCATTGATCATTTGAAAAAGTTCCAAACGCTTCATGCGTTCCGTTCCAGTAAGAATTACATGTAGGTTTGAAAAGGAATCGGATTCAATAACGTCCACTGATAGTTTAGCGGCATCAGCTGCATGAATGTATTCCCTTATTTCATTACCGTCTCCATGGTGGTCTATGCGTTTTTCCTTAACTGCCTTTTTGACCAAATTGTATATATAATTATTATCATACGGCCGCTCCGAATACACGGAACCGTAACGTAATATGACAAAAGGCAAATTGTATTTCTTATGGTATTCCTCTATTATTTTTTCCGATGCCAATTTACTAACTCCATAGAATGACCCCTTATTGCTCATGGCATACGCACTACTTGCGTAAATAAATCTGTCTACTTTCTGTTTAACACACTCCTCCAATATGTACATATTTCCAAGTACATTAAGATTCATTGTTTTGATTGGGTGCTTTATAGCATTGTCTAGATTGGCAAAACCGGCCAAGTTGTAAACAATATCGAATTGCTGCCCTTTAAAAATACTGGAAACTTGGTTCCGGTCTGAAATATCACAGTAATGATGCGTAACCTGATCAATTAATTCTTCATTTTCAGCAATATCCGCGACCGTAACACTATACTGTCTCCTTAAAAGTTCTTTGACCAAGTAGTGACCAAGAAACCCAAACCCGCCAAAAACAAGAATTTCTTTCATTCTATAATTTATCCCTTAATAAATCCATTTGTTCCCTAGCCTTGTCGCCAAGAAAAAAGAAATCAAGACTAAAGGCAAGAAAGTTATATTGCATCTTTATTTTATCCATTACCTTTTTATAATCGGATTCGATAACATGGAAACCAAGACTCCGCGATTTTTCCAAGGTTATCTTGTCTATTCTGGCAAGGACCTCTTTGACGTCATCATCGTAGAACATTCCAGGTTTACCCATAGACGCAGACAAATCATATGGCCCAACAATTATCCCATCTATTCCTTCCACATCTAGAATTTCTGAAAGATTATTAACACCCTCAATATGTTCTATTTGAGCTATTACTACAGCTTCCTCCTGTACCCACTTATTGTATTCATTAAAAGCAAGTCCATAATGCTGTGCCCTTGAAAGTCCTACTCCACGAGACCCCAAGGGTGGGTATTTTACCCAAGAAACTGCTTGTCTTGCCTCTTCAGCATTTTTTACCATAGGCACAATTACCCCATTTGCACCCGCATCCATAACCCGTTTAATAATAACCTCCTCATTCTTGCTGACCCTAACCAAAGCTTCCATTTTATTAGCCTGGACATGGGCGACTAAATTTTGCAATGTGGAGATGTCAATAGCAGAATGTTCAATGTCTATAGTAAGCCATTCAAAACCCGCAGATGACATGATTTCCACTATGGAAGGGTGTGGTATGGTAAGCCATGAACCAAATGAAACCTGCCTTTTTTTAAGTTTTTCCTTTAAATTACTCTTAGTGTGTAAAAAGTTCTTCATCTACTTTGAATACGATTTTCTTTATAGTTTCAACCTTATCTTCCACCGCAAATTGGCATGCATGGATGTCTTTCGGGAAAAAGACAGCCATTTTTCCAGGCACTAAGTCAAACTCAGTAAAAGACTGTTTTTCAATGGAGTAAAACTGACAGTCGTTTTCCTCCTTATAGGGTACCGTTACTTTAACGGCATCTTCATCAAAGACTTTGATACGCTCCTTGCCCTTTAGTATTATCTGAACATCCACTTCCCTCTTATGCGATTCTATAACGGATGGGCTCACATGCGTGTCATAACTCATGACTTTGTAATAGATTTGGTTATTTAGTCTATATTCCCCATTACCCGTACTTGTTGATATTTTTGGTAATTCTTGGAAAATCTCATTAAAAACTTCGGATTTTCCAAAATAATACCTCCAGTCCTCAATGTTTCCAAAAATCATCTAAGTGTTTTATATAAGGTTTCTGCCATGATAAAATCATGTAGTTCATCAATATCAATTGCCTCTATCTTATCAATTTCGAACATAATAGGGGATTTACCAATACGCTTCCCTCCTGCATTTTCAAAAGATTCCTTTGAAAAAATATACATATTGGAATTTTCTTCATATATAGGCGGCAAATCTTGTGTTCTAATTAATTCCACTGGGTCGTGGTTCAATGGTGTTCCATCAGAACCATAAAGCCTTGTTTGTATCCTTGTGACGGAAAAAATAGAATCGAATCCATCTTTCCTTCTCATCATAGTCTCGATGGCATCATCAATTGTCTCAGTCTTTAATAATGGGTTGGTACTGTGAGTCTGTAGGTAATAATCAGCATCTACCTTATTAATATCATACTCAATTATCTTGTTCATCGAAACCATATCTCCAATAAGCTCTTTTGGCCTATCCAGCACCAATACTTTGTTCGAATAATTGTATTCAATATCCTTTTTGATATCCTCACTGTCCGTATTTATCACAACTCGCTCAATATAATTGGAAGCTAATAAGCTATTAAGTATTTTGTGGTATAATGGAGCTCCGCTAAAATTTTTGAGGTTTTTGTTGGGAACCCTTTCAGAGTTTCCTTTCATTGGCAATAATGCGACTACTTTCATTTCTTATTAGTATTAGCTTTGTTCAAAAATACTATTATTCTTTATTTCATAGGCTTATCTTATCAACATCTTGGCCCTTTTAATATCCATATTAAAATTTGGGGATTCATAAAGTTCTTAATCATATTGTTTTATGTATGATGAAAATTAAAATAGTTGAGGGTTTCAGAAATGAAATATCAATTACAAGGATTGCCTATTATAAACACTTAAACGACTTATTTTTGATACTATGGTGACTTAAATTCCTATGCTTTAATACCAAATTCCATGAAAATCTTGCGAAAACATTGAAAATACACTTTGTAGTATTTTTTTAATACATTATGGTATCAAACTCATTAAATATTGACCGTATCCGCTTTTAAGCAGAGGTATTGCTAATTTTTTCAATTGTTCCGCACTAATAAAACCTTGTTTATAAGCTTCCTCCTCGATACACCCTATTTTTAAACCCTGTCTATTTTCAATCACCTGAACAAACTGTGAAGCCTGCATTAAAGATGTAAAGGTCCCGGTGTCCAACCATGCCGTGCCTCGGTCCATGACAATCACATGTAACCTCCCTTTTTTTAGATATTCCTTATTTATATCTGTAATCTCCAACTCCCCCCTATTGCTTGGTGTAACACTTTTAGCAATTTTAACAACCTCATTATCATAAAAATAAATTCCAGGAACCGCATAATTTGATTTAGGTTTGTTTGGCTTTTCCTCAATACTTATAGCTTTTCCTTCTATGTCGAATTCGATTACCCCGTATCGTTCTGGATCGCCCACCTGATACGCGAAAATAATACCTCCTTCGGGATTGTTATTTGCTTTGAGAAGAGTTGATAATCCTGTGCCATAAAAAATATTGTCCCCCAAAATAAGCGCTACCTTTTCATTCCCTATAAAATCAGCCCCTAATATGAATGCCTCGGCTATTCCATTGGGTTTCTCTTGAACTGCATATTTAAAAGAACAACCAAGATTAGAACCGTTACCCAACAAGTTTTGGAACAGATGTAAATCTTTATGGGTCGTAATAATCAGTATTTCCCTAATACCAGAACTAATCAAGGTTGAAAGAGGATAATAAATCATGGGTTTGTTGTACACAGGCATCAATTGCTTGCTAACGGACAAAGTCAAAGGATAAAGTCTTGTACCTGAACCACCTGCTAAAATAATTCCTTTCATTGCAACTTTCTATTGCTTATAGCGCATTTTGTAGTAATCTTGGTATTCTCCAGAGTTTACATGATTAAGCCAATCATCATTTGCCAAATACCAATCTATAGTCATTTCTAGTCCTTCTTCCAATGTTACGGAGGATTTCCAGCCCAATTTTTTATTGATTTTTGTTGCATCAATTGCATATCTCAAATCATGCCCCGGCCTATCCTTTACAAAAGTTATTAATTTTTCAGACTCCCCTTCATTTCTAAAAAGTCTTTTGTCCATCAAACTGCAAAGCAATTTTACCAAATCTATATTTTGCCGTTCATTAAAACCTCCAATGTTGTAAGATTCTTTATTTATTCCCTTGTGGTATACCAGGTCAATAGCGTTTGCATGGTCTTCTACGAAAAGCCAATCCCTTGTGTTTTTTCCATTTCCGTAGACTGGCAAAGGTTTGTTTTGGATAATGTTATTAATAAAAAGTGGTATCAGTTTTTCGGGAAATTGATAAGGTCCGTAATTATTGGAACAATTTGAAATTACATATGGCAGCCCATAGGTTTCCCCATATGATCTTACAAAATGATCAGAACTTGCTTTAGAAGCCGAGTAGGGAGAATTAGGTTTATATGAGGTTTTTTCAGAGAAAAATCCAGTATCACCTAATGATCCGTATACTTCATCAGTGCTGATATGATAAAATCGTTTTCTTTCATAATTTTTTTTCCAATTCTGTTTGGACGCATTCAAAAGATTTACGGTCCCAAGAACATTTGTTTTTACAAATTCCAATGGTTCTTCTATAGACCTATCCACATGAGATTCTGCCGCAAGGTGAATAACCCCGTCAAAATTCCAATTTGAGAAAAGGTCATTAATAAAGTACCCATCAGCTATATCTCCCTTGATAAATCTATAATTGGGATAGTTTTCAACATCCTTTAGGTTTTCAAGATTGCCTGCATACGTTAACTTATCCAAATTGACAATCAGGTAGCCAGGATAAGCCATAACCATTTTTCTTACAACGTGGGAACCAATAAAACCTGCCCCCCCCGTAATTAAAACAGTGTGATTTTGTCCATGGCTTATAGGCATTTCATAAAATTAAGGTTTTTGATTTCTGGTTCAGGTAAACTAAGAATGAAACAAAAAGGAAGACAACGATCAGAATTGAAGGAATGAGGACAAGATTTTTTCCGAAAAAGGATTTTTGAACCTCATGGGATTTTCCAAAATTGATAATACTTATAGGTTCCGTCTGTTCTGCTAATTCCAACTTTTTGATTTCAATATCCCTTATTAAAAGATTCTTGTATTCAAAAAGATCAGCAATATTTACTTGTTCCTGATTGTCCAAAATTATGCGTTCACTGGAAACAGCATTGTTCCTTGACGCCAAGTTATTGGTATAATTTGTAATGATTTTATCAACCTGGTCCAACAAAAGTTCATTCTGTTCTATCCTTCCTCTAGCATTATTTCTGGATATCATAAGAACCTCATCAAAATATGTGCTGGAATTAATATATTCCATCACTTTTTTTGCAAATTGAATCCCTAACTCTTTGTTTTTGTAATAAAAGGTTATTCGATGGTTAAATGAACTTTTATTTTCCAGTTCTGCCCTAACGATATCGGCAATGGCGTCGGTATTTTCAAAACTTTGCAATAGTTCAAGATATTGCATGTCCCTATCAGAAGTGCCCTCTTCAATAACCCTATTCACGGTAATCTCCAATCCTGCAAAATCAACTTCTTCGATTCCTATTGACTCAAAAAAACTGCTATCCTTTGCATCTATATTTGCTTGTATTTCATCAATGACATCATATAGATAATTTTTACTTTCCAACTGTGGTTTTACGATAACATCGGTTTTCTGCCTTTTGGTTACTATTTGGTTCAGTCCATATCCAACCGCAAAACCTATAGCAGCTAAACCAATCAGTATAAAAATATTTCTTTTTAAATAGACAAATACCCGTAGAATAAATTTAAATAAAGAATCAAACCCTTTTCCTATAAGCTGGAATAACTGTCCCAAGTCGATTTCATCGGAACTGTTCTGATTTTTCATTGATTGATTTTCCGCCATGTTATGTGTTGAATATTTGCTTTAAAATACGATCTGTAATCAAATAGGTAGGCTTTACACCGGTCGTTCCCAATCCGCCCGAAGCCAAGGTACTTCCTGTCTCCAAAGGATTGTCCGAAGCATAATAGGCATAGCGCACCTTTACATCTTCCCGTATGCTCTTTCTAATTTTCGAGGCCGATTGTATTGCTTTTTGATAATGTACTCCTTCCATTTCCAATCCTATAACGTTCCAAGTGGACTCATGAAAAAACTTCAGGATGTCCTTGTTCTGGAGCGAAGTCCCTAAAACGGTTACCATGGCCCCTTCATATACCTTCAGACCGTTTCCTTTAAAATCCTCGCTACACAATTCATTATTAAAAGGATAATTGTCAGCCGTTCCTTCAAAAATATGTGCAGAAGGTATCATGATATCGCCCTTGCCCCCTTCCAAAATCCCGGCCTTACCCATGATGGAGACGGAAACCACATTCAAAAAAACTTCCTTCTCATCCATTTCATAAGGTTTAAGAAACTCATCTATGGTTTCAAAAGCCTGTTCTCCAAAGGCATAGTCCATCACAAATATAACAGGTTTTTCTTCTTCACCTGTACTTGGAAAATTATAGCAGCAGACGTTCTTATTGAACATTCCCGTATCAAATATTTGGACGTCAATATTGGTACCAGAGGAATCCGCAATGGATATCATGCCATTGGCCTCTGCAAATTCACGTACCTTCAAGCGTAGGACCTCGTTGCCCGAAGCGCTCAAGGCTTCAAAAATTTCCAGTTTGCTAGTATTGGGAAACTCCTCTTTAAGGGCGTTGGTCGCGAAGAAGGAGTTCATGACACTATGCATGTTGGCGGAAATAATATGTATCGGCCTTTCCAAGAGACCATGTTCTTCCAGGATCCCTTTAATGTGGTTGGCCCATCGTTCACCGTGGATGTGGTGTCCCAATCGCTCCCTCAGTAGGGCGCTAAAGGTTATGGAACGCTTCTCTCCCGTAATTTCCTCCTCTATGGCCAATTTTCCCAACCAATATACAATGCGCAAAAATCGTTCTGGGTCGGTTTCTGTTGTCAGTTTATTGTAAACATGCAATACTTCTCCAAAGGACCTTCCCAAAATATTGGCGGTATGTATCAGGGCAATCTCCTTTTCAGATTGTTCCAACGTTTCCTTTTTAAGAAAAGCTTCCAGTTTTGACCAATCCCTGATGGTCTTATTGGATTCCGGTATCAGGACCTTCTTGCATATTTTTTCGGACTCAATGAACAAAAAAGTTAAATGGGTAAGAATGTCGTAGATATCCGATCTGCCCCGGGTAATCTCAATATTCATCTGCTCATCGTCTATTCGGTAGCAGTTTCGCCTTCTTTTTGGGGGGATTATTGGGTCTATGTGGGATATACCATAACCTTCGTCCGAGGTGAGATTTATGAACCTACATTGTTCAATTCCTTCGGGAAGTCTTTCCAGAACGTACAGAAGTCCGTTGAGTTCCGCCTTTTCCTCCCCTAAGGAGCCATAAATTTCTGGTCGTAGGAGCAGAAGAGCATTTTTTAAGGCTTCGCCCGAAATACCCGTTGGTTTATAAAAGCCCCTGTTAAAAAGATGGCGCATAGTGATGTACATGCGCTCTATGGCATTGGTGGATTCCTGCGCCCTGGTTGTTGTGACTGTTCTGCTCATAAGAGATTTCCCGCAAAACTACAATTATTATTTGGTATTGATATCGCCGTATTTTTAGGCCATGAATTCTTTCAATTTATCGGCTACGCTTCGGTCGTTCGCCAAACGTTGTACCTTGTTCTGACCTCCTAGTTTCCCCATGGATTTCATGTATTCCTTGAATCCGTTATGTCGTATACGAGTAATTTTAAGGGGTTGTAAGACCTTACCTTCTATCAAATCAAAGTAATAGCTGTTCTGTTGCTGTAAGGATTCGTCCAGAATTCTCTTGAAGGTATTCATGTCCGAAGGTTCCTTTTCGAATTCCACGAACCATTCATGATAGGGCAGCTCTTCGTTCTCCGGAGTAATTTGGGGAGCAACCGTGAACTCGTTCATTTTGGCATCCGTAGCATTCATTGCCGTTTGCATCGCTTCCTCAACCTCCTTTGCGATAACATGTTCCCCAAAGGCCGAAATAAAATGCTTGACCCTTCCGGAAACAACGACCTTATAGGGCTCCAATGAAACAAACCGAACGGTATCTCCAAGGTTGTATGCCCAAAGCCCTGCATTGGTGGATATAATCATTACATAATCCACATCTTTTTCAACTTGTTCTATGGTCAATCGTTGGCCCTCCTCTTTATGAAAATCATCAATCCTGATGAACTCATATAATATCCCGGAATTCAGGAGCAACAACATGCCCTTTTCCATTTGGGAGTCCTGATAGGCAAAAAAACCTTCACTGGCAGGAAACAATTCTATACTGGCCACCTTCCTGCCAATGAGCTCCTCAAACTTTTTTCTGTAGGGTTCGTAATTGACCCCGCCATAAATGAAAAGCTCAAAATTGGGAAACAGATCTCCAATATTCCGATTGGTTTTTTCCTTCAACTTCTCAAAATACATTTGTACCCAGGAAGGAATACCCGCAATTACGGTCATATCCTCGTCCTTTGTTTCTTCAACTATGGTATTTACTTTGGTCTCCCAATCCTCGATGCAGTTAGTCTCCCAGCTTGGTAATCGGTTTTTCTGAAGATAATTGGGGACATAATGTGCGGAAATCCCGGAAAGCCTGCCCAATTTGATGCCGTTCTTTTCGGTAAGCTCCGGACTTCCCTGTAAGAAAATCATTTTTCCGTCTACAAAATCGGCCCTGCCCGTTTCATGGATATAACTGAGAATGGCATTTCTGGATGCTTCTACTTGGTGCTTTATGGATTCTTTGGTGATGGGGATGTATTTAGCGCCAGAAGTGGTTCCCGAAGTCTTCGCGAAATAAATGGGTTTCCCTGGCCATAAAATGTCCGGCTCTCCATCCACCACCCTATGCACATAGGATTTTAGTTCTTCATAGTCCCTAACGGGCACCCTTTCAACAAAGTCCTGATGCGTCTGGATACCATTAAAATCATGGTCCTCCCCAAATTTTGTACCGGACCCTTTGGCCACCAACTCCTTAAAGACCCTTTGCTGGGTTTTGTGCGGATTTTGAACCCATTTTTGGGTCTTGGCCACAATTCTTTTGGCGAAAATCTTGGCGGCAAAGGCTTTTAAGGACATGATAACTAATTGAAGTCTAAAAAATTCTGTGGGTCAACAGGATTTCCGTCATCCCAAAGCTCAAAATGCAAATGTGGACCCGTGGTCAATTCACCCGTATTCCCAACAGATGCGATTACCTCACCTCCGCGCACTACCGTTCCTTGGAATTTAGCCAGCGATCCATTGTGCTTATAAACGCTCAAAAGACCATCCTGGTGTTCCAGGATTATAACATAACCCGTATCCGCCGTCCATTCCGAAAATATAACGGTGCCATTGGCCACGGCCTTTACAGGGGTATCAATGGGTGCGACAATATCCACGGCGTAATGCTTACTTTCCAAATCATATCCCATGGAGACGGTTCCTGTAACAGGAGGAAAAAGGACTAGATTTTTCCTATTGGTGTCCCGTTCAAATAGATTGTATTTGTCTTCAAGGGCAACTTCAGCCCTTAAAAGGGAATCCTCCTTAATGGGCGATAGGTCAACGGATGCGGGGTCCAGCTTAAATTGTTCGAACAAGGAATCCCTGTTGATTTCATTGTTCTCAATATCGCCCTTCAAAACCATACGGATATTATCTAAATACCTATTGGTATAATTAAGGGTTCTTACAAGGGAGTCAGTCTTATAGGTAAGCTCTGTGGCCTGTCTTTTTAGGGCGGTGGAGGAGTATCCTGGTATATATTCCCTTAAAGGGGTAAATGCAATGAGGAGGATGGTAAGGCCAATAAGGGCAATCATGAAGAGTGATGCCGTTACAAAAACGTTCAATCGGCTCAACTTGAAAGATATTTTTTCCTCAAAAGTACTTTCGTTCAGTATTACCAAACGGTACTTGTGGAGCAGCTTGCGCTTTATTTCCTTTCTTCTTTTTACTTTTTTGGCCATCTGAACAAAGATAAACTTAGAAATGTAAACTAGTACGTTAAACCTAAAAATAAGCAACGCCTAAAGTCGCTATGCAATTTCCGTAAGATTATTTGATACTGATTTCAACCTTTCATTGCTTAACGTTAATATTCTAGTTAGGTAAACTAGTTTTTACTACATTTGTTATCCATTAAAGACTTTGTATTATGACAGTAGCGAATATATTCTTGGCAATAGGCCCATGGCAGATAGCAATAGTTGTTTTGGTAGTTCTTTTGCTTTTCGGTGGTAAAAAAATTCCCGAGCTCATGCGTGGCCTTGGCAGCGGAATCAAGGAATTTAAGGATGCTTCCAAAGAGGACGAGTCCCCTGAAAAAGAAAAAAAGGAATAAACATACATTCGAATACACTGAAAGGGCGTTATCCAATTGCGGTTAACGCCCTTTTTTTGTTGGATCTTTAATCATTAAATATGTTGTTGAAACTTCTTTGGACCCACGCATTTATTTAGGCTACACGACAAAAAACACCCCTTTCACAACAAAAAATAATCCATTATTGCCTTTAAAGGTATTTTCGAAAATAAATCCGTCCAAAACTTGTTATTAGACAACTAGTTTGTGAACGATTTTCGAAAATGATTTTTAAAGCATGAAATATATTTTATCCATTTGTGTATTTCTATTTTCCCTATCTATGGGAGCACAGGACTTTCAGACAGGACTGGCATCATCCAATACCGGGGCTTCAAACAATACTACAGATCAAAAATTCTATACGATAGACAGAACTGACGATGAGAGGTTTTTCAATGCCGCAAGGGCAAACAATATTCCTCAAAGAACCCTGACGGATATCGATGGATTCTCGAATGGCTATTATGTGATTTCAGGTGTTTTCAGCAAGGATAACAAATTGGACAAACAGGTAAAGAAACTTAATAAACAGGGATTCACTGCCGGCTATATCAAAAATCCCAAAAACAAGCTTTACTATTTATACCTAAATCATTATAGCTCCTGGCAAAAAGCGATTGCCGATTGTAAGTCGGATTTTGACGGAAAATACGACGATGATGTTTGGATACTTAACATGGTAATCGATAACTCCTTTGACAATAGCGTCATTGCGAGTGAAAAAGAACTTTTGGAAAATAGGTTGCCAGAGGGCGGTAACATCATTTACTCCGATGCTTTTAGCTCCAACAGAGCAGCGACTAAAACAGCTACCGTGTATTATACCAATCAGGATAAAATTGACGAGTATAAAGAAGCCGTTTCTGGATTGCAGGAAAGCAGTGTTGCAAGTGCCGAGACCAATACCAACCAATCCAAAACGAACACTTCTCAATTAAGGGAATCTAAGAAGGAGATTTTGGTGAGACCCCTTGAACCGGAAGACGTGACCTATGATATGATACAGGAACAGGCTACGAAATCCGATTTGGCCGTCATGGAAGAGGAATTCCAGGACAACCCCGGCTCCAAATCCATTGAATCGGACCCTAATAAAAGCATGATCATAAAAAGGGCCGATGCCTATTTCGATAAAATGTGGTATGCCGAAGCTGCCAAACTCTACGAAACGGCTCTCGAAAACAATAAAGCCGAGCAATCTTACGAGGTACTTCAGAAGATTGCAGATGCCCATTATTTCAACACAAATATGGAGCAGGCCTACAAATGGTACAATACCATGTATGAGACTTATGGGGATCAAATGTCCGCCGATAATATTTTTAGGTATGCACACTCCCTAAAAGGTACCGGAAACTATGCCAGGTCCAAAAGATTGATGCGACTTTACAATAAAAAATATGAGGCCCAACTTGGCAAAGCCACCGTTTCAGCTAACCAAAGGGAGCAAATTTTGGACCGACTAATAAATGCTGAACCAAAATTTGATATAAAGAACCTTGGCATCAATTCTGAGTATAGCGACTTCTCCCCTGCATTTTTAGAGCAGGACAAGGTTGTATTCGCCTCTGCAAAGGATTCGTCCGTATTTACGACCAGACGGTATAAATGGGACAACCAACCCTATTTGGACCTCTATACCGCCAAATTGAACGAGGAAACGCAAGAACTTCGTGATGCCATAAAGTTCAACAAGAAAATCAACACCAAATACCATGAGGCGGCAGTTACCTTTACCCCAGATAACAACACCATGTTCTTTACGAGGAACAATTATGGCAAAAAGCTGCGTAGAGACAGTAAGGGAATCAACCACTTAAAAATCTATAAATCGGTTAAGGTCGATGGTCAATGGGCCGAAGCTACCGAAGTACCTTTCAACAGCGACTCCTATTCAACAGGACACCCCGTGCTTAGTCCGGATGGCAGGAAAATGTACTTCGTTTCCGATATGCCCGGAAGCATTGGTGAAACGGATATATTCGTAGCGGACCTCTTGGAGGACGGTTCCTTCTCGGAACCTAGAAACTTAGGTCCTGGCATTAATACGGCAAAAAAGGAGATGTTCCCCTTCGTGAACGGGGAAAAACTATATTTTTCTTCAGATGGCTATGTAGGAATGGGCGGTTTGGATGTATATGAGGCGGCTTTTAACGAGGATGGTGGATTTGAGGAAGTCAAGAACTTGGGCAAACCCATCAACAGTAATAAGGACGACTTCTCGTTTATCGTAAATGAGGAAAAACAAATGGGTTATTTTGCATCCAATAGGGACGGAGGCAAAGGATTTGACGACATCTATTCCTTTAAGACTCTAAAAATAGAGGAGGTTCCCGTGGTGAAAAATGCCATCGCCGGAGTAGTGACAGAACTCGTAACCGGCGATGTTATGCCTAGGGCGTTGGTAGAATTACTGGACGAGAACAATATGAAACTGAAGGAGGTTGAGGCCGGCGAGGATGGGAGTTTTATGTTCGAGGATTTGGATGCCAACACCAAATACACCCTCAAGACCACGCGCAATTCCTATTTTTATGATGAAAGGGAAGTTGCCACGGCGGATAACGACACCATAAATGTCGATATCCAAATGAGAAAACTTAAGGAAATGATTGCCGTTGAGGACGGTATTCGAAAACTTAAGACGGAAATGATCCATTTTGATTTTGACAAATCTTACATACGCCCCGATGCCGCCAAAGAACTGGACAAGCTTGTTAGCGTGATGAACGAGTATCCCCAAATGATCATCAAGATAGAATCACATACCGACTCAAGGGGTAGCGATGTCTACAACAAGTACCTATCGGATAGGAGGGCCAAATCCACGCGGGAATATATCATATCCAAAGGTATTGCTCCGGAAAGAATCCAAAGTGCCATAGGGTACGGCGAGGAAAGACTGTTGAACGAATGTAACGGCAGTGTCCGTTGTACGGAAGAAAGGCACTACTTGAACCGTAGATCTGAATTCATCATTGTAGATTTGTAAAATCCATTTATATAAAGAATAAAAAAGGCAGAAACCTGAGGGTTTCTGCCTTTTTTAATGTGCCGAAGCGTATTGCTACCTCAAACGAATACATTTCAATTGAACGATAATACAGGTAATTCATAGGTTTTTTAAAATATCCCTTTTTGTTTGCAGACTTTTTTATCCCTTAGTCTGATCTTTTTAGAAATATGCCTACGGTTTTAGAACTTTAGCTCTGTAACTTAAAAAACCATGATTATGGGGAATCTTTTACTTATCAAGGAAATTTATATTGAAGCCTTTAGAAACTGGAAAAGTTATATTCTGGAACACTATTTTAAGGTGTTTTCTTGGGCATGTTTTATCCTAATTGCATTGGCGTTGTATGCATTGATATTTAGAATATCTACAGGTTTTTCTTTTAGTAATCTTTAAGTGAGAATAAATATTTAAGCAAAAAAGGGCCCACAAAATGTGGGCCCTTTTTTATGCATCAAGAAAGTATTCTACTCATTGAATTTTACGGTCTTTAAAATCGCCTCCAGCTCGAACATATAATCCCGTTTTTCGGTCGCCGGGGCAAAGGTAAAGCCTTCCAATACCAGTTTTCTGTTGTTTGGCTTGTCGTTTATGATATAGGTCAGGAACGGGCCTGCCATAGGATATGCGGACATTTCCCACCTCCCCCTAACCTCTGCGGCTTTCCTTCCGGCGACTTCCGCGGGAAAAACATAGGGTGAAAACGCCTTTTCCGTAATCATATGATTGTTTTTTCCGGGGATATCCTCACCTGGAATAAACAGGTTTCCAATGGAATCGCGCATGCGTACAATGTCCTGGACAAAGGTCGAGTCGTTTGAAAATGTATCCCAGGGAACACTGTAGGCAATAATGTTCATGTTCCCTTTTTGAATTTGCCTATCGATCCATACAAAATTCTCCTCTTCCCTTCCAACTTTATAAACGGAGGGTACATTCAAGTTGATGCCCAACTTTTCCTGCAAGGCCTTTTCCTTGCTTAAGGACTTCAAAAATTTCTTTTGTGCTTCCGCTATTTCCAACGCTTTATAATCGGTTATAAATTCGGGGGCCTTTTCATTTAAATTATCAATGATCTCTTGGTGGTTTCTTCCTTTGACCACACCAATCAACTGCGGTTTGGCATACATGTTACTCTTCATGTGGGCAAGGTCCAGGGAGTCTTCCATGACATATAAAACGGACCTTGTGTTCCGTACAGAACCCGAGAATATCTGATGGGGTATTTGTGTGATGCTGAATTGGGCTTCGTCCCAAGATAAGCCCAATGCTGGAGCGGCAAAATGTCTTCTGATATTGTCCCCTACCTCACTTTTCCAAAGATCGTTATTGATTACGACCGTAAGGGTATTATAGGCACCAATGGATTCCGGTAAATAATCTTGTTGCTTATTCTCCTTGCAGGAAGCAAAGATCAAGATGGTCAATAAAAATAGTGTTCTGATTTTCTTCATTTTACATATCTAATTTACGATGAACAATCGCACAGTTTCAATTTTGTGCCCGGTTTTAGATTATTACCACTAATACCGTTCCATTCTCGTAAATTTTCGATACTAACTCCAGGATATTTTTTGGAAATCGTCCATAGGGAATCCCCACTGCGAACTTCGTGTACTTTTATGTTGCTCGATATTGAACCTTTTGAAGGGGTGTTCTTTGGTTTTACAGCGGCAACGGGCTGTTTTTTGGGAAAAATGGTCAATCGCTGGCCAATCCTAAGATTATTGCTCCTTAAGCCGTTCCATCTTTTTATTTGGCTCACACCAACGCCATAACGCTCCGCGATCTTACCAAGATAATCACCACTCCGTACCCTATAGACCACTTCTCCCTCCTCGGCCTGCTTTACAAGCTCCTGCAATGGACTTTCCTTGCTGTTAAGCTCCTTTTCCACATGGGCATAAATAGCCTCCTCATTGGCCACAAACTTGCCCATATGGCTTCTGGGCAAACGAAGGGTGTAGTTCTTTCCTTCCACATAAGGAATGGCATTCAATTTATAGGACGGATTTAAAATCTTTAGTTCTTCTTTGTCAATACCTACCAACTCAGCTATCTGGTCGAACGTAATGAGGCTTTTTACGTGTACTGTGTCGGTCTCAAAATACGGCCTGTCCACCTTTTGCCCCTTTAGACCATGCTCTTCCGCATATTCAAAAATATACATGGTGGCCAAGAATGCCGGCACATAGCCCGCTGTCTCCCTGGGCAAATAGCTTCGAATGTTCCAATAATTCTTATATCCGCCAGATCTTCTTATGGCCTTGTTGACATTCCCTGGTCCCGAATTATAGGCGGCGAGCGCCAAATCCCAATCCTGAAAAATTTCATAGAGTTTGGACAAATATTGACAAGCTGCCTTAGTAGATTTAATAGGGTCACTGCGTTCATCTACATAACTTGTTACGTCCAAATTGTACATTTTTCCCGTTCCGTACATAAATTGCCATAAACCCGTGGCACCCACCCTGGACCTTGCTTTTGGGTTCAAGGCAGATTCAACAATGGACAAATACTTCATTTCCAAAGGAATATTGTGATTGTCCATTTCTTGCTCGAATAAGGGAAAGTAAAACTGGCTCGCGGTCAACATTCGCTGCATAAGCCCTCTTCTTCTTGTCAAAAATGATTTGATTACATTTTCAAGGGAGGGATTGTAAGCAACATTAAAAGGGGTTTTTTGGTTTAATTTTTCCAACCTGAGTTTTAATGTATCCGTATTCAAATCCAGCACATAGGTCGAATCCGGCTCCAAAGTCGTTACGTCCTCATAGATAGCCTCAAACAGCGGAGCATTGGCAATAAGTTCCTTCATCCAAAGACTGTCGTACTTTGCTGCCTGGGAGTGGTCCTTGAGGTCATACTTCTGGGTTTGGTCTGACTTCACCAAGATAAAGTCATTATCCGGGATGGAATCCACGGCCGAAAGGTCTATAACCTGTTCCGCCTGTAACGTGGCGGAATCATTTTCAATCTCGTTTGTGACAATTGCCTTCTTGTTTTGAAGGTTTACGGAATCTTTTTGCTGTGCCGATAAAAACATCGGAAACGCAAAAAAACCAACTAGAAAAAAACTACGGATGTGCGACTTGTTCATAGAGCGAAAATTTTCTTAGCGGGACTAACGAAAATCGTACATTTTTCCTTTAGAATAAAATTTTCTTTCTTAAAATGTAGATTAACCCGTTAAACTCCGTTAATCGATAACGCCCTGTCTACTCGTTTATTGCAGCGATTCCTGGCAATGTCCTTCCTTCCAGGCTTTCCAACATGGCCCCTCCTCCCGTGGAAACATAGCTTACCTTTTCCTCAAAGCCAAATTGCTTGACTGCGGCAACGGAATCGCCCCCTCCCACAAGTGAAAATGCACCATTTTGGGTAGCCTCATCAATGAAATTTCCAACAGCTATGGTTCCCTTGGCAAAGGCATCCATTTCAAAAACACCTACGGGACCGTTCCATAGAATCGTTTTAGCGCCCAAAATCACTTTTTTGAAGTTTTCCAGCGTTTTGGGACCGGCATCCAAACCTTGCCAACCATTGGGTATGTTGTCTACATCCAGAACCTTGGTTTTCGCGTTTGGACTGAAATCATCCGCAGCGATTACGTCTACAGGCAAATGCACGTTTACGCCCTTTTCCTTCGCCTGCTTTAGGATATCCATGGCCAGGTCCATTTTATCGTCCTCGCAAATGGAATCGCCAACGCTGCCCCCTTGTGCCTTAACAAAGGTATAGGTCATACCCCCACCTATGATAAGGTCATCCACCTTATCCAATATATTCTCAATGATCGTAATTTTGGACGAAACCTTGGCCCCTCCCAAAATCGCCAATACAGGCTTTTCACCCGTCTGCATTACTTTTTCGATAGCGTCGATTTCCTTGGCCAATAAGTACCCAAAACATTTTGCCCCTGGAAAGAACTTGGCAACAATCGTTGTTGAGGCGTGTGCCCTGTGGGCAGTACCAAAGGCATCGTTTATGTAGACATCCCCCAATTTAGAAAGTTTTTCCGCAAAAGCCTCGTCACCCTTCTCCTCTTCACTGTAATACCTGAGGTTCTCCAACAACAGCACCTCTCCGCTTTTTAGATCTTGGGCGGCCCTTTCCGCTTTTTCCCCAATACAGTCTTCCACAAACTTGACCGAAACACCAATTACTTCGGAAACCTTGGCACAAATATGCTTCAAGGACAGATCCGGATTTCTTTTGCCATCGGGCCGACCAAGATGGCTCATAAGAATCGCGCTGCCTCCATCTTCCAATACCTTAATGATGGTTGGCTTGGCCGCTTCGATCCTGTTGGCATCCGTTACTTCAAACTTTTCGTTCAAGGGTACATTAAAGTCAACCCTGATCAAGGCCTTTTTATTCTCAAAATTGTGGTCGTCTAATACTTTCATGGAATGGTACTTTAAAATAAAAGGCAAATGTAACCATTAATAGGTCTTGTTAAAACCTTCCCCAAGAAATTATGGCTATTCTTTCCTGCTCCAAAAACAACTATATTTGGAGCCATGCTATTCAAGGACGTTTTAGGGCTCCCCCATATAAAGAACCATCTCACATCTAGTGCTGATGCCGGAAGGATTCCCCATGCGCAATTGTTCGTAGGCCCCGAGGGGTCCGGCACCTTGCCCATGGCTTTGGCCTATGCCCAATATTTGATATGTGGCAACCAAAATGGCGAAAATGAGGGCGGCAACGCCGCCTGCAATCTAAAGTTCAAATCCTTTGCCCACCCAGATGTACATTTCGCCTATCCGGTTGCCAATACGGAACAGGCCAAAAAACATGCCGTAAGTGACAGTTTTAGCAAGGAGTGGCGGGAGTTTTTGGCCGAGCAACCCTATGGAAACCTATTTGATTGGTACCGATTGATAGATATTGAAAAAAAGCAGGGCCAGATCGGGGTGGACGAGGCCAAGGAAATCGTAAAAAAGCTATCCCTCAAATCCTATGAAGGCGGTTTTAAGGTCATGATCGTTTGGATGGCCGAAAAATTGAACACCGCCGCATCGAACAAACTTTTGAAGTTGATAGAGGAACCACCGGAAAAAACGGTCTTTCTGTTGCTTTGCCAGGATGAGGAGCAAATTCTACAGACCATACGTTCCAGGTGCCAGATTTTGCATTTTCCGCCTTTGGCAGAGGACGTTATCGCCGATGCGCTTCTCAAAAAAGGGGCATCCCAACAAGAGGCGATGCAAATCGCCCACGAAGCCAATGGAAACTTCAACAAGGCACTTGACCTTTTGAACAAGGACTCGGAAGATCTGGTGTTCGAAAAGTGGTTCGTGCAATGGGTCCGAAGTGCCTTTAAGGCCAAAGGGAACAAAGCTGCCATACACGAACTACTGTTATGGAGCGATGAATTGGCAAAAACCGGAAGGGAGACCCAAAAAAAGTTCCTACACTATTGCATTATGGTAATGCGCCAGGCGATGCTCTTGAATTACGGGGTGCACGAACTGGCCTATATGAAGATTCATGCAGATGGCTTCCAGTTGGAAAAATTCGCGCCCTTTGTGCATGAAAACAATATCCTGGAAATAACCAAAGAACTGGAAGATGCCATATTTCACGTGGAAAGAAATGGCAATGCGAAGATTATATTTACGGACCTATCCATTCGCCTTACAAGGCTACTTCATAAAAAACCGACTAAAATACCTTCTTGATGGAAACGATACAGGAATACGCTTCTGAGCTCATTTTGCTTATTTTTTTGGCCTTGACCTTTTTACAAAGCGGGTCCGATAAAATATTCGATTGGAAGGGCAATATAGGATGGTTAAAAGGTCACTTTTTAAAAACGCCGTTCAGGAATTCCGTTCCTTTACTAGTGGGGATTATCCTAGCGCTGGAACTAATTACGGGGATTGCCTCATTAATGGGCATTTATGGAATCCTAAGTTCCCAAAATACATCCATGGCTTTTTGGGGGGCTCTTTTGGGCTGTATCACCCTTTTGATGCTGCTGTTAGGGCAAAGGGTAGCAAAGGACTATGACGGTGCCAGGACGATAGTGATATATCTCATGCCCACCGTTTTTCTGTTGTTTCTGCTCCAGAACTAAAAAAAACCTCCCAAGAATAGGAGGTTTTGGAGGCATCGAGCGGATTCGAACCGCTGTACAAGCTTTTGCAGAGCTCTGCCTAGCCACTCGGCCACGATGCCCTTTTTAAAATGATTGCAAATTTAGTAAAAAATAATCCTTTTGTTTTAAAGGAAACGAAGTTTGTTTGAAATAATAGATCCATGGCCGCTCTATCATGGATCTATCAGAATTTATTCAGCTTTTGAGGCATCGAATGGATTCGAACCACTATAAAACCCTTGCAGGAGTTTCGCCTTCCCGTTCGGCCACAATGCCATTATCCTATTTTCCTCTCTTGAGCGATAATTCTACCAGCACCTTTTGCACATCGCCGTTTATGGGCGGGTTTACCTTGGCAACTGAAATTCTCGATTTTTTGACCATTGGGAGTTCCTTAAAAATACGGTCCCCTATTCTTTTGGCCACATGTTCCAGAAGTTTGGAGGGAATGCCCATTTCCTCCACCACTATACGGTTTATATGAACGTAATCCACGGTGTCCTTCAGTGCATCGGATACGATGGCTTTGGAAAGGTCTGCCTTGACCTCAACATTTACCAAATAATCACTTCCGATTTTTGTTTCTTCCGAAAGACATCCATGGTATGAATACACTCTAATGTTATCTACCCTAATAATCCCCATGATCCAATTATTGATTAGATCACAAACTTAAAACAAAGATGGGTAAATCAATAGGTACACCTGCAATTGCTGATACCTTGGAATAGATCCACACCTATGGTAACGACATGGGTACCTGTACTATAGCCCAAAATCTCGTTCAAGATTATCTGATAGGAGTATCCAAAATAAAAGTTGCTTTTCTTTAACCCTAGTATCGGGGCTATATAGAGCGGGTTTCCTATCTGGTCGTTCAAGAACCTGTATGTAACCCCTGCGTAGTAGTAATCCTCAAAATCGTACCATCTGAACTTTACGTTCAAATCCGTTTCGGACCTGCCATCACTTTCAAAAATCTTGAACAACATAGAGGGCTCAATTTCCAAATTACTTGTCCTACTTTTGGTATATCTGTAGCCTGTATACACATAATAGTTTCTCAATTCATTGGGCTCGTCTATATCAAAGGTAAGGTCTCTTGGATCCTTGTCCAATAGGTTGGAGGCATTCGCCGCAAAGTAAAACTTGTCATATCGATACAAAACGCCCACATCAAAATTGTGGTTAGTCGTTTGCCTGTTGTTTACGATTCCATTATCGGGAAAGTCGATAAGATTGAACTGATCAATGTCGATATTGAACTGGTTAAAATTATAGGAAAGGCCAAAGGATAAAAACTCGTCCTCATACCTGTCCAAAGTTAGGTGATGGGCAAAAGAAACCCTGGCGCCCCTTTGTTTGGTATATCCGTTTGAATCGTTATATAGAAACACGCCCACCCCGGATTTTTCCCCAATCCGCATATCAGCGGCCAAGGATTGTGTCCTGGGAGCATCCTTTATGCCTACCCATTGTGCCAAACCATTGAGCCGTATCTTAACATGGTCTCCAATCCCTGCATAGGTGGGGGCCAATACAAACGGGTTATCCGCCAGATACTGGGAGAGCTGTGGGGAATTAAGTTCTTGACCTCTTACGAAGAAGGCGCTTGTGATAAGTGCTAAGGTCAATAATCTCTTAAACATAGTATTTAGGTTAAGTTTTATCTATATAAAGTGAAATGGCCAACAAATTCCCTACTATCTTCCTCCCCGTTCAATTGAATAACGTACCAGTAATCTCCGGTTGGCAATTCCTTGCCTTCGTATCTTCCATCCCATCCCTTGGCATCATGGGCCTGTCTTGAAACCACTCTACCATAACGGTCATAAATCTTTATTAGTATATCTGGGAATTGCTGAATATTTTTTGGTATCCAGAAGTCGTTTTCGCCATCACCATCCGGGGTAAAGAAGTTAGGAATATCCACATCAATGAATTCCATAAAGATGCTGGCAATCATCTCACATCCGTTTTGGTCCACTACCCTAACCTCATAGGTGCCCGTCCTCATAATGTAGAACGTATTGTCGTTTCCATTGTCAACACCATCAAAATAATAGGTGTATTCTGGACTACCTCCCTCGGCAATGGCCGTTATCTCGTTTAAGCTTCGCTGTTCAGGAAGCAGGATCAACGGGTCGAAACTTTCAATGGTGAAGTCTACCGTAACCAAACAGCCATTTGAATGCGCGATGGTGATATAGTGATTTCCTGGAGCAATGTTCCTAAAGTCTGGATTGAGTTGCAGCGCAGAAGCATCCGTACTATCCAATGCGTACATCACATCCCCAATGAGGCTTTCATCCTCCAAGGTGATGTTCACGTAATTGTCCGGAAGGTCTCCCGTACACACATAAACAGGTTCAACCGTGGCGTTAAGATTTACACCTGGTTCTATATCCACGACCACATTGGTCTCACAGCCATTGGCATCCCTAACGAAAATCAAATAGTTGCCGGCGGCCATATCAACAAAAGAGGTCCTGTCCTGCACAAAGTCAGCATCATCATTGGAATTCAACGCCGTACTATACGGAGCCGTACCTCCCGTGATGTTCAATGAAATCGTTCCGTCCTGACTATCCACGCAAATTTCTGGGGTAGTAGTGGCATCAACCATTAGCATCTCAGGTTCGGTAATGGTATACTCCAAATATTCGAAGCATCCATTCTGATCTTGGGCGATGATGATGTAATCTCCCGGTTCCAGATCCGTAAACGTGTTTACGGTATCGAACTGGTTCAGGTTGGGGGAAATGGCATATTGATATCCTCCAGAACCACCAGAAAGTGTAACGGTAATACTACCATTTCCTTCCCCTTCACAGGTTACATTGATTACCTCATCAACATAGGTCAATGGTGCAGGTTCCGAAATGATAACCTCCTCTGGCAATGTGGTACAATCCTCACTTGTTACCGATACATAATATGTTCCGGCAGGCAGGTTTCTAAATTCGCCAATGGATGTTGGACCGGCAATTCTTGCGGCAACGCTTAAGGAAGCATCGGTAAACAATTCGAACTGATAATTACCAAGTCCTCCAAATGCATCGGCATAGATAATGGCGGTACTTTCACCCGTACAATTGATGTATGCTGCCGATTGGTCCACAAATAACACCAAGGGGTCGATCATGTCTTCCGTAATCGCATTTGACTGAACCGCATCACAACCGTTGATAGCGTCCCTTACAAAGTATTGATAAGTTCCTGCACCCAGTGTTCCAGTTGCAGGTAATCCCATTGGATTGCTGGTCATTGGCAAAAAGTTGATACCATCGATACTATATTCATAGGTGCCACTGCCCCCTGTTGCCGTAAGCTCAAACTCAACACCGGTTGCACAGGTCAAGGGATCGGTTCGAATCAATTGCGCACTGACCGGAGTGGGTTCAATAATCTCGACAGTGTTGGTAGTCACGTCACAATCCCATCCGTCCGTGACCGTAATGCTATATATTCCAGCTCCCAAGTCATTGAAATTTGGGCTTAGTTGCGATGCCGTAGTGAAAAGAATCGTTGTACCGTCCGCATCTATATAGTTCAAGATATACTCATAAGAACCGCTTCCTCCGGCAACCGTTATGTTTGCGGTTATCGTAGCGCCCATATCGCCATAACATGCCAAGTTGGTCACTAAAGGAGTTGCGTTTGCAACTATGGGTGTCGCTGGGTCAAGTACCACAGTGTCCGTGTAAGGACAACCTGCCTGGTCCGTAACGGTGATGTCATAGGTGCCTGCGGAAAGTCCACTAAAAACATTGGCATACACATTATTTTCGGTAAACGTATCGGTTCCATTGGTGATGGAAATGGTATATGGTGCAAATCCACCTTGGGGAACTACACGAATTTCGCCCCTATCGTTGGTACATGTTGGCTGTGCTAGAATGTCCACCGTAGCCGTAAGGGCCATATCTGGAGAAGCGATGGTAACCATGTTGGTGTCTTCGGAACAGAAAGGAATGTCCGTTTCAGTTATGGTAACAAAGTAATTACCACCTGAAAGTCCTCCAACAACTCTTGGGTTTACGGAGGTATCCGTGCTTACCACTCCTCCTACGGGATTACCGGCGGCATCGAATATTTGATAATCATAATTGCCTGAATACCCCGTAATGTTGATTTCTAACTCTCCATTTGTGTCCCCAAAACACGTAACTGGGGTTATGGCTGTCGCGGTAGCTCCAATGAAATCATACGGTTCTACATTATAGGCAGGCGTATCAAAATAACATCCTGTATCCACATCTGTTACCCTGAACGTGTAGGAGCCAGTAGTCAATAGATCAAAAGTTGCGGTCGTGGCCGTAGACCCAGTTTGTACCGCATTTGTATTGCCGATTGGCAACAGCTCGTAGGTGTAATTGTGGGGCAGACCGTTGTCCGATACCGTGATGGTAACCGTTTCATCATTTGTACACGTGATATCCACATCCGTTGCGACCGATGCCGTAAACCTATTGATCGGCTGAATGATGACGGTATCCGTTGCGATACATCCATTGGCATCCCTAACATAGACCGTGATATTTTGTACAGCCCCGTTGTCAGCGATATTGAACGTATTGGCAGATTGGTAGGTTACATTATCCAAGCTATATAGATAAGGTGCCGTTCCCGATGGACCTATTGGTGGCGTCACCCCATTGTCAACAGTTACCGTTACAACGGCCGTATTGATACTATTGTCAGGGGCACAATCGAAAGTTGTAGCCGTCGCGCTAACTATCAAGGCATCGGGTTCCGAAATACTTTCGTTCTTTCTGTCGTCACAACCTAGACCGGAAATCACCCTTATCTGATAATCCCCAGCGGCCAAATTATCGAATATTGGGCTGGTCTGTGGACCAACAATCGGATTTACCAAGTCGGAAATATCGTATAACTCATAAAGGTAATCTGGGTTTCCATCCGTAGCCGGATCTAAATTTGCCGTAATACTGCCATCACTTCCCCCCGCACAACTTACATCCACAATTGTGGCATCCAACAACACAGGTAAAATTGGAGCCTCCAATGCTTGTGAAATGGTCTTTTCACAAATTGGGTTGCTTGTGTCCAAGTCACGAACTAGGAAATTGTAAATACCTACCTGAACAAGGTTCGCAAATACCCCCGTTGTGTTCGTTACCGTTGTTGTACCATCTGGATAAGTGATCGTGAATTCAAGGTTTGTAGAACCTCCAGAAACATTCACCGTAATTTGACCTCCCGGAATTACCGTACAATCGATTACCTTGTCCACTGTGGTGGTCAAGTTCATTTCTTCTTCCAACAAAACAGCCGGGGTTGTTGCGCTACATCCCCATTGGTCGGTAACTACCACCTCATATTGTCCAGCGCCCAATCCAGAGAATATAGGCGTATTCTGAGGAGCACGGAAATTAGAACCGTTCAATACCAACTGATAGGTAAAGTTTAAATTTTGACCTCCTGATGCCAAAACTTCAATTTCACCTTCCAAATTGGTACAGTTCTCCTGATTTACCTGTAAGGTAGCGGTTATTGGGGTTGGGTCCGCCAACACGATATTATTGTCTATCAATTGCTCACAACCTTGGGCATCCCTTACCCATGCTTGATACGTTCCTGCAGAAAGACCTCCCCGTGTGGGTGATGAAGTATAATCCAAGGCCGTTGGTAAAGCAACTCCAATATAATACTCGTAACCTCCCCATCCACCGGCAACATTGATGATTTCTATAATCCCATCATTTCCAGGGACGCAGGTTATATCCGTTGTATCGATACCTCCTGATGTTCCCATACTTGGCCCGGCAATGGTGAACGCTTCAGTGTTTACACAGAATGGATTGTTATCCTGTGAAATAGAGACATAATAACTACCTGCTGGTAGATTAATGTCTGCAGTTGGACCATTGGTAGCCTCCGTGTTTGAAGTGACAATAGTATCATCAGCGGTATTTGCCAATGTGCCATTGGTGTCATAAATCGTCCATGTAAATCCTCCGGGATAAATAGCATCTACCAATTCGAAATTGACCGCACCTGTTGATGTTCCATAACATTCCACATCGCTTACATTGGTCACATTGATGGTGAAGGTGTTCGGTTCCAACAAGGTTTCGGAGGCCGAGATGATACAGCCTGTATCGATGTGCCTTGCCAAAATGGTATATGGTCCAGCCGCCAGCCCTGGGAATACATTGGATACTTGATAATTGGAACCATTGTCAATACTATATTCAAATCTAGATGGGTCGCCCAAAGTAGATACCACGCTCATGGTCAATTCCCCATCGTTGCCCGGGTTACAGGTAACTGTTTGGGTAATTGCCGCCGAAGCGGATATCAATTCGTCAAACGGATCTATGATAGCAGTCGTGGAGCCTAAACAGCCGTTGCTATCGTACACATTGATGGTATAGCTTCCACCGGCAAAATCGGTTTCAGTGTACACGGGATTCGTTCCAGATTGAACGACCACCGGAGCCTCCACGGGTGCCGTGTTCGGGTCGTCCTCTTCTATAAATTCATATCTCACATAAGTTCCTGAACCACCTGTAATTGCCGAAGTGTCTATGGTAATCGTTGCGTTGTTTTCGTTGTTTCCAACCGTACAGGCAAATTCAACCACCGATGCATTCACATTGGTGATGATTTCAGGCTCTGTAATTGCCTGAGTGATGTCCATGGAACAACCATTGGCTGCAGTAACCCTAATGGTGTAGGTGATTCCTGGAGCAATCAAACCTTCCAACCCTTGGAACGTGGCCCTTGTGGCCGTACTGGTCGTTGGTGCAATAGGGAATGTGGCACTGCTTCCAGGGCCAGAAATTATCTCATAGGAATAAGGTCCAGTACCCACATCCGTACTCGTTACGGTGATGGATCCGTCATCGGCCCCGTTACAAGTAACATCCGTAAAACTGGAAACACTAATGTTTGGTAGTACCGCTGGCGGAACATTGACCACGATGCTGCCCAAACAATTGGGTATCGCCGTACTGGTGTCATATACCGTTACAGTATAGTTGCCGTCAATACTGGCACCTGTCCATGTGATAGTTGAACCGCCCATTGCTGTTCTTGCTTGGTCCACTGCTCCAGGGCCATCAATTTCATAATCGTAGGAGCCTGATCCCGCGGTCACATTGATCGTGATTTCGGCATTGTTGGCAGGAGCTACCTCACAATCCAATAAGGTTGTCAACGTAGCATTGAACTGCAAAGGTGGTTGAATATCAAATGTTTCAGTAACTGAACATCCGTTTACATCCCTAACCTCCATAGTTTGTGCCAAACCAGAGCTAAGGCCTGTTACCAAGTATTGGTTGCTGCCATCAAAGGTAAAGTTTTGGAACGCATTTCCGTTTACCCTAATTTGGAACGGTGCCAAAGCGACCAATGGGTTATCCAAGGTTACACTTACTTGGAACATTCCCTCATCGGCACATTCATCAACAATACTCAAACTGATTATTGGACTTGGATCTTCCAATACCGTGATAGGCCTTTGGAAAATACAACCATAAGCATCCTTAACATACACGATATAATCACCAGCTTCTACATTTGCTGTGGTGTTATTTATCCATCCCACATCAGTTGCTAAAGGAGCAGGGGCGGTATCCGGTAAATATTGATATTCGTAAGGAGCCGTTCCATTTCTACCTGCAGCTGTAATAACACCTGCATTTGGATTACAATTGTCGTTTTGTGGTGAAGCCACATCCAAATCCAGTGCAAATGCGGATTCACGTATCGTAAAAGTACCTCCATCTACGGAACAACCGTTGTTGGGTCCGCCCACTTCGGTTAACAATAAATAGTATTCTCCCGGAGGCAAGGTCGCAAAATTGTTTACCGTAACGGAACTGGGTGGGTTTACACTGGAGGTACCCATATACCCGGTAGTAACGTTGGATTGCCTATTGAAAATCTCATATTGAACATCGGTAGCAGCAACATCAAACCCAGAAAAAGTAAAGGAGATATTACCGTCCGCAGATCCTGTACAACTTACATTGTTCACGGCATCGAGCGTAGCCACCATGGATGATGGCGTGTTGATGGGTGCAGCGGCCTCCTCAAAATAATAACAATTGGTGGTCAAATCGAACACCACAAAAGTATACGTAATTCCTGGTGTAAGTCCCGTAAACGTTGAGGTAAAGCCTCCAAGGACATCCGGTGCCTGATAGCTACTGGAATAAGGAGCCGAATACGTTTCCAAAATAGCAAACTCATAATTTCCACTTCCTACCGCAGCGCCAACAGATACAACGGCCGTTCCCCCTACCACACAATCAACCGTGGCCGTAGATACATCAATATCCAGGTCATTGGGTGGTGAGGCTATGATTTCGGTCGTGTAGGAAGCACAACCGTTGGCATCCACTATATCAATTTGATAAATACCGAATTCCAATACCGTAAACGTATGGTCACGCGTAGACGGTGTGGTGGTATGGGTTTGGGTTGGAATCCCGTTGTTACCCGTTAAAATATAGGTATACTCGGCCGTTCCGCCTGAAACCCCAGAAATGGAAATTTCACCGGGATTTGTGGTTCCCAATCCAGCATCACAGGTTATTGGCACGTCTGAGGTAGTATAAACAATAGGGCTAGGTCCCGAAATGGTTACCGGAAAAGGGGCGGAAACGCAACCTTTACTATCGGTAATGGTCACCTCATAATTGCCTGCAGGTAACCCAGCGGTCTGGGTTCCATAATTGGTAGGTCCGGAAGTTTCCACTACATTGACTACATAAGGAGGTACGCCTACGGAAGTATCTATTTGAACATCCAAGGAACCCGTACTTTCTCCATTACAAAGAATATCCGTAGGAACTACATTGGCAATTACGGGAGTTTGGGCTTCCGTAATCGTAATAGGATTGGTTACCACCACGCAATTTACGGGTGTAGAGGTATCCGTAACCCTAAACACAAAGTTCCCAAATAGGTTCGTCGTGAATACGTTCCCTGTAAAGTTCGTATTTGAAAAAGTAGTTCCCCCATCATTGGACCATTCATACGTGTATGTTCCGGAACCTCCGTTGGCATTGATTGTAACGGATGCATCCACCAAACATGTTAAATCGTTCGTTAGGACCGCATTCGCGGTTAATTGGGGGTTTATCGTTATCGTTTGGGTATTGGGTGCCAAAGGACATCCTAGGGCATCCCTTACTTCAATATCATAAGAACCTGCGGAAAGATTGCCAAAAGTATATGTAGTGGCTGTCGTTGGTGTTGGAGCCAACCAGGGGCCGCCGTTTATCCTAAACTGATATCCGCCATTTCCACTGGTGACGTTCACAACTATTTCACCATCGTTGTTTCCGCTATAACAGGTTGTGGGTACTGCCGTAAACACAATTGGGTCTGTTGGGTTTATGGTGAGTGGGGCATCGATTACATCCTCGCAATTGTTTATTTCACGCACACGCACCAAATAATCGCCCGGGATAAGTCCGCTGAAAGTGGTATTGCTGCCATTGGTGGCAAAATCAAAACCTGCAATAATGCCTCCGACTCCATCTTCCAGTTGATACCTATAGTTTGGAGTGCCACCCGTAGCCGATGCGATAATCACGCCACCATCCGTACAAGTAGCCTGACTATTGATCGTTGCCGAAGCTATCACTGGGGTTGGTTCGTTGATAGTCTGATTTAAAATAACCGTACAACCTGCAATGGGGTTGTCCACATCCCTGATAGAAATTGTATAATTCCCCGCGGAAAGACCAGAAATGGTCTGTGGAGAGGTTGTGGAGCTTCCCAATATCGTAGTGAAGTTATCCAAACTATATTCAAAACCACCAGCACCAAAATTATCTACGTCAAAAGAAATGGAGCCATCCGTATCTCCATTACAGGTAACATCCATGGCAGAAACAATGGAGGCCTCAAATGCGTTGCCCGGTTCAACAGTTACATCTATGGTTACCGTTTGTGGGCATTGTTCCGGAAGTTGTGTCGCGACGATATTATCGATAACAACATCGTTTCCTGCAGTTGCAGTTCCAATGGTCCTTATTACTATATCCAAATTTGTCTCCGCACCTGGATTTAATGTGATGTTGTAATTTTCCCAGATATCAGGATCCGTACTCTTTGGAATATTACCTGTGGGTATGCTTGCTATGACCGTGCCCGATGAGTTTACCAGTTGAACATCCAGATTGGCATCAGCCCCTGTAGAACCAACAAATTTGAGATTAAAAACATCAATGGAAATGGTAATGTCCCTATTTGGAACCACTTCGATTCCCCTTTTGGCATAAACAATACCATTTACACCGGCGACCCCACCAATATTTATAGCAAGGTATCTACCATTTGGGTTTCCGGATTGTTCGTTGGGTACCAACCATGTATAAGGGTTCACAATGGTATTTGCCACAGAATACTCCCCGTCCTGTATATGGGTGTCCGTACCAAAGCTAGGACAACTACTTGGGCTTCCGTCTTGAGGTTCAAAACAGAATAATGGGTCTATTTCCGTAATGCTGGTTGGCGCACCAACACCAAAATCCTCACGTAATAAAACACTCGGAGAAGGAGCCACATTACTGATATAATCTACCGAAATCGTATGGGTGCCTACAGGAACATTGGTGAAAATATTCGAATCTGCAGGTGTGTTTGGCGTCCCATTCAAGCTATACGTGTAATCCAAGCTAGAATCGTCCGTTCCTATGGTTACGATACCCGTTCCATCACAGGAGTAATCGACCGTTGGGGTCAAGGTAACATTGGGAGGTGTTGGTGCCGGATCAATTGTTACGGACATTGGGTAAGTACAACCGTTGGCATCTTGCAAGTATAGCGTATGTGTACCTGCCAATAAATAATCAATGGCATTCGCCCCATAGGACAATCCTCCGTCAAAACTGTAGGAATATGGTGCCGTTCCTCCTAGTACATTGGTAATCCTTACCTCAGCACCGGTACTTGGGTTACATTCGATCAGCTGGGTAACCGCAGCGGATGCCGACAATGTGAACGGTTCTGTTATGGAGTGTAGTTGGCTTACTTCACAATTGCTTGCATCCCTTACCCTGATATTGTAATTGCCTGTACCAAGGTTATTAAAGGTGTTGGATGTTTGATAGGTTGCTCCGTTATTTATACTATATCTATATGGAGATTCCCCGCCACTTGCCAAAATGGTTATGGTTGCTTGGTTTTCCCCACTACAAAGAATTGGTGTATTGGACACTGAAATGGCCAAAGGTGCATCCTGAACAATGTTAATGTCATACCTAGCCTCGCAGTATCCACTGTTTCCGTTGTTATCTCGAACATACACATCATAATCCCCTGGTGCATTTACTGTTACAGGATTTGTAGCTGCGAAATCTCCGTCAGTTGGGGTTACCCCATCAACAACAACGGCATATACATAATTTCCGTCGCCCCCGGCGGCCGTAATATCAATTTCTGTGTCCGTAGCACAAGCAGCAATATTCCCTGCGCTTGCGATCACACTTAGTTCTGGATCGATTGTTATCGTTTGGGTATCCGTACAGCTATTTCCGTCCCTAACATTTATAGTGTAGGTTCCGGGGGCAAGACCAGTAAAGGTATTTGAGGAAGTATACGCACCTCCATTGATATTATATTCAAAATTACCATCGCCTCCTGATGTAACATTGGCCGTTATCGTCAATCCAACCACATCGTCATAACAGAAATCATTGGGCGTTAATACCAATACCGGAGCGGTTGCCGGGTTTATATCAAAAGTAAAGGGTACCACACAATTGTTGGCATCCGTAACGGTTCCTGTATATGTACCTCCCAGTGTTAGATTGTTAAATGAGCCATTGGTATTGGTGCCAAATACCGAAGTGTCAGGATTTAAAAGGGTATATTCATAGCTTCCCCATCCTCCAGTGGCAGATATGATAACACTTCCGTCATCCAAACAAGTCGGTTGTGTTACATTGGGTGCCGTGACCGTTAAGGCCGATGGGGGGCCTTCTAAATTATAGGTTGTGGTATAGGTACAATTGGTATCTGTATCCACAATGTCCAAGGTGTAATTTCCCGCGCCTAGGTTAGGAAGGCTTATTGTGGCCTGAACCCCTCCCGTAGCAACAGTTCCTGAAGGTCCGGTTACGGTATAGGTGAAATTTTGTCCAGTTTGATAATTGACGTTGAACTGTACCGTGCCATCGGTAGCGCCAAAACACGAAACAGGAGTTATCGTGATACCGCTCATCGTAATAGGTACAATAGGTGCTATGGTATGGTTTTCTTCATAAAAACAGCCATCGGCATCCGTTACCCTAATGGTATAGGTGTCCGGTGCCAAATCGTTAAAATCCGCGGTATTCCCGGAAGTAGTATTCGGTGCTATAATAGAAGGAGCAATTATCTGGAAGGTCAATGGAGCCGTTCCCCCTACCGAGGTAACCTGTAGATCCACGGTACCGTCAGGACAGGTAATTTGTGATTCCACAACCGTTAAATCTGTGGGAGGATCCGTTGGGTCGAGGACTATAGGTGTCGTGGCAAATACACATCCCGCGGCATCCCTAACCGATAACGTAAAAGTACCTGCAGATAGGTTTTCGAACCTGTGGGCATTTGGTGTAGTATCAGGAATAAAGTTTATGCCATCAATACTATAACTGTACGGGGCGGTGCCTCCTGATACATTTTGGGCCTCAATAATACCATCCTGCAAACAGGAATAATCCTGAACTAGTGCTGATTCCGCAAATAAGGCGTTCGCAGGGCCATCTATAGTATGGTAGTATGGATAGTTACAGTCGGCACTTCCTCTACGCATATTGACCACAATGGTATAGTCGCCAGGTATCAGGTTTCCAAAATAGCCCGAAGCATTTGCAGCTATTGCATCGTTTATATCAAAGTTATCGTTAATTACATCAATTTGTGGAATGTCAATATCGAATAGATAATACGTTAACTGATACCCGTTATCGTCCAAAAGGTTCATCTGTATGGATCCCGAAGCGTCGCCAAAACAGGCTTGGTCTTCTATGGTCGCACCTGAAAACTCGGCCGCAGGTCTAAACTCTATGGGCACCGTATTGGAAAATGCAAAGCAATTATTACGGTCCACAACCACAAAAGTATAATTGCCCGGATTGTAGATATCAAAGATTTGGCTGGACTGGAATTCAGTTGCAGGAATATCCTGGGGTGTTGGGTAGGATGTTACCATAGTACCCGTTTCGTCCTCAAAGGACCAAATAGCATATCTATGGGGCGTTTGACCCCCAGAGGAGCTCATAAGGATATTTCCCTCCCTACAGGTGATGTGTTGTGAGACCCGCGCCTCTATTTCCAAATCGTTACCATCAACCAAAGTTACCTGCTCTGAATGGGTACAACCATCTTGGGTACGGGCTATTACAATATAGTTTCCTGCATTCAGGCCAGAGAACGTAAAATCATTGTCTGTCTGTGCGGTTTCGTCATCAATCAAGGTCCCTTGACCACCGTTGGAACCATCGTCCAAACGGAGTTCATATTCGTAATTGGGTTCGGCATTGTTAATTTGAATATTTATGCTTCCCAGTGAGATACAATTGGGGTCCGTATGGGTTACATCAAAAGTTACGTCCCTGTCCAAAACCCCAATGACCGGAGTCCTAAAAATACAGGCGTTATCAATAGGGTCGCCATTAAGATCCAACTGGGTAACCTCTACCACATAACTGCCATTTTCGCCCGCGTTAAAATCAAAACTAGGGCCATTGTTCGCACTAAATGGAATTACGACGGTATCCGTGTCGTCATCTACCAATTGATATCCATAGCCATTTCCTAAATTGGTGATGGTAATATTTCCGGGATTGGCACAAATGATGTCTTCCTTGGTATACTGGATATCCAAGTTGTTTCTAAATACGTTGAAGTAGAAGCGACTGGTACAGCCATTTTGGTATGTAACGGATAAACGGAACTGCCCTTCCGTATTTGCCGTATAGGCATTGCCGGTTGCCACTTGGTTCCAGGTACAGGTCAATGCCCTGTTGGCACAATCGTCCCCAGATGGGCTACAGCTGCCTTCATCCAACTGTTCCCAAACAATGGACTGCGCATCTATAATGTTTATTTGTAGCTCCTTTGTATCGGCAGCTCCACACAGAAACAACTTGGGCAACATGGCATTGTCCACACTGCATTGAACAATTTCACCGGCGATATCGTTGTAAGGATCCGTATCATTATTGACGGCGTTCATCAACTCAATGATAGGGTTGGGTATCAAACCGGCTCCATAAGGAGTGACCGTTATGATTTCCTTAAATCCCTTACAGGGGTCTGCGACAATCTTATCGACAATATAAGTACCCACCTGCGTAACAACGATGGTGCTTGGGTCATTATCCGGGTCACCATCGGTAATGACCGTATCGGTCGCGTCAAATTGATTGTTTCCGTTATCGTCCCTTACCCATATATATTCGTCAAAGCCATCTCCGGCATTCAATATGGCCGAACTTCCACATAGTTCTACTGTACGTTGAAAATTACAGTCCGAAAGGTCATCCAATAGGAAGTTTGTGGCCCCAGGAACCACAAAACCACAAGCATTGAAGTCCGTTACACTGGGGTCATCTGTAACCATAGCGGTATTTTCAACTCCTTGATATGAGGAGTAGGCCAAATTCTGAATCAAATCCGAACATGCATCAATAAAATCGAAACAGTTTTCTGCAACCTGAACCCGCATTCTAATAGAATATTCAGGTCCATCCTCTTCTACCAGATTATTTGGAATCGAAAAAATAACTTCTCTTGAAGCAGGTGTATATACGTAAGTTACCCCTGGAGGTAACGCAAAATCAGATGGTATAAAGTCTGTTCTGCCGTCAGGCGGAGAAACATTGATTGGTAGGACATCTCGAATGGTATAATTGTCCGCATCATCATTTCCAATGTTTTGAAAGGACAGCACATAATCCAAAACCTGGCCCAAGTTAACTCCCTGACCGGTAATGTCCACACCGCCTGGGGTGTTTACTCGTTTTTCCAAGACTATATTGGGAGCTATAATTTCTATATCAAAAGAAGTAAAAAAGATATCATATTTGTCCTGAGAGGAACTTGCCCTGAGTACCGCACTTGTTGCGTCATTTGGAATGACATTGTTGAATTGGTTGTTAATCTCAAAAAGATCAACGTCCCAACCCAAGGTATTTGCACTATTAGGCGTTCTATCCGTTACCAATACATCATACCTGGTGATATTCGAATTGAAAAAGTTATTGGCTGGGTTCAATGTGTTCGATAATGGGGTAAACACACCTCCACCAAAAGCATCGATGGCCAACCCATCTCCTGTTATTCTATTGTCCCCTTCCAGAGCTGCTACTCCAATTCGGGCGTTAACCGGAAAAGGAGCAGGCAAACTGGTAAAACCGCTAATAGGGATATCCACGGTCTGACCCGATGCAATTCCTGCATATCCATCAAAGGTTGTGATATATCTACTACCGGGAAGATTAGGATTTTCATACACGACTACCAACTTCCAACCACCGGAAATACCACCGGAAATATTACTTCCAGAACTTGCCCTAATGTTTGCCACCGTATATTCTCCGTTTGGGTCCGGTAATGCCGTAAGAATACTCGTTACGTCCGTATATGCAGCATATGGGCTATAATATCCAAAGTCTGCATCACCGTTCCCGTCGAATAAAATTTCATCGGCGGTAATGTCTTGGTAAGCACCGCCCGGTACCCTAAACCTTATTTGGTCTATATTACTACGATCTGGATTTACATATACAGCGGACCAATATAAACCTGCATATCGTATCAAAGAACAAGTTGGGTCTGGAACGGTTAAAATAGCACTACTAGAACTGAAGGTACTAGGGTCGCTATCCACGTCAATGTATTGCATGTCTAAGTTATCATTGTACTCAGACGAACTACCAGTCAAATTATACGGGTCGTTTGGGGAAGTAGCGGGTATCGTAACCGTTACCCTTCTCCATCTTCCATTAATGAATTGCCACTCCTGTCTTGTTTCCTCTTGGGTTTGTCTATTGACAATATTGTTGCCAGCAAAAGTTAGTTCCCCCCTTATATCAGCAGAATACCTTACCTCAAAATTGTTCTTTACCTGTGCAAAAGTTGAAAAAGTTCCGATTACCAAAAAAATCAGAAACAATGAAACCCTCAATAAAGAAATTCTAATATTAATATTTGGAACGGTAAACTCCAAAAAGGTAGTTTGTTTGGTCATAGCACTATGTTCTAAAAGCACTTCGAGGGATTCGATTACAAATCACTACAGAATATGCCAATAACAAAGATTGTCCATACTAGGAAGGTTTGAAATTTATTGTTGTGGTCTGAAAGCTATATGTTGTGAAAAGTGGTTTGCAGAGGGTATGTGAAATGAGATCTCCCTGTTTTATGGTATTTATGACCCATGGAACATCTAGAAATTTTAAGAAAAATCAGGTTTAAACGAGGTCTCTTTGGTGGGTATAGAAAAAAAACTATTCTTAGTTTAGGAATGGTTTAAATCCTTCCGATTAAGAATTCTCCTTAACTGAAAACAGATGGCTTTCGCCGCTAAATTTTGTTCCAAAAAAAAGACCAAGAAAAATTTCTTGGTCCATTTAATTGTGTTTTTCTTTTAACTATGCCACTTGCCCGGGGGTAACCCTCATAATCCACATTTTTTCATCATAGGCATCGTTCAATTTAGAATAATAGGATATTAGGGCATTTGTCCAGGAGTCATGTTTTTTTAAGTAAACATACCTCCAATTATTTTTGGGATTGATAAAATAGCTGGCGCTGAGTCCGTAGGAATTTAAGAGCGCCACAAATCTATTGGCGTTTTTTGGGTTTGCAAAAACATTGGCGATGATATAGTAACCGGACCCGATACCATCAATTTCGTAGTTTTCAGGTTCCGTACCGTTGGCGGCCAATCTATCCTGTTGTACTACATTTTTACGGAGAACGTCCGTATCGTATTTGGAAGATTTTTCCTTTAACTTGTTTACATTGTTCACATAGGCTTCGTTGGTATACCGGTTCTCAACGTTCATGATCCAAGTCTTGCCATCATAGGCTCCGTTGAAATTTGAATCGTGGGCAGCAACAGCTTCCTCGAAAGTGTCGTATCGCTGCAAATACACGTATTTCAATCCATTGTTGGGGTTGTCAATATAATCGGCTTGAATTCCTTTGGCATCCAAACTATTTAAGAATTTGTCCAGATACTGGCCGCCTTTGTAGACATTTGCCACCACATAGTAGCCATCGGTTACATTGGGCAGGTCATTGAACTTTCTACTTTTCACCCGTTCCTGAACCACTGTTTTTTCCTGTTCCTGGTTTACCCTATTTCTTTGTGGAGGGGTATATGCCAGCACGTCTTTTTTGGTTTCTTCCCGACTGATTTCCTGCTTTGGTCGGTTCGTTCTGGACACCTCGGTATTCACTATGGCATTGGATGTACCTTTCTCTTCGAACGAATTGTTGCTTTGTGTCACATCATCCATGGCTTTTGAAGCGGCATTTACATTGGTGGCCAAGGCGTCTTGGGCCGATGTATTCCGATTGGTATTTTCTGCTGGTTTTATTTCTCGCTCCCGAGTATTTTGTGCCGATGCCAATTTTACATCGGATTCGTCACCCCTGAAGATTTCTTCGGCCCTGCGTTCCAAATCGGGACGTTCGCCATTGGTTTCGTTCCTAACCATTTTCATGACCATATTGAACCTTCGTTCCAGGTCTGCCTGTCTATTGGCCTCCAAGGAATCCTGCCGAAACATCAGCTCTTCTATAATTGCGTCGTTTTCAGCCAATTTCCTTTTCAGCTCCTCAATCTCATCATTCGTAGCAATGTTCTCCGGTTCTAAATCATTTTTCACCAATTCGTCTTCAAAATCATCTTCCAACATCACCCTGTCCTCGGTCAGATTCGGTGTGAAAGAATAGGCAAAGGAAATTTCGTGGGTAAGTCCAAAATTGTCAAAGTTGTTTGACAAGCCTTTTTCCATGGTATACCCCAAGGAAATCCGTTGGTTTAGATTAAACCCTACCCCGGCGGCAGCTCCATAAAAACTATCATAACCACCTTGGATCCAACCTATTTTTGGAAGGTCAAAAATTAAGCTTCCCCCTAAGGTGATCTTATCCTCTTCTCCATCCATTCGAACCCTTGCCAACGGCATCAAACGCCCCGCTTCCAGAATTCCGGAACTATTTTTAAACTGATGGGTATATTGCAGGTGTCCGGAATAGGTTTTCTCACTAAAATCCGTAAGGGATTCACTTGTTTTTAAATTATAATCGAATAGGTTTTCTGCAAAGGCACCAATATCAAAATTTCCGTAGGATAGGTTAAATCCCGGTTGAAAGGATAAAAGGTTCTGGTCCTGGAATCCCGCCAAAAATGGATCTTCCTCTACCGTTGTTGCACGGCCTTCGTCAAAACCACTATTGTAATAGGAAAGATTGGCCCCAAAGGTAAAATTGCTTTTATCGCTCAGTTTTACTCCGTAAGCGTAGTTTGCCAAAACACCATAATTACTTAAAGCCCCCAAACGCTGGGTATACAAACTCAATCCCAAACCGGTACGGTCGCTGATTCTACCACTATAACTCAAGAAATAGTTTTGGTTGTTATCGTCAAATTGTACCGATTGGTTCCTGTGCAATAAATTGATGTACGATTTGTCTTCCCGTACCGTAGAAAATGTTGGGTTTATCAAAAACCGATTGTATTTCAACAGGTTTTGGGAAGGTACCTCGTACCCAAAATAAGGATTGTCTTCCTGCGCTTGGGCCTTAGAAAACCCAAGGGCAAGAAGTACAAATAATAGTAGTATACGTGTTTTAGGTAGCATGTTTGGTTTTAGCGTATTACAGTGATTGTGCCCTGTTTCAGCACCTCGTTGGCATTTCGAATCTTATAATAAAACACCATGTTCTGCTTGGTAAATGCCGTTGAGGTCTGGGGCCAATTATTTTTATAGTCAAACTCATTTAACACCTCTTCTCCTTTGCCATTGTAAATGATTACGTTTACATCGGGCCTGTTGGAGTAGGAATTGGGTATTACCCATTGGTCATTGATTCCGTCACCGTTTACGGTAATGACATTGGGTACTTTGAACGTATCCAATATGGACACTTCAAACTGCCTAACAATATCACAATTCCCAATACTTGCAATCAGCGTATACGTTCCCGGTTCGGTAATGGCAGCGCTGTCCGAAGTACTAATTTCCGTGTTGTTGGGATCCATCCATCTATAGGCTGTTCCGCCGGAAGCAGTAATCGTCCTGGTAGTTCCCTCTGGAATGACCATGTTACCGGCCGGCTCCAAACTGATTAGGTTTTCGTCCAAAGGAGATATCGTAACTTCATTAGAAATCAATTCACATCCGTCACGATTCAAAATCAAACGGTATGTTCCCGTTGCGCTAATATTTAGGTCCGTATCCGTAGTGCTTATCATACTCCCGTCCAATTGCCATTCAAACGATTCAGTGGCCAAATCCAAGGAAGCACTTAAGGTTATCAAATCACTAGCGCTACAATAGACCGTGCCTGTACTACTAATAGTAACTGTATCACCGGTCAATAATTGCACGGCTAAGGCATTTGATGTTTCGTTGTATGTATCGATAGTTGCGTTCACTGTATAACTTCCATTTTCCAAGTTGGAGGCAATGCTGATGGAGTTTCCTGTTTGACCGGATATGATAGACCCATCCTTTTGCCACTGATAGGCAAAGGCATTCTTAAGATCTTCCGTGACGTTGGTTTTGGTTCCATCCGAAGCAACCGCATTAATCGTCGCGACCTCCAGCACTATACTTGTAGAAACACAGGAAGTATAATTTCCTGCATAATCCAATACCAATTCAAAAGACGCCGGTGTAACCACCACCGTAGTTTCCGAGTTTTTGCTAGTGCTGCCACAACTTCCCCCTGTTTCGGTAACCTGGGCATAGTAGTTGCCTGCCTCGGTAACGTTCAATGTGCTGGTAGTTTCACCCGCGATTTCTCCACCGTTTTTAAACCATTTGTAGGTTGGGGAATTTGCATCGGTAGCGACGGATAAGGTCTGAGGTATCGTTGGAAGCAAGACCACGTTTTCCGGGTTGACCCTAGTAACGGAATATGAGCCCGGATTGCTCATAGTAACAGGAGCGGAACGCTCGGTACAGATACCTGTCCCTGAAATCTCAACCGCATAATCCCCTTCAAATCCCGCAACACCTCCATTAACGGTATAGGTAGTTCCGATGGCGCCCATAATGGCAACATCGTTCTTATACCACTGATAGCTCCAAGTCGCATCGGTTTGGTCAATGGACAATATTTCGGAATCCGTTGGACAGAGTACCGTTTTGCTTGGTGGATTAATTGCAATACCAGAACCTGTACCGCCAATGGTAACATCCACAATGTTGGAATCCGTATTTCCGGAACCCGTACAATTGGGGCCATAATCCACGTAGGCATTGTACATACCACTTTGGGTGACGTTCAATGTGTGCCCAGTCTGGCCTGTAAGCAGGGTTCCGCTTCTATACCAAATATACTGATAGGTTTCAGGATTGGGAATGTTATCCACCAGAAGAGTAATTGGCCCTGTAGCACAAACACTTCCCGGGGGTACACCGTCCCCTAGTTCGCTAATGTTCAGGTTATTGGTGATGTCCATGTAGTACATGTTGTACGTGGGGGATTCCGTTCCAATCTTTACCGGGTCAGTACTTCGTACCCGCATTTTGTAGTTAAGACCTCGAGTGTCCGTTGGAATGGAAAAACTTACATCAAAGTCGTTCACGGTATTTTTATCTGTTACCGTAACCAATTCAGTAGGCGCCGAAAAGCTACCGTTGGCATCGGATAGTTCCAAAATAAATTCGTTACCGGCATTGACCGTACCGGCCCAAGTAACGTTCACAAAGTATTCGTTAAAGCCCCCATTACCCGCGCAGATATACCCCCAAACGGAGTTACCGGCAAGATTGGGATTATCCGCAGGTTCAGGTGCATTGATGATAATGGCCTGGGCAGAAAGCTGTAGGAAACCCAAGAACACAAGGAGGGTGGTCAAGTAGTAAGATTTGTAATTTTGTTTCATAGTGATGTGTGGTTTTGTGCCCCAAATGATAGTGATGTTGTAGGTCAAACACTTTAAACCTTTGGTACTCAAAACAAATATGACACAAATAACGCGCGTAGGGTATTTATTGTTGTAGGCCGATTCATTTTTGTTGTGAAACGCATTTTGTACAAGGTGAACCTTTTTTAATCTTAGGTTTTGCGGCAATTTTGCTACTTTTGTAGCTTGAAAAAATACAACATGAGCGAGACATCCAAGTCTTTGAATTTTATTGAACAGATCATAGAGGAAGATCTGGAAAATGGTTATTCCAAGAGCGATTTACGCTTTCGGTTTCCTCCCGAACCCAATGGCTACCTACACATAGGCCACGCGAGTTCCATTTGTCTAAATTTTGGTTTAGGCCTTCGGTATCAATCCCCTGTAAATCTTAGGTTTGACGATACCAATCCGGCCAAGGAGGAGCAGGAGTTCGTGGACGCCATCAAAAAAGATGTTTCCTGGCTTGGTTTCAAGTGGGATACCGAGCGGTATGCTTCCGATTATTTCCAGCAGTTGTATGATTGGGCGGTTCAGCTCATCAAGGATGGCAAGGCCTATGTGGACAGTCAGACTTCTGAAGAAATGGCCGTGCAAAAGGGCACCCCAACACAACCCGGAACAAATAGTCCCTTTCGAAACAGAAGCGTTGCCGAAAACCTATCCCTGTTTGAAGAGATGAAAAGCGGGGCACACAAGGAGGGTTCGCATGTGCTGAGGGCGAAAATCGATATGGCCCATACCAATATGCTTATGCGAGATCCAATCATGTACAGAATCCTGCACAGAGCGCACCACAGAACGAATACCGATTGGTGTATTTATCCCATGTATGACTGGACGCATGGTGAAAGCGACTACATTGAGCAAGTTTCCCATTCCCTTTGCACCTTGGAATTTTTGCCCCATAGAGAGCTATATGATTGGTTTTTGGACCAAGTGTACGATCCCAAAATGTTACGACCAAAACAGCGTGAATTCGCCCGAAGAAATTTGAGCCATACCGTTGTAAGCAAACGAAAACTGGCACAGTTGGTGGCCGAAAAAGTAGTCACCGGATGGGACGACCCCAGAATGCCCACCATCTCAGGAATGCGAAGAAGGGGGTATACGCCGGAGTCCATCCGTAATTTTGCCGATACCATAGGAATCGCAAAAAGGGACAACCTAATCGATGTTTCCCTCTTGGAATTCCATGTGCGAGAAGACCTTAACAGAACGACCCCCAGGGTCATGGGTGTACTAGACCCCTTAAAGGTGGTCATCACCAATTATCCAGAGGGCCACGAAGAATGGCTGGAGGCAGAAAACAGTCCCGAGGACGAATCGTTAGGCTTTAGGCAAGTTCCTTTTTCAAGGGAATTATATATTGAGAAGGACGACTTTAAGGAGGAGGCCAACAAAAAGTTTTTCCGCTTGAAGTTGGGCGGAGAGGTTCGTCTAAAAAACGCCTATATTGTCAAGGCCGAAAGTTGCACCAAAGATACCGATGGGAATATTATTGAGGTACAATGTACGTATGACCCCAAAAGCAAAAGCGGAAGCGGTAACCCCGAAAGCCTAAGAAAGGTCAAGGGAACCTTGCATTGGGTGTCCATACAGCATGCCGTTCCTTCTGAAATACGATTGTATGACCGCTTGTTTACACATGAAAGTCCGGATACCCAAAAGGACAAGGATTTTATGGAATTTATAAATCCAAACTCCCTGGAGGTCATCACCGGGTATGTAGAGCCAAGTTTGAAAGAGACGAAGATTGGTGACCGCATTCAGTTTCAGCGCATGGGCTACTTCTGTGTGGATAAAGATTCTACTGAAGAAGAACTTGTGTTTAACAAGACCGTTGGGCTTCGGGATTCTTGGGCCAAGATCCAGCAGAAAGCGGAGTAAATCAACCAAACACAAACACGTAAGAATTAAAAATTCCAAATCCAGTGCACCCATAATTCCAATACTGGTCCAAAGCGTATATGAATAAGGTTAAACCAAGTGGTATATTTAAATTAAAAGGCGCGGTGATTAAACTTCCGCGCCTTTTTGATTTATTCTTTTGCTCTCCCCTTATCAATTGACTTGGCGTCCTTACTTTTTTTCATTTGCTCCCCGATCATATTACTGGCCGTAAAGGAAGCGACCATATTGTTCAGCATATCGCTACCAGCTTGAGGCGAATTTGGCAATAAGATCAAATTGGTATTCGTTTCTTCACCGATGCTTTGTAATGTATCGTAGTGTTGGGTGACAACGATCAAAGCGGAGGCTTCTTGGGAGTTGATGCCCACCTTGTTCAACACCTCTACGGATTCCTCTAGACCCCGTGCAATTTCACGTCGCTGGTCTGCAATACCCTGCCCTTGTAATCGCTTGCTTTCCGCTTCTGCCTTGGCCTTTTCAACGATAAGGATTCGGGCGGCATCACCCTCAAATTGGGCTGCGATTTTTTCCCTTTCGGAAGCGTTGATTCGGTTCATGGCCGCTTTCACCTGTGGGTCTGGGTCAATATCCGTTACCAAAGTCTTTATGATGTCAAATCCATATTCAAGCATGGCGTCGTTAAGTTCTGCCTTTACCGCAAGTGCTATATCGTCCTTTTTTACAAAGACATCGTCCAGTTTCATTTTGGGCACTTCGGCACGTACCACATCAAAAACATAGGAAGTTATCTGTTCGTGCGGGTAATCCAATTTGTAAAATGCGTCATACACCTTGTCCTTAATGACCATGTATTGCACGGAAACCTTTAGCCGTACAAAAACGTCGTCTAAGGTTTTTGTTTCAATGATAACGTCCAATTGCTGGATTTTTAAGCTTAATCTTCCGGCAATGCGCTGCACGAAGGGTATTTTAAATTGTAACCCAGAATGCCTAATGCTGCTAAACCTTCCAAAGGTTTCAATAACCGCGGCCGTTTGCTGTTTTACGATAAAAACAAAGGACATAAGTACCAGCCCTAAAATAATTACAATCGGTATTAAAATAAAGTTTCCCATGATTCCTTGTTTAAAGTTAATTTGGATGAATGTACGAAATCGTACCTTTTTATTAGTACGCTTTGTGTTCGTTTTGTTACAAATTTCATAAGGTAGTACTTTTTTGGTGGGCTGGCATTAACCGCATCAATAGCCAAAAAGCTGTGTAAAATTGTAATTCCGATACTATTTCCCTTCCTTTTCTTTGCCTCTCCATAGAAAAGGAAGCAAAAGAAAGGAGACTTTCCAGCAGGAATTTTTACTTCGTAAAACCCATCTCGAAACTCGGCCGTTCCGCTTCACGGAACAGGTTCCATCCCGAGCTTTCTCGATGTATTCTTCTGGAAAGGAAACCATACATTCAACTTTATGTTTTCAAATTGACTTCTCTAAAGTTGATTGTGATTATCACTACTACGCCAAAAAACCCCTTGCGGTGTGTCATGTTTCCAAGCCGTTTACACAAAAATCCCGGCGGTTTGTAAAGTATTCTATTCATATTATTCTTGTTTTCTTATCTTATTAAGTATCTAAAAACCGCCAAAATGAAAAATTACCCGTTTCACGCCCCACTCGCTGTGTTCCTTCTTCTGTTAACCACCGTTTTTATTCTCTTAGCGTCTTGTAAGGACGGTACTTCAACTACCGCGGAAACGGATCAAGCCGTTACTAAAATCGATGTACAAGCCGAACTTGATAAGATAGAGGAAATGCGGGATTCCTTTCAAAAGACCGTACGAGAAAAACGCTATGGCGATCTAGGAAGTTTCGTAACCAAGGACCTTATTTCCATAGGGCCGGGGAGTGAAGATTGGAACGCCTATAGAAAACTCAGGGAACAACACGGTAACAAGTTCCGTTATGACAGTATCATCATGAGCCCAAAGGAAACCGTCATCCTATCCGATACCATGGCCTATGATTTTGGGGTTAGCCGAACTTTTTACACGGATGAAACCGGTACCGTTCATGAAATGGGCGATACCTTTCTGGTACTTCTGAAAAAGGTTAACGGAGAATGGAAATTGTACCGGGAATTGGCGTCTTCGCAGGTAGAGTAATCTAAATTTTGTACTTTCAATAAGGTTTGCAACCGTAACCAGAACTATTTGTACATGCCTTTAAGCTTTTAATATTTTGGATAACAACGTTTCTGAATTTATTTCAAAACAAGAAAAATGGTCCCATGAACTTCAATTATTACGGGAAATCGTGCTTTCCTGTGGTCTTGAAGAAACCTTTAAGTGGCGTTCACCCTGCTATACCTTTGAGGGCAAAAATGTAGTTATTCTGGGTGCGTTAAAGGACTTTTGTTGTTTGAGTTTTTTCAAGGGCGTTCTCCTCAAAGATTCCGAGGGTATTTTGAAACAACAAGGCGAAAACACGCAATCCGGGAGAATAGTTCCGTTTACCGATACGGCCAAAATCCATCGGTTAAAACCCGTTCTAAAAGCCTATGTTTTTGAGGCGATCGAAGTTGAAAAGTCGGGACAAAAGGTCGAATTCAACACCCCCGACGAACTGGAGCTTCCCGACGAATTGGAAGTCGCCTTTCAACAGGATGCAGAATTCCAAAATGCCTTTCAAAGCCTCACTCCCGGCAGGCAAAAGGGATATTTGTTGTTCTTTTCAGGCGCAAAGCAATCGGCCACCAGGGCGTCGAGAATCGAAAAATACCGTTCGCGCATCTTTGATGGTAAGGGCCTGCACGATTGTATTTGCGGCCATTCCAAAAAAATGCCTTCCTGTGATGGGTCACATTAGTATCTTTGAGAAAAAGTTGTTTCGCTTCTTATTAGATATTCTACATAATCCATTAAATTGTAGGGTTTTGTAGGAACCCGCAGTCTTAGTCGTGAATAAATTAGACTATCTCTTTTTGCTCCTGGCCCTAGTCGCCGAAATTGTGGGCACCATTGGTGGCTTTGGGTCTTCCGTCTTTTTTGTGCCCATGGGCAATTTCTTTTTCGATTTTCATTTTGTGCTGGGGCTCACGGCCCTGTTCCATTTGTTCAGTAACGTTAGTAAAATCGTGCTGTTCAAAAAGGGTCTTGACAAAAAACTGCTGATAAACATAGGGGTTCCATCGGTAATCTTTGTCATTATTGGTGGCTACATGACCAAAATAGTGGATAGTTTCATCTTGGAAATTGTACTCGCCCTTTTCCTGGTTGGTTTGAGCCTTTTGTTTCTGGTCAAAAAGGATTTGGTAATCAATCCGAACAGGAAAAATGCCATTACCGGCGGTGTTCTATCCGGATTTTCGGCCGGGCTATTGGGAACCGGGGGCGCCATCAGGGGGCTTACCATGGCGACTTTCAATCTGGAAAAAAGTGTCTTTATAGCGACCTCTGCATTCATTGATTTTTTTATCGATTTTACAAGAACCTTTGTCTACTTCAACAATGGCTACATTCACAAGGAACATCTCATTTACCTGCCTTTCTTGTTGGTCGTTGGGATATTGGGCACGTATGTGGGAAAACGCATCCTTCATTTTATAGAACAGGATAAGTTCAAGACCATTTCCTTGCTCCTTATCTTGTTGATAGGTGTGGTTACCTTGGGGAACGTTTTGATTAAAACGACCTAATCGTTAAAAACAAAAACGTTTTTCTTTTGTCCCGCTTTGCGGATGGACTATTTTAGGGCAAGCATATCTTTAATCTTGCGCGTATGTCCCAAATAAAACGGATTCTGAGCCTCCTGCTTTGCCTTGGTCTTTTATTGTTGTCCGCTTGTAAAAGCGGTTCAAAAACTATATCGGCACCAACGGAAAATTCCGGTTCATCCGGGGAACGGCCCTATGTGGTCCTGGCTTCCCTGGATGGTTTTCGGTGGGACTATGTGGAACGATTTCGCCCTCCGTTCTTACATAAATTCATAGAAAATGGTGTCAAGGCCTCTTCGTTGATTCCCTCATTTCCTACGAAGACTTTCCCAAACCATTATACGATAGCCACAGGGATGTACCCCGATAAGCACGGGCTGCTGGGAAATTCCTTCTATAGCCATAAAAAGGACAAAACCTACCGCATTGGCAAACGGGAATTTGTGGAAGACGGGTCGTTTTATAATGGCACACCACTTTGGGTACAGGCGGCAAAATCAGGAATAGTTTCCGCCAGCTATTTTTTTGTGGGTTCGGAAGCCAATATACAAGGTATCTGGCCTACGTACTACAAAAAGTACGACGCCTCCATAAAAAACGAGGAGCGAGTATCCCAAGTGCTTGATTGGCTCTCCTTGCCCGATGCCCAACGGCCCCACATGATCACGATGTATTTTTCCGATATGGACGATGTGGGCCATTCGTTTGGACCCAATGCCGATGCTGAACTGGAACCTGTCTTGATGGCCTTGGATTTAAACCTACGCAAGCTTTATGAAGGCATTAAAGCAACGGGTCTGCCCGTGGACCTAATCATCGTGTCCGACCATGGTATGGCGGAAGTGCCCAAAGAGCGATACATTCCAATAGACCCAATTATAAACGATTCCCTATACACGGTGGTGGATAACGGGGCCATTGTCAATCTTCATCTGAAAGACCCCAACAATCTTGAAAATACACTAGCGAATCTGCGCCAGAAAGAAAACCATTTTAAGGTGTACAAAACAACGGAAACCCCGGGGTTTGAATATGTTCCCAAAAATCCCGATTGGGGAGAAATTCAGGTTGTGCCCAATTTTGGCTATTATTTTGCGAAACGGGAAAAAATAGACAACGTCATTTCCAAACCCAAAACGTCCTTTGGAGTACATGGCTACGACCCTGCACATAAGGAAATGCACGGGATATTCTATGCCCAAGGCCCTAGTTTTAAAAGCGGTTTGGAAATCGCTTCTTTTAAGAACATTCATATATACCCCTTGGTATGTAAAATCCTTGGTTTGCCCGTTCCTAAAGATATAGACGGAAACCTAACTGCAGTTCAGGAGGTTCTTAAATAGCTTAAAAATAGGCTAGGCGAGTGCCGAAATCGCCTTGTTTATCCGCTCTAAACTTTCTTCTTTGCCGATCAACGCCATGATATCGAAAATATGCGGGCCTTTCATGTCACCGACCAAAACCAGACGTAATGGGGGCATGACCTTACCAAAAGACAGTTCCTTTTCAGAAATCCATTTTTTCACCTCCAATTCCACATTCTCTGAAGAAAAGTCGGCTATGCCGTCTATAAAACTTGCCAAGTTTTGCATGATTTCTTGGGTATCGTCCTTCCATTGCTTTTTAACCGCTTTTTCCTGGTACTTGGTAGGTGCTACGAAAAAGTAATCGCCCAATTCCCAAAAATCCGAAACAAACGTGGCGCGATCCTTGATCAGGGAAACTACTTTCTGGACATAATCATTGGATGTTGATGTGATTCCCTTTTCTTTTAAATGTAACTGAAAGGCTTCGGCCAATGTTGCATCGTCTTTTTGATGCATATACTGCTGATTATACCACCTGGTTTTATCCGGGTCGAACCGTGCTCCCGATTTGTTTACCCTTTCCAAGGAGAAGGAATCCACCAATTCTTCCAAAGTAAACAACTCCTGTTCCGTTCCCGGGTTCCAGCCCAGTAAGGCCAAAAAGTTCACCACGGCTTCCGGAAAATAGCCCGCCTCCCTGTATCCCACGGATTCGTTCCAAGATAATGGAAAAACAGGAAAACCTCCCTTTTCACCATCCCGCTTGCTCAATTTGCCCTTTCCAACAGGTTTCATGATCAGAGGCAAATGCGCAAATTGAGGCGCCTGCCAGCCAAAAGCATCGTACAATTGTTGGTGCAGCGCCAAAGAGGGCAGCCATTCCTCGCCCCGTATCACATGGCTGATCTCCATGAGATGGTCGTCTACAATATTGGCCAAATGGTAGGTAGGCATCCCATCGCTTTTAAAAAGCACCTTATCGTCAAGGGTGTTTGTGTCGATTTCAATATCACCACGTATGATATCCTTCAAATGTAGTTTCTCATCGGGCGGGGTTAAAAAGCGTATGACGTACTCTTCCCCGGCATCTATTCTTCGTTGTACCTCTTCGGGGGTCATGGAGAGGGAGTTGTCCAGTTTGAGTCGGTTATGCCAATTGTAGATAAAGGTCTTGCCTTTTTTTTCGTGGTCATTTCGGTGAAAATCCAACTTTTTGGCCGTGTCAAAGGCATAATATGCCTTGCCCTTTTCAATGAGGTCCAGAGCGAATTTTTTGTATAAATGTTTCCGTTCGCTCTGCCTGTATGGACCATATTTCCCTAAGGTATTGCCCTTAGCGGTTGGGGAGGACGGTCCCTCGTCAAAGGGAATGCCGCACCAGTTCAGCGAATCTACAATATATTGCTCCGCACCTTCTACGAACCTGTTCTGGTCCGTGTCCTCAATACGGAGGATAAAATCACCCTTGTGTTTTTTGGCGAATAGGTAATTGAACAAAGCGGTCCTAACACCGCCTATATGCAAAGGTCCCGTGGGACTTGGCGCAAATCGTACTCTAACTTTCTGTGTCATTTGACAAAGGTATAAAAAGCGATGCTGAAGGGAAAGGGCTCATTTTGATGGTGGAAATAATTTTATGGAGGCTTCCGGTTCTCGATTTAGTATCGTTAAGTCTCGGATTAAGTGCCTTTTAACAAATTTTTTCTGTCCTTAAAAACCAAAAGGGTATATCTTGGTATAAAAATCCTTTGCCATTGCAGTTTTACAATCTCATATTAGGAAAATTAAACGACTTCATTAAAGCCCATTACACCCAAAAATTGATCAAGGGGGTTATCCTCTTTTTTGCTCTTGGGCTGCTGTTTTTTTTAGCGGTAGTAGGTGTTGAGTTTGCCCTGTGGTTGAATTCAACCTGGCGGCTCACATTGTTTCTTATCTTTTTGGCCGTAGAGCTTTTCCTTTTATACCGATATATTGGAATTCCTCTGTTCTATCTTTTCAAACTAAAAAAGGGCATCACGCCAAAGGACGCCTCCCTCATGATCGGAAAACATTTCCCGGAAGTTGGCGACAAATTGTACAACCTTTTGGATTTGGCCGATAATACGGAAAAATCAGAACTGTTGCTGGCAAGTATCGAACAGCGCTCTGAACATCTGAAAACGATTCCTTTTAAAAGGGCAATTAACACCAAGGAACCTTTAAAATATGTGAAGTTTGCCTTGTTGCCCTTGATGATTATTGGGCTGTTGTGGATTTCCGGCAATTGGAGTTCCTTTTTTGGAAGTTATTCCCGTGTAGTCAATTACAATATGGCCTATGAACCTCCCGCGCCTTTTAGGTTCGAATTGTTGAATACACAATTACAGGTAATAGAAAGTAAGCCCTTCACCTTCCAAGTGGCAACGGAAGGTTCGCTAAAACCGGATAATGTGTACGTTGTTTTTCAGGATAAGGAAATCTTGCTACAAGAGGAAAATGGAGTATTTCAGTATACCTTGTCACCGCCCATCACATCGGGGCGATTCATGTTCAAAGGTAGTGGGATAGAGTCCAGGGAATATGGGCTGGTTGCCTTGAAGGCGCCCGCCATATCGGATTTTAACATGCGATTGGAGTATCCTGCATATATCAATAAACTTCCAGAGGTCATAAAAAGTACCGGAAACGCCTTAATACCCGAAGGAACCAAAATAACCTGGGAGATAAAAGGCCAGGACACCGAGGAAATTAAACTAGTTGCAAAGGATACGTCTTTGCTGTTTAACAATAACGGGGACGATTTCAGCCTTTCCAAAAGAATCTATGCGAATTGGGACTATCAACTGGCCACATCCAATGCCAACATACGGGAATATGAGACCCTAAATTATTCGTTTCAGGTAATCAAGGATGCGTATCCAACGGTGAAGGTGGAGCAAGTCTTGGACTCCCTTGAACCGAATATTTCCTATTACTCAGGGGAGGCCACGGATGATTATGGACTTAAAAAGATTGAACTGGTCTATTTTGAACAAGGAAGCGAGCAAGATGAGAACATTATTGAGCTGAGCCGACCAAAATCCAATTTTCATCCATTCTACTATACGTTTCCCTCTGGGCTGAAATTGGAAGAAGGCAAAAAATATGCCTTCTATTTTAAGGTTACGGACAATGATGCCATCCATGGTGGAAAATCGGTTAAAAGCACCGTGTTCTCCCAACAAATTTTAGACAATAACCAATTGAAAAACAAAGAGTTGGAGTCTCAACAGTTGCTGATTAACAACTTGGACAAATCCTTGGAAAAGGCTGCCGAGCAACGTGATAACCTTAAGGAAATCAACACTTTACAGAAAGAAAAAAACCGATTGGATTTTAATGACCAACGTCAGGTATCCGATTTTTTAGAAAAACAGGAGCGACAGGAGCAATTGATGGAGAAATTCAGCCGGGAACTAAAGGAAAATCTGGAAAAAGGGGTGAAGGACGACAAATTGAACCAGTTATTGCAAGAGCGTTTGGAGCGGCAGGAAATGGAGGCCAAGAAGAACCAAAAACTTCTGGAAGAACTCAATAAGATTGCCGATAAAATCAACAAAGAGGAACTGACACAACGTTTGGAGGAACTGGGCAAAAAACAGCAAAACTCCGAGCGTAGCCTTGAACAATTGGTGGAGCTGACCAAACGGTATTACGTTACCGAAAAGGCCGCACAGTTGGCAAGCGATCTGGAAAAACTTTCAGAAAAACAGCAAGCGCTTGCCGCAGAAGAAATTGCCACGGAATCCTCAAAACAAGAACAGGAAAAATTGAACGGGGAATTTGATAGAATCGCAAAAGATTTGGATGAACTGAAAAAAGACAATGCGGATCTAAAAAAACCTATGGACTTAAGTATCGACAAGGCGAAGCAGGCGGGAATCCAAGAAAACCAAGATAACGCGTTGGAGGAAATTCAAAACCACGAAGAGTCGAAAGAAAAGTCGGATAACGAAGGCATGGAACAAAGTGCCAATAAAACCAAGCAAAATCAAAAATCGGCCGCACAAAAAATGAAGGAAATGAGTGAAGAGCTCGGACAGTTATCCATGAGTGGGTCTTCCGGCAGTGATTCCGTGGCAGAGGATGCTGAAATGCTGCGTCAGATTTTGGACAACCTCATCATTTTCTCGTTCAAACAGGAAAGTCTCTATGATAAACTGAGCGAACAGGACAGGGAAGATATTTCCCATTATTCCGAAACTGTTCGTAGCCAAAACGAGCTACGCAGTCTTTTTGAACATGTGGATGATAGTTTGTTTGCGCTTTCGTTGCGCCAAGCAGAGCTTTCGGAATTTGTGAACGAGCAAATTACAGAGGTCTATTACAACATTGACAAGTCCTTGGAAAGCGTCGCGGAAGGACAAATATACCAAGGAGTATCCTATCAGAAATACGTGCTTACAGCATCGAACAGTCTCGCTGATTTTTTGGCACATGTGCTTGAAAACATGCAGCAAAGCATGCAAATGGGCCAGGGAAGCGGTCAAAGCCAGGGAGGATTTCAGCTTCCGGACATCATTAAACAACAACAGTCCCTTGGGGAAAAAATGGGGGAGTCTGGTAGCCAGGGTCAATCAGGACAGGAAGGGAATCAACAGGGTAATCAAGGTAAGGAAGGAAACCAAGGAGGAGAACAGGGCATTCAGGGACAAAATGGAGAGCAAGGAGAACAAGGGAATAATGGAAACGAGGGAAGTGGGCAAGGAGAAGGTGGTCAATCCGGGGAGGGTGAAAACGGTACTAATAGGCAAAACCAAGGATCCGGAAATTCTCAAGGTAGCGATGGTTTGAGCGAAAGCGAGCTGCAAGAAATCTATGAAATTTATCAGGAGCAGCAACGCATCAAACAAGAGTTGGAAAGGCAGTTGGAAAACCTCATTAATGAAGGTGATCGCAAATTGGGGGAAAAGCTTATTCGCCAAATGGAAGATTTTCAGAACGACCTCCTTGAAAATGGTATTACGCAACGGACATTAAGCAAGGCCAACACCATACAATACGAATTGTTGAAACTAGAAAACGCTTCTTTAAAACAAGGAAAAAAAACAGAGCGGGAAAGTAACAGCAACAAAAAGGACTTCATCAATCCCATAACCACCAAACCCTCATTACTAGATAATTATCGTAACGAGATAGAAATTTTAAATAGACAAGCCTTACCTTTGCGCCAAAATTTTCAAAACAAGGTAAAAGAGTACTTCAAAGGCAATGATTGAATTTTATTTTGAGACGGAGGTTAAAATTTCCAATACAGAAAAATACAGGAGCTGGGTTTCAAAGATTGTTACGACTGAAGGGTATACTATAGGCGAACTGAATTACATTTTTTGCGACGATAGCTATTTGTTGGAAATCAATCAAAAATATTTACGGCACGACACCCTTACCGATATTATAACCTTTGATTATACCACAGGGAAAACAATGTCGGCAGACATATACATATCCACAGAACGTGTCCGGGAAAATGCTGTAAGCTACCAAGCAACTTTTGAAAACGAACTTTTACGGGTAATGTCCCATGGTATACTTCATTTAGCTGGGTACAAGGACAAGGAAGAGGAGCACAAAAAAGAAATGCGCATAAAAGAAGATGAAAAAATAAAAATGTTCCACGTGGAACAGTAGAAATTATGTTTGGAGAAATTTATGATGTTATTGTAGTAGGAGGAGGCCATGCAGGGGCGGAGGCAACAGCCGCTGCGGCCAATATGGGATCAAAAACACTCTTGGTTACGATGAACCTACAAACAATTGGACAAATGTCCTGCAACCCTGCCATGGGCGGAATTGCCAAAGGACAAATCGTTCGTGAAATAGATGCCTTGGGAGGTTATTCCGGAATTATAACGGATAAATCTGCTATTCAGTTTAAAATGTTGAACAAATCCAAAGGACCGGCCATGTGGAGTCCTCGGGCCCAAAGTGACCGGATGCGATTTGCAGAAGAGTGGCGCCTAGCACTTGAAAGAACACCCAATGTAGATTTTTATCAAGAAATGGTGACGGGGCTTCTTTTGGAAAAAAACAAAGTTATGGGAGTTAAAACATCCCTTGGTATTGAAATATGGGGAAAATCCGTCATACTTACAAATGGTACTTTTTTAAACGGTTTAATCCATATTGGAGAAAAACAATTTGGAGGTGGAAGGGCCGGAGAAAAGGCTGCAACAGGAATTACCGAACAATTGGTCGATTTGGGATTTGACAGCGGGCGCATGAAGACCGGTACCCCTCCAAGAGTAGATGGAAGGTCCTTGGACTATTCAAAAATGATTCCCCAACCCGGTGACGACAAACCCGAAAAGTTCTCCTATTTAAACACACCTGTATTAAAAAAACAAAGAGACTGTCACATGACCCATACCAGTGCCCTAGTTCACGACTTGCTACGTGAAGGTTTTGATAGATCTCCCATGTTCAATGGTAGGATAAAGAGTATTGGCCCGAGATACTGTCCGTCCATAGAGGATAAGATAAATAGATTTGCCGATAAGGATTCACATCAAATGTTTATAGAGCCTGAAGGATGGGACACTGTTGAAATATATGTAAATGGATTTTCAACCTCATTACCGGAAGATGTACAATTTAAAGCATTACGGTCCGTCAAAGGTTTTGAAAATGTCAAATTCTTCCGTCCAGGTTATGCCATAGAATATGATTATTTTCCACCAACCCAATTAAAGCACACCTTGGAAACAAAATTGATAAAGAACCTATATTTTGCTGGTCAAATCAATGGAACTACAGGTTATGAAGAAGCTGCCTCCCAAGGGCTAATGGCAGGCATCAATGCACATTTAAAAATAAATGAAAAAGAAGCTTTTACACTACAACGCGATGAAGCGTACATAGGGGTATTGATAGACGATCTTATCACCAAGGGAACGGAAGAGCCTTATAGAATGTTCACTTCCCGAGCCGAATATAGGACCCTATTGAGACAAGATAATGCCGATTTAAGACTGACCCCTAAAGGATATAAATTAGGATTGGCAAAAGAAGGTAGGTTAAAAAGAATGGAAGAAAAACTAGAGAAATCGGCAGCCTTTGTTAGATTTTTTAAAAATACAAGTGTACTGCCAGAGCAAATGAATCCAATTCTTGAGGAGGTGCAATCGGCCCCAATAAAACAATCAGATAAAATGTTCAAATTGTTCTCAAGACCAAAAGTTACCATGGAACATATGCTTACACTTGAATCTGTATCCGAATTTGTTAGTTTCAATAGCTTGGATAATGAAGTACTCGAGCAGGCAGAAATTCAAGTTAAATACTCGGGTTATATTGAAAAGGAAAAAGTAAATGCCGATAAACTAAACCGACTTGAATCTTTAAAAATTCCTGATAATTTTGATTATAAGAAATTGAAATCCTTATCCTTTGAAGCGCGCGAAAAACTGTCAGCAATAAAGCCAGTCACTATATCTCAAGCATCCAGAATCAGTGGTGTTACACCGAGTGATATTAGTGTTCTACTAGTATACCTTGGTAGGTAAAGTCACATTGTTCCACGTGGAACGATCCAACAAATCCTTAATAAATATATGTCAAGATATCTCACTACAAAGGATTACTTTAATACCCAGGAGGAATTTCATCTAGAATACATAACCGAACTAGATATGCTGAAAACGTATCCAGTACCCAAAAATCTAGAAACATATTACGATCACCCAGACTATATTTCACATACAGACCAAAATAAAAAATATATAGATAAAATCTATCAATTTATAAAAACTTATAATTTAAATAAGAAAGTTCGACTAATCAAAAAACTAAGAACTACTGAAAAAACAATTCTAGATATTGGAGCAGGTACAGGCGACTTTTTAAAATACGCCCAAAAAGATGGTTGGCAAATCCACGGGGTAGAACCAAACCATCAAGCAAGAATAAAAGCACTCACAAAAGAAATAACCCTAAAGGAATCACTAGCGGATATACCAGAGGACAAATTTGATGTTATCACATTATGGCATGTACTTGAACACATTCCAGATTTGGAAAGCGAAATAAAAAATATTCAAAATAAACTAAAACTGAACGGATACTTAGTTATAGCGGTACCAAATTACAAATCCTATGACGCAAAACACTACAAACAATTCTGGGCTGCTTACGACACCCCACGACATTTATGGCACTTCTCCAAGGAATCAATAAAAAGACTTTTTAAACCATACAAACTGAAACTAGTTCAAACGAAACCAATGCTTTTCGATTCCTTTTATGTATCCCTACTTTCCGAAAAGTACAAAAGCGGTAATAATAATTATTTAATGGCTTTTTTAATAGGATTGATATCAAACATCAAAGGTTTACTAAGTAAAGAATATTCTTCCCATATATATATTCTTAAAAAAGCTAAATAACTAAATAGCGATTCGCACAAGAAGAAATAAAAGTAAATAAGGATATACCATACCCTATATTAAAAAAGGTCTTAAAATGGCTTAAAATGTGGTGTATACAATAATATAAACCAATAAAAAATAAGATTTTCATAAGAAATAACTATACTCTATATATTAACAAAGCTTTCTTACTTTTGCCACAAATTAATAAAAACAAAAATGAAAAAATTAATCCTTGGAATAACACTACTTACCATCCTTTCATGTACACAAGAAAAAATTGCGTTTGTAGACAACGTAAAACTTATGAATGAATATCAAGAAAAAATTGATATAGAAACAAAATACAAAGAAAAAGCAGAAGCTCTTGGTAAAAAGCGTGATAGTATATCCCAAAAATTTCAAGCAGAAGCTACGGAATTTCAAACAAGAGCCCAAAGCATGACACAAAACGCTGCACAACAAGAATATGCCCAATTTCAACAAAGAGGTCAACAAATGGGACAACAACTCCAAATGGAAGACCAACAATTACAAATTCAGGGACAAACAGAAATGGATAGCATTGTTTCCAAAGTAAAAAAGGAAATACAGGCTTATGGTAAAGCAAATGGTTACAGCTATATACTAGGAGGCGGAGAAGGGGGTAGTGTTCTCTATGGAAAAGAAACCCATGACATCACAACTGAAATCATAACCATCCTAAATAACAAGTACAAAAAATAATTTATTAGAAAACCAATTAAAAAGGCCACTAATATGTGGCCTTTTTAATAGCTAATATTCTCTATCCTTGATTCAATATTAAATCTATCGTTTGGAAGGAAACCCTTTATTATCAATACGATTCCGCAAACGATAAGTATAATTCCAATACCCTTCTTTATCAAGCGAATACGTGTACCCGTTAATTTCTTCTTTAACTGCTTGGCCAACAAAATTTTAAACAAATCCGTAATGAAATAGGAAAGTATCATTGTGGTAAAAAATACTCTAATTCGGGAAGGTTCATTATCCAAGCTTGGTCCCACAATTATTATAACTCCCAACCAAAATACAAGTACACCAATATTTATAAAATTTAAAAGAAAGCCTTTCACAATGAGACCTAGATAGTCACTTCGCTTAGATTTAATCGGAATTTTCGAACTATTCCTTGAACCGTGTTTAAAAAAAATAGTTATCCCATATACCAAAAGGATAACACCGCCAAAAACGTAAAGACCTGGTTGATTGCTTAGATTCTCAAGCAATTGGTAACTACTGAAATAGGCTATGGTGATGAAAAGAATGTCCGCTATTATTACTCCCAAATCGAATACCAGAGCAGCACGGAAGCCCTTGATGGCACTTGTCTCAAGCAGTACAAAGAATACAGGTCCAATCATAAAGCTTAAAATAAAGCCCAATGGAATAGCTGCCTGTATATCTTCCCACATATAAATATTACATCCTTTTTATACTTCCACCAAAAACAGTTTTCTCTTCCAATTTAGGTGGATTCCCATATACGAGTACTTCGCCGCCAGCCTTCACAGCAGCCTTAACATAATCGCTCGCATAAATTTCTGCTCTAGAACCTGCATTCACATTGACAGTAGAGAATTTGGTCTTAAGAGCTTTACCTTCGTAAACGCCTCCTGTGTTAATTTGAACATCCTGCAAATTTGCAACACCTGTTGCTTTGACAATACCTCCTGAAACCGATTTTATCAAAAGTTGCTCCACCTCTGTTGAAACATTCACCTCTCCTCCTTCTTGGGACTTCAATTCCAAAACATCCTGAACAATCGTACCCTCTGAAATAATCCTAGCATCCTCGTTGACATCGATGACCATAATATCTTCTGTGTAATACAAATCGACAAAAGTCTTATAACCACTAAAGAACTTGGTAATCTGCATGCGAATCTTCAGAATACCATCATTATTTACAATAGCTACTTTATCCGTATTCTCACCTGAAATAACGGCCTTGTTTTCAGAAGACCGAATAAGCTTAATAGAAATCCCGTCAAAACCCTTCACCTCGGCGAACTTACCCAGGCCAACAGATACCTTGCTATCCTGTGCCCCTAAGGCGTTACCCAGAAAAATACTTAAGATTAAAACTAACTGCTTCATTTTTAAGGTTTCATATCCGATAAACGGAAATTGATTTTAAGCAATTCCATGAAACAAAATTCATTCCAAAAAGCTATCCATTCTTCCCTAATAAAGAAAAATCCAAGTGTCTCTTAATCAAATCGGTACTCTTTACCATAACCACGACCTCGTCTCCCAATTGATACATTTTCTTGGTCCGTTCTCCAATTATGGCATATTGCTTCTCATCAAAGATATAATAATCTCCTTTTATGTCCCTGATGCGCACCATACCTTCACATTTGTTCTCGATAATCTCCACATAAATTCCCCACTCCGTCACACCACTGATGACACCTAAAAATTCTTGGTCCTTATGGTCTTCCATGAACTTGATCTGCATGTACTTTATGGAATCCCTTTCTGCATTGGCCGCCAGTGCCTCCATATCGGAAGAATGTTTACACTTCTGCTCATATATATCAGCCTTAACCGTATTCCCTCCATCCAAATAATGCTGCAATAAGCGGTGCACCATAACATCCGGATATCTTCTGATAGGTGAGGTAAAATGGGTATAATAATCAAAGGCCAATCCGTAATGTCCTATATTATCAACCGTATAAACCGCTTTACTCATGCTACGAATAGCAAGTGTATCGACTAAATTCTGCTCCTTTTGACCTTTTACATCTTCCAATAATTGGTTCAACGAAGCACTAATGGATTTCTTATCCTTAAAATTTAGCTTATGACCAAACCTGGAGATAATACCGTTCAACGCGATCAGCTTGTCCTCATCCGGGTCATCATGTACCCTATACACAAATGTTTTCTTGGGTTTCTGTTTTCCAATGAACTCCGCTACCTTTCTATTTGCCAATAACATAAATTCCTCAATGAGTTTATTGGCATCCTTGGCTTCCTTAAAATATACCCCAATAGGTTCATTATTTTCATTCAAATTAAAGCGAACCTCTACCTTATCAAAAGAAATGGCCCCTTGTTTCATGCGCTTCTTTCGCATGATCTTTGCCAGTTTGTCCATGGTCAACGTAGCCTCAACCACATCCTCACCAACCTGATAGGCCTTACCACGAATTGACACATGTTCTGGAATGTGTCCTGAACCGCTTTCAATAATATGTTGGGCTTCCTCGTACGCAAAACGTTCGTTCGAATTGATTACGGTACGGCCAAACCATTGATTTTTGATAACAGCAGTATTATCCAATTCAAAAATTGCAGAAAACGTATATTTTTCCTCATTGGGACGCAACGAACAGGCATTATTGGAGAGCACCTCAGGCAACATAGGCACCACTCGATCCACCAAGTAGACCGAAGTGGCCCTATCATATGCCTCATCATCAAGAATAGTATCCACCTCCAGGTAATGAGAAACATCGGCTATATGAATCCCAATTTCATAGTTCCCGTTTTCCAAAACGGTAAAAGAAAGTGCGTCATCAAAATCTTTGGCATCCTTAGGGTCTATCGTAAAGGTCAATACGTCTCGCATATCCCTTCGTTTGGTAATCTCCTCTTTTTTGATGGTAGTATCCAGTCCATCGGCAAAACGTTGTACCTCTATAGGAAATTCATAGGGTAGCCCGTATTCCGCCAAGATGGAATGTATTTCCGTATTGTGCTCACCGGGAATCCCCAAAATTTCGGTAATCTTACCATAGGGAGAATCCACACCATCAGGCCAATCCAAAAGTTCCACAATTACCTTCTCCCCATCCTTGGATCCATTAAGATTTTCTTTGGTAATGAAGATATCCGTATACATTCTAAAATCGGAGGGACGCACAAAGGCAAAGGTTTTTTGCATGTCCACCACACCTACAAAGGTGCTTTTATGACGCTCCAAAACACGAACGATCTCACCTTCCAGTTTTTTGCTTTTCTTCCTTGGATAGATATACACTTCCACCACATCTTTATGAAAAGCCTTGTTCAACTTATTAAAAGGGACAAAAACATCGTCGTCCATCCCTTCCACAACAATATAGGCGTTCCCTCGTCCGGTTACATCCACGGTACCTGTATGATAGGTCTTAACATCTTCCAATACTTGATAACTACCCCTAGCAACTTCCCGAATGCGTTTTTTTTCCTTTAATTGGGCTAATCTCTGAATCAATGTATTCCTATCATGGGCATCGGTAATTCCTATTTTTGCGGCAATTTGTTTGTAGTTGAAACTTTTGCTTGGTTCCTTCTCCAAAACAGTAAAAATCCCTTTGGTAATTTCGTTCTTCCTGTGATTTCTACTCTTCTTATTTTTTTTCGACATTAAAGTTTCTGTTTGTTGGAAAATTACGAATTATAATCCACTAGCACGTGTTATATCACAATCATAGTTGTTATCAACATTAAGTATATAATTATCTTTTTCTTTAATCTTTTAAAAATAAAATGATGATTATGATAGGGTGTTAATAAGGGGTAAAACTATTTTTAAAAATACTTGACTTTATTAGATACGAATAGTTATTGACATATAATGAGTACTCAAGAAATCTAAAAATCAGGCTATTAAAAAAGTTATTAAAATGAGTTTATAACCCATTTCAACATTCATTTTTTAATAAGTTAATGTAAATTTAATGTTAATTACAAGACGGATAGTTTTGAAAAACGGGGAATACTTTCTAATAGTTTTTTTCGCGTTTTCTTAGGAATGATTGTATTGTGCATTATTAAAATTCCATACAAATTTTAATTTGCTTTTTTTTCAACAACTTATGAGTGTCTAAATTGTGAAATATACACACGAATGAACACCCTTCTGACAATTTTTGAAAATCTATGTTGTAAACGGATCATTTTTTGTGGTCACCATGTGGAAGTTGTACCTTTAGAAGCGTTTTAACGTTCCCCCAACGCTTAAAAACATATAAGACTTACACGCGAAACCCTCATCTAGGGATTTTTTATGGTAAGTTAAATACCTCTTCCAAGGTAAATTTTTAAAAATCAAGCTATTAACCTAATTATAAACACATGAAAATAGCTATAGGAAACGACCATGCAGGTACCGATTATAAACTTGCCGTCATAGGTCTACTGCGTTCAATGGATATTGAAGTCGTCAATTTTGGAACCGATGGTTCCGATAGCGTAGATTATCCAGATTTCGTACATCCGGTCGCCCAGGAGGTGGAAGATGGCAACGTGGATTATGGAATTATTATCTGCGGTAGTGGCAACGGGGCTTCCATGACCGCGAACAAACATCAAAAGGTCAGGGCCGCGTTGTGCTGGAACAAGGAAATTGTGGAATTGGCCAGGGAACATAATAATGCGAACATCTTAAGCCTACCGGCACGGTATATAGCCTTACAACAAGCCTTGGAAATGGTGGAAGTTTTTCTAAAAACGCCTTTCGCCGGTGGTCGTCACGAAAGGAGAATCGAAAAGATTCCTTGTATTTAGTAGCTTACTTGTATGGGCCACGGTCACCATCATCACGCACACGGACATTCCCATCCAAAGGTGGAAGGCAGGAACCTCATAATTTCAATTTTACTGAATATTCTCATTACCGCTTCACAAGTGGTAGGGGGGATCATATCTGGAAGTCTTGCTTTATTATCCGATGCGCTGCACAACTTTAGTGATGTCTTATCGCTCATCGTTAGTTATATAGCGAACGTTCTTTCCAAAAGAAAGGCATCGACCACGAAGACATTTGGTTATAAAAGGGCCGAAATCATTGCCGCTTTTGTTAACTCCGCCACATTGATCGTTGTTGCGGTTCTGTTGATAAAGGAAGCTATCGAGCGATTTATACATCCGGAAGAAGTGGAATCCAGTCTGGTCATTTGGCTGTCTTTGTTGGGTATCGCCGCCAATGGTTTCAGTGTGCTGCTCATAAAAAAGGATTCGGATAAAAATATGAACATGAAATCTGCCTATTTGCATTTGCTTACGGATATGTTGGCTTCCGTAGCCGTGTTGATCGGTGGTCTGTTGATGAAGTTCTACGAAATCTATTGGGTGGACCCCTTCTTGACGTTTATCATCGCCGTTTATCTCATATTTATGGGCTTTGACCTTTTAAAGGATTCTACCCGGGTATTGATGTTGTTCACACCCAATACCATACAGGTGCAACATATTGTGGATACCATATTGAAAATTAAGCCCGTAAAAAACGTGCACCACGTGCATATATGGCAGTTGAACGAAGATGAAGTACATCTGGAAGCACATATCGATTTTTTGGAAGATATAAAATTATCGGAATTCGACGCGATTTTAGAGGAGATAGAGGAGGAGCTCTACCATACCCACGGCATCAACCATATCAACATTCAACCGGAATTTGGTAAGTGCGATTCCAAACATGTGATTGTTCAGGATTGACTCGATAATTTGGGATATTGGCATTGTCAATGTGTTTAATTATCCTTGACTTACTTAAATCAGCTATTTTTAAGAATTTAAAGAGTAATTTTCTGATTTTTATAGGTTTGTACAATGGTTTACTATAAACTTTCTTTTTAATGAAAATCTATAAATCCAAAATTAGCTGGGGGCTTTTAGCTGTTCCGATGCTCCTTTTTCTAGGTATTATAGTATCCATGATCGTGAAGGGCGAAGATACGTCCGGCATACTGACGACTTCCGGTATCTTTCTCGCTGTATGCCTGTTTATTTCGTATCTGCTGCTGCATACGGAATATGCCATTGATGCCGATATATTGTATGTAAAAAGCGTTTTCGTGTATAGAAAGCACCTGGATATTTCAAGAATAACATCTGTAAAAAAGACAAAAAACATTTTTTCCGCCCCTGCGGCATCTTTGGATAGAATACAACTTACCTATGATAAATTTGGAGTTTTAGTGCTATCTCCCAAGGAAAAGGAAAATTTCGTAAAAGATTTGGTAGTAATAAATCCCACTATAAAAGACTACGTAAACCCATGAACACATCCATAAAAAGATTCAACGAATTGGATACGTCTGAACTCTATGCAATATTACAGCTGCGCAGTGAGGTATTTGTGGTTGAACAAAGCTGTGTATACCAGGATTTGGACGGTAAGGATGCAAAGGCCCTACACGTTATTGGAAAAAAGGCTGGAGAAATCGTTGCCTACACCCGTGTGTTCGCACCGGGCGATTACTTTGCCGAGGCCAGTATTGGTAGGGTAGTGGTCAAACAAAGTCAACGGAAATATGGGTATGGCAAGGTGATAATGGAAGCATCCATAAAGGCGGTTGAGGAAGAATTGGGCACAAAAACCATTCGAATTTCTGCACAGACCTACTTGTTGAAATTTTACAATTCATTGGGCTTTAAAGCGGAAGGACCCGAGTATTTGGAAGATGGCATTCCGCATGTTTCTATGGTGCGGGGAAAATAAAAAGCTTCAATAAGGGGTTTGTTAATTTTAATTTTGTACGCAATTGGAACATAGACTGTTTTATTTATATTCATTCGTTGGCATTTAAAAAAAAGTGAAAATCATTTCATGGAATTGTAATGGCGCATTTAGAAAGAAATTTGATATTATTTCAAGTTTAGATGCGGATATTTATGTTATCCAAGAATGTGAAGATCCTAGTAGAACACGTGACAGAAGATATATAGATTGGAGTAATAACCACTTATGGATAGGGGATTCTAAAAACAAAGGTCTTGGCATTTTCGCTAAATCAGATATTAAACTAGAACATCTTGTTTGGTCTAATAATTTTAGAGACCATTCTGTAAAGTATTTTTTACCTTGTTTAGTGGATAATAAATTCCAACTATTGGGTGTCTGGACACATCGTAATAACTCACCAAATTTTGGCTATATGGGTCAGTTTTGGAAATATCTGGAAACAAATTTGAAATATTTCGAGAACCCAATAATAGCTGGAGATTTTAATAGCAATGCTATTTGGGATCAATGGGATAGATGGTGGAATCATTCAGATGTAGTTCAAATACTAAAGCAGAAGCAAATTGAAAGTATATATCATATTATTTCGGGTGAAGAACAAGGATGTGAAACTACACCAACATTTTGGCTTCAAAAAAATGCAGCAAAGCCATATCATATTGACTATGTCTTTTTAAGTAAGGAATTTCAAAAACCAAAATCATTTAAAATTGGGGAACGATCTAACTGGATTGAATTCAGCGATCATGTTCCACTAATACTTGAATTATAATGGGTAAAAAGTTAACTGTATACATGATTGATGGCACTGCCTATGGACCTAGATTGAGCGAAATTGGGAATTGGGTTGGAAAAGCTATTTATAGTCCGCGATCATCTGTAAATAAAATTATGGACAGAACAGAGTTTGAAAACCCGGGGGTTTACTGTCTAAAGGGAGACCCGACACACGAGGCCTTTGACGAGAAAATTTACATTGGAGAAGCAGAAAACATCAAAGTAAGACTAAAGCAACACTTAAGCGATCCAAACAAAGACTTTAAGGAGTTTATATTTTTTGTCAGTAAGGACGAATTATTAACAAAAACGCAAATTAGATATTTAGAGTCAAGATTAGTTCAACTTGCTATAGAAGCGAGGACCGCCCAGATAGACAACGGAAATTCGCCAAGTTTGCCAACTCTACACGAAGCGGATATTTCAGATATGGAGTATTTCTTGGAACAAATAAAGCTCATCCTACCTGTAATGGGCTTCAATTTTTTGATTTCGTCAACTGTAACCCCAAAAGACTTGCAACTTAATCGACATAAGTCAGAAATCCACGAGACATACTTTATTAAGACAAGGACTTTTAGTGCGAAAATGATGGAAACAGACCAAGGATATATTGTTACTAAAGGAAGTGAAGCGAAGAAATCGCTATCAAACTCTTGTACTGAGACTTATCGAAATATGCGAAGGAAGCTACTTGAGACAAAAATCATGGTTGAAGATGGGGATAAATTAATCTTCGCCGAAGACGCAGTATTTAACAGTCCAAGTGCGGCATCTAATATGATTTTAGGCCGCAACTCAAATGGTTTTTCAGAATGGGTAAATAAAGATGGATTGACATTTAAGGAAGTGCAAGAAAAAATAAACAGCTAATATCAACCTTGCTATGGTAGCCGTCGCAAGAATCATTTCTTGTGGTAAAATAGATACTTCGCTTCGCTCAGTATGACAAAACACAAAGGCAGTCCTAGGAATTCCTTTCTTTTGATAAAACAGGCTTTTAAACTAAAAGATTGGAATAGAACGGAAAACAAAAAGGCACGCAAACGCATGCCAATATTTTCTAAGTACCGTATTTTGATAATTAAATCTTGATCGGTTCTTTATTACTTAGGTTGATATCCTCCAACATGGTGTCCGTAAACTTATAATGTCCACGGGTAGTAATGATTCTAAATCGGTTGGACTTCATCCTGCTCAAGGTATCCAGGAACAACCATTTGGTTTTTAACAGACGGGGCTTTTCGGATTTTAGGCTGATATCGAAAAAGTACTTTCGCCCGTTTTTAACGGCAACGATGTCCGGGGTAATTTTTTCGTCGGCTCCCTTTCTACTGTAGGATTTAGGCTTTTCGTAGCCTTCCAGATCTGCCTTGATATTCTCGAAGCCCGTAGCTTCCAAATGATGTATCGATTTTTCTAAAAATTCCGTGTTTTCTGACTTGTCTAATTTTATCATACCCTATAAAATAACAAAAAACAGGAGAAATCCAAGAATTAAACCCTGATTAACAGGTTTTTAACTTAATCACACCAATACTTTGGCAATTCTATTGGTTACTAGGAAGTCCAATTTTAAGACCAGATTGAAGGGTTGCTCCGCCTTGTTGTTTTTGGAATGGTACAAATAACCGGCCGTTCTTGGGTCTAATTCCTGTACCTCCAGCTTTCCATGTGGAACCGAACCATTTTGATAATAATTCATCAACGAATTTTTGCTTACACCTTTAGCTTCTAAAAAGGACACCAATTTGCTCCGGTTTACAAAAGTGACCTTGCATGAGGTATACTTGGCGGGTTCGTCTTCGTAGATGGCGGTTACCAAAGCATAGAAATCGGTTTTTTTGGCCGAATCAAAAAGCCACCCCTCCTTAAGCACACCGTTTTTCAGATAATGGAGTTCAAAGGCAAAGGTGGGCAGGTCCTCGTTGATATAATCCAACTGGGCCTTTTCATCTACCAGAAAGGTTTCTTGGGTTTTTCTATGCTTAAAGATTACATCAACACCCCGCAATTGGTCCTGTAGGCTTTGGACCCTTTCAAAATCGTAATGTTTCAACCATTTTGAATAATAGGTGTCCAACAATTCTGAGAGTCTTTTTTCCTTTCCAAGGTCCGATGTAAAAGTACTCTTCAAAACAAGGATTTACGGATTGATTTTTTCAAAAAGGGCCGCTCCTATTTTGGAGACAATCCCAACCACCAAGGCATTTCCCATAAAAAAGGCACGTTTTGTATCGCTAATGCCCTTCAATTGGGTATGATTGTCCGGGAACATGTTCAAACGTTCCAATTCTATAGGGGTCAAGCGGCGAAGACCTTTTGGGGTCTGTACTACATGTTTAAATCGGGACGGACTTTTTCCTCCCTCTCCGGTAATGATGGTTCTGGAGGCATTGTCCAAGGCATCGGGGAAAACCATGGCGCCCTCGCTGTAATTATAACTAAAACCATTTTTTGCGGTTCGCACCTCTTTTTTTGCCCCTTTTAAATACTCCCATTTTGCCACATCTTGTTCATCAATGTAATATTCCCTTGGAACAGCGTCTTTTTGAAGCACATCCCCAAGGACCATTTTTACACCATCGTAATCCGCCTTGGTCTTTAAGGTGGTGACTTTCCCTTCCACAAAGACCCCTGTATTTTCAAAAGGCGACAGTTTTTGGCCTTTGTTGAAGTTGTCCGAGAGGGAGACCAAATCTCCCTCTATAGCAAACTCTCGAATAGCCGAAGTGTTTCCATCAACTGGAAAGGCACCGGCCAAAATACCTTCCTGAAGCATCCATGTTTCGGCACCCGATTTTTTCAGTTTTTTATATATCTCCGTGCTTTTGTGATAGCCCAGAAAAAAAATGCGCCTTCGCCGCTGGGGCATCCCATAATCCGCCGCATTGATAACGCGCCATTCCACGGCATAGCCAAGTTCCTCCAAACTCTTGAGCATGATGGCAAAATCACGTCCCCGTTGGTTGGAAGGAGATTTCAGCAAGCGGTCCACATTTTCTAAAAAAAGGTATTTGGGCGGGCGTTTTTTTTCGGATAAAATCCTGTGGATGCTCCACCACAACACCCCTTTTTTTCCGATCAATCCCCTCGAATTTTGTAGGGTGGTGGCCACCGAATAGTCTTGGCAAGGGAATCCGCCCACCAATACATCGGCATCTGGAATGGAATCCGTTGGCACTTCGGAAATATCCGAATTCACGTGGTTTTCAGGTCCAAAACGTGCCTCATATACCAAGGAGGCATGCTGGGTCTTGGTGCTAGGTTCCCATTGATTGCTCCAAACCACTTCAAAATTCCCGGTTTGCTCCAACCCCAGACGAAATCCGCCTACCCCGGCAAAAAGTTCTATTACACGTAATTTGTTCACACCGTTACTTTTAACCCAACGTTTAAATTTAAAAACCCTCTTTCAGGGTTTCTTTGGGGCTAATGTAACCAAATTATACAATGAGATCCAAATACCAATTCAAGTAAAAAGAAGTGGATTCTTTACTTTTACAAAAAAACCACATGCAATATTTCACCAAGATCTTGATACTTCTTTTTCTTTTGGTCCTTGGGTGCAACACCAAAGAAGTCGTAAACGAAAATTTGGACGCTTACATTGAAGCGATAAAAAAGGAACATGCACCCGATAAAAGGGTTGCCCTTTTCAATATAGAAGGCAAGCATTCTGCGAACGGCTGGACCCTTCTTGGCGAAAGCACCCTTCCCGATGCGGTCCTTGCCCTAAAGAAGATATTGAACGAAGCTGATGTGGTATATACCGATAGCATTAAAATCCTACCGGACCCTAGTTTGGAGGGCAAACACGTTGCCTTGGTTACGAATTCCGTCGCCAACTTACGAAGCGAGCCCAAACACTCGGCAGAGCTTGCCACACAGGCAACCTTGGGAACACCTTTGAAAGTTTGGAAAAAGGAGGGAGGATGGTATTATATCCAGACACCGGACAAGTACCTTTCCTGGGTAAATGCCGGCGAGATTACGGTAATGACCGATACGGAATTGGCCAGCTGGATGAACCTCAAAAAAATCATCTACACGAACACCTATGGACATGCATTTTCTGGAATCGACGCCCAAACACGCGTTTCTGATCTGGTCGCAGGCAGCATTTTGGAAACCACCGGGGAAGGTGTGGATTTTTATACGGTTCGTTTCCCCGATGGCCGGGAAGGTTTTGTAAAGAAGGAAGAGGCATCATTGTATGATACTTGGTTGGAAGGTTTGGACAGGAGCCAGGAATCCCTTTTGGCCACTTCCAAAACCCTCATGGGCGTACCTTATCTTTGGGGAGGCACCTCCACCAAGGGCATGGATTGCAGCGGCTTTACCAAAACCATCTATTTTTTGAACGGGGTGATTATCCCGCGGGATGCCTCTCAGCAGGTTGATGCCGGAATCCCCGTTGATTCGACCAAGAGCTTTGACAAGCTTCAAAAAGGGGATTTGTTGTTCTTTGGACGAAAAGCCACGGATTCCACCGCCGAAAAAGTGGTACATGTAGGCATGTGGATCGGCAATAATGAATTTATCCATGCTTCGGACAGAATACGGATCAGCAGTATGGACAGGGACGCCGAAAACTATGACGAATACAATTTAAACAGGTATCTACGAACGAAACGTGTTTTTAAGGAACAGGACGCCCTATTGATAGATTTGGCCCAAACGCCCGTGTTCAAGGATTGAAATTTAAAAGTATCGATTTGATTTTTTGACCCAAAAGACATGATTTTCAAATAGGCCCTTGGTTTTTGTATATTTATTGGTATCGCCAAAGAGCATAATTTCCTAGGTCTTATTCCAGATTGTTTGGTAAACCGATAACCATTGAAAACCTTCCGCCGATGAACCATTTACATATAACACCCAAAAGGTATTTTCCCTTTCTGACCGCAATCTTGTTTTTTACGCTTTTTTGGGGATATTCCCAAAAACCTCAAGAGGCCAAACCGCCCAATATTGTCTTTATGATTGCCGATGATTGGTCCTATCCCCATGCTGGGGCTTATGGGGATGCCTTGGTGCGTACCCCCACCTTTGATGGTTTGGCAAAAAACGGGGCCGTTTTTGAAAATGCCTATTGCGCCGCACCTTCCTGCTCCCCATCGCGGGCAAGCATTTTGTTGGGAAAATATCCGCACCAACTGGAAAGTGCCGGAAATCTCTGGTCGGTGATACCGTCCAAGTTCACCAACTGGATGCGTTTGTTGGAAGATTATGGGTATCATACTGGGAAAAGCAGAAAAGGGTGGGGCCCGGGTGATTTTGAAGCAGGAGGCTATACCCATAACCCTGCGGGCAAGGATTATGAAGATTTTGATGTGTTTTTGGAAGCTAGAGGTAAGGATCGGCCCTTTGCCTATTGGTTCGGGAGCCAAGACCCGCACCGGGACTATGAAACCAATGCGGGGGTAAAAACAGGGATGGATGTAAACAGGGTGCCCGTCCCCGAATTTTTACCGGATGTTTCCTGCGTACGGAACGACATATTGGACTATTACTACGAAGTGGAGCGCTTTGATAGGGAGTGTGGCAATATACTCGCCAAACTCCAACGAGAGGGGCTTCTGGAAAACACTCTTATTGTCATGACCAGCGATAACGGCATGCCGTTTCCCAGGGCCAAGGCCAACCTGTACGATTTTGGCTCCCGTATGCCCTTGGCCATGTACTGGAAAGGGCACATAGAGGGCGGGTTGCGCATTACGGAGTTTGTCAACTTCGTAGATTTTGCGCCTACCTTTGTAGAGGCCGCAGGGTTGCCACGGCAAGCCGAATTTAGCGGGAATTCACTGTTGCCGCTATTTGATACGGAAGCTGCGAAGGCTGGCCGAGACATGGTTTTCTTGGAACGGGAGCGCCATGCCAATGTGCGCAAAGGCAATCTAAGTTATCCGTCGAGAGCCGTGCGCACCCATGAATATCTATATATTCGGAATTTTGAACCGGACCGATGGCCGGCCGGGGACCCAACGGTGCATCAATCCGTAGGGCAGTATGGCGACGTGGACAATTCCATCACCAAATATCTGATCATGCAAGGCAAAGGGAACTCAGAAAAGGAAGCTTATTATGAATTGGCTTTTGGGAAACGACCCGAAGAAGAGCTCTACATTCTTGAAAACGACCCTTACAATCTAAGGAACGAAGCCAATAACCCAAAGTATGCCTCGGTACTGAACCTCCTGCGAAAACATTTGACAGGATGGATGGAAAACACGGGAGACCTACGCGCCAAGGAACTAAGGACCAATTATTGGGACGAGGTCCTCTATACCCCAACCTATCAAATGGAAAACAAGGACATATCCGTAGAAATCCAAGCGTACAAACAACTCGTTCGAGACGGTGGTGGTTTTAAGGAGGTCCAATGCCTTGACCCATAAAAAAGGAGGCGCCAGCAACACAAGGATATATTGGAGGCTACACAGCGTATTTCATGAAATGACGCTGAATTAACGTTGCCCAGCCAACTTCTTGAGATTGTTTGCTATTTTGAACATTCTCTTGTGCGAGGTTCTTTCACCTATTTTCCATAACCACCCGTATCAGCGACCAAAAACATGGTCTAAATGGGCCTTATCCGGTTTGCGATTTTTGGTCATAAGACTTACAACCACATAGGTAAGCATCGACAACAGAAAAGCAGGTATTATTTCGTGTACGTCCTTTAAGGACTCATAATTGAACCTAAAGACAAAACGCCAAACAATATTCGTTAACATTCCCACGACCATAGAGCTTAAAGCGCCCATATCCGTGCCCCATTTTAAATAGAGTCCCCCAAAAATGGCCGGAAAAAAGCTTGCCGCAAATACGGCGCCAGCAAAGGCGGTTAGCTCCACAATACCTGCTATCGGGTAAAGCGTCAACAAGAAAACGAACAAACAGTAAATGGCCATGAACCATTTGGTCCTGGGAATTATCTTGGATTCTTGCATCGGCTTGGCCACATGCCAAATGTCCTTGACGAAAGCGGTTCCTATGATGATGATGACGGAAGCCAAGGAGGACATTCCTGCGGCAAAAAGACCTGCCACACAAATACCGCTTACCAGTTTATTATCGAACTTATCCAACATAAATCCAATAACTTCATCCGTATGGTTTATGAGATAATTGGCCTCTTCCGGGGTTGCCATACCGTGTACCAATGCGCCCAGACCCATGACACACACCAAGGAAATTCCTAAGAAAACAGGCGTCCATATCATGGCGAACCGCATGCTTTTGGTGTTGTTGACCGAGTAAAAACGGATGAGGTTCTTGGGTTCCGAAATCTGTTTCATACCTACGGAGAGCCCAATTCCCAAGATGTACAGAAACGAAACCAACTCCCCAAAAGTCACCAATCCAGAATTTATAGGGGTGCCCGCTTTGGACAAATGGTCCGTGTTCGATACCACTTCGAAAAGATTGTCCACGCCACCCACGTACATAAAAGGAATGGCCAACATCAAAATGGCCACCCCGAACATGATGATACCTTGTATGGCATCGGTCCAAAGCACGCTGTACATGCCGCCCCAAATGGTATAGGCGCAGGTTACGGCAATAATGGCAAAAGATCCATATTCATAGGGAATATCCAACACGGACGTAAGCACGTGGGCGCATCCTTTGGCGATGCCTACCATGTACCAAAGCGTTGCAAAGAGAATGATAACGGCGGAAAGCACCCTGATCGTCTGTGCCAAGGAACTCTTATATCGCAGATGAAAATAATCTGGGATGGTGAACGACTTTAACCGTGCGGTCTGGAACCGCATTTTGGGCCCCAGTAATTGCCAGGAGACGACACAAAAAAAGGTCCAAATAAAACCCATCCAAGCCCAGGAAAGCCCCAGTTCAAAGGATTTTCCAGCCTGGCCAATATAGGTGTTCGTACTGGCCGATGTGGAAAAAAAGGCCAAGGAAATCACCCATCCCGGGATTTCCCTTTTGGCCACATAAAAACCTTCAACACCTTCCGATGCTTTCTTTTTAAAAAACCACCCGATGTAAAGACAACCGCCTACATAAAGGGCCGTTAAAATAAGGGTTACGTAGTGCTCGTAGAAGTAGTCCATCAGTGCTCCGGATTATGGTCGTTTTCCTCCACGTGAATATCCCTTTTAAGGACCAACGCTGCGTTGATGATGACTAGAATCAAGATTCCCACATAGGGAATCCAGGTTAAAAAATCCATAGTTTGGTTATTTGGTTTGGAATAGTTTTTTTACCTCGTTTTTGGTAACCTTGCCCAGGACGTTTCTTGGCAGCTCCCGTTGTATTATGTATTTCCTGGGAATTTTATATCCGGGCATTTGGGTCTTTAGCCAAGTATTCAATGCTTCCGTTTTTAAGGCTTCGCCGGACGGAACCAGGCATGCGGCAATGACCTCGCCCCACTCTTCATCGGGCAGGCCAACTACGGCACAATCGGCAATATGTTCATGTTTTCTAAGGACATCCTCAATTTCCAAGGCCGATATTTTATATCCACCGGACTTGACAATGTCCACACTGTCCCTGCCCAAAATCTTGTAAAGTCCGTGGTTCAGCATACCAATATCGCCCGTAATGAACCAACCGTCTTTGGTAAAGGCTTTTGCCGTTGCATCGGGTTTTTGCCAATATTCCTTGAACACACTGGGCCCCTTAATCTGGAATTCTCCCGGTTCGTTGGCCCCAACAGGATTGTTCTCTTGGTCTACCAGGCGCATTTCTACCGTTGGCAGGGGCAAACCAACATGGCCAGGCCTGCGTTCTCCTCGGTAGGAATTGGATAGGCCCATGCCAATTTCCGTCATACCATAACGTTCCAAAAGGGTTTGCCCCGAAATGGTGCGCCATTTTTCAAGTACGGGCACCGGTAAGGCGGCAGATCCAGAGACCATCAGTCGTAGTTTGGAGGCCGCTTCGGACATTTTTTTCTTTTCTTCTTCGCTTTCATTATCCCAAAAGGCAATCAGTTTGTAATAAATCGTCGGCACCGCCATAAAGAGTGTAAGCCTACCCGAAGTAATGATTTCCCAGACTTTTTCATCGTTGAACTTCGGCAAAAATTCACAACAGGCGCCACTCCATAACGCACAGCTCATCACATTGATAATCCCATGGACGTGATGTAAGGGTAGAATGTTCAAAATATAATCGTCTTTTTCCCATTCCCAGGCATTTACTAAAGCCGTAATCTGTGCTTCAATATTGGTGTGAGTAGTTACTACGCCCTTGGGCTTACTGGTAGTGCCGCTGGTGTATAAGATCATGGCCCTTCTGTCTGGGGAAAAATTTGGAAGGGTTGCTTTTCCAGCCACCAAAACATCTTCCATGGGAACCACGGAAACACCCAAAATTGCCTCCAAGGGCCTTAAAAAGTCCACATAATCCTTGTGGGCAATGACTATTTCCGCCTGGGTATCCTCCAGCACATATTGAATGGAGGGCAAAGGATGTAATACGCATAGGGGTACCGCGATGCCGCCCGCTTTCCAGATTCCCCATTGAATGGCGGTATATTCAAAAGAAGGAGGCACCAAAAACGTGATCCGTGCCTCTTCAAGGTCTTTAGAACCGGACAATAAATTGGCGGCTACGGCTTCTGCCGATGCTATAAGTTCGTTATAGGTATATTCCGTTTTGTTTGAAACAAGGGCTTTTCTGGTGCTAAAAACCTTGGCGCGGTCAAATAGTTTTAACATTATGGGTCGGTTAGGTTGCTGTCGCTACGGGTTCAAGTCAAAGGCAATTATTTTATTCCCTATTTTGGTGCCCAGTTTCTCTCCGCCACAGGCGATGGCAATATACTGCTTTCCATTAAATTCGAAAAAATATTGAAATACCACCCATTTTAATTAGTATTTCTCCTCAGATGAATTAATTGGTTGCTAAATACAACCAATAAGCATTATTAAAGACCTCTCTTTTTTGACCTCGATTGAAGCCATCAATTTAGCTCGACACTTATTTTGAAACAACATTTATGGACTTGAAAAAGGGTTTTTATAAAATCAATATGACCATTTAGAAAGGAGACAAAACAGAATTCAGGTTTTAGACAATATTACTGAAGTTGCACAAAAAAGTAAAACATTTTAGATTTCTTATATGAAAAGACCAGACTTAACAAAAATATATAATCGTAGCAAAAAATTAAACAGGCCCATCTGGCTTTGAAATCTTAATCAAAAATTGTCAAATAAAAGAGCATTATTCACGTTACGTATTGGGTTGAAACAGTTTATTCCAAGGAAAGAAAACACGGAATGGCTTTTGATAGGATATATCACCCCTAAAGAATGTCAATTATGGATAATTGAAAACCAAAAAATAGGTTGCTCTTAATCAAAAATCAGAAGACGCTTGTTACCCATCGAAATATTTCAAAAACACTTTGAAATCAAATTAATATAGTTTCCCTCTCAATTGTTTTGATAATTTTATTTCTAGACAAACTAATGACAAATATGAAAAAATGCCTATTACTATCCTCCTTTCTAATTATTAGTTTTAAAGGTTTTGCACAAATATCTTTTGAGAAGGGGTATTTCATAGATAATTCCGGACAAATTTTTGATTGCTTTATTAGGAATGTGGATTGGAAAGACAACCCAGTTGATTTTGAGTATAAACTTTCAAAAGAAGGCAAACCCAAAAGAACTTCTCTTATTTACATTAAAGAGTTTGGGATAGGAACTTCTGTTAAGTTTGTTCGAGCAACAGTAAATATTGACAAGTCTAGTGAGGACCTCAATAGAATGGGAAAGGATAGAAACCCTATTTTTGAAAAGGAAAATGTTTTCCTGGAAGTATTGACAAAAGGATATGCGAGTTTATACCAATATCGCAACGGAGGCTTAAAACGATACTTTTATTCGATAGACGCAAACCAGATTGAGCCATTAGTTTTCAAGTATTACTTGATTGATAAAGACAAAAAGGGAACAAATAACCGATTTAAACAACAATTATGGAATGAATTAAGTTGTGCAGGAATAAAAAAGGAACAGTTAGAGAAATTGACCTATACAAAAAACAGTCTTACCAATTATTTTATAAAATTCAACGAGTGTAGTGGCCAACAATTTAAGGTTTTCGGCACGAAATCTAAATATGACTTCTTCAATTTTACAGTTAGGCCTCGCATAAATAGATCATCATTGGTTGTTTCGAATTTTTTTGGAGGGTCAAAATATGCAGATTTTGGGAGTAAAACTGGATTAGGTTTTGGTATTGAAACAGAGTTTGTTTTGCCTTTTCAAAAGAACAAATGGGGACTAATAATTGAGCCAACTTACCATATGGGCTTTAAAGAAACAAAAACAACCGGTATAAATGATGGTTCGGGGGCTAATTCAATAGCTAGTTTATCATATAGTTCTATTGAACTACCAGTGGGGCTTCGGCATTATTTTTTTCTTAAAGAAAAATCCAAATTGTTTATAAATGCTTCCTATGTATACGACATTAATTCTGAAACTACTTTAATTATTCAAAGAACAGATAACCCTACGATAACCACATTGACAGGCAAAAGTTCAACCAATTGGGCATTTGGCATAGGCCTTAAAGTAGACAGATTCAGTTTAGAGGCTCGGTATTTTACCAATAGAGACATTATAAGTGACTTTTTTGCCTGGGACTCTCAGTATAATGCCTTTTCTATGATTTTAGGGTATACTGTCTTTTAATAGATGTTTATTAATTCCAGAGAATTTAAATCAAAACAATAGGTTTCATCTTAGCTATCCGAAACAGCCAGCGCCAAACTATTCTTTTTTATTGAACCAAGACTTGTTATGGTAAAAACAAGGGATGAATGGCCAATCTTATATTTATATAACAGACTAGCTACGGGTTCAAGGCAAAAGCAATGATTTTATTCCCTTTTTTGGCACCTAGTTTTTCCCCGCCACAGGCGATGGCAATATACTGTTTTCCATTAAACTCATACATGGCGGGAGTAGCGAAAGCGGGAGCAGGCAGCTCATATTCCCAAATAAGGCTACCATTTTCCTTGTCAAATACCCTAAAATAACCATCCCGAGTGGCCGCAATGAACAGCAATCCGTTTTCGGTCACCACGGCACCGCCATAATTTTCCGTTCCCGTACCGATTCCCTTATCTCCCAACTCCGGGGTATTGCCAAAGGGAATGGACCATTTAAAGTTTCCGGTATTCAAATCGATGGCATGCATCGTACCCCAAGGAGGAGATATGCCAGGCAGCCCCTTGCTGTCCAAAAACTTGGTGTATCCGGCATGTTTGTAACGTTCCTGAACGGTGTCTTGGGGTACATTTTCCGAAGCAACGGAATGTTTTATTTCCTCATCGAATAAAAAGGTTAGCAGGGCCTCCATTTCCTGTTTTGAAAGCTGGGGAAAACCTGTCATCATGCCCTTTCCGTTGGTAATTATCTCGGCCACTTCGTTTTTGTTTTTTCGGAGCTGCAGGTCGAGCAAACTGGGAAAACCACTTGCGGCATATCCTTTTCTGTCGGGTTGGTGACAGGTAACACAGTATTTTTGATAGGTACTTTCGCCCAAGGGACCGTCATGAGCTTCTTCATTGTTTTCAATAACACCTAGCATCCAAGCCATTTCATTGGAATTTACATAAAGAATTCCCTCTTCGGGATCCACGGAGGCCCCGCCCCATTCCGCCGCCCCATCGTAACCGGGCAATAATAAAACGGGTTCTGTATTTGGAGGGGCATACAGACTTTTGTTTGCAGATTTAAATTTTGATGCCAACTCCTCCTTGTTTTCGGCAAAAGGACTGATGTCCGTATCCGTTAGGTCTTGGGATTGCCGTGCAAAGGGTTTTGGACGTGCCGGTATGGGTTGGGTGGGCCAGGTCTCTTCCCCTTCCAACACTGATTTTGGCATTGGTACTTCCTCAATATCGAACAAGGGTTCTCCGGTCAATCGATTGAACACAAATACATATCCCTGCTTGGTTACTTGGGCCACTGCGGGTATTTTTTTACCCTCCCTTTCCACCACCAACAGGTTGGGCGGAGCGGGCGGGTCACGGTCCCAAATATCATGATGGGTAAACTGAAAATGCCAAAGCCGTTCTCCCGTATTTGCATTTAAGGCCAAGAGCGAGTTGGAAAACAAGTTCTTTCCAAGCCGGACACCTCCGTAAAAGTCGGGCGCAGCGGAGCCAGTGGGCACATAAATGATTTCAGCGTCCTCATCTACGGCCATGCCGGCCCAATTATTGGCAGCTCCCACAAGGGGGCTTTTATAGGCAGTGGAATCTTCCCAGGTCTCATAGCCAAATTCACCGGGACGGGGTATAGTGTGAAAGGACCATTCCAACTTGCCGGTAATGATGTTGAAAGCCATTATATCCCCTGGAGCCGCTCCCACTCCTTCCGACACCCGAAGCGGCATTACGATCAAGTCCTTAAAAACAGTGCCCGGGGTATTGGAGATGACAAACTTGTTTTGGGCACTTTCATCCATGCCTGAACGCAAATCTATTCTACCATTCTCGCCAAAGGATGCTAGGGGCTTACCGCTTAAGGCATCCAGGGCATAGAGATAGGCACCACGGGTACAAAGAATCCTTTTGTCTTCTCCTTTGGACCAATAAGAAACGCCACGACTCGTAGAATGCCAAACTTTAACGGAATCCCCAAACTGCCAGATTTCTTCTCCCGTCCCGGCATGGAGCGCCACTACCCGAAGTGCGGCCGTAACCCCATAGAACATGGAATCCACAACGATAGGATTCATCTGCATTTGCCCCCAATCTTCAGATTCATAGGTCCAAGCCACTTTGAGGGACGCAACATTTTCTTTGGTAATCTGGGACAAAGTAGAAAAATGGGTCCTTCCTGGATCTCCCAAATAGGAGGACCAAGTAGTATACTCTTTTTGAGCAGGTGCTTCCTTTTTATTTTCTTCACAGGAACCTATTCCTAATATCAGAAGCAATAGACCGATTATTTTGAGCGACTTCATAAAACAAATGTTTGCTTTAAAGGTAGCCAAATCCTAAAAATAGGCGGACAAAATTCTTTTAACAGGAGGCTTATAGGAAGCCCCAAAAAGGTTGAGGTGGACAAGGAGATAGTACAGCTGATAAATATCCTTTCGTTCTTCTTCACCTGGTTCGGGAGGAATGATTTCTCGGTATGCTTTATAAAAGGAATCCCCAAAACCGCCAAAAAGACGGGTCATGGCTATATCCACCTCATGATGGCCATAATAGATAGCCGGATCTATCAAAAAGGAAACACCATCTTTTGAAATCAAAAAATTACCACTCCACAAATCGCCATGTAACAAAGAGGGTTTTACTTTGGGAAACAAGTTGTTGCACACTGTATCCATTTTTTCTCCTGGAGGGATATCGGTTTTCGCCAAGAGTCCCTTCTCAAATGCCAAATATAGCTGAGGAAGGAGTCTTTCCTGCACGTAAAACGAAGTCCAATCCACATGTCTTCTATTGGATTGATTCAAACTACCTATGAAATTGTCTTCCTCCCACCCAAATGTCTGGCTATTGGATAATTGATGTAATTGGGCCAGTTGGCGGCCAAAAACGGACATATCCTCCAAACAAGGTCTTTTAGTTTCCACATATTCCATTAAGAAAAAAGCACCTGCTTCATAGGCGGCTACCTGAAAGGAACGTGGGGCTGCGATCGTATTGGTTTTCAAGAGCTCCTGGAGCCCTTTTTTCTCGGCATGGAACATTGCAAGGGCCTTGTTTTGCCCGTTGATTTTGCAGAAGAATTTTTCGGTTGTGGATTCCAAAAGGTAGGCCCTAGAGATGTCCCCTCCGGAAATCGGGGAAACACGCTCTATTTTTGTGCAAAGCAAGTAATTTAGATATGCAATCAATTCTTTGTCCAAAACCGTTTATAATTTAATGGCCATGCCCTTTCTTGCTATTTGAAATCCTGCCTGCAACACTTTTTTTGTTTGGGGAGCATCGGGACTCAACAAAGGGTTCGTATGGTTGAAATGTATGAAATAGACCTTGTTTCTCTCGGACCGGGAAAAATCCTTGAACGTTTCCATGCTTTCAATGACAAAGGGATGGGGAATTTCTGAGATGTCCCTGTAATCGATTTCTTCGGCATCAAAAAATGTGGCGTCCACAAAGGCATAGTCCACAGTTTTGATTTCTTCCCGAATGTCCTTTTCCCACTTTTCTCATTTGTCTATATCCGGAATAAACAACAAGGTTTTGTTGGGACCGATAACCTTATATCCCACGGTCTCTGAATACTCGTCCCGATGCGGAACGACAAAAGGAACGATGGCCAATTGCTCCGATATTTGAACCGATTTTTCGTTTTCTGATGGAACAAGCCTGATATTTTTAGTTGCCACCAACTGTCCCCAAGGCCCATTTTCCGTCAAAAACCGATGCATTCTGGGCATGGTATATACCGGAACATTTTTGGTGTTTGCAGCTTCCTTGCCCAAATACATAAGACCGCCGTAATGCCCAATATGGGCATGGGTCAGAAAGATACCGTCTGGGTAATCATTTTGCTTAAATGGCACCATTTCGCGCAATGCCCTCATTTGGGTCGGCAGGTCTGGAGTGGCCTCGACAAGAATCGTTTTGTTGTTTTTAAAATCGACGATACCCAGGGAAACGACCTTTCTTGAATGGTCACCTTTTTCAAAAAGGTGCGCACAACATTCTTTTTCACAGCCTATGTGCGGACTTCCCCCGTCCTGGACCGTTCCCAAAACGAACACTTTCACGCCTTCCTTGTCATTGGTGACAAGTGAAGCCTGCGCAACGTCCAGGTGGGGCAGAAGGAAAAGAAGAGCAATATTTAAGCAACTAAATCTCAATCTATTATTGAGTTAAAAATGCCCGAATATCCTCCGACAGTTTTTTTAGATCCGGTTCATGGGTGTACATCATGTGGCCGGCCTCATAATAGTTCATGGTTACCCTTTCGGTGACAATGCCATTTCTGGCAAAGGTATATTCGGCATCAAAAAAAGGCGTTATAAGATCGTAATAGCCGTTGGCCACCATCACCTTCATTTCTGGGTTTCGCCTCATGGTTTCTCCAAGAAAGGGGGCCGTGTTCACGGGCATTGGCTCCCAATAGGCATCATCGGGCGTGGTGCGCCATCGCCATCCCTCGCCACCTCCGGAGGTGATGTAGGGCCGGTCCATGATAACTTTTAAATCGGTCGCAAAATAATGGTTCATCCCAGCGGTATAGGCCGCACCAATTTGATAGCTTGCCGGATCTCCCAAGTGGGGACTTTCGGCTACATCATCTGCCTCGTCGCCCATGAATCTTCCGTCCAAACGTCCAATCGCCAAACCTTGACCCTCCAAAAGTTTTTTCTGAAATCGTTCCACAAGAACGCGCAGGTTGGACCTAAGGATGTAGTCTTTGTCCAAACCAATAAAATAACTGAGCTTCTCGGCAATTTCATCCTTTTCGGCATTGTTCAAAAGGTTACCCTTATACAGGGCCTTGGTATAATCACCATAGGTAAACTCCCTGCACTCTTTTACAAAGACTTCCAGTGTTTTTCCTTCCCCTGCTTTTTTATGGTACCAAGCCGTGGCGGCCATACTCGGCAGATAAGTGATGTAGGAAGTAATGTTATAATGGATAGAAGTAGAACCGGCATAATCCAAAGCCTGGGAAATAAGGATCATACCGTTGAGCGCCATATTTTGACCCGAGCCCTCCAAGGCCTTTCCCAAATAGGCGGCCCTTGTGGTACCGTAACTTTCACCTGCCAAATATTTGGGAGAGAACCAGCGCCCGTTATCTGTGACCCATTTTCGTATAAATTGTGCAAATGAGGCAACATCCTCGTTAAGTCCGTAAAAGTCCTTACCCTTGCCATTGCCTACCAACCTGCTATACCCCGTCCCTACTGGATCTATAAATACAAGATCGGTAAGGTCTAAAAGGCCATGTTCATTGGCCACAAGATTGTAGGGCGCGGCGCCGTCGTCTTTCTTGGCTTCTGAATCCACTTTTATGATTTTGGGCCCAAAAAGCCCCATGTGTAGCCATAAGGAAGCGGAACCCGGCCCGCCATTGAAGATAAAGGTAACCGGCCTCTTTGTTACATCACCAATTGGGTTTTTGGTGTAGGCTACCGACCAAAATGTGGCTATGGAGTCGCCTGCTTTGTTGGTCAAAAAGGTTTCTTTGGCCGTTGCGGTATAATTGATGGTCTTTCCTCCAAACACCCCTTGATGGAGGGTTTCAAAACTCTTGGCACAGGGAATGGGTTTTTGGTCTTGTTCCTGGGCATCGGATTGGGAATGAAGGGTTAGACCTGGTATAAAAAACAAGAAAAAAAGTACTATTTTATGCATAAATGTCGGACTATTAAATGGTATTTGAAAGGTAATCATTTCATTTAAAAATTGTTGTACATTTCCAGGCTAAACCTAACCACTGAATTGTATGTCGCAATTCGCCAAACCTTTGTCTCAGCGCCTGTACTCCTTGGATGTTTTCAGGGGGCTTATTATGTTTCTTTTGATTGCCGAAGCTGCGGGTTTTCATGAAAGTTTTGCTGGTTTAACTGAGGGGTCCTCCTTGTATCCTTTAGCCCTTCAATTACAGCATCATCCTTGGAACGGGCTTCGTTTTTGGGACCTTATACAGCCTTTTTTTATGTTCATCGTTGGGGTGGCCATGCCATTTTCCTTTAAAAAGCGATTGGCATCCGGAAACCGTTCCGAATTAAATAGGCACATCGCCATGCGATGCCTAAAGTTGTTCCTCTTTGGGGTTTTGTTGCACTGTGTCTACAGCCATGGCCCGGTATGGGAACTATGGAATGTATTGGTACAGTTGGCATTCACAATCCTGATTGCCTACGCCATTATGCGTAAAAGCGCCACCTTTCAAATAGGGTTTTCAATTTTTCTATTGGTGCTGACGGAAATTTTATACAGATCTTATAACCCAAATGCTCCCTTTGCCCAAGGGCATGAAACCTTTGGCTCTTGGGTCGACCTATTGGTGATGGGGAAGGTAAACGGCGGATATTGGGTATTCATAAATTTTCTTCCAACTGCCGCCCATACCATCTGGGGCGTTGTATGTGGTCAATTATTACTGAACCCTACTGCCGAAACCAAGAAAGTCAGGAACTTTCTTCTTTGGGGAATGTTGGCCACCGTTCTAGGTTTTGGACTCGACTTTTTTGAAATTACACCGATCATCAAACGTATTGCGACCTCATCGTTTACCTTGGCATCTGGCGGAATTTCAATTTTAGCGCTTGCCTTTTTTTATTGGATAATCGACGTGAAAAGGCATAAGAAAAAATGGCTTCAATTTTTTGCGGTCGTTGGCACCAACTCCATTTTCATCTATCTGTTCGCCGAGACTTTTGGTCATTTGATATTCAGGGAGTTTGACATTCTTTGGAACACAGGTCTTTTTCATGCCCTAGAGGCGTATAAGGATTGGATATTGGTTTTGGAATCATTGTTAATTCTCCTATTTTTATGGTATATAACGTATTATTTGGACAAGCGAAGGATTTATTTCAAAGTCTAGAAACGGGCTGGAACCAAAAAACATCTATCATGCAAAAACATCAACGATCCATAAATCAAATGCTAAGACAAGGGCTATTTGCGTTGCTTGTCATTTTTCTGGCAGGGTCCAGTTCTTGGGCCCAAAAACCTTATGAAGGAAAGACCCTTTTGGCGGTTTTTGCCCACCCTGACGATGAAAGTACCATATCCCCCATATTGGCGAAATATGCCAGGGAAGGCGCCAAGGTGCACTTGGTGGTCGTAACGGACGGCAGGTATGGTACCAACGATTTCCATGACCATAAGGCGGGGGACGAACTGGTGGTTACACGAAGGGAAGAGATGAGGTGCGCAGCAGAATTGTTGGGCGTTGAACTGACGCACTTGAATTTTCATGATCAACTTAGGGCAGCAGAGGGCTATGACGGCCATGTTCCCCACGCCAGGGAAATGGTGAAACAATTAAACGATATTGTAGAAAAAACCAAGCCCGACGCCATCATCACATGGGGCCCTGATGGCGGTTCCACACACATGGACCACAGGCTTGTAGGCGCTTCTATTACACAGGTTTATTTAAGTAAGGATTGGCAAAAGCCCATGTCCCTATACTTTTATGGAACACCGTTGGACAACATCGATGATGCCGATGGAAAAGTCTTGAGAGGGCAGGCAAGCAAATATTTAAGAACGAAAGTTCCCTATACCGATGAAGACCTGGAAATGGCCGCTAAATCCTACCGATGCCACTACAGCCAAATCGACCCCATGCTAACGGAAGCCGATTTTATGGACCGTAAGTCAAAAAATGGGAAGTTCGTTTACCTACGAAAGTTTGAAGCCCCAAAATCCGATTCCGATTCGGTTTTTGAATAACATACCAAAAACCATGAAATGCATCTTTCCAAGATAGAACGGTTGTTTACTTATTTTATAGACCGGAAAAGGAAACTGGTTTTGGTCATTTTTATGACAGTTAATACCGGTGTTATTTCACAAGAAACTACCGACACCGGTTGGACCTCTCTTTTTAATGGAAAAGACTTGACCGGATGGACCGCCAAAATCCACCATTATGATGTTTTTGACAACTATGGGGATACTTTTAGGGTGGAGGATAGCATCATAAAGGTCAGATATGACCAATATGAGGGCTTGTTCAATGATCGCTTTGGACATCTATATTACGACCAACCGTATTCCTATTTTCACCTATCCATGGAATATCGTTTTGTAGGCGACCTATTTCCGGGTGCTCCGGACTATACCCTTTTGAACAGTGGGGTCATGTTCCACTCCCAAGACCCTAGAACGATTCTTAAGGAACAGGATTGGCCCATTTCCGTCGAGATGCAATTCTTGGCGGGTGTGGAGGAAGGAAAAGAACGGCCCACAGGGAATATGTGCTCCCCCGGAACGGATATTTTTTACATGGGAAAACTTGATCCAAACCATTGTGTCAATTCGATTTCCGACACCTATTTTGGCGACCAATGGGTAAAAGCGGAGCTTATCGTGTACGGGGATTCCTTGGTACAGCATATCATCAACGGTAAAACGGTATTGGAATATACAAAACCGCAAATGGGTGGTGGCGTCGTCAATGGGTACGATCCAAACATCTTTACACCGGGTACACCCTTGAAGGAAGGTTTTATAGCCTTACAAAGTGAGGGTCAGCCGATAGATTTCCGCAACATAAAAATAAGGAACTTAAAGGGCTGTATGGACCCTCAGGCCGTCAACTATAAGCCGTACTATATTGAGCCGGACCCGAATAGTTGTGAATTCCGATAATTATCTATTGCCTAGGATACTGTTGTATTTTGAGGAATTTTCCAATAGTTCCGATGCCGCTAAAATAGCATCGTCATGGGATAGGTAGTATTGATAAAGCCCATCACGATAAAAATAGCGCTTGATAATTTCGTCCTCTAAATTTTTCTGGATTTCTTTTTGATACTTGTCCAAGGCATTGATCTTGCCTTTTTGAATATTGGCCAACAAGGTCTTATAACTATCCTTTACTTCTTGACCCAAGAAATCGTTTTCTGGACCGGAAAGTGCTTCGGTAATTGCCTTTTCCGCTTTGGTCTCAAAGGAAAAATCGCTTTCCCTTACAAAGGCCTTAAAGTCGTTAAAATCAGAATTTGAAAACTGAAAATCGTCTACATCGGCTACTTTATTGCTAAAGTAGTAATCCGTAGCATAGTCGAAGATGACATTGTTTTGCAGTAGGGCCATGGTTAGATCGTTCGTTTTGACCGCGGCGATTTCAATATCGGGCAAGACGCCCCCGCCATCCTGAACCTTTCTTCCGTTCCTGGTGGTAAAATCATTGAATTGGGTATTTCTGATGGCATTGCCATTTTCATCCCGGTTCCAGTAATCCAAGGCCTGGATACAACGTCCGGATGCCGTGTAATACCTGGAAATGGTCACCTTTAACTGCGTACCATAGGTCAATTTTAAGGGTCTTTGCACCAAGCCCTTTCCAAAACTACGGGCCCCCATAATGACTGCCCGATCCAAGTCCTGTAAACTGCCCGAGACGATCTCACTGGCAGAGGCACTGCTCCCATTTACCAAGACCACCAAAGGAATTTCCGTATCCACGGGTTGGTTGCTTGTGCGGTATTCCCTATTGAATTTCTTTACTTTGGATTTTGTGGTCACCACCAATTCGCCTTTGGGAACAAATAAGTTTGTGACGTTTATGGCTTCTGACAGCAACCCTCCCGGATTGTCGCGCAAGTCCAGTACTATTTTTTCGGCCCCTTTTCCTTTGAGGTCGAGCAAGGCACTTTTTGTTTGCTCCGTGGCCTTGGCATTAAATTTTGACAAAACAATATACCCGGTTTTCTCGTCTATCATTTTGTAGAAGGGCACGGCATCCACTTCAATTCCTCCCCGTTCAATGGTAGTACTGTTTATCCTCCCTTGTCGCTTGTAAATGATATCTACGGTGGAACCTTCGGAACCTTTAAGAAGCTCGCTGGCGTTGTCCTCAAAATCCGCCACCTTGATATCCCCAATTTGGATAATCTGATCGCCCGCCTTTAGACCGGCCTTATCCGCAGGATATCCCTGATGCGGTTCAACAATCAACAGCCTATCCTTGTAGGTGCGTACCAACGCTCCAATACCGGAATATTCACCCGCATTGTTTATTCGGTACGATTCTACGTCCTGTTCGTTTAAAAATTTGGTATAGGGGTCCAAATCCTCCAGCATGTTCTTAATGGCTGTATCCATAAGTTCCGCAGGATTGGTCTCGTCCACATAGTTCATATTAAGTTCCTTGAAAAGCGTCGTAAAAATTTCTATTTGCTTCGCTATTTCAAAAAAATCGCTTTTAAAACTACTTCCAACAATGAGAAAAGTAAGGGCTAGAACGGGAACAACAACTCTTTTATGCACTAGTTTTTTCATGAATCCGGGCATTAAATTTCTCTAAAAGCAGCTTCATTTTGGACTCTATATCCACAAAAGCAGGCATTTCCTTTCCAAGGTATAAAAATAAAAACGCAAAGTTTCCTTGTGTATTGTTAAAAACAAGGCCTTTGTTCAATCGGTAGGACTCGCGTAACAGTCTTTTGATTCTATTTCGATGAACGGCACGTTTGAAGTTTTTTTTTGGAACGGTCACCGCGGCTTTTATGCGAACCTCTTGCTGAGCGGTTTCCAAATAGATAAGTTTGAGGGGAAAAATGGAAAGACTTTTTCCTTCGGTAAAGAGTTGGCCAATACTTTTTTGGCTTTTTAGCTTCTCTTTCTTACCGAAGGAAACGTCTTTTTTTTGTTCGGGCACGTCCATTTTTTAACACCAAGCCTTATTCTTCGGCTTGCCATACATTGTTTTCCTCGTTGATATCCGCCATGAGTTGGGAGGGATCGATTACCACCGCCTGAATGTCCGAAATAGGCCTGTTGATAGTAAAGTCATAGTTTGAATATGCCCAAGGCCAATCTGGCAACACGGTTCTTTCAATTTGCGGATACGGATTTTCCTTTTCGCCGCGCATCATCCGCAAGGGCGCATAGAATGTTTCCCGGCTGCCGTCTTGATATACCAACAATATGTCGATGGGCATTGGCATCAAACCAATTCTTTCCATGGTTATTTTAGTGCCTTCACCTTCTGGTTCTACCGATTTTATACCGTAATCTATCGTGTTGGTGGTCTGTGTCCAATCAGTCAAATACCAATCCAACTCCATTCCGGACACCTTCTCCGCGGTTCTTTTGATGTCATTGGGCACTGGGTGCTTGAATTTGAAATCCTCATAATATTTCCGGAGTGTTTCCATTAACTTATCCTGACCCATAACGTACCCCAACTGGGCAAGAAAAACGGCACCTTTGCTATATGCCGATATCCCATAGGCGAAATTAAGATCATACCTATCGGCATGCGTGCTCATGGGCTGTTCCTTTCCGGAAAGGGCCAAATTATAATAGCTTTTATAGGAGTTTTCAAAAGGGTTTTCCTTGTTTTGCTCCCTGATCTCGTTGCTGCATAATGCCGATATAAATGAAGTAAACCCTTCATCCATCCATTCATGCTTTGCCTCGTTGGTGGCCAACACATGCTGAAACCAGGAATGGGCCAATTCGTGGATCATGGTGCCAATGACACTTCCGGGTTTATCGCCACCCGTAATCAAAGTGGCCATGGCATATTCCATGCCTCCATCCCCACCTTGGATGACAGAATATTGTTTGTAAGGATATGCTCCGATATTACGGCTGAAGAAGTTCATCGCCTTTTCGGTCATAGGCTGTACCGCTTTCCATGTCTCCAAATACTTAGGATCGTTTTTATAGAAAAAGTGAAGGGTTGGGCCATCCTCCATTTGTAATGTGTCATGCACATACTCCGGATCTGCCGCCCACATAAAATCATGGACCATGGGCGCCTTAAAGTGCCAAGTAAGGGTCTTTCCCTTTTGTTTTTTTACAGTTGTTCCCGGAGCTTCATAGCCATGTCCTATTTCTTGCGGATTTTGCAAATATCCGGTTCCCCCTACTACATAGTCCTTGTCCAAAGTGAGCTTTACATCAAAATCGCCCCAAACACCGTGGAACTCCCTAGCGATATATGGATCCGCGTGCCATCCTTCAAAATCGTATTCCGCTAATTTGGGATACCATTGGCTCATGGAAAGGGCTACTCCATCGGCATTATTGCGGCCAGACCTTCTAATCTGAACGGGAACCTGACCTTTAAATGTCATTTCGAACGTCGTTTTACCTCCAGAGGGAATCGGCTTTGCCAAGTCCACGACCAGTACGGTACCTTCTTCCTGGAAGCTTGCGTTCGCCCCATCTTGGGTCAAGGATTCTACATGTAGGTACCCAATTTCACTTTCGGAAAGACCCGCAATCCGACTTTTCTTGTCCTCCGTAATCATTCTTCTATCCGGGTCTTGGATGTTTTGAAGTCGTAAATCCATTTCGCTTCCAGGCTGGAACGCATTGAAATACAAATGGTAATAGACACGGCTCAATACATCCGGGGAATTGTTCGTATACACGAGTTTTTGTGTTCCCGTATATTGATAGTTCTCAACATCCATGTTCACGTCCATGGTATAGTCCACATGTTGCTGCCAATACCCGTTCTGGTTTTGGGCTAAGGCGATGCTTACAAAACCAAACAATAAAGTAGCTAGAAGTATTTTCTTCATCATTTTAAGATTCAATATTATAATTGTAGTTGACCATTACTCACCTTACTTGCCATAATCAGCGCATTATAGGCGTTCACCATTTTACCCGAAGTGGATATCTCCGCCAAACTGGCACTTTTGGTGTTGTCTCCCCCTAGAACAACTTTGGTCTTTACAGGAAGCCCGGAATTTAAAATAATTTTCTTCACCTGTTTTGCGCTTAGATCGGGATATTGTGACCAGACCAAGGCCGCTACTCCCGAAACCGCTGGTGCCGCCATGGAGGTGCCTGGTGAATACTCGTATTCGTTGTTAGGATAGGTAGAATAGACATCCGTACCTGGGGCAAAGACATCCACGTTGATTTTACCATAGTTGGAGTAGGAAGCTACCAATTCCGACCCATATTCAGGGTCCAAGGCGCCTACCGTAATCACGTTATCGGCAAATTCCGCCCCATTGTTTATCTGATCGTTGGGATAGTTTGGATTGGCGGGATCGTCCAAGTTGGCCCCATCGTTTCCTGCGGCGTGTACGAAAAGCACATCGTTGTCCGCAGCATATTTAATGGCGTCATAGACCCATTGTGCATTTGGTGAGAAGGATTTTCCAAAACTTCCATTGATAATCTTGGCCCCGTTATCCACGGCATAACGTATGCCCCTTGCAATATCCTTGTCATACTCATCCCCATTGGGAACGGCCCTAATACTCATTATTTCCACGTTATTGGCCACTCCGTTCGCACCAAGGCCATTGTTTCTTTCCGCGGCTATTATTCCAGCTACATGGGTGCCATGGCTTTCATCGTCTACACGATTGTTGGGATTTCCATTTCCATAATCCGTGTCATTGTAATCATAGGGGTCGTCACCTACAACTTCCCTTCCGTTAAAATCCTTGTTGAGGTTATAGTTCAATTGCTCCGTAAAATAGGTGATGCCATCTCCCAGCTCTTCAATGACTTCTGGAATGGAATCCTTGAAGGAGTACATTTGCAACAAAATGGATTTATTACGTTGCATGGCCTCCGTGGATGCTTCCATACCCATAACATCCTCTTTTGTATAGGTTTCCTTGCCTAAAAAGGCCTTAACCTCCGTGTCCGCATTTTTAACGGCTTGAAGGATTTGTTCGTATCGTTCCTTGTTCTGTTGTGCGGAGGTGTACTCCTCGTCCAATTTGGCTTTTGCCTTGGCCAATGTTGCTTGGTCGCCAATGTTCAGGCGCAACATCCGTACATATTCCAATTGCTCATTGTAGGATTCACCCAAGAAATTATAACCGTGGATATCGTCCACATATCCATTGTTGTCATCGTCCTTGTTGTTGCCGGGTTTTTCATCGGAATTTGTCCATAGCACCCCATCCAGGTCTTCATGATCCAAATCGATTCCAGAGTCCAGAACGGCCACTATGATTTTTTTCCCTTTTTTGTTCTTGATGATTTCAGTATACGCCTTGTCTACGCTCATCCCGGGAATGGTATCACTTGCAAGGTCCAAATGGCCCCAGTTTTTCTTCTCCGTTTCCGTCAGTTCCGAAATCTTTAAGGGAACCGCATCAATGTTCTCCACGGGAGTTAAAATAAGGCCTCCCGTACCACCGCAACCCAATAGTGCGACAAAAGAAAATACCAAGAGCGATTTAGTGATTGTACGTATCATATAAAATAGTAGTTAATTAAATTTTGGTTCTTTAATTGAAAATTTCATTGAAAGTAAAGGTTTGATCCAGCCTAACGCCTTTTTCGGTCTTTTTGACCGTACAAAGCTGGTTATGCGCATCGTGTTCAAAGAAAAGAAAATAGTTTTTTTCCGCCGCCTCGTTGAGGAATTTTTCTTTTTCGGTGAGTGTAAGCAAAGGTCTTGTATCATAACCCATAACATAGGGCAAAGGGATATGGCCTATGGTAGGCAGTAAATCGGCCACAAACACGATTGTCTTTTCTTTATAGTCGATTTTTGGCAACATTTGTTTTTCCGTGTGCCCATCTACAAAATAGATGCCAAAACCTAATTCTGAATTCTCTCGAAAGACCGAATCCCTTGAGGTTTCTACGTAGTTCAATTGCCCGCTTTCTTCCATGGGCAACAGGTTTTCGGCTAAAAAAGATGCCTTTTCCCGGGAATTTGGCTTTACGGCCCACTCCCAATGTTCCTTATTGGTCCAAAACTTGGCGTGCTTAAATGCCGGTTCATACCCTGTCCTGTCCTTGTTCCATTGAATACAACCGCCACAATGGTCAAAATGCAAATGGGTTAGGAAAACATCGGTAATATCCTCTTTGGAAAGACCAATAGTATGTAGCGATTTATCCAAGGTAAAATCGCCCCAAAGGTGGTAGTGGCCAAAAAATTTCTCGGATTGTTTGTTGCCAAGCCCGGAATCGATAAGAATGAGTCGGTCCTCATTTTGAATCAGGAGGCTTCTTGCGGCCATATCGATGAGATTGTTGCCATCAGCAGGGTTCGTTCTCTGCCAAAGGGACTTGGGAACTACTCCAAACATGGCGCCACCATCCAATTTAAAATTTCCAGTTTCAACGGGGTATAGATTCATGAACCTACCGGGTAACAGTATAAATCCGGAAAATTAATTAAAAAGGATAGGAAAAACAGGCTGTTTAAGAGTTTTTAACGCAAGCCCACTTTGGATTTGGGTTTTGGGAAAGTAATTATCGGATACTAAATGTGATTATCATTTAACTTATTGGAAGGCAAATCAAAGCAACAATTCCTCTAGGGAATGGTGCGCCAAAGGTTTGGCCAAGTGCTTTTCAATCTCTTTATAACTCTCCGATTTTTCCAAATCCTTGGGATTTATGGACGAACTTAACATGAATACACGGCATTTACCCTTGGTTTCCACGGGTAGGTTTTTATATTGTTCGATGAATTCAAAACCATCCATTTCCGGCATTCTAATGTCTAGAAAAATTACATCCGGAAAGTCCTCCGGACTTTCTTCCAATTCTCTTAAATAATTTAATGCCTTTAACCCAGAGGTTTTGACTATAACTTCGTTTATAAACTTGGATTTTGAAATAATGGCCTTGTTTATGTAGTTGTCTATTTCAGAATCATCTATCAATAATACCTTCATGGCGGTAGAATTTAGTTATTAGGATATGTATTTGGCAAGGTAAGGGTGAAAGTCGTTCCAATCTTAGGTTTGGAATCCAGTTCAATGGTTCCATCCAACTTGTTTATAATTTCCTTTACAATGAATAGCCCTATTCCCGAGCCCATTTCATCGGTTGAGTCCCTGTAAAACATATCATATATTTTTTCTTGGCTCTTTTTCTTTATACCTATCCCGTTATCCTTAATTTCAATTACCGCCTTTTCTTCGTTAGTATTCACGTCAATCCAAATAGACGGTGTGGTTTTTGTTTTGTCATTGTACTTTATGGCATTCGACAAGAAATTACTGATCAATACGGCTATACTTCTACGGTCTGAAAAAAACTCACAATCAGTCTTTAAATTGGTAGATATGTGAATTTTTTTAGTGTTTTTAAGATACCATAAATCTTGCAAAGCTTTGTCAATAATTTCCTTAAAATTCACTTTTTCACATTTCAATGACATATGTTTATTTCTGGAATAGGAAATTATATCTTCAATAAACGCGTCTAGACGCATTACGGAGTTCTCCATCATCTCCAATCTATTAATTGTTTCCGGTTCCCCCTTTTCTTTTTTCATTATGTCCAGTAGGCCCATTAAGGAAGCGAGAGGAGCACGAAGTTCATGTGAGGCACTATAGACAAAACTATCCAACTCAGAGTTGGTCTTTTTCAGTTCTGCATTTTGGTTTTCAAGCCTTTTTTCGAATTCCTTGGCCTCAGTAATGTCCACCGCGGTTCCTTGAGAAGCTATAACTTTGCCACTAGCGTCCGTTGTCACTTCCATTTGGACTTTTACATATTTTATGGATTTATCCCTATGTATTATTCTGTAGGAGAAAGAACTATTGTCCCTTTGCGAAATTTTGGTGTCAATAATTGTATCATGCATGACAAGGTCATCTGGATGTATTAATGTTTTAGTAAAGGCAACATCTATTTTTCTTCCGGGTTCAACATCATATATTTCGTACATCCTCTCAGACCAATCGATAATATCCTTTTCAAAATTCCAGTCCCAATACCCAATCTTTCCAATGCGAATGGCAGCGTTCATTTTATTTTGGAGCTCAAGAATTTCCCGTTCCGTTTTCTTTTGATCTGTAAGATCAAAGGCCACGGAACCTATGCCTATTGGCTTGTTATTATTTTTGTCGTTAATGAGAAAGGCAGAAAGTGCTGCTGGAATATTCCTGTTTTCCTTAAAGCTTTTAAGGTAACCTTCCCCGCTCCAAGAACCATTTTTGAAAATTATAGGCATGTACTCCTCTTTGATTACCTGTCTTGAGTCCTCAGGAAAAAAATCCAAAATGGAATAATTGGAAATTGCGTCTTCATTGGATAGGCCCACAAGTTCCCTTCCGGATTCATTAAGATAGATACCACCACCATCCATACCGGACAACCCTATAAAACCAGGGCTTTTTTCAATTACTGCCAATAGTTTTTGATTTTCCTCTTCACTAACCTTTCGTTGCGTAATGTCTCTAAAATAGACAGTAAGACCCTCTGGAGAAGGATATACATGGCTTTCAATCCAAATATTGTTTCTGGGATGGAACTGCTCCAAATGAACATATTCCTGCTTTTTTAAAGCGCCCTCAATTTTGCCCCTCGTACTTGAACTTATAGTGTTTTTAAAAACATCCCATATATTTTTGCCTATAAGCTCCTCTTTCTTTTTTTGAATTAACTCTTGTGCCTTAGCATTAACATAGGTTAGGTTCCAATGATTATCAATGGAAATGAACGCATCAGAAATTCGCTCGGTCAACTCTCGATATTTTTTTTCACTTGCAACAATTTTTTTCTGTGCCTTCCTTTCATCAGTCCTGTCCACATAGGTTGCTAGAATGTACTTTTTTTTATTTACTTCGTACGTTTCCGCTGAAGCTGTAATAAAAATTTTCTCCTTTCCCTTTGGCCGGGCTATGAGTTCCATTGATAATACTTTTCCACTACTATTTAGTGACTCTAGGGCTTCCTTTCGCTTTGATTCCTCATCGATTATGATTCCTAGTTCTTCGAATTTTTTACCAATTACTTCTTTCAACTGAAAATCTAGCAATTCCAAAAAGTACTGATTGGCATCGGCAAATTTTAATTCATTATCAAAGATGGCCATGCCTATGGTTTGACTATTAAATGCTTTTTGAAATTTTTTGAGGTTTTCATTTGCGGCATACTCTAATTTTTTTCTGGCCGTAACGTCCCTAACGATGCCCAATATGGTGCCATCATTCAATTTTTTTGCACTTACTTCTCCATAGAAACTGGATCCGTCCTTTCTAAGAAGCTTTCTTTCGGTAAGAACGGAATGTCCTTTGTTTATTTCTTTGAATCTCAAGGGAGTCTTTTTTAAGTCGGATTTTGTTGCTAATTCAACAAGGTTTTTAGTAAGTAGCTCCTCTTTTGGATAACCAAATAATTCCACGCCCTTAATGTTGGCTTCCAAAAGATTTCCATGGAAATCAGCCAAAAATATACCATCTGAAGCTTGCGCTATAAAAGCCCTAAGTTTCTGTTCATTTTCTTTAAGCAAGTGGGTTTTTTCATTAACCATTTTTCGTAAAGTTCTAGGCTGCTCCAGTAGAAATGTGGTAAAAACGCCGGCAATAATAGAAAGAATAAGGCCAAGTCCCCCTAAAACATAAAAACCATATAGTGCCAGTTTTTTTTCAGAAATCACATATAGCTTCCATTCACCATTGTAATCACTTATGAAGTGTTTCATTGCGTTATTTGAAAACACTTCTTTTGTGGCATAAAATATTTGTTCGGAACCGTCCGTATTAGTTTTATAAAGTTGATATGAAAACGGATTATTTTCTAAAGATTTCAAGGAAATTTCCGACAACAAAGACTCAAGTTTAATTACGGCTGCGGCAAAACCGGCAAATTGGTTTTCGACATAAATAGGGGTACGGCAAACAAAACCTGAACCTCCCTGCTTTAAATTAATGGGCCCGGTAACATAGTACCCCCCTTTTTCCATTGTTTTTAAAGCGCCTTCTTTACCTATGGAGTCCTTTAAAATATTAAATCCCAAAACTTCGTTTCCTTCAAAAGGATAAACATTGGTAATAAGACCGGTACTGTCAACCAGCTCAAGCGCATCTATGTTACTATTTGTACCAAGAATTAATTTTGCAACTTTTGGAAAATCTTCTGGAACTCCATAGTTTTCAGTTAAAAATGCCAAATTTTGAGTGCTTGAAAAACCTTGTTCCAATACCCTTTTTATTTCATTTTCAACTTGGGAAGCCTGTCTTCTCAATTCATTCTCTTCGGAGCTTTTTAGAATAAGATACCTTTGATAGCTCAAATAAGTGCTGAGTCCAAAAACAAAAACAAATACCAAAATCCCAGAAAACTGGGACATCCCTAGTTTAATATTTTTTAAGGGTTTTAATATCAACTTCATTTGCACCTATTACTTACGTATCATCAACTAATTATAACTTTACACAGATTCACTTTGCGAAGGTAAGGCGGCCAAGGGTAAGATTTAGGGATGGTCTTTACGAACTTTCATCATTTTTGGGGAGGGGCAATGGGACAAAAATAGAAAAGCATTTTCCAATTCTTGTATTTTCAATCAAAAAACGTAAGTAAAATGTTACAAAAAGATTTTTTCCTTGCGCGAAAAGGATACATTACCTTGTTTTGGAAAAATATCTTCATGTAACAAAATTTGAGTTTTTTTAATTGTGGTATTGGATTTTCATTTTGTTACAACTGCCGTTTAATTCTTATTTTTAACAAAAAAGTATTCCATGCTAGAACTTGCAGGTATTATCATCTTAGGCATTATAGCGCAGTGGGTAGCATGGCGCTTCAAATTACCGGCTATTCTTCCCCTAATTTTGATCGGTTTGATAGTGGGCCCGTTATCAACTTTATATACGGAAGATGGGTCCAAGCTTATAGAACCTATTTGGAATGGGCAGAAGGGGTTGTTCCCAGGGGAGGGGCTTTATTACTTTGTGTCCTTGGCAATAAGTATCATCTTATTTGAAGGAGGGTTAACGCTAAGGCGGTCAGAAATACGAAATACGGCTCCAGTTATTACAAAGCTAATCACCTTGGGAAGTTTGGTAACCTTTTTCGTGGGTGCTTTGGCGGCCCATTTTATCTTTGACCTTAGCTGGCAGATTTCTTTTCTCTTTGCGGCTTTGATCATTGTTACTGGCCCTACGGTAATCACCCCTATTTTAAGAAATATACCGTTAAAAAAGGATGTTAGCGCTGTTTTAAAATGGGAGGGGATATTGATCGACCCCATTGGTGCGCTTGCGGCCGTTTTGGTGTTTGAGTTTATTAGTGTAGGCGAGGGTCAGGCCTATACATTGACCGCACTCGTGGAATTCGGTAAGATTTTGCTCTTTGGCTTTACCTTTGGGTTTACCTTTGCCCATGGTTTGGCATTTGCCATAAAAAAGAATTTCATACCACATTACCTATTGAACGTGGTGTCGCTTTCCGTAGTTCTGCTGGTCTTTGTGGAGTCCGATCTGTTCGCACATGAATCCGGTCTATTGGCAGTAGTGGTCATGGGGATGGTCATGGGAAACATGAATCTGCCCAACATAAAAGAACTATTATATTTTAAGGAATCGCTCAGTGTACTTCTAATTTCCATCCTTTTTATTCTTTTGGCTGCCAATATTAATATTTCAGATATGGAATTGATTTATAACTGGAATACCGTGATTTTGTTTGCGACCATAGTCTTTATAATCAGGCCCTTAGGGGTGTTCCTAAGTGCCATGGGTTCCAACCTTAAGTTCAACGAAAAACTCTTTGTTAGTTGGGTAGGTCCTAGGGGTATCGTGGCTGCAGGTATCGCGTCTTTATTTGGATCAAAGCTTCTCGCCAAAGGGGAACCTGGCTCAGAATATATTACGCCATTGGTGTTCATGATCGTTTTGGGAACGGTCTTATTGAATGCGACTACCGCCAGATTATTTGCCAAGTTGGTAGGTGTATTCCTATACAAATCAGAAGGCATTTTGGTCATTGGCGCCTCACGGGTTTCCAGGCTTATAGCGGAGTATCTACAGAAGAACAACAGGCATGTGGTTTTGGTGGACAATAACGATACGAACGTTGCCAAGGCGCGTAAGGCGGGATTAGAGGCTTTTAGTGCCAATATTTATTCAGACTCCTTGGGAGATTACATTGAACTTAATGACGTTGGTTACCTAATGGCCCTAACGGGAAACTCGGACATTAATAAATATGCCATAGACAAGTTTAAGGGAGAATTTGGCGAAAATGGCTCCTTCCGCTTGGTCGATTCGGAAGAAATGAACGACCCTGAAAACAACCCTAAGGAAGGCCTCTTTTCCCATACGGACGATTTCATCAAACTGACCGAAACCGCTCGAAAAAACCCAACCATTCGCGAAATAGAATTAAAGGACACGGAGCATTATGAAGGACTTATTGAAATTACCAAGGCCGATCCTGACATAATTCCTTTATTCCTAAAAACTCCGGATGACGATATCAAAATAATCTCCTCGTTCAGTAAAGATTTTACGGATATCGAGGAAGGCTCAAAACTGGTATATCTTGGAAAAGCCCTTCCTGTTGAAGAGGAGCTTCAAAAAGAGGAAGAAATGAATTCACCTAACAAACAAATAAAAACTTAATCGTTCAGTTTCAGTACGGCCATAAATGCTTGCTGCGGTATTTCTACGTTTCCAACTTGGCGCATCCGTTTTTTGCCCTTTTTCTGTTTTTCCAACAGCTTTCGTTTTCTGGAAATATCCCCACCATAACATTTTGCAGTTACGTCCTTACGAAGGGCCTTGATCGTTTCCCTGGAAATAATCTTGGAACCTATGGCCGCTTGAATAGGAATGTCAAATTGTTGTCTAGGAATAAGTTCCTTCAACTTTTCGCACATTTTTTTACCAATGTTGGCGGCATTGTCAAAATGAATCAAAGCGGACAAGGCATCTACCGGTTGGGCGTTTAATAAGATATCTACGCGGACCAGTTTTGATGCACGCATTCCAATGGGGGCATAATCAAAGGAGGCATATCCCTTGGAAACCGTTTTTAGACGATCATAGAAGTCGAAAACAATTTCCGCCAAGGGCATATCGAAGTTCAGTTCCACCCGTTCCGTCGTCAAATAGGTCTGGTTGGTAATCTGGCCTCGTTTTTCAATGCAGAGGGACATTACGTTGCCTACGAAATCCGCCTTTGTAATGATGGTTGCCTTAATATAAGGTTCCTCCACACGGTCTATGGTAGAGGGATCGGGAAGGTCACTGGGATTGTTAACGATGATGGCGGTTTCCGGGTCCTTACGGGTATAGGCATGGTAACTAACGTTTGGCACGGTGGTAATGACGGTCATGTCAAATTCCCGTTCAAGTCGCTCCTGAATGATCTCCATATGAAGCATCCCCAAGAAACCACATCTAAAACCAAAACCCAGGGCCGCACTACTTTCCGGCGTAAAAACTAGGGATGCATCGTTCAGCTGCAGCTTTTCCATGGAGGAACGCAGTTCTTCAAAATCCTCCGTATCTACCGGATAAATTCCGGCAAAAACCATAGGCTTTACATCCTCAAAACCGGCAATTGCATTTTTAGTGGGTGTAGCGGCATCGGTAATCGTATCGCCTACCTTTACCTCTCTGGCATCTTTTATACCTGTAATCAAATATCCCACGTCACCGGCGCTTATCATGGGTTTTGGATGCTGGGTCAGTTTTAAGGTGCCAATTTCATCGGCATCATAACTTTTACCGGTTGCCACGAATTTTATCTTCTGATTTTTTCGGATAGTCCCGTTGATAATCCTAAAATAGGTTTCCACCCCCCTAAACGGATTGTAGACAGAATCAAAAACCAAGGCCTGAAGGGGCTCGTCCGGATTTCCTTTTGGCGCCGGAATACGTTCTATGATGGCCTTTAGAATTTCCTCGATACCAATTCCCGTTTTGGCACTGGCAGGGATTACGTCCTCCGCATCGCAGCCCAAGAGGTCCACAATATCGTCCGTAACCTCTTCTGGATTTGCGCTGGGAAGGTCCACCTTGTTTAAAACCGGTATGATTTCCAAATCGTTTTCCAGGGCCAGATACAGGTTCGATATGGTCTGGGCCTGAATGCTCTGTGCGGCATCTACCACCAAAAGCGCGCCTTCACAGGCCGCAATGGATCTTGAAACTTCATAGGAGAAATCTACATGCCCAGGGGTGTCTATGAGGTTCAAAACATATTTTTCACCATTGTATACATAGTCCATTTGAATGGCATGGCTTTTTATGGTAATTCCACGCTCACGCTCCAAATCCATGTTGTCCAACAGCTGTTCCTTTTTTTCCCTTTCGGTGACGGAACCTGTGAAATCCAAAAGACGGTCCGCCAAGGTACTTTTACCGTGGTCAATATGGGCAATGATGCAGAAATTTCGAATGTTTTTCATAGCGTCAATTGAAAAAATAGCTCCTTTTAAACTTTGGAATCTACCCGTTTAAAAAGCAATTGCAAATATAGTCTAAATAGCATCTAGATTTTAGGAAGCTTCGACTAAATAAATAGGCAATATTGTGCTAAAAACAAAGCGGAAAGAGCCAATCGTAAAAATATACAGTATTATTTTGTTAGATTTGATGTTCAACCCAAACTAATATTGAGACCGCTACTGCTATTTTTCCTGGCGCTACTAGGAGGTTCCCAAGCGGCGCAAAGCCAGACCCACCAACTCACCGGAACGGTAAAGGACGAGCTGGGCGAAACCATCCCTTTTGCTTCAGTTTTTTTGTTACAGGCTTCTGACTCTACGATGGTCAAAGGAACATCGGCAGATGAGACGGGCATTTTCTTGATTTCTGATATCACCCCGGGACTTTATATCGTGCAGTGTTCCTATATTGGAAAAAGTTCGGAAGGGCTTCCCCTGGACATTCGGTCCGACATCAAAATTGGCGCTTTGATTATTCCACAACAAGCAGAGCAATTGGATGAGGTTGTCGTTGTATCGGCACGGCCCCGGGTAGAGCGAAAAGTGGACCGGTTGGTTTTTAATGTGGAAAATACCGTATTGTCCCAAAGCAATTCCTGGGACATCCTAAAACAGACCCCAGGCGTAATACTCATGCAGGACGAGCTACAGATTCGAAACCAGCCCGCCGTGGTTTACATCAACGACCGGAAAGTCCAATTATCACCATCTGAAGTAAGAAGCCTGCTCGAAAATTATCAAGGGCAGCACATTAAATCCGTAGAGGTCATCAATAATCCCCCGGCCCGGTACGATGCGGAGGGAGGTGCGGTTTTGAACATTATTACCAATAAAAATATTTCTTTGGGCTATAAAGGCAATTTTAGTTCAAATTACACCCAAGGAATCTTTCCCAAATACAATTTTGGCACCTCTCATTTTTACAAGACCAACAAGCTAAATATAAATGCTTCCTACGCCTATGCCCCACGGAAGGATTTTAAGGATGTGCAAAACAGGACCAATTTTATCAACGATACGGGTGTATTTTCCCGCTGGGATACGGATTTTGACAAGACCAATAGATTTGAAACCCACATAGGAGGGCTAACGTTGGATTATACGATCGACGACCGCAACGAAATCAACCTAACCTCCAATATGCAACTTTCCCCCAAAAGGGAATACGACAATTTTCAGAGCACCGTTATAACCAATGGAATTGGTATTTTGGATTCGACCTTTACCACGGCCAGTTTTTTGGACGAGACCAAGAACAATATTTCCGGGGATGTAACCTACAAGCATACTTTTAAGGAAAACGGAAGTTTACAGGTGAACGCACATTACACTACTTTTGATTTAAGCCGAACACAACGTGCTAGTTCCGACTATTTTCTGCCCACTGGCGATTTTATAAGAAACTATAGCTTCTTTACCGATGCCGATCAGGATATCGAAATCATAACGGCCCAATTGGATTACAGTACTCTTTTGGGTACGGTGAGTTTTGAAACCGGGGCGAAGCTTTCCATGATCAATTCTGAAAGTCGCTTACAGTTCTTCACGGAAAATAACGGCCGGGTTTTTGTTCCAAACCTTTCTGACAATTTTCTGTACGATGAGAATGTATATGCCGCATACGTAAGCGCTTCCAAGGATTGGGAAAAGTGGAGCCTCAAGGCAGGACTTAGGGCGGAACATACCCAAAGTTCCGGAAACTCCCTGGCACTTTCCACGGTAAACGAATTAGAGTATTTTGAACTTTTTCCGTCGGTCTATATGCTTCATACCATTAACGAAAACCATAGCGTGGCCCTTGATTATTCCCGAAAACTGCAAAGGCCCAGGTATGAGGATTTGAACCCCTTTCGAACCTTCATCAATGAAAATATTTTTTACGAAGGAAACCCCACTCTTGTTCCCAACTTCAGCAATAACTTTAACCTGAACTATACCTTGAACCAGGAGTTTTTCTTTGATCTTTATTACCGGGACAATGGCAATTATATCTCCACACTTTCCTTTCAAGACAATGAAAACCAAGTACTTAGGGATATCACACAGAACGTATTGGAAAGCACTTCCTACGGGTTGGATTTTAATTACGGCAAATCCATTACCAACAACTGGTACGTGTACAGCTATCTATCAATCTTTCATGAGGATGAAACCTTCTTGGCCTTGGAGAGCGATGCTTTCTCTGCCACCAATGAAATAAACGGTTATTATATAGATGTAACCAATTATTTGACCCTTTCCAAGGACGGTACTTTTAAGGGTGAATTGGGACTGGCCTATTTATCTGGATTTTTAGCAGGTTCCTATACCATGTCCGAAACAACAAACCTTACCATGGGCCTCCAAAAATCCCTATGGAACAGAAGGGCGGAACTTAGTCTCAACTTCAACGATATCCTGGGCAAGGCAAACCCATGGTTTTCCTCAAAATATTTAAATCAGGACAATTCATACATCGCGGTAGAGGAAACCCAAAACGTACGTCTATCTTTCATCTATAATTTTGGAAACTTCCGTCTAGAGGATAATCAGCGCCAAATAGAAAAAGCGGAAAGGGACCGAATTGGCTCCGAATAAGTGCCAAAATCAACTGTTCATACAATATTCTTACATAGAAACATTTGCTGTAAGATATTTCCGAATAACTTTTTTATATTCGCTTGCGACTACCATTAGCCAATGAAGCCAGCCCTTCCACTCCTTTTCTTCATTTTACTTATTTCCATATCAATAAAGGGCCAAGAGTTTGAAATTTCGGGTAGTGTAAAAGACCAAAACGGAGACCCCCTAGTCTTTGCAAACGTTTTATTGAAGAATCAGGATTCGATATTGATTCAAGGTGCCGCTACGGACGAGTCGGGCCTATTTATCCTGAACAACGTTGAGAAAGGAATCTATCTAATATCTGCGAGTTATTTAGACAATACAAGTGAAACCCGTTCCATACAGGTTTCCACGGATTTGAGAACAGAGGATTTGATCATTCTACAGACCGAGACCCAATTGGATGAGGTTGAGGTCGTGTATAAAAAACCTACTATAGAGCAATTGGCGGACCGACTCATTTTTAACGTTGAAAATACTTCCTTGTCCCAAGGGAATATCTGGGACATTTTAAAACAGACCCCGGGTGTTATCATCGTGAACGATAAGATCAACATCAAAGGGAGTTCCAATATTGGGGTCATGATCAATGGCAGGTTGGTGAACATCCCGCAAGCCGATATAGTCAATCTGCTTTCGGGTAGTTCCGGCGACAATGTGGAATCCGTGGAGGTAATCTTGAATCCTCCGGCCAAATACAGTGCTGAGGGCGGACTTTTGTTAGACATAAAAATGAAGAAAAACCTCATTGCCGGATATAATGGGTCCGTCTACAATAGATACACACAGGCGGTATTCCCAAAACATATAATCGGTACCGATCACTTTTTTAAGGGCAAGAAAACCGATTTTTCACTTTCCTACAGTTTTAGAAAAAGCAAGGATTTAAGAAGGTTTACGGACATTACCAATTTTTTCGACTCCGGAGCTATTACGGACGTATGGACGACCGAACAAAGGACCGTTACCAGGAGCAATGAACATAACATTAATGGGTTTTTCGATTATCAGGTCAATGACAAAAACAGCCTTAGTTTTTCTACGATCAATTCGTTTACGGCTCCCGCCAATAGGTTTATCGATTCCAGCACCCTCATTGAAGATACTTCAGGTGATTTACTATCCAGTTTTCTAACAGTAAACGATTCCGATTATGACGCCCTTAACTCGGCATATTATCTGGACTGGACCCATAAGTTCAATAAGAAAGGCGAACAAATTTCCCTGGCCTCCAATTATACCTATTATCAATATAACAGGGGACAGGATTTGGATACTGATTTTTTTGACAGCGACGGGATTCTTACCGGGGATAATGATTTCACCACACAATCCAACCAAAAGACGGCCATCTACAGTGCCCAAGTAGATTACAACAACCCCATAAAAAAAACCACCACCTTGGAAACAGGTATGCGGTATTCCGGTATTAACTCCCAATCGACCATTGGCCAAACAGGTTTTGATAGGACCCAACCGGGTATTGACCCAACAGAGGCGGGTGTTTTTGACTATGACGAGAAGATTATGGCGGGCTATGCAAGTCTCAACAACAATTGGGACACTTGGCAATTGAACATGGGGCTTAGGTCTGAATACACGGAGACTACAGGAGACCTGGACACGGCAAGTGAGCCTATTAAAAATTCCTATTTGGAGCTTTTTCCCTCTGTTTCAGCCCAACATGATTTCAAAAACAAGCACAATTTGGCCTTGCGGTACTACAGAAGGATTACGAGGCCTAGATATAGTGATTTAAACCCATTCCAATTTTTTCAGAGCAACAATACGGTGGTAGAGGGCAACCCAAATCTAAGGCCCGCCATTAGGAACTATGTTTCCTTGGAGTACGGCATCAAAAGGGATTATTCATTGGAAGTCTATTATTTTAATGATAACAATGATTTCTTTGAGCAAGTGGTCCAAGACAATGAAAGCAATTTGCTCCGTTTTTTGAGCGTCAATTTGGAATCCAATGTCACTTATGGTGCCGAGTTTAGAATGAATAAGCGTTGGACGGGTTTTTGGGATACCTACCTGTTACTTACCTATTACAATAAACAGACTAGTTTTAGGGATATCGATAGCGGAGCGATCTTAAGCAATGGTTTATGGACGGGAAACGTTAGGTTCAACAATTATTTTACGCTCTTAAAGAATCGTTCCCTATATGCGGATGTTCTTTTCAGGTACTCCTCGCCAATGGTACTTGGTAATTCCAGAAGGGAATCCACAAGCCAACTTATACTTTCACTTAGCAAGACGTTTTGGCAGCGAAGGGCGGCATTGTCCTTTTCCTTTGATGATGTCTTCAACGATGGCAACTTCTTCTATACCCGTAACTATCTCAATCAGGACAACAGCACTTTTTCCAGAAGGGAAACGCGATTGTTTTATATTGGGTTCAGATATAGGTTTGGGAACAACAAAATACGGGACAACCAAAAACGAAAAAGTACGGACGAGGGGGATAGGATTTAAATTACAGCCCTATAATCATCGACCCACACACTCCAAGGCTAATCAGCATGTAGACACCTGCCAGAATCATAAAGATCTTGCCTCCCTTCTTTTTGTTTTTACCAATCAAAACAACGCCAATGATTCCCAAAAGTACGGCCGGACCAAACATGATGAGAAGTATCAGCACGAACAAACCATCCAAATTCCCTACCTCCATTGGAATTAAACTCATACTATTTCTTTTTGTAATTCTTGTAACCGATTTATTTTATCATCCCTATAGAAAAGATTCATCGTTTCAAAGGGGATTATTTTATTGTCCTTGTTCACAATATGCACACAGGATTTTTTTATGGCCCTTACGTCAAAGTTATGGGCATCTATGAATTGCATGATGATTATCCTGAAAAGGTTGTCATAACCAAGTTCCGGCGCATCGATTTCCGGGAGGCAGCACATGATGCTTTTTAGGTTCTCCGATGCCTTTTCCACAGAATTTCCGGTACTGAAAAGTTCGATCATCTTTCCATGGAGCTGTTCGTCCTGTTCATAAATGATGGTGTTTTTTCCTTCGTTCAATAAATCGTCCGGATTTACATAGCGGGTCAAGGGACTCACTTCCCCGTCAATTTTTAAGGCATAGGCCATGACCAAAGCATCTGGGTTGCAGGGAACCGGGATAAGATCGTCCGGCTCAAAAATAGGGGATTGTTCCAAAATCTTTCTACGAACCTCCGTAAGCGTAATCCTGTTTTCGTCCACCTCAAAATTTTCCAACCGCCCAGCTATCTGTGTGGGTTGAAAGGTTATCCCGCGCACACATTTTTGTTGTAGGGCAAAATCTATGGTCTTTCCCATTTCGTGGTCGTTCAACCCCTTTTGAAGGGTAACAACCAAAGTGGTCGATAGGTTGATTTGGTTCAAATGTTCCAATACCTTAAGGCGGATATCCGCCAGGTCTGCCCCTCTCAAAGTTCGTAAAACGTGATTGTCCAGGGAATCGAACTGTAGGTAGATTTCAAAATCCGGCATGTAGGTGGCAAGTCGCTCCGCAAAATCAAATTCCTTGGCGATGCGTATGCCGTTTGTGTTGACCATTAAATGCCGAATGGGCAAGGACTTTGCATAGTCCAAAATCTCAAAAAACTGAGGATGTAAGGTAGGTTCGCCGCCACTAAGCTGAACCACATCCGGTTCCCCTTCGTTTTTTACAATCGCGTCCAACATAGCTTTAACCTCGTCCAAGGTCCTGTGCCTGCCATAGGTAGGGGAAGAGCCCGCGTAACAGGTGGGGCAAGTTAGGTTGCATCGGTCCGTTACCTCAATGACCGTTAAGCAGGAGTGTTGTTCGTGATCAGGACAAAGCCCACAATCATAGGGGCATCCGTAAAGGGTCTTTGTATTGAAAGTCTTAGGATACTCCGAAGCTTTATTGTAGTTCCTTATATTCTTATAATAGGGAATGTCATCGGCAATCAACACCTTGGAACGCCCATGCTCCGGACAGTTTTTCAACATATACACCTTTTCATCCTCAAAGACGATTTTAGCATCGATCCTGCGTAGACAGTCTGGACAAAGGCTTATCGTATAGTCATAATAGGTGTATTTTGCTTCGGGCATGAGTGAAGAATTGGCGGATAGTCTTCCAGTAATATAACAGGCAAATTAGACATAAAATTTGGATGCTGCTCAACCCCAAAACCAAAAAGGTGTTCGGTTTAAAAAATTCGATGCCGAAGCGAAAAGAAAAATAACAAATCATAAAAATCTTGAAATGCATGCCACTTTCAAATTGCTCCCGTCGTTTCCGGAACTTTTTTATGAGTATAAAAAGGACTGTTAGGAATACGATTTCATACAGGGCTATGGGATGTCTATAGACACCATCGCCCAAATCCATTCCTAGAAAAAATGAGGTTTCCTTCCCATAGGTAAACTCCTTGATACCCGATACAAAACAGCCTATCCTACCAATAATGATTCCTAAAATAATGGGGAGGGTAAATAGATTTCCGGATGACTGTTTTTCCCCGATTATTTTTTTGGACAGTTCCACCCCAATCAACCCCCCAAAAAGTCCGCCCATAATGGTTTTATTGTTCAAAATAGCAACCCACCCTTGTTCCCAATGTAGAAAGGGGTTTTCCAAAAAGGCGACCACTCGTGAGAAAAAAAGGGCGCCAAAAATGGCTCCGATAATAATGGAAAGTCGGTTGTTGGAGGATATATTGTCCGTGGAATTTTTCCTTAGGAAAAGATAATAACGAAATCCTACAAAGAAGGCAACATACTCCAATATGAGGTGCATGTTCAGATGTATACCAAAAATGACGGGCTCAAAGGGGATGGTCATTTAAAAGCAATAAAATGCTACTCTTGCCACTCCGCAATAAAGAGATTCGTATCCCTGGTGCCACCATTATTTCGGTTGCTGGAAAAGGCCAAGTATTTACCGTCGTTGGAAAAAACAGGGAAGGCATCAAACGTTTCCCCATGGGTTACTCGTTCCAAATTCTTACCGTCTATATCGATGAAATAGAGGTTAAAAGGAAATCCCTTTTCGGCCTCAAAGTTACTGGAGAACAATACCTTTTTCCCCGAAGGATGAAAGAACGGGCTCCAGTTGGCATTTCCCAAAAAGGTCAATTGTTTCAAATCGCTTCCATCGGCATTACATATAAAGAGCTCCATTTCCGTTGGTTCTACCAAGCCTTCGGCCAATAAATCCTTATACTTTTTTATGGCCTCGGGGGTTTTGGGTCTGGATGCCCTAAAAATAAGCTTGGTACCGTCCGGGGAGAAAAAAGCCCCACCGTCATAGCCCAGTTCGTTGGTAATCTGTTTTACGTCCGTTCCGTCCAGGTTCATGGTGTATAGTTCCAAATCGCCGCTTCGGGTGGAAGTAAATACGATTTTATCGCCTTTTGGGGAAACGGTCGCCTCGGCATCATATCCGGGCTCATCCGTCAATTGCGCCGTGATATTTCCCTCCAGGTCCGCCACAAAAATATCAAAGGAATCATAGACGGGCCAGACGTAGTTCCCATTTTTGCGAAGCGGTACTTCAGGACATTCCTTATCCGCCAAATGGGTGGAACCGTATACAAAATGTTTGTTGTCCGGTAAAAAATAGGCACAGGTGGTACGTCCGTACCCAGTGCTGACCATGGGAGGAATGGAATCCGTAATACCATCGGCCACGTTCATCAAGAACATTTGATCGCAATTAAGGCCCCAGTTCGTATTGTTGGATTGAAAGATCATCTGTTTGTCGTCCCAACTCCAATAAGCTTCCGCATTGTCCCCGCCAAAAGTGATCTGCCGGATGCTTTTAAAATACTTTTCTTCCGGATAGATTAAGGTGTCCTCTCCCGCCATTAAGGAGGTGGTTGGCTCGGGAGTTGTTTCGGTCTTTTTGGTTTCGTTTTTACAGCTGAAAACAAGGCAGATAAGCCCTAAAAGGAATAAAATTCTCATGGAGATGCGTATTTTTGTCAAAAATAAAAGCTATGCCGCGCAATCTAATACTTTTGTCCGTATTTTTTATTGTATTGACCTCCTGCAAACAAGAAGTACAAAAGAAGGTCACCCTACGGGAAGATGTAGCCTTTTTGGCGAACGACAGCCTACGAGGGCGTGAAACAGGTACTCCGTACGAAAAAGAGGCGGCCCGGTATTTGGAAGAACGTATGCGGAGTATTGGATTGTTGCCCAAAGGGAACTCAGGCACCTATTTCCAGACCTTTAGTTTCAAGCCGAAAAATGACCCGCATGCCGAAGTACAATTTGTGGATGGCGATAGCACCATTACCGGAACCAATGTCATAGGGTATATTGACAATAAGGCCGATAAGACCGTTATCATTGGCGCCCATTACGACCATTTGGGGATGGGGGGAGAAGGCTCTTTGTATGCCGATGGCGAGGCCATTCACAATGGGGCGGACGATAATGCCAGCGGTGTGGCCGTATTGTTGCAATTGGCGGCTAAACTCATGGATACGATAACACGGCACAACTACCTTATCATGGCCTTTTCCGGAGAGGAAATGGGCCTTTTGGGGAGTAATTATTTCTCAAAAAACCCCACGATCGATTTGTCAAAGGCGAATTACATGCTCAACATGGATATGGTAGGGCGCATGCGCGAGGATAAGACCCTTTCCATTAGCGGCACCGGAACGGCTCCCATTTGGAGTCAGGTATTGAACAGTAACAACCCCGGATTCAAATTGGTGTTGAGCGAATCTGGTGTGGGACCCAGCGACCATACCTCTTTTTATTTACAGGATATTCCCGTACTGCATTTTTTCACGGGGCAACACGAGGATTACCATAAGCCTTCGGACGATTTCGACAAACTGAATTATGAAGGGATGGAAATGATCACGGATTACATCCTTTCCGTCATCTATGATTTGGACGACGACGCAAAGCTGGCCTTTAGAAAAACGAAAAACGAAAGTGAGGAAACCCCACGATTTAAAGTAGCCCTGGGTGTAATGCCCGATTATTTATTTGATGGAAATGGGATGCGCATAGACGGCGTTACCGACGGTAGGCCTGCAGCCGCGGCCGGACTCCAAAAGGGGGACGTGGTCATTCAATTGGGCGACAGTACCGTAACGGATATGATGAGCTACATGCGCGCACTTTCCATTTTTGAGGAGGGCGATGCCACGGAAGTTATCGTTAATCGCAATGGCGAGAAAATCAAAGCAACTATTTCGTTTTAGGTTGAAATAAAAAGGTCTTTGCTTCAAAGTTTCTTTTCCTTATTAGGGATGGGTGTTTCGCGAAAATGGAACGCGGAGGGTCCGGGTTTTTCTTCTGATACTTTTTCCATCGCCGAAAAAGTATCCAAAAAGGCTAGGCTGATTCTGGGATACTTGAAATCCAAGAAGTCTTTGGCCCGCATCGCCCAGGCCGTTTCCGATTGCATCGGAATACTCTGTGGGCGATTTCCTTTGGCCAATTCCAAGGACTCCCGGATTTACTACGTATCCCAAAATAGGCCGGTTTACTCCCTAAAATTCATTTATGTTACCTGCTGAATTTAAAACCCAAAAAAGCTCCCCTCCCTAATTATGGAGGGGTGCTTCCATGAAAAAGGAATGGGGAGGGTTGAATTAGCATCCTTTGTAAAGACCGTTTTTTACTATTTTTGCACCTCAAATGATTTGGTTATGCCCAAAATCGGTGATATAGAACTACCTGATTTTCCGTTGCTACTGGCTCCTATGGAGGATGTGAGTGATCCACCCTTTCGTGCTTTATGCAAGGAGCAGGGAGCCGATGTGGTCTTTACCGAGTTCATTTCTTCAGAGGGCCTAATTCGAGACGCTGCCAAAAGTGTTATGAAGTTGGACATTTACGAAAAGGAACGTCCTGTGGGCATTCAGATTTTTGGGGCCAACTTGGATAGTATGTTGCAATCCGTGGAGATTGTGGAAAAATCAAACCCGGACATCATAGATATCAATTTTGGTTGCCCGGTCAAAAAAGTAGTATCCAAGGGTGCAGGCGCTGGTATTTTGAAGGATATCGACTTGATGGTTTCCCTTACGGATGCCATGGTAAAACATACCAAACTCCCCATTACGGTGAAGACCCGTTTGGGCTGGGACGAGGATTCCATAAAAATCGTTGAGGTTGCGGAACGTTTACAGGATGTTGGCTGCAAGGCCATTTCCATTCATGGGCGTACCCGTGCCCAAATGTATAAGGGCTACGCAAAATGGGAACCTATTGCGGAAGTAAAGAACAATCCCCGGATGCATATACCCGTTTTTGGAAATGGGGATGTGGACACTCCCGAGGCCGCTATGAAAATGCGCGATGAATACGGACTTGACGGTGCCATGATCGGAAGGGCCAGTATTGGATATCCTTGGTTTTTTAGGGAAGTAAAACACTATTTTAAGACCGGTGAACATCTTGCCCTTCCAACCATGCAAGAACGCGTGCACGCCGCAAGAAGGCATTTACAGATGTCCATAGACTGGAAGGGGGAGAAACTAGGCGTTTTTGAAACCAGAAGACATTATACCAATTATTTCAAAGGGATTCCCAATTTTAAGGAATACCGTATGAAAATGGTCACCAGCGATGATGCCGTGGATGTTTTTGATGCCTTTGATGAGGTGCTTGAAAAATTTGGAGACTATCAGTTCGAGCAAGTTTAAGCTGCAATCAACTTTTTATTGATTCGGCTGCTGGCAATTTTGGAAGCGATAAAGCCTAATACCAGAATAGTCGCTAACACGGTCAAAACATTGATCAATTGAAATTCAACCGGATAGGCCAAAGAGGGTGTAATCTTAAGCCACCCAAAGAAAATCTGGGACCATACCAATAGCGACCCCAGCAATACCCCTATCAATCCCCCAAATCCTGTAACCAAGATTCCTTGAACAAAATAAATGTTGCGCAATTCCTTTATGGTAGTTCCCAAACTGTACAAGGTTTTGGAATTCTGTTGTTTGTCCAAGATCATCATGATAATTGCCCCCACCACATTGAACAGTGCAATGATCAACACCAGCGTAAAGATGAGGTAGGTGGCCATATTTTCGGTATTCAGCATTTTATAGAGGGTGCTATTCAATTCCTGCCGATTCCTTACCATGACAGAATCCCCTAAAACCTCCTCGATTTCGGAACGGACGGTTTGCTCATCCGTACCATCCTTCAATTTAAAATTGATACCGGAAATATCGTTTTCGGTTTTTTCCAATAAGGCTTGGGTCAGGGAAAGGTCGGCAAAAACGTATTTATTGTCCAAATCGGCCTCTACGGCATATACACCTCCAATGATGACGGGAAGTCGGTTATACAAAGCACTCACACCAACGCCTCCTTGGGAAAGGGATCCCTTGCCTGGCTTAAAGGCATAGATCTGCATAGGGCTTCGAAATTGATTGATGGTAACGCTAAGGATATTCGCAATACCTATCCCCGAAACCACCTGTTGGTCGTTGATGGTCCAGTTTCCTAAATACAATATGCTATCTGTATTTACCACCTTGGTATAGTTGGAATCGATGCCCTTGATGTAGGCAATGTGATTTTTTCCCTTATGTTCCAGGTATACCTTTTCCTCAATTTCCTTGGAATAGTAGGCCAGGCCACTGATACCGGCCAAGCGTTGTTCTTGTTCTGGGGTAATGGAAAAGAATTTTCCGAATGTGGGTTGTGCCTTCAGCTCCGGGTCAAAGGAATTGGTGAAGGAAAGGCTGAAAGTTTTAAGTCCCGCGAAGCCGGAAAGTACTATGAAAAGCGCCGCTGAACCAATGACGATGACAAGAAAAGTGATAAAATTAATGATGTTTACCGCATTTTGTGAGCTCTTGGAGCGCACATATCTTTTGGCGATATAGAGCGGAAAGTTCAAGAATCAGGACTTTTTTCTTCTTGGCAACAAGTCCCTGTTCTCAATAGGGTTTTCCTCCCCTTTCAAGGACTTTTCTATTTTTTCTATATAATCGAGCGAGTCGTCCAAATAGAACAACAATTCCGGAACCCTGCGCAATTGGTTTCGGGTACGTTGGGCCAGTTCGTGCTTGATCAAGGGCTGGTTGGATTTAATGCCTTCCAACAATTCCTTGGCCTGTTCTGTTGGAAATATACTGATGTAGACCTTGGCTATGGAAAGGTCGGTCGTGACGGAAACCTTGGAAACGGAAATCAAGGTACCCCTAAGTCCACCTTCTATGGCGGCTTTTTGAAGGATAGCTACAATATCCTTTTGAATGACCCCGGCGATTTTTCGTTGTCTTTGTGTTTCCATACGGCAAAAATACATAGAATAATGTATCTTGTTATTATTCTATAGGGCACAGATACTGTAAGTGATGAAAAAAATTGAACATTTGGGAGTTGCCGTAAAAAATTTGGAAGATTCAAATGCGCTGTTCGAAAAATTGTTGGGAGAGGCACCTTATAAGGAAGAGGTGGTTGCCTCTGAAGGTGTTAGAACTTCTTTTTTTAAAAATGGCCCCAACAAAATAGAGCTTTTGGAGTCCTTGAACGATAACGGCCCCATTGCCACGTTTTTGGCAAAAAAGGGCGAGGGTATTCACCATGTTGCTTTTGAAGTAGCCGATATTCGTTCCGAAATAGCGCGTTTAAAACAAGAGGGTTTTGAAGTCTTGGGTGATGAACCAAAAAGAGGCGCCGATAATAAATGGGTGGTCTTTGTGCATCCTAAGTCCACGAACGGTATATTGATAGAATTATGCCAAGAAATCAAATAGGCAATTGGTCATTGCGGACCGGTTGAATTGGCAACCTAAAATGTTGTGGCATATAAAAATAAGTGGTAATATTGCATCCGCAATTTGCGGGTCCTATAGCTCAGCTGGTTAGAGCACCTGACTCATAATCAGGGGGTCCCTGGTTCGAGCCCAGGTGGGACCACGGAGTGGTCAAAAAGTCTTAGCGTAAGCTAGGACTTTTTTTGTGGAATGAACTTTGGGCGAGAATGGTATTATTGGGACTTCAATTCGTTAAGATTCTTAAACGTTTTGTCCAAAATCCACCGGGAGCTCAAAAACCTTTAAATCGAAAAAGGGAAGGGCCGCCATTAGGTGATCGAAGATGTCCGCCATCACATATTCATAGTTTTCCCAGCGTTTGTCCGCACTAAAGGCATAGATTTCCAAAGGAATACCTTGCGGGGTAGGAGCCAGTTGTCTAACCATCAGGGTCATGCCCTTATTCACGGCAGAGTGGTTTTCCAAATAGTCCGTAATATACTTGCGAAAGACGCCTATGTTGGTGAGGTTTCTACCGTTGATCGCCAGTTCCTTGTTCCGTCCATTTTCTATATTGAAGGCCTTTATTTTTTCGTTTCTGTCGGATAAATACGGTTGTATCAATTGGATTTTTTTGAGCGCTTCCACATCCTTATCGGAGAGAAAACGAATACTTTTTTGACTGATGTTCAAGGCCCTTTTGATCCGTCTCCCTCCCGATTCCTGCATGCCCCTCCAGTTTTTGAAGGAGTCGGATATCAAGGCATAGGTGGGAATGGTGGTAATGGTCTTATCAAAATTTTGCACCTTGACCGTGGCGAGATTGATCTCAATTACATCCCCGTCCGCCCCATATTTATCAAAGGTGATCCAGTCGCCTATGCGTACCATATCATTGGCGCTTACTTGGATACTTGCCACAAGACCCAAAATGGAATCCTTGAATATCAAAAGAATTATGGCCGACCCAGCACCCAAGGCCGTAAAGAATTTCCAGACCTGTACGTTGGTCACTATGGCCAGAATGGCCAAAATACCTACGGACCAGCCAAAAATCATAAATACCTGTATGTAGCTATCCAGGGGCTTGTCCCTAAACCTTGGTTTGGTTTTTAGGTAATCATTGATACTCCTGAATACACGTTTGATGATTGACAAGGCCAAGAGTACCAACATTACTTGCAGGGTTTTCATGGCAATGCCGCGGGCGAAGTCAAAATCGATAAAAGCGACGGGCATCGTTTTGAACAGGAGAAACATAGGTGCCAGATGGGCAAAGTACCTAGGCACCCTATTGGCAACCAAAAAATTATCGAAATTGGTCTTTGATTGCCTGGCAATCCTTATGGAAAAGGCCCTTAAAAACTTCCAAATGACCCAGTCCAGAATCCATGCCAAAACGAGTACCGCGGCCATCAGGATGGTCAGGTTTAAATATGCGGCAAGCGTTTCGCTGATTCCGGTCTTTATCAAGTAGTCGTAAAGTAGCCTGGATGTTTCTTTTTCCATGCTGCAAAAGTATCAATTATTCCTATTATTTTTTTTGGCATCAACTATCGATACCTTTGTTGGAGGGTTGCTAAGTAATTGAAATTAAGGGTAAATTGATTACATTTAGAGGGCGACCGGATTTCAACCCATTCCAAATGAATTACAAAATCACAACGGCACTGGTTTTGGCAGCTATTATTGGCGGATTGTATGCCTATAAAGCGGGTCTTTTTGAATTCGAAAACGAAGAATACACCAGCCTGTCGTTACCGGAAACGGTAGATTATAATTTTCATATAAAACCGATTCTCTCCGATAATTGCTATACCTGTCACGGTCCCGATGCCAATAAGCGTAAGGCCGGACTGCGCTTGGACGTTCAGGAATCCACATTATCGGAACTACCGGAATCTCCTGGTCACTTCGCCATTGTACCAAAAAACCTTCGGGAGAGCAAGGTCTATCAGGCTATACTATCGGAGGACCCCACGACTCAAATGCCTCCGGCCGATTCCAAATTGTCCCTATCGGCCTATGAGAAAAAACTCATCAAAAAATGGATCGAGCAAGGGGCTCCATTTGAAAAACATTGGGCGTACATCCCGCCTGAAAAAACGTCCCTTCCCCAAACCAAAAGCACTTGGGGCAATAATGAAATCGATGCCTTTGTTCTCAAAAAATTGGAAGAGCACAACTTGGTTCCCTCTGACAAAGCATCCAATGAGACCTTGATACGAAGAATCAGTTTGGACCTCACGGGACTTCCCCCTGATCCAGAATCCGTTGCCCAGCTTTTGGCCCCGGCTTCCCAGGATACCATAGCGCATATCATCGATACTTTTTTGGCCTCCCCGGCCTATGGCGAGCGTATGACCCAATCCTGGTTGGACGTGGCGCGTTATGCGGATTCCCACGGCTATCAGGACGATAGTTACCGTACCATGTGGCCGTGGCGCGATTGGGTCATACATGCATTCAACGAGAACCTACCGTACGACATCTTTTTAACCTGGCAGTTGGCGGGCGACCTCCTGCCCAATCCCACCAAGGAACAGATCTTGGCCACGGGATTCAACAGAAATCATCCCATAACCCAAGAGGGAGGGGTAATACAGGAGGAATATAGGGTCAATTACGTGCTGGACCGTACCAACACCTTGGGGAAAGGGATTTTAGGGCTTACCCTGGAATGTGCACGTTGCCATGACCATAAATACGATGCCATTTCCCAAAAGGACTATTTTGAAATGTTCGCCTTTTTCAACCAGGTGGATGAGAAGGGGCTTCAGATGGATGCCGTGCAGGCCAAGAACCAAGCTTTTTTTGCCGACCCCCCGTTTATCCAGATTTCGGCAGCGGAGACCAATGGCGTACTTTCCTTTATCAACATGAAGGATACCCCCAAGATAAACGTAATGGTCATGAACGATTCCGCACCCAAGACCACCTATATTTTGAATCGTGGGGAATACGACCAACCTACAGATTCCGTCCTTCCAAACACGCCAAAATCAATATTCGCTTTTCCCGATAATCTTCCCAAAAACCGCCTGGGACTCGCACAATGGCTCACGGACCAAAAACATCCATTAACGGCCAGGGTATTCGTGAACCGCATCTGGGCCATGCTTTTTGGAAAGGGCCTTGTGGAAACCGTAGAGGATTTTGGGGTTCAGGGGAGCCTACCTACGCATCCGGAACTATTGGACTGGCTGGCAGTGGATTTCATGGAAAACGGTTGGGACATCAAGTACCTGCTCAAAAAAATAATGCTTTCGGCTACCTACCAACAAAAATCGGAGTTAAGGCCCGACTTGAAACTTTCGGACCCCGAAAATATATGGTGGGCACGAGCCCCTAGGTTTCGAATGAGCGGGGAAATGATTCGCGATTACATCCTTGCCACCAGTGGACTATTAAATCAGGAAATTGGGGGACCCAGCGTAAAGCCCTACCAACCTCCCGGTCTTTGGGAGGAAACGAACGCCGGCGGAAACAGGGGTGTCCTAACAAATTATATTCAGGACGAGGGTGCCGACCTCTACAGACGCTCCCTGTACACCTTTTGGAAAAGGACCCTGCCACCGCCCAACATGACCATTTTTGATGCGCCCACCCGCGATTTTTCGGAAGTTCGACGGCAAAAGACCAATACCCCTTTACAGGCCTTGGTGCTCCAGAACGATGTGCAGATCTTGGAAGCGGCCCGGGTATTGGCCCAAAACTTGGTCTATGAAGACCCAAATGGAAAAGAATATGTGACCGATGTCTTCAGGCGCATCCTAGTCCGGTCTCCCAAAGCGCAGGAATTGGCGGCACTCACCAATTATTACCAGGATGCCTTAAAAGGATATAGGGAGCGACAGGCAGAGGCGGAAAAATTGATTGCGGCAGGGGAATATCCCAGGCTGGAAACCGATGCCGCAAAGACGGCCGCACTCATGCTCACCTCACAGGTAATCTATAATTTGGACGAAACCATCACCAAAGAGTAAGCGTATGGAAGAACATAAAAACGAAAACCCTTTAAAGGTCAATAGGCGCCACTTTTTTTCACAGTTGAGCGTGGGCATAGGTTCCTTGGCCTTAGGATCCCTTTTAATTCCCGATCTGTTCAAGAACGGCTCCAAAGAGTTGGCCCAACAACCTTTGGGCATCCCCCATTTTGCCCCCAAGGCAAAACGGGTCATCTATCTGTTTCAGGCCGGGGCGCCCTCGCAATTGGAAACCTTTGATTATAAACCGATGTTGCGCAAGCGCATGGGTGAAGATTTGCCGGAATCCATCCGAAACGGGCAACGGTTAACGGGCATGACGGCGAATCAGGAAAAGTTTCCGTTGATGCCGCCGGCCGTCAATTTCAGGCAACATGGACAAAGTGGTACCTGGATCAGTGATTTTTTTCCGTATACGGCTAAAATTGCCGATGAGATCACGGTCATCCGCAGTATGCATACCGAAGCAATCAACCACGATCCCGCCATCACCTTTTTTCAGACCGGGAGCCAGATATCCGGTAGGCCCAGTATGGGTTCTTGGATGAGTTATGGCCTGGGCAGCGAAAATAAGAACCTGCCTTCTTTTGTGGTTCTGACCTCTAGGGGAGATGGCAATAGCCAAGGGCTCTATTCAAAACTTTGGTCCAGCGGGTTTTTGGATTCCAAGCACCAAGGGGTGCTGTTGCGTTCCGGAAAGGACCCCGTACTCTATCTCAATGACCCGGAGGGTATTTCCCGATCGGAAAAACGAGACCTCTTGAACGAGGTATCCGTATTGAACAAGTTACACCATGTGGAGACGGGCGATGACGAGATAGAATCGCGTATTGCCCAATATGAAATGGCGTATCGCATGCAGATGTCGGTTCCCGATGTCATGGACATTTCCAAGGAACCCAAATCCATTATCGACCTATATGGCGAGGATTGCCAGGTACCCGGAACCTATGCGGCCAATGCGCTTCAAGCAAGAAGATTGGCGGAGAACGGGGTGAGGTTCATACAATTATACCATCAGGGCTGGGACCAGCACGGCAATCTGCCCAACGAAATGGCGGGTCAGGCGAAGGATGTTGACCAAGCCTCGGCCGCTTTGGTTTTGGATCTGAAACAACGGGGCATGTTGGAGGATACCTTGGTAATCTGGGGAGGAGAATTCGGAAGGGGCAATTACTGCCAAGGAAAGTTCGACCCGGCCAATTACGGCAGGGACCACCACCCCAGGGCCTTTAGTATCTGGATGGCCGGTGGGGGCATAAAGCAAGGCTTGAATTACGGTCAGACCGATGAATTTGGGTACAACGTCATTGAAAATCCGGTGCATATCAACGATTTTCATGCAACCTTGATGTATGCCTTGGGACTGGACCATGAACAGCTCACATATAAGTATCAGGGGCGTCGTTTTCGATTGACGGACGTGGCCGGGAACGTTATCAAAGATCTTTTAGCATAACCCGATGACAAAGTCTACGCAAAAACGCTGGGTGGACTACCTCATTTTGGGGCTTTCCGTCTTTTTGGTCTTTTGCCTGCTGTTTGAATCCTACATGGAATTACCGGCGTGGGTGTCCTGGTTGGGACGGTGGCATCCCTTGGTGCTGCATTTCCCCATTGTGCTGCTGCTTATAGCAATTTTCTTGAGCCTAACGGGTAAAAATGTGCCGAAAAGGTTGCTAATAGTTGCGGTTGTATCGGCCTTGGTTACGGCCATATCAGGATTTTTTCTAGGGAAGGACACCTTGGTAAAAGGAGACCTGCTCGTTTGGCACCAATGGTTGGGCGGGGCCCTGGCCTTGCTATCGGCAGTATGGTATGCCTTCGTAAATATGTTTCCATCCCAAATACGCTACCAACAAGTAATCCAGGTCGTACTCATAGGACTTATTGGGTTTACGGGCCACTATGGGGGAATGGTCACCCATGGACCGGATTTTTTGGCCTTTCCACAAAGCAAAAGACTAGATAAAATACCCGAAAACCCGAATATTTATTCGGATGTCGTGATGCGTATTTTGGACAATACCTGCCTATCCTGCCACAACCCCAACAAACAAAAAGGCGAACTCTTGATGACAAACCTTGACCAACTTTTTAAAGGGGGAGAACACGGCCCGGCCGTGGTACCCGGGGATTTGGAAAAGAGTTTGTTGGTACGGCGTGTACGGCTGCCCAAAGAGGACGAGGACCATATGCCACCGGAGGGAAAGACCCCTTTGAGCGAACTCGAAATCAATATCTTGGAACGTTGGATTGCCCTGGGCGCTCCCGATACGGTACGACTCGACCAGCTAGAACCCTCGGAACCGCTGGTAGGGCTCATACAGGAAATGAGGACGCCGGACCACGAAGAAAAATGGAGGAGTTTTGCCACGGTTGCGGATAGTACCTTGCAGAACCTGTCCTCGGACTATCTCACCATTGAAAGAATGGTGGCCAACTCCAACGCCCTTAGTGTGGACGTCTATGCGCCACCAAACTATGACCCCAAACCGATAACGGATTTAAAACGGGTAGCGGACAACCTCGTGGAATTGGATGTGAGCGGCCTGCCGGTTGGCACTGAGGAGATGGCCACAATCGCCTCCTGTACGAATCTGGAATGGTTGGAAATTGATGGAACCCCATTGACGGACAAAGAGTTACAATCGCTTACGAATTTGCAGAACCTGACCCTCCTCAAGGTATACCAAACGGGAATAACGGATCGGAGCGTAGAAGTTTTCAAACAGTTGCCGAAGCTCTCCAAACTCTATGTTTGGGATACGAATATCTCCGATGCGGCTCTGGAAGCCCTTCAAAAAGAGCGTCCCGCACTTCAGGTATACAAGGGCATAGACCCCAAGACCAAGGACTTTTTTGTAACGACCGATTCCACGGATACCAGCAGTCTCCAATAAGTTTGCCCTTTAATAAGAAACTGTTTACCAAAATGCTTTCCCGTTTTAATGTTCCATCACAAATGCCATTGGTCAAGAGAAGAGTCCACCAAACAAAAATGCTAACCAAGGGTAGGTTTTTGTTGTTGCACCAAGTGAGGTGGTCTACCTATCTTTAACTAGCCTCTTTTTGTTTATCAAAATGAGTATTATTTGTCAAGGTACATCAACGACTTTAGCGATAAATGCCCTTAAGCAAAACTTTAGGTCAATAAATGGACCTGTAAAGAACACTGTCTTGAATGGTCTTGGACCAAAAAGCCAAACCAAGACCTTATAAATTGCATCAGATTGAACTATCTATTTTTTCTATTCCATTCCCTGTGCATGTAACAATTCCATGCCGGTGGATGAGCGTGGTTTAAAACCGGGCCAATCCTTCTCATTGGAGTTTTTAGGAATGTCCAAGAGTAGGGAATGGTCCTCTCCCTTTAGATGGATACCCAGAAATGCGGTGACAAAGTGTTGATTAACATTATTTATTTTACGCTGGTCCCATGAGGAATCTGCATAGCGATAATATTCATCCATGTGGAGTCCGGGCGCCAAGGATTCGGTCGGTGGTGGATTTGGGGCCACATTATGCCTTGCATTCATATAGGTAAGCAGGTATCGGTCTGCATTGATAGCTCCTTCATATAGGGCCTTGATACCATTTTCATAGCCGGATATATCATCCTGACTGCCGGCAATGAAAAAAGTGGGTTTTTTTAACCCTTTTAACCCTTCAGCATCCCAAACCCCCCGCGCCATACCCCAAGGGGCAAAGGCTACGATCGCCTTTATGCGTGGATCAATGGATTCTTGATAATCGGGATTGCTAGCTACAAGGGATTGGATAGCCGTGCTGCCCCCTGTCATTTGTCTGAAGAAACCAGCAGCACCATCACTATAACCCGCACCACCCACATTTAAAACACCATAGCCGCCCATGGAATAACCAATTATGCCCGTACGGTCTATATCCGTAATTTTCCCAAAGGGGGTATTGGTCAAAGCAGCCATTTCATTTAAAACAAATGTGATGTCCTTGGCCCTGTTCAGCAAGGTACTGTAAAACGCATTGGCGTCCCTAAAAGTAGAATCGGTATGGTCAATGGCAACAACTACATACCCTTTGGATGCTAAATTTTCTGTGAGATAGGTCATCAAATAGCGCGAACCTACATAGCCATGCGAAACTATTACCAAGGGAAAAGCACCTTCCGTTGTTTTTGGTGCTGCGTCTCGAACGGCCCTGCCTTTAAAAGTAAAGGGAATCAATGGGCGCAGGCTATCCCCACGCGTGCCCATTACTTCTTCGTATGTCGTCAATACGTTGTTGGCTGATGCTACTGCTGCAGGATACCAAACTTCAACGGTCAGAGGTCGATCGTAAAGCACGTCCTTTCCTCCTTTAGAATTTAGGATGTCAATTTGATCTTTATGGAAGAGCTCCATGGTTTGGACCCCTACGGTGTGTTTGCCCCGTGCGGCAAGTTTCGGTGCATCCGGTAAGAGATCACCGTATAGAAATTCTTGTTGGGCGTTAAGCGTTTTTCCAGCACACAGTGCAAGAAAGAATATGGCCAAAAATGGCATGGAGCAGATTTTTTTACCTTTCATGATCGCGTTTTACGTTAGGTAATCAAGATACTTAATTTTGATTGTTTCCTAACAGCCAAGTCAAAATTTACAAGGCATTTGGGACATTACGATATTCCATAAGGCTATTTCGTTAAAATGGCCGGTATAGCCGCACGCTTTTAGGATGCGCTTTTGAATGTTGGGCCTAGTAGGTTCGATGCCTTCAGGAAAGTACTTTGGTATATTATAGGATAATCACGTATCTTGTAAAGGCCCACCCTGTTCGCAATTTCAATGTTCCCCCGAAATATGTTATTGCTGCTATCCAGAAATGGGCCTATTTTTACGGGAACAAAGAAAGGATGCGGAATCAAACTAAAAAATACCCAATTATGGGGATATTTTCGTTGGATATAAGAAGTAAAGTTTAACATTATAGGCAAATGCTTAAGAATTGAAAATATTGACAAATCAGAAATCCCACGGCATATTTTAATATTTTTCACACTTTCCTGTTTTTGGCTCAGCTTCCATTCGAAATGATATTTTCTATAAACCTTAAAAAAGGTATTGGTCATCAACTGAGAAAGATAGTTCCAAATAAAGATTATATCCCATGTTTGGGTGAACGAGCACGGTAGTCGCAATCAATCGACTTATCTTTAACAACAAAACACCATGACACACGAGACCTATATGCAAATGGCCATCACAAAGGCCAAAGAGGGGAAAAGCGCTTCTACCGGAGGTGCTTTTGGGGCAGTTATCGTTTTAAACGATGAAGTAGTGTGCGCCGTGCACAATCAAGTAAAAAAGGAACAGGACATTACCCAACATGCGGAGCTACACGCCATTCAAATTGCTGCTAAAAAACTGGGCAAGCATCGATTAAAGGATTGTGTGCTATATACCAGTTGCGAACCTTGTATGATGTGCTTGGGAGCCTGTTATTGGGCGCAGTTTAAAGCCGTTTATTTTGGGGCCTCTGCGCAGGATGCCAAGGATTATGGATATGTGTATTCCAATTGTTACTACGAAATGGATAGCGACCAGCGGCACAAGGAATTTAGAATGACGCAGCTATTGGCTAAGGAGGCCATATCGGTTTGGGAGGAAAAGGGTGTTTCTCGTTAAGTGAAATGGGAAGGGTCAGAATTCGATACTTTTTCCATCGCCGATAAAGGTTTCAAAAACGATAGGATGGAATTTTAGATTTCTCACGTTCATTATATTCAGTTCGAAATGACATCGGGAGTGATTGGGTCATTTTGACTCAGCTCAGTGAACAAGCTGTGGACTGGCCGCTCAAGGCAGTTTTTTTGACTAGAAAGCTTCTCGATACATTTTCGACTTCACTACCGTTCGTTTGAAAACACTCGAAGTGACAGAATGTTTATTCGATATTTTTTGGATTTCTATACTCGATTCGAAATGACATATTGGTCAATTTGTGAATCAGGTAACCGTTCGACACCTGCAAGCTATGGTCTACAAAATGATGATCATTCTGTACGTATTCTTCGCTCTAACCAAAAAAACAAGCACATTCCTGCGGCGTAGCAAAGTAAGTCCCAAGGGTCTTGTGTATAGCGCGCATTTATAATGGGCAGATATCCTTCGAAGTAGCCAGCGAATAGCAAGGTGACTGTGAAGCACAACATAGGGGGCAATTGCAATCTATTGTCCGATTTTATAAATCGCGCCACTTCCAAACAAATTTTCAGCACAATGGGCATACACAAGAAATCGTTCAGATAATTATTTGCTAGCGCTGGAAGGGATATCTCCAAGCGTTGCGCCAAATAGATCAACACCGCAAAGAGTGAAAATACCTGAAAATAGTGTTTTTGAAATGTTAGAAAGACCTGCTTCATCGGAATGGTTTCAAATCCTAAGCCGCAATATATCCAAAAACCAACGCTAAAAAAGAACCTATGGCCAGTACCACAATCCAAATCGAGTAAAAAAATCGGGCGGTATACCGGATGACTATATTCTCATGTTGCTTTGCGTCTTCAAAAAAGAGGGTTATTTTATTTTTTTTCTTTACCTTTTGGATTGCTCTCTTTTCCTTTGCCTTTTGCTGGCGTTCAAGCTTTCTTTTTAAATTAATATTGATTATTTCCCCACAGTTTTTACAATAATCCCGATTTAAATTTTCGGTTCCACAATTTTGACAGGTTCTATAGGTGTCTACGGACATTTATTATTAATTGTTTTCGAGTTTATATGTATTGACTTCGGGATTCTTTTATTGATATTCTCAACCATCGTTCTAACCAATCAAGACCTCCAAAACCCGGTCTGGGGTAAAAGGTAGGTGCCGCAAGCGTTTGCCCGTCAATTTTAAAAAGGCATTGGCAATGGCCCCAGCCACCATAGGCGTTGCCGTTTCACCCACTCCTTCCGGATGTTCCGCTGAGGGTATAATCACCGTTTCAATACTATCGGGTACTTCCTGCATGCGCAAGAGTGGATAATTGTCGTAGTTGCTTTGTTGTACTTGGCCATCCACCAAGGTAATCTGTTCTTTGAGCACGGAGCTGATGCCCATAATAATGCCCCCTTCCATCTGGGCTTTTACATTGTCCGGTTGTACCACCACACCGGCATCCAGGGCGATCCAAAAATGGTGCACGTTGATTTTTCCCGTGTTGCGGTCCACCGAAATTTCACATACGCCGGTTCCCAAGGAACCATGTTCTACAAAGGCAACGCCTTTGGCCCGACCTTCAGGGGAAGGAGCTTCCCAAGCTGAAATTTCGGCCACTTTTTCCAAGGTAGCCAAGGCACGTGGGGAATCGGCCATCAGTTTTCTTCGAAAAGCAACGGGATCTATACCTTGGTCCTGGGCCACTTCGTCCAACATCGCCTCGATGGCAAATTTATTGGGCCCGTGCCCTACGGAACGCCAATGTTTTAGACGTACCCCATGCGCGGCTTCCCGCCACTCCACCCACTGGTTAGGGATGGCATAATAATCGTTTCGGGTCCCACCGGCCACCAGATTGCCACCATCGCCCACCACACAGTGCGAGAAACCGCTGAGGTTGCCCTGGTCATCGGTACTTACTTTGAGTCTTTGTAGTGTGAGTGGCCTATAAGCACCATAGCGGACATCATCCTCCCGGGTCCATAGCAACTTTACGGGCCTGGGTGCCATTTCCTGTGCCAGGCGGCCACATTCCAGAACAAAATCGTTCATACTGCGCCGTCCAAAGCCACCGCCTAAATACTGCAGGTGTACATTGACGGCTTCGTGGGAAATGCCCAAGAGATCGGGAATCCCCAATTTGGTATCCGGACCTTGCTGGCTACCTACCCAGACTTCGGCACTTTGGCCATCAGCGGCTACTTGAACCACCGCATTCAGAGGTTCCATTTGGGCATGGTAGACATAGTCGTTCTTGAAGTCGGCTTCATAGGTTTTGGCCGCGGTCCGAAACGCTTGGTCCACATCCCCCACTTCATTAACGGTATTTCCTTTTTTTGGGGCACTGGCCATTTGGGCATACACATCGTAAATTTCCTGTGAGTTGAATCCGGAGGCCTGCGCATCGCTCCATGTGATGTCAAGAACTTTTTTAGCTGCCAAGGCAGCCTCCAAAGTACTTGCTACAATACCAATAGCATAGTTAAAAGGCACAACTTTTAAAACACCATCCATGGCCAGGATTTCCGATTCGTTGTTCAGGGTGGGTTTGGCCCCATGTAAGGCACCCCGTTCTAAAACACCATAGACCATATCGGGCAAACGAAGGTCGATGGCAAATTGGGCACTCCCGTCCACTTTCTGTGGGATTTCCGTACGGGGAATTAGACTTCCGATTAATTTAAAATCTTTAGGATTCTTTAATCCCCCATCATTAAAATCGGGCAAGGTTTCGGGCATGGTCAAATAGGATACCAAGTCACCATAGGATATTTTTTGCCCGCTTTTTTCGTGAATGATCGTACTGGAACCCGTAGTCAATTCTTCGATGGGCACCTTCCAATGAGTTGCCGCGGAATGTAGCAACACATAACGGGCCTGAGCCCCCGCTTTGCGCATTACGGTATAATAGCTATTCGTGGTGCGGCTGCCCACAGTGAACATAAGCTTGGTGCCGGGTTGCCATCCCTGGGAACCGTAAATGTCCGATTCCTGGGGAGAAAATTCTACATCCACTTTGGACCAATCCGCATCCATTTCTTCGGCAAAAATGACCGGAAGTGACGTCATAGATCCCTGGCCCATTTCTGCGGCGGGATTGTATATGGTTATCTGGCCATCTTCGGTGATTCGTACCCAAGCCGTGACGTCGTGTTTTGCGAATTGGCCCTGCATGCCTTTGGCGTCCGAACAGGAGATTAAATTGGGCAATAGTCCCGAAACTCCAATAAAAAGGGCCGCTCCTCCAGAGGATTTTAGGAACTGCCTGCGGCCTACCGGTGCTATTGTTTTTTTGCTGATATTTTTCATGGCCTTAGGAAGTTGTAGTGGTTTGTTCCTTGGCCATTTCTATGGCCTCTAGGATGCGTAAATAGGTGCCACAACGGCAAAGCACCCCGTTCATATGGCTTTTGATTTCTTCTCGTGACGGATTCGGATTTTTTTCCAAGAGTGTGGCCGCCTGCATGATTTGCCCCGATTGGCAGTAGCCACATTGAGGTGCCTGCGCTTTTACCCACGCCTTTTGCAAGGGATGGTCACCATTTTCAGACAGACCTTCTATAGTCTTGATTTTCTGTCCATTGGCCACATTGTCCACTTGAAGGACACAGGCCCTGACCGGATTCCCATCCAAATGGATGGTGCAACTACCACATTGCGCGATACCGCAACTATATTTAGTACCCGTAAGTCCCAAGTGTTCCCGCAATACCCAAAGTAAAGAAGTGCCTTGGGCTACATCGACCTCATATGAGGTTCCATTAATATTCAGTGAATAGGTAGCCATAATCATTTAGTTTCCGTTAAGTTAGCAAAAAAAGAAAAGCCGTTTGGCCGGTAGCTGGAAACTTTAAGGATTCCAAAAGCATTTATTGGTGGGAATCGATCAATTCAAATTCGCCCTTCATCATTTTTATGACGTTCATCAACGACCTGACATTGTGATAGTTTACCTTCCAAATCTGGGCCTTGGCCTTTTTTTCCGCTTCTGGACTTTTATCTAAACCAGCGTCAAACCAACCGTTATAGGTATGGTCTATCAGATAGGTGTTAATATAGTGCCATTGTTTCTCAAACAACTCGTAATAACGCGGTTCTTCCGGATATAGTTTGGACATGAGCAACAGTGTGTTCAGACATTCTGCTTGCGTCCACCATACCTTTCGGGTGTCTTCAATAGTTCTTGTATTGGTTTCTTCCCAATAGTAACCCCCTTCGTAAAACCCACCTTTTGAGGTGTCCCAGCCCCAATCCAAGGCATGGTCTACCATGGTTTTTGCCCTCCTCATGGTAAGCGTATCGTTTTTCTTGCCCAGCACATGGGAGGCCTCCAAGAGTAAAAAGGCGGTTTCCACATCATGACCGAAGGAAACATGGTCCAAGAAGAAGTATTCTTTACGGACACTTTCCGTAGAATCTTTATAGGAAACGGGAGTCCAATCCCGTTGCAAGTGCAGGGTGAGATAGCCTTTTTTCGTGGTGATGGTATCCCTAATCAAGACCAAAAGCTCCTCCAATCGTTCTTTTACCAAGGCATCGGGCCATACCTCATATAAAGCTGTAAAACTCTCCAACAGATGTATGGACGAGTTTTGATCCTTCCAGTCCTTCCGGATATAATTGTCATAATTACGGTCATTTTCGGTAACATCCAATATCCAGGAACCATCCATTTGCAACACATCAAAATAGCCTCCATATTCTGGATCATGGGCATGTTCCTCCAACCAATAGAAGGTTTTTTTGGCCAAATTCAAGGCTGTTGTATCCTTTGAGACCTTGTAATATGTGGCCAGTCCGTAAATAGAAAAGGAATTTCCATAGGCGCTTTTCCCAGTGGATAATAGCTTCAGGGAATCCCCTTCTACACCTAACAGGGTATGGAAACCACCGTGCTGGGAATCCCACATATGATCTCTTAAGAAATGATATCCGTGTTTGGCAATTTGCTGATATTTAGGGTCATTGTAAAACAAGGCCAAGGTGGAGGCGGTCCAAACATGCCGTGCTTGACTCACCAACATTTTGTTTTGCTTTCCAACCTTATCCCATTTATAATCAAAGTCCGACCAGAAACCACCGTGGATACTATCAATGGTCCTTGGGTACCAAACGTTGGAAAGGGTATCCAATGAAGCTTCTAATGCCCTGAGGAGTTGTTTTTTAGTGTCATTGTTCTCACTTGGTAGTTCTTTACAGGAAAGGCAAAGCAATGAAAAGAATATAATCAGAAATCCATAGGAACTACGTAGAAATAAAGTGTTTTTTAAAACCATATGTCGGGCGAAGAATGATACTAGCTAAAGCTACTGATTAATTTTCAAAGAATTAGGGCGTAGCTTTTAAGAGGACAATGAATGGTTTTTTTCGATTGATTTCTCACATTTACTCCATTCAGTCTACTTAGACTCCCTTCGGCTGCGCTCAGGGCGAGCCGCTCAGTCTGACAGGTTCGAAATGACTTTCTGTTTCTGTTTGGTCATTTCGAAGAAGCTTGCGACTGAGAAATCTCATTTCATAAGCTTAGATTTCTCACGTTCCACTCTGTTTCGGTTCGAAATGACATTCTGTGTTTGTTTAGTCATTTCGACGGAATCCCTATTCCCCTCGGGAAGCCAAAAAATGAACACAATTATTTTTCATTTTCTTTACTTGCCTAAAGAAAACGAAGCAAAAGAAAGTGCACTTTCCAGTAGGAATTTTTACTTCGTAAAACCCATCTCGAAACTCGGCCGTTCCGTTGCACGGAACAGGTACCTTTCCGAGCTTTCTCTATGTATTCTTCTGGAAAGGGAATCAAAAATTCGGTATTTGGTCATTGTCCGTCATTTTTCCAAACTGCTTTTCCCAAGTTGGAAATGCCCATATTTTTTACCCAGAAAAAGCTCCCCTCCCTGAGTAGGGAGGGGTCTTTCGCTTTAGTGAAATGGGGAGGGTTGGAATTCGACACTTTTTCCATCGCCGAAAAAAGGTTTCAAAAATGTTGGTTGGAATTTTAGATTTCTCACGCTCCTTATCAGTCGGTTTAAAATGACATTTGGTTCATTTGAGTCATTTCGACAGAGTCCCCGATGCCCATCGGGACGATGATAAATCCACAAGAGCCTTCTTCTCTTATTATTGAAGGGTGTTTCTACGATTTTCGGTTCGAGTGGCTTCCTGAAAGAGACGTTGTATCGAGAACCCATTGCCTTTGCTCAGCATAGGCTCTTTTTGGGTCCGAGAGCTTCTCGATACGAATTTTCTCGTACCTCAAAAATTCACTCGAAGTGACGGAAAGGAGGTACAAATTAATAGGAGTAAATCTGCCGTTAAAAAATCAAATGTCAGTTCGAGTGGCGTCCTGAAAGAGACGTTGTATCGAGAACCCTTCGGCTTCGCTCTGGGCAGGCTCCTTCTATACCCAAATGCTTCTCGATACGAATTTTCTCGTACCTCAAAAATTCACTCGAAGTGACGAACAGACCGTGGTATTACAAAACAAAAACCTGTCACTCTTGATGACAGGTTTAGATCGAAATCATTGCTATTATCGCTGTGCCAGCTCCAGATTAAGATTGTTCCAGACCAGTATTTTGGTCTCTTTGCTCATCTTTTCCCACTCGGCCGCTTCATTATAGTTTTCCCCTATTTCCTTTTTATAGCGGATTTTTCCAGGTACGCCATATTGGTCTTCGGGGAAAATGAATTCCTCCCAGTAATAATAGACCCCTGCATCGGAAATTTGGGAAAGTCGGGCCACTTGGTGCAGGGCGCCTTCCTGTTGAAAAAGGTAAATGCCACCGCCTTCGACCCCACAGGCTTCAGCCAGATAATCTATAAATAGGATTCCCTCAATATTCGGGAGACCCTTATTTCCCAAAGCACTTAAATAGAACTGGCCATTGGCCAACCGGGTCGATTTTTCGGTAAAACTGCCATCGTTCTTTAAGGAACGGATCAAGAGATAATCCTCATCGCCCGTTTTGCTCCGCCCGAAAAAATGTACTACATCATTGATCACCTTTTTTTCCAAGGCAATCAATCCGCCAAGCACATAGCCCGCTATGCCCTTATAGGTTACCCTGTAAAATGGGTGGTCAACGCCTTTGTAGGGCCAAGAGTTTTCGTGCTTTTCTTGGATAACCAAAGGCGAACCTATGGAAAGGGTTTTCAGCACTTTGGAATTTGTGGTAGGCGCTTCCCGTAGTTGTACCTGGTCGCCAAATAGGTACACGGTCTGCCCAGGTTCAAAGCTACAATCTTCATAGATACAGTGCACTTTTTCTTGGGCCTTGGTAGACAAACAGATGGTTAGTATGGTAAGGACGGACAATATCTGTTTTGCTTTCATCGTAAAGAAATTTAATAGTAAATAAAGAACGTTGACCTAGCTAATGGTCTGTATGAACCCGGTTCCTTATACTTACGTTTTGCTAAATGATAGGAGCCGACAATATCGATGAAAAGTGTTGTTTTGTGGATGAACTACGGGATTTATTAAACCCTTAACAGTGATTTTAGGGTAGATAATGGCCAAATAATGAACACATCCCTCAAGATCAAGAACCCAATAATCCCGATTCTATCAATGGAATCCGAAACCGTTCCGTTTCCGCATTGGTATGTTCCCTAGCAAAAATGGCAGCGGCCTTTTCCAAAATTTCGGGGTGCTGGGTGGCGACATTTTCGGTTTCGGCGGGGTCCGTTTGTAGATTATAAAGTTCCAAAGTGGGACTTTCTTCATCCTTTAAATGTTGACGGACCACTTTCCAATCGCCCATACGTATGGCGACCTGACCCCCGTATTCCGGGAATTCCCAAAAAAGGAATTCATGCTCCTCCTGTCCTTCATGCTGTAACAACGTGGGTAAAAAACTGATACCATCCGTGTCCGAAGGTTTTTCATAGCCGATTAAATCGGACAGCGTAGCCATGACATCATACTGTACCGAAATATGGTCCGTCTTGGAACCTGCTTGAATATGGCCCGGCCAACTCGCAATCATGGGAACCCGGATACCGCCTTCATAAACAAACCCCTTGCCTTTACCGCGTTCCTCCCCAAAAGGTCCGGAGCTATTGAAAAATTCCCCATCGGTTCCTCCGGTGAAGGTGACTCCATTATCGGAACTAAAAATAATCAGCGTATTCTCATAAAGACCTTCTTTCTTAAGGTGGGCGATTAGTTTGCCCACATTCTCGTCCAAGTATGAAATCATGGCGGCATAGCCTGCCCGTGGATTTTGGTGGGGAAAATACCCCTTGTCGCCCAAATAGGGTTCTTCCGGACCAAACTTTTTCTTGTAATAGTCCACCCAACGTTGCGGTGCTTGAATTGCATTATGGGGTATGGGCGTGGCCCAATAGAAAAAAATTGGGTCCTTTTTCTGATTAGAAATAAAATTGATCATTTGGTCGAACATCAAATCAGGGGCGTAGTCCTTTAGGGTATAATCTGTATAGCTTGAGGGGTCATTGGGGTCCGTTCCTTCTGGAAATCTGGTGGACGGTGCAATGGTATCGTTCTGCAGATGTACCCTATTTTCATTGTGATAGAGGTGTAATGGATAGTAGGTGTGCGCCTGCCGTTGGCAATTATAGCCAAAGAAAAAGTCGAACCCCATTTTCGTGGGAATGGACTCCGTATGTGGGGCTCCCAAGCCCCATTTCCCTACCATGCCCGTGGCATAGCCTTGTTCCTTTAGTTTTTGGGGCAATAACACGGTATTGGAAGGTATGGGCCGCTGCCCTTCTAGCGTAGAATCTTTGGCCATAGCCCGATAGTCCCAAACATCGCCCCGTACGCCCCACTCATCATTGCCTCTTATATAGGCATGCCCGGAATGTTTGCCGGTCAATAACATATATCGGGCCGGGGCACAGACCGGCGCACTGGTGTAGTGTTGGGTAAACAACATCCCACTTTTGGCGAGGGCAACAATGTTGGGAGTTTCTATTTTTTCCTGTCCATAGACGCCTAGTTCACCGTACCCTAGGTCATCGGCAAGAATGTAAATTATGTTTGGTTTTTGTAGTTTGGGAGCTTCGGTTATTTGTTCCTCTTTACAGCCAAGTATCAAAAGGGAGCATAAAAGCAGGGAAAAGGTCGGTTTCATGGTGTTCGATTTTCTTCCTACAAGCTACTAAAAATTGGCGTATTTGTTTTGGATGGAGATTAATGCCGTACGACCCTCCCCGTTCCTCTCTTCCGGAACGCCCCTCCCAGAACCGGGTGGGGAGCTTTTTTTGTGTAGAAGAAGTTAGTTGGCAACTATTTAGTTTAGGCCTCACATCCTTTATCGGTATCCTTGACACCAATTTTTCTAAGGATATCTTCCATCAAGCACCATTTGGTAAAAGAGGATTGCAACAAGTTGGCTCCAACGAATACGGTGAACCATAACCAATTAATGTTAACATAGAGAGCCAATAGTACGCTAATGATGATAAAAGTACCGGCAATTGCACGAATATATCTGTTGATCATAGTTTTTGGATTTAGTTTTTAAATTGATTTTTCAATGGGGACCACAACAGCTTTAATTGGGTTATTGGTTTCCATCTTACTGTTGAATTCCTTAATGAGGCCGAAAAGCTGGTCGATATTTTCATCCTCCGTAAAGGAGAAGAAAAGGCTGGACTCCACACCGCCTTTTTTGCTGGGGAACCAACTGGCGGTTCGTACCATGGGCGCAACATTTTTATAGCCGTCAATATCGGAGCCGCTATAGCTATCGATATGTGCTTTTTTAAACATTTGAAGGATTTCGGTATCGAACTCCTCCACTACGGTGACGATCAATAGTTTCATCTGTTTATATTTAATATTAATAAAAGGTCAGATGCAATTCGCCAATAACCATCAAGGTTGGTATCAAGACTTGTTATGGCTCATTTCATACGGTTAAAATTCAAGTTCAAATTCAAATTTCAAGTTCAAGCTCAAATGTCAAGTTCAAGTCCAATTGTTTTCATTTCAGCTTCCTATAACCAATTAATATCAGCTACATGGTTTCACTCGTTCTGGAAGTTGAAGCACCATCCAATCCCTGAAAATCAAATACTGTCAATCTCATCATCCGTTGTTCCTCCTTCGGGGGTAAGGGAGCTTTCCGGATAATTCTTCTTTTCGATCATGTAATATACCAAGGGGACTACCAGTAATGTCAATACGGTAGAGACAATGGTTCCTCCCATGAGGGAGATGGCCAGGCCTTGGAAAATAGGGTCAAAAAGGATGACAAATGCCCCGATAACCACCGTTCCTGCTGTCAATAGGATGGGCGTAGTACGTACGGCCCCAGCTTCAATGGCCGCCTGTTTTAAGGACACTCCCTCAGCCAAACGCAGGTTGATAAAATCGATTAACAAGACCGAGTTCCGTACCATGATACCTGCCAAGGCAATCATCCCAATAAAAGAAGTCGCGGTAAAGAAGGCACCCATTAACCAATGCCCTAGGATAATCCCGATCAAGGATAAGGGTATCGCTACCATCATGACCACGGGCGCTTTAAAGTTCTGGAACCATCCCACGATCAAAATATAGATGAGAATAATGGCCCCCATAAAGGCAATGCCCAAATCGCGAAATACTTCCAAAGTAATCTGCCACTCACCGTCCCATTTCACGGTAAAATCATCTTCATATTCAGGCTGTCCCAAGTACATCTCGTTCATTTCATAGCCTTGTGGTAGCGGTATTTCTTTCAACTTCTCTTCCATACCCAAAATAGCGTAGGCTGGACTCTCTAACTCGCCGGCCATATCCGCCATTACATACACCACGCGTTTCTGGTTCTTTCGGTAGATACTCTTTGCGCTGGTGACGGGCTGTATATCGACCAGATCGCCAATGGGGACCATATTCCCTTGTTGGGACTTTAACTTCAACTGGGCAATGTCCGTTATGGTAGATTTCTCCTTTTCATCCAAGGCCAATACCAATCCCACCTGCTGAACGGCGTTCTCATCATATAGATTCGCAATAGGTCTATTGCTCAATGCCATATTCATGGTATAGGCTATCTGTTGTGGGGCCACCCCATACAACATGGCTTTTTCCCGATCTATGACAAACTGATACTCTGTTTGATCCGATTCTACCATCCAATCGATATCTACCACATCTTGAGTGTTTTTCAAGATATCCTGAACATTATCCGCAATTTGCATTTGGGTATCGTAGTCCGGACCGTATACTTCCGCCACGATGGTTGAAAGTACAGGGGGTCCTGGTGGTACCTCTACCACCTTTACATTGGCATTGTATTTTGAGGCGATGCGTTGTATTTCAGGTCGAAGCAATTTGGCAATATCATGGCTTTGGGCACTTCGTTCGCCCTTGTCGATGAGGTTTACCTGAATGTCTGCCATATTGCTACCGCCACGAAGATCGTAGTGCCGTACCAAACCGTTGAAGGTAATGGGGGCGGAAGTACCTACATAATTTTGATAGTTTACCACTTCTGGCCTGGTGGCCAGGTATTGGGAAATTTCCTGGGCTACGACTCCGGTACGTTCCAATGTGGTACCTTCTGGCATATCGATGACAACCTGAAATTCATTCTTGTTATCAAAAGGCAACATTTTAACCGCTACCGATTTTGTAAAGAACAGCAACATGGTCCCGATAAGCAAGAAGAAGGTGAAACCAAGGAACATCCAACGTTTCCCCTTGTTCTCTATCAACGGACGCTCAAACTTGTCATAGAACTTATAGATCAACGTGTCCTCCAACGGTTTTTCCTTTTTCTCCACGGTTTCCTTTTTCTCCTTTTCCCGCAAGAAAATATATCCCAAATATGGGGTGATGGTCAAGGCCACAAAGAGCGACAAGATCATGGCAATGGATGCACCAATGGGCATTGGGGCCATATAAGGGCCCATCAATCCAGACACAAATGCCATGGGCAATACGGATGCGATTACGGTGAACGTAGCCAAAATGGTAGGGTTGCCCACTTCGTTTATGGCATAGAGCGCGGCCTGTTTAAAAGGCAGCCGTTTCATCTTGAAGTGGCGGTGCATATTCTCCGCTATGATGATGGAGTCGTCCACCACGATACCTGTTACGAACACCAAGGCGAAAAGGGTGATTCGGTTCAATGTATAATCCAGCATGTAGTAGCTCAATAAGGTCAAGGCGAAAGTAATGGGCACCGATAGAAAAACCACCAAGCCACCGCGCCATCCCATGGCCAGCATGACCACAAAGGTCACGGCAATGATGGATCCGATAAGGTGCAAGAGAAGTTCAGACACCTTATGGGAAGCCGTTTCCCCGTAGTTTCGGGTGATTTCCACATGCACATCATCGGGAATTAGGGTGGTCCTCAGGTGGTCCACCTTATCCACGATCACTTCCGCAATTTTCATGGCATCCGCTCCTTTCCTTTTGGCTACGGATAGGGTCACGGCAGGATATTCAGATGGATATTCCGAAGCTTTTTCACTGGCCTGGCCAAAGCCCAGGCTCACGTAATTTTGGGGTATCTCCGGACCATCGATGATTTCTGCCACCTGTTTGAGGTAGACCGGTCTATTCTGTTGTACGCCCACGACCAAATTTTCCACATCGGTTACCGATTCCAAAAACTTTCCGGTACTCACTAAAAATTCGGTATCGTTTCGGTCAAAACTACCCGAATTCAGTTGGGCGTTGTTGCCTTTTATCATTTCGGAAACACTTAGGAAATCCAGCCCACTGGCGGCCAATTTATCCTTGTCCAGAACCACGCGTAATTGTCGGTTTTGCCCCCCAATTTTATGGGTCACCGCCACATCGTTGACTTTTTTGATTTCCGCTTCCAGCTCCTGGGCCATTTGCCCCAATTGATAGCCGCTATAGTTTTCGCTCCAAAGGGTCAACCCCAACATGGGCACGTCATCAATGGCACGGGTCTTTACCAAGGGAAAAGTCACCCCCTGTGGCATCTGGTCCATGTGCTTGTTGATCTCGTTGTATAGTTTTACGAAAGAGCGCTCAATATCCTCGCCCACATAGAATTGTACGATGACCATCCCTTGTTCCTTCATGGACGTGGAATACACATATTCCACCCCCTTAATGTTACTGATGAGTTGTTCCAAGGGTTTTATAACCCTGGACTCTACTTCGGTTGGGCTTGCCCCAGGGTATCCCACAAAAATATCGGCCATGGGCACATCGATCTGCGGTTCTTCCTCCCGTGGAATCAAAAAGGAGCTATAGACCCCAATGACCATAAATACGATCATCAGTAGCACCGTTAACTTACTGCCTATAAATAGTTTGGCAATCTTGCCAGCTAAACCTTCCTTCATTTCATTTTTTATTAGTTGGGCGTTTTCACCTGCCAATGGGGCAGGCGGGCGGGCTTTCCGTTTTTACTCCTCCCTGCCAAGGCAGGTGCGGGGTAACCACTGCAATCCCTAACGCGTTTCCTTTTATTGTATGGCCAATTTTGCTCCGTTGTACAGTTTTCCTTCGGAAGAAACAATATACTCCTCATCGTGCGCAAGGCCGGAGAGAACCTCTACCTTGTCACCCAAAGTCCTTCCCAATCGTAACCATCGCAACAAGGCGGTATTGCTTTCGCTTACGGTATAGATGCCAGTGAGGCTACCGTTCTTCACCAGTACATCGATAGGAACCATAACTGCCGCCTTTGATGCCTTTTTGGATACGGGGAACTGTACCGTGGCATACATTCCGGATAGCATCGGGATGTCCGTTTTTTCCAAAACCACCTTTACCATATACTGGCCTCCCGTGTTTTTAGAGGAGGTACTTACCTCGGTTACGGTCCCTTTAACAATTTTCTCCAAGGACTTAATCAGGACGGTTACGTGGGTATCATTCTTTACTTCGGAAATCTCGGATTCCGGTACCATGGCCAATACCTGATAGGTGCCTGGTGCTTCTACTTCCAATAAGGGCATCCCAGGGTTTGCCATATCCCCGGTATTGATAAATTTATTGGTCACCACGCCGCTAAAGGGAGCGCGAATGTTGGCATAGCCCATTTGCGCATTGACCTCGTTCTTCATTTGTTTGGCCGACTCCAATCGGGCCTTGGCCATAGTATAATGCGCCGTAACGTCATCCAGTTCCTTTTGGGAAGCACTGTTCTCCTTAAAAAGGGCGGTAAACCGGTTATAATCCTTTTCGGCATTGGTATAAGCGGCGGTTGCCTCGGCAATACCGGCATTCACTTGGGCCAACTTGGCGGATACATCCGCATTGTTCACGCTCAACAAGAGCTGCCCGTTGGTCACTTTTTCACCAACCTGTACGTATATTTTATCCACATACCCCATCATACGCGTACTGATGTTCGCACTTCTGGCCGCTTCCACCTTGCCGCTTACGGTAAGGAACGGGTCATTGCTGTTTTGTGTAACGGTACTTGTGGTAACCGAAATGGCAGCACCTTTGGTTGCCACAGCTGTTTTTTGGTCGTTTCCACAACTGGCAAATATGGTGAGTGCCGCCAAAGCCATTACTGATATATAAAGATTATTTTTCATGTTTCTTCTTGTATTCGGTCTTACATTAACCTGTATTGATTATTAAATTTTTGTCAGGAACTGTACATATGCCAAGGCATAGTTGTGTTCAAAAATGGTCCTATAGTATTCCAGAGTTTTTTGGGAATATTGGGTTTCGGCCAATAACAGGTCGGTCGTTTTTTCCAGGCCCTGCTCAAATCGGTTCGTACGGATCCGTAGGGATTCTTGGGACTGTTCCAAGGCCAATTGGGTAAGCCTTAACTTATTCTGGGCGTTCTCCAAGTTTCGTTTTGCCCTGTTCAGTTCCAGCGCACTTTCAGATTTGTATTGCTCCAATTGTAGTTTGGCCTTGTCGTATTCGGCCTTGCTTTTCTGTGATTTACCAAACCGCTTGCTTCCTTCAAAAAGGTTCCATTTGAGTTCTGCCCCGAACAAATATCCATCAGCATCGCCCTGAAAGACTTCATCGTCATGCATTTCATAGGTGCCAAAGGCATTCAATCTGGGGAGAAAGGACATTTGATCCGCCTTGTGCATTTGTTTGTAGGCCTCGGTAGCGGAATCCATAGCCAAAATATCCTTACGGTTTTCGGAAAGCGATACTGCATCGATGTCCGAATAGGACACGGAGAGGGAGTCCGTCGGTTTCAGCACCGCAGTACCGGTCTCGTTCATGAGAACCGACAAATAGTTGCTGGCATTGAGGATATTGCTTTGGGCATAGTGCAATTGGTTGTCTATTTCCGTGACCCGTACCTGAACGGCCAATAGATCCGACTTTTGCAAAAATCCTTGGGCAAAGCTGTTTTCCGCAATACGCTGGTTTTCCAAAGCCGTTTCCTTCGCTTTTTCCAGTACGTCCACCGTTTTATAGGCAAGTTGTAATTGCATATAGGCTTTTTCAACTTCAAGGGCCATGTAGTCGCCGGTGCGTTCCGATTGTAGTTCGGTTGCCGTCCACTTCGCCTTGGCAGCCTTTCGTTGAAACATACCGTCCAAGTTAATCAAGGGCTGTTGTACTTCTACCCTAGTGGCATAATCCTCTATTTGCCTGGGATCGTTCAATAAGGTTGGGTCGAAGTCGGCCGCCGTAAGGATCTGCTGGTTCAATTTGGAACCAAAGGCCATCAGGGGATTTGTAGTGGCGATTCCCGTATGGGAAACACTTATGTTTGGCAATAAAACCGCATTCGTCTGTAGGTAATCCCCTTTGGCGGCAAGGGCATCTTGCGCGGTAATTTTAAGGGTGTTATTGCCCTCTTTTACTCTTGTCATCACTTCTTCCTTCGTAATGGGCGTGGTATTTTGACCTATCCCAAAATAGCAGGAGAAAAGAATAATATATCCTAGTAGGTATTTCATTGTTGTAATATATTTTGGACAAAATTAGATTGGGGAAACAAGCTGTGCAGTAACATTTGTTACCGAACCCCTATGGCAGGAAAATGGATGTTGATTGTTCGTTTTCTAAATGGGACATTTCTTTGGTAATCAAGAATTAGTATGATTTCATATATTTACTAGGCACCAACGTCATATGGAATTTCAAATATGAAAATCACTACCCTTATAATCACCATGATGCTGCTGGTATACGTACATCAGGAACCAAAAGCCTATACGCAGAAGCTGCCTGGAAGCGATTTGGAAATTGAAATGGTTGCGATTCCCTCCGGTTCGTTCCAAATGGGAAGTACCGATCCGGAAGACAAAAATGCGTATCCACAAAGGAAGATTTCTGTAGATGGTTTTTGGATGTCCTCCAAGGAGGTTACCTGGGAGCTTTACCGCGAGTTCTTAAAACGGGAATTGGATGGCGCTGCCATGAAGAACGAAACTATTGAAATCGATGCCGTTACCGGAGCAACCATCCCCTATGTGGATATGGGGTTGGGCATGGGTTCCGAAGGTTCCTTGCCAGTGGCAAATGTAACCGTGCTAGGCGCATCACAGTTCTGTAAATGGCTTACCGCTTTGACCGGGGTATATTACCGATTGCCTACAGAGGCCGAATGGGAATATGCTGCAAGGGCCGGAAGTGCTGGACCCTATTTTTTTGAGGATGACGGAAATCTAGAGGAGTACGCATGGTTCGATGAAATAGTGGAGAGAGCTATCACGAAGTAGGACAAAAGAAACCCAACCCATGGGGCCTCTATGACATGTATGGCAATGTGGCCGAGTGGACCTTGGACCAATATGTTGAGGATGCCTATACGAAGGACCAGGTATTTCATCCTATTACAAAACCGTATCCTACTGTGGTTCGAGGAGGGTCATTTAAGGATACGGCCGAAGAAGTAGGTTCAACGGTCCGTATGGGGTCTGATTTGGTATGGAAGGTACGCGACCCCCAGTTTCCCCAAAGCAAATGGTGGAATACGGATGCCGCCTTTGTCGGGTTTAGAATTGTAAGACCAATGAATGTTCCCGAAATAGAAGAGGACAATACGTTTTGGATAAAAGCCAACTGATTTTTACATATCCAAAGTATAACACGATAAAGTAACAACAGAACCATCAATAAAAACAACAAAACAAAATGCAAAACACACGAAGAGATTTTGTAAAAAGGAGTACCATGGCCTCCGCGGGATTGGTATTGACACCTTCACTGGAAACACGAGGAATGTTCAACATTTTTAACGAAAAGAAACTGAAAGTAGCCCTGGTAGGTTGTGGCGGCAGGGGTTCCGGTGCAGCGAACCAAGCACTTCAGGCAGATGATAATATTGAGCTGGTGGCCATGGCCGATGCTTTTGAGGACAGACTCACCGAAAGTTACAACAACTTGTATGAGAAGTACAAGGATACCGGTAAGTTCAGCGTAAAGGAGAAAAACAAATTTGTAGGATTTGATGGCTATAAAAGAGCCATTGACCTTGCGGATGTCGTCATTTTGGCAACACCTCCGGGATTTAGGCCCGCCCATTTCGCTTATTCCGTAGAAAATGGAAAGCATGTATTTATGGAAAAACCGGTGGCCACTGATGTTCCCGGCATTCAAAAGGTACTAAAGTATGCCCGGGAAGCCAAGGACAAAAACCTAAAAGTGGTAGTAGGGCTGCAGCGCAGGTATCAGGAAAACTATTTGGCCGCGTTGGAGGAAATTAAAAAAGGCGCGGTTGGCAAATTGGTAGGCGGACAGGTGTATTGGAACAGTGCCGGGGTTTGGGTACGGCCAAGATTACCGGAATATACGGAGCTGGAATATCAAATGCGCAACTGGTACTACTTTAATTGGCTCTGTGGGGATCATATTTTGGAGCAGCACATTCACAATATCGATGTGGCCAACTGGTTTTTGGATGAATTTCCCGTTTCGGCACAGGGTATGGGAGGAAGACAGGTACGCACTGGCAAGGACCATGGGGAGATTTTTGACCATCACTTCGTAGAGTTCACCTATCCTAGCGGTGCTGTCATATCCAGTCAGTGCAGGCATCAGCCAGGTACGTACAATAGGGTAGCGGAACAATTTCAGGGAACCAAAGGATTTGTTAGTACCAATGATGCCGCTGCGGCCTTCTTATATGATCTGGAAGGGAACGAAATAGGGAAGTTTGAAAATTCTGCCGGGCATAATCCCTACCAGGAAGAGCATAACCGGTTGTTCAAGGCGATTCGCGAAAATACCGATCTTAATAATGCAGAATACGGTGCCAAAAGTACCTTAACGGCCATTATGGGCCGTATGGCCACCTACAGTGGGGAAGTCATAAAGTGGGAGGATGCCATGCAATCCACGCTCCAATTGGTGCCGGATGATATGACCTGGGATACCCCACCACCGGTAATGCCCAAGGCGGACGGATTCTACGAAATCCCGACACCAGGCAAGACAAAGGTTTTATAATCAATTAAAAAGCTTTTTGCAAAGAGGCTGTCCAAAAAGTCACAATTCCATTCATATGTCACATCGAGCGCAGTCGAGATGCGTTAAAAACCAGAAAGTTATAATTCTCGACTCCGCTCGAATTGACAGCAGAAATGACTTTTTAGTCAGCCTCTTTTCTTTATATATAAATCGATAAAAACCGCAATGATTAATTGCCAATTTGGAAAAAGTAGGAAGAACAAGGGCAAACCAAGCGTTTCGGTTTTAATACTTCCAGAGGAATGCTTAAATTCCTGACTCAAAATCAAACTAATTCAAAAAATGAGTTCAAAAGCAACAGGATACAAGGTCATGATTATGACCGCAGTAGTGTTACTGTCATGTTTTTTCCAGACCATGGCACAAAATGTTCCCTCCCCCAAGGATGTTTACGGTTTTAGGGTCGGCGACGATTATAAATTGGCAGATTATGCCCAAATAGAGGATTATCTGGGGAAATTGGCGGCTACCTCCAATAGGGTGAAAATGCAGGAGATCGGCACCACCGTATTGGGCAGAAAAATGTACATCCTTTTTATTTCGAGCGAAGAGAACCTGGCTTCCCTGGACAAGTGGAAGGATATCAGTGCGAAACTGGCCCGAGTAAGCGTTTCTGATGAAGAAGCCTTACAGTTATCCGAAGAAGGTAAAGCTATTGTATGGGTTGATGGAGGCATGCACTCCACGGAGTTGGCCCATGGACAAATGACTTCTGAACTTGCCTATACCCTTGCCACTTCCGAAACCACGGAAATGAAAAAGATCAGGGAGAACGTCATCACCATTTTAATGCCCGTAATGAATCCGGATGGGCTGGACATTGTTGTGGATTGGTACAAGAAGAATTTGGGAACACCCTATGAAACTTCGCGACCCCCTATTTTATACCACTATTACATGGGACACGACAATAACAGGGATTGGTTCATGAACACCATGCCGGAAACCTATAACGTGACCAAAATTTTATACAATGAATGGTACCCACAGATTGTGTACAATCACCACCAATCCTCTCCCTCATGGACAAAGATCTCCATTCCTCCCTATGCAGATCCGGTTAACCCAAAAATACACCCAGCGGTTACCGCCGCGGTGAGCGAGGTCGGCTCCGCCATGTCCAAGCGCTTTTCCTTGGAAAACATGCCCGGAGCCATTGCGGATAACTTCTATACCATGTTCTGGAACGGCGGTGGAAGAACCGTACCCTACTACCACAATATGATCGGTATCCTGACCGAAACGGGTCACACCACCCCCACCCCACGTTTCTATGATCCTGAAAAACTGCCCAAAACCGTAGCAGGAACAACTCCGACCGATGGAACTGATATCATGTATCCCGATCCATGGAAAGGTGGGGAATCCCATTTTAGGGATGCCGTAGATTATATGTTAACGGCTACCTGGGCGACTTTGGACCTTGCTGCCGATAGAAAAAGCAATTACCTATACAACATCTACAAAATGGGCGCTTCGGCTATTGAAAAGGCCAAAACCGAAGGACCATTTGCCTATGTCATCGGGACCGACCAATGGGACCATTTTGAAGCGGTCAACTTGGTGAACGTGCTCCTTAAAGGCGGTATCGAAATTGAAAAGGCGACCAAGAGTTTTACCGTTGGCGATAAGAAATACGAGAAGGGATCCTATGTCATTTATGGCGGACAGGCCTTTAGGCCTTATTTATTGGACCTGATGGAAAAACAGAACTATCCTACCCGTTTCCAATACCCAGGGGGTCCGCCGGATACTCCCTACGATTTGGCCGGTTGGACCCTTCCCATGCAGATGGGCGTGACCGTGGATAAAATAAAGGATTCTTTTGACGCCAGCACCGAGAAGGTCACGGATGCGGCAACTTACAAGGAGGGCGATGTGGATGGCAAGGGTTCTTTTGGTTTTGCCCTGAGTGCCAATACAAATGCGTCAGTTTTGGTCACCAACAAAATTTTAAAAGCCGGCGGAACGGCCTATAGGACAAAGGAAGAAATGAAGATTGGTAAAGCGACCTTGCCCGCAGGTTCCTATATCGTTACTGGGGGCAGTGCATCCGTTGCCGAATTGGCAGGCCAGTACGGTTTGGAAGTTATCGGAATTGCGGATAGACCGGAAATCAGGCTGACAAAGATCCACTTGCCCAAAGTGGGACTTTACAAATCATGGGTGTCCAATATGGATGAGGGCTGGACCCGCTTTGTCATGGATGAATATGAATTCGCAATGGATACCTTACACGATAGGGATATCCAAACGGTCGACCTATCTCAATACGACGCGCTGATCATTCCTTCGCAAAGACCCGGTTCTATTTTACACGGCCATTCCAATTTGGAAATGCCCGAAAATTTTACGGGAGGTATCGGTTTGGAAGGTACGGTCGCCCTTAGTAAATACGTAAAGAACGGAGGCACCTTGTTGGCTTTTGACGAAGCCAGTAACTATGTCATCGAACAATTTGGGCTACCGCTTAAGGATGCCACAGAAGGTGCGGACAGTAAGGATTTCTTCATTCCTGGATCGTTGATTAAAACGGGAATCGACACCAAACACCCATTGGCATTTGGCATGCAGGATACCGTTGCGGTTTCCTTCAATAGGAGTCGGGCATTCACAATCGACAAACAAAGTAAGAAAGGCGAAGGTGGAGAGGAGAAAATTGCCGATGCCCCTGCGCCGGACGTTGAGGTAATCGCTAATTATGCCGCAAAAAACTTGTTGATGAGTGGCTGGGCCATGGGCGAGGAAAAATACATCGCTAAAAAACCCGCCATGGTCAAAGTGGCCTATGGCGAGGGCGACGTTATCCTGTTTGCGTTCAGGCCCCAATTCAGGGCACAGCCCAGGGGCACTTATAAACTGATTTTCAATGCGCTGTACGAGGGAGCATCGGAATAGTTAAAACAAACGAGAACGGTAAAGGCCTGTCAATGTAATGATAGGCTTTTTTTATATCAGGGCACTAAATTTTGTACTTGAAATTTGGTGTTTTGTAGTTATCCCACCATAATCAAAAGGGCACCCAAAGCGGTAAGCACCAAGATCATTTTCCGAAAGAATTCCTCGTTTATCAATTTAATGATGCGGATGCCCACAAAGAAACCCAAGAAAATTCCTGGTAGCAGCTTTACGTTGAGCATCAAGGATTCCCAAGTGATGGTCTTCCAGACAAAGAAATGAAATGGCAACTTTAATACATTGACGATCAAAAACAGCCAAGCTGCCGTGCCTATGAAATGATTTTTGGGCAAACGCATGGCCAAAAAATAAATATTGGAAAAGGCACCTGCCAAATTTCCAACCATCGTAGTGATACCCGCCAAGGTACCAATGGCACCCGAAAACGTCCAATGCGTGGGAACGGTCTTCACCTTTTTTCGATCCCACCAATACATCATAAATACGGTAATGATGATGATTACGGCCATCCCGATCCTAAAAAGACTTTCCGGCAGGTCTTTCCCAATGAATACGCCTAAAATCAACCCGAATACCATCCAAGGAAGTACCTTGAATACGTAGCTCCATTGCGTATGCCTGTTGTAATAAATGACCGCGAAAATATCGGCCAAAATCAGTAAGGGAACCACCATACCGGTCGATTCCTTGGCACCAAAGGCCAAGGCCATAAAGGTGACATTAATGACCGCAATACCCTTAATTCCGGCTTTGGACATCCCAATTACAAAGGCAGCCAGCGTGGCCAAAATCCAGGACGTTAAAGAAATTTCCATGGTACGAAAGTAATTACCGAACGGTTTATGGGGCAAATCACAAAAGTATCTTAAATTATTTTATCTTTAGTAGCTAACTAATACCATTTCTGGTTTAGGAATGTACCAAAATTTACGCCGTTGCTTTTTTCTGTGCCGAAGCCTTGGAGATTGTAAATAGCCCGGGTTCTTTGCAATTTCCAAAATGAAGGCATAGGAAAAATGAACAAGTAAATTGGTGCATTTTTAAATTTGAAATGGTATAAAAACCAAACTATGGAATTAAGCACCCTCGACTACAGTTTTATAGTGGTCTTTTTCTCGATTGTCCTAGGTATAGGGATTTATGTCTCCAAAAAATCAGGGAAGGACTCTTCGGAATTTTTCCTTTCAGGGCGTACCATGCCTTGGTGGTTACTTGGGCTTTCCATGGTAGCCACGACGTTTTCAACCGATACGCCGAACCTCGTGACCGATATCGTACGTACCAATGGTGTTTCAGGAAACTGGGTATGGTGGGCCTTCTTATTAACCGGTTTGCTTACGGTCTTTGTGTATGCCAAATTATGGAGACGTTCCAATGTAAATACGGACTTGGAGTTCTATGAAATGCGGTATGGAGGTAAACCGGCAAGCTTCCTGCGCAAATTCAGGGCGGTATATTTAGGGGCCTTGTTCAACATTATTACTATGGCCTCCGTTACCTTGGCCGCCATTAAAATTGGAGGTATAATGTTGGGACTTGAACCATGGGAAACCGTTGTGGGAGCGGGCTTGATTACCGTGACCTTTAGTGCACTTGGGGGTTTTAAGGGTGTAGTGTATACCGATTTCCTTTTGTTTTTCGTTGCCATGTCCGGTGCCATTGGAGCGGCGTATTATTTGGTAAACATCCCCGAAGTAGGTGGTGTGGAGGCCTTAATGGCAAACGACTTGGTAAAAACGAAACTTGATATTCTCCCGAATTTTAGCGATAAAAAAGCGCTCATAATGTTGCTCATCATACCCTTGGCGGTGCAATGGTGGAGCGCCTGGTATCCCGGGGCCGAACCTGGTGGAGGCGGGTATATCGCACAACGAATGTTGGCTTCCAAGAACGAGAATCATGCGATAGGAGCTACGTTCTTCTTTAACATTATGCACTATGCCTTACGACCTTGGCCTTGGATTTTGGTCGCCTTGGCTTCTTTAGTCGTTTTCCCGGACATTGCAAGCATCCAAGAGGCCTTTCCCAATATCGATGAAGGTAAATTGGGACAGGATTTGGCCTATTCGGCCATGTTGACGAAGTTGCCAAGTGGTCTTTTGGGGGTCGTTTTGGCCTCCTTGATCGCCGCGTACATGAGTACCATTTCCACCCAATTGAACTGGGGTTCTTCCTACATCGTTTTTGATTTTTACAAACAACAATTGAATCCCAACGCCACCGAAAAACAAATGGTGGCCGTGGGCCGAATTTCAACGGTCATCTTAATGGTATTGAGCGCCGCCTTGGCACTTGCTCTTGAAAACGCCCTTCAGATTTTTGACATCCTTTTGACATTTGGTGCCGGGACCGGGCTCATATTCATATTACGATGGTTTTGGTGGCGTATCAATGCATGGAGCGAAATCGCCGCCATGTTCGCCTCTGGAATTATTTCCATTCTTTTAAAGACAACCGCTATCGGACCATTTCTTTTTGCCGAAGAAACGGGAGTTTTTCCAAGTTGGAGCGAGTATGTATTTGTAGTACTGCTTACCACGGCCATTTGGCTTGCCACTACATTTATGACCAAACCGGAATCCAAGGAAACGCTACGCTCTTTTTATAAGAAAATTCAGCCTGGGGGTCCGGGCTGGGCAAAAATTGTCCAGGAAGCAGAAACGGACGGAGTCCAAATCGCGAAGGACGAAAAATGGAGCGTACCCCAAGGAATTACGGCAATGCTTTTAGGTTGCGTCCTTATCTATTCCATCATGTTCGCAACGGGCTATTGGATTTATGGGAGGAGTACAAGTGCCCTCATCTTAACGGGTATTGCCTTGGTTACGGGCTTTCTGTTGGTAAAGGCTTGGAATAGAATGAAAGATAACATCCTTTAATTTTAGTCTTATGCAAAACAGAATTCTTTCCGTTGATATTTTTAGGGGTGCGACCATCTTGTTAATGGTTCTAGTAAACACACCAGGTACTTGGACGAACGTATATGCCCCCTTTAGACATGCCGAGTGGCACGGGTATACCCCAACCGATCTGGTATTTCCCTTCTTTTTGTTTATTGTGGGAACAAGCATTGTGTTTTCATATCGGAACAAAGAGGTGAATTCCAACACCTATAAAAAAATTATCGTTCGGACCCTTAAACTTATAGGTTTGGGGCTATTTCTGGGAGCCTTTATCATCGAGTTTCCTTTTTTTAAAGCTTGGGAGAATATTCGTTTTCCAGGGGTATTGCAACGGATCGGTGTGGTTTTCTTTTTCGCGTCTATTCTTTTCATCAATTTTAAATGGAAAACTTTGGTTGGTATCGCTATTGGACTTTTGGTAGGATATTGGTTGTTAATGACCTTGGTGTCTGTGGACGGCGTTGCCTCAACCTTGGAAAGGGCTCCTAACAATTTTGCCAATTGGTTGGATGTTAAAGTATTCGGGTCGCATAATTACAAGCCGGATTATGACCCCGAAGGACTTTTGAGCACCATCCCTTCCATAGTCAGTTCCCTACTGGGGATTTTTACCGGATTGATACTGGTTTCCAAGCAGGAGAAGAAAGCAACGCTCTTAATGGGTATTGGAGGCAGTCTTTTGATCATCGGGCACTTATGGGATTTAGTATTTCCTATCAACAAGGCCTTATGGACCAGTAGTTTTGTGTTGGTTACCGCAGGTTGGGCCAATTTGATTTTGGCCTTGATTTATTATTTGACCGATGTTAAACAAATCAAGTTTGGGAGTATTTTTAGATATGCCGGGGCCAATGCCATTATCATCTATTTTCTGTCCAGCTTCATTGCGAAAGTGATGGGTCAAATTCAGGTGGGCGACACGTCCCTACATGGTTGGTTGTTCCAGAAAATCTATGTGCATGATGCTATTTCGATGGAAATGTCTTCCTTGTTATATGGACTTACCGTTCTGGCCTTTTACGCCTTTTTGGGATATGTGTTGTACCAACGGAAGATTTTTTTCAAAGTATGATTTCACGGCTTCCGGTTCGACAAACTTACTTTTTATCGTTTCTGTTCATTTTTTCAGTTAATATAAATGAAATCCAGGCGCAGGAAGTGTATCTCCCTGGTTATGTTGTCACCTTGAAAGGAGACACTTTAATCGGCAATGTTAGTGACCGAAAAATGGGTCCGTTTGGAGGTATTCATGCTAAAATCAAATTTAAGGGCAACGGGCGTAAGAAGCGATATTCAGCAGATAACATCCAATCCTATAGAAAAGGCGATTCCATTTACAGATCGTTTAATTTGGACGGAGAGGACAGGTTTCTTCGTTTGGAAGTAGAGGGAGTAGTTTCTCTGTATAAGTTTGAATTGCAGGAACAAGGTGAAGGGATGGTAATGGATATCGCGTATCTAAAAAAGCGGGATAACCCTACATTGGTAAGGGCAGACCAAGGACTCTTAGGATTAAAACGGAACCTGTTGATTCAATTTTTTAGCGATTGTCCACCTTTGGCCGACAAAATCCGAAGCAAGGAATTTAAATTCCCCTATCAGGTAGTAAATTTTTATAACGAATGGAAAGCTCGCTAAAAAATGTTTTGGGTACAACACTGATTGCCTGTTGCCATAAACCCAAGACCGGTTTTTACAGGGACGGATTCTGTAAAACAGGTGTTGAGGACGTGGGTACCCATGTGGTTTGTGCCATAATGTCCAAGGAATTTTTGGAATATACGAAGTCCATGGGCAATGATCTATCTACACCAATTCCCCAATGGAATTTTCCCGGACTTCAAGAAGGTGATAAATGGTGCCTGTGCATTTCTCGTTGGCTACAGGCGGAGAAAGTAGGAAAGGCACCCAAGGTACTATTGGAAGCCACACATATTAAGGCACTAAAATTTACCTCGCTTGAAATTCTTAGTGCATACGCCGTAGAAAGTCAATAACGAAATGAAGTTTTCCAATTGAATAGGTTTTCCTTCAATTTGCCTAAATTGATTCCTGTTACTTCGATTGCCCCATCAACTTGGCCACGTACTTCCCTATAACATCAAATTCAAGATTAACTACCGTGCCCACTTTATAGGTATTGAATCTCGTATGCTCGTAGGTGTAGGGAATTATCGCCACATTAAAAGTGTTTGTTCCTGAATTCACTACTGTCAGACTTGTGCCATCAATAGTAATGGATCCTTTTTCTATGGTAGGGTTTCCGGTGGCCGGGTCATATTCAAAGGAGAATATCCAACTTCCGTTTTCTTCTTGGATGTTTGTGCAAACGCCAGTTTGGTCCACATGTCCCTGGACGATATGCCCGTCCAATCTGGAACCCATGATCATGGCACGTTCCATATTCACTCTGTCGCCTACCTTTAAATCGCCTAAATTGGTCTTTTTCAAGGTCTCTGCAATGGCGGTTACCCTATATGCATTGCCTGATATTTCCACAACGGTCAAACAAACGCCATTATGCGCCACACTTTGGTCTATTTTTAATTCAGAGGTAATGCCGGAAGATACCGTGATATCAAGGTTTCCACCCTTGGATTCCAAATGTGTTACTGTTCCCAATGTTTCAATGATTCCGGTAAACATGTGTCGTTTAATTTAAGTAATTTTGAAGTCTAAATCAGCTCACAAAGATACAGATATAATGGAGGAAAACGGGAACATTAAGTTGGGGATATCCATTGGGGATTTAAACGGAATTGGCTGCGAGGTGGTCCTAAAGACTTTTGAGGACAGCCGTATGCTCGATTTTTGTACTCCCATCATTTTTGCATCCAACAAAACCATTTCGGGCCAGCAAAAGGCTTTGAACATTTCCATTCCCTTTAACGGGGTTCATGAGGCTTCCAAGGCCGTGGACGGAAAACTGAACATTGTCAATGTATGGAAACAAGTTCCTGAGATACAATTTGGCCAGGCTACCAAGGAAGGGGGTGATTTCGCCCTCCAGTCCCTAAAGGCCGCTGTGGCCGCCTTAAAAAATGGCGATATCGATGTCCTGGTTACGGCGCCCATCAACAAGAACAACATTCAGGCGGAGGATTTTAAGTTTCCCGGTCATACTGATTATCTCGCGCAGGAGCTGGAAGGGGAAAGTTTGATGTTCATGGTTACGGACGACCTCAAGATAGGGCTGTTGACGGACCATGTAGCTGTTAAGGATGTGGCATCGGCCATTATACCCAGATTGATTCGGGATAAGGTAAATACGATCGAGAAATCCCTGAAAATGGATTTTGGTATCCAGAAACCCAAAATCGCGCTTTTGGGCATCAATCCGCATAGTGGGGACAACGGGGTGATAGGCAATGAAGACGAGGAGGTATTGAAACCCGTTATAAAAGAAATGGCCAATAACGGACATTTGGTCTTTGGGCCCTACTCCGCGGACAGCTTTTTCGGTTCGGATAATTACAAGAATTTTGATGCCGTATTGGCGGCCTATCACGACCAGGGACTGATTCCCTTTAAGACCCTTTCCTTTGGAAGGGGCGTTAATTTTACGGCTGGACTCAATAAGGTGCGCACTTCTCCGGATCACGGTACAGCGTATGAAATTGCCGGCAAAGGACAGGCAGACCATAGTTCCTTCAAGGAAGCCGTATTTATGGCCATCAAGATTTTTAGGAACAGAACAGAGTATTTGAAGCTTACGGAAAACGTTTTGAAAAAGCAGCGCCTCAAGCGTGAACGTTAGTTTTTGGCACCCAAAAAGTTATGAAGATAAATAGTTGATAACTATTGCCCGTTATCAAAATAATAGTATCTTTGCACCCGCCTTTTAAGGTAAGGATTTAATATTAAGAGTTGTACGTGATGAAGCAAAAGGAGTATACTATTCCTTTTTCAGGGTTGAAACAGGGAAAACACGACTTTAAGTATGAAATCGACAACAAGTTCTTTGAATCTTTTGGTTACGACGAATTTAATGAAGTAGCTGTTGACCTCACGATTGTTCTGAACAAAACAAGTACCATGTTGGAACTTGATTTTGAAGCGACGGGAACGGTGAACGTTGACTGTGATATGACCAGCGAACCCTACGATCAGCCTATAGAAGGGAGCTTGGAGCTCGTGGTAAAATTTGGTGAGGAATACGACGATGAAGACGACGAAATCCTCATTTTACCGCACGGAGAGCATCAGGTGAACGTTGCACAGTATATCTATGAGATGATTATCTTGGCCGTACCCCAAAAAAGGGTGCATCCAGGTATTGAGGACGGTACGCTGAAATCCGAAGCCTTGGAGCGACTCCAGGAACTTCAGCCAAAAGACAAGAAAAACGAAAACGAGGCAAGTGATCCCCGTTGGGACGAATTAAAAAAACTATTAACGGATAAATAAGGTTACAAATGGCACATCCTAAAAGAAAGACATCCAAAACCAGGAGAGACAAAAGAAGAACACATTACAAAGCGGTTGCACCTACATTGGCTACAGATTCTACCACTGGAGAAATGCATTTGTACCATAGGGCCCACTGGCACGAGGGTAAATTGTACTACAGAGGCCAGGTTTTGATTGACAAAGCAGAGGAAGTAGAGGCATAATGCGCCTTTTATAAACGGACTATCGACTCCCACTTCATATGAAGCGGGAGTTTTTTTTAGCCATAATCCAAATGTTTACCGAAATAATCCGCTTTAGGCTTTTTAAGAGTGCATCGGTATTAAACACATTAATTTTTTCAAAAACAGGTTGTTTTGCCACAAAAAGTCGGCGAAAATCACTAATTTTCACAACTTTTGACGTGTTTTTGAAAGTTTTTCACACGAAAGCAATTAAAATATGACCAAAATTACAGCAGCCATAACCGCTGTGGGAGGCTATGTTCCCCAATTTATCCTCACCAATAAAATGTTGGAAGAAATGGTAGAAACCAATGATGAGTGGATTACTACCAGAACGGGAATCAAGGAACGACGCATATTAAAAAAAGAGGAAGGGGAAGGTTCTTCCTATTTGGCCATCCAGGCGGCTAAACAGATCCTTCAAAAGAAAAACCTGGACCCGGCGGAAATAGATTTGGTCATCGTGGCCACCGCCACACCGGATAGTATGGTCGCCTCTACTGCGGCCTTTGTAGCATCGGAAATTGGTGCGAAGAACGCTTTTGCCTATGATCTTTTGGCGGCATGTTCCAGCTTTTTGTTCGGGATGTCCACTGCCGCCAGGTATATAGAATCTGGCCGATATAAAAAAGTATTGTTGATCGGGGCCGATAAAATGTCCTCCATCATAGATTACACCGATCGTACGACTTGTATCATCTTTGGGGATGGTGCGGGTGCCGTACTGTTCGAACCCAATGAGGAGGGATTGGGACTAAAGGACGAATATCTTAGGGCCGATGGCTCTGGTCGTCAGTTTTTGGGCATGGAAGGGGGAGGCTCCTTAATGCCCGCAACGGAACAGACCGTAAAGGACAAAAAACATTTTATATTTCAGGACGGGAAGACCGTATTCAAGTTTGCGGTCTCCAATATGGCAGATGTAGCGGAGCGCATCATGAAACGTAACAACCTTACGGATACCGATGTATCCTGGTTGGTACCGCATCAGGCGAATAAACGCATCATCGATGCCACGGCCAATAGAATGGGGCTGGACCAATCCAAGGTATTGATGAACATACAACGGTACGGCAATACCACATCGGCAACCCTTCCTTTGCTGTTAAGTGATTACGAGGATAAATTAAAAAAAGGAGATAATTTAGTTTTTGCCGCCTTTGGTGGTGGATTTACATGGGGATCCATTTATTTAAAGTGGGCCTATTAATTGGGAGACCAACTAACATTTAATTACAACTATGGATATTAAAGAAATTCAAAGCCTTATTAAATTCGTAGCTAAATCGGGAGCTAGTGAAGTGAAATTGGAGACGGATGACATCAAGATCACCATCCGTACCGGAAGCCCAGGCAGTGGCGAAACTACATTTGTACAATCCATTCCTATGGCCCAAGCGCCCGTAGCACCTACCGCTGCCCCACAAACGCAGCCAGAAGCACCTGCTACTCCTGCGGCCCCTGCCAAGGAAACGGAAAAGAAAGAGGACGATTCCAAATACATTACGATCAAATCGCCTATTATTGGAACTTTTTACAGAAAACCATCTCCGGACAAACCCGCCTTTGTGGAAGTTGGGGACAAGATTGCTGCCGGTGACGTTCTTTGCGTTATCGAGGCCATGAAGTTGTTCAACGATATCGAGTCTGAAGTGGCAGGTACCATTGTTAAGGTATTGGTAGATGACTCCTCACCAGTGGAGTTTGATCAACCATTGTTCTTAGTAGATCCATCATAAGGTTAAACCGCAAGCATCGAGTGCCAAATACCAAAAATGCTATTTTGGAATTTGGAATTTGAAGTTTGGAATTCGAAACTGTTATGTTTAAAAAAATACTGATTGCAAATAGGGGAGAAATTGCGCTGCGCGTTATCCGTACCTGTAAGGAAATGGGTATAAAAACGGTAGCGGTGTACAGCAAGGCCGATGAGGAAAGCCTTCATGTGCGTTTTGCGGATGAGGCCGTTTGTATAGGACCTGCACCCAGTAGCGAATCCTATTTGAAAATACCGAATATCATTGCGGCGGCAGAAATCACTAATGCGGACGCGATTCATCCCGGTTATGGTTTCCTTTCGGAAAACTCCAAGTTCTCCAAGATATGTGCGGAGCACGATATCAAGTTCATTGGGGCCTCTGCGGAACAAATAGACCGTATGGGCGATAAGGCCACGGCCAAGGCGACCATGAAGGCGGCCGGCGTACCCTGTGTACCTGGATCGGACGGACTCTTGAAGGATCTGGCCGATGCCAAGAAGACCGCCAAGAAAATGGGCTATCCCGTTATGATCAAGGCCACTGCCGGAGGTGGTGGTAAGGGAATGCGGGCCGTTTGGAGCGAGGACGAAATGGAGGCCCACTTTGAAAGTGCCGTAAAAGAGGCCAAGGCGGCCTTTGGGAACGGAGGGATGTATATGGAAAAGCTGATCGAGGAGCCTAGGCATATTGAAATCCAAGTGGTGGGCGACCAATATGGCAAGGCCTGTCACCTGTCCGAACGTGACTGTTCAGTACAGCGTCGCCATCAAAAATTAACGGAGGAAACCCCATCCCCTTTTATGACGGACAAACTCCGGGACGAAATGGGAAAAGCCGCCGTAAAGGCAGCGGAATATATCAAATACGAAGGGGCCGGTACGGTAGAGTTTTTGGTGGACAAACACCGTAAATTCTACTTTATGGAGATGAACACCCGTATCCAGGTAGAGCATCCCATTACGGAGCAGGTCATCGATTACGATTTGATCCGTGAACAGATTTTGGTTGCTGCCGGGGTACCTATTTCCGGAAAGAACTATTTTCCAAAACTGCACTCCATAGAATGTAGAATCAATGCGGAGGATCCTTACAACAACTTTAGGCCATCGCCGGGCAAGATTACTACCTTGCACATACCCGGAGGCCATGGCGTTCGTATGGATACGCACGTATACAGTGGCTATAGCATACCGCCCAACTACGATTCCATGATCGCCAAGTTGATTACCACCGCACAGACACGGGAAGAAGCGATCAATAAGATGAAAAGGGCCTTGGACGAGTTTGTGATCGAGGGCATAAAGACCACGATACCCTTCCATAGGCAATTGATGGACCATCCGGATTATTTGGCGGGGAACTATACCACCGCCTTTATGAATGATTTTAAGATGGACCCCCCAAAGGAAAATTAAAATGTAAAACTCCAACAGCAATGTTGGAGTTTTTTTTTGTTGCGAACTGGTCACTTCGACTCCGCTCAGTGACCCAAATAAGTCCATTCGGGCATTGAGAAGATTGCTTGTCCCCAAGCGTATTCCCAGAGTAGCCTGTCCTGAGCGTATACCCTGAGCGGAGTCGAAGGGAGTCGAGGGAGAGTCGAACGGAAGCGAAGGATAGTCGAAGGGAGACGAAATGCCAACCTCCTAAAGAATTATCAATAATAGATTTGTGTCAAACCATCATCAAAAACGGACCAACCACAAACCTGTAATACTTTTCCTAACAAGGATTTAATTATCTTAGGCGCACAGTGGGTATATGATCAAATGATTATATGTAATTGTTGCCAGTAATATTGAAACACAAGAAAGATTATACATTAATAATCATTTTAAATATATATTTCCGTTTTAGCATAAAAAATTATGAGGCGACAATATTACCTTTTAACACTAATCATACTAATAATAGGTTGTGAAAAAGAACAAACCTCTACGGAAAAGCAAATAGATATAATAGATGAAGTTTTAGAAAATGAAGACATTGACATTTCTTATATATTGGAAAATCCCATTATATATGAGAGCGTGAATTTCACCTTATCTATTAAAAACAATGAGCTTGGAATATCGAAAATAGAAGCTCAAATTGCTGATGAAATTGTTGCTCAAGTAGAAGATGGCAAAGAATTGGGGATAAACTTGAACCCTGATAATTTTCCCGCAGGAGACACTATCTTAACCTTAATAATCACAGATGCAAACGGTAATATTACCCAACACAATTATCCTATAAGCTTTCATAGAGTTCTATTGGAATTGGATTTAAAAGAAAACTTTTTCTTACCACCCCAATTTGTCGATTTTTATTTTTTCGCATCAGCTATAGATGGATCATTATTGGCATCAATAAAAATTGACCCCATATCCCAAAATTTCAAATTAACAACACCAATCGATATTTCTCCAGAGACGCCTTATTCGCTTACCTATGCGGCTATAGCTAGAGATATAAATAATACGTATACATTAACCAATCTATTTACAATTAAAGACCTCACCAGGAATAATTTACCTTTATTTTCACCCAAAGGGATATTATATTACGGTGCTTCGTCAAGAAGTGAATATAGCACTAATGGATTCCCAGATGATGATGTAATCAATATCGGTACAGTTTTTCCAAGTTACGGATATGATGTAGGGTATTATTCTAACACGAAAACCTTCGTTGTGGACAATATTGAAATGAATTTTGAAGATAGAGATATAACAAATTACTATGTTCCCTATCATAACTTATCTCAAAACGATTACGCTTATATCTGGCTTAATAAACAAGAACTATCATCAGATTTTGTATTGGACTTCAATAATTTACTTAGGGACGGTATAGAGTCAAGAATTTTCGATGCTTCTTACAATGATGGCAAAGGAGATGGTAGATTTGGCTATTTGACCATATTGGGCTATAATAATTCCCAAGATTTTCAGGATGGTATTTTTCATTATCTATGGCAAAGAAACCATGCAATAGATGCCTCATTCCCCACAGTCAATACTATACCGTATTTTTTAAACACAACTTTTGAAACATATAGTCATATTTACCAATGGGAAGACTATTATACAAATAGAATAGGGGTGCCATTAGAATCTTATAATATCCCGGTATGGTCATTTGAATATATTCAAAATGGAAAAGAAATAGATATTATTAAAAACGGAGATGGCCATACTTCTGGCAAGATTTTTTTAAATAATTTAAATGATGAAGCCATTATAAATGGAAAAAGAACCATTTACAATTGGAGTTACCTCTTTGATAGCCAGAATACTGAAAAGATAATCTTACCAGAATTACCAGATGATCTAAAGAATTCAGAGTTTGGGAGTTTACATAGCTCTAACAGCCTTTTAATAGAAAGGGTACTACTTAATAGCTATGATGGTATCTCAAGTTATCCTGATTATTTGGATAAGGTCATAAAAACGAATGAAAATATTTTAAAAGTTACTCCTAAGGTTGAAGCCAAATTTATAAACAGGAGGGGAAATCAATGGGTAATAGAAAGTGATAAGTTCTTTTACTGATTTCTTTTGTTTGAAGAATTTATTGATAGATTTTTCTCTTCATTTAATTATACAATAATAAAATTCAGAAGCAAACTTAAGCGGTGTATAATTAATTGTGGCCGGAATTTCCAACTGGAAATTCCTGCAATCAATTATCTTTAGAATACAAAACACCTAATATGGTATATAAATTAACAGCGTAAATCTATTTTTAACCTGTAGCCATATTTCAGGACTAGACATTGAACGGGAAAATCTAGGAAAGAATATGTTACTGAATATTGTGATAAAATTAGGTCCGGGCACTTGGAATATTCCAATTTTCGGAAGGAATTGCAATTGAGAATAATGGATTCTGAGGACATAGAAATTATTATGAAGCGAGTGGACCGTGATTTGAGTCACATGGCTGCTGCCGATATTACAAGAAGCAAGGGAAAACAAATGTTCTACGGTGGATTGGCTATTATGGCCTGCGGTATACTGGGGACTACAACCACCTATCTCGGAATTCTAGATCTTGGTGACCAATTTATATTAGCCTATGGTCCGGCTCTTGGTTTAGGAATGGCCGTAGTTGGAATGCATAAAATGAGCAGTTAGAAAACGTTTGCTAAAAAAATGTAAAATCAATTCCAGGTGGATTTTCGGAAATATCAAATGAATATTTCCGTTCTAAAAACTCGCACTAATCATACATACAACGTTGAATAATAATTATGAGAGAGTTCATCACTTCTACCTATTTAGTCGTATTCTTCTGTATTAATCTCGCAAGTCAAGAATCCGAATTTTTAGACGGAAAAATTATCACAAGAAAAGGAGACACGTTGAAGGGGCAGATTAAAGTACAAAATAGGTTTAGGAGTTTTAATAAAATTATTTACCTAGATAATGAAGGAAATGAAAAAAAAGTTGCAGTGGATAGTATTAAGAGCTATGAAAGGGGTAAAGAATTCTTTGAAACATTAATTATAAACTCTAAACTTTTTGTCTTGGCCAAACGAATTATCCTAGGCCCGAATATGACTCTTTATTATAGAAATGAGGCCACTGAAGTTTTTCCTGGACTATTAGATATGGACGGTGTATTACCAAAAGTCTTGAATAATGAATATCGCTATAAATACCTAAAAGACAAGAATAATAATGTTATTACCTTGTCTTTTACAAGAAGAGCGGGAGAGACACCCTTTAAGGATATTGTTGAGAAATTAAATTCTAAACCACTCCATAAAAATAAAAGCCTTAAAAGATTCTTATCTGAATATCCGAACATAATCAAAAAAATAGAAGCCAAGCAAATAACTAAAATCGAGGAGGTTGTAGTAGAATGAAACAATGTTAGTGGAGAATACTGGAAGAATTAAATAACTATTGCTAGTATCGTTTAATATTTATTGTCTTTAGAATTTCCATTTTGAAGTCCTTGCAATTAATTATCTTTAAACAAGAAGTCCATTCCTATATGAAAACCCTCCCCACAGTCCTTATTTTATTCCTTTCGGCCTTCACGGTAACTGCGCAGGACATCACCGGAGATTGGCATGGGGGGTTACAAGTTCAGGGTATCCAATTACGGGTGGTGTTTCATATTCAGGAGGAAGGCGAGGGCTATACCGCTACTATGGACAGTCCGGATCAGGGAGCCAAGGATATTCCGGTGACTTCCACGTCTTTTGAAAATCAAGTATTAAAAATAAACATGCCCAATCTGGGGATTGTCTACGAAGGTACTTTAAACGAGGCCGGCACTATAACGGGAGATTTTAACCAATTTGGGCAAATCCTACCCTTGGAACTGAGCAGGGAAGCTGCAAAAAAAGAAACGGTTTTGCGCCCCCAAGAACCTGTAAAGCCTTATCCCTATTACACGGAAGAAGTCACCTTTAGAAACGAAAAGGCGGATATAGAGCTGGCCGGGACCTTGAGCCTGCCAAAACAAGAAGGTGTTTTTCCCGTGGTGGTCTTGATCAGTGGGAGCGGACCCCAAAACAGGGACGAGGAATTGTTTGGGCACCGGCCTTTTTTGGTCTTGGCAGATTACCTCACCCGCAACGGCATTGCCGTCCTCCGCTATGACGACCGTGGTACGGCCCTCTCCACCGGGAATTTTGAATCGGCCACCAGTGAGGATTTTTCAGAAGACGTGGAAGCCGCCGTGGCCTATTTACGAACCCGAACGGAAATCGATAAAAATAACATCGGACTTATTGGCCACAGTGAAGGGGGTATGATCGCGCCCATGGTGGCGAGTCGGGATAAGGACATCGCCTTTATCGTGCTCATGGCGGGCGTAGGGATTCCCGGGGACGAATTGCTGTTGTTACAGCAGCGGGCTGTGGGAAAGGTTTCGGGCCTCAGCGAGACCCTATTGATGGATATTGAAACTGGCAATAGAACCGTCTTTTCCATGATCAAGGAATCCTCGGACCTGACGCAATTAAGTGCGGACCTTACCAAATACTTTAAAGAACATCCGGGACCAAGCAAACCCCCAGGGGTTGATGTAGATACGTATGCCCAATTACGGGTAGATCAGTTGCTGAATCCATGGTGGCTGCATTTTATCCGTTATGACCCGGCGGGTACGTTAGGGGAAGTGGCATGTCCTGTACTGGCCATTAACGGGGAAATGGACGTACAGGTGCCCCCACGGGAAAATCTGACCGCTATCCAAGAAGCCTTGGAAGGTGGAGGAAATACGCAGGTGACCATCAAGGAACTCCCAACGCTGAACCATTTGTTCCAGGAAAGTACTACGGGTTCTCCAACCGAATATGGGCAGATTTCCCAGACCCTGGCCCCGGAAGCACTTGATACGATGCTGTTATGGATCCAAAAACAGGTACGGCCATGAACCTGAGCTATTGGGAACGAAAATCGTGGCTGTCCGAGGTAGATTTCACCATCATCGGTAGTGGAATCGTAGGGCTGACCTGCGCGTTACGACTTCGCGAAAAACATCCTAAAGCGAACATTTTGGTTTTGGAACGGGGCGTTTTGCCCCAGGGCGCCAGCACCAAAAATGCCGGTTTTGCTTGTTTTGGAAGTATTTCGGAAATCCTGTCCGACCTAAAATCCCATTCCGAGGAGGAACTATTGTCCTTGGTGGAACAGCGCTATTGGGGTATCCAATCCCTTCGGGAACTTTTGGGCGATGATAACATCGGGTATTTCAAGTATGGGGGGCATGAAGTTTTTTTGGAAAAGGATGCCGACTTATACGAACAATGCTTGGATAAATTGGAGTATATCAATGCCTTGCTGAGGCCTATTTTTAAACAAGCTCCTTTTGAGGTTTCGGACAATAGGTTTCGTTTCAAAGGTGTCCAGGAGAACTATATCACCCATCGGCTGGAAGGGCAAATAAATACGGGGAATATGATGCGGTCCCTGCTTCAGAAAGTACAAACAACGGGAATACAGATTTTGAATGCTACCGAGGTTAAAAAAATCGAAGATTTGGGAAGATCGGTTTTGGTTTCTTGTGCACATTTTGACTTTAAAACAAATAAACTTTTGACTGCCACGAACGGCTTTGCCCAACAATTGTTGCGCGAAGAAGTACAACCCGCCCGAGCCCAAGTAATCATCACCAAGCCTATTCCAGGTCTGGCCATCAAGGGTACCTTCCATTTTGATGAGGGCTATTATTACTTCCGTAACATCGATAACCGAATCCTCTTTGGTGGCGGAAGAAACCTCGATTTCAATATGGAGGAAACAACGGAATTCGGTTCCACACAAGTCGTTCAGGATAAATTGAAAGACCTCTTACAAACGGTGATTTTGCCTCATCAAGAGGTTGAGATCGATTATGGTTGGAGCGGCATCATGGGCGTAGGTTCCCAAAAACGGCCTATCATCAAACCACTTTCTGAAAACGTGGCCTGTGGCGTACGCCTAGGAGGTATGGGCATCGCCATTGGAACCTCTGTAGGAAGGCAATTGGGCGACCTGTTTTAAGAAAAATATACCGTACACCTATTTTTAATCCATCTTATCCCTCACCCTATTGCAGATGCTATTTTCTTCCTATATTGCATGTTCCCGTTTCTGGGAATAAAGTGCCCCAAGCCTTTATAATGTCTTCCTACCTTTTTGCTTTTTTATGTTTAAAAGAGAACTCCGTTATATGGGAAGAAGTTTCCTTATTGCATTAATTTTTGTTTGTCTGCTTTCGTCCTGTGCGGTGAACCAGACCAAATATCAGCGCAGATATAATGAGGTTTGGCGGGAGATGATACAATCCCAGGCCTGGATGGAATCGCTAAAGGGCAAGGATGTTGATCCTGCAGTGGGACTTTACGCGAGTTTGGATGACGAGGAAGTCTTGGACGAATCTACTACAAATTACGAAATGGCTTTCGAGAGCCAATATCAATCCCTTGTTTCAAGGGCCTACTTTAAAATCATTACCGAAGCAGAGAAATTGGACACCCGTATTACTGCCGAATATAAACAGATACAGAACAACCCCGAAAATTTTTCAAAGAAGGAAAGGGAGGAGGTTGAGCGCAAGTTTCAGGCACACAGGGCCATGCTGAGTGGTTTACGGTCCTGGAATATCTTCAGTGACGACCGATCCGGGGATTTGGATTATTTTAAAAGGGAAAACAGGGAAGCCATCCAAGAAATGATGCAGGAGGGCAAAGGTTCGGACCAAATGATTAACTTCCTGATTTATAAATTAGCCGATTTATATCACGTTGAAGAAGCATCGGGAAATTAAAAAACGGGCCTACGAACACTGCAAGGAATTTGTATCCAATCGTATGTCCAGAATATCCAAGCAAATTCAGGAAGTTCAGGAATCCTTGACTTCTGAGACCAAAAGTAGTGCCGGGGACAAGCATGAAACCGGAAGGGCCATGTTGCAGTTGGAACGGGAAAAACTGGGCAATCAACTGGCCGAATGTGAAAAAATGCAGGAACTGCTCCATAGGGTACAGCCAGATTCCCTGAACTCCATGGGAGGCTTAGGGGCCTTGGTAGAAACGGAAGATCGGTATTACTTTATTGCAATTTCCGCAGGGGCGATTACTACCGAAGGCCTTCCTATTTACTGTATTTCCCCGGCGACACCCATCGGCAAATTGTTATTGGGAAAAACTACCGGGGAGAGTTTTTTATTTAACGGGAACGCTTTTTCCGTTTTATCGATATCCTAAATAATCCGTGGATTTTTTGCCTATCTTGACAACAAATTAATATTTGTTGCGACTTTCCTATGGATAAAAAGAAAAAGCTTCGAAGTTCTGAATGGTTCGGGGATGACGGTAAAATGGGTTTTGTACACCGTTCTTGGTTGCGAAACCAAGGATATCCCGATGATTATTTTGAGGGTAGGCCCGTCATTGGTATTTGCAATACCTGGTCGGAATTAACTCCTTGTAATGGACACCTTCGTGATTTCGCCGAAGTGGTCAAAAAGGGAATTTTGGAAGCTGGGGGCGTGCCTATGGAGTTTCCCGTGATGTCCCTAGGGGAAACGATTATGAAACCTACAACCATGCTCTTTCGCAACTTGGCAAGTATGGATACAGAGGAATCCATCCGGGCCAATCCCTTGGATGGCATCGTGCTGTTGACGGGTTGTGACAAGACCACCCCGTCCACCATAATGGGAGCCTGCAGTGTGGATCTTCCCACGCTTGTAGTACCCGGCGGCCCCATGTTAAGCGGTCGTTTTAGAGGAGAAAAGGTAGGTTCCGGATCAATGAACTGGATGATTAAGGAACGGCAGGAAAACCAAGGATATTCAGCTGCCGATATTCGCGAAGCCGAAGTCTGTGTGGCCCGAAGCATCGGTCACTGTAACACGATGGGTACCGCATCAACGATGGCCACTATGACCGAAGCCTTGGGATTGACCCTTCCGGGGTATTCCTCTATTCCCGCAGCGGATTCCAGAAAGAAAACGTATGCACAACTTTCTGGCCGCAGGATCGTGGAGATGGTAAAAGAGGATTTGACCCTATCCAAAGTCTTGACGCGCAATGCCTTTGAAAACGCCATCATTGTGAACGCAGCGGTTGGAGGATCCACTAACTTGATAATTCACCTTACCGCCATAGCCCGCAGGATCGGTGTCGATTTAAAATTGGAGGATTTTGATTCCATTGGAAGCAAGATTCCACTATTGGTGAATATGAAACCTTCCGGGAAATACTTGATGGAGGATTTCTATTATGCCGGAGGTCTCCCCGTGGTAATGAAGGAATTGACGCCATTGTTACATCCGGAGACGGTTACGGTCAACGGAAAAACACTGACGAAAAATTATGAAGACGCCATTTGTTATGATACCGATGTTATTGCGAAGCTTGAAAAACCTTTTCAGGAGAAATCGGGCATTGCCGTACTCAAAGGAAATCTTTGTGAGAATGGCGCGGTGATCAAACCTTCGGCTGCTTCGCCCAAACTGATGAAGCATAGGGGGAAGGCCGTGGTCTTTGAAACGATGGAAGATTACCACGAACGTATCGATGACCCTAATTTGGATATCGACGAGAACAGCGTCATTGTTTTGAAAGGAGTGGGCCCCAAAGGCTATCCCGGCATGCCCGAAGTAGGGAATGTGGACCTTCCTAAAAAATTGTTAGCCAAGGGCATTACGGACATGGTCCGTATTTCCGATGGACGCATGAGCGGTACTGCAGCCGGAACCGTCGTACTTCATGTTTCACCGGAATCAACGGTGGGAGGAACGTTGGCCGTGGTACAGAACGGGGATTGGATAGAACTGGATGTACACAAAAGAACCTTGCATTTGGATATTGACGATGCCGAATTAGCGAAACGGAAGAAAGCATGGATTCCACCAAAACCTGTGGCAGATAGGGGGTACGTGAAACTATATATTGACCATGTTGAGCAGGCCGATTTGGGTGCCGATTTGGACTTTTTGGTAGGTGGCTCAGGATCCAAGGTAGAACGGGATTTACACTGATATGGTACTGATTTATTTGCTTTTGGCCATTGTGGCCATCATTTTCCTAACGACCCGATTGAAGGTCCATGCCTTTATGGCCCTCTTAATAGTTTCCTTGGCCTACGGTCTATTTTCTGGCATGTCCTATTCAGATATCATTATGTCCATAAACGATGGTTTTGGGGGCACGCTGGGGAAAATTGGACTGATCATTGTCCTAGGCGTGATCATCGGAGCTTTTTTGGAAAATACTGGAGGGGCCTTTGCCATTGCCGAAAAGGTCTTAAAGTTCATCGGCAAAAAAAGAATCATCACGGCCATGGGTGTCTTGGGCTATATTGTTTCCATTCCCGTTTTCGCGGATAGTGGATTTCTATTGTTGCACCCATTATCCAAAAGTCTTTCCAAAAAAGCAAAAATTTCCATTGCAGGTCCGGCCATTGCCTTGGGATTGGGACTTATGGCATCGCATACCATGGTGCCACCAACACCGGGTCCCATAGCGGCGGCAGGTATTTTGGGGGCCGATTTGGGCTTGGTCATTGCCTTTGGCTTTCCGGTGAGTATCATTGCTTTGATTGCAGGGCTCGTATTTGCATCGAAGTATGCCTCCAAAACCTATATTGAACCCGACTTGATCGGGGGTGCGGATTCTGAAAGGATATACAAGGAACAGCCAAGTGCCTTGAAATCGTCCATTCCCATCATTATACCCATTTTACTGATCGTTTTACGATCGATATTGAACCCGGAACGAACAGGAATCGATAATGGTTTTGTCGACTTCCTGAATTTTGTCGGGGAGCCGGTTATTGCTTTGCTTATAGGTGTTTTTCTGTGTTTACTATTGCCGAAAAAACTGGAGTACGATATGGTCTCCTCCTCGGGATGGATCGGTAAGGCCATTATGGATGCGGCATCTATCATCTTGATAACAGGAGCGGGCGGTATTTTTGGAAAGATTCTTCAAAATTCCGGTATTGCCGAAACCTTGGGCGATTTGCTCAGCGGATATAATCTGGGTATTTTTCTGCCCTTTGTCATTGCCGCTGCCATAAAATCGGCGCAGGGCTCCTCAACCGTGGCATTGGTGACCTCGGCCTCGATTATTTTTCCCATGATGTCGTCCCTAGGTTTTGAAACGGAAATACAGAAGGCTCTGGTGGTGATCGTTATTGGTGCCGGGTCGGCCGTGGTCTCCCATGCCAACGACAGTTTTTTCTGGGTGGTTACCCAAATGAGCGGGATGAACGTAAAAAATGGCTATCGATTGTTTAGCTTGGGAAGCGGTATACTTGGCTTAACCGGGGCGTTGGCCGTTTTTGTTTTGTATACGCTGTTTGCGTAACATCCAATAAGACCGCTCCTTCAAAGGAAGAGAGCTGTTCTTCTATAATTCCGGTTTGGACCGATTCGCTTTTTTTTCGGCATTGGCTTTCTTGGACTTCAACCGCTTTTCTATGGCCGATTTGGAGGGCTTACTGGCTTTTCGTTTTTTGGGAACTTTAAGTGCGGCTTCCAAAAGTGCAAAAAACCGCTCAACGGCCAGATCCTTGTTCTTATGCTGACTGCGGGATTCGTCACATTGCAATAACAAGGCCCCTTCATTCGTCAATTTGGAAGCCAATTTTTTGGAAATACGTGTTTTCTCGGTTTCGGAAAGAACCGATGAATTTACTACATCAAAGGTCAGCTCCACCTTGGAGGACACCTTATTGGCATGTTGTCCGCCTGGCCCGCTACTGCGGATGGCCTTGAATTGTAGTTCCTTTAAAATTCCTTCCTTGTCCAATCAGTTGTTTTGAACAAAGGTAAGAAACTACCTGGGAGTGCGTTCTTAGTTGATAAAAAGGGGCGCTAGTAGTAAGGTAAAAACGACTAGGGTCAGGATAAGATGTACTCTTTTCATAATTCGTATTAATTGTAAATGAACCCAATAACGGTCCAAAGTGCGGATTAGTTTATGGAAGGGCAAAATTTTGCTGAGAATTGGCCCATTTCCCTATTTTATCGTTAAACTGTCGTTCCTCCTTGCAATCGTTGATTTATGGTTTCGATGGAAACGTTGAGATACACTTTCTGTTCCGGTTCCAAGGGATAGGGGGAGTGAAAGAATAGGGTATCCCCTTCTTCGGATGCTCCTTCGATCAAATAATAAGGGCCCATAGGATACGATTCTTTGGCGAAAACAGTGATGCCGGAATTTTCAGAAATCCTGAACTCATGGGCATAGACGATGATTTTTCGCTTGGTGTTGGCGTAGGATTTTAGCACATCGATAGAAATACTGTTGGCCTCGCCAAACAGGGAGGCAATATATAGGCTTTTAGGGTTTGTATACAGGTCCATGGGTTTTCCTTTGGCCAAAACGGTCTTGTCCTTTAGTACCACTACCCTGTCCGTAAAAGGGAGCACATCCTGATAATCATGCGTAGCCACAATACAGGTAATACCATGGTCCCTTAAATATTTAAAAATGTTTCTTCGTAAGCTGTTTTTCAAGAAGTTGTCTATATGGCTAAAAGGTTCGTCCAAGAGAAGAATTTCCGGTTTTTGGGCCAATACACGCGCCAGTGCTACCCTCTGTTGCTGCCCCCCGCTAAGGTTTTTCACTTTGGTATCGGCAAAATCGGTAAGCTCGATCATTTCCAAAAGTTCCTGGGTACGCTCCTTTAATTCCTTCGGATAGAAAACGGAAAGATATTGACTGATATTTTCCGATACGTTCGTAAAGGGCATCAGGTCAAAATCCTGGGACAAGTATTTCATATACGGGGCACCCGGCACCAAATTGTAGGCCGGCCCCAGAACAGGTTCGTCCTCCCAAAAGATCTGGCCCTGTTCCAAATCCATCAGGCCATAGATGATTTTTAATAGCGTACTTTTTCCACAGCCACTTTCGCCTATGAGGGCCACATGTTCCCTGCGCTGGACCCTAAGGTCTATGTTTTCCAGTACGGTATCGGCATTATAACCAAAAGAAACATTTTCTATTCGTAGCATAACCAGTGTGCTGTTCTGTTGGGCACAAAAAATCCGTTCCTAAAATAAGAACGGATTTTCCATTTAATTATTGATTTAAACCCTTATTCCTTGAATTCCTTCAATACGGATTGGTTGGGCAGTTCCTCAAAGCCCATATTGAAAAGGGTAAACCCAAAAATATCGGCATATTGTTCTATGGTCTTACTCACAGGAGTTCCCGCACCGTGGCCGGCATTGGTCTCGATTCTAATCAAGGTTGGATTGTCCCCGGCCTGTTTTTCCTGTAGCTCCGCGGCAAACTTAAAGCTGTGGGCAGGCACCACGCGGTCATCATGGTCGCCCGTAGTGACCAAGGTTGCAGGATACGCCGTTCCTTCCTTTACATTATGAACGGGGGAGTAGCCCTTGAGATAGTTGAACATTTCCTCACTTTCCTCCGAAGTACCATAGTCATAGGCCCAACCGGCTCCGGCGGTAAACGTGTGATAGCGAAGCATATCCATGACACCTACGGCAGGCAGGGCCACTTGCATCAAATCAGGACGCTGGGTCATGGTGGCACCTACTAAAAGTCCGCCATTGGAACCCCCGCGGATGGCCAGATATTCCTTGGAGGTATATTGGTTTTCGATGAGGTATTCCGCAGCGGCGATGAAGTCGTCAAACACATTTTGTTTTTTGGTCTTGATACCCGCATTGTGCCATTTCTTGCCATATTCCCCACCACCTCGTAAGTTGGGAACGGCATACACACCGCCCTGTTCCATCCAAACGGCATTTACGATACTGAACGATGGGGTAAGACTTACATTAAAACCGCCATAGCCGTAAAGAATGGCGGGGTTTTTTCCGTTCAATTCGATGCCTTTTTTATGGGTGATGATCATAGGGATTTTGGTCCCGTCCTTGGAAGCGTAGAAAACTTGTTTGGATTCATAATCATCTGGATCGAAATCGATTTCCGGTTTCCAATATTGCTCGTACTCCCCGGTGTCTACATTGTATTTATAGGACGAACCGGGAGTGTTATAATTGGTAAAGGAAAAATAGAATTCCTTTTCGTCTTTTTTCCCGCCAAAACCACTGGCGCTTCCCACACCCGGAAGCTGTACCTCTCGCACCAAATTTCCCTCGTAATCGTACTGAAATACTTTGGATATGGCATCTACCATATACTCGGCAAAGAAGTAGCCGCCTCCCGTATTGGGACTCAATACATTTTCCGTTTCGGGAATAAAATCCTCCCAATTCTCCGGGGAAGGATTTTTGGCATCCACGGTAACGATTTTTTGATTGGGTGCATTTCTATTGGTTACGATGTAGAGTTTGGAACCTACATTCTCAATGATGTAATTGTCAGAATCCGTATCATCCACAATGGGGATCAGGAGTCCGTTGGGGTCCTGTAAATCGCGAATGAACAATTTGTTTCCGGAGGTGGAAATAGATGCTGAAATGACCAGGTATTTTTCGTCTTCGGTAACACTGGCCCCAACATAGCGGTGTTTTTCCGTAGGGATACCGCCATAAATCAGTTCGTCCTGCGATTGTGGGGTTCCCAATTTATGGTAGTAGACCTTGTGTTGGTCCGTTTTGGCGGAAAGCTCACTGCCTTCGGGCTTATCGTAACTGGAATAATAAAATCCATCATTTCCTTTCCATGAAATTCCGCTGAACTTGATATCGACCAAAGTATCCTCAACAACCTCCTTGGTTTCCGTACGCAGCACGATGGCCTTGCGCCAATCACTTCCCCCTTCCGAGATAAGGTAGGCTGCCAGGGATCCGTCCTTGGTAAACTCCAGTCCGGCCAAGGAGGTGGTACCGTCCTCCGAAAAGGTATTGGGATCCAGGAACACCTCGGCTTCGGCATCCCCTTTTTTCCTATAGACCACATATTGGTTCTGTAGCCCATTATTTTTATAGAAGTACGTATAGTCGCCTTCCCTAAATGGGGCACTTACTTTTTCATAGTTCCAAAGTTTTTCCAACCGTTTTTTTAGGTCGTTTCTGTAAGGGATGTTTTCCAAATACCCAAAGGTGGTCTCGTTCTGTTTTTTGACCCAAGCTTCGGTTTCCGGACTTCGGTCATCCTCCAACCAACGGAACGGGTCTTTAACCTCGGTTCCAAAATAGGTGTCTACGGTGTCGACTTTGGCAGTTTCAGGATAGTTCACAACAATCGGTTCTTTTTTTGTTTCTGTCCTGCAGGCTTGCAAAGCTAGGGCAGCGCAGGAAAAGAAAAGGATCTTTCGCATGGTTTTTAAAATTAGTCGGATTAAAAATACCACAAAAAAACCTCCAAAACAGGCGTGTTTTGAAGGTTTTAACATTCTTTAGGGTGGGTTTAAACCAAACCTTTCTCCACCAAATATTCCGCAATTTGGACCGCATTCGTGGCCGCTCCCTTTCTAAGGTTGTCCGCAACGATCCACATGTTTAAAGTGTTGGGATTTGTTTCGTCCCTACGAATCCTTCCCACGAAAACCTCGTCCTTATCATGTGCGTAGATGGGCATGGGGTAGGTGTTGGTGTCCGGGTTGTCCTGGACCGTAACGCCTGGCGTGTCGTTTAGGATTTGTCGGACTTCGTTCAAATCGAAATCATTGTGGAACTCCACATTGACGGATTCTGAATGTCCTCCGGAAGTTGGAATCCGTACGGCGGTCGCAGTAACCGAAAAGGTTCTGTCATCCAATATTTTCTGCGGCTCTCTGGCCAACTTCATTTCCTCTTTGGTATACCCGTTTTCTAGGAATACATCACAATGGGGAAGGGCATTTCTTCCAATGGGATACGGGTACGCCATTTCGCCGGTAACCCCTGCGATTTCGTTCTCCAATTGTCGGACGGCTTTCACCCCCGTACCGGAAACCGATTGATAGGTAGAAACGATGACCCGTCTCATTTTATATTTTTTGTGAAGCGGTGCCAGTGCCATGACCAATTGTATGGTAGAACAGTTGGGGTTGGCAATTATTTTGTCATTGCTAGTTAAAACATTGGCATTGATTTCCGGAACCACTAATTTTTTATCCGGGTCCATACGCCAAGCGGATGAGTTGTCAACAACGGTCGTTCCAGCTTCCGCGAATTTTGGTGCCCATTCCAATGAGGTATCCCCACCTGCGGAGAAAATGGCGATGTGCGGCTTGGCCGCCACGGCATCAGCCAATCCAACAATGGAGTATTCCTCACCTTTATAGGGCATTTTTTTGCCTACAGATCGTTCCGAGGCGACCAACAAAAGTTCACTAATGGGAAAATTGCGTTCGGCCAATACCTTCAACATCACCTCACCTACCATGCCCGTGGCGCCAACTACAGCTACCTTCATAATTCTAAATTTTAAAATTCTCGCGCAAAAATAGGTATTACCCTAACTTGGACAAGGGAATTCGGAATTAATAATTAAAATATAACAAAAAGTTATAAAAACAACATTTTGTGCAAAACCTATAATCCAACCTTGTAAAATCCTAATTTGATTGTCTCCCTAGCTTTTAGAGTGTTTTTAAATCTGACTATCGGATAAAAAAATACCGCCAAACTGCTAGCGAAGCAATGTTGGCGGTTTTTAAAGTTAGACTGCGGTGCAGCGGTTTATCCTGTAAAGGGATAATTTACTTTTTCAAGGCGTCCCTAATTTCCATAAGCAACTCCTCGGCTGTTGGGCCTTTTGGTGCTTCTGGAGCGGGCTCCTCTTTCTTTTTGGTCTTGTTATAAGCCTTAACAATCATGAACAGTACAAAGCCTACGGTAATCAAGTTGATGATGGCGTTGACCCATTTTCCGTACATAATGGCATTTTCTGGTTTTGTAACCTCTCCATCGGTACCTACAACGGCTTCGTCCAATACGATTTTCATATCGGCAAAGTCCAGACCACCGGCAAAGTGTCCTACAATCGGCATCATTATATCGGAAACAAATCCATTAACTACCAGACCAACGGCCCCGGCCAGAATTACCGCAACTGCCAGGTCAATGACATTTCCGGTCATAATAAAATTCTTAAATTCTTTTAGCATGATTTAGTGTTTTATTGGTTTATAGGGATGCAATGTAAGAAAAAATAATTCTTAATAAAATGTGAAATAAATCAAATTTTAACTGGAATATATTCTTCTTACCCGTTGTGAAATCCCTGTAATCAACTCATAGGAAATGGTGTTCGCGGTTTTTGCCACTTCATGGGCGGATAGCTCAGGGCCATATAGAATCACCTCATCCCCTTCCTTACTGGGGATATCCGTAATATCGATCATGATCATATCCATACAGACGTTTCCAATAATTGGCGCCATTTGACCGTTGACCAACACAAAGGTTTTGCCCTTGCCATATTGTCTTCCAATACCATCTGCATGGCCAATGGGCAGAGTGGCAGAGACCCTGGACGACCCTGAAACATAGGCCCTATTGTAGCCTACGGTATCATTGGGATTTAGGTGATGGATTTGGGAAATGATGGTTTTTAGGGTTGCGATGGGTTTCAGTTCCGCGTCATATTTAGCTTCATTTCCATAACCGTACAAGCCTATTCCGCTTCGTACCATATCGTATTGTGCTTCCTGATAATTCAGGATTCCAGAAGTGTTGAGAATATGCCTTATGGGTTGAATTTTTAACCGATTGGTTACTTCAACACTTATTTTTTCAAATTTGGCAATCTGCTTTCTGGTGAACGCTTCTTCCTTAGGGTCTTCGGTGGCGGCTAAATGGGAAAATAGGGAAACAATTTTCAAAGTATCCTTATTTCCCAATAGCTCCAAAAGGGATTCAACGTCTTTTTCCGCAAATCCCAATCGGTTCAATCCGGTATTGAACTTGATATGTACCGGATATCGATTGATTTTTTTCCGATTCAATAACGCAGTGAATTGGTTCAGGATCCCAAAGGAATACATACTGGGTTCCAACTGGAACTCGATGAGGGTTTCTAAATTAACGGGTTGGGGATGGAGTACCAAAATGGGTTTCGTAATCCCAGCTTTACGCAGGGCAACGCCTTCTTTTACATAGGCCACGGCAAAATAGTCGGTTCCCAGTTCCTGTAGTTTCAAGGCAATTTGGTCCGCATCGCTACCATAGGCAAAGGCCTTGACGACCGAAAGAAATTTGGTGCCCGGATTTAATTTGGACCGAAGAAAACGATAATTATGTTCCAGGGACTTCAAGTCTATTTCCAGAACGGTCTCCAGGGCCTTAGGCATTTGGTTTTCTATTGGGATTTTCGATTTCCACAGAATCTACCTTCATATGCTTCACTTTTTCCTTTAACATGGCCTTGTAAAAGGCACCACGGCTTAGGGGTTCATATTCGTTCGTTTCACCTAACAGGACAAGCTTGTCGTTGTTGGATTTTCGAAAGCTGTAATTGGCCAAATTCCCGGTTCTCGTACAGATGGCATGTACTTTGGTCACATATTCTGCCGTGGCCATAAGCGCCGGCATTGGTCCAAATGGGTTGCCCTTGAAGTCCATGTCCAACCCAGCAACGATTACCCGAACCCCTTTATTGGCAAGGTCGTTGCAAACGGTAACGATTTCATCATCAAAAAACTGTGCCTCGTCTATGCCAATAACATCGCAAGTGTCGGCCAAAATACGAATGTTCGCGGCTGCCGGTACCGGCGTGGAGCGTATTTCGTTAGCATCATGGGAAACCACCATATCGTCATCGTATCGGGTATCCACCATGGGCTTAAAGATCTCCACTTTGAGTTTGGCGAACTGTGCCCGTTTTAGCCTGCGTATCAATTCCTCGGTCTTGCCCGAAAACATGGACCCGGCAATGACTTCTATCCAGCCGAATTGTTCCTGGTGATTAACGGTATTTTCGAGAAACATTTTGTATTTTTAAACGAAAATATGGGGTTTTTCCGTTCTATTTATAGAATCTTAAAGTTATTAAAAAAAGGAGCGGCTTTCGCGCGGAATAAACTAATTTGTAGTTATGAAGGAAAAATTAAGGGCAGATTTGATTAAAATGTCCACGGACATCATTACTTCCAGGGAGATAAATGATATTACGGACTTGTACGAAGCTGCCAAGAAACTTTACGAGAAGATTGCGGTACTCAAGTTTATAGAAGAGGAACTGAACGACATTCAGGTGGACGTTTCCAAAAACATCATTGCCGAAAAGTTCGAGAAAATGGCGAATGCCGTGATGCGCGCCAATACCTCTGTTCCCGAAAGCAATCCACATGAGGAGGATATCATGACACCGGGTATGGAAACCATAAAGGATATGGTTTCAGAAATGCCCAATTCTGAAAATTTGGAAGAAGTCTTGACGGAGTTCATGTCCAAACCGGATTTGATGAAGAACGACAAGGAGTTGTTCATGCCCCCGCCAACTTCCAAAAAACAGGAGACCCCTAAATCCTTGAACGAGCGATTGGCAACAAGGGAACTTCAAGTAGATCTTAACAACAGGCTCGGTTTTATAAAACATCTTTTTAACGGCAGTGCAGAGGATTACAATAGGGTATTGTCCCAATTGAGTACCATCGACAGCCATGAGCGTTCCGTATCATTCATTAAGAATATGGTAAAACCGGATTATGATAATTGGGAAGGAAAGGAAGAGTATGAGATGCGGTTTATGGAACTCATAGAACGTAGATTTTTATAAAGCGACGGTATTTTTATAGCAATAAGGCCCAGCACTTGGTGTTGGGTCTTTACTTTTGTAACCATGGGAAAACTATATATTGTGCCTACGCCCATTGGCAATTTGGAGGATATCACCTTAAGGGCCATTCGGGTCTTAAAGGAGGCCGATTTGATTTTGGCCGAAGATACCCGTACCAGTGGAAAGCTTTTACAACATTTGGAGGTATCTACGCCCATGCAGAGCCATCATATGCATAATGAACATAAAACCGTATCCGGACTTGTGGATCGCATCCAGGCAGGTACTACAATTGCCTTGATTTCAGATGCGGGGACGCCCGCCATTTCCGATCCTGGGTTTTTATTGACCCGCGCCTGTGTGGAAGCGGGTGTGGAAGTGGAATGCCTGCCCGGGGCCACGGCCTTTGTACCCGCCTTGGTTAACAGTGGCCTGCCCAATGATAAATTTGTTTTTGAAGGTTTTTTGCCAGTTAAAAAAGGAAGACAGACCCGACTGACTTTTTTGTCCGAAGAAACCAGAACGATGATTTTTTACGAATCCCCGCATAAACTGCTAAAGACCTTGGCCAATTTTGTGGAATATTTTGGTGTGGACAGGCCCGTTTCCGTTTCTAGGGAACTTACCAAAATGTACGAGGAAACCATCCGTGGCACCGCCGAGGAAGTACTAAAGCATTACACCGAAAAGCCTCCAAAAGGAGAGATAGTGATTGTGGTTGGGGGGAAAAAGTAAGTATTTCCTTCTTAACATTTGAATGAAGCGATATCATTTCGTGATTGTTAATTCTTGCCATAAGCTATAATTTTCCAGTAGGACTGTGTATCTTGGCGGCGAAATTCAGAAATGAGAAAAAATCTGTCATTACTTTTTACCTTACTATACTTTATGGCCATGGTAAAGCCGGTAATGCCCGTATTGGAGTATCTATATAACCAAGATTATATTGCCGAGGTTCTTTGTATCAACAAGGACAAGCCCATGCTTAATTGTGATGGTAAATGTTACTTGGCCAAAATGATCAAGGAACAGCAGAAGGAAAAGCAACACCAAGATGTTCCTTCGGTAGACTTAAGGGAGTATCCAATCGGTTTCGTTGATATTCTTGAGTACGGCTTCGTTACAAATATAAATTCCAAAAAAACTATTATTTCCTGGAAGAACCTTTATCAAGGTAAACACAACGCTTCCATTTTCCACCCACCAAATACTATAGTTTAAATAAGAATTAACTACAACGTACATTTTCATTTAATAGTGAAAGTGTAATGTTATGTACGTCTATCCCTATCGATTATACGATTTGGGAAATCAATAAATATATTCAATTCACAAGGGTATGAACACTGCAGGGATAGTGTATACCCATTATTTAAACTAGTATGAAATCTATATATAAACTTTTACCCGCGGTTTTTTCATTGTGCCTATTCATGGCTTGTAACGATGACGATAATATGGAAGAACTGAGCGGAGAAGGAACCGTTAAACTAACATTCGACAACAGCGTTGGTTCTGATGATCTGTTGTTAGGGACTTCCTCCTATACGAATTCACAAAATGAAGTTTTGACTATTTCAAGACTCAATTACATTGTAAGCAATTTTACATTGACCAATGATATGGGGGAAACATTTACATACCCCAAGGACGACAGTTATTTTATTACTAGCGAGGAAACGGGTGAGACCGAAATCTCTTTGACCAATGTACCCGCCGGCAGATATGTCTCCGTAACGTTTGGGATAGGTGTGGACCAAGAGAAATACCTTCAAGGTGCCGATGGTCAAGGGACATTCCTGGCCAAAGCCGAGGAGACCAATATGATGTGGGCGTGGCAGGCAGGATATAAATTCTTGAACTTTGAAGGAACCTTTACTTCCCAATCCGTAACTGAGCCAACTAATTTCAAGGTGCATATGGGCAGTCATGGCTCAAGTTTGGACAACTACAAGGAAGTTACCTTGAATTTGGGAACGGAAGCTTTGGTAAGTGATGAAATGACCCCAATAATCCATTTGGTGGCAGATGCGAATGCCATTTTGGACGGGGCCAATAAACTTTCCCTCTCCGAACAGGCCGTTATCATGGTAAGTGAGGAAAAATCCCCAAAAGTGGCGGCGAATGTGTCGGGCATGTTTACGGTGGACCATGTGCATAATGGTACTGGTGACACACACTAATATGGAATTGGGCTGTTTCGGCAGCCCAACTTTCTTCACTAAAAAAGTAAGGATGAAATTTTTATATAGCATTTTGATGCTGGGCGTTTTTATGTCCTGCTCCAATGATGACGAATATGCCAGCTTTGCAGAAAACGAACTATTGGCGTTCACTGTTCCCAAAAACTTTCCGGAAATGGTCTACGACATTGAAAGCAACCCGCCAACAAAATTCGGTTTTGAACTGGGTAAAAAATTGTTTTATGATGGCAAACTTTCCTCCAACGGATTTATTTCCTGCGGATTTTGCCATGAACAACGTTTTGCCTTTACCCATCACGGGCATCAGTTTAGTCACGGGGTGAACGATTTATCGGGCACAAGGAATACACCTTCAGTAGCGAACATGGCCTTTTTGAATGAGTTTTCTTGGGACGGTGCCACGTCCCACTTGGACCTCTTTCCCATTATCCCTATTACCAATGAAGTTGAAATGGGCGAGACCATGACTGGGGTCATGACAAAGATTCAAGCCGACCGTGAATATCAAAGGGCCTTTGAGGCCGCCTTTGAGGAGGGTGGCGTTAGTACCGAGAATTTATTAAAGGCGCTGTCCCAATTTATGGTCATGATGATTTCTTCCAATTCCAAATATGATAAATACATAAGAGGGGAAGATGGTGTACAGTTCACTGAAAAAGAGGCGTATGGTTTGGATGTATTTAATGAAAAATGTGCATCGTGCCACGCCACGGATTTATTCACCGATAGTAGTTTTAGGAACAACGGTCTGCCCCCAAATCCTTCCTTGAACGATTTGGGAAGGGCGGAGGTCAGTGGCAAGGCAAGTGACAATTACAAGTTTAAGGTTCCTAGCCTCAGGAATGTTGCCCTAACGGCGCCCTATATGCACGATGGTAGGTTTGGCAGCTTGGAATCCGTTCTTAATTTTTATACCCGGGGCATGGTAGATTCCCCAACCTTGGACGAGACTTTGAGAAATGGGGAAGAACTGGGTATTCCATTGGATGATGAGGAAAAGGAAGGACTCTTGGCCTTCTTACAAACTTTAACGGACGACACTTTTATCAACGATAAACGATTTTCTGAATATTGATAATGAAAAAATACATAAGCTTTCTTTTGTTCTTGGTCGTTGCTTCCTTTTTGCGGGCCAACGAATCAATAAACGGTACCAATACCGATCCATGTATCTGGGCAGGTACCATGTTCGAGGATTTTTGTGACACCTGTGGATGTGGCGGTAATGGTGGTAGTATGGGGTTTGGGACCGGGTTGAACAATAACTTTATAGGGTTACGGTACATTGGTCAGAAATATCGGTCGCGCGATGGTATTTTTGCCAATTCACCTTGGATAAACGAAAATTTCAACACCGTGCAGGTCTGGGGGAATTTCCCCATAGGAAAGAGGGTTTTGGTCAATACGTTGATTCCCTTTCATTCGCACAACCGAAGGTTTTCGGATAACTCGGAACAAACAATCAGCGGTATCGGCGATGCAACCGTACTTGCCTACTACCAATTGATCGCCCCCCTTCCTGATAGTATAATTTCCATTAAGCCCAAGCATATATTGCAATTGGGAGGAGGGGTCAAAGCACCCACGGGAAGTTTTAAGGAAGAAAATTTGGAGGGCAGTGTTAATCCTAGTTTTCAGTTGGGAACAGGTAGCTGGGACTATATTTTAGCGGCCAACTATGGGCTTACCCACAGAAATTGGGGAATTTCCGCGCTTGTAAACTATACCATAAAAACGGAAAATAGTGTCTCATACCTATTTGGGAATCAATGGAACCTGGCCGTTAATACTTTTAAGACCTATTACCTATCGGATAGTTGGTCGTTTACACCACAATTGGGTCTTGGGGCTGAATTTTTTGAAAAAAACAAGGAATTTGGACTTTTGGTTAACGATACGGGCGGGGACGTTTACTTTGGCCGATTGGGGCTCGAGGCCAATTACAATAGGTTTGCCTTGGGAATTTCAAGTATGCTGCCCATAGCCCAAAATTTGAACAATGGGAAGGTAGAAGTGAAAAATCGGGTAATGCTATATCTCAATTTTAACATTTGAAATAAAATTTAGCTTAAATTGAACCCATGTGGGTACCATGGGTTATTTCCGGTTTTACCGTGATTGCGGTTTATTTTTTGGACCGATGGGAAAATAGGCATATAAAATCTTTGTTCGATTGGGTACCGGCCATTTTGTTGGCCTATATTATCCCTGCCCTTATTTCGTATGTTTTCAACGTAGACTATTCCCAGGCCGAAATCCATAATTTCAGCCGGGATTACTTTATTCCCTTGGCCATTATCGCCGTGATGAGTAGTTTGTCCTTGGGTCAGTTGAAGTCCATAGGGTATAAGCCGATATTGGTTTTTCTGGCGGGCTCTTTTTTTATAGCGGTTTTCCCGATAGTCCTTATGCTACTTTTTTCAGAATCCGAGTTGATTTCAAAGACCTTGGTAACGGAAAACTATTGGATGGGCATTCCGCCCATTGTGGGCAGTTGGATCGGGGGAAGTACGAGTCAGCTCGTATTAAAGGAGTTGGTGGAATGCCCGGAGAATATCTTTTTGACGGTTTTGGTGATGGACAATATTTTGGTGAATGTCTGGACGATTTTGATGTTCCAGACCATCAAAAAGAGTGAAATATTAAATAAGTGGTTTAGGGTATCGGATGTTGCCATTCCAGAGGATATCCGTTTGGAAAAGGGAAGCAAATGGAATCCATGGTTATGTGCCTTGGTGCTTTTGATCATTGTGGTTTTTAGCAATTACCTTATTGACAGCTTCATTGTAAAAGTGGTGCTACTTTCGTTTGTAGGGTTGGGATTGAGCAATTTTATACCGAAATGGAACTTTGGATTCGCCCTAAAGGCAGGGGGAATCTTAATTATTGTGGTGATGGCGGTTTTGGGATTGAAATTGCAGATTGCCACGTTGGGCTTCAACCTACCTTTTTTCGGGTTTTTATGCGTGTGGCTTTTGGGACATTTTATTTTTATGGTCTTGGTGGCCAAATTGCTGAACGTAAACATGGCCTGGGTGCCTATCGCCAGTATGGCCAATGTAGGCGGAATTGCCACGGCTCCGGCGGTTACGGCGGCCTATAACCTCAAGTGGATGCCCCATGCCATAGTGTTGGCCATTTTAAGTATGGCAACCGGTACCTTTTGGGGAATGTTGACGATTTGGTTGTTTAGGGCTTTTGTGGTGTAAATGAGCAGGTTTTAAAAACAAATTACTTCTCGACTGCGCTCGAAGTGACAGAAAAATCACTTTTTTACCAACAACCATAAACTTTTAACTAATACAGAGAGCCATCATGCTTCCCTTTCTCCCAACCATGTTTGCCTAAATATTGGTCGGCACTTTGTACCGCTCCATCCTCAATGGAAGTTCCCATGGAGTCGTTCCATCGGTTTAGGTAACCGAATAGGGAAATTACCCCTAGCATTTCCACAATTTCGCCTTCGTCCCAATAGTTGTACAGTCGTGCTTTTATTTCGGCATCCACGGCATTGGGTACTTGGGAGGCTTGCAGTGAAAAATCCAATGCGGCCCTTTCCGCATCGGAGAAAGCTGGATGGGTACGGTATTCCCAAATATTGTCCAGTTGCTCCTGTTCTGCGCCATAACGTTCGGCGGCCCGAATGGCATGGGCCTGGCAATAGCGGCATCCCGTAGCGTTACTACTTACCCAGGCAATCATTCTTTTTAATGCCGAAGTGACCCTTCCCTCATTGGCCATGACAGCTTTGTTGAGATTGATAAAGGCTTTGGATATGGCAGGCCGGTGCTGCATGGTCAATACGGAATTAGGGCAAAAGCCCAAAGTCTCGTTGAAGAATTCGGCCAATTTTTTTGTTTCGGGGTCGTGGCTGGGGTCCAAAGGATTTACAAGTGCCATAGGCTATTTTTTGGAGGTTAATTATGGTATTTTTGTAGTCCACAAGAAACAAAAAATTATGGGTACAACAAATCACATTACCACCAAATGGTTGGGTAACATGGCCTTTGAGAGCAATAATCCTTCAGGGCAAACGATACGGATTGACATCGCCAAGGAAGACGGTGGCGACGGCAGCGGTGTAAGACCCAAAGCGTTGATGCTATCCGGATTGGCGGGATGTTCGGGCTTGGATGTTGCCGCGCTTATCAAAAAAATGAAACTGGAGGTAACCGATTTTCATATCGAAACCATCGCCAACCTTACGGACGAACATCCCAAATACTATGACAAGGTCGTTATTGAATACCATTTTCACGGCCCCAATCTTGATGAAAAAAAGCTACAACGCGCCGTAGATCTATCGGTAGAGAAATATTGCGGGGTAATGGAGATGTTTAGAAGATTTGCTGTATTGGATATTAAAACTATATTTCACAATAGTTAAATTCAAATTCAAGCGTCAAGTTCAAGTTCAAAGGAATAGCGATGAATCCCGAGAGGAAATTTGATTTAGAAGAAAGACTTGTAAATTTTGCAGCGGATATCGTTTTCTTCTGCAGAGATATGCCCTCAGATATGACAGGTCATTATTATGGTAACCAACTGTTGAGATCTGGTGGTAGTTCTGCATTGAATTTTGGCGAAGCACAGGGCGCAAACTCAGATAAAGATTATATCAACAAGGTCTCGATTACTCTAAAAGAATTAAAAGAATCCAGGGTAAATTTAAAAATCTTGGACCGGGTGAACTATGTGGACAGCTCTATGCCAAATAAATTGTTGAACGAAGTAGAACAACTTGTAAGAATTATTGCTACTATTATCAAGAACAAAAAACAAGGACAAGATACCCTTTGAACTTGATATTTGAGTTTGAACTTGAGCTTTAGAAAATGCGCTGGACGATAAAACCTAGACCGGAACAAGTTGAGATTGAGCGATTGGCCAATGCCTTGGGTGTGGAAAAAATCGTGGCCCATTTACTGCTTCAGCGGGATATTTCGACCTTTGAGGAGGCCAAAAAATTCTTTCGGCCACAATTGGAGGAATTGCACAATCCTTTTTTGATGAAGGACATGGATTTGGCGGTAGCCCGAATCGAAATGGCCATAGCCGAAAATGAAAATATCCTGGTTTATGGCGATTACGATGTGGATGGAACCACGGCCGTAGCCCTAGTATCTTCCTATTTACTTTCGTATTATCCCAATGTGGCCACCTATATCCCAGATAGATATGATGAGGGTTATGGGGTGTCCTACAAGGGAATCGACTTTGCCGAGGACAATGGGTTTAGCCTTATCATCGCCTTGGACTGTGGTATCAAGGCAGTGGAGAAAGTTGGGTACGCCAAGGATAAGGGAATCGATTTTATTATCTGTGACCACCACCGTCCGGATTCGGTTTTGCCCGCTGCCGTTGCCGTTCTGGACCCCAAGCGGGAGGATTGTAACTATCCCTATGATGAACTCTGCGGTTGTGGTGTGGGGTTTAAGCTGGTTCATGCTTTAGGTTCTCGACGAGGTGAAACTATAGATGATTTGTTGTACTACCTTGATTTAGTGGCAACTGCCATTGCGGCCGATATCGTTCCGATAACCGGAGAGAATCGAATCTTGGCATTTTTTGGCCTACAGGTTATCAACCAGAATCCTAGGGCCGGGTTCAGGGCCATCATACAACAACTTAAAAAATCGACCCTGACCATCACCGATGTTGTGTTTATCATCGCGCCCCGCATCAATGCCGCCGGTAGAATGGAACACGGCCAACATGCCGTAAACCTACTCACCGAAACGGATATTTCCAAAGCTATGAGGTTTGCTTCGGAAATAGAGAAATATAATTCCGATAGAAAAGGATTGGACCAGGAAATTACCCAGGAAGCCCTTCTTCAGATTCAGGACAACAAGGAGGAGGACCGATTCACATCGGTTGTGTTTCAAGAGCACTGGCATAAGGGTGTTATTGGTATCGTGGCCTCCAGATTGACGGAAACCTATTATAGACCAACGCTTGTCTTTACCAAAAGCGGGGATAAATTGGCTGCTTCCGCCCGATCGGTAAAGGGTTTTGATGTGTATAATGCCTTGGAACGTTGTTCGGATTGTATCGAGCAATTCGGTGGCCATAAATATGCCGCCGGACTCACCTTATTGGAGGAACAGTATCAGGCATTCAAGGAGCAGTTTGAAAAGGTGGTCAAAGAAACCATAGATCCTGCCCTCTTAACTCCTGAAATCCTGGTCGACTGCATAATCGAACTTAAGGACATTACCCCAAAATTATTACGGATTATCCGCCAATTCGCACCTTTTGGACCGGGTAATATGGCTCCGGTTTTTATGGCCCAAAATCTAGTGGATACGGGCTATGCCAGAACCGTAGGGCAGGAAGATGCCCATTTAAAGGTATCAGTTACCCAGGAGGATAGCCACAGGATTGACGGCATTGGGTTCAATCTTGGGAATAAACTTGGCAGGGTTACCAGTAGGAATCCCTTTGATGCCGTATTCTCAATCGATGAAAATGAGTGGCAGGGAAACATCAGTCTTCAGCTAAAAATCAGGGATATAAAATAGCGAATGCATGACCAAAAAGATTGATCCGTACGCGGCCCTGCGATTTAGGGAATTCAATATTTTTTTATTGGTGCGCTTTGCCATGGTCTTTGCTTGGTCCATGCAGTTCATCGTAATCGAATGGCAAGTGTATACCTTAACAAAGGACCCATTGTCCTTGGGAATCATTGGTTTGATGGAGGTCATCCCGGCCGTGGGGATGGCCCTTTTTGCGGGACATATCGTGGACCAGAAAGAAAAACGGAACCTTTTGGTGAGATGTATTTTGGGCTTTTCGGTGATTAGTTTCGGTCTATTTTTGTTGAGTTGGCCCGGTTTGGAAGACACTTGGGAAACAAAGACCATTTTGTATGGAATCTACGCCCTTGTTTTTTTGGGAGGTCTGGTACGGGCTTTTTTGGGACCTACGATTTTTTCCTTAATCGCGCTTATCGTGCCCAAGAAAATTTATCCGAATGCGGCCACGTGGAGCAGCTCTACCTGGCAATTGGCTTCGGTTTTAGGTCCGGCACTGGCAGGATTTTCCATTAGTTTTATTGGGGTACATTGGTCCATGTGCGTCATTTTTGGATTTTCGGTATTGGCATTGATTACCTTGTTCCAAATACCACGAAAACCGATCATGAACCCCAAAATTGGGGAACCGGTCTTTCAAAGCTTAAAGGAGGGTTTAAAGTTCGTGTTCGATACCAAGGCTATTTTGGGCGCCCTTACCTTGGATATGATCGCGGTACTCTTTGGAGGGGCCGTTGCCCTTTTACCTGTTTTTGCCCAGGATATTTTACACGTAGGTTCTGAAGGTTTTGGGATTCTCAGGGCCGCCCCAGCCGTTGGCGCGTCCATTACCATGTTGGGGTCTACCCGCTTTCCTTTGCATAAAAATGCAGGAAAAAAACTGCTTTGGGCCGTTTTTGGGTTTGGGGTCTGTATCATCGTTTTTGGTATGTCCACGTATTTTTGGCTATCGGTCCTAGCACTATTTGTGAGCGGTGCCGTTGACGGAGTGTCCATGATCATTCGCCAGACCATCCTACAATTAAAGACACCGGACAATATGCGGGGTAGGGTTGCATCGGTAAACTCTATGTTCGTGGGCTCTTCCAACGAATTGGGCGCTTTTGAAAGTGGTGTTACGGCAAAACTTATGGGAACGGTTACGGCCGTTATTTTTGGTGGAAGTATGACTATCCTAACCGTTGGGCTAACAGCTCTGGCATGGCCATCCTTTAGAAGATTGGACCTTTCCAAGGATATCGAAGATCATGAAAAGGAATGAAGTTGATCCTTTTAAAAAGGTTAAGAGTATTTTTTTAATTCTAGTTTCTTCCCATCAAAAACGGCATAGGTAAAATAGGTAACCCAATCCCCAATATTGGTATATTTTGATTTTTCGTTGAGGTCGATTTCCAAAGGTAAATGCCGATGTCCGAATATAAAATGGTCGTAGTGCTGATTCTCTAGTTTACGTTTGGCATACTGTACCAGCCATTCCGTATCCTCCCCTAAAAATTTGGCATCATCATCTCCCGATATCAATTTGTTCTTGACGGAAAAGTACTGCGCGACCTTCACGCCCAAATCGGGATGGAGCCATCTAAAGAACCATTTGGCCACTGGATTGGTAAACACCTTTTTCATGCGTTTGTACCCTTTGTCATGAGGGCCTAGGCCATCACCATGTCCTATAAAAAATGAAACCTCGTTTATCTGGTATTGTTTGGGTGCATGATACACTGGAATATTCAGTTCTTCCTCAAAATAGCCGTTCATCCATAGGTCATGATTGCCTACAAAATAATAAATGGGAATTCCAGCATCCGATAGCTCGGCCAGTTTTCCCAAGGTTCTGGTAAACCCCCTGGGCACTACGGTTTTATATTCGAACCAAAAATCGAAGAGGTCGCCCAAAAGAAAAATGGATCCCGCATCGGCTTTGATTTCATCCAACCACCTTACGAATTTTTGTTCCCTGGGGAAACTCGAACCCGCATTGGGCGCACCCAAATGATTATCGCTTGCAAAGTATACCTTTTTGCCCTCGGGAAGATGTATAGTGGTCATGATGGATAAAGATAGGAAATGTTTGTGCCTTAATTATCACTGGCATACCATTCCGCAAAGGAGGTTTCCGTTTCCTGTAGTTTTAGGGAAAACAATTCAATATTTTTAGGAAGTCTCGCCTTGATTTTTTTGGCAAAGTCTATGACCATATTTTCGCTCGTAGGCTGATAGTCCGCCAAAATTACGTTATGTCCTCTTTCCGTAAGCTCTTTGGCAAGATCCACATGGGGCGTATTTTTGTTGAATACCGTGGCGTGGTCAAATTTGTCCACGATTTCCTCTTTGACAATTTTTTTTAAGTCGCCAAAATCAATGACCATTCCCAGTTTTACATGGGAGGTATCCGTAATGGGTTTTCCAATTACGGTAACCGAAAGTTTATAGCTATGCCCATGTACGTTTCGGCATTTGCCGTCGTAGCCATACAGCGCATGGCCGGTCTCAAAATTGAACTGTTTGGTGATCCTAATAGTTCCCATAAGAATTCATTGATTGTACAAAGGTATTCAATTTGTAAAACCAATCTGTTTTAGAATTACATTTGTCGGCTTTTTAAAAAAATCGTAATGGCCGGATTGGTAGAACAACTTGACTTTGAGGTGAATCCGCTTTTTGAGCGATTGATCGAGGATATCCTTAGGGACGGTTACAGTATCCTGGATACGTTTTTTCCCGAGGAAACCATTAACGGTTTACGTGCCGACCTGCTCCACAAATATGAAGAGGACTATTTTAAAAAAGCGGCTATTGGGAACCGGACCAATGAAATCATTAAAACCGAAATACGGGGCGATTTCATTCTATGGATGGACGAGGCCAAGCTTAACTCCGTACAATCCGTATTTTTTAATCGGATTAACGAACTTTCCGATTATCTCAACAAGACCTGTTTTTTGGGAATCCTAAAAAAGGAATTTCATTATGCGGTATATCCAGAAGGCAAGTTTTACAAACGGCATTTGGATACCTTTCAAAATGATGACGGGCGCAGACTTTCCGTCGTGTGTTATTTGAACGAGAACGATTGGTTACCCGAACACGGGGGAGAGTTGTTACTTTACCTAAACGATGAAAATGGAAAGGAATATGCCAAGCGGGTTTTTCCAATGCCCGGTAGGACGGTCATATTTGAAAGCCAAAAAATTGAACACGAGGTAAAACCGGCCAACCGCCAACGATTGAGTATCACGGGCTGGTTGAAGACACGTTCATAAGATCAAGTTCAAGTTTCAAATTCAAATACAAACTCAAATATCAAGTACAAATACAAGTTCAAGCACAAATATCAAGCACAAGTTCAAACTTGATTATGTCCAGTGTCTGGTTAAAACCGCGGACCTAATCCCTGTTAATTTGGAATTTCCTCTGAATTTTGGAAGTTGAGGAATGGCTAAGGCTAGCGTTTGAACTTACGCCTTGTACGTATTCTGTTCACAAAATATACAACTACGACAAAGAGGGCGAGCAAGGGAAAAATGAGATCCCCGTTCAAAAACTGCAGAATTTCCATGGAGTTAAATTGTTACGTACAACAACGGTATAAACTTTGTCATATTGCCTATTGTTTGAATTTTGAAAGCGCATTTCGGGTAGAATCTGAAAGTACCAAGGTGCCGGTAATGGCAGCTCGCTCAATCAATAATTGGCCCCAATGATCGGTCCCCTTCCACAAGACCTTTTTCCATTCCGTTAGTCCATCTGGATTGTAGGAGGCCAATTTTTGGGTGAAAAAGTCGAGTTCCTTGTCCATCTCTGAAAAGGAATCGAATACCCTGGAAAACAGTCCCTTTTCCTGGGCCCAATAGGCCGATTTCCACTCGGTTGGTGCCAGTGACAACTCTGACAACCCGCCAGTTCCTATTTTACGTTCCACGGCCGGTTCAATGACCAAGGGCGCGATTCCAATACTCAATTCCGATAGTTTTATGGCGGCATTTTCATGTGCAAATACATAATCACACGCGGCTGCCAATCCAACACCACCGCCAACGGTTTTTCCCTGTACGCGGCCCACGATCATTTTTTTACAGGTTCGCATGGCGTTGATGACATGGGCAAACCCACTGAAAAACTCCTTGCCTTCTTCCAAGTTGGATACGGCCATCAATTCGTTAAAGGAGGCCCCGGCACAGAAGGCCTTTTCCCCTTCGGATTTTAAAATGATTACATGTATATCCTTGTTTTCTGATAGTTTGTCAAATTCCTTGGCCAGCCGGTCCAACAGAACCGCCACGAAGGAATTACTGGCGTGATGCCCAAACTCTATGGTCGCCACATTGCCGTTCATACTGGTGTAAAGACTGCCGTTTTCCCTATCGGTACCCATAATCAAAAGGTTTTCACCAAAATTAATGGTTTTGTAACAGGGGTCGAAACTTTCTTCGGAATTTAAGAACCAAGGCACCGCCCCGTATCAACATCCACAGCGTAAACGCTACCCAAATGCCCGCAAGCCCCCAACCTAAATACCTCCCTAAGAAAAGCACGGGTATAAATCCTAAAAACGTAGCGATGAGCAATGTGTTTCGCAGGTATTTCATTTCGCCAAGACCCTTAAAGACTCCGTCAAGAACAAAGGCGATGGTATTTATCGGTAAGCCTATTATGATAATGTAAAATACACCATAAAAAGCGTTCAAAACCAGCTCCTCGTTAGAGAAGAGTCGGCCTATTGGTTTATAAAACAGAAAGGATACCGCCATAAGGACCAAGCTTACATAGATTCCATATTTCACAATTTTCTTTGCCAAAAGCCATAAATCGGCATAGTTCTTTTCTCCCAAAAGCCTTCCCCCCATAATGTTTCCAGCGGCTCCATAGCCATCGATAAAAAATGCCGAAAAAAGCCAAAGATTGATGGCAATGGTATGTGCACCTATGAATTTATCGCCCAAGGCGGTCGCCTCCCGTACCGCCAGAATAAGGGCGGTGTTCAATGCCAGGGCCCTTACAAAAAGGTTTAGGCTCATTATCACCAAGCGTCCCAATTCTGGATGTATCGGAAATTTCAGTACGAGACTTATTTCGGTCTTTTTCCATAGGAGCCATAGTGCCATAATGGCCATAACGGATTGTGCGATAAGGCTCGCCCATGCCGCTCCGTCCAAATACATGGGGGCAATAATTCCATCTACCCCATAGACCAAAAGAAAATCCAGTATCACGTTGAGTACCGCTCCCGTAATCGCGATGACCATGGGCCAATAGGTATTTTGCAGCCCTCTAAAAATACCCATGACGGCAAATACGAAAAGGGTAAGGGGAAAGCCCCAAACCCGAATGGAGTAGTAACTGATGCAATATTCCAGAATTTTACCGGAGGCGTTCAATAGCTCAAAAATCTCACGGATTACAAATACGGTGGACAACAAAATGAGCACACTCAGGGCTATATTTAAGTAAATGGCCTGTGCGGGCAAGGTCTTTACCTCTTCGAGTTTTCCCGCTCCCAGGTATTGGGAGATGATGGCCGAAATGGCACTTCGGGTCTGACCCAACACCCAAATAAGCATAGATAAAAAGGATCCTACGATTCCGGCCGCCGCAAGTGATTCCAGCCCGTCTACGGGAATATTACCAACAATCGCCGTATCGGTAATGGAAAGCAGGGGTTCTGCAATTCCAGCAACCGTGGCCGGTATGGCCAGGCTATTAATTCTTTTTAAGGTGACAGTGGATTTCAAAATGGCTTTACACTACAAGTTCATAACAATGAAAGGGGTAGGTACTCTGTTCTGGAAAGTAAATATCCTTCAATTTTTTATAACCCCTTGCCTCATAAAATCGCTGATTCCTTTTGTTCCGACTAAAAGTGTCCAACCGGATAGATTTAAAATCGTTTTCCCGGGCATAGTTCTCTGCAAAGTCCATCAGTTGTTGGGCATAACCCTTTCCCTGATTCTCTGGATGTACCGCCAATCTATGAACGTACAGGTTTTTGGAATTGGGCGATAACCAGGCGACCTCCTTATATTCTTCGTCCATGAGCGTAGAGATGACAATACACCCAATAATATGTTCCTCTTTCTTCAGGACATATAATTCCTGCCTTTCTATATCTGAAAGGAATTTTTCCTCGGATGGATATTCTGTCGTCCATTGAAAAATATTCTTGGATTCCATGTGCACTCTACAGGCCCTTGTCATGGATAGAATTTCTGGAATTTCCGATATCTTTGCAGGCTGAATCACCATCCGATGTATTAAAATTGTAAATTTAGAGGAATTAACAACAAAACCACCATGAAGAATATCCTTGTTCCCATTGGCACATCTCCCGATGCCAGCGAAACCTTACAATATGCCGTAGACTTTGCAACCGATTTTGGTGCCCAGGTTTATGTAATGGAAGTCTTTAACGTTACTTCCAAAACAGGAACCTTGGCCAATGTTTCGGAAAAAGTTGCCGAAAGTGGAAAGGAGCGTTTAAAGGGAGTAATCGCACAGATCGATGCAAAACAAATCGATATAAAAATTGCTTCTTATAATGGGGAATTGGTAGATGGACTTGTGGAAATCGATAAGGAACTTGGTATAGATTTGATCATTCTAGCTCCTAGAAGCAATGACATACGGGAGGAAGTCTATTTGGGTCCAACATCTGGTAAAATCGTAAAACAGACAAATATCCCAACCTTAGTCGTACCCAAAGGAACCCAGTACAAGCCATTTCATAATATATTGGTCGCCTTTAGATCTGGTATCCTAAAAAGGAAAAGAATCTTAAATCCCTTGATTACCATTTCTGAAAAGCATCGATCCAAGGTTAATTTATTATTGGTGAAGACCCCGGGATATTCAGATGAAGATTTAAAGATAAATACGGCCTTGATGGACATAAGCTCCCAGTTGACAATCACTGAAAATGCGACTACCTATTTGGGCGTATTGGAGCATTTTCAATCCAAACACCCGGAACTATTGTGTGTCTTTAGAAGAAAGCGGGGCTTCTTTAAAAAGCTTTGGGAGAAGAGTACTATTTTAAAATCTGAGTTCTCAGTCCCCATCCCTGTATTGATATTGAGTACAAAGAAAGATTAGGATGGATTTTGATACGTTCTGAAAAAGTATTTCCTTTGCCACGCAAAATGGGGGATTAGCTCAGTTGGCTAGAGCGCTTGCCTGGCAGGCAAGAGGCCACCGGTTCGAATCCGGTATTCTCCACCAGAGCCACACGAAAGTGTGGCTTTTTTGTTTTTAGGAGTCTGATTATTGGTTCAGGTCTATTTCAAAGGTGTCATCAATTCTTCCCACATCAATGGATAGGCCTGTATCATCCCTCTTGGCAAGATATGTGAACTTGGCTCCCCATTTTATTTCATTGGCCTTGTAGGATGATCGAGAATAGACGGATTGTGAAAATGACTCGTCAAATGCTTTTATGACAACAATGAACTCGGCTTCCTTTTCAATAAGAATTTGTTGATTAAATCCATAAATTGGACTTTCACTGGAAACAGGGTGCACAATGGTCCACATGGTGGGAAAGAAGACTACCTTGGAACGCTCCAGTTCCAAGGAGTAGAAATCGCGTAAATCTGAATTCGCTCTTTTTAAGGAAAGGTTTACGTTCACTTCTACCTCCAATAATTGGTTCTTTTTGGGATTCACTACCCGGAACATAAAGCCATTTATCTCTTTATATGGAGCAATTACGGCAATGGAACTGTATTTAATGCTGGCTACGGGTTTTGAAAACCTTCCATACATAAGTCCGGTGGCCAAGGCAAACAGCAACAGGCCCAAAAGCGATTCTGAAGCGGCGACAATGTTAGCGGCTAGGTTTAAAGGTGCTATTTGGCCATATCCCAAGGTGGTAATGGTCTGGGCACTAAAAAAGAAAGCTTCAATGAATTGATCCAATTTGGTCGTGCCATATATCCCGGTCAAGTGCTCCGTTCCAATTAATAAATAAAGGGATGCAAAAACCAGATTAATCGTAAAATATCCTAGGGCAAGAACCAATAAAAATTGAAGCCATGACATGGAAACCAGGGAATAAAAAATATTCATTCCCTCAAAAAAGGAAACATTTTCTTTATGAACGTTAAACGTACCATCCTTATTAAGGGCTCTGTAACCACTTGAAGGAGCTTTGGTATCCAGACCAAGATCGTTGTATTTTTCCTTATTATATAGTTTCAAACTTCCTTGATTTTTCCTTCTTGGTATTTTTTTAGCGCTTCTTATTTTTTACCTATAAGAATATTGCTCAATTCTTCCAAGGTTATCCCTTTTGTTTCGGGCATCATGAATTTTACGAATAAAAGCTGTAAAACCATCATAAAAGCAAAGAAAGCAAATACCATTCCCGCTCCGATACTGGAAAAAAGAAACGGCACTGCGGCGGGGATAGCCGCTGCCAAGACCCAATGAACTGATGAGCCAAAAGATTGACCACTTCCTCTAAGGTGGTTGGGGAATATCTCAGAAATAAATACCCAAATAATGGTTCCTTGACCAATGGCATGCGCTGCAATAAAAATGAACAGGAAGATAGGAACCGCCATTCCATCCCACCCTAGGAAGAAAGCACAGGCTACTAACGAGAGGGATATTATATAACCAATAGAACCTATATACATTAATTGCCTTCTTCCCAAACGGTCGATCAAGTTGATGCCTATCAACGTGAAAATCATATTGGTCACCCCAATGCCCACACTACTCAAAAGTGCCGTGCTCTCCCCAAGTCCGGCCTCTTCAAAAATCCTGGGTGCGTAATATAGGAACGCGTTGATTCCCGAAGTCTGATTAAAAAAAGCGATTAGGAAAGCTAGGATCAAGGGGAACCGATACTTTTTCATGAATATGTGTTCATGACTTTCTGGCATTGCATTATTTTTTTGAATTTCTTGGATCATTTCGTCCACGTTTCTATTTGGATTGATTAACTGAAGTATTTTGCCCGCCTCTTCGGGTTTTCCGTTGATCAATAACCACCGTGGGCTTTTGGGCACAGATAAGATAAATAATGTATATATGATGGCTGGAAATGCCTCTACGCCCACCATCCATCGCCAATCATTATCTCCAATTCCACTTAAAAGGAAGTTCGACAAAAACGCGATCAGAATTCCAAATACTAGACTGAACTGATAAAAGCCTACCAGTTTTCCCCTTTTATCCGCAGGAGAGATTTCCGAAATATAGGCGGGAGCGGCAATCGTGGATACACCCACACCCACGCCACCAATGAACCTAAAGAAGGCAAAGGTTATCGGGTCATTGGCCAAGGCCGATCCAATGGCAGAAATACTGTACAATAATCCAATGGCAATAAGGGTATTTTTTCTACCCCATTTATCCGTAGGAATACCTGCGAAGATGGCACCCAATACAGTACCCCAAAGAGCACTGGAAATTACTACCCATCCATGAAATGAATCGGAACTATCCCAAAGTGCCTGTAATTTTTTATCGGCCCCTGAAATAACTACGGTATCAAACCCGAATAAAAAGCCCGCTAACGCAGCGGTAATTGACCAACGTACAATTTTGCCCATCTATTTATTTTTTGAATCCGTTAAATATAATAAATCGAAATCGTTAAATGTTTACCCATATCCGCTACTTTAACCCAAATTGATTGATAGCTTTGTAAAAAATTTTTATTATGGATTTGAAGGACAAAGTAGCGTACATTACAGGAGGTACAAAAGGAATAGGTTTGGGCGTTGCCAAAACGCTGCTGAATGCAGGAATGCGGGTAGCCATTAGCGGCCGATCGGATGAAAGTGTAGAGCAAGGTCTCAAAATCTTAAAGAGTGATAGGGTTTTAGGTATTGTTTCCGATGTTTGCAAAATAGCTGATGAACAAAAAGCCGTTAACGGCATCCTTGAAAAATGGGGACAGCTAGATATTGTACTTGCAAATGCCGGTGTGGGAAATTTTGCCGCAATCGATGAAATGACAGATGAACAATGGCACCAAATGATCGACACTAATTTGAATGGGGTCTTTCATACATTAAAAGCTTCCGTTGACGCATTGAAAAGGTCAAAGGGATACTACATGACCTTGGCCAGTTTGGCGGGAACCAATTTTTTTGCCAATGGTGCTGGGTACAATGCTTCCAAATTTGGTGTAGTCGGGTTTACCCAGGCTGCCATGCTGGATTTACGAAAATACGAAATAAAAGTAACTACTATTATGCCGGGCTCCGTGGCAACTCATTTTAATAATAATGTTCCCGATGATTCCGATGCCTGGAAAATTCAACCGGAGGATATAGGCCAATTGGTTCTGGACCTTTTGAAAATGCATCCAAGAACATTGCCTAGCAAAATAGAGGTAAGACCTACAAGGCCCGATAAAAGGTAAATTACACTACTTTTTCCAAAAACGGGATATCAGGGTTCAGGATTTCTTCTATCAATTGAAACAACAATTTTTCAAATTCAAGGATGACCTCTTTGCCTATATTAGGATTCTTTTTTGAATCTCGGGTAGATGATTTTTTGTAAAAGAGCATCAGGCCGTCCTTTAGATTTTTGATGCTGTATATGCCCGCATGTATATTCTCCAGGGGGTTTTCGGCCAGAAACATATACGAATAACAGAGTAGTTGAAATGCCTTGGCGCAGTCATAGGATTCGGTGAGATTTTGCCAATCGATTATCTCAATATGGCGCTTTTCTACCTTTCCTGTTTTGTAGTCGATAATACGGGTCACGCCGTCGCATAAATCTATTCTGTCAAGTTTTCCCTTGAGTACTACTTTCTGGTTGGAGTTGGGAAGGATAATTTCCAGATATAGTTTTCGTTCCAACCCTATAATTTTAATCCTGTGCGATGCAAGCGCTTCAATTTCATGGTCCAGGAAATTCTCTATATACCGGACCACTACATTATAGGCAATTAGATTTTTTCCACTGTCATAGGCGCCATCCATATAGGATTTCTGAAAGTTTTTATGCACGATGGATTCTATGGAATCCTTTGACTTGATAAGTTGTTCGCGGTCTATTTCTTTGTCTAGGAAAGGTGTATAGAGTTCTTCAAGCGTGTCGTGGATGATGGTACCCATGGTGTTCGCAGCTATATTCTCTTCTACCTCTTCATTATCCTGAATGCCTAATAGATTCTGTTTATAAAAATCTATTGGATTTCTAATATAATTACTTAATGAACTGGGAGAAAATCCCTTTTGGGCATAACTTTGCAATAAATCCATAAGGCTAGGTGTCTTACGGACCATTTTTGGTGGTACGGTAATTTCCCCAATATTGGGAGATGCTATTTTTTCTATTACATCCTGTCTATTTCCATCCGTTAGTATTTGCGTTATCAACCTACTTTTTTCACCTCCTTCCAGTACATCGGGCTCCGTGTTGTATAACAAATAAACGTTTTTAGCCCGTTGCAATAACCGATAAAAGTGATAGGTGTATACCGCATCCTTTTCCTTATAGGTTGGCAGACCGAATTCAATTTTCAGATCAAAGGGAATGAATGAATTATTGGATTTGCCCGAAGGAAGAATGCCTTCATTTACGGAGGTCAGGATTACCGTTTCAAAATCCAAATTTCTACTCTCCAGCATCCCCATAATTTGAAGGCCATCTAAAGGGTCACCCTGAAAATCCAAGGTTTCTGAGGCAAGTAATTGCCTGAATAGACTTTTTATACTTTTTAATGAATTCAGGTAGGCATACTCCTGTATCAGTTCCATTATTTGATTGAACAGCGTGTGTAATTTGTACAATTGTTCCAATCCCAAATAGTCGTTCTTGTTGTCAAAAACCCACTTGAAATCGTGAATGAGTAAGTTGCATTGATGAACAAATTGAGTGGGGGATTCATACTGGAAAAATAGTTTTGAGAGTTTTTGTTCATCTACTTTCGGGAATTTCGCGAAATCATTTTCAGTAATGTATATCCAATTTTTTTTATGGATATGAGTGGTCAATTCCCCTATTTTAATATTGTACTTTTCTAAAACTATTGCGGTAAAGGGGTTGTTTAGGAATGAAGTGAAATCCTTGTAGAACCAACCTTTTTTTGATCTTAAGAGGTGAAAATCTATAAGGTTCAGGAAAAAGGAGGCTAACCCAGATAACTCCAATTTTTGTCCCATTGTAATATTCACGGCACTGATGGATTCCGGTATACTATTCAGTAGTGGATTTAAGAGGGATTCATCACCCAGAACAACTGCAGACTTCTTTAATTGATCTGGATTTTCACTTGCTATTTGATTTACTAATTCCCCTACAAGTTTTGTCTGTGCTATGTTCTTAGGCGTTCCCACTACAGATATTTTTTTATTTTTCAGATAGTGATTGCTAATGCCCCTGAGGTGGTTTGCACTTAAATATTTCCAGTCCGTTACATGTTTTCTTATGAAATGTCCGGCGTCATGCAATTTGTCCTTAAGAAAGTACTCGTCAAGGTCCCAGAAGATTTTGGAATTAGGGTCATTTAGAATTTCCTGAATGATGCTACTTTCGGCCGTGTTTAAGGCATTAAAGCCAAGAAAAATGTGTGGTCTTTTTTCATTTAGGGCATATTGGGAAGTCATCTCCGAAGCTTTTCGGTATACAAGCCCTTGATGCCCTATTTGTTTGGCCAGTAAGTTCGAATTAAATGCTTTGTAAATGCCATGAAGCTGATTCCAAAAATGCAGGTAACTTTTCATTAGGGAAGTCTGCTCTTTATCAAGGGACCAGTGATTCACCTCTAGTATTGCCGCCAATCCAGAAAAGAGAGACGAAGTATCAATAAGATACCTATCGATTTCATTAATATCTTGTAATAACGTTTGTGCCCAATTTAAATAGGACTCGAAGCTTTCCTTTTCATACGATCCAACTTCTAAGTAGGCCTTATATAATTCGAAAAGTTGTTCTGTCTGAGAAGCATAGGACAGACTAGCTATTTTTTCAATGAATCCTTCTATACTGAATATGTCCGGCGAAATTATGGTTTTGCCTACCTTCCTAGATATTATTTTTTTTAGAAAGGTACCCGCTCTTTTGCTTGGAAGTATATAGATGCATTTTTCTATTGCAACCTGATCATTGCATAGTTCTTCAATTACTTCTTCCAAAAAGCTTACCATAGATGTAAAAATAAAAAAGCTCCGCATTATGCGGAGCTTTTCATGTATTAAAACACTTAATGTTTATATGGGATAACTTATTTTACTAAGTTAATTTCAACCCTTCTGTTTTGAGCTCTACCAGCAGCAGTATTATTAGTAGCGATTGGCTTGTCCTCACCATATCCAACAGCCGATAATCTGAACTCTTCAATTCCTTTGTCAACCAAGAATTCTTTTACGGAAAGAGCTCTGGACTCAGAAAGACTTTGGTTCAATTTAGCACTACCAACACTGTCAGTGTGACCTTCAACTGTAAATTTAGCAGTTGGGTATTCGTTCAAAATTTGAATGATATCAACCATTACAGAAGTAGACTCAGCTTTGATGGAAGACTTACCAGTATCGAACAAAACAGTTCTAGCGTAGTCGTTCAATTGTTTTTGTACTTCTTCAGTAACTTCTGGACATCCAGCGTTTGCTACAGTACCTGCCACTTCTGGACACTGATCGTCTTTGTCAAGAACACTATCACCGTCTGTATCTGGCCATGGACATCCATTGTTCTCAGATGGACCAGCTTCGTTAGGACACTCGTCATCTTTATCGGCTACACCATCTCCGTCAGCATCAGGACAACCAGCCAAAGACGCTAAACCGGCTTCGTTAGGACAAGCATCATCTTTATCGGCTACACCATCTCCGTCAGCATCAGGACATCCATTCATTTCTTTAGAACCAGCCTCGTTAGGGCAGCTATCTTTGCTATCCTCGATTCCGTCACCGTCAGAATCCGGACAACCGTTGAAAGCTTCTAAACCAGCAACTTCTGGACAGGCATCATCTTTGTCGTACACACCATCGCCATCGGTATCAGTTCCACCAAATTTAACGGAGATACCAGCTAAGTGTTGAAAATGTTTAACGCCATAATCCTCGAAGGCATGCTTGTAAGTAGACTGCAAGGTAAGGCCTAGGTTTTCAGTAAACCAGAAATTAAGTCCCAAACCACCATTCACAGTACCGGCACCAATCTCATCAACCCAAGTGTAACCACCACCAACTTCAATAAAAGGTTGGATAACAGTTTCTTTGGTAAAATTATATTTTATTGTACCATCTATAGCATAGTGAGAAAGATCATCAACGCTTACATCACCTAATTTGCTGATTTTGTTTAAGGAACCTCTAGCTCCAATAGAAAAACCATCACCAATACTTTTAGACACCCCTATGTAAGAAATAGAAGGAAGAATGTTCCAATGGTCGTTTACATTAAAGAATTCATTACCAAAAGAGCTAACGTCACCAGTTGGATATACATCGATGGCGTTTGCCCCGAATTGCACTTGCCAAGGATTATTCTCGTCTTGCGCTTGTATGTTGTTAAAACCTACAACAAGTAGGACAACAACTAATAATTTGCTAAGATGTTTCATGTTCAAATTTTTAAGTTTAAGTGTTTATTAGCTGCAAATGTAAGTTGTTAAATATTATTAACAAAATCAATTTCTTGTTTTTTTAACTCATTTAATAGTATAAAATGCGCATTTAAACGACATTCAGCGCCTTGCCTACCTTGATAAAGGCATTGATTGCCTTATCCAGATGTTCCTTTTCATGAGCTGCGGATAATTGCACCCTTATTCGTGCCTTTCCTCTAGGGACCACTGGATAAAAGAAGCCAATAACGTAAATACCTTCTTCCAGAAGTTTTTCGGCCATTTGCTGTGAAAGCTTGGCATCATATAACATGACAGGAACAATGGCGGAATCCCCGTCAATAATGTCAAAGCCCGCTTTTTTCATTCCGCTCTTGAAATAATCGGTATTGGATTGGAGTTTATCCCTCAAGGAGGTATCCTTGGCCAACATGTCGAAGACTTTAATGGAAGCGCCTACAATGGCTGGTGCCAAGGAATTTGAAAAAAGATAAGGCCTTGAACGCTGTCTTAAAATCTCTATGATCTCTTTTTTCCCGGTGGTGTATCCGCCCATGGCTCCACCCAAAGCCTTGCCCAAGGTTCCGGTGATAATATCGATTCTACCCATTACATTTTTTTCTTCCAAGGTTCCAATACCCTTGGGACCGATGAAACCTGCGGCGTGGCATTCGTCTATCATGACCATGGCATCATAGGCATCGGCCAGATCGCAAATTTTATACAATGGTGCTACTAGGCCGTCCATGGAAAAAACACCATCGGTAACAATGATTTTAAATCGGGCGCCATTTTCATTGGCCTTTTTGAGCTGTTCTTCAAGATCTTCCATATCGCTATTGGCATACCTGTACCGCTGTGCTTTGCACAATCGCACCCCATCAATAATGGAGGCATGGTTAAGGGAATCCGATATTATGGCATCTTCGGGTCCTAGGAGCGGTTCAAATACCCCGCCATTGGCGTCGAAAGCCGCGGCATATAAAATTGTATCTTCTGTACCATAGAATTCAGCGATTTTACGCTCCAATTCCTTATGAATGTCCTGGGTTCCGCAAATGAATCTCACGGATGACATTCCAAAACCATGTGTGTCCAACGTATCCTTGGCCGCCTTTATGACGTCTGGATGCGAGGACAGCCCCAAATAATTATTGGCGCAAAAATTTATTACCTCTTCCCCGGTCGAAATTTTGATAACCGCGTCCTGCGGGGAAACGATGATCCGTTCCTTTTTGAAAAGGCCATCTTCCCTTATCTGGTTTAATTCTGCCTGTAAATGTTCTCTTATTTTTCCGTACATATTATATATAGTCTACAATTATCTCCTCGTTAATATAAGCAATGATTTTATTTTGAACGGTATATCCCATCTCTTGGTAAGCCTTGGAATAGGATTCCAATTGCTCCTTGTATTTATTGTTTTTTCTTCCTGTTTTATAATCAATAATATCTACCGAGTTCCCTTTCAGTACAACCCGATCCGGAATTAATATGGTACCGTTGGAAATGAGTAGCTCCTTTTCATTATAAATGGTAGAGCCTTCCGAGTAAAACTTGCCTAGTACGGGATGATGTATCAATTTTATCAGGGTTTCACGTACCTTTTCAAATGTGGAATCACTAAGAACTCCTTTGTTCAAGGCACTTTTCAAGGCAGGTTCCAAATCTTCCGTAGTTATTACATTTTCAAGAATGTGATGGTATACGTTTCCTTGTTCCAATGCAATCTCCCTATCGGTGTCCCAAAGCATGCCTGCTTTGGTATGTATTTTAAAGGCTTCGCGATTTTTGTACGTGTAAAGGTAGGGAACCGTCCATTTATTTCCTTGCCCAATTTTTAATTTTTTAGTCTTCCAGAGCTCCCCGAATTCATATTCCAATAAGTCCTCCTTCCAAATACCCAAATCGGATAGATACTTTAGGAACAGTCCTGAAAAATACTCGGTTTTATAACTGCCATCCTTTCTCAAATCCTTACAGCTTATGACATACAAGGAATTAACCGCTCTTGTAAGGACCACATACAATAGGTTAAAAGCATCCAATTGTATTCTTTGATGTTCTTCATCAAAAAGCTTGGCACCTAGTTTCCCATAATTTTTAATTTCCTGTTTTTTGCTGATGAGCAGCTCTTCAAAACCCATAAAAACATCCCGATCTACGGGAATCCAAAGTTTTGGGTCTATTTCCTCAAATATATTGGTGTTCGCATACGGAAAAATGACCACAGGAAACTCCAGTCCCTTGGATTTGTGGATGGTCATAACCTGCACGGCCATGGAATCCTCTGGCGTGCTGATGCTCAGCGAATTGGATTTGACCTCCCAATTGTTCAAGAAAGCTTGGGCATCCGTGCCATGTTTCTGTTCCATCTCAAAGACAAAATCCATAAATGCCAGCAGGTGTGCGTCAGAAGTTGGCACCAGGTCAAAAACCTTTATGGCATGCTCCATGGAATCCATAAGCGACCTGCCCCTAAGGATATCGACATCAAAATTATGTTCTGTAGTTAGATAGAACGAAAGGTCGTTCAAATGCAGATGGATGAAATCATGGGTGTCTTCTTTTGAATCGGACAAATATTCAAGAATCGAATAATTGTTTTCAAGGTCATCGGTCATCAACATGAACTTGACCAATGAAACCAGGAACTGAACTTTTGGACTGCTTGACACCAAAAGGGAATCCGAAGAAATTACGGGAACGGATTTGGACATTAGGAAGTCGGTTAGTATTACCCCGTGCTTCTTTTTTCGGACCAAGACACAAATATCACCATAGTTGAATCCCGCTTGAAGGGATTGGTCAATAGCTTCCATAACCTTATCCGCATAGGCAGTGTCATCCTCTTCCTGCAAGAAACTTATTTTGACATATCCTCCCGGATTATCGTTGGATTCCTGCTTATTTCCAGCTATAAAAAAATCCCGGTATACATCATTTTCCAATAGCGTACCAACATGCTGGAAAAATGTATTGTTGAATTTAACGATTTCGTCCTGGCTCCTATAATTTCTTGGTAGTTGGTGGGTTTCTCCTGTAATGGAGAACGGATTGTTTTTCTTGGTAGCCAAATCCAAGAATTGCTCGGCGTGACCACCACGCCATCGGTAAATCGCCTGTTTAGCATCCCCTACCAAGAAAAGTGACCCGGACCTTCCCTGATCATCCTTTCCTTCCAAGGCGTTGGCAATCAATGGAACCAGGTTGTTCCATTGCATTTCTGAGGTATCCTGAAACTCGTCTATAAAATAATGGCGGTACTTTTCGCCCAACCGTTCATAAATGAACGGAGCGGGCTGATTCTTTATTTCCTCGGAGATTATCCGGTTGAATTCTGAAATGGAAAGCTGTTCCTTTTCCCTTTGTATATTCTTTATTTCGTTTTCTATGGAATTCAAAAGTGTTAGGGGAACCAGGTTGCCGTATAAATTGAATAAAAACCCTCGCTGGTAAATTTTCTCCTTGATGGTCAAATAATTCCGTAAGATAGTTTGGGCAAAATCCTCCGATGGATTCTCAACACCTACCTTTAGGATTTTGCCTTCCACGAGATTACCCTCAAGATTGTTGTTATAGAGTAGGAAAGGACTTAGGGTACCGTCCAAAATCTTCCTGAAGTGGTTTGGAAGCGTTTGTCTGGGAAAATCTGATTCTTCAACCCCACTTGAGCCTATATAGGCAAGTGTTTCTTCGGCCAAATCATTGATATCCATTTCCGTTAGCCTTATGAGTGATTTTAAATGTTTTTGTAAACTTAAAAAATCAGATAGGCTCTTATTCCCAAAACCTTGTATATGGAATGTATTCGTTTCGTCCTGTAGTAGTTTGCCAATTTTTAGTAGGTCGTAGCCTATATCCCAACTTTTGTCATCATCAATTTTTTCCATGGCAAAGTCCATCAGGATTTTGGTAAGCTCTTGGTCTTCGCCTGCTTTTGCCAAGACCCTTGCCACGGCCTCAGATAATAGCAAGTCCATATCCAAAACCACTTCAAAGTTTTGCGGTAGTTTTAGGTCTCGTGCAAAGGTTCTTATGACCCTGTGTGTAAATTTGTCTATGGTTGAAATATCAAAAAAGGCGTAGTTATGTAAAATTTCCTTTAAACGGAGTCTACATAAATCCCTTAAACCTTCAACGCTCAATTGTAGGGCATCCATAAGTTCAAGAAAGAGCGGGGGCGAATCCTTCAAAGAATGGATTTTTGAAAAAGAATAGAGGCTATCCAGAATTCTGAACTTCATTTCATTCACCGCCTTGTTGGTGAAGGTAATGGCCAGAATTCTTTTGAAACTATACGGACTTGAAAGAACTATTTTTAGGTAGGCTTTTGAAAGAGCATAGGTCTTGCCTGAACCTGCCGAAGCGTTATATATCTTGAACGTACTTTCCTGCACCTAATTTTTACTTGCAAAATAAGGATTATGGCACAGTTCTTAACAAATAATTGGGTTAATATAAATGTTAAAATCCTTAATTTTGAAGAACTACAATTATTAATCTAAAAACAAAAAATTATGGCTTTTCAATTACCGAACTTGCCCTATGCTTATGAGGCTTTAGAACCACATATAGATGCTAGGACAATGGAAATACATCATACAAAACATCATAACGGATATACCTCCAAGCTTAATGCGGCCATTGAGGGTACCGATTTGAGCAGCAAATCTATTGAGGATATTTTGACCAATTTGGATATGAACAACATGGCGGTTCGAAATAATGGGGGAGGTTTTTACAACCATGCTTTGTTTTGGACCATTCTGTCCCCAAAGGGTGGAGGAACCCCATCCGGGGATTTGGCCAAGGCCATAGACGATGCCTTTGGCTCCTTCGATACCTTTAAGGAAAAATTCAGCGATGCCGCAGGAACTAGGTTTGGGTCCGGTTGGGCTTGGCTCTGTGTGCATAAAGGTGGAAAGCTCGAAATCTGCTCGACCCCCAATCAGGACAACCCAATAATGCCGGGTGTAGGTTGTGGAGGATATCCAATCTTAGGTTTGGATGTTTGGGAACACGCCTATTATTTAAACTATCAGAACAAACGCCCTGAGTACATTGACGCGTTTTTTAACATCATAAATTGGGACGAGGTTTCAAAATTGTATTCCAAGAATAAATAACTAGGTACCTTTCAATTTATTAAAACTTTAAAAACCGCTATGGAAATAGTTCCAAAGCGGTTTTTTTATGCTTTCAATAATAGAAAAGGGCGGAGAAGCCTCCACCCTTTTCGTCCCAAATCTTACCATAAACTTAACCTACTTATGCTATGGCAAAACTAAATTACTGGTATTGTGGGAAATAAAAAAAGAATTGTTAAAAAAATTTATTTTCTTTTTATAGGAGCCTGATTTCTTGTGGGGTATGCATCTTCCAATTTTATGAAATAAAAAAGGCGGAGCAAAGCTCCACCTTTTTTCCCCAAATCTTACCATGAACTTAACCTACTTATGCTATGGTTCTCCAAAGATATAAGCAAGAAACGCGGAAATAAAAGGAATTGGTTGAACGGCGTAAACCTTAGTTGAAATACCTCAGCTGTGTTATTATCCTACAGTAAGGGAAAGATGTACGTATGTAAATGAAAGAAAATAAAAAAGGTGGAGAGTCTCCACCTTTTTTGCCCCAAATCTTACCATGAACTTAACCTACTTATGCTATGGCAAGTTTAAAATTAAGTTTAGTCCTACCCGAAAAACTATTACATCGACGAAATGCACATTTTGTCGATGTAACGCATAGGTTTCAGGTTAAACGGTTTTGTTTTTTAATAGGCTCTTTCGTTTCTACCCTCATAAAAATTGATGAAAGCCCTGTTTACGACTCTGTTTCCCCCAGGTGTAGGATATTTTCCAGTAAAGTACCAATCTCCCAGATTTTTAGGACACGCTTCATGGAGACCGGATATTCCTTGATAGATTATTTGAACTTCGGCCTTTATATCAATCGGGCTTAATAGCTGTCCAATCTTATGGGATATTTGTTCGGCACTAAAAGGGGCATAAATCTCCTTCACATAATTTATGATATCACTGTCTTTTGACTTCACTTGGTCAATACATTTTTGATAGACCTCCTTAATCACATGCATGGTGTTATTCTCCTCATGCAAAGCAAGTGCCGCCCTAAAGGCTATAAAATCCTCAAGTTTCGCCATATCGATTCCGTAACAGTCGGGATACCTAATTTGGGGGGCTGAAGAAACAACAATGATTTTCTTTGGAGACAGCCTATCCAAAATCTTTAAGATACTTTTCTTCAAAGTAGTACCTCTCACAATACTGTCGTCTATAATCACTAGGTTGTCCCCTTCTTTTACGGAGCCATAGGAAATGTCATAGACATGGGCAACCAAGTCATCCCTACTGTCATCCTGGGTTATAAACGTCCTAAGTTTGGCATCCTTGATGGCAACCTTCTCAATTCTGGGCCTTACCTCAAGAATTTCATGTAGCTCCTCACTGGTGATTTTTGCACCGATGGCAAGAATTTGCTCTTCCTTTTTCTTATTTAGATAGTTTTGGGCCTCTTTTACCATTCCAAAGAACGAAGTTTCCGCCGTATTTGGGATATAGGAAAAAACGGTATTCTTGAGGTCGTGGTCTATGGCCTTGAGGATTTGGGGGAATACCAGTTTGCCCAACATTTTTCGCTCCTGATAGATTTCCTTGTCACTTCCCCTGGAAAAGTAAATCCGTTCAAAGGAGCATGCCTTTCTTTCCCTTGGTTCCAAGATTTGTTTGATTCTTGTGGTGCCGTTCTTTTTTACGATAATGGCATTGCCCGGCTCCAATTCCTTAACCTCTTCAAATGGAACGTTAAAGACCGTTTGTATGGCCGGTCTCTCCGAAGCAACCACCACAATCTCATCGTCCTTATAATAATAGGCTGGCCTAATTCCGGCGGGATCTCTTAGAACAAAAGCATCTCCATGGCCCAGAAGACCTGCCATGGCAAAACCACCGTCAAAATTCTTGGCGGCCCTTTTTAATATTTTCGAAACCTTTAGCCTTTCTGCTATGATAGGGGACGCTTCCTGCTTGCTGTAACCTTCCTTTTTTATTTGTTTGTAAAGTTTGGCAACGGCATCGTCCAAAAAGTGGCCTATCTTTTCCATGACGGTAACCGTGTCCGCCATTTCCTTTGGGTGTTGGCCCAATTGTACCAAATTGTTGAACAGCTCGTGTACGTTGGTGAGGTTAAAGTTTCCGGCAACGATGAGGTTTCGATGCATCCAGTTGTTTTGCCTCAAAAAAGGATGTACACTTTCTATACTGTTCTTTCCAAAAGTGCCATAGCGAACATGCCCCAATAATAGTTCTCCTATATATGGAATGTTCTTTTTTTGTAGTGCAACATCATTTTCATATTCTGGATTTTCCTTAAGTTCCTTATTGATTCGTTCGTTTATTTGGGCAAAAATATCCTGGATAGGTTGTTGTTGACAGGAACGCACCCTACTCATATATCGTTGACCCGCTTCCACATCCAACTTTATGCTGGCAAAACCCGCACCGTCCTGGCCACGGTTATGCTGCTTTTCCATCATGAGGTACATCTTGTTTACCCCATAAAAGGCGGACCCATATTTTTCCTTATAATATTCAAGCGGCTTGAGTAGTCTTATGACCGAGATGCCACACTCGTGCTTAATAGCGTCACTCATTGGTTTTAGTATTAAAAAAACCCCAAGAGAGGGGCGTGGGGTTAGTGCAATTCAATTTCAAACTGTGTTAGTGCCTTAAATTGATGTAACCTTATAATTACTTCATCCCTTTCTAGGTCCAACATCCGTTCCGTACCAAATTTTTCAACAGAAAAGGAGGCTAAGTTAGAACCATGGATTACGGCTTTTTTCAAATTTTCAAAGGTAAAATCTTCCGATGCCGCTAAGTAACCCGAAAATCCTCCGGCAAAGGTGTCACCGGCACCCGTGGGGTCAAAAACATCTTCGAGCGGTAAAGCCGGGGCAAAGAACACTTGTTCCTCGTGAAAAAGCAAAGCTCCGTGTTCACCCTTTTTAATGACAACATAATCTGGACCCATTTCAAAGATTTTCTGTGCGGCCTTAACCAAAGAATATTCACCGGTTAGCTGTCTTGCTTCCTCATCGTTGATGGTCAGCACATCTATTTTTTTGATTACTTCGGTCAATTCTGGCAAAGTATGGTCCATCCAAAAATTCATGGTATCCAAAATGATGAGCTTTGGTCGTTTTTCCATCTGATTAATTACACCCATTTGGATATTTGGGTGTAGATTTCCCAGCATAACCACATCGGAGTCTTTGAAACCATCTGGGACAATAGGATTGAAATCGGCCAAAACATTGAGTTCCGTTACCAAAGTATCCCTAGAATTAAGGTCGTTGTGGTACTTGCCTTTCCAAAAAAAAGTTTTACCTCCCTTGACTACCTCAAGAGCCGAAATGTCTATGTTCCTTTCTTCCAATAGGTCCAGATACTCCTTGGGAAAGTCTTCCCCAACTACAGAAACGATGGCAGCATCCACATCGAATTGTGAAGCTGCAAGACCAATAAAAGTAGCGGCTCCTCCCAAAATTTTGTCCGTTTTGCCAAAAGGTGTTTCAATGGCATCGAATGCGACCGTACCTACTATTAAAAGCTTGCCCATACCGTAGTTAAAAATGAAGTGCAAATATACGGATTTGCCAACTGAATTGTGGTTTAAAGGCAAGCACAATTTTGAATAGTTATCAAAAGTTACTTTCGTCCAAAATCTGCAGGAATTTCGCCCCATGCCTTGGTTTCCCATTTTACAATCGGCGTTTTGTACGAGTTTGTCTTCAACCAATTTTCCGCCCTTCGTATCAGGTCGAACAAGGCTTTGTTTTTAGGGTTTTGGGACAAATTTGTATTGCATTTTTTCTTTCGTACCCAACTCATCGCTGTACGGGAATCGGTATAGATTATTCTGTCACTATTCCGTTCCTTTAGAAAGGCCAGGCCATGAACAATGGCCAAAAACTCGCCGATATTATTAGTGCCTTCTTCAAAAGGTCCTTGCTTAAATAACTTTTTTTTGGACTTGGTATCCACACCCTGATACTCCATGATTCCGGGATTTCCACTGGATGCGGCATCTACGGAAATGGAATGATAATTGGGCTGGCCTATTTTAAGAAGTTCGGCCGGGGACAGCTCAGTTGCACCTTTTTTATTCCCTTTAAAATCAGCAAAATTTCCGTTGAAGGCTTTTTTTGCCAAATCAAACGTTTCAAATGATTTGTATTCCGCCCCTTTTGCCCCGTTGATGGCAGCCTTGCAATCTTCCCAAGTCTCATAGATTCCGGGTCGTTTGCCCTTCCAAACCACGTAGAACTTTTGTTTTTTACCCATAGGAAACCTGTTTTTTCATTTCCGCGAAGGCGGAAATCTGAATCAGTTCTGTGTTTTTAAGATATCTTCAATCACCTTTGGAAAATGTTCATACTCCAAATGGTGCACTTTTTCCGCTATATTCGCTGGGCTATCATTCGCAAAAATTACGGTTTTTACTTGTTTTATGACCGCACCTTCATCGTATTGGGCATTTACATAATGAATCGTTATGCCGGTTTCTGTTTCCTTATTTTCCTTTACCGCAGTATGTACGTTCATGCCATACATTCCCTTACCCCCGTATTTGGGCAATAGGGCGGGGTGGATGTTTATGATTTTATTGGGAAAGGCATCAACCATGTCCTCAGGAATCTTCCAAAGAAAACCAGCAAGAACGATTAGGTCCGGTTGTATTCCCTTTAGGATGTTCAATACAAAATCACCCCCAAGGAAAGAATGTCTATTAAAGTATATAGCGTTAACGTTCAGCCTGTTACACCTGTCCAATACTTGGGCATTCCGTTTATTCGTAAATACCGCCTCAATCTGTACGTTGTCATTCTTATCAAAATAACGGACAATATTTTCCACATTGGAGCCGGAACCCGATGCAAATAGTACTATTTTTTTAACGTCCAATGGTTCTTGTTTTAAGGTTAGGATGGAAGAATTCTGAGAATTTAAGGGCAAAAGAAAACAGAAATAAAGTAAGCACCAAGGTTTTGTTCATAAATGACGTTAGAGGGCACATCGTTTTCGGAAGAAAAATTTATGGTTTCATGTAGGGAAGTATGATTTTTATTTTCTTAAATTACCTTACATTTTAACGACAATTAGTGTAATTAATCCAAAGTTTTATATTTTTGCCTTCAATTTAAATTTTTAAAACCAATATTATTATGTCAGACATTGCATCAAGAGTTAAGGCTATCATTGTTGATAAATTAGGAGTTGACGAAAACGAGGTGGTATCAGAAGCTAGCTTTACGAACGATTTAGGGGCAGATTCATTGGATACTGTTGAGTTGATTATGGAGTTCGAAAAGGAATTCGATATTCAAATCCCTGATGATCAAGCTGAGAACATCGCAACAGTTGGCCAAGCCATTAGCTATATAGAAGAAGCAAAGTAATTTGATGATTTCTTAAACAGAATTTAAATTATCCATGTGGTAAATGCTCCGCATGGATAATTTTTTTTAATTTACCTTCAGTTTATTTCTAAACTAAAAAAAAGTTCAATGCAATTAAAGCGAGTTGTCGTTACTGGATTGGGTGCTCTTACCCCAATTGGTAACAATATTGAGGAGTATTGGAACGGTCTTGTAAATGGTAAAAGTGGGTCCGCACCCATAACATATTATGACACTGAAAAATTTAAGGTAAAATTCGCCTGCGAACTAAAAAACTACAATACAGAGGATTATTTTGATCGTAAGGAAGGACGTAAACTGGACAGATTTGCACAGTATGCGCTTATTTCTTCGGATGAGGCCATAAAGGATTCCGGATTGGATCTGGACAAACTGGACAAATTCCGCACCGGGGTCATTTGGGGTGCCGGCATAGGTGGTTTGGAGACCTTTCAAAATGAGGTGATGAATTTTGCCCAAGGGGACGGAACACCAAGGTTTAACCCTTTCTTTATACCCAAAATGATCGCGGATATTGCTCCCGGACATATTTCCATAAAGCATGGTTTTATGGGACCAAATTATACAACGGTTTCAGCATGTGCATCCTCTGCAAATGCTTTGATAGACGCTCTCAACTACATACGTCTGGGCCATTGTGATGTCATCGTATCTGGAGGTAGCGAGGCTGCCGTAACCATTGCAGGTATGGGCGGTTTTGGTGCCATGCACGCACTTTCTACACGAAACGATAGTCCGGAAACGGCCTCAAGACCCTTCGATGCTACTAGGGACGGTTTTGTCTTAGGAGAAGGCGCAGGAGCATTGATACTTGAGGAGTATGAGCATGCCAAGGCAAGAGGGGCAAAAATATATGCCGAAGTTGTAGGAGGGGGACTATCCAGTGATGCCTATCATATGACCGCTCCACATCCAGATGGTATCGGTGTGGTTAAGGTAATGGAAAACTGCCTTCGCGATGCTGGTATTGGCATCGAGGAAGTGGATGCCATTAATACCCATGGTACTTCTACACCCTTAGGGGATGTCGCCGAGTTGAAGGCCATATCGGAAGTATTTGGGAAACATGCCAAAAATATAAATATCAATTCTACAAAGTCCATGACTGGGCATTTGTTGGGTGCCGCGGGTGCCATAGAGGCCATTGCCTCCATTCTGGCTATGGAACATGGCATGGTTCCGCCGACTATCAATCATACAACAGTAGACGAAAACATAGATCCTAGTCTAAACCTAACGCTCAACAAGGCCCAAAAAAGAGATGTTAGGGTTGCCATGAGTAACACCTTTGGATTTGGGGGGCATAATGCCTGTGTTGTCTTTAAAAAAATAGACTAAAACCTTTATGACCTTTCCTAAAAATATATTCAATTCCCATTCTAAACAGGATGGGGATTTTTTTTTAGGACTAAAAAGGATTTTGGGATTTAAACCAAAGCATTTGGTTTATTATAAAAAGGCCTTTTTGCACCGATCAATGAACCAAAAGGATGAAAATGGAAATCCAATGAACTATGAACGATTGGAGTTTTTGGGGGATTCCATGCTTGGAACCATTATCTCCAAACATTTATACAATGAAGTCCCGGAAGGTGATGAAGGGTATTTGACCAAAATGCGATCCAAAATCGTCAGTAGGGAACACCTGAACGAATTGGGTAAGGATTTGGACCTGATCAAGTATGTAGAAAGTAGGATTCCAAAATCGCATTTTGGGGAAAATATACATGGAAACGTATTCGAGGCATTGATTGGCGCTATTTATTTGGATAGGGGCTATAAATACTGTGAAAAGTTCATAAATACTAGGGTCATAGAGCCGTATGTGGATATCGAACAGTTGGAAGGAAAGGTTATAAGTTATAAAAGTCTGATTATAGAGTGGTGCCAAAAGCAAAAAAAATCATTTAATTTTAATGTTTACGAGGACACAGGGAACGATTCGTTAAAGCATTTTGCCGTAAAGCTTTCCATAAATGATAACGTAGTGGCCAAGGCTAGGGCTACCTCTAAAAAGAAAGCTGAGGAAAGAGCATCCAAAAGGGCATTTTTTGCACTACAGGATAGAATGAAATAGAATCGTTAGAATTACAACAAAACGCTAACGTTTTCGTAATCAAAACCACATCTTAAACTTATTTAGCCGTTAGGCTTTATTCTTTAATAGTTCTATATTTACCGTTTTTGAGTGTGTATGTCGGCAGTGTATAAAATAAAAGATGATTTTTTTGATGAATCCTTTCTTTTAGTCGCTTTGCATAGCACTTTGGAGGATTATGCCATTGCCTACGGATTAAACAGTATACTAAAATCGAATTTTATTAGGGGCAAGGCGGATTTTGATTTATCGGAAAATAGGTCCTTCCCGTATTATGATTGGGAAGATGAGTTAAATTACAGGTATTGGGTGCTCGTTTCCAATCAAAGCGCGAAAAAAGAGTTGGTAACCAACAATGACCTGTTTCAGTACGAAACAACCTATTCCACTCCCCGTTTGATCCCGGAGCTTAAAGAGGTGGATTATTTCCTGAAAATAGAGGGAGATGAGGATACAGTGGATAGCAGTAAAATAATAAAAACCCTTTTGGGCATTCCTAAGATAATGGCCGCCTACGAGGTAGATATAAACAAACTAAAATCTAGAAATAATTTAATTTTTTAATAATGTCAAGCAACAAGAAGACAAAGATCGTAGCAACCCTAGGCCCTGCTACAAGTAAGAAAGATGTGCTTAGAAGCATGATGCTGGCAGGAGTAGATGTCTTTAGGATAAATTTTTCCCATGCCGACTATAAAGATGTTAAGGAACGGGTAGACCTTATACGTGAGCTCAATGAAGAGTTGGAAACCAATACGGCTATTTTGGCCGATTTGCAAGGACCTAAACTTAGAGTTGGTGTAATGTCTGGTGAAGTTGTTGTGAGCCCTGGCGACGAACTTACCTTCGTAACAGGCGAACCCTTTGAAGGTACGGCAGAAAGGGTATACATGAACTATAAGGAATTCCCTAGGGACGTAAAACCCGGTGAACGTATCCTTTTGGACGACGGAAAGCTGATATTCGAGGTCGTATCAACGAACGGGGAATCTGAAGTTAGGGCAAAAGTGATTCAAGGAGGGCCACTAAAGTCTAAGAAAGGGGTGAACCTTCCAAACACGAACATTTCCCTACCGGCCCTTACCAAAAAGGATATCAAGGATGCGGAATTTGCGATTTCTCTGGAAGTGGATTGGATTGCATTATCCTTTGTAAGATTCAGCCAGGATTTGATTGACCTTCAGAACATAATTAAGCAACACTCCGCTCATAAAATCCCAATAATTGCAAAAATAGAAAAGCCGGAGGCTGTTGAGAATATTGATAAGATTGTCGCGTATTGTGATGGTTTAATGGTTGCCAGGGGAGATTTAGGTGTTGAAGTACCGGCACAAGAGGTACCTTTGATTCAAAAGAAATTGGTGCTTAGGGCCAAAAAGGCACGAATTCCCGTAATTATTGCCACCCAGATGATGGAGACGATGATTACCAGTTTGACCCCTACCAGAGCAGAGGTGAACGACGTTGCCAACTCGGTCATGGATGGTGCGGATGCCGTAATGCTATCCGGTGAAACTTCCGTTGGAAACTATCCGGTGCAGGTAATCGAAAAAATGGCCAGTATCCTTAGGAGTGTGGAATCATCGGAATTAATTAAGGTCCCTCATGAGCCACCACACGTTAGGACTAATAGATATATCACAAAATCGATATGTTTTCACGCAGCTCTCATGGCCAATGAAATTAAGGCCAAGGCCATTTCCACATTGACCAATAGTGGCTATACGGCATTTCAGATATCGGCGTGGAGACCAAGTGCACACATACTGGTATTCACTTCCAATAAAAGAATCCTTACGCAGTTGAATCTTTTGTGGGGCGTAAAGGCGTTCTATTATGATAAGTTTGTATCTACGGACCAGACCATTGAGGATGTTAACGGAATTGCCTGTAAAAAAGGCTATTTGGAAGTTGGCGATATGCTGGTAAGTTTGGCGGCCATGCCCATAAAGGCAAAAGGAATGGTAAATACACTAAGGGTCACGGAAATAGAGACCTGTAATTTTTAAAGAGCAAAAAATAATACCGTTTTATAGACCTGATGAATTCATCAGGTCTTTTTTTTATTATAGGTATTTCATGTTCTAATAGAATAATTATCCTTTTGACACAATCTTCGGAGAATCGTTGAATTTGTATCGACCCTTAACTTTAGTTCTTTTTTATGAATTGGAACAGGTGCCTTAATCAGAAGGATGACTAGCTTCGTAGACCTAAATTAACCTGTTTGTGATATTTGATTTTCTTTTGGCAATATTGTGGAGTTTTTCCCCTTTTGGAGAGGCCAAGGTAGGGATACCATACGGTGTGCTTAAAGGGTTGGACATCTACGCTGTATTTATTTTTTGCTTTTTGGCAAATGTCCTTGTCTTTCCCATGATGATGTTCTTTTTAGATAAAATCAATGTTTATTTTACACGTTGGCACTTCTATAAAAAATCGGCTTTATTCGTTGCAAGAAGGGCAAAAATGGGTTCTGGCGATAAAATCAAAAAATTTGGCTTTTTTGGGTTGATTTTCTTCGTAATGATACCACTCCCAGGTACTGGTGTTTATGCAGGTAGCATAGCTACTTATCTATTCAAAATTGAGAGGCAAAAGGCTTTTTGGGCCAATGCTATTGGTATCTTTTTGTCCTCGGTCATTGTATGGTTGGCTACCCTTGCCTCCATGCAGGTAATTTAGTTAGATCCTTTAAATAAAGGGTCTTTAAAAGAAAACTAAAAATCAAACTTAAGCTGATAGGAAACGGTCTCATTCTCTTTTTTGGGCTGCTCCTTTTTTTCCGTATTTAAATTGGATAGTGAAATCCCTAAAAGCCTTACAGAGTTCTGTAACCTTTCTTGGTACAACAACTCTTTTGCCGTCTCAAGTATCAGTTTTTTGTCCGATATAAAATAAGGTAAGGTTTTACTACGGGAGTTTAAGGTAAAATCGCTGTATTTTATTTTCAACGTTACCGTTTTTCCCGCTATTTTGGATTTTTGAAGTCGTTTTTCCAGTTCACTGGCAATGTGTTCCAAGCGTTCCAACATAAATATTTCACTGCTCAAATTTTCGTTAAAGGTACGTTCCGCACCTACGGATTTTGGTATTCTATGGGGTTTCACGGGGCTGTTGTGAATGCCTCGTACCACTTGGAAATAATAGCTTCCGCTTTTACCAAAATGTTCCTCCAAAAAGGCAAGCGATTTTCCCTTTAGGTCCTTACCGGTAAAAATACCAAGGCCGTACATCTTGTCGGCCGTAACCTTTCCAACACCATAAAACTTCCGTATTTCCAATTCTTCCAAGAACCTTTGTACCTCCTCCGGGTTTACCGTTTTTTGTCCGTTTGGCTTGTTTACATCACTGGCCACCTTGGCAATGAACTTATTTATGGAAATACCTGCCGATGCATTTAGCCCTGTTTCCTTCAGGATTCTATCCCTAATTTCCTTGGCGATCAGCGTGGCTGAAGGATTCCCTTTTTTGTTCACAGTAACATCCAGATACGCTTCGTCCAACGATAAGGGCTCTACCAAATCCGTATAATCATAAAATATGGACCTAATCTGTTTGGAAATTTCCTTGTAACGGTCAAAGCGAGGTTTTACGAAGATGAGGTCCGGACATTTTTTCTTGGCCAATATACCGCTCATGGCACTGCGTACCCCAAATCTTCTAGCCTCATAGCTTGCCGCCGAAACAACGCCGCGCAGCTCATTGCCACCCACGGCTACGGGCTTTTGCCTAAGATCAGGATTGTCCAACTGTTCTACGGAGGCATAAAATGCGTCCATATCCACGTGGATAATCTTTCGTAAAGGAAAATCATTGGACATCCTGTAAAATTAAGGTATATTTAATTTGATGTACCAAAACAAAAAAACTGCAATTATTCTTGGGGCTACCGGTCTTACCGGCGGTATACTTTTACAGCTTTTGCTGGAGGATGACCGATACGATAGAATAAAACTGTTCTCCAGAAATCGTGTAAATATTGTATCGGATAAGATCGAGGAACATATTGAGGATGTCCTAAACTTGGAAGGTTTTAATCCTAAATTTAAGGCAGACGAGGTATTTTGTTGCATAGGCACGACAAATTCCAAAACCCCGGACAAGGAACTGTACCATAAAATAGATTATGGAATTCCTGTTTCCGCCGCACAAATATGCAGCAAACAGGGTATCGAAAAACTTTTGGTCATTTCCGCTTTGGGTGCCGATCCGAATAGTTCCATTTTCTACAACAGGGTAAAGGGAGAAATGGAAGAAGCGGTATTAAAAATAGGGATATCGAAGACCTATATTTTACAGCCTTCCTTAATTTCCGGACCACGGGAAGAACGACGTCCTGGCGAGTGGCTGGCAAAGCAATTATTTAAGGTTTTAAATGTATTTATGGTGGGGCCATTGAGAAAATATCGGTCCATTCATCCCAAGGAAATAGCGATATGTATGCTGAAATTGGCCAATGGGGAAGAAGCAAGCGGAAGAATTACTTCGGATGAAATAAAAATAATCGCAAATCATGATTGAGATTGAACGTAAATTCTTGGTCAAGTCCATGCATTTTGTGGACAATGCGGTTTCAAGTACCAAAATCATTCAGGGATTTTTGAACACACACCCTGAAAGGACCGTGAGGATACGCATAAAAGAGGAGAAGGGTTTTTTGACGGTTAAGGGAAAATCGAACGAAACCGGGACCACCCGTTTTGAATGGGAGACTGAAATAGCGCATATCGATGCCCAAAAGTTGCTCCAACTATGTGAGAAGGGCGTTTTGGAGAAGACAAGGTATTTAGTGCCTTTTGAGGGTCACAATTTTGAAGTCGACGTATTCGATGGGGAGAACAAGGGTCTTATTTTGGCAGAAATCGAACTCACCACTGAAAGTGAACTATTCCAAAAGCCCCATTGGTTGGGGGAGGAAGTCACCGGAGATATTAAATATTACAATTCGCAATTAAGCAAACAACCTTTTAATACCTGGTAATATGAGGAATGTTCTTAAATTATTGGTACTGACGTTCATCTGTTCCTGTGGAAATCCAAGACAGCAGCTGGAAATGAATAGCGCCTTGGAAGAACCAACCAAAACCAGCGCAGAAATAAAAAAGGAATTGACGGATAAAGGCTATGAAATCTTCGATTATGTAGATGAGGATACCAAAGATACCGTGTTGATGCAGCAATATTTTATAGCGTTCTTAAAATCAGGACCTAACAGGAGCCAAACAAAGGAAGAAGCGGATAGTCTTCAGTCCTTACATTTGGCACATTTAGGCCGAATGTACGAACTGGGTTATGCCGATATCTCCGGGCCATTTGGGGATGATGGGGACATTAGGGGCATTACCATTTACAATACACCCACCTTTGAAATGGCCGATAGTCTGGCCAATATGGACCCTATGGTAAAGGCAGGCAGGCTGATTATTGAAATGCACCCTTGGTGGGCGGCCAAGGGATTTCCCTTACGATAGGACGTTGTTTAAAGTATTCTTTGCATAAAAAATTAAGTCGTTTCCGTACGGGTGGTTTTGTATATAACCCAATCGGCCTTTTTTTGACCTACCTTTTTTCTGGTTTTGAATAGCTGTTTTACCAAATAGGGGACAGCGCCTACAAAGGAAAAAATCAAGCCTAAAACCAACACGGAATATCCATTTGAGAAAAGGTTTCCACTGGATAAAATCCCCAGGATTAAAACCGTGGACAAAGGAAAGGATAACGCCAGGATGTTAACGCCAAAAGTGGCATTAAAAGTTTTGTGCTTCTTTTTTATGTCCATTTCTTGGGAACCCACTACGGCAATGTGCGAAAAGGGCCAAAAGCTACAGGCACTTAGTCCAAATGAAAGCAGGACCAAAATATCCTGTTGAACCTCTACCTTGGCTATCAAAATAAATACTCCGGAAAGGATGCCAACAAAGCCGGCCCTTAAAAACAGAAGCGAAAAAATCTTATAAATCTGCTCTTTTTTTATTTTCACCGCCAAGCCTATGAACAATAGTACCAACGGTGTCATGATTACGCTAAGCCGGGTCAACGTATCGCTAATGAAAAATGGCAACGACTCCATTTTAAAACCAAAAAATACCAAAATCAAGGCAATGACTATAAAGATATTTACGGGTTCGGAGATCATTGCCATTGTCAAAGACTTCAATTTTGCAGCTCGTGATTGGTCTGTAATCGCTCGTTTGCTATAATACCAATTCATGGCCACCAAGTAGAGGATTATCAGTACAAAGACTTTATTGCCCAGGTCTGCCATTGCCGCCTTTGCCAAATAGGCCTCGCCCAAAAATTCCAAAACAAATGGAAAGCAGGAAAGTCCAGGTGCCAAGGAAGGAACCAACAACCTTGCCGTACGGTATTCCGGGGTGTCCCTCTTTATCCCGGTAAGGAGCATAAGGTAGGGGAACAACAAAAACAATAGGATGTTTAAGGCAAGTGCCAAAAATGGCAAAGAAAGAAGCGCCGCGTCAATTTGAACGCCCAATAGGGCAATAAAAATAGTAGCGGGCAAGGCAAGGTTTAAAATTATTTTCTTGATACCGGTCAATTCCTCCTTGGAACCAAATTTGAGCTTTAGGAGCAGACCAATGCCAATAAATAACAAAAAGGTAAACGTCTTTTGTAAAGTATAATCCATGTTTTTATGCTAATACGTCCGTAAGCGCCGCCGTAAATATTTTCATTTCGTCCATGGTGCCCATGCTCACACGGCACCAATTTTTACCCATAAATTCAAAGGCCCTGACCCCTACCTGTTTTTCAAGCATCTTATCGAGGAATAGTTTTCCGTTCATCTCTATGGGGAAAATGATAAAACTTGTATGGGAAGGCACGTAGTCATAGCCCAATTTTGTTAGGCTTTTGTATACATACTCCCTAGCCGCCGCATTTTTTTCTCGGGACATATTTTGGAACTCTTTGTCGTCCATACTCGCTAAAGCGGCAAAGATGGATGTATAGGATATTCCCATGCCGCCTCTGGTGATTTTCTGAATTTTTTCCAAGGTGGATTCCTGTGCCACGATATAACCAACCCGAAGCCCTGCCATGCCATGGATTTTTGAGAAGGTCCTCGCGATGATTACATCCTTTCCTTCGTTTATGAGGCTGACCATACTTTGTTTGGCGCCGTCCTCCAGGAATGCCAAGTAGGCCTCATCGACGAAAACAGGTACTTTTTCAGAAACCCTGGAACAGAAATCCAACAATTCTGTACTATCCGTAATACTACCGGTAGGATTGTTTGGGTTGCAGATGTACACAAGCTTCGTTTCAGAGTCGATGGCTTCTTCCATGGTCTTTAAATCGTGCGACCAGTCATCTTTCAATGGAACGGGCTTCCAACTTGCACCCGTGGCTTGGGCTACTTGCATCAAGGACATATAGGACGGGTCCGCGGATACGACATTGCCTCCGTTCAAGAACAGCACCATACCCGTTTTTTCCAGAAGATCTGAAGATCCAGGTCCCATCATGATATTTTTTGGACTTACCCCTTCTTCCGCGGCGATTTTATCGATTAAGTCGAACAGTTCCCGCCAGGCGTATCGGTTTCCTTTGGTAGCTACATTTTTGAGCGCTTCCACCGCTTTTGGCGATGGCCCATAAGGATTTTCGTTGGCGTTCAGCTTTGCCAAAAGTTTGGTTTCTTCAGGAAATTCCTTGGGGATGAATTCCTTAAAAAAGGGACTATATAGGGCGTTGCCTTTGGCATCCAAAGGAATATAAGTTTTAGGCACTTCAGAAATACCTAAGTGGGGAAATAGCGTAATGCCTCCCGCTGTGAGCAATCCTGTCTTTAGCCAGTTTCTACGATTTAATTTTCCTGTTTCCATTAGTTCTATAGGGTTTAATTAGCTATAGAGACTAATTTAAAACTAGGCAGGTCCAAATCCTATCTTAATAATGTAAAAATCAGGCAGTTAAAATTTTACATGAATAATAATAGACTCATAAAACTATCAATATGACAATTAATGGGTCAAAAAACAGGGCTATTTTGCGAATATCCCATCCTTTTCAATCAAAGGAACATGGGTAAGGTTCTGTTCGTTGACGGAACCCTTTTCAAAGAGGAACTTCTTTTCATAAAGCTTGTTATCCGCATAATAGGTAACAAAAAACTCATTGTTAAGGCGCAGCACTTCTTCCTGTACAAGCTCCACTTTTTCAAAGGATTTGGCAGCTACGACCCCAATGGCATGCCGCATGGTGGAGGTTTTTACCTTTTCGTCATATCCCTTTGAAACGATCAGGGCCATTTCAATGGGCGTTTTCCTATTATTAATAATGTAAGCGTTCCAATCCTTGGACAGGAATTCATCGTTCCACTCGTAAACAAGGGCAATATACACGTCTTTGGCAATAGGTATTTCGATGTCTTTTTTCAAAAATATCCGTTATTTATCCGAAGAATTTTACATCCAATGCTTATAGGGAACTTTTGAATTGTTCCAAAAACCGAATATCGTTTTCACTCAACAAACGTATGTCACTGATTTGATGCAGCAAAAGGGCAATCCTATCTATACCCATACCAAAGGCGAAGCCGGAATAGATTTCCGGGTCAATATTGCAGTTTTTAAGGACGTTTGGGTCTACCATCCCACAGCCCATAATCTCCAACCATCCGGTACCTTTGGTCATTTTATAATCGGTTTCGGTTTCCAGCCCCCAATAAACGTCAACTTCCGCACTGGGTTCGGTAAATGGAAAATAGGAGGGGCGTAACCGAATCTTGGACTTTCCAAAAAGTTCCGTGGTGAAGTACTGTAGCGTCTGTTTTAAATCGGCAAACGAGACATCCTTATCAATATATAGCCCTTCCACCTGATGAAAAAAACAATGGGACCTCGCCGATATTGCCTCGTTCCTATAAACCCTTCCAGGGGAAATCGTTCTAATGGGCGGTTTGTTGTTTTCCATATACCGCACTTGAACCGAGGAGGTATGAGTCCTGAGTAGAATATCCGGATTAGTTTGTACGAAAAAGGTGTCCTGCATATCGCGTGCAGGATGATACTCCGGTAGGTTCAGGGCCGTAAAATTGTGCCAATCATCCTCAATTTCAGGTCCTTCCGAAACATTGAACCCTATTCTTGAAAAAATATCTATAATCTTGTTCTTGACAATGGAAATGGGATGTCTTGCGCCCAATTCGGTGGGGTTACCGGGTCGCGTAAGATCGCCAAAAAGTTTTTCTTCGGATGCGTTTTGCTCCAAGGCCTGTTTCAAGAGCTCCACCTTTTCCGTAGCGGCCTGTTTTAATTGGTTGATGGTTTGGCCAAATTCCTTTTTTTGCTCGTTAGGAACATTCTTGAACTCTGCAAAAAAATCGTTCAAGACCCCTTTCTTGCCCAAATATTTTATTCTAAATGCCTCTACGGCATCCAGATTGTCAGTGGTGAAAGAGGATACTTCTGCAATTTGTTCCTTGATTTTATCAATCATAATGCTTGATTAAAGCCGCAAATTTAAAACTTTTAAAAAAGGTGGAATGTGTTTTTGGGGATTAAGATATGCAACCAAGGTAAATTGAAAGGGGTCAATCCAAATGATATATTTCCATAATTTCCTTTAGAATCCCCTCAAAATCGATATTCAGGTCAATGAGTTCCCCGGAGTGTACATTAAATACCCAGCCGTGCACCGTAAGTTCCCTTTGCCTATATGCTTTTTGTACCACCGCCGTTTTTATAAGGTTCACACACTGTTCCTGAACATTCAGCTCTACAAGTCGGTCGTATTTTTTTTCTTCATCCTCTATGGTGTTCAGTTCATCCTTATGGATTCTATACACATCTCGAATGCATCGCAACCATGGATTTAGTATGCCCAGATCGGCTGATTGCATAGCGGCTTTTACGCCGCCACACGCGTAATGACCACAGACTACAAGGTGGCTTACCTTGAGATGCTCTACGGCGTATTCCACCACGGACATGGTATTCAGGTCTATGTTAATGACCATATTGGCAATATTCCTATGAACGAAAACTTCACCGGGATTGAGCCCCATAAGTTCCTCTGCGGTAACCCGGCTATCGGCACAACCTATATATAAAAACTCAGGATTCTGGCCTTTGCCCAGTTCATTGAAGTAATTGGGCTGCAAGGACAGTTTGTCCTGAATCCACTTTCTATTGTTCTCGAATATCCTGTCTAAATAGTTGGAGGCCATAGAAATCAATTGTTCTTTGGAAAGATAACCTATTCTTACATGTATCGGCCTCAAATCTTAGTCTTGGCCTTCTTTAAAAGCGCTATTTTTCAGTAAAATTCTACGGATCCGGAAGATATATCGTACATGGCCCCTACGATCATTATTTCGCCATGTTCCTCCATTTCCGCGAGGACCCTGCTACGCTGTCTGATATTTTCTATCGTAATTTCAACGTTTTTTGCGGCTACAGCATCCACAAATTCCAAATTTTTGGAATTTCTTTTGCTTTCGTCCACCGGTTCCTTAACGGCAGCCACTGCAGGTTCTATCTTATTGATCAAAGCCGTTAGGTTCCCCAATCTGGCATGATCGCAAGCCCCTTTTATGGCACCGCAACTTGTATGCCCTAAAACGACAATTAGTTTTGTCCCAGCCAATTTGCAGGCGAACTCCATACTCCCCAGAATATCCTCGTTTACAAAATTTCCGGCGATCCTCACACTGAAAATATCTCCCAATCCTTGATCAAAGACCAGTTCTGCGGACACCCTGGAGTCGATACAGCTTAAAATCGTAGCAAAGGGAAATTGTCCTTCGCTGGTATCGTTGACCTGCTCCAAAAGATTGCGGTTCGCTTTTAGGTTATTCTGAAAACGCTGATTGCCTTCCTTTAAAAATTGCAATGACTTTTGTGGGGTCATTGTTGCTTGTGTTTCTTTGGTATGGGCTTTCATATCTTTTTAATTTTTATTAGGTAACATTGTAACCCGACTTTGGATCACTTTTAAAAAATTCGATAAAACTTGGCGGATTTTCAATAGTACCCCTTTTAGAATAAAGCTTTATGTCAATATTCCGTTCCTTGGCTTTCAATCTAAAGTCTTCCAATATTTCAATAATATCATAATCCAGATAGCGGGTCTTTAATTTATCTATTTCCAAGAAAGTGTTTTCCGGGATACTTTCCAATTCCTTTAAAATGGCTCCTTTGTTGAAAAAGGTGACCTCTTCAGCAAGTGTCAGTTTGATTATATTTTTCCCATCCTTATTTTTCTCTTTTTGCAAAAAATGGGAATTTTGGTAGCTTTTCAGAAGAATTACAAAAATACCTACACATAAACCTAGAGCAATTCCGATTAACAAATCAGTAAAAATGATTCCTAGGATTGTAATAAAAAAAGGTACTGACTGTTTCCAACCCAAACTATACATTTTTTTAAACAGGGCCGGTTTGGCCAATTTATAACCTACTATGATTAGGATGGCCGCTAACACAGAAAGGGGTATCATGTTTAGGAGTTTCGGAATAAGAATTACCGAGAACAAGAGGAAGAAACCGTGAATGATGGCAGAAAGTTTTGTTCGACCTCCTGATTGTATATTGGCGGAACTCCTTACGATCACTTGGGTAATAGGTAAGCCCCCAATTAATCCTGAAAAAATATTACCCATTCCTTGGGCCAAAAGCTCCCTGTTCGTTGGGGTTACATTTTTATAGGGATCTAGTTTATCGGTAGCTTCCACGCAAAGTAAGGTTTCCAAACTAGCTACTAATGCAATGGTAAAACCTGTCACCCAAATTTGGGGATTTGTAATTGCGGAAAAATTTGGAAAACTAAATTGAGCGAAAAAGGATGCAGCATCCTCGGGAACTGGAACAGTCACCAAATGTTTCTGGGAAATGGATAGAAATTCGTCATTTTTTGTAAGTAGATAAAATATAATACCAAGGGCAACGGCCACCAGAGGACCTTGTATCAGAGCGAATATTTTCCCCTTTTTAGAAAGAACTTTGTCCCATAAGATTAATATGGCCAATCCTATAATCGCAATCAGGGTAGCTCCAGGACTTATGTGGTCGATAGTATCGATAATTTCGGTAAAGGTATTATTGCCATCGGCTTGAATAAATGCCATATCCCCCATTGGGTCTGGATCATATCCAAAAAAATGCGGTATTTGTTTCAAGATGATGATGATACCGATACCCGTCAACATTCCCTTGATTACGGAGGAAGGAAAATAATATCCGATGATACCGGCCTTCAAGAGGCCAAAAATCAATTGAATGACACCGCCAATGACAACGGCTACCAAAAAGTTCTGATATCCGCCGAGCGCTCCTATCGCCGTTAATACAATGGCCGCCAGACCCGCCGCCGGTCCGCTAACACCAATATTGGAACCGCTTAGGGCGCCTACTACAATCCCGCCAATAATTCCCGCAATCAGGCCCGAGAATAAGGGTGCGCCACTTGCCAGGGCAATTCCCAAACAAAGGGGAAGTGCTACAAAGAATACCACGATACTCGCGGGTATATCGCTTTTTAAATGTTTGAACATGTTTTTTGAAATCTTTTAAAGTAGACCAAATAGGTGGTCAAGTGAATTTTTAAATCGTTATTTAACGGAAAGAAAATTTACACTTTTGGAGGAGGTAAGAATACTTCTTTAAAATTGGAAAGGATTAAACATGTATCATCTTTGGAGAAAGAATGTAATTTCCCAAATGCTAAAAAGGACATATCATTTTGAAGGTTGTTGTTTACAAAATGCTTTTCGGCAAACTCTATCGTGGTTTCATAATTTTCCTCTTCTTCATTAAAATCCATTACAATCTGTTCACCATCAAATAGCTCCATCAATGTGCCAATGGACGGAGCTAATATGGCAATCAATAAAGAAAATGACAAAAAGTAAACTACGAGTGATTTCAAATTTATTGGTCTGTTTTGACGAATATACTGAATATCTACTGAAGGTATATCTGTATGTCAGGTTTAATTGATTTTAAAAATCCTTTAAGACCTTAAGATCACTGGCAGGTATCCAACCCGTTTTGCCGTCGGCCAGCCTAATTTTTCGGTAGTCGTTGAGACTGTCCAAAACGTTTACCTTGGTTCCGGAGTGCAAGGTAAATATATCCTCACTAGAAGTATTGGGCTCCGAACGTACGTTCACCTCATCGGCAAAAATAATGGCGGGATTATCCGCCTGATAGGAACTGAACTCCACGGAAGCAAATACTATGAATACGATACAAAGGAACAATGCGATTAAACTTCCAATAAAGGCGAACCTTTTTCTAGTGGAATATTGATTGTAATAAAAGGCAATATAAAGGAGCACGAACAAAATCATGCAAAAAATGCTTGCGTAGGCCCATTGGTCAAAGGTTAACCGGGAGGTTATAGTCTTATAAATGCGCGAAAGTCCGGTCTGGGGCAGCGTTTCTATGGCATCCAAGGTCATATTCTGGGCATAGGTCAGATTGGTTCGTACTTCTTGGTCGTCCGGATTCAACAAAAGTGATTTCTCGTAATAATAAATACTCTCCGGTATTTGGTTTAACTTGTAGTAGGCGTTCCCAAGGTTATAATACAAAGCTGCGGAGTGCTGATTGTTTTCCAAAATTTTATCGTACGCCTCAATAGCTTTTTCATACTCACCGTTGTTATAGGCTTCGGTAGCCTGATCAAACAAGTTGGTACCTTGTGAGTTCCCAAGGAATCCCATTAGTAGCATTAATATGGATAATTTTTTGATCATACCTACAATTGTTTATCCATTAAAGAAATTACCTCACTTGCCTTGTCGTAGTCCCTTTGCATTTCTACATTGGAGAATGGGCTATATCTGGCCGCCTCACAATTCTGTAGCAGTCCAATGAATTCGTATATAGTTGTTTCCTCTATACCCTTTTTGTTCAAAAGTTGGGAAATTTTATCCTTACTGAATTCAGAGGTTTCTATTTTTAGCTTGGCTTTCAGGTAATTGTGCAGGGCACGTTCCAAAGCTATATAGAACGCATCTTTGTTGCCAAGTTCCTTTCGGGCTGCGGAAAGATATTTTCTGGCCAATTTATTGGCGCGCTTTATCTTATTTCCCACTACATCTTCCGCGATGGCATCCCTTTTCTTCCGTAGGATTATCGCTAAGGGAATTAACAGTAAGGGTAGAAGGAGCCATAAATAATACCGTGTGGACCCAAAGAAATAAGAGGTTCCCATATTCGTAAGATTGGGGGAAAGCTTTATAAAATTGAATTGGCTCCCCGTAGTCACCACCTGCTGTTTGTTCGTTTGACCAATGGCCGAGTTGGAGAGGCTTCCACTATTATTGGGCCCCTCAAGTACATTGATGATGATTTCGTCCGAATTTAAGGTCTCGTATCGTTCCGTCTTCGGATTAAAAAAGCTAAAGGATATAGAAGGGATGGGATACTTGCCCCTAAAAGAAGGTACGATCGTATAACTATTGCTCACTTTTCCCTGCATGCCGCTGAGGTTCGTGCGTACATCTTCGGTAAACTCCGGTTCATATACTTCCAATGAGCTTGGAAGTTCCGGTTCTGGAAGTTTGAAAAGCTTTAAATTTCCTTTACCGCTAACTTCAACGGTAGCCTGTAGGGATTCCGTCGCATTTAGTTCCGTTTTTGTTGTATTGACCGAAAAATCGAATTCACCCACAGCTCCGGTGAAATTTGCCGGTTGATTGGCGGTAGGAAGGCTTTTTACGTTTATTACCCTGTTGCCGGCCGAAACGGTTTTATTGGTTTGGGAATAGATCCTGCCCCCAAAAAAGTCCCTTCTACTGGTTGGAACGTCCACGGTGACGTCCAAGGACAAGGGTTCAATTTCCAATTTCCCAGTTTTTTGCGGATAGAGCACCACTCTTTTTAGAACAACATACCTGTAAGGTTTGCCTTGATAGGTACCATTTTGTGCCGTTAGCCTAGAAACTTTGATATCCTGACTCCAAAAGTTATTATAAGTAGGATTATCCAGAGGCTGATAATTGGAAACACTGATATTTGGGCTCACATAGAGTTTATATACCACACTTATGGCTTCGTTGAGGTATGGATTTGTTTTGGAAACCTCGGCCACGAGATGCAGGTTTTCATCGGCTACATCCTCTGCCGTCATCTGATCACTGGGCTTGTCCACAGCGGCCGTCACTTCTATTTCCTTTGGGAGAGATTTATAGGTTTTACCGGCAATAACGATGGTCGCCTGTTCAATAGTAAACTTTCCTTTGGCGATGGGAGCCAAGGTATAGGAATAGGTTTTGGAATAGCTTCTTACACCATTGATCCAGGATGAACTTATGGATTGGGAAGGGCCCATTAAGACCCGGAACCCATTAAAATCCGGGGGATTGAAATTGTCCCCGTCCTTGTTCATGGTAAAATCTACACGAAGTCGCTCGTTCAATCCCAATTTTGGTTTGCTCAGCTGTATTTCAAAGGTAACGGCGTCGGCATCCTGCGCCTTCACTAAAAAGGAGAGAAAGAAAAAAGGAATTAGTATAATTAGCTTCTTGATCATGGACTCTTGCCTACCAGTCTTTTTCGTTCTTCACTTTTGCACCTTTTACCTTTTTGGCATCTATTTTCTCCTGAACCTGCTTTTCAGCGTTTTGCATCGCCCTTAAAAGGTTCTCTACCTGTTGCTTTGAGAGCTGGTTAGGTTTTCGTTGCGGTTGGTCCTGGGGTTGGTCGCCTTGCTCTGGTTTCTTGTTCTGCTCCTCTTTTTGGTCACCATCACCTTCTTTGTTCTCATCCTTCTTTTCGTCGCCCTTATCTCCCTCATTGCCATTTTCTCCCTGATCTTTGTTGTCCTGGTTTTGGTCCTCCTTATTGTCCCCGTCCTTATTTTGATCCTGGTCCTTTTTGTCCTCTTGGTCCTGCTGGTCCTTGTTCTCGTCGTTCTTGTCCTTGTTTTCCTCTTCCTCCTTTTTTTGCATTTCCTTGGCCAGGGCAAGATTGTATCGGGTTTCATCGTCCGTAGGGTCGTTTCTAAGGGCTTCCTTATAGGCTTCCACGGCTTTGGAGTAATCCTTACGTTTCATGAACACGTTGCCCATGTTGTGATAGGCCTTGTGTTTATCCTTTTTTGATGTGGCGACCTCCCCTGCTTCCTTAAACCTTCCAAAGGCTTCGCTATAGGTTTCGTTATTGTAATAGGCAGTTCCTAAATTATAAGGAGCGGCCACATTTTCGGGGCTTTTGGCAATGGCCTGTCTGTAATCTACTTCGGCCTGCACAAAATTATTTTCGGAAAGGTTCTTGTTCCCATCCCATGTTAGGTTGGTAGAGGTCCTTAAGGCCCTCTCCTTTTCCTTTGCATCCTCTTCCTGTGAAAAAACGGAAACGGAAATGAAAAGGAGCAAAAATGTATAGATCAATTTTCCCATTTTATTCCGGATGTTTTTCGTTAAACAAATTGAGTTTCTTCAACCATTTTGTCTTGCGGTCCAAGATAAAAATTTCCAAAAACAGGAACAATAATCCAGCCGCCAGAAACCATTGAAATTGGTCCTTGTATTCCGCAAATTGTTTGGCCTCAAACTCTTTTTTATCCATTTGCAGCAATTCTTCCTTGATGAACTCTACAGCGGCATCCGTATTGGAACCGTCAATGTAGGCGCCATTGCCCTCATTGGATATTTCGGTCAACACTTCCTCGTTCAGTTTGGTAATTACCACTAAGCCTTGCGCATCCTTCTTGAGGGATTCCATAACGCCATTTCTTTTTATGGGGATGACAGAACCCTTTTCAGACCCCACACCTATGGTATAGATGGTGATTCCCTCATCTACGGCCTCCTCAACGGCACTCATGGTGGAATCTTCCGAATGGTCTTCCCCATCCGAAATTATGAAAAGGACCCTGTTGGTCTGTTCCTCGTCATCGTAAAACGTAGTGGCCAATTCTATCGCCTCGTTGATGGCCGTTCCTTGCGACGTGAGCATGTCTGTGTTCATGCTTTGTAGAAACATTTTGGCGGCCCCATAATCCGTTGTAATAGGCAATTGCGGAAAGGCCTGACCTGCATACGCTATTATCCCGATCCTGTCACTGGCCAATTGGTTTATAATTTCCGACACCAGTCGTTTTGCTTTTTCCAACCTGTTTGGTGCGATGTCTTCCGCCAACATACTTTTTGAGACGTCCACGGCAAAAACGATGTCCACACCTTCTCTTTTAACAGTCTCCAGCTTGGTGCCAATTTTTGGATTTACAAGACCCATTATCAGGGCCGAAAGCCCCAAAAGAAAGAATATAAGCTTTAAGGTGCCTTTGTAATAGGATCTGCTAGGCGTCAATCGCTTTAATAATTTGGAATCCGCAAACTTTTTTTGGGTCCTTTTTTTCCAAATCAAAAGCAATAGAAAGATGACTATGATCACCGGTATGATGAACAATAGATAAAAATATATTTTTTCGTCTAACTGAATCATTTTTTAAATAAAGCTTCTAAATACCGTATTTCTCAAAACCCATTCCAAAAGTAACAGGGCACCTGCAAGCAATACCAAAGGTCTAAATTTCTCCTCGTATCGGTAATATTTGAATTCTTCAATATCCGTTTTTTCCAGTTTATTAATCTCCTCATAGATTTCTTCCAAGGTCTCATTGTCCGTTGCCCTAAAATATTTTCCGCCCGTAACCTCGGCAATGTTTTTCAAAAGCTCCTCATCGATTTCTACTTGTCGCATCCCATACCTAAAGGAACCATCGGCATTATATGCTATGGGGGATAGGGCATTCCCATTGGTTCCCAGACCAATAGTGTAGGTTTTAATATCGAACTCTATGGCAAGATCTGCCGCGGTCTGAGGTTCGATAAACCCGGAATTGTTCACCCCGTCGGTCAGTAGAATAATGATCTTACTTTTTGCCTTGCTTTCCTTCAACCTGTTTACGGATGTGGCCAGACCCATTCCAATGGCCGTGCCATCCTCCAGTTGCCCATAGGTTATTTCGTTCAGTGCATTGAGCACGATGTTTTTGTCCGTGGTAATGGGTGTTTTCGTATACCCTTCACCCGCATAGGCCACCAAACCAATACGGTCATTGGGCCTTTTTTTGATAAAATCCGCAGCGACTTCCTTAAGGGCGGATAGGCGATTTGGTTTAAGGTCCCGTGCCAACATACTGGAAGAGACGTCTATGGCCATAACAATGTCGATACCCCTTGTAGTTTTGGTACGTGTGGATATATCTTCCGTTTGAGGCCTGGCCATGGCAATAATAATCGCACTTAGGGCCAAAAGCCTTAGGACAAAAAGCCCCGGTTTTAACTTTGGGAGAATACTTTTGTACTGAAAACTCTTGATCGTGGCTATTTTGAGGGCTGCGGTTTCTTCCTTACGTTTGAATATATACCATACCAACGCCAATGGCAGTGCTAAAAAAAGCCAAAAGAATTCCGGATTTGCAAATGATATATTATCTAACATTTAAACATCTGTTTTTACTTCTACAGTGGAAAGAATCCTATCCACAATATCCTGTGCGTAGGTGTCATCTTCCAACCAGGTAAGGATTACGTTCTGTTGGAATCCCTTGCCCCCAAAGAGTAGTACGGTGTACTCGCCCTTTACCAATTCTTTGGAATTTGGGACGGGAAAATCGCCGCTACCAAATACTTTGATACCTTTTACACCGCTAATGGTAGTGAACTCCTCCTGCTTTGTAATAATGTTCTTGGTACCTTGACTTTCAAAACCCTGAATGATCTGTTCAATGGTCTGCTCAAAGGGAGCTTCCATTTCTGGGTTCATGGTCACGGAAGTCGTCCCCACGGTAAAAAGTCCGATGGGGCTATGGTATGAAAATGCCTGAATATCCTGAATGTTGGCCTTTGCCTCCGGAGGCAGTTTCACTTCTTGCCGCACCAAGACTTTTGGGGTTTCCAAAATAATAGGGGGAAAACCATAGGAGCTGGAAATCCATTCCCCTTCCAATAATTCCTTGGTGGGGTGGCCAAGGACCGTATCCTTTAAATAGGTAAACCCGAATTTGAACCCAGCAATCAACACTCCCAGAACGATGACTCCTGCCAAGGTAGAAAGTCCAATAATGAGCTTTCTTTTCTGTTTTCTTCGGCCCAGTTCCTCCAAATATTCCGCTTGTTGCATCAATTCTTCTTCCGTTGGTTCAGGCAGGGCTTCGTGGGTTTTGACCACGATCTGCTCCACCAATTTTCGGTCCTGCTCCGCTACGGAGGTGGAAGGTTTGGTCCTGGCGAACTTTACCAGATCCGCCGTCTGAAGTATGTTCCTAAACTGTTGGATGGTATCCTTGTCCAACTGCAATTCCCCGGAATCGCTCAAGAGTTCCAAGCGTTCTATTAACTGGCCCGTAGTACTTTCCAGAGCGGCTACATGTGCCTCTTCTTCCAAATAGGCACGAACGATCGTCGTTAATTCCGAATAGTATTCCTTGAACTCATCCTGGATTAAGTATTTGGAATTTTCAAGTCGCTTCAACTCCAAAAGCGCCCTGTCGTAGGGAGGTAACAAGGCTTCTTTTTCTTCTTGGGTCAAAGGCTTTTTCCGTAGTACGAACCAATAAAAAAGTCCGCCAAGTACCAATAGTACCAATAGTACCAATAGCCCAATAACCACGTACTTCCACCATCCCATATAACTTTTCTCTACATTGATGAGGGGTTTAATGTCGTACATCTTCTGGGCAATGGTATCCACCGGAACCGTTTCTACATGGATCATTGTGCTATCCGTAAAATAGCCTATGCCATTGATTTCAATGCGTTGGGTGGGCAGTTTATAGGAACCGGAATCGAATTGTGTAAGTGCATATATTTTTTGGAGGGTAAGCCTGTCGTTTTTTCGTGTGGTATCCGTTGCGAACGCCTCTACTGTTTCCAGCGGGGAAAAGGTCTGACCTTCCGGAAAGATGACCTGGTCTGTAGTATCCACTTCCACAGTAACCTTCCATTGGACCTGTTCCCCAATTTTAATATACGTAGTGTCTACGGATGTCCTGATATTCCGATTTTCTTGGGCCTTTACGGTTGAAAGGGACAAAATAAGGCACACAAACGCCAGGAACCTTGCCATTCGCATTACTGGAAAATGTGTGGTTGAAATAATCCGCATTTTTTATCCTCTTCTTTTAAAATAGCCCAATAGCTTTTTTACATAGCTTTCGTCTACCCTGCAATCCAAAACCCCGCAACCCGATTTTGTAAAGGTTTCCTTGAAATAATTGACCCGATCCCTGTAGTATTCCGCATAGGAATTGCGCACTTTCTTGGATTGGGTATTGATCAATTGCAATGCACCGGTCTCCGCATCCATCATTTGGACCAATCCTAGGTTTGGAATTTCTTCCTCGCGTTCGTCATATACCCGTATTCCCGTCACGTCATGTTTGTTGCCCGTAATTTTTAAGGTCTTCTCATAGTCGTCCGCAATAAAATCCGACAATACAAAAACGATCGCCTTTTTCTTCATTACATTGGTAAGGTATTTTAGGGCTTCGCCGATATCCGTTCTGTTGCTTTTAGGGGTAAATTCTAATAGCTCCCGTATGATTCGCAATACATGGGTCTTCCCCTTTTTTGGTGGGATGAAAAGTTCCACTTGGTCCGAAAATAAAAGTACCCCCACTTTATCGTTATTCTGTAAGGCACTAAAGGCCAATGTGGCCGATATTTCCGTAACTATTTCGTTTTTGAACTGATTTTTGGTGCCAAAAAATTCCGAACCGCTCACATCCACCATGAGCATCATGGTAAGTTCCCGTTCTTCCTCAAATACCTTTACAAAAGGCTCATTATACCGCGCGGTCACGTTCCAATCGATACTTCTAACATCGTCCCCAAATTGATACTGCCGTACCTCGCTAAAAGTCATACCCCTTCCCTTGAACGTAGAATGGTATTCCCCACCAAAAATATGGTCGGACAGACGGCGTGTCTTGATTTCAATCTTACGTACTTTTTTGAGTAATTCCTTGGTATCCATTTGGTCTAGTAAACAGTTTTCAGCAAGCAGTATTCAGTAGGGAACACAATATTGTGTACTGCCAACCGCATCTGCCAACCGCCCACTTTTAAGGTACTTCTATCTCGTTTACGATTTTGTTGATGATTTCCTCAGAAGTAATGTTTTCGGCCTCTGCCTCATAGGTAATGCCTATTCTATGCCTTAGAACATCGTGGACTACGGCCCTAACATCTTCCGGAACAACATAGCCCCTGCGTTTAATAAAGGCATAACATTTTGCCGCTACGCCTAAGTTGATACTTCCCCTGGGCGAGGCACCAAAACTGATAAGGGGCTTCAATTTTTCAAGGTTATATTTTTCAGGGTAACGGGTAGCGAAAATAATGTCGAGAATGTATTTTTCAATTTTTTCGTCCATGTATACTTCCCTAACGGCCTTTTGGGCACTCAAGATCTGATTTAAGGAAACCACGGGTTTTACGCTTTCAAATCCACCTAAAAGATTCTGGCGCATAATCAACTGTTCCTCGTTCATTTTGGGGTAGTCGATAACTGTTTTCAGCATAAAACGGTCAACCTGTGCTTCGGGCAAGGGATAGGTTCCTTCCTGTTCAACCGGGTTTTGCGTGGCCATAACTAGAAAAGGTTTGTCCAGAATAAAGGTTTCGTCACCTATGGTCACCTGTTTTTCCTGCATGGCCTCCAATAGGGCGGATTGTACCTTTGCGGGAGCCCTGTTGATTTCATCGGCCAAGACAAAATTGGCAAAAATGGGACCTTTTTTTATGGAGAAATCGTTCTCTTTTATATTGTAGATGAGTGTACCCACAACGTCTGCGGGAAGTAGATCTGGGGTAAACTGGATCCTACTGAAACTTCCCTTTACTGCCTTGGCCAAGGTGTTGATCGCCAAAGTCTTTGCCAGACCGGGAACACCTTCCAAAAGGATATGCCCCTGCCCCAACAGGCCAATCAGCAGGCGCTCAACCATGTGTTTCTGACCAACGATGACTTTGTTCATTTCAAGAACAAGTAAATCAATAAATGCGCTTTCCTGTGCTATTTTCTCATTGACCGCACTTATGTCTACAGTTGTATTTTCTTCCATGTATCAGATACTATTTCGCGAAATTTAGCTAAAAATTTAACAGTTGTGCAAATTGAAAATTAATTGGTTGAGTAGCTGTTAACGATTGGTTAAAAAATGGTAGAAGGCCCTATTTTTGTGAAGTATTTATGGTATTTCTTTTTAATTTAACTTCTTAATGAACAGCACTACGGAATATTCCAAAATTATTGCCGGTACCATGACCTGGGGCAAATGGGGGAAAAGACTTACAACCGATGAAATGGTACGCTTGATGAACCATTGCATGGATCTTGGTATAACCACATTTGACCATGCGGATATCTATGGAGATTATACCACCGAGGCGGATTTTGGCGCGGCCTTTTCAAAAAGCGGCATACAAAGGGAAAACGTTCAATTTATCAGTAAATGCGGAATCCAGTTCAAGGTTGAATCCAGGAGCAATAAGGTAAAGCACTATGATTACGACAGTGAATATATCATTTGGTCCGTGGAGCAATCCTTACAGAAACTGAACACGGAGTATCTGGACCTGCTATTATTGCATAGACCGAGTCCCCTTATGGATCCGGAGGAGATTTCACTTGCTATATCCAAACTAAAACAGGAGGGAAAAATCAAGCAATTTGGGGTTTCCAATTTTAGCCCATCACAAATAAAATTATTGGAAACCAAAGTGAAGGTTGAAGGGAATCAAGTGGAATGCTCCCTTACCAGCAACGATGTTATGGATAACGGCACCCTTGATGATTGTATCATTAAAGGCCGTATGGTCATGGCATGGAGTCCGTTGGGCACGTATTTCAGAAAATCATCTGACCGTACCAATCGCATCCAAAAGATAATCGACCAATTGGTGCCAAAATATAATGCCACTGAAGACCAATTGTTGCTTGCCTGGGTATTACGACATCCGGCCGGCATCCGCCCCGTGGTAGGAACGGCCAACGAAGTCCGACTTGCCCTGGCGATCAAGGCCTTGGAAATCCAAATGGAATTGGAGGATTGGTTTCTTTTATTGGAAGCGAGCAATGGCAGTGAAGTAGCATAAAATTAAATATAATGGGAAAAACAGCATTTATTACTGGGGCGACCAGTGGCATTGGAAAGGCAACGGCAATGCATTTTGCGAATAACGGTATAAATCTGATCCTTTGTGGAAGGCGCGATAATCGGCTAAAAGGCCTTCAGGAAGAACTTTCGATGAAGGTGAAAGTGCACACACTCTGTTTTGATGTAAGGGATAAGGAATCCGTGAAAAATGCGGTAGCGTCCCTGCCCGATGCTTTTTCAAAAATTGATATTCTAATCAACAACGCGGGGAACGCCCATGGCCTGGACCCCATTGAGGAAGGCTCTTTGGACGATTGGGATGCCATGATGGATATCAACGTGAAGGGCCTCCTTTATGTTTCCAAGGCCATTTTACCGCAAATGATCGAGAGAAAAGAAGGTCATATTATCAATATAGGTTCTACGGCCGGTAAGGAAGTGTATCCCAAAGGAAATGTCTATTGTGCCAGCAAGCATGCGGTAGATGCCATCAATCAGGGAATGCGCATCGACTTGAACCAATACGGTATTCGAGTAGGAGCCGTAAATCCCGGACTAGTAGAAACCGAATTCAGCAATGTTAGGTTCAAGGGCGACGAAGAACGTGCGCACAATGTCTACAAAGGTTTCCAGCCTTTAACTCCTGAAGACATCGCCGATATTATTCACTTTGTGGTAACAAGACCTTATCACGTAAATATTGCAGATCTCGTGGTAATGCCTACCGCCCAGGCATCTTCCACCATAGTCAATAAGCAGGTATGATCAATAAACGCCTACTTGTAAAAAACTTGCTCGCCCACAACGATGAAAATAGTTTTTACGACAAAAAGCGTTTTATTGCCATTGGGGAAAAGGAGGGAAAGGCCAAATTCCTGAAGCATGTTTGCGCCTTGGCAAACAGCAATCCAAAAAATAATTCTTTCATTGTTGTGGGTGTCGAGGATGAGGACAACACCATTGTGGGGGTGGATTTTTTCGATGATAGCAAGATTCAAAACTTAGTAAACGCCTACCTAGAAAACCCGCCCATTATTTCCTATGAGAACATTCCCTTTCCCCATTTAAAGGAGGGAAAGGTTGTTGGTCTGGTGACCATCAGGTCCATAGGGAAGGTATGTGCCCTGCGCAAGAATATATGGAAGTATTACGGGGGTTCCGTGTTTTTTAGGGAGGGCAGCATAAGTTTGCCCAAAGCCTATGGCGTAGAACTAAAGGACATAAATTCCAAAACCGTTGCAACCATAGAACAACATGCCAGAAACAACATAGAACTCACCTTGGACGGGGTCATCGATTTTTTGAACAATCGGCACAAGGACCTGGAAAGTGACTATAAAGTTTTTAAGGAACAATTTGTGGTATGTTGGGCAGGAAATACAAAAGTGGTAAAAGGCCAAACCTATTATTACAGGGTGGATATCGAATTGATTAACGAGCAGGTAAAGTTGTTTTATTCAGATTTGGATGAAGTAACCATCGATTATGACGACAATTCATTCTCCACCATGGAGTATGTGCATTTAGGATTGGGTTCCAAACAAAAATATTATCCCTTGGAAAAGGTGGTGATTCGTTTTAATGATAACGGCACCTATAAAATCGAGTCGAAATTATTGTTCGAACCGCCTCAATATGATAAAAAAACCTTGTTCCATGTCTATAACAGCAGCAAGTCCCTTATTTCAAAGATAAAGAACGACACGCCCCTGAATTCTATGGAAAACGAAGACCTTAATTATTTGGCCGATACTTTCCTAATTTGTTATTTGAACGGTTTTGAGGAAGCCCGTGATCAAATGGACCTGGCCAAGAACTTGGTAAAAAACAAGTACCCAAAAACGTACACTTCCTTAAAGGAGGCTTTGAGAATCCTGAGAAAGGTGAAATACAATTAATTAAACGTTCGTTATCCAATAATGGCCAAAGGGCTTTAAATAAAAGTCCTTGTTCCCGTTCAGGGTCATTGGATTACCTGTAAGCAGGTCTACAGATGCCTCCCCGGTAAGAATACCATTTGAAAGCAGCCAAGAAACATCTAGGGACTGTGAAACTTCGTCAAAGTTTGAAATCACCCAAATCGATTTTCCTGCATCTTTTCGTTCAAAAACAAAAATGTGAGGATTGGGGGTGTCATGGATGACGGTATTATTATGGTCCGCAAAGACTTCTTGGTCCTTACGTATAGCGATCATTTTTCGTAATGTTTTGTAAACAATACTGGCAGGTCCATTGGACGTATCAAGTTTTTTGACGACCTCCCAATCCTGTTTAGGTCTATTGACCCATCGGCTATCGTTTTTGAAATCTTCATCCTCCAGGAACGAATAGTCGTTCAAGGTCGCGATTTCGTCTCCGGCATAAATCAGCGGAATGCCGCCAAACGACAAAATGATGCCATGCATCATTATAATTTTATCCACGGCATAGGAGACGCTTATTTCGTTTTTTTGTTCAAGGGCGGATTCCAGACCCAAGAGTGATGCGGCACTTCCCGTGATACGCCCGTCCCCATTTTTTGGGTTATACATGAACATAAGGCCTTTTGCGGGCGACCACTCCAACCTGCCACAATAGTAATTGAGGATAAACTGTTTGTGGGGAAACGGTTCCCAACCCATTTCACGTACAAAATCGTCGTCATAGCCCAATCCAATATCATCATGGCAACGGATGTAATTGATCCAAGTACAATCAATGGGCTTATTGGGTACTCCATTTAGGCTACGGATCATCAAGGAACTTTTCTTGGTTGCGATGGAGTTCCATAAAAGTGCCATTAAGGAAGCATTGTAAGCTATTTCACACTCGTTTCCTTCAAACTGGTTCTCACCGAAGTATTTTAGGATATTGCGCGGTGCAACAATGGCTTCTGCCAAAAGAATGACTCCGGGAGCGATTACCTGTAGGCACATTCTAAAGAGTGAGATCAGGGTGTGTGCTTCGGGCAGGTTCTGGGAAATGGTACCCAGTTTTTTCCATAAAAAGGCCAGGGCATCAAATCGTATGACATCCACTCCCATGTTCGCAAGGGCCATGAGATTCCCCAGCATTTCCAAAAAAACTTCCGGGTTTCTATAGTTGAGGTCCCATTGATACTTATTGAAAACGGTCATTACCCATTTTTCCATCTCCGGGATATAGGTAAAGTTACCGGGAGCCGATTCCGGAAAGATTTCCGGTAAGTTTTTTTCGTATTCATCGGGAATAGACCTGTCGTCAAAAGTGTAATAATAATCCTGGTATTTTTTATGCCCCTTTTTGGCTTTCTTGGCCCATTCAAATTCATCCGAAGTATGGTTGACCACAAAGTCCAACATCAAGAAGATATTCTTTTCTCGGGCTTTTTGGGAAAGTTCCATAAAGTCTTCCCGGGTGCCATATCTTGGGTCTATTTCATGATAGCTATTTACGGCATAGCCTCCATCGTTCTCTCCATTGGGCCTCGTTGTAATGGGCATTAAATGGAGAAAGTTCACCCCCAAATCCTGGAAATAGGGCAACCTGTCCTGTAAGCCCTTTAAGTCCTTGCTAAAACGATCCACATACAATTGCATGCCCACGAGTTTCTCGCTTTGGTACCAATTTCCCTCCTGCAATCGCTCCAAGTCCTGTTTTTTCAATGCTTCAGGGCGTTCTTTAAAGAGCAGCTCCAATTTTTCGGGAAGCTTTTTCGAGAAATATGAGGTATCAGACGCTGGATAAAGCGAAAAAAATAAGTCCTTAATATATGTGAGATTGGTATGGAACCTTTGATGGAATAATTCGGTGGGTGTTTTCTTGGCCTCTCCAAGTACCTTTTTGGAGGCCAATAATTGGTGCAAGGCAGCCTGGTTCATGCTAAAAATCTAATTGTTTTTGGGTTGGTAGGGATTCGATCGCGCCAAAATTGGTCGTTGTAATGGCACCGGCCTTGTTGGCCTTTGACACTATTTGGGTAAGTTCTTCCTCACTTTCCAGTAAGGTCTCCAAACTATCGTGTTCCGAAATCTGTTTCAACATACAACCTATAAAGGCATCCCCTGCTCCGGTCGTGTCCACAGGGGTCACCTCAATGCTTGGGATCGTTTTTCGAAAGTGTTTGGTGCTCAACAAAGTGCCTTCTTTGCCCAAGGTCACTACTATGATGGCCACTCCGGTGTCATGGAGAAAGGCGCAGGCTTCGTCCATTTCCCTTTTCCCCGTAAGTAACCGTGCCTCTTCCAGACTGAATTTGCCAAGATGTGATTTTTGTATAAAGGGCATGCATTTTTTTATAAAGGCCTCCTCTTTGTTCTTCCAAAGATCTTCCCGGTAATTGGGGTCAAAACTTATGAAGGAGTCTTTGGTAAGGGCATCAAAAAAATAGCGGCTATAGGCTTCTTCCAAATTTCCGCCCAGCATGGCCGTAGCCGCCCCAAAATGGACCATGTTGTTCTTGAAATCCTTTTTTAGGGAAGAGTCGTATTTCAACTCCTTGTCCGCACCTCGGCTAAAAACAAAATCGCGTTCACCATCCTCATCGATGGATACAAAGGCCAAGGTGGTAAAGACTTCGGATTTCTGGGCCATGGAGGTATCCACTTTGTTCTCTTCGAGAATGTTCAACAAAAAATCCCCAAAGGGATCATCCCCCACACAGCCTACGAACACACTTTTGCCTTCCAATTTGCTAATGGCACAGGCCACATTGGCCGGGGCACCGCCCGCCTTTTTTGTAAATTCCTTAGCTACCGATAAGTTTTTGCCTTGGTTTTCGGCCACAAAATCTATGAGTAGTTCACCGATGCAAAATACTTTCTTCATTTATTCATTGTATTGATGGACGTTCATTGCACAAAGCATTAAATTCCTTTTTAACCAAGGGCCTTTTCATAGTTCACTCTTCAAGTATTCAGGTCTGCTACTATTACAAAACGTCATCGTGGTTTGGAAATTTGGATTTCTAAGGTAATCAGAAAAAATAGCTTCAAGTATATTTTATTGTGAATAATTGAATATGGAAGGTTTGTTCACCAAATAAAACCAATTTTTTCTGGGGAATCACTGGTTAGAAGGATACTATTTTTTGCGGGGATTCCATTTAATCCCTACCTTTTTACGGCAATTAAAAACCTAAGAAAATGGGACTATTCGATGAGATAAAGAAGAAACTGAGCCATGAGTTCATAGATATTGTGGAATGGCTGGATTCCGGTAACGACACCATTGTCCATAGATTTGAACGCTATCAGAATGAAATAAAGAACAATGCCCAGTTGATCGTTAGGGAAGGCCAGACCGCTGTATTTGTCAACGAGGGTCAGTTGGCAGACGTCTTTACCCCGGGCACATATACGCTGAATACTAAAAACCTTCCCATTTTGACCACCCTAAAAGGATGGAAATATGGTTTTGATAGCCCTTTCAAGGCCGAGGTATATTTTGTAAATACCCGATTGTTCACCGATGAAAAATGGGGCACCAAAAACCCTTTCATGCTCAGTGACGATCGTTTTGGTTTGGTTGAAATCAGGGCTTTTGGAACGTACAGTTTCCGAATTAACGACCCCGGAAAGTTCGTGGTGGATGTTGTAGGAACCGATGGCAATTTCACCAATTATGAGGTGAACGAACACCTAAAGAGCCTTATCGTTACGCGGTTTACGGATACCGTTGGCGAGGCCAATCTTCCCATAGAACTCTATGCCGCTAATACCAGCGAACTATCCGAAACTTGCCAAGAGGTCATGCAGCCTGAATTCAATAGGGTGGGAATTGAATTGGAAAGGTTCTATATTGAGAATGTTTCCATGCCGGAAGAGCTTAAAAAGGAAATCTTTGAATACAGCCGATTGGATAAATTGGATATGGCCAAACTCTCACAGTTCAAGGCCGCTAAGGCCATGGAAGCGGCAGCGAAGAACGAAGGCGGAACGGCCGGTGCCGGAATGGGTATGGGAATGGGCTTTGTTTTGGCTCAACAAATGGGTAACATGATGGGTCAGAACATGGGGCAACCTATGGGAGGTCAGGTACAACAGGCACCTTCCGGACCACCACCGATCCCTGCCCAAACTAATTATTTCTATGCATTGAACGGGCAACAGGCAGGGCCGGTTACCTTTGATAGATTAAAGGAACTCTTTGCCGGCAGGACCATCAATAGGGACACCCTTGTTTGGAAACAGGGTATGGACAATTGGGCTTCGTTAAAGGAGATAGAAGAGCTCAAATCCTTTTTAGGAGGAAATACACCACCGCCTCTACCATCGGCTTAAAGTCCCAATTAAATTCGTACGGTTTCACTTGGTTAAATAAGTGACACTATTGCTATGGAAGATATTCAACGGTCAGAACTCAAAAAGGCATGCGCCAACTGTGGTGCGGAACTTAAATTTAAGCCAGGTTCCCACCAGCTGACCTGTGAATATTGTGGTTACGAGGAGTTCATAGAACAATCCAAAAGTAGTTTTGAGGAACTGGAATTGGCCCATTACCTAAAAGTTGTTGGGGAAAATGCCTATACAGAGACCATTGAACTGCTTCATTGCAAAAATTGTGGGGCCAATCAGCATGTGGAAGAAAATTATAAATCGCTTGACTGTGTCTATTGCGGGGAACCCTTGATCCGGGAGGATGTTGAAGTGGAGGGGTGGATTACTCCAGGAGCCTTGGTTCCCTTTCAACTGGACGCAAAAAAGGCCCGAAGTATCTTTAGGACATGGGTGGGTAGTCTTTGGTTTGCGCCCAATAAACTCAAAAAGGCAGCGTTGGATCCGGAGGGTTTACATGGATTGTATGTTCCTTACTGGACCTTTGATGCCAACCTGTATGCCTCTTACCAAGGGCAACGGGGCGATTATTATTATGAGACCCAAACCTATAATAGCGATAAGGGAAAGCGGACGCGTCAGGTACGAAAGACCCGCTGGACCTATGCCTCGGGCACGGTGAATGGTTTTGTGGACGATATTCTGATCAATGCATCCCAACGGAAAAGAAAGGATATTCCCCAAAAAGTAGCCTTTTGGAACTTGAAGGACCTGGTCGTTTTCAATACCAAGTATTTATCGGGATTTGTAACCGAAAAATATTCGGTATCCCTCAAGGAAGGACACCATCAATCCTTTCAAGAAGCCAAAAACATCGCCTATAATTGGATTAGAAGGGATATTGGAGGGGATACACAACGCATTGCCCATGCGGATATCAAGCTTTCGAAAGAAACTTTCAAACATGTATTATTACCTATTTACATCAGTTCATATCGTTATTCAGGTACCGAGTACAATTTTTATATCAATGGGCAAACCGGCACGGTGAGTGGAAGCAGGCCGTATTCCTTTTGGAAAATTTTCTTTTTAGTGCTCTTTATCCTTGTGTTGATTGCAGTATTTGCGATTTTTGCAAAATGACATTACAAAGAACCCTCGTTATTGGGGATATCCATTCTGGATTAAGGGCGTTAAAGGATTTATTGGTCAGGGCAAAGGTCACTCGGGAAGACACCTTGATTTTTTTGGGCGATTATATAGATGCGTGGAGCGATGCCGTCGCTACCGTTGATTTTTTATTGGAATTAAGAAAAACACATAACTGCATTTTTCTCCGAGGAAATCATGACGAACTCTGTTATGAATGGCTTACGGAGGGAAGGGATAACCCAACCTGGTTCATGCACGGGGGTAGGGCTACTGCGGAGTCTTATGCCAAAGCGGATGACCGGACCAAAAAAACACATATTTCGTTCTACGAAAGTTTGAAGAACTATCATTTAAACGAGGACAACAAACTTTTTCTTCATGCAGGCTTTACCCACTTAAAGGGTATCGACCATGAATACTTTACCAAATCTTTTTATTGGGACCGGACCCTATGGGAATTAGCCCTTTCCCTGAATCCTGATTTGGACAAAAATCACGAGCGTTACCCGCAAAGGCTCGTTCATTATGAGGAAATTTATATCGGTCATACGCCTGTGACCAGAATGGGCAAGACCACACCTCAGAATGGAGCAAATGTTTGGAATATAGATACAGGCGCCGCCTTCAAAGGACCGTTGACAGCGCTGGATATCCATACAAAGGAATTTTGGCAGAGCGATCCTGTCCATACCTATTATCCGGGCGAAAAGGGTCGAAACGGAAAATGAATTTGATTTTAACGGTAAATCATTATATTATTGACGAAATTTGATAAAAAATAAAACATGGCGGAGAAAAATATACGATTGGAAGTAATGCAGGCATTGGAGCCTAAAGTCGCTGGTTTTATGGACACTTTTCTAGTTCCTATTGAAAAGATATGGCAACCCAGTGATTTTTTGCCTGATTCCGAAGAAGAAGGATTTTTGGAGAAAGTCAAGGAGATTAGGGAGGAATCGAAGGAATTGGGATATGACTTTTGGGTAACCATGGTGGCAGATACGATTACGGAGGAAGCGCTGCCTACCTATGAATCTTGGTTGATGGACGTAGTGGGCATTGACCAACATGGGGATTTTAAGACCAATGGCTGGGCCAAATGGGTGCGCGCATGGACGGGAGAGGAAAATAGACATGGCGATGTATTGAATAAATACTTGTATTTATCCGGAAGGGTAAATATGCGGGAAATAGAAATCACCACGCAGCATCTATTGACCGATGGCTTTGACATTGGGACGGATAGGGATCCGTATAAGAACTTTGTGTATACATCCTTTCAGGAATTGGCCACCAATATTTCCCACAAGCGAGTAGGGCAAATGGCTAAAAAGCAGGGAAACGCCTTATTGGGAAAGATGTGTACCATTATTGCAGGGGATGAGATGCGGCACCATTTGGCCTACAGGGAATTTGTGAAGGCGATTTTTGGCGAGGACCCCTCTGGAATGATGTTGGCTTTTGCTGATATGATGAAGAAAAAAATAGTAATGCCTGCCCATTTTTTGAGGGAATCTGGCGGAACTATTGGTACGGCGTTCGAGAATTTTTCCAATTGTGCCCAGCGTTTGGGTGTTTATACGGCCCAGGATTACGTGGATATCCTCAGAAAATTAAACGCATTTTGGGAATTAGAATCGGTTCGTTCCCTAAATGAAGAGGCCGAAAAGGCAAGGGACTATCTTATAAGCCTACCTGCCCGTTTGGAGCGTATTGCGGAACGCATGAAATTTCCTCAGGACCAATACCACTTTAAGTGGGTAGAGGCAAATGGAGCTTTATAATGGATAATAAAAAGTAAACTACCTAGGGGCAAGCCCACGAGTCATTCGTAGGAAACGACATTTAAATTTCGAGGAAAGCCTCTGAGTATTAAGCCCTTTGGCGGTGCGAATTAAAAAACCCCAACCGATTCGGTTGGGGTTTTTATCTAGGTTGGTTTGGTTATTACAATTTACCATGTTTGTGCTCTTCCTGCCACTTGAAAAGCTCCTTCCACTTACCTTCATAGCACATCTTAGCTTGCATGGGCCAAGAAGCCGGGTCATGTACCTGATAGCGTTTTCCGCCACCGTCCAACACTTTTTGACAATCGGCCACGGAAGATTCGGAGAGGGCCTTCCATGTTTTAATGCCCGCATCCTTGAACATGCCCTCAATTTTGGGCCCTATTCCTTCCACCACTTTGAGGTCGTCCTGTTTGATAGGTTTCCTAAAAATCGCCCTGGCAGCATCGGCATCAAAAGGTATGGAAGCTACCGCGGCACCTGCAGCGAAGGAGGAGGCAGAGGCCCCTAAATTGGTGGCCGATGCAGCTTTTTTATTACAAGCTTCGAGTTCGGCTCTTAATATTGCATTTTTATCCTCAAGGATTTTTATCTCCGCGGAATTATCTATAGTTGTATTTCCGGATTTACCAATTAGGTATCCCAATACTCCACAGATTGCGCCTACCAACAAAGGTATGAGCCAGCACCAGATATTCATAGTATCAAAATTCATTTTTTTAAAGTATTAATAGTTAGTTAGTTTATTTGTTTAGGGTTACTACCGTTCTTCGGTTTTTGGCCTTTCCTTCTTCGGTGGAATTATCGGTAATGGGTTCCGTTTGTCCTTTGGAGGAGGTCCTTATTTTTTCTGCCGATATGCCATTATCAATCAAATAGACTTTGGCAAAATTAGCCCGGTCCAGTCCAAGTTTCATGTTGGTCGCGGCCAATCCGGTATTATCGGTGTGTCCGGTAATGCTTACGGTGGCTTCGGGTACTTTATCGATATACCTGGAAATATCGGCTACTTTTTGACGCTGTTCCGCATCCAGGCTGATGGAGGCTTCGGCTGTATTGAAATACAGGATCAAGGGATCGGCATTGATTTTATCGAATAAAGCCGAAAGTTCTTCATCAGCCGTCTCAGATTTCATGTCTATAGTATAGGCGACAGGCCCATAAAAAATGCCGTCTTTGGGAACCATTTCACCCCTCAATTCACTTTGGGTATTGATATGTACTGATGGAATACCTTGGTCCACCAAATGGTTTTTAACTGTATTCGCCCTGGCCAGGCCTAAATTAGGATATGCCGTGTTGTTCTCCTCTTCACTCGAATAATAGCCAATCACATTGATGACCTTACCGGTATTCTCAGAAAAATAATTCTGCAACTGGCCAATTCCCGTTCCAATCCCATTGGCCAACGGCATCAAAATACTTGGTGAGGAAACATTGAAATTGTAATTGTCGTTGATTTCATAGGAAAAATTGCCGTCGCTAAAGGCAAAAGGATAGGATGTTGATGCCACTTCTTTTGGAATAGCCGTTTCAATAGGCGGTTCCTCTACTGCTGTGGTCCCACATTCACTACAATAATTAATATAGAAATAGGTGCCGGCAATAATGGTAATCAACATCAACAATAGGTTGGTTGTCGTTTTACTCATAGTTCATGATAGTTTAGTGTTTGGTACCAATGTATTAAAAAAATCTTAATTTTTATGGGTTTTTTAATCCTTAATGCCTAGTAATCAACAATAAGCGGATTTCCATTTACACAGGTATTTTTCCCATTTGTACACTTGGGGTATACATTGGTATAAATCGGTTTTCACCAAAAATCTTTTTTCAAGAACTTACAAGTACAAATAATATGGTCGCTATTACTCCCAACAAGGTTTTGGCATTGTAATAGTCAGTTTCAATATTTGAGTTAGTTGGTTTAAGTAAAAGGCCCCATTCTTTTAATAGTTTTGGGGCTTTTTTTATCTGAATTATGGTCTGACTTTCGAATCATACACGATATAATTCCAATGATACAATGCTCCTTCCTGTCCAGGGCTAAATCCATTATTTTAAGATGAATAAATAGAATAGTATGAAATGAGCCATAACAAGTCCTGATACTGACTAAGATGTCCTGATAGTCATCGGTAGGGCGAATTATATTGACCTATGAGAAACTATAAAACAAAAAAATGAAACCCTCATCGAGGGATTGATAATGATAAGTTAAATACCCATACTACATAAAGTATTTAATTATCAAGCTATTAACTTTATTTTAAACACATGAAAAGGTTAAAAAAGGGAATGATTGAAGTTCTTAAATTCCTGTGTATGTTCGTGGTGTTGGGAATGCAGACCATACTTCAAGGCAGTTGGTCATCAAATGGCCCTAACCAAAAAGCGGCCTAAATTTGTTCAAATCGTAGGCCGCTGTTATTGTAGTGGAATGAACTACAAATCAAATTTTATGCCTTGGGCAAGTGGTAGTTCCGTGGTATAATTAATAGTATTGGTCTGTCTTCTCATGTAGATTTTCCAGGCATCGGAACCGCTTTCCCTGCCGCCCCCGGTTTCTTTTTCCCCACCAAAGGCGCCGCCAATTTCGGCACCGGAGGTTCCAATATTTACGTTGGCGATACCGCAATCGCTACCTGCAACGGACAGGAATTTCTCCGCTTCCCGTAAATTATTGGTCATTATGGCCGACGAAAGGCCTTGGACGACACCATTCTGTAGTGCTATCGCGTTTTCAACATCCCCGTTATATTTCAGCAAATACAGTACGGGCGCGAACGTTTCATGTTGCACGATTTCAAAATCGTTTTTGGCTTCGGCGATGGCCGGCCTTACATAACAACCACTTTCATATCCCTTGCCTTCAAGAACGCCACCTTCCACAATGACCTTGCCACCTTCTTGCACCACCTTGTCCAAAGCTTTGGAATAAAGGGCCACGGCATCCGTATCGATAAGCGGACCTACATGGTTGTTTTCATCCAAGGGGTTGCCTATGCGCAATTGTTTGTACGCAGAGACCAAGGCATCTTTTACGGTATCATATATGGATTCATGGATGATCAATCTTCGTGTGGAGGTACAGCGCTGACCAGCGGTACCTACGGCCCCAAAAACAGCCCCTATTACCGTCATCTTGATATCGGCATCGGGTGTTACGATAATAGCATTGTTTCCACCCAATTCCAAGAGGGATTTACCCAATCTGGCGGCCACTGCTTGGGCCACTATTTTCCCCATTCGGATAGAACCGGTTGCAGATACCAAAGGTATTCTTTGATCATGGGTCATATACTCTCCCACTTTATAATCCCCATTGATGAGGCAAGAAATACCTTCAGGGAGCTTATTTTCCTTAAAGACCGAAGCAGCTATATTCTGACAGGCAATCCCGCATAAAGGTGTTTTTTCCGATGGTTTCCATACGCACACATCACCACAGACCCACGCCAGTGCCGTGTTCCAAGACCAAACCGCTACAGGAAAATTGAAGGCTGAAATTATACCCACTACCCCAAGGGCGTGATACTGTTCGTACATTCTATGACCGGGTCTCTCCGAATGCATTGTAAGACCGTGTAGCTGTCTGGAGAGGCCTACCGCAAAATCACAGATGTCTATCATCTCTTGAACTTCGCCCAAACCTTCTTGGTAGCTCTTACCCATTTCATAGGAAACCAGTTTTCCTAAGGGCTCCTTCAATTCCCGAAGTTTGTTGCCAAATTGACGTACAATTTCCCCACGCTGCGGTGCGGGCATTTTTCTCCAAAATTTAAACGCCTCCGTTGCCTTTTCCATGACCTTTTCATAGTCCTCTTTGGATGTTGAGGTAACCTTGGCTATCAATGACCCGTCAACAGGTGAATAAGATGCTATTTCACTTCCCGAAGCAAAATTTTCCAAACCCGTGGATGTGCCGTCGTTAATCTCTTTGATACCTAAAGCAGATAGGGCATCGTCTATACCAAATTGTTTCGCTATTTCTGACATTTATAACTTTTTTAACCTCTATTGTTATATTTAAGCAAAAGTACAAAGAATAGTTTGCTCTTTACAAATCAAACTTCACCAGGCACCATACGATAATTCCCAACAAGGCCGGAAGTCCCTGAACATAAAATATTTTTTTGGAAACGGTGAGGGCCCCATATAGCCCGGCGATTAGCACACAGGCCAAAAAGAAGAGAGCGACATTGACGGACCAAATTGGAGAGGTTATGATCAAGGACCAAAATAGGCCAGCGGCCAGGAAGCCATTGTACAAACCCTGATTTGCCGCCATACTTTTTGTGGGTTCGAACAAATCCGAAGGAAAATTCCTGAAGACCTTTCTGGCCTTGGTCGTCCAAGCGAACATTTCCAGCCAAAGAAAGTAACAGTGCAAAAGCGCCACTAGAAAGGTGACTATTTGGGCAACCAATACCATTACTCTTCCTTGGCCATAAATCGTTCATCCACGGGCATTACGGTACCGCACTTATCACAAGTTCTTAACGCTTCGGAACTATAGAAATGCTTAAAGTGGGCCAAAAAGTCTTTCTCTATGTCATGCAAGGTAAAATAGGCTTCATAGAGTTTATGGTTGCAATTATCACAAAACCACAATAAACCGTCATCAACGTTCATATGCGCCCGTTTTCGTTCTATAACGAGTCCAATGGAATTCTCATGCCTAACAGGCGAATGTGGAATCTTGGCCGGATGTAGATACATGTCGCCAGGACCTAGTTTCATGGTCTTTTTCTGACCATCCTCCTGTATATGGACTTCAATATGTCCTTCTAACTGATAAAAAAGCTCCTCGGTTTCATTGTAGTGGTAATCCTTTCTGGCATTTGGGCCCGCCACTACCATGACAATGTAATCACCTGCATCCTTGTAAAGATTTTTATTGCCCACCGGGGGTTTTAAGTTTTGTCTATTTTCCTCGATCCATTGATTAAGGTTAAAAGGAGGTTTTATACCCATGATCATTGTTTTTCTAAAGGTAAAAAAAGTGGCGTACTTAATCCCGGAATATGCATTAGAAAAGCTGTTACAGCTAAAAATCGCTTCAAAATAAAACACTGCGCTGTGTTTTCAATTTTACCATAGCGGTGCCATGCTAAAATTTTCAAACCACTTTATTTTATTGAGCTTTTCACCTTCACGACGCTTACCTAATGCATGTTACGGGTTAATCCGGTTCGGCATAAAAAACCCTTGCACGAGCAAGGGTTCCATGGAAAAATCAAATCAATAATAACCTTATCTAACAAAAATTTGTGTGAAGTATAGCTCCCCTTCTTCGTCAGGGAGGATACTCAAAGCGGAATGGGTGTAATCCCCTTCCAAATTTTTTCTATGGTTTGGGCTGTCCAACCAAGCCTCAAAAGCTTCCATAACCGTGTCATAATCCTTGGCTACATTTTCAGAAACATCGCTTGCCCCAGTTTTATCGGATATGCTCTTGGCCCTTTGTCCAAAGTGCGCATGGCTTGTCTGTCCTTTATCGATCATGTACTTTGTATGCTCTTTGGCATAATAGTAGGTAACACTTTCAAATTGAAGTTCGTTCAGACCTAAAGATAATCTGTGTTCGTTCACCAAATCAAAAAGCTCGTTTTCCTGTGCCGTTTGTATATTGGAGGCAACGGATATGCTCAAATTACTTTGTTCTTCCTTTCCTACATATGCGTCCTTTGAACAGGATTGAAATACCACTAGGCCCAATGTATAGCATATTATTGTAATTGTTCTCATTCCGGGGGTTTTGTATTCAATGGGACAAAGGTATCCTCAAAGGAATCTTAAAACCTTATTTTATCTGTATGCTGAACAACAAATTCGATTATACGACAAAGTTTGCAGAATCGACGATTATCGACCAATTACATATTTTTTTTGCCGATCATACATAGCCTTTACCGGTCAACGTATCGTGTTTATAGGATTTTGGAAGGCAGCTATTCCTGGTAGAAAAGCTGTGTGTAGTAGTATTCACCTTGGGCATTCCTTTTAACACTGACCGCCGTATGGCTAAATTCGCCCTCCATAGTTTTTTTATGGCTGCTACTTTGATACCATCCCTCAAAGGCTTCCATGGCCGTATCATATTCCTTGGCCACATTTTCGGCGACCATCTTTACAGTTATTTCAGAATTAATACTGGATGCCCTGGCGCTAAAATTGTCATGGCTTAAACTACCTTTTGAGATCATATAGTCCGTATGCTTGTTTGCATACTTGTAGGCGATTTCGCTGAACTCGAGTTGGTTAAGGCCCAACGAGGCCCTATGTTCGTTGACAACGGCCAGAACCTCCTGTTCCAGGATTACGTTGTTTTCAGCTTCCTCAATGATGGTGTCGTCCTGTAATGGCTCCGCCGTACACGAAAAAAGCAAAACAAACAACACTGGGATAGCTAATAGCGATCGCATTTTCATATAGTGTTCTCTTTGCAAGCAGGCCGTTCAGGATAGCTTTGTAGGAAAGTAAGATAGGGGTTCTGTTCTCGTGTTGATTGGGGAAATCAACAATGTAATATTAATTAAAATAGATTTCGGTCATGTTAAAATCTATCTGTTTTTCGACCAAATGCCTAGAATTTGGGAGAAAATGTATTTGGTCGGGAGTATGTTGTTTTTGGTCGATAAAGGGGAGTTATTCAGTCATGTTACTTTGCAGTACATTATCAAAAAGGAAGGTACCAATCTCTATTAAAGGGACGTACAGAACGGAATTGGTCTTCATTTCTTGGCTAGGCAATTCAAAATTGCCGTTAAGTCGCTCTATGAAAACCAGAAGCGCTCCTAAGATTACGGCTACTTTTAGTATACCAAAAAGGGCTCCTGCCAGTTTATTCAAGATGCCCAACATGGCTATATCGACAATTTTAGTCAGAATTTTTCCTAGCACATGCACGACCAGCACGATGATGATAAAGGTGATGATCAAGGATGCGATATTGATGAACTTTTCATCCCAGTCCATCCTTTGGGATAAATAATCACCTGCGATATACGAAAAATGGATAGCTCCATAAATACCGGCAATAAGGGCCAGAATAGCGGCAATCTCTAATAAAAGTCCATTGCTGAGACCTTTCCAAAGACCCCATAAAAGCAATAGACCCAATACAATGTCCAAAAAATTCATTTCAGCAATTTGAACAAATATAAAACTTTAGATTAGTACCTTTATGACTTTGATTTACAAGAGGAATCTTATAAAAAATAATATGGCCAGGGACACTTTGTTGAAGGAACGATGGGAACTATTGGTACAGAAATTGTCCAATAGATTTTCTGATGGAGACCCATTGGAACTGGATGCCATCATTTACCTTGTAGGTGTACAGGAGCTGGGGCAATATCACAGAAAGTATAAGAAGGATGATAAACTAGATTTGATGCATATCGCCATCTGCAGGTTATTGGAGCCCTATGGATATTACGAATTTGATTTTTTTGATGACGACGGATGGCCCCATTACAAGATCAAGGAGAGTCTTCCTCCCTTAAAAGCCGGGGAACAGGCCGTTTTGATGAAGGAAGCTATTGTCGATTATTTTTTGGAGAAGGAATTTATCCACTAAATGAAACCCTCATCGAGGGATTTGTTGTTGTATGTTAAATACCTGTACAACAGTAAATGGTTAAAATTAATCTTTTAATCCCATTTAAGACATGTGAAAAAACCCAGCTATTACGCCGTTATCTTTACTTCCATCCGCACTGAAGGGGATCATGGTTATTCTGAAATGGCAAAAACCATGGAAGACCTGGCCAAGACCCAACCCGGATATTTGGGCATAGAGAGTGCTAGGGAGGAAATTGGCATAACCGTTAGCTACTGGGAAAGTCTGGAAGCCATTGCCAATTGGAGAAAAAATTCTGAACACGTACTTGCTCAATCCAAAGGAATAAAAGACTGGTACCAAAACTACACGGTTCGAATTTGTAAGGTGGAACGCGAATATTCCTGGGAGAAATCCGTCTAGTGAAAGAAACCGCTTTTTTACCTTCCTTTGAAAACTGGCCAAATCCTAGTATCTTTCTCCAAACATGCCGAAGAGGCCATAATTAAATTCAATTGATTTTATGGGAGCTTATATAATATCGTTAGATCAGGGAACGACGAGTTCTCGTGCTTTGTTGGTAGATGAGCAAGGGAGGATCCAGGGGATGGTTCAGAAAGAGTTCAAACAGATTTTTCCTAAATCGGGCTGGGTGGAGCACGATGCCATTGAAATTCTGGAAACCCAGTTGGGCGTTTTAAAGGAGCTGATTTCCAATAATAAGGTCGATTTGGGCGATGTGAAGGCCATCGGTATAACCAACCAACGTGAAACTGCCGTGGTATGGGACAAAAATACGGGCAAACCCGTTTACAACGCCATAGTTTGGCAGGACAAAAGAACGGCGGGTATTTGCGAACATCTAAAAAAAGAAGGACTTACCGAACATGTAAGAAAAACTACGGGCTTGGTCATAGATTCTTATTTTTCGGGCACTAAGGTCAAATGGATTTTGGACAATGTGGAAGGTGCCAAAAAGAAAGCGGAAAATGGTGATTTGTTGTTCGGCACAATCGACTCCTGGCTGGTCTGGAATATGACCACGACCAAAAACCATTTCACGGACTATACCAACGCATCAAGAACCCTCTTGTATGATATTGTAAATCTACAATGGGACGATCGGCTATTAAGTGCCATGAATATTCCAAAAAGCATGTTGCCTGAAGTAAAACCCTCGGCATTCCATTTTGGGGATTTTGAAATCGACGGAGTTAAAATCCCCATAGCGGGGATTGCCGGGGACCAACAGGCAGCCTTGTTCGGACAGGGATGTTTTAAAAAGGGAACCGCAAAAAACACCTATGGGACTGGCTGTTTTATGCTGATGAACACTGGCGAGGAACCCCAATTTTCCAAAAATGGATTGTTGACCACCATTGCCTATGGTTTGGACGGTAAGGTGAACTACGCGTTGGAGGGGAGTATTTTCATTGCAGGGGCTGCCATACAATGGCTGCGTGACGGTTTGGAATTGATATCCGATGCCAAGGAAACCGAGGCACTTGCCAAATCTGTTGAAGGGGAAAGTTCGGTGTACGTGGTACCGGCCTTTGCCGGCCTTGGAGCACCTCATTGGGACATGTATGCCCGTGGTGCGATTTTCGGACTTACGAGGGATACGGGCAAGGCCCACTTGGCCAAAGCGACCTTGGAGTCACTTGCCTATCAGACAAAGGATATTTTAAAGGCCATGGAGGACGACTCAGATCTACAGTTGAAGAACTTACGGGTGGATGGTGGTGCCTGCGCCAACAACTATCTGATGCAGTTTCAGGCCGATATTTTGGATACCGAGGTACATCGCCCCGAAGTGATAGAGTCCACTGCTATGGGTGCCGCCTTTCTTGCGGGCATTCAGGTGGGACTTTGGTCCCAGTCCGATATCGATGAGAGTAGGCCCATGAACAGAATCTTCAAACCTCAATTTGATCGGGCAAAAAGAAGACGATTATATGCCCAATGGAAAAAGGCCGTGGATCGATCCAAGGCTTGGGAAGAGGAATAGGCCTGTTAATTTATCATTAAATTAAGAAGTAAGGCCGTACATACGGGTGCCTTACATAGTATCTTTAAGGAAGAAAGAAAGTTATGCAGCATATACAGTTTTCCAATTTAAACCGTGAGAAATATATTGAACGGTTAAAAACGGAATCTTTTGATTTGGTAATTATCGGAGGAGGGATTACCGGGGCCGGTATAGCCTTGGATGCCGCCTCCAGGGGTTTGAAGGTGGCCCTGTTGGAGAAAAACGATTTCGCATCAGGTACCAGTAGCAAATCAACCAAACTGATTCATGGGGGTTTACGCTATTTAAAACAGTTCGATTTTTGGCTGGTCAAGGAAGTGGGATCTGAACGTGCCATCGTCCATAAATTGGCACCCCATTTGGTATTACCGGAAAAGATGCTTTTGCCCTTGATCGAGAATGGCTCTTATGGTAAGTGGTTGACGTCCATAGGACTAAAGGTCTACGATATTTTGGCCCAGGTGACCGGGGACGACAAACGGCAAATGTTGGAGAAAAAGGAGGCCCTAAAATTGGAGCCCCTTTTGCCTAAAAAGATATTGAATGGGGCTGGTTATTATGCCGAATATAGAACGGACGATGCCAGGCTCACCATCGAAAATATCAAGACCAGCCTTATGTTCGGGGCACAGGCACTTAACTACGCTTCGGTGACCGATTTTTTGTATAAAAATGAAAAGGTTGCCGGTGTAAAAGTACGGGATGAGATAAGCGCGACCGACTTCGAAATCAAGTCCAAATACGTAATCAGCGCTGCGGGCCCATGGGTAGACGACCTCAGGGTGCTCAACAATTCCAAAAAAGGAAAGCAATTGCATCTGACCAAAGGGGTCCATTTGGTATTTCCCTACGAGAAATTGCCCGTGAAGCAATCCGTTTATTTTGATATCCCCGATGGCCGAATGATGTTTGCTATCCCCCGAGGTAAAATTACGTATGTAGGTACTACGGATACCAATTATAATGACAACAAGGACAAAGTGCATACGGATATTGCCGATGCCATCTACCTTATTTCCGCAGTGAACAATATGTTCCCGGACATCAATCTGGAATTGGACGATATCGTGTCCTCTTGGGCCGGACTCCGTCCTTTGATTCATGAAGAAGGAAAATCGGCCTCCGAACTTTCAAGAAAGGATGAAATATTTGTATCCGATACCGGACTTATCAGTATTGCCGGAGGTAAATTGACGGGTTACCGTAAAATGGCGGAACGCGTCGTTGACAGGGTTGTGGAGAAACTGAAACAGGAACACAATACCGAAACCAAGAAATGCTATACGGATAAGATTTCGCTCTGCGGAAATGAAAGTTTCAAAAAATTCAAGCACGTAAAAAGGTATATTGATTCTGTATATGAACGTATCAAGCCCGATGGTTTTTCAAAACACGACGCCTGGTTTTTGGTAACGAATTATGGGGAACAAACGGAATCCATTTTGGAACGGTATGAAAAACGCTCGGAAAAAGACAACCCCACTAAGCTTATTTTGGCCGAGTTGGAGTTTGGCATCCATAACGAAATGATATTGAACCCTATGGATTTCTTCATTAGACGCACGGGAAGGCTCTATTTTGACATAGAGAGTATAACCCAATATATGGACCCGGTGCTTAAGGAATTCAAAAGGATTTTCAAAACGGACGATGTCCAATTAAATACCTGGAGGGAAATCTTGGAAAGCGAGATTAAGGAGCATTCAGATTTTTCTTTGAATAGAACCTAATCCAACTTATCAGTCAAGGAGGCAAAAACCTTTTTGGCATTTTTATTTTCGTAGAGAACCTCGTAAACTGCGTCTATAATTGGAGTCTTTACCTTTTTCTTAAAATCGTTCTTGATTTGGTAGGCACTTTTGGTGGCGTAATACCCTTCGGCGACCATACTCATTTCCATTTGGGCGCTCTTTACGGTATAGCCTTTCCCGATCATGTTCCCAAACATTCGGTTTCTACTAAATGTGGAATATCCAGTAACTAAGAGGTCTCCCAAATAGGCAGATTGGTTTATGTTTCGGTCAATTTTATGGATGCGTTTGGTATACCGTTTCATTTCCCGGATGGCATTGCTCATCAATACACTTTGAAAGTTGTCACCATAACCTAAACCGTGGGCAATACCCGCTGCTATGGCATAAATGTTTTTGAGCATGGCGGCGTATTCCGTACCAATAATATCCTTGGTTATTTTAGTTTTTATGAAGTTGCTGGACAGGTTTTTGGCCACCATTTTGGCCTTTTTGGCATCGGCACAGGCAATGGTCAGATACGAAAGTCGTTCCATGGCCACCTCCTCGGCATGGCAGGGTCCCGTAATCACCCCAATATTTTCAAAGGGGATGTCATGGAAGTCATGAAAGTGTTCCCCAACGATTTTACCGGTTTCCGGAACAATACCTTTTATGGCGGAAAAAATGATTTTGTCCACTAAGGGCTTGCTAATTTTCTCCAATTCCTGCATCAAAAATGCGGAAGGAATGGCAAAAATGAGCACATCGGCATAGCTAACAATTTCATTGATGTCATCGGTCAAAAACAACTGTTCCGTCTTAAACTCAACGGAAGTAAGATAGTTGGGATTGTGTTTCTGGATTTTTAGGTAGCCAATGGCATCGGAGTTCCGCATATACCAGCCCACCATTTCCTGATTCGCGGTCAGCATCTTTACGATGGCCGTTGCCCAACTACCCCCGCCCAATACCGCAAATTTTACATCTTTCTTCATACCCTGAATTTAACGTCGCTAATTTACCAAATTATAAATAGGCTTTTGACCCTGTATATCAAAGGGTTTGTCAATTTGGCACGGTGCTTGTTTTCTTAAAGGTATTATTAAAAGGCAAGCTTATGAGAACGATAAAACTACTTTTTGGATATACATTTATGGCCACCCTGTTGGTTTCCTGTTATGCGGATGTCATTGTAGAGGATGCCTATATTGAAGAATCGGCCTTTAATACGGATCAGGTTTTACAGGCTTATGATCTTTGGTACGTGGATATCAATCAAACGCGAGGGAACGGGGAAGTACCTTTTCTTCAGCGTGCCTTTACCGTAAGTTTTGACCGCGGTACTTTTTACGCCAACAACAATATCGTAGGGCTTGGAAAGACCGGAAACGGATTTGGAATCGATATCGGTTTTTATGACACCTATAGGGGCGTGGTTGAAATAGACCATGATGTAGACGGACTTTGGCTGATGGAGGTGTATGCCGTAAACAGTAGTACCTTAGAGTTTTATAGCCCAGTAACAGATACATCTTACATACTTAGAGGTTATCAAATTCGTAATTTTGATTATGACCAGTTATTTTATGACAACATCGATTACTTAATACAGGAATACGATGCTTGGGAAAAATCCTATACAAGTGTGGAGGGTGAACTGAACGATTTTGATGATGAGAACTTTCTTCAATTTCTACCTAACATGTTTCGTTCATCGGTCGATGCACCGGGAACGGCCTTGGGCAGTCTGCAATGGGATTATGAAGGGAATTATCAGGTATATGACGTTGCCAACGATACTTCCCTAAAGACCCTGACTCTGGATTATGATTTTATCGGTAACGATTATTTTGAGCTTTATGTAATAAATGATGGCACCATAGAATTATACCATCCAGATAGCGGAACCATTTATGAATTTAAGGGCAGGGGCTATCAGCAGTATTTAAAGACGGGTAAAGGTGCCGTCGCCAAGAAAAGAACAAAGACCTCCAATCCTACCATGGATGTGGTGAGGAAGCGAACAAAATAGATTTAGGTTGGTTAGTTGTTAAATACCATTTCCAATTTAAAAATGAGCCAATTTACTTGTTTATTTCCCCTATGCCTTCATTCTTTGTGAAAATTGCAAAGAACCCTGGCTATTTGTAATTTCCACGGCTTTGGCACAGAAATAATTAACAGTGCAAATTTTGGTTCATTCCTAAACTAGAAATGGTATAAAACCGCCGGAAGGATTCAAATCTCTGGCGGTTTTTTCTATACAAACAACAACTAACCTTCTATTTTCCCGGTATGGCTTCGGGCCAAGATTTTCTATATTGGGATACAGTATCCCCATAACTTTTGGCGAGGGACTCCGATTCTTCTGTGGAGTATATGTCCTTTGCTTTCTTGAAGAAATCCTCTTCTTCATCCTTTAAATGGTGCTCTACCTTATCCGCTAACTTTTGCATGGTGGCCAGCCAATGAGGGGAACTCATATCGGTATCGTCCAGTTCTTCAATGAGCTCGTCCATTTCATGGTGTTCTGCCATGCCGTGCCTGGCATCTTCCTGCATCTTATCGGAATCTATCAATGGAGAATAAAAATATCGCTCTTCCGCGACTTCATGTACTTCCAATTCCTTCTTCAATTCCTCCCAGATATCCCTTCTTTCCTCAGAATCTCCCGAAGTCTTGAGTATTTTGGAGCATAATTCTCGTTGGATATCATGGTCGTCCTTGATGGCTTTATAAATGTTCATTTCTAAATCTTTTTGGGGACTCCAACGTTGTTCACAAATAAAAAGAGGAAAAAATTGGTGTCCGGATTAATATAGAGACAAGGTAAATTAAATTTATCCTTATGCTTACCTCCATAAAAGCAAAGATTAATTCTATTGAGTTTATACGCATTCTTTGTCGGACAATGGCAAGGGTCTATAGGCAAAGTATTGCATTACTTCTTCCAAGGCCAGGCGTAGTGCTTTATTGACAGGCACTATAATATTACCCAGACGGAAATCTATTTGGTTGAGTTGCATGTAGTATTCCGTAAAGATGGGAACTGACAAACCTTGTGTTATTTTTTCGGAGGCGGAAGCAAAGTTTTCGGCCTGTCCTTCTTTGATGACCTTGCACGTGGCAAGGCGCAGTTTGCCATATTTGTCCGTATTGGCGCCATAGCCAAACAGACGACAAATAAGTCCACGATATCGGTAGGTCTTACAATGCCCTTGGTCTATAATTGAAAGTGGTTTATAATTTACACATATGGTTGTTTGAAGTTCTCGAAGGGTTTGTAACATTTTATCGGCCTCGCCGGTCAAAAACAGGTGGAATGCCCATGGTAGAAACTCTAAGGGAGAGGCCTCAATATCAGGATATGTGCAACATCTGCCACAACCGGAAAGACATCTGATTGCTGTCGTATTTTGAAAAGCAGCCGTTTCCTGATCAAGTTGGTGGAACAAATTTTCCACCAAGCTCACTTTTTGCGGTAAGGTCATCGATTTTTCGCGCGAAGGTAGATTTAAAATTGATCCGTTGCGATTTTTTGTTTCAATTTTAAATTACTGAAAAACAGTTGTTTAAAAGAATCGAATGGTCTCTCCAAACATCAACAGGTTATTGTCTGGATCCAAAAGGGAAAACTCTTTTTGCCCCCATGGTTTTGCCTGCAATTTTCCGTTGGGATGGATGGCCACTTTCTGGTCCAATAACGATTGGTAAAATCCATCTATATTATTACATCTTATATAGACCTGACCGTAGTTTTCCAAAGGATTCAGATTCTTGAAAAGAAAGAAATGGATTTGAATGTTGTCCTTGACCAACATCAAATAATCTGGGTAATTGGAAGTACCTAAATTTTCAAAACCCAATTTTTCGATATAATATTCACCCGTTATGGACTTGTCCCGCATGGGGAGCTTTGGATGGATGTCGCTGAGCATAGTATTTATTTTTCCATTAGTTAAGATATGTCATTCAGCTGTCAAGATTATACCCCTTTTTAAACATCGATGGATTTTCGCCCGTAATTTTCTTAAAGCTTCGGTTAAAATAGGAGAGGCTTTCAAAGCCACATTCAAAACAGGCTTCGCCCACATTTTTCCCCATCAACAACAATCGTTTTGCCTGACTGATGCGGTACTGGTTCAAAAAGGAAACAAAGGTGCTTCCTGTGGTCTTTTTGAAATAACGGCAAAAAGCAGGTTTGGTCAGTCCGCAAACATCGGCAACCTCCTCCAAGGTTATCTTTTCTTGATATCGTTCGTCAATAAGGGCATATATCTTTCGCATCCGTTTTTGTTCCTTGTTTTTGAAGGGGTTAACATAGGGTGTTTTATGTAATAGTTGAAATTCGGTACTCTGCGAAAGACGTTTCAAGATGTGCATCACGGACATAAAAAAGTCAAAGGGTTCCTGTTCATGAAGGGTTTTCATAAGCCCGCCCACTTCCTCCTTGGTCTTTCCTGAGAAAGCTACACCATAACGGGAAAGATCTAATAGTCGGTCCAATTGTTTGAGCTCCGGGTAGTCGTTCAATACGTTTTCCTTAAAACTGGGTTTTATATGAAGTACCTCTTTTTGGTACGATGTTGTAACACCATGGTCAAAATTCAAATGGGGAATATTGGAACCAATAAGCACTAGGTCGCTACCGGTAAAGTTGGAAATATGGTTGCCTACATGTCGCTTGGCATCGGCTCCTTCAATATAAACCAGTTCCAGTTCCGGGTGAAAATGCCAATAAAAGAGATGACTCAGTTTGGGATCGTGCAACAACCGGAACGGACTCTTGGAATTGGGATTTATACTTTCTAGTTGGACTTTCATTTCACATCAATTGGGGGTTAAATATAAACGAAATTGATATTCTAATAGTTTTAATTCTTTTTTATAGTTAAAATAGTTCAAATCATCGTCAATATTACGGTGGTATCCAAAGTTAATTCCCACTAGTTTTATCCCAGTAATTAACAATCAATTAAATAGAAATCATATGCAACAGTCTAAGGAAAAGGTAGCCATGGGCAACATGGCGCATCAGGATATCCCTGGGAATCCATCCACCGCTACCAGCAGCAAGCAACAATTGAACGACCGCTCCAACGGAAAACCCTTACGAGTTTTATCTGAAGAAGATTGGAAGTTCTGGATACACAACGGCTATATAGTCATTAAGAATGCCGTTCCCAAGGAACAGGCCCAGAGGACGGCCGCTTTTCTCTGGGAGTTCGATGAGAAGGACCCCAACGATAAAAGCACCTGGTATGCGCCTCCACGGGCCGAAATGAAAATGAAGGAACTTACCGGAACGGGCATGGTTGAAGTATATAACCACCAATACCTTTGGGATAACCGCCAGACCCAAAGGGTTTATGATGCCTTTGTGGATGTTTGGGGTACCGAAAAACTTTGGGTGACCATAGATCGGGCCAACCTTAATTTTCCGCAGCGCGAAGGGGAACACAAAAAAGGTTTTATTCATTGGGATTACGACCCGGAGACCAGGCCCCAAAATGTGCAAGGCGTCCTTGCTTTGGCTGACCAAACCGATGAAAACATGGGCGGTTTTCAATGCATTCCTTGGTTATACCGAAATTATGACACCTGGAAACTGACCCAACCTGAGGACCGTGACCGTTTCCAACCGGACATAACCGGGATCGAGGATAAAATTGTAAAAGTAAAAATGGAGGCGGGAGACCTTTTGATATTCAATAGCACGGAGCCGCATGGAATCAGGCCCAATCGTTCAGGGGATAAAGTGCGTATTGCACAGTATATTTCCATGATGCCTGCCGAGGAGGATAACGAAGCCTTGAAAAATTGGCGGATAAACTCTTGGAAAAATAGGGTGGCACCCGAAGGCTATGCCTTTCCCGGGGATCCCAGAAACTGGGAACAGACCAAATACGAAACCGCCAAATTAACGCCGCTAGGGGAAAAATTATTGGGACTGAAGGCTTGGTAGATTGCCAAATCGTTAATAATCATTCGGTTTCTAGGGTATCCCACAAATAATGGTATTTTTGCGCCCTTAAAATAAAAAGGCGTGCGCAAGTATTTGAATTTATTCGATTTTAAGCAGAAGGTAGATTATAAAACGGAAATCCTCTCCGGACTCACAGTGGCCCTGGCCTTGGTGCCAGAGGCCATTGCTTTTGCCCTGATTCCGGGGTTTTCTCCCTTGACCGGACTTTACGCCGCCTTTGTATTGGCCTTGGTCACCTCAATTCTTGGTGGTAGACCGGGCATGATTTCTGGGGCTACCGGAGCCGTAGCCGTTGTTTTTGTGGGGCTGATTTTGGAGCTGAAACGCAACTTTCCGGGAATCGAGCCAGAGACCATTTTGAATTATGTCTTTGCAACCGTTATCCTAGCCGGGGTTTTACAGATTGGTGCCGGCCTTTTAAGATTGGGTAAGTTTATCCGATTGGTACCACACCCGGTGATGTTCGGTTTCGTGAACGGCTTGGCCATAATAATTTTCATGGCCCAGTTCCCCAATTTTTATGATAAGACTACAGGTAATTTGCTGAGCGGAAGTCCTATGTACATTATGTTGGGTTTGACGCTTTTAACGATGCTCATCATTTGGGGCCTACCCAAATTGACCAAGGCCGTTCCATCTTCCTTGGTGGCCATTTTAGTAGTTTCAGCCATCGTCTTAGGTTTTGGTATCGATACCATGCAAGTGGCGGATATCATGGCCGAAGGCGAGAGTATCAAAGGAGGCTTTCCACCGCTTTCCATTCCCCAGTTACCTTTTACGCTGGAGACATTCAAGATCATTGTTCCCTATGCGGCCATTGTTGCCGGTGTAGGTCTGATCGAAACTCTTTTGACCTTGAACATCATCGATGAGATAACGGAAACCCGTGGTAGCGGAAACAGGGAATGCGTGGCGCAGGGAACGGCCAATATTATGTCCGGTTTCCTTTCAGGTATGGGAGGATGTGCCATGATCGGACAGAGTTTGATAAATACCTCGGCTGGGGCCAGGGCCCGATTGTCCGGAATTACCGCTGCCGTTATGTTGTTGGTTTTTATTATGTTCGGTTCCAGTTTGATAGAGCGTTTGCCCATGGCCGCTTTGGTGGGCTTGATGTTCATGGTGGCGATCGGAACGTTTGAGTGGGCCAGTTTTAAAACGTTTGGGAAAATGCCAAAATCCGATGTCGTGGTGATGGTCCTGGTTACCTTGATTACCGCAATCACCCACAATTTGGCCGTGGCCGTTCTCTTAGGAGTTATAATCTCGGCATTGGCCTATTCTTGGGAGAACGCCAAACGTATCCGTGCCCGGAAATATGTAGATGACAACGGGGTGAAGCATTATGAAATATATGGCCCCCTGTTTTTTGGTTCTACGACGCTATTTGCCGAAAAGTTTGATGTGCCCAATGACCCGGACGAGGTCATTATCGATTTTAGGGAAAGTCGGGTTGCCGATATGTCCGGTATCGAGGCTCTGAACAAGATTACGGAGCGATATGCCAAGATAGGCAAGAAGGTGCATTTAAGACATTTGAGCAAGGACTGTATCCGTCTGCTTAAAAATGCCGATGAGATCATTGATGTTAACGTGATGGAAGATCCCACATATAAGGTAGTGGCCGATAAATTCTAGCAAGCAATTATATCATAAATCTTACATAGAGAAATGCGATAATTGAAAGTATGATCAGAATACTTATGACTGTTACCCTAAGGTTGTACAAATTATCTTTTTTAGCCTGATTTCGTATCCTATCCTTTATCACTTGCTGCTGAAATGGGGTAAGCTCCTTGAATTTTAATTCGGTCTTACTTGTCAGGTCCTCATATTCCGCACGGATATCCTTGAAGGTTCGTCTTTTTTTCAAGAGTGCCCTGTTGGCTTTTATCACTAACATTGGTTGACTTGCGGAACCCATAATTAATACTTTCTTTATTGGTGACGATTTCACGACTTTTGTTACAGGTGTAATTTCTTTTTAAGGCCTCGTCTAATTATCGGGACTGTACGTTTAAAAAGTGAAGAGTTGAAAAAACTAACGATTAAAATTGGTGATGTACTATTCGGCGTGTTCATTGTATTGCTGATTATTCCCCAAACAAGGACTCCCATAATGGTCATGGTCAACAGGTTAAAGGTAGAACTGTTTTCACCAGGTGTAGTATCGGAAAAGGGACAAATACAATTGGAGCACTTTATTTATGAAGTTGAAAATTTGGAAGGGGAATCGGTCAATACTAAAGTGGGTGATGGGAACATAACGTTTATAAGTTATTGGGCAACCTGGTGCCCGCCCTGTATCGCAGAACTTCCCAGTATCGATGCCTTGTATGGGGATTATGGGGACAAGATCGATTTTCTGATGATTTCGGATGAACACCCTGAGAAAATAAAACTGTTTTTGGAGAAGAGGAATTTTTCGGTACCTGCCGTGGTTTCCAAAATGAATCCTCCAAAGGACCTTTATAAAAAGACCATACCTACCAATTATATCATCGACCACACGGGAAAAATTGTTGTCAAGGAAAAAGGAGCATCCAACTGGAACAGCGAAAAAGTCAGAAACCTATTGGATGCGCTAATTGCGGAACGTGAAGCATCGGCAAAATAACTACCTCACTGGGCAAGCCCAGGAGGATTTCGTTATAATCAAGTTTTCAATTTCGAGATTAGCCCTATGTATTAAACCCTTTGGCAGAGCCAAAAAAAAAAAAACCCTTTCCAAAAATTAGAAAGGGTTTCTGTTTATAGGTTCAGCCTTAATTATAAGGTACGAAGATATTCGGCTACGCTCCTTGCCTCATCTTCCGTAAGGTTTTGGTTCAGCATGATGGCGTTGTTGTACTCTTTCAATAATGCTTTGGCAATAGGATCTTCCTTGAGCATCCCATCTGGGTTCAAGATCATGTTCATTACCCACTCCGGACTCCTTCTTTCATACACCCCTTTCAAGGCAGGACCGATCATACGTTGTTCCGCCATGTGGCAAGCGGTACAAATGGCCTGGAATTTCTCCTCGCCCGCTGCGGCAAGGTCGGCATCGATTTCATCGCCAAACTCGACACTGGTTATGGGCCCTACACCTTTGTTGTCCATATCCACGGGGACACCACCGCTGGTTTCCGTAGCCTTAATTTCCTCTTTCTTGGTACGGTTCATTTCAAAACCATCCTTCTTTTCTTCTTTCTTTTCGCCACAGCTTACTACCAAGGCGCCAAGGGCCAATAAGGTGAATAATTTTCGCATTTCTTTTATGATTTTAATCTTAATAATTGTTGGAAGGACTAAGATATGAATTTTTATTTGTTAGGGGAGTTTTTTAATAAGCCCCGATCAAACTAACGTATTAAAAAAATCCAAGGAGCGCTGTTCCGTATACGTAATGTTCCTGTCCCCATAAAAACCCACATGTCCCCCGTATTTAGGTATCTCAAAATGAATGTTTTTATTATGTTCCGCTTCTTTCACTGGGTAACAGGCTTTGCCCAAAAAGGAGTCGTTGGCGGCATTCACGATTAGAGTGCTAACGGTAATGGAAGGTAGAAATTGAAGACAGCTACATTTTGCGTAATAATCCATGGCATCCTTAAATCCATGGGCTCTACTGGTATAAATATCGTCAAAATCCTTCAGGGTTTTTACGCGCTTAATATCCCTTTTGGCAATTTTATCCGGAAATAATTCCTCCTTGATTTTTAATTTTTCGATGAGGTTCCCTTTAAATCGCTTGGCATACAAGACATTTTTAAACTGCAACAATTGTGCGAGCGAATCTGCCAATTGACAAGGCACCGAAATGGCCGCCGCGCCCTTAATTTCCTTTGGAACATCGTCATTTTCGCCCAAATATTTTAAAAGCAGGTTAGCACCCAGGCTAAACCCGTAAAGATATATTTGTGTAAACCTGTCCATCCTCAAAATATGGTCAATAACATCTTGGAGGTCTTCCGTGGCCCCGGAGTGGTAGGAGCGATAACGTTCATTGGGTACGCCGCTGCACCCCCTGAGATTTATGGCGCAGACATCAAAAGTGTTATCGCTTAAAATCTTGGCCGCACCTTGCACATAGGCCCTTTGGGCATCCCCTTCCAAACCGTGGAGAATGATACAGACCTTTTTTGAAGGGATGGTGGCATAACTCCAATCCAAATCCAAAAAATCACCGTCCGAAAGCAGGATCCGTTCCCGGACTTGGGTTAAACCCGTTACCTTCCTGAAAAGTCCGTTATAAATGGTGGAAAAGTGACTGTGCCTGAACAGTAATGGAGGATTATACTTTGAAGAAATTAGGGGCATATTGATTACTTCGGAAATATTTCCAACACTTTGATCTGTTCCTCAATCGCCTTTTTGAATACTGATTTTAAATTGGCCACCAATTTGGAGACGGGTAGCGTGTCCTCGATCGTGGCTACCCCTTGACCGGCGGACCAAATGGTTTTCCAGGCCTTGGCCTCTGTATCCAATTCCTTCCCAAAGTCTATTTTGGTATCTTTTTTTAAATCTTCCTCGGTAATCCCTGCTGCCTTTAGACTTGCGCCTAAAAAATTGGCATGCACACCGGATATCGCCGCTGTATAGATAACATCGCTCGCGCCCGCATTTATGATCATTTCCCGATATTCTGGAGTTGCCTTACTTTCTTCGGTATTGATAAATCGGGTACCCATGTAGGCCAAATCCGCACCCATTTGAAGGGCCGATGCAATATCCCTCCCGGTACTTATGCATCCGGAGAGGATAATGGTTTTGGTATAGAATTTTTTAATTTCCGATATCAGGGTCATAGGATTGATGGTGCCCGCATGGCCCCCTGCCCCGGCCGCCACTAAAATAAGTCCGTCCACCCCTGCTTCCGCGGCCTTTTCGGCATGTCTTTTTTTAATGACATCGTGAAATACCAATCCGCCATAACTGTGTATGGCATCCACAACCTGGGATACCGCACCCAAGGAGGTAATGATCAATGGTACCTTATGTTTGATACATAGTTTTAGATCTGCCTCCAACCTTGGATTGGTTTGATGGACAATGAGGTTTACGCCAAAGGGAGCCGCTTTTTTTCCGGTTTCTTCCTCATATTCCTGTAAGGCTGATTTTATTTCTATCAACCATGCTTCGAATCCTTCACTAGTACGCTGGTTCAATGCCGGAAAAGTGCCAACGATCCCATTTTTACAACATTCTATGACCAGTTGTGGCCCGGAAATGAGGAACATGGGGGCGGCGATTACGGGTAAGGACAGATTTTGGATAAAAGGTGCTTTTGATGCCATAATATTTTTGTTGATTTCAAAATTTAAGTAAAAAAGCGGAACGAATCTAGTTTGTTTAACCAAAACTATGGTATTTTTATGAGGTATTATGCATGCATAACAAAAAACGATTCGGAATGTACTTGAAAGATTTTGAGATACGGTGGAGCGATGTGGATGCCAATCGACATTTGGCAAACTCGGCGTACCTAAATTATATGAGCCACACCCGTATGGCCTTTTTGATGGAAATTGGTTTTGACCATAGCACCTTGGCAAAACATGAAATAGGACCCGTTGTATTTTACGAGCATATCTATTACTTCAAGGAAGCCTTTCCTGGAAAGCCCATTAAAGTGTCTATGGAAATTATGGGTATGAGCGAGGATGCCAAGTTTTTTGAATTTCATCACAACTTTTACAACCATAAAGGGGAAAACTTTGCTCATTGTGAAATGATGGGTGCCTGGATGGATTTAAAAACTCGAAATCTAACGGGACTTTCGGAGGATTTTCTAGTTACTTTCAAGAATGTGGAAAAGGGCGAGGGCTTTCGAATTTTGTCCAAGGAAGATACCCGTAAATTTTCCAAAACTCCCAAAAATTTATAGATTTATCTTTTAAGAATTTAGCTACATTCTTCCCCCGGAATGGCAGTTTGTTTTAGTAGGATTTAATTTAATAATTTATCTAATGATAGAACAGGCAGTCAAGTGTTCCGAAATAGTTTACACAAAGTTCCGTAAACTAATTGTAACAAAAGGGATACTTCCCGGTGAACCTATTTGTCAAATCAAACTTTCACAACTCTTAAATACAAATATCGATTGCTTAAATGAGGCTGTTAATAAACTTTGCAAAGAGTCATTTGTCACCCTCAATTCAAGCAAGAATATTATGATCAGGGAAGTTAGTACAAAAGAGATTATAGATATTTTGGATTGTAGAATTGCGTTGGAAACAAAAGCAATTAAGCTCTTTACATTGAGGGCGCCACAGGCGAGGATAGACGATTTACGAAACTTGATGGTACCTTTTGAAAAGGGACCCCAGAACGGTTATGTTTTCCATAAAATTTATCGAATATTCCATGAGCTTATCGTAATCAACTGTGGTAACGATTTGTTAATAAAACTCTTCAATCAATCTAACTTCTGGCCTACCTTGGAGCTTATAGGATTTACGCGTCCACTTATGGAAATATTACAGGAACATTTGGACTTAGTCTCTGCCGTGCATAACAGGGATGCCAACAAAGCTGCGGAACTCATGCAAGAACACTTTGAGCATTGTAGATTATCCGTTCTTTAATAATTTTCCGATTTTAATTAGGCTTTGGCACTAATTGGTTTTCTACTGGCTAGATAGACTCCTGCAAGAACAAGAAGTGCGGCCGCCATTTTTATCGCGCTCAAGCTGTCCTTTCCCGTTCCTAGGGCAAATAAAATACCTATTAAAGGTTGAAGGTAGGTAAAGGCACTTACAGATGATGCCTTTAACTGTGTCAACGCAAAAACATTGAATAAATAAGTTAAAAAAGTGGTGCCAATTACAACAAATGCAATTGATGCATAAATTTCCGGAGGTATTGAAGACCATTTTATGGCGGCCACCTCGGTAAACGTAATGGGGAAATTGACAATGACCGCAATGGTAAAAAGCCATTTCATCAAAGTTAAGGGATGGTATTTTTCTATGAGTTTTTTAACTAGAATGAGATACGTACCGTAAGCAGTGGCATTTACGATTAAAAGGATGTTTCCTAACGGAATATTTGGGGCGTCCTGTCGACTTTCAGCTCCCATTAAGATTAGTAAAATAGCTCCTACAAAACCCATGAGGATACCGCACGCTTTTTGCCATGTTATTTTTTCCTGTATCCATACAGCTGACAGAATCACAACGATAATTGGGGTGATGGTCACCAAAACGGAACTGTTTATGGGCGTGGACAACTGAAGTCCCTTGAAAAAGGCCAACATGTTGATGACCATTCCAAAAATGGAACAGATTGCGAGTCGGCCCCAATCCCTTTTCGCAATTTTTTCCTTAGGGCCCAGTACGGAGAAAACCCAGAACAATACGGCCGCACCGGTCACCCGAAGCATTATAAACCCAAAGGGCTGCACATAATTGGGCATTACCCCTTTGGCAATGGTGTGGTTGAGGGCGTAAATGGTGGTGGCTCCCAATGCGGCCAGTAGGGCCAGCGTTCTTCGGCTCACGAATGAATGGCTTCTTTGGCCGATTCTACGGTCTTTTTACTGTTGCCAATGAAAATTTCATTGTCCACAACGATGACAGGTCTCTTTAAAAAGGTGTAATGGTCCAAAATCAGGTTTTTATAATCCGTTTCCCCAAGTTCCTGTTCGTGCAGGCCTCTTTGCCTAAAGAGCATGGCCCTCTTACTGAACAGCGCTTCGTAACTATGGGATAGGGAATGCATTTCTTCCAGTTGTGCTTCGGTAATAGGTGCCGACTTTATATCCTGGAGTTCAAATCCATCCAAGGGTTCCAGTTCCTTCAGAATTTTTTGGCAGGTATTACAGGTGCTTAGGTGGTATATTTTTTTTCCCATCTTGTATAGAATTGAAACACAAAGAAACCCAAATCTGATTAAATGTGCTATTTTTAGGCATCATTTAAATACAATCGATTTGCAAAGTCAATTAGCGATTACCTTACAAAATAGAAAACATTTGCACCAGGTTCTAACACAGACCCCAAAAGCGGATTTGTTGAAGATTCCCAACGGCTTTAGAAACAACATCTGGTGGAACATCGCCCATGTTGTCGTTACGCAACAGATATTGGTATATAAGTTCAGCGGACTCCAAATGCGGGTCCCAGATGCTCTTGTAGAAAAATTTATGAAGGGTACCGCCCCGGACGGGAACGCGACCGATGAGGAAATTAAGATTGTTGCCGATTTTCTGATCTCCACCATTACTTGGACCAAACAGGATTTGGAAGAAGGTTTGTTCAAAGAGTACAAACCATATACCACAAGTGCCGGCTTTCAGTTGGATACCCTCCAGGATGCCATCAATTTTAACCTGTTTCATGAAGGTTTGCACATGGCGACCATCATGACCCAAAGAAGACTATTGAAACAAAGTTCCTAAAATGTCTGTAGCGTAAGGAACTTTTGGATTTCCTCAAAGGGAAAGGTCAATATAATGGGGCCATCCGCATAGGAGGCCACTTCATATTGTTCGTAAAACAATTGTAGGCCTTCGTTGGTAAAGCCCATGTTCTCGGGTAGGTAAAACATATCCTCTTCGAACATGAAACCCGTGCTGTTAATGGATGCTGTGGATGAAATACCTTCTTGCTCCCGGAATTTAGCTTCGGCATAACCTTCAAAATCCAATATGTCCTTAAAAAGCTCCTCATTGTTAAGTTCCGTTGCCTTTGCTTTGTCAAAGTTCAAAAAGCGGATACTGCCATAGCCATGGGCTCCACCCGTAAATAGGTAGTAATCTAAGCGGATGGTCAACATCCGTTCATTTTCAAAGGTTACCTCCCCATTGATGGACGCTTCCCATTGCGTGGACTCCTCGGGAAACTTTTCCTTCAATTTGGCAAACTCGTTCTGGAACGATTTTATCGCCATATCGATGGAACTGGCATTCACTGCATCGTCATATTTTAGGATAAAAATAATTTCTTCCCTTAGGGCAGTGTTGATTGTTTCGTCTAATTTCTTGTTGCCTATGGCCTTTGGTATGGAAATGCTTACCGAGGCACAGTTGGCGCAGGGCTCGTTCCCAAAATTGGAAGGTTCAAAAACGAGGCTGTTGTCATTTTTACAACCCATGAATATCAGGCTAAATAGGAATAAGGAAAGTAGTCGTTTCATGCGTTTAATAGTAGGTTCATAGCTTGATTTTAAATAGTTCCTTAGGTAGAAGTATGTAGTTTAACATAAAAGTTCCCTCTATGAGGATTTCATGCTTGTAGTTCTAACTACGACAAATGTAAAGCTTCATTGTAATCCAAAAAAGATAACGATACATTTGTAGGAATAATAATAAGAATGGCTGCCAATAAAATGAGATTCAACAGTAAGGTGATTCATGGAGGTCAAGAACCCGATAAGGCCTATGGTGCCGTGATGCCGCCTATTTATCAAACATCGACCTTTGCCCAAACTTCTCCAGGTAACCACAGGGGATTTCAGTATTCAAGAAGTGCGAACCCTACCAGAATGGCCTTGGAGAACGCAATGGCCAGTATAGAAAATGGAAATTACGGACTGGCCTTTGCCAGTGGCTTGGCAGCGATCGATGCCGTATTAAAGTTATTAAATCCGGGTGACGAGGTCATTTCCACCACCGACCTTTATGGGGGCAGCTATCGCTTGTTCAAGAAAGTTTTTGAAAATTATGGCATCGTTTTTCATTTTATGGATATGGAAGAAGTTTCCCTTGTTCAGGATCAAATAAATGAGAGAACAAAAATGATTTGGTTGGAAACACCAACAAATCCCTTAATGAACATTATCGATATTGAAGCGGTTTCCCAATTAGCAACGGCAAACGGACTATTGTTGGCGGTTGACAACACCTTTGCCACGCCCTATCTGCAAAAGCCCTTGGACCTTGGTGCCGATATCGTTATGCACTCGGCCACCAAATATTTGGGAGGCCATAGTGATGTGGTTTTGGGGGCCTTGGTGGTAAAGGACGAAGAACTGGCCAAGAGATTGTATTTTATCCAAAATGCCAGCGGTGCCGTATCCGGACCCATGGACAGTTTTTTGGTGTTACGGGGCATTAAGACCTTACATGTCCGCATGCAAAGGCATTGTGAGAATGCGGAGGCCATCGCACATTTTCTGCGAAAGCATCCCAAGGTAGATACGGTGTATTGGCCCGGATTTGAGGAACATCCCAATCACGACATCGCTAAAAAGCAGATGGTGAACTTTGGTGGGATGCTATCCTTTGTACCAAAAGGAAGTGATTATAAAGTGACCCTACAATTTGTGGAAAGGCTAAAAATATTCACGTTGGCGGAATCTTTGGGCGGCGTGGAGAGTTTGGTAGGGCATCCCGCAAGCATGAGCCATGGAAGTATGTCCAAACAGGAACGCGATAAGGCTGGTATAGCAGATGCTTTGATACGTCTGAGTGTTGGAATTGAGGATGTTGACGACCTAATTGAGGATTTATCGCAAGCTTTGGATGAATCGCTCATTTAATGTAGTATTTGTAGGGAAACCCTATTTATTTTTCAGGGATATTAAATGTTTGTCGTAAATACCATAATTTTTAGCGTATTATGAAATATTTAGGTTTATAATTATAATAATAACATAATTTTGCCGATATATTTTGAATTCAATAATTTAAAACGACATTAATGAGCTCAATACAAGCAAAAATAGATGCATTCATGGATGAGGTGAAGGCCCGAAACGGGCACGAACCGGAATTCATCCAGGCCGTTCAGGAAGTAGCAGATACCGTTATACCTTATATTGCCGAACAGGAAATTTACAACGGAAAGAACATTCTTTTGAGAATGGTGGAACCGGAACGATTGGTTTCCTTTAGGGTGGCATGGGTTGACGATGAAGGTGAAATCCATGTAAATAGGGGATATAGGATTCAAATGAATTCCGCTATTGGTCCGTACAAGGGAGGCCTGCGTTTTCACCCAACGGTAAATGCCAGTATCCTTAAATTTTTGGCTTTTGAACAGGTATTTAAAAATAGTTTGACCACCCTTCCCATGGGGGGCGGTAAAGGGGGATCCGATTTTGACCCCAAGGGAAAATCTGACGATGAGGTAATGCGTTTCTGCCATGCCTTTATGTTGGAACTTAATAGGCATATTGGACCCAATACGGATGTACCGGCAGGTGATATTGGCGTTGGCGCCCGGGAAATTGGATACTTGTTTGGGATGTACAAGAAAATTAGGAACGAGTTTACCGGGGTATTGACTGGGAAAGGACTTTCATGGGGCGGTTCCAAAATTCGTCCTGAGGCTACCGGTTATGGTACCGTTTATTTTGCCGAAAACATGTTGAAAACCAAAAACGAAAATCTTGACGGTAAAACCGTCGTGATTTCCGGATCTGGTAACGTAGCGCAGTTTGCTGCCGAAAAGGTAATCCAATTGGGCGGTAAGGTCGTAACCCTATCGGATTCAGGTGGATACATTTATGATTCCGATGGAATCGATACGGACAAACTGAAGTTCGTAATGGATCTAAAGAACAACAAAAGGGGACGTATTTCTGAGTATGTAAAGAAATACCCTAATGCCAAATATCATGATGGTAAAACCCCATGGGACGTTAAATGCGATATTGCCCTGCCCTGCGCCACCCAGAACGAGTTGAATAAAGAGGATGCCAAAAAACTCTTGGAAAACGGTTGTATCTGCGTTGCTGAAGGGGCCAATATGCCCTGTACTGCTGATGCCGTACATGCCTTCCACGATGCAAAAATCCTTTTTGCCCCAGGAAAGGCTTCCAATGCAGGTGGTGTTGCCACTTCCGGCCTCGAAATGTCCCAAAACTCCCTGCGTATTAGCTGGACCCGTGAAGAGGTCGATGAGCGTTTGAAGGGAATTATGTCAGATATACACGACTCTTGTATCGAATACGGTATGGAGGAAAATGGCTATTGTAATTATGTAAAAGGTGCCAACATAGCCGGTTTCGTGAAAGTTGCGGATGCCATGTTGGCCCAAGGGGTGATCTAAAAAAAATAATATTTTATCATAAGGCCTATCCTTTTTTTGGATAGGCCTTTTTTGTTATGGCTTAGAATCAGTTTGGATAAGTAGCATCATATTTTAGCCTATTTTTGACCCTTAAAACAAGGGCTTGCTATTTAATTCTTTTGAATTTTTGGTTTTTCTGATTGTTGTTTTCTTGCTGTATTGGTTCGTTTTCAACAAAAAGATCAGGCATCAGAATATATTGTTGCTGTTGGCTTCCTACATCTTTTATGGATGGTGGGACTACAGGTTTCTGTCCCTTATAATTTTATCTACCCTCGTTGATTATTTGGTGGGCTTGCAAATTCATGGAACAACAAAGGCTTCCCGCAAAAAAGTCTTACTTGGGATTAGTATGGCCTTTAATATTGGGCTATTGGCGTTCTTTAAATACTTCAATTTTTTTGTGGATTCATGGATCGAACTATTGAACAGTGTGGGGTATCAGACACAAAATTCACGGTCGCTCAACATCATACTTCCCGTGGGGATTTCCTTCTATACCTTCCAGACCATGTCCTACACCATTGATGTGTACAGAAACAAACTAGTGCATACCAAGGACTTCATTTCTTTCGCGGCCTTTGTTTCCTTCTTTCCCAAGTTGGTTGCTGGACCTATTGAACGGGCCTCCAATTTGCTTCCACAGATATTGGGGAAAAGGACTTTTTCCTATGAAAATGGTATAAAATGGACTGCGGCTTATTTTGTGGGGTTTGGTGAAAAAGGTTGTAATTGCGGATGTTTTGGCCCTCAAGGTAGACGACATTTTTCAAAATTACCATGATTTTGGGGGCGGCGTTCTCTGGTTGGGAGCGGTTTATTTTGCCATTCAGATTTATTGCGATTATAGTGGATATTCAGACATTGCGATAGGGGTATCCAAATTGTTCGGAATAGAATTGATGTCCAATTTCAAGTTCCCCTATTTTTCTCGAAACGTTGGGGAATTTTGGCGCAGATGGCACATATCCCTATCCACCTGGTTTAGGGATTACCTCTATATTCCCCTGGGCGGTTCCCGTAGAGGTAAATTAAAATCGCTCAGGAACGTATGTATCATCTTCTTAGTCAGTGGTTTATGGCACGGTGCTAATTGGACTTTTGTGGTGTGGGGCTGTGTCCATGCCCTGCTGTTCGTGCCCAGCTATATCATGGGGCGAAACAGAACATATACCAGGGATATCGTCGCGGAAAATTCTTGGTTTCCAACACTGAAGGAACTGGGTCAAATTTTACGTACATTTTTCTTGGTGATACTGGCATGGGTATTTTTCAGGAGTGCATCCTTGACATCGGCTTTGGAATATATAAGCTTTATGTTTACAAATTTCGATTTTCCGCTTATTTACAAAAACGGACTGTATAGTGTGGGTTCCCTATTGTTTTTGGATTGGATCTTTAGAAAGGATGAACGCCTTAATTTCACCTTTTTAAAGGGTATGGATAAAAAATGGGTGTGGGCCATAGAGGTATCGGTCATAATAGTATCGGTCTATCTTATAAGTTTGAATACAAGTTCCAGTCAATTCATTTATTTTCAATTTTAGATGAAGGCATTTCTCAAAAAGGCGGCTTTTTTTGGTTTGACGGTGCTAACATATTTCTCGACCACGAGCATCTATAATTTCACTATTGACCCCTATGGAATTTTTGGAAATAGAAGGGAATTCAGGGCTATAAGGCCCAATGAGCATAGTTTAAAAACGAATTTTGTCCTTCAAAACCCTCAAAAGTTCAACAGCTTTTTATTTTCCAATTCCAAGGGAGGCGTACTTCATGTGAACCAATTAAATAATTCAGAAGATTCATGGTACAATATGACCTATTCCTTGGGAACTCCAGAGGAATTCTACAATAGCCTGCTATTGCTGCTTGAAAACGGTGTTCAAGTAAATAACATTATTTTAGGGATGGACGAAGGGGTTATTTATGAAAGGACTAGCTCGCATGAGAACGACGCCTCTTGTAAGTTCGTGAACTTACAACAGGATAAAATCCAATGGGAGTTTCTGTTCTTGCCCATCTCCATCAAAAAAATTCTGGGGGCAGATCTGAGTAAAAAGTATATTGAGCATGATATATATACCGATGGCAATTATTACGCACACAATGCCAATGAAGCCGATTGTATTTCCCATGAAAACCTGGAACTTGTGGATTTCCCGCATGCAGCACCCATACAGCCGCTGGATTTTTCTTCACAGATTGAAATCCTTGAAAAAATTAGATACTTATGCTGGCAAAAGGGTATCCAGTTGACATTTTTGGTACATCCCAGCTCCTTTGAAAATTATGTAAGCTCCACCGAAAGAAGGATGCAGTTCGAATACCTTTTGAAAACATTGGAAAACAAGGGTTTTAAGCTTTTTAGGCCTTATGGTGCCAAATTAATGTTAATGAGTCCCTGTTATTGGTTGGATAAGCACCACTATACCCAAAATATTGGAAACGTTATTTTACAGGAATATCCCAAAAATTGGGCCAACGATTCCATAGGGCAGTAAAGAATATCTTTGTAAAAACCTTTTTGAATGCAGGTAACCACCAAAGGCATCGTTCTAACTTCCATTAAATATGGGGATACCAGTTTGATCGTACGGATTTTTACGGAGTCCGATGGTCTAAAATCGTACCTACTTCGCGGAATATTGGCCACTAAAAAAGGAAAGGTAAAAAAGGCCCTGTTTCAGCCTCTGACACAATTGGAACTTGTTGCCACACACAGAAATAAGGGGTCTTTGGAAAGTGTTAAGGAGGCAAAGCTGTATTACCATTATCAAGATTTGCATACCAACATCGTGAAAAACGCCATGGCACTATTTTTGGCGGAAATGCTGGCCAATAGCATCCATGAGGAAGAGGCAAACCCAGAACTTTTCCATTTTTTGGAAGCGGCCTTGCAATGGTTGGATATCCATACGGAAACCTCCAATTTTCATCTCTACTTTTTAATCCTACTGACCAAATACTTAGGGTTTTACCCAGATGTGAACAATATGGATGCTTCCTATTTTGACTTGTTGGAGGGCGAATTTGTAGCTACTACATCCTTAAACCCTATTTTATCGGGAAAAAATCTTTTATTTTTCAAATCATTTTTAGGCATAAATTTTGATACAATTAACACGATAAAAATGAGAAAGAATAACAGGCAAGAACTGCTCCAATCCTTGGTGTTGTATTACGAGTTGCACTTACAAGGTTTTAGAAAACCCAAGTCGTTGGCGGTTCTTAATGAGGTCTTTGGTTAATATGAAGCGATTTTTACCCCTTATTTTTTTTCTATACTACTATGTAGGATGGTCACAACAGGTGACCGTTTTGGATAGCGATACGCGCGAACCTATACCAAACGTGGCAGTTTTCAATCCGGATAAGACCATAATCAGTGTAACGGATTTTGACGGAAATTTTGATTTCGCCCCTTTTTTGAATGTGGAAAGGTTAACGCTGCGACATCTTAGTTATGAAACCAAAAAAGTTACCCGACTCCAGATAGTCAAGAATGGATACAAGATTTATTTACAAATGAGACCTGAACGCTTGGATGAGGTGGTCATGTCGGTTTCCAAATGGGAACAACAAAAAAAGGAAGTTCCCAACAAAATTGTATCCATAGACGCCCAGACCATAGCCTTGAATACGCCACAGACCTCTGCGGATTTGCTACAAAGTAGCGGAAAGGTTTTTGTGCAAAAAAGTCAGCTGGGCGGGGGGAGCCCTATGATCAGGGGTTTTGCCACTAACAGATTGGTGCTTTCAGTGGATGGGGTGCGTATGAACAATGCCATATTTAGGGGAGGCAATTTGCAGAATGTCATCTCCATCGACCCCTTCAACATCCGAAATACGGAAATTATCTTTGGCCCGGGTTCCGTTATTTATGGAAGCGATGCAATAGGTGGTGTTATGAACTTCTACACTAAGCAGCCCATGCTAAGCCAAAAGGAAACGACCGAATTTTCAGGGAATGCCAACTACCGATTTTCTTCGGTAAATATGGAAAATACGGTTCACGCCGATGTAAACATAGGAAAGGAGAAATGGGCTTCCTTATCCAGTTTTTCCTTTAACAGTTTTCAGAATTTGACCATGGGAAGCCATGGCCCCGATTCCTACCTGAGAAACAACTTTGTCACGTCCCGAAATGGGGAAGATGTACTTGTGCCAAACAATAATCCAAGAAAGCAAGTTCCCACGGGTTACGATCAAAGGAATTTTTTGCAGAAATTCCTATTCAGACCCCATGTTAACTGGGACTTGAATCTAGGAATCCATTATTCAGAAACATCGGACTATTCCAGATATGACAGGCTCATTAGACCTTCAAGGGATGGCTTGGGGTTAAGGTCGGCCGAGTGGTATTACGGCCCCCAAAAATGGTTCATGGGAAATATGCAATTAAAAAAGAAGGGCAACGGAAAACTGTACGATGGATTGAAATTGACTGCAGCCTACCAGTTTTTTGAAGAAAGTAGGAGCAATCGGGATTTTGGAGGTTCCATTTTAAATACCACAAAGGAAAAAGTGGATGCACTGAACCTGAATCTGGATTTTGAAAACAAGAAAATCGGGAATTTCAAACTGTATTATGGCGGGGAATTTATTTTTAACAATGTTGGGTCAACAGGTTTGGACACCAATATCGCTACCGGGGAAAGTACAGCGGCAGCTTCCAGATATCCGGACGGAGCCACTTGGAAAAGTCTGGCGGGATATTTAAACGGAGAATACAAGGCCAAGCCCAATTTTATTATCATGTCCGGTTTACGGTATAGCCATGTTTGGATAGATGCATTGTTTGACCGTACCTTTTATGCCTTTCCTTTTGAGAATGCCGATGTAAGTACGGGCGCATTAACCGGGAGTTTGGGTTTCAGTTGGTTTCCAAGACAGAACCTACAAATTACGTTTAATGGGTCCACAGGTTTTAGGGCTCCCAATGTAGACGATATTGGAAAAATATTTGATTCGGAACCTGGATCGGTTGTCGTTCCAAATCCGGATTTGGAATCGGAATACGCATATAATTTGGAGTTGGGGATACAAAAGAACTTTGGGGATAAGCTTGTACTCAAAGGGGCCACCTTTTACACGTACTTGGTAGATGCCTTGGTCCGAAGGGATTTTACCTTTAATGGTGTTTCCCAAATTGAATATGGAGGAGAGTTGAGCAATGTACAGGCCATCCAGAATGCCGCAAAAGCCTATGTATATGGATTTGAGTTTGGTCTGGATGCCTATTTGACGGACCATTGGTCCCTCGCTTCCAATTTTACCATTACCGAGGGAATCGAAGAAGAGGAGGACGGAACGGATTCTCCGGCAAGGCATGCGCCTCCCACTTTTGGCGATTTTCATGTAAAATGGAAGCGGGAAAGGATTTCGACCGACTTTTTCCTCAACTATAATGGAGAGGTATCCAATGATGACCTGGCTATATCCGAACAGTCCAAGGATTATATGTATGCTACAGACGAAAACGGCGATCCATTTTCACCATCCTGGTATACCTTGAACTTTCGCTCCCAATATGCAATTGCGAACAATTTGAACGCGACCCTAAGCTTGGAGAATATTACAAATCAGCGATATAGAACGTATTCCTCCGGGATTGTGGCACCTGGAAGTAATTTGATATTGGGAATTGGGTACCACTTTTAAAATAAAAAAGCCCTTCAATCGGGCCTTTTTGTTCAGAATTCCTACGTTTCCTATTTAAGGAAAGTACAGGTTTATTATTGTGAAATTTTATCTGCAGCTTCCTTGGTTACGTCCTTTACGTCCTCACCAATTTTTTTGGCTTTGTCCATAGCTTCTTCTCCAGCTTCCTTTGCGGAGTCAAGAGCATCCTCTCCGGCTTCCTTGGCGGAATCAATAGCTTTTTCCCCAGCTTCTTTCATACTTTCACCTGCTTCCTTGGCTTTGTCCATAGCGTCTTCACCAGCTTCTTTTAGATCATTTCCGGTTTCTTGAAGGGCTTCCTCCGCTTGGCCAGCGGCATCTTTTGCTTTTTCGGCCGTTTCCCTGCAGGACACAAAAGACATGCTTAAGGCCAAAACTAAAATTGTGCTTACTACTAATTTTTTCATGGTGTTAAATTTTTAGTGTTTGTATACCTATATACGGAGTGAAGCTCATTTTGGATTAAAGTGTATGTTTTCGCTATTCAGGGATTTTCTTATTAAATCCATTTCATTGTTTGGTAGAACAACAGTTCCAACTAAATTAATTAATTTTGCAGGCTTAAAACCCAGAACCATAAGCATTTCGTATGAAGTTCGCAGAATATAAGGGATTGGACTTGCCCAAAGTTGCAGAAGAAGTTTTAAACTACTGGAAGACAGCCAATATTTTTGACAAAAGTATTTCTTCTAGGGAGGGTAAGGAAAGTTATGTCTTTTTTGAAGGCCCGCCATCTGCCAACGGAATGCCAGGTATTCACCATGTCATGGCTCGTACCATCAAGGATATCTTTCCCAGGTACAAGACCATGAAAGGCTTTCAGGTGAAACGAAAGGCTGGCTGGGATACCCACGGACTACCCATTGAATTGGGTGTGGAAAAGGAACTTGGCATAACCAAGGAAGATATTGGGTTAAAAATATCGGTGGAGGATTATAACGCCGCTTGTAAAAAGGCGGTAATGCGCTATACCGATGTTTGGAACGCCATGACGGAACAAGTAGGGTATTGGGTGGATATGGACGACCCTTACATTACCTACAAGTCGAAATACATGGAATCTGTTTGGTGGTTATTGAAACAGATTTATGATAAAGGCCTTATTTATAAGGGATATACCATTCAGCCCTATTCGCCTAAGGCGGGAACGGGATTGAGTTCCCATGAATTGAACCAACCGGGAACGTACCAAGATGTTACGGATACCACAGTAACGGCCCAATTTAAAAGCCCCCTAACACCTAAAGGGGGAACGGAAAAGGATATCTTCAAGGCATTTGGAGTCACCCCACCTTTGGAGGGACCTGGAGAGGCTTTTTTCCTGGCTTGGACGACGACGCCATGGACACTTCCTTCCAATACGGCTTTGACCGTGGGCCCTAAGATCGATTATGTATTGGTAAGGTCTTTCAATCAATATACTTTTGAACCCATGTATGTTGTTTTGGCCAAGAATTTGGTCGGAAAGCAATTTGTGGGAAAATATGTTGAAGTATCCCAAGCATCAGATCTAATTGCTTACAACGCGGGTGACAAAAAGATACCCTATCAGATTTTATCGGAAACAAAAGGTGAAAATTTGGTCGGCATCAAGTACGAACAATTGTTGCCCTATGTACTTCCTTACGAAAATGCGGAAAATGCATTTCGGGTTATATCCGGGGATTTCGTTACCACGGAAGACGGTACGGGAATCGTACACACTGCCCCTACTTTTGGTGCGGATGATGCCTTCGTGGCAAAGCAGGCCGTACCGGAAATACCGCCTATGTTGGTCTTGGACGAAAATGCCAATCCTGTCCCTTTGGTAGATTTACAGGGGAAATTTAGACCGGAATTGAAGGAGCTGGGCGGAAAGTACGTGAAAAATGAATATTATGAGGACGGGGAGGCCCCGGAGCGTTCCGTAGATGTAGAAATTGCCATAAAACTTAAAGAGGAAAACAAGGCTTTCAAGGTTGAAAAGTACGTTCACAGCTACCCCAATTGTTGGCGTACGGATAAGCCTATATTGTATTATCCGCTCGATTCCTGGTTCATCAAGGTAACCGATATTAAGGACAGGATGTTCGAGCTGAACCAATCTATCAATTGGAAACCCAAAGCAACCGGTGAGGGACGTTTTGGAAATTGGTTGGCCAACGCAAACGATTGGAATTTGTCCAGATCACGGTATTGGGGGATTCCCTTGCCTATTTGGAGGACCAGTGACGGCAAGGAGGAATTGATCATTGGTTCTGTTGCCGATTTGAAGTCCGAAATGCAAAAGGCCTTGGAAGCCGGCGTGTTGGAGAAGGATATTTTTGAGGACTTTGTGGTTGGTGACATGTCCGAAGCAAACTATGAAAGGGTAGACCTGCACAAGAACATCGTAGATCAGATAACCTTGGTTTCTCCGTCCGGTAAACCCATGAAGCGGGAAAGCGACCTCATAGATGTTTGGTTCGATAGTGGTTCCATGCCCTACGCTCAGTGGCATTATCCATTTGAAAACAAGGAACTTATCGACACGGGCAAGACCTTTCCGGCTGATTTTATCGCGGAAGGTGTTGACCAGACGAGGGGATGGTTTTACACGCTACATGCCATAGGCACCATGGTGTTCGATTCCGTGGCTTATAAAAACGTGGTTTCCAACGGACTTGTGCTGGACAAGGAAGGGAAAAAAATGTCCAAAAGACTGGGCAACGCCGTAGACCCCTTTGATACGATGAAGGAGCATGGTGCGGACGCGACTCGCTGGTATATGATCAGCAATGCGAACCCATGGGACAACCTAAAATTTGACCCGGAGGGCATTGTTGAAGTGAAGCGAAAATTCTTCGGGACACTTTACAATACCTATTCCTTTTTCGCGCTGTACGCAAATATCGATGCCTTTAGCTTTTCCGAGGAAAATATACCCGTGGAGGAAAGACCGGAAATAGACCGATGGATTTTATCCGAACTCAATTCATTGATCGCTTTTGTAGATGATGCCTATGCAGATTATGAACCTACCAAGGCTACGAGGGCGATTTCAGATTTCGTACAGGAAAACCTAAGCAATTGGTACGTTCGCCTGTGCAGAAGAAGGTTTTGGAAAGGGGATTACCAAAAGGACAAGATCGCTGCCTATCAAACACTCTATACCTGTTTGGTAACAGTAGCCAAACTTTCAGCACCGGTAGCACCATTTTTTATGGATAGACTCTACAAGGACCTGATAGCAACAACCCATTTGGAACCCTTTGAAAGTGTCCATTTGGCAGATTTCCCAACGTCGGATAAAAATATGATCGATTCGGCCTTGGAACAAAAGATGCAAAAGGCCCAAACGATATCGTCCTTGGTTTTATCGATACGGCAAAAGGAAAAGATAAAGGTGCGGCAACCGCTCCAAAAAATCATGATTCCTATTTTGGACGAGCAGGACAGAACCGATATTTTGGCCGTATCGGATTTGATAAAATCGGAAGTAAATGTAAAGGAAATTGAACTTTTGGACGATGCATCTGGAGTGCTGGTCAAACGAATAAAACCCAATTTCAAGACTTTGGGGCCAAAGTTCGGCAAGGAAATGAAGCAAATTGCGAACGCTATAAGTACTCTAAATCAGGAAGATATCCAAAAAATTGAGCAAGAAGGCGAATTATCACTTCAAATAGAAAATAAAAGTATTATTTTACAGTTTCAGGATGTAGAGATAAGCTCCCAGGATATTGAAGGTTGGTTGGTGGCCTCATCGGGCAAAACAACGGTCGCATTGGATATCACCATCAATGAGGATCTAAAGAAAGAGGGTATCGCAAGGGAACTTGTCAACAGAATCCAAAATTTAAGAAAGGAATCTGGTTTTGAAGTGACCGATAGAATCGACATTAGGATGCAAAAGGACGGTTTGGTAGAACAGGCGGTGACTAGTAATCTTAATTATATTAAAGCGGAAACTTTGACAGCGGAGTTGAATTTTGAGGAATATTTAGAGAATGGCACTGAAATTGCCTTCGATGAAGTGAACACTAAATTGTTTATTGCAAAACATTAACGAGATGGCAGAAGATTTAAAAGTAAGATACTCGGACAAGGATTTGGCGGAGTTCAAGGAATTGATAGAGGAAAAAATAGAGAAAGCTAAAAGTCATTTGGAACTTCTTAAAAGTTCTTATATGAACGATGGGAATAATGGTACAGATGATACTTCCCCAACCTTCAAGGCCTTTGAGGAAGGTTCCGAGACCATGAGCAAGGAAGCGAATACCCAATTGGCCATTCGGCAGGAAAAGTTCATTAGGGACTTAAAAAATGCCTTGCTTAGAATAGAGAATAAAACCTACGGCATTTGCCGGATAACGGGGAAACTCATCAATAAAGAGCGTTTGAAATTGGTACCGCATGCTACCTTGAGTATCGAAGCCAAGAATATGCAAAAATAATCAAAACGCCTCTCGGGGCGTTTTTTAATGGTCCGTTGTGAAATTGTTCCCGTTCGTCTTTTTGGTAATTGCAGCGCAGGGTTTCGCACAAAAGAAGGTGCATAAGGTCTTGTTGGGCGAATCCGTCAACCTTATCCAGGTCAATGCCGAAAATTGTTATGAGGTCATTTTGGAAACTGTTGAGGGCAAAGCGGTAGAAGTGGATGCACAAATGGATGGGGAATATAGCGAGGACCTGCAAATGAATGTTTCGGAAGAGGGAAATACATTGGTGTTTGGCGCCGGTTTTCAACCAAGTTTTATAAATCCAAATGACAAATTAAGCGCGCACAAAGTGGTATCCATTGCCTTAAAAATTAAAGTGCCCGCTTACAAAAATGTAGAGGTTTACGGAAAGAGCGCTAGGATCGTGGCATTTGGGGATTACTCCCGTCTGGATGTTACCCTTTCTGATGGAACCTGTGAACTCCATAAGATTGGTGGGGAAGTCAATGTAAGGACCCAAAGTGGCAATATAATAGTCTATGCGGACAGTGCAAATATAATGGCGGAAACCAAATATGGCTTGTATCCAAAAAACCCTATCCCAAATGGTGATAATCAGTACCATTTAAATTCCGTAACCGGGAATATCGTACTGAACAAAACCGAATAATATTTCTATTTTTGCCCGGTCAAACAAGATCATGAACCTAAAGAAGTCCATTTTATTAATTGTAGTGATTCTCCTAATTGATCAATGGAGCAAGATATATATCAAAACGCACTTCGTTTTGGGCGAATCAGTGGATGTTTTCAATTGGTTCAAGATTCTGTTTATCGAAAACGAGGGTGCTGCATGGGGTGCCAAGCTTAGTGATGTACTCCCAATTTCTGATGCCACAGGAAAATTGGTATTGACCATTTTTAGGTTGTTCGCCATTTTTGGCATTGGCTATTGGTTGCACGATGTGGTCAGGAAAAAATCATCCAAAACCTTGATAGTGGCCGTTTCCTTGATATTCGCAGGTGCCTTGGGGAATATCCTGGACTCTGTTTTTTATGGCCTTATCTTTGATGACAGTTACAATCACGTTGCAACTTTATTCTCGGACGAGCCTTATGGGAAGGCATTTTATGGTAAAGTAGTGGATATGCTCTATTTTCCATTGGTGGATACTACTTGGCCGGATTGGATGCCCTTTGTGGGAGGTAAGAATTTTCGATTTTTTGAGCCCGTTTTTAATATAGCCGATACGGCCATAAGCACAGGTGTAGGGATTTTATTGGTTTTTAACAAAAGGGCTTTTGGGAAGAACGATGAGGAAAATACCGATGAAGTGGGCGTGGAAACTTCTGAAACCTTTGAACAATCTCAAGAACCATCAAATGAATAGTTTTTTTGTGGGGTAACACAGTAATCCAAAGGAATGTCCCCCGGAAAGACGTCTGTAATCAATTCCTCCGCATCAAAAAAACTGAGACCAACTTTTAAAACATCAGGTCTGCAGCTCGCTAAAAATGTATCGTAATATCCTTTGCCATAACCAACCCTATGACCTATTGTATCAAATGCCAATAGTGGAATGAAAACAACATCGATCATATTTGGGTCAATCTGTATACCGTCGACGGGTTCCGGTACCCCCCAGGAATTGTTCTTGAATTTGGTAGAATCGGTCAATAAATAATGCTCAAGGGTATCCTGCTGAACCTTTGGTACGATTACATACTTGTCCTTGCCTTGAAGAATGGATAATAAATTAATCGTATCAATTTCCTGTTTTGAGGTAATGGGAAGAAATATATGGTAATACTTTTTGGACCAAATAGGAAGTTCCAAAGCCTTATTTGATATATCAAGACTTTTTGCCGCAATCTGTTCTAGAGAAAGCTGTTTTCTAAAAGCTGAATATTTTAGACGCAAATCTTTCTTCAACATGATTGAAAAATGATTTGATGTACCTTAGGCAATGATTATTCTTTTCCTGCGACCGCAAAGAAAACTTTGAAAAATAACATTAGTATGAGGTAGGTTCCAAGTGTTATTATGTAGCTTTCCATATATTAAACAAAAAGTATTCGAGGTTTTGATTGTTTTAAATGTAAGTAAAAAAATCATTAAATCTCCTTGAAAAGCACAATTTTATCGTTAAAAAGCACATTTTTATATGAAAATTAACATAAACGGGAATATAGATAATTCAATAACGAGATTAAGATGCTGATAATCAATTAATTGTGTTGAAAATTAAAAATTTGGTGCTTTAACACATTTTAGTGTGAATCCTACATTAATTTATTGAACCATTCTAAAAACTGTTTAGCCTTTACCCGTTCTATTTTTCTGCTTTAAATGCGTTAAAATGATTAGAAAATTTAAGTTGTTTCAAGAAAAGCGTGTAAATTCAAATCCAACGATATAAGAACCCGTACCAAAGCTTTATGTCCCAAATTCCCATTGACGTTCAATTAAGTGCACTGCCCAATGGCCCCGGCGTTTATCAATTTTATGACAAGGACGATAAAATACTGTATGTAGGTAAGGCAAAAAATCTTAAAAAGCGGGTCTCCTCTTATTTTAACAAGAATCATGAATATGGAAAGACCAGAGTACTTGTTAAAAAAATAAAGAGGATCAAGCATATTGTGGTTCCTACGGAATCAGATGCACTTTTGCTGGAGAACAATTTAATAAAGGAATACAAGCCCAGATATAATGTAATGCTCAAGGATGATAAGTCCTACCCTTGGTTGTGTTTAAAAAATGAGCGTTTTCCGAGACTGTTTCCTACCAGAAGGGTCATAAAGGACGGTTCTGAATATTACGGTCCCTACACCAGTATGAAGACGGTTAGGACGCTTTTGGACTTGATTAAAAGTGTGTATCCATTACGGACCTGCAACTACGATCTATCCGAAGAAAAAATCAAGGGCGGTAAGTACAAGGTCTGTTTGGAATACCATTTGGGCAATTGTAAAGGCCCTTGTGAAGGCCTTCAAAGTTCTGAGGAATATGACCGACAAATTGCAGACATAAAGGAAATAATCAAAGGAAATTTTAAATCTTCGCTTCATTATTTTAAAGGACAAATGAAATCCTTTGCAGCGGAGATGCGATATGAGGAGGCCCAGCGCATAAAGGATAAAATCGAAGTGTTGGAAAACTATCAGGTAAAATCGACCATCGTAAATCCTAAGATCAGCAATGTGGATGTGTTTACGATTGTGGCCGACAACGCCATGGCCTATGTGAATTTTTTACAATTGTCACATGGTTCCATCATAAGGTCGCACACCATGGAAATCAAAAAGAAATTGGATGAGTCCGATGAAGAATTGCTACAATTGGCTATTGTGGAAATAAGGCAACGATTTCATTCGCAATCCAAGGAACTCTATCTTCCTTTTCCCGTGGAACTGGATGAATCCTTGATCATATCCGTTCCAAAGCTTGGAGACAAGAAACGTCTTTTGGAACTATCGGAACGTAATGCGAAGTTTTATAGACAAGAACGTTTCAACCAAATCAAGATCATTGATCCGGATCGCCATACCAATCGCATTATGGCCCAAATGAAAAAGGACTTGAGATTGTCCGAAGAACCAAGGCATATCGAATGTTTTGACAACAGTAATATACAGGGTACCAATCCCGTTGCGGCATGTGTCGTTTTTAAGGATGGCAAACCCAGCAAGAAGGACTATAGGCATTTTAATATCAAGACCGTTTCGGGACCGGACGATTTTGCTTCCATGGAGGAAGTGGTGTTTAGAAGATATAAAAGGCTTTTGGAAGAGGAGGAACCATTGCCACAATTAATTATCATAGACGGAGGTAAGGGACAACTTTCTTCTGCTTTAAAAAGTCTGGACATTTTGGGTCTCAGAGGTAAAATAGCTATTGTAGGAATTGCAAAGCGGCTCGAGGAAATTTATTTCCCTGGGGACTCCATACCACTCTATCTGGATAAAAAATCTGAAAGTTTAAAGATTATCCAACATTTAAGGAACGAAGCCCATAGATTTGGCATAACTTTTCATAGAAATAAAAGGAGCAAGAGCGCCATCAATTCTGAACTGGAAAATATTGAAGGTGTGGGAGAGAAAACAGCAAGGGACTTGTTGAAAAAATTTAAGTCCGTTAAGCGAATAAAGGAGGCATCTTTTGATCATTTGGCAGAAGTTGTAGGTACTTCCAAAGCACAAAAAATATATGGGTCGTTTCATTGATTTGGAAATATCGCAAAGCTGGATGCTGAGAATTATACTACTTTCTCTGTTATTTCAGGTATCACTACAAAGTTACTCCCAACAGGATAACCATAAGAGACCAAAGGTGGGGCTGGTACTCAGTGGTGGAGGTGCGAAGGGAATGGCACACATTGGTGCACTAAAGGTAATTGAGGAAGCAGGCGTAGAAATCGATTATGTTGGTGGAACCAGTATGGGGCCCATAGTGGGAGCCTTGTATGCAGCAGGCTACACGGCCGATCAATTGGATTCTATTTTCAGGGCGACGGATTTCATAAATTTGATTCAAGATAACCTCCCTAGAAATGCAAAAACCTTTTACGAGAAGGAAGATTCTGAACGATACGCATTAACGCTTCCCTTTGATAATTTCAAGATTACCGTACCTACCGCATTTTCAGGTGGGCAAAACATTTATAACGAGCTCGTTAGATTGTTGTATCATGTGAAGGACGTAAACGATTTTTACAAACTCCCAATTCCTTTTGTATGCATAGCTACCGATATTGAGACCGGGGAGGAAGTTGTTTTGGATTCAGGATACCTGCCCCAAGCGATTATGGCAAGTGGAACGCTGCCATCCTTATTCGAGCCCTCAAGTATTGACAACCGTATTCTAATAGATGGTGGAGTAGTCAACAATTATCCCATCGACAAGGTTAGGAATATGGGTGCCGATATCATAATTGGTATTGACGTACAACATGACCTATCCAAGAGGGACGCACTAATGTCCGCAACTGAAATACTTTCTCAGATTAACAATTACAGAACTGTGAGGGACATGGTGCAAAAGTCTAAAAAAACGGACATCTATATAAGACCGGATATTGCAGCTTTTTCAGTAATTCAATTTGACAAGGCTGCCGAAATCATTGAAAAAGGTATGATTGCAGCACGTGAAAAGCTCAATGCCCTAAGTGAGATTGGGAGTAACTCAAAAATTGATAAAGATCTTATAAAGTATAAAACATTGAGAGACTCCATAACCATCAATAGATTGATCATTAACGGTAACAATCAACACACAAGAGGTTATGTAAAAGGAAAGCTCCGATTTAATTTGGCAGAACCCATAACGTTTAAAAAATTACAGCAAGGAATTAGCAACTTGACCGCTACGGGCAATTTTACTACCAATAGGTATAAATTGGTTTCGAACGGTACCGGCGAGGATTTGATATTACGATTGGATGAAACGCCCAATACTTCTTTCATTCGGTTGGGAGCACATTATGACGATTTATATAAAAGTGCAGCTATTATTAATTTTACAAAAAAAAATTTGGTCTTACAGGATGACGTAGCCTCCTTTGACCTTATTCTTGGCGACAATGTGAGGTACAATTTTCAATATTATGTAGATAAGGGTACGTATTGGAGTTTTGGGCTCAACTCGAGGTTCAGTGCCTTCTCCCAGGACATAAATTTTGACCTGATCCGTCAAAATTTTGAGGTTCCCTTTGGTACCAACCTAAACAACTTGAACCTGGATGTATCCGACTTTACCAATCAACTCTACATTCAAACGGTTCTTAGGGAGGAATTCGCCTTTACCTTGGGTGCGGAATATAAGTATTTGAAATATAGTACTCGCACCATTGAACCTTTTTCAGGAGTGGAGGAAAATCTTGTAGGTTCGGCATCTGATGATCGTCTTTATTTTGAAAACGGAAGCTTTTTTAGCGTTTTTGGAAATTTAAAATTGGACACCTATGATGACAGATATTTCCCAACGAAGGGTCTATACTTTGACGGGGACATGCATTATTATATTCTTTCATCTGATTTTAATCAAAATTTCAAGGATTTTTCCATTTCCAAGGCAAGAATGGGTGCAGCTTTCCCAATTTTTAAAAATCTTTCAATGAACATTGAGACAGAAGGAGGTTTTAAATTGGGCACTTCCGGTGTTACCACATTCGATTTTGTTCTTGGAGGATTCGGTACGGATTTGATTAACAATTTCGTTCCTTTTTATGGCTATGATTTTTTAAGCCTCCCTGGCAATAGTTTTGTTAAGGCCTATGGACGTTTGGATTATGAGTTCTATGCCAAAAATCATTTACTGTTTTCCGCTAATTACGCCAATGTGGAAGATGATTTATTTAGAACAGGGGAATGGTTTTCATCCCCGGATTTTTCTGGCTATGGAATTGGATATGGTTGGGAGTCGTTTATTGGGCCAATTCAAGTGCTTTACTCATGGTCCCCAGAAGGTAAAAACTCCAATTTTTTCTTCAGTATAGGCTACTGGTTTTAATCTATTTCTTCAATACAAACTTCTATTTTCTTAAGGGATTCACAAATCAGGCTTTCAAATGTGAATTACTGTTAAGTTGAAAGTTAAAGTAAGTTAAATCGTATACCAGAAGCAAAGGATATTTTAATTTTACATCAGTAAGGGGTGGTTCCCTTACAACTTTAAGTATTGGTTTTTCATAATTTAAAGTTTGGTTGGTTATTTAGGAAAAGCCCAGTTTCAAGACTGGGCTTTTTTTGTGCAATACTTTGGAATAAATTTTGTTTAAGTTATTGTAAGAACATTAATTATGAGGAACGGTATAGTATTTTTACATAAAAGTAATCATATGAAAAAGGTTTTGGTCATACTTCTATGTATGGGCATGGGCAAGATGTTCGCGCAAGGACAGCAATCTGCCTTTAAATCTGGTGAGTGGCTTAAGTTTAGGATGCATTACGGCTTTCTAAATGCCAGTTATGCCACACTACATGTAAAGAATGCAATTATCGATTCCGTGCCGGTGTATCATGTCGTAGGTCATGGGGAGACCACCGGTTTTGCAAGCCTGTTTTTTAAAGTTGACGATACCTACGAAAGCTATTTTGATAGAAAGGATGGGAAGCCCTACAGATTCATTAGAAAGATAAATGAAGGTGGCTATACCAAGGATGTTGAAATCAACTTTGACCATGTGAATGACAAAGCGGTCCTCAATGACAAAAAAAACAATAAAAAGTTTAATTTTGATCTCCAAGATAGCATACAGGATTTAATTTCTGCATTTTATTATTTGAGGAATAATTATGATCCCAGTGACTTGGTACAAGGCGAGGCCATTGACTTGAAAATGTTGTACGATGATGACGGTATTTTCAATTTTAAGTTGAAGTACCTGGGAAAGGAGATTCTCAACACCAAATACGGAAAGGTAGAATGTCTCAAGTTTAGGCCCTTGGTGCAATCCGGTAGGGTCTTCAAAGAACAGGAAAGTTTATCGCTCTGGGTTTCCAATGACGATAATCGAATTCCAATACGAATAAAAGCGGATTTAGCGGTTGGTGCCATTAAGGCGGATTTAGATGGCTATAATGGTCTTAAGCATCAATTTAAGATAATAATGGATTAGTTAAGAATGGACGATAAGGAGCGGGTCAAATCCCAGATTTCAAAACTTGAGGAAAAGTATAGGGACTCTGGTCAGGATTTAAGCTCTTATTTGGACGGCTTATTATATCAGCGATATTTAACCTATTGGGACTACATCCACTTGGATACCCTTCTAAGTCTTCAAGTGCCCCGAACGCATTTCCCCGATGAGGAAATCTTCATCATGTACCATCAGATTACCGAGTTGTACTTTAAGCTCATTTTACATGAGCAAAAGCAATTGGTGGACGACAAATCGCAGAATCTTGACTTTTTTGTGGAAAGACTTCGACGCATCAATAGTTATTACACCGCCCTCATATCCTCCTTCAGCATTATGATAAAAGGTATGGAGCGGGAACAGTTCCTCCAGTACAGGATGGCCCTTTTGCCCGCAAGCGGTTTTCAATCCGCCCAATTTAGGATGATAGAAATCTATGCCACGCCTCTAGAAAATTTGGTACACGAGTCGCAACGGGACCAATTCTCCTCCAATAATTCCATTGAGGAGCTTTATGAAAATATTTATTGGAAGAAAGGTGCAACGGACATTTCAACAGGAGAAAAAACACTGACCTTAAAACAATTTGAATATAGATATACACCAAGATTGGTGCGAACGGCCAAGCAATTATTGAACAACACCATATATCATAAATACGTAGCTTTGCCATCAGAAGTTAAAAAAAATAAGGAGCTTTTGGAGGCTTTAAAGACGATGGACCTAAACGCCAATGTAAATTGGCCGTTGATGCACATGGGCTCCGCCCATCGATATTTAGGAAAGGAATCAGGGGATATAAGTGCCACAGGTGGAACCAATTGGAAGGACTACCTTCCGCCAAGTTTTCAAAAAATCGTATTCTTTCCGGACATCTATACAGAAGAGGAATTAAATGACTGGGGCAAGCAATGGGTCGACCATATTTACAACCCCAACAAAATAAATACATAGATTCATGCGAAAATATTGGGGCATACTATTTACGTTGGCTTTGTTAGGGGCATGTCAAGAAGAAAAAGTGGTCGTAAGCCATGATGAATTAAAAATCAGTCCTGTTGAAGACCCAATTGTCACCAGGTTCGGATTTAATTTCGAGGAATTTAACGTGCATTTGGATACCATTAAATACGGTGATAGTTTTGGGGAGCTGATGCTAAAAAATAAGGTGGAGTATCCTAAAATAGCAACGATCTCGGAAAAATTTCGGGATACCTTCGATGTTCGTAAGATACGTGTTGGTAAACCGTATTTAATACTGAAAGCTAAGGACACTTCAGAGCAGGCACAGGTCTTCATATACCAAAACAACCCCATTGATTATACGGTAGTGGACTTTAGGGACAGTGTGCAAGTGTATAAAGGGAAGAAGAGGGTCAAGTATGTAGAAAGGGAAGTTTCGGGCATCATAGAGACAAATTTGTCCGAGGCTATTTTGGCTCAAGGTATCGATTACAGCGTTACACATAATCTTGCCAATGTATTTGCCTGGACGATTGACTTTTCAAGGCTTCAAAAGTACGATAGGTTCAAAATTATATTTAAGGAGAAATATATCAATGATACCGTATACGCTGGTTCAGAACCCTTGGTAGCTGCCTATTTTGAACACAATGGGATTCCTCTATATGCTTTTTCATATGAAGGTGACACCTTGAAAAATCAGTTGGATTATTATGACCATGAGGCAAATAACCTTAGAAGGGCATTTCTTAAAATGCCCGTTGAATTTGGGAGATTATCATCCAGATACAATCTTAAACGAAGAATTCGCTACTATGGTTATAAGGTAAGGCCACATAAGGGAACGGATTATGCCGCTCCTATTGGAACTCCCATCCTTGCCACCGCTGACGGTACCGTAACGGAATCCACCAGGAGGGGCGGTAACGGGAAATATGTGAAAATCAGGCATAACGAGACCTATTCGACCCAATATCTTCACATGAAAAATCAGAACGTGAAAAAGGGTCAGTTTGTACGTCAGGGCGATGTAATTGGCTGGGTGGGCATGACCGGTAATACCGGAGGCCCCCATGTTTGCTATCGCTTCTGGAAAAACGAGAGGCAAGTAGACCCCTTGCAGGAAGAACTTCCATTGGCGGAACCGTTGGCCGATTCCCTTCGACCGGATTATTTCGCCCATATAGAACCGATAAAGGAACAACTGGACTGTATAGTCTACCCAGAGAGGATTGAAGAAGATGATTTGTTAACACTTAATGAACTAAATGGCACTAAATAACATTGACCCAACTACCACCAATGCTTGGAACAAACTAAAAGAACATTATAAAACTTCGAATAACCTTCATATGAAGGAACTGTTCGGTGGGGATGAAAGTCGTGCCGAGCGATTAAGCGTACGCTGGAACGATTTTCTCTTGGATTTTTCCAAGAACCTAATAACTACAGAAACGTTACAGTTGCTTTTGGATTTGGCAGATGAGGTAGAATTAAAAGACGCCATGGCCAAGTATTTCAACGGAGACGAAATCAATCAAACCGAAGGAAGGGCCGTATTGCATACAGCTTTGAGAGCCAAGAAAACCGATGCTGTCTACGTGGATGGTGTCAATGTGGTTCCCGAAGTATTCGAAGTGAAGCAACATATCAAGGAATTTACGGAGTCCATAATAAACGGTACCAGTAAAGGTTACACGGGAAAGAATTTTACCGATGTGGTAAATATTGGTATAGGAGGTTCGGATCTAGGACCGGCGATGGTGACCGAAGCCTTGAAATTCTATAAAAATCACTTGAACGTACATTTTGTTAGCAATGTAGATGGAGATCACGTTCATGAAATTTTGAAAACTTTACATCCTGAAACCACCTTATTTGTAGTGGTTTCCAAAACCTTCACCACACAGGAAACATTAAGCAACGCCACTACCATTAAGAAGTGGTTTTTGCAGCACGCTACCCAAGAGGATATTGCAAAACATTTTGCCGCCGTTTCTACCAATACCGAAAAAATTGCGGAATTTGGAATTTCAGAAGCGAATGTTTTTCCTATGTGGGACTGGGTTGGAGGTAGATTCTCGTTATGGAGCGCCGTAGGTCTTTCCATCGCCCTGGCGGTTGGATACGAAAACTTTGATTCCATGTTACTTGGAGCCAACGAAATGGATGTTCATTTCAGGGAAGCGGAATTCAGGGAAAACTTACCGGTTATAATGGCACTTTTAAGTGTTTGGTACAATAATTTCCATCAAGCAGAAACAGAAGCCATAATTCCATATACGCAGTATTTAAGCAGATTCTCCGCCTATCTGCAACAGGGAATTATGGAAAGCAATGGTAAGAGTGTGGGAAGAAATGGAAAGCGTGTCGGGTATGGGACGGGGACCATTATCTGGGGGGAGCCGGGAACCAATTCCCAGCACGCTTTCTTTCAGTTGATCCATCAGGGGACCAAATTGATACCAACCGATTTTATCGGCTTCAAGCATTCTTTATATGGAGATACCAATCACCATAATAAATTGATGGCTAATTTTTTTGCCCAAACGGAAGCCTTGATGAATGGGAAGACCCTTCAAGAAGCAATATCGGAACTGAAGGATAAAGGAGTGCCTGAAAAAGAAATTGAACAATTGGCGCCATTCAAGGTGTTTGAAGGCAATAAGCCCACGAATACCATTTTAATAAACAAATTGACCCCAAAAAGTCTGGGTGCTTTGATTGCCTTATACGAGCATAAGATCTTTGTACAGGGAATCATCTGGAATATCTTTAGTTACGACCAGTGGGGTGTTGAATTGGGAAAACAACTGGCCGGTACTATTTTAAAGGATATAGAGGGTGATGGAATCACCTCCCACGATAGCTCCACATTGCGATTATTGCAATATTTTAAGAGTTAACCTACATAAATCATATTTAAAGATATTACTTTGTAACTTCTTCATAATCAGCTATTTTTTTATTTTTTTTGATGTAAGTTTATGGAGGTGATTTAACGTTGTCTTAACGTTGGAAGTCTAAAAATGGAAGACTTTTGCACCGGTTAATAAAACTAACAAATACTAGAAAAATGAAAAAAATCTACTTTGCAATTGCGGCATTTCTATTGACCGTGACTGCGTTTTCACAAGGGGTAACTACCTCGAGTATGCAAGGTACTGTCTCAGATGAGTCAGGTGAGTCATTATTTGGTGCGAACATCGTTGCGACCCATACTCCTTCTGGAACCGTATATGGTGCCATATCAAATGAAGAGGGAAGGTTTTACCTGCCAAACATACGTGTAGGGGGGCCATACACAGTAAAAGTAACCTATGTTGGTTTTCAGGATAAGACTTTTGAAGGGATTACCCTTGGTTTGGGACAAAGTTATAACTTAAAGGTTACCTTATCCGAAGGTGTTGAACTAGAGGAGGTTGTCGTAACTTCTCAAAGAGGGGAGATTATTGACCCGGATAGGACAGGGCCAACTACAAACCTTTCAAGGGAAAAGATTGATGCGTTGCCAACAATAAGTAGAAGTATCAATGATTTTACAAGGCTTACCCCACAATCTAATGGTACTTCTTTTGCCGGTACCTCAAGTCGTTTCAATAATTACACGATCGACGGTAATATCTATAACAACAACTTTGGGCTAGGTTCAGGTCAATTTGCTGGGTCAAACCCAATTTCTTTAGACGCTATAGAGGAAGTACAGGTAAATCTAGCTCCATTTGATGTTCGATTAGCTGGTTTTACAGGCGCATCGGTAAATGCTGTTACTAAATCAGGTACAAATGAATTTAAGGGTTCGGTTTATTATTATTTGAGAAATGATCAGATGCAGGGTAATAAATTACGAGACCTAGAACTTAACAGAGGAGACGCTCAAAATGATATAAAAGGGGTCAGTCTTGGAGGTCCTATTTTAAAGGATAAACTCTTTTTCTTTGCAAGCTATGAAGAAGAACAAGAAGCAGTACCAGGCTTTACAAGACAAGCGGCAAGAGGAGGATTAACTCCTGATGGTTTAACTATTTCCAGAGTTCCCGCTTCAGAATTGGACTTCATTCGTGAGAGCATGCAGAACCTATATGGTTACGAAACAGGACCTTATGAAAACTATCCATTTGCCTCAGAGCAGACAAGGTTTAATGCACGGTTGGATTATAACTTGAACCAAAATAATAAATTCTCACTTCGTTATAATAGATATAATTCTGCAGAAGATGTTTCTATTAATGGTAACTCCAATCGCTTTTTGCCAACTCGATATAGAAACACTGATCGTTTTGGTATAGAAGCAATTACTTTTGCCAATGCCAATTATACCAACGATCGTTTGGTTGAATCTTTGGTAGGTGAATGGAATTCCAAAGTTTCTGATAACATGTCCAATCAGTTGAATATTGGTTACACGGCCATCAGCGACCCCAAAAGAGGAATTCCTGGAGGACAGGCGTTTCCGTTTATCGAAGTTTTGGAACCAGACCCTTCTGGCAACTTATTGTATTACACTGCCTTGGGTAATGAACTGTTTACCGTTGGTAATCTTTTAGAGAACAATGTCTTCAACGTAACGAATAACTTCTCAATCTACTCAGGAGACCATACTTATACTATAGGTGCAAACTTTGAGTATATGACATTTAAAAATGCCTTTAACCCTGTTTTCAATGGATTCTACAGGTTTACTACATACGATAGTTTCGTAGAAACGGTTATCAATCAAACCCCAGGTGCCTATCCAGATGCCTTTGCTAAAAGTTTTGCGTTGGACGGTTCAACAACACCACCGGTAGATGAGACCAATTTTGGCCAGTTTGGTATTTATTTCCAGGATGAATTTCAAGTGAACGACAACTTCAAGTTAACAGGTGGTTTACGTGTTGATTTTCCATTCTATGCCACCGATATTCCAAGAAACACCCTTCTGGACGATTTGAACAAAACCTTTACGGACGGAGATGGAAATACGTTCACCCCAGATGTAAGTCAGTTTCCTAAAGTTAGGCCCCTATGGTCTCCTAGAGTCGGCTTCAACTGGGACGTAAACGGTGAAGGTAAGACACAGGTGCGTGGAGGAACGGGTATTTTCTCTGGCCGTATACCTTTCGTATGGTTGAGCAATCAGGTAAATGGATCCGGTGTTGTTCGTGGAGGATTAGGTTTTGAAGGAGATGAAGTGATCGACTTTCTGGGACCAAATTATGTTTTCAACCCAGATGTAACATTTGGAAACCCTACCAACCCGGGACAGACTTTGTCTAATGAGTTAAATTTGACAGACCGTGAATTTAAGTTGCCACAGGTATGGCGTACCAACATTGGGGTAGACCATCAATTGCCTTGGGGAATCACAGGTACCTTGGATTTCATTTATTCAAGGGATGTTTCTACACCTATTGTATACAATCCTGTACTAAGGGAGCCTGATGGAAATCTAGCCGGTCCCGACCAACGTCCTTATTGGGATGGAGGGTACTCTAACGATGATGACTTCCGTAATGTTTTCTTGTTGACAAATGCAGATGAAAAGGCAGATTATTATTCGTTTACTGCGCAACTTCAAAAGCAATTCGATAATGGTTTTTATGCTATGATAGCGTATACCGCTTCAAGAGCTAGGGATTTGGATGCTTCGGGAGGTTCACAGGCTGGTTCATTATGGACGGCTACCGTTCAGGAAGATAGAAATAATCCAAGATTAGGGTTTGCCTCTTTTGACCAACCCAACCGTTTTATTGCCAATTTGAATTATCAAACAGATAACACTACCATAGCATTATTTTGGCAAGGTGGTGAAAATGGAAGGTATAGTTATACTTACTCCGGCAACTTTGGGGATAACTCTAATAGGCTAATCTACATTCCTAATGATGCTTCTGAGTTGAACTTTGAAGAATATACGGCTGGTGGAGTTTTGATTACAGAACAAGCTCAAATTAACGCATTGAACAATTATATTGCACAGGATGAATATTTAAGCGAAAACCGTGGAACTGTTGCCGTAAGAAATGGTGCTAAATTACCATGGGTTAATCGTTATGATTTAAGAATCACGGAAGATATAAATCTGACCAAAGACAATAAAAACAAGATTCAATTGTCAATGGACTTTTTGAATATTGGCAATATGTTCAATTCCGATTGGGGCGTTCCTCAGTTCGCTTTACAAAACAACATTTTGAACTACCGTGGTAGAAATGCTTCCAATGAGCCTATTTATAGATTGAATACCGTTTCTGGAACTTCAGAATTACCTAGGGAAAGTTTTAGACCTTCCACCAGTTTGGGAGATACATGGAGACTTCAGGTTGGAATCCGTTACCTTTTCAACTAGTCTTTAATAAGTTAATTAAAACCCCGCTTTATGCGGGGTTTTTTATGCCCAAAAATCACTATTTTTAAAATTCATTTAAACCAACAGTATGTACGAAACCATTCAAATGCTGCATTCTTATCTGGCCTATGTAGCGTTGGCAATTTTATTAATTGCCGTAGTCAATGCCATAAGCGGATTAGTTAGCAAACGAGTTTTCACCATGAATAAAGATTTACGCTTATGTCTCTTCACTTTGATAATCTGCCACATTCAATTATTGGTAGGCCTTATTCTGTACTTTATATCCCCTAGCGGATTGAACGCCATCCAGGAGTTTGGTATGGGCGGACTAACCTCCGCGGCTAGATTATTGGCCGTTGAACATCCCTTTATAAACATACTGGCCATTGCCGCCATAACCATAGGATGGTCCAGGCACAAGAAATTTGTTGAGGGCGATAAAAAGTTCAAGAGTATAGCCATTTTTTATGGAATAGGTCTGATATTGATTTTAAGTAGGATTCCATGGAGTCAATGGTTTTAAGAATTAGGGGCATGAAGAAATTAGTGGCTATCGTTTTATTGATTTTTTGTGGCAGTCTCCTTAAAGCCCAAAGTATTTCCTTGTTCAACGGTGAAAATTTGGATGGCTGGGAAGTTTTTGGAACCGAAAAATGGTATGTGGAAGACGGGCTTTTGATTTGCGAAAGCGGTCCGGATGCAGGCTATGGATATTTGGGCACTGAAAAGGAATATAAAAACTTCATTCTCGATCTGGACTTTAAACAGGAAGCCGATGGCAACAGCGGTGTCTTTATCAGATCCAGTGTTGAAGGAACTACTGTCAGTGGTTGGCAAGTGGAGGTCGCACCACCGGGCAAATTTACGGGTGGTGTTTACGAGTCCTATGGAAGGCAATGGTTGAAGAAACCAAAGCCTGAAAAGGATGTGGCCTTAAAATTTGGAGACTGGAACCACATGACTATCAAGGTAGATGGCAAACAAATAACCTCGTGGCTCAACGGTACGGAAATGGTTTCCTTTAAGGACCGAATAATTGGTAAAGGGGAAGGTTCCGTTCTTCTTCAAATTCACGATGGAGGGGGTATCAAGGTGAAATGGAAAAATATTGAATTGACGCCTTTGGATTAATAGATTTTATCAGGATGCTTATTTAACTTGAGTTTACTATAGGAATCGTCATCTATTCTACATTCATGATTTTTGGGTAAATTTCAGGTCTTGCTGTCACATTGAGCGGAGACGAGATGCGAGACCTACTTGAGCCTTACGGTTTTTATAAGAATTTCTCGATTACATTTATAGAGGCATTAAATGTCCTATTTACATCCACCTACAAATAAAGGAATTATAGTTTTGAACTCATATTTATTTGACTTTCCGTATCAAATGCACATATACAGGAAAATGGTCACTATATCCCCCAATATAACTTCCGCCAGCGTAGGTACGTAAAGGATAGTCCTTGTAGATTCCTTTTGGGTCGATCAAGTAAGGTGGATTGAAAACATCGGCCTTCCAAAACCGGTATCCTTTTGGGTTGTTGAGCAAGTTGGCGGTCAGGTATATTTGATCAAAAAGGTTCCATTTGTCCCTATAGGCCAACGAACCGATGCCTTTTTTGAATAAATTTTCCATGGGCCCAAAGAGGCCCGTTGAATCCAATTGTTTCTCCTTTCCCTTTACTTTCAATATTTTTTTAAAGCTGGGACTTATAGGGTCGTCATTAAAATCTCCCATACTTACAATTTTTGCATTGGAATCCAAATATCGCAGAGAATCTATAATTCTCTTGTTCAATTCAGCGGCCTTCAATCGATAAGGCCTGCTTCTAAGTTCTCCGCCACTTCTAGAGGGCCAATGGTTTACGATTACATAGATTTTTTCATTGTCCAAAAGCCCTTCTACTACCAATTGGTCCCGGGTATAGTCCCTAAAGCCTTCTTCATTAGTCAAAAGCAATCTTCTGCTTACAAAGGATATAGGGATAAAAGAGGACTTCGTATAGAGAAGCCCTACATCTATTCCGCGTTCATCGGGGGAATCAAAATGTACTATTCCATATTGCTTTTTTTGAAGGGCTGGATGGTTGATCAAATCCTCGAGTACCTTTCGATTTTCCGCCTCGCAGACACCAAGTATATCGGGACCCGATGGGTTATTATCGGAACCAATATCGAATATGACCTTGGAAAGATTTTCAATCTTTTTCCAATAGCGCTCTTCGGTCCAATTATCCTTTCCCGTGGGTGTTCTATCATCGTCATACACCAAACTGTCATTTATGGTGTCGAACAGGTTTTCTAGATTGTAGAAGGCAATGGTTCGTAATTGATAATTCTTTTGCATTTGTCCGAAGCTGAACAAAGTGTACAAGAGGGTTAAAAGTAAGCCGACCTTCTTCATGAGTTTCTTACTAATTTATTCAATCAAGTTTTAAAAATTTCAAAGTAAGGTATTTAGGTTACGATAATAAATGCCTCAATAAGGTGTCATTAGTACCGAAATATATGGTTTTTATACAAAAAATCGACTTAAGCAATTGTTTTTAAATATATTAGGGTTTGCACTAACCAACCATAATGTACAAGGGCATATTTCTTATACCGATTTTTGTCTTTATGAATACTGTTTTCGGACAAACCAATTATTCCGTGTCTGGAACCGTCCTTACTTCTTATAACAATGTGGCAATTGAAGGCGCAAGCATCCGTATTGAGGGGAAATCCATAGAAGTTAGGACCAATGTGGATGGACAGTTCGCCCTTGAGACGGACCTTATGGGCGATTATATTCTAAGAATTACCTTTCAGGATTACGAATCCAAACGAATCCCAATAGTGCTTGACGGAAAGTTGCTTAATCTTGGCAGCATACTCCTTAAAAGGGATATTTCTGTTGAACAACAGGACAATCTAATCACCCTTACCGATGCAGAACTGCTGGACGATGAATCCACATCCAACACTTTAGGACTATTGCAGGCAACCCGGGATGTTTTTCTAAGTAGGGCCGCATTTGATTTTGGTCAGGCTTTTTTTAGGGTTCGAGGGTACGATGCCCAAGAAGGGGAGGTGCTGTTGAACGGTGTCCCCATGAACAAATTGTTCGATGGTCGCCCCCAGTGGAATAATTGGGGCGGGCTGAACGATATTACCAGGAACCAGGAATACTCGAATGGGCTGGATGCTTCGGACTATACCTTTGGGGGTATTTTGGGCAATACCAATATCGATTTGAGACCCTCCGGATTACGACCGGGAACACGTATTTCAACATCGGCCTCCAATAGAACCTACGCGGGAAGATTGATGGCGACGTATAATTCCGGAATGAAGGAAAATGGATTTGCCTATGTACTGTCCGGTTCCAGAAGATGGGCGAAAGAAGGCTTCATTGACGGAACCCTGTACGATGCTTATTCATTAAGCGGTCAGTTGGAATATGAGCTCGATGACAACCACAGTTTTCTCTTATCCGGCATATTTACAAGTAATAGAAGGGGCCGTTCGTCCGCCATTACGGAAGAGGTGTTCAGTTTGATGGGTAACAAATACAATCCGTATTGGGGGCTACAGGATGGTAAAATAAGGAACTCTCGGGAACGCTTCATTTCAGAACCTATGGTGTTGTTCAATTATTTTTATAATGCCGATAAACTGGACCTATCCCTTGGGTTGGTCTACCAAAATGGAACCCATAAACGAAGCAGGCTGGGGTATTACAATGCCCCAAATCCAGACCCAACATACTACAGGTACCTGCCCAGCTTTTATGTCAACAGTCCTATTGGTGCGAACTTCATTAGTGCAGAAATGGCCAAGAATAGTTTTCTAAAAGATCCGCAATTGGATTGGCAAAACGTATACAGCGCCAATGCGAACTCGTCCCTGGGCGGCGAAGCTGTTTATGTACTCTATGACGATGTGGTTTCTGATGCCCAGTTTACGGCCAATTTGAACGGTAATTTCCAATGGGACCCAAACATAAAGGTCGATTTTGGTATCATGAACCGATATTTAAAATCCAAAAACTTCGCCGAAGTGGATGATCTGTTGGGGGCCGAATTTCACAGGGATATCGACCCTTTTTCCAATACCAGAAATGACATCGATTCCAATTTGGAAAAAAGGGAAGGGGATTTCTTTGGGTATAATTACGAATTTCAGGCTAATGAACTTAGGGCCTATTCGCAGATTTCGGCCGACTTGAACAAGTGGAAGTTCTTTTTGGCCGGACAATTCAATCGGAAAGCATATCAAAGAACAGGTAAATTTCAGAATGAACGGTTTCTGGAAAATTCTTTGGGCGCAAGCAGGAACATAACTTTTTCAAATTTAGGGATCAAAGGAGGTCTTACCCACGCAATAACCGGAAGACATTGGGTCTCCATGCAAGGGGCTTTCATCAAAAGGGCACCGTTGCTTCAAAATGTTTTCGTGAACCCAAGGGAGTCCAATGCCTTGGTACCCAACATGCGGACGGAAACCGTTTCCACTTTGGATATCAACTATTTCCTTCGTTTGCCCAATCTTACCGGTCGGATAACCGGTTATTACACCCGATTTCAAAACATTACCGATATCAACTTTTTCTTTGTGGACTCGGGTGTTGGATCGGATTTTGTCCAAGAGGTTTTGACGGGTTTGGACAAATTGCACCTTGGAACGGAATTGGGGCTGGAATACCAGGTATCCTCAACGGTAAAACTGTCATTGGTTTCCTCCATCGGAAAATATGTGTATGCCAGTGATCCTTTGGTGACCATTAATTTTGACACGGCATCGGCGGAGGAAGAACTGATCAATGTCCAGGGATTCCAGGATTTGGGGCCTGCAAAGCTAAAGGGCTATAAATTGGGTCAGGGACCACAACAGGCCTTTGCCTTCGGTATGGAATATAGAGATCCCAAGTACTGGTGGGTAGGTGTCACCGCCAATTACCTTGCGAATAACTATGCCAATATTTCCACAATAACGAGAACGGATAGCTTTGTTTTGAACCCTGAGACGGGGCAACGTTTTCCCGATGCAACAGAAGAAAATGTGGACGCGCTTTTGGAACAGAAATCCTTGGACAACTTTTATCTTTTGAATCTTGTGGGAGGAAAATCGTGGTTGAAAAACGGGAAGTACCTAGGTGTTTTCGCCAGTTTGAACAATGTGTTCGATACCACTTTTAGAACCGGTGGCTATGAACAAAGCCGCAATGGCAACTTTGGTCAGTTACGACAGGACAATTTGAGCGGTACCCCTTCTTTTGCCCCAAAATATTGGTATGGCTACGGAAGGACCTTCTTTTTAAACATAGCCCTAAGTTTTTGATGACACATCTTTCTAAAACATACTACCGGCTCATTGTAAAGACCATATTTTTACTTATGGTAGGTATGCTTTTTGCCTGCGTAAAGAACAAGGATTTTGAGCAATTGGAGCCTGCCTGTGAATCAAATCTGGTCGCGAACATCAGTATCGAGGAACTTAAGGAATACTATCAGGACGAAACGCTTCAAATCCAGGAGGATTGGGTCATCGAAGGATATGTGATTTCTTCCGATGCCCAAAACAACTTTTTCAGCGTACTGTATTTTCAGAACAGCACCAATAACCCCACCGATGGACTTCAGATAGAAATAGAAATGCGGGATTCCCATCTATTTTTTGAGGTTGGGAACAAGATTTTGATCAAGCTGAAAGGATTGTACTTGGGACGTACTAGAAATCAGTTTAAAATTGGCGGAGTATTTACCTCCTTTGGGAATGTTTCCGTTGGGCGATTGCCTTACAACCAAATCTTTGAGCATATCTTTGTAGCCTGTGGTGAAGGAGCCATTTTGCAACCGGATGTACTCACAATTCCGGACTTGCAGGATAACAATGCAGGCACGTTGGTCCAATTTCAAAATTTGGAGTTTTCAGCAGCGGAATTGGGCAACTTATTTGCCGAAACGGAGGCCGAAACGGAACGTCTACTTGTAGATTGTGAGGATAATGAGTTGATTTTGTTAAATAGTGGTTTTGCGGATTTTCAATCCATTTTGCTTCCCGAAGGTCGTGGAAGTATCACCGGGGTCCTCGTTAAGGACGGAAGTGACTTTAAGTTGGTTATAAGGGATTTGACCGATATTGAATTTGACCAAGAAAGGTGCGAGGATTTCGTGGACGAATTTACTTCCAACACTATTTTCTTTTCGGAATTGGCGGACCCGGATAACAATCCGGAAGCCAGATTTGTGGAAATATATAATTCGGATACCGTCCCTTTATCCTTAAAAGGTTGGCAAATCCTTCGGTATACCAATGATAGTGAAACCGAAAGTTCTTCAACGGATTTATCAGGATATACCATAAATGGGGAAAGTACCCTATTGATATCGTCCAATCCATTGGTTTTTGAACAGGTTTATGGATTCCTCCCCGATGTGGATGCTGGGACAAACTCACCCGCGGATTCCAATGGGGACGACAACCTTGTTTTGATGGATCCCTTTGGAACGGTAATAGATATTTTTGGCGTAATAGGAGAGGATGGTACGGGAACGGATCATGAGTTTGAAGATGGTCGAGCCCAAAGAAGATTGAAAGTAACCCAAGGGAGTCCTTTGTATGAGTTTTCAGAATGGGAGATATACAATGATTCTGGAGAGGCGGGTACGGTCAATTTGCCTCAACTGGCCCCAGACGATTTTTCACCAGGAATACGCTAACTTACGCTACCTTCTCTAAGGATTCGGCCGTTAAGGGTTTGACCAAATAGGCAGTTACGGAAGCATAGTTATGTGCCTTTGCCATATTCTCAGGGCTTACAAAGGAACTTACAATATAGACCTTTACATTTTCTCGTTGGTGTTTGGGAATGTTTTGAAACTCTTCCAAAAAGGCCCATCCATCTTTGTTGGGCATATTAAGGTCTAAAAAGATAATTTCCGGTAAGGGAATGTTTTCGATCAAAAGCCCCACGAGACTATCTATGGCTTCCTGTCCATCTGCATACCAGAGAACGTTTTCACAAAACCCTATTTGCTTCATGAGTTTTTTTGTGTTGAAGGCAAAAAACTCATCATCATCAATTATACAACAGCTATCAATCCTACTCATGAAAAACGAAACTCAAAATCCAAGGAACCATATCAGGGAAAAATTATCCCTATTAAAGTATGGTTTGTTTTGTTCTAAAAATTGGCGTAAAACTAAGAATTATAACCACACCTTCACTGATAAAAATCAGGTTTTGAATGCTTTTAGTTAAATTGACAAAAATCATAAGCCTAGATTATAGAATAAAGTAGGCGACTTGTTAATTTTAATATGATATTTGAATATATGAGCTTTAAATCAGCGTTTATAATTAATATATTAAAAAGTATTTTTTGACAAAACCCTATTTTTTACCATACTAATGGAACACAATATTTACAATTATATCAGGAACGGAAATTTGGAAGGTGTACAAGATGCTTTAAACGATAATCCAGGGCTTGTTAGCTCCAAAGATGAAAGGGGCTCCACTCCGCTGTTATTGGCTACCTATTACGACCGTTTAGAAATAACCAAATTGTTACTTGATTACGGGGCGGATATTAATGCGCAGGATGCTACCGGAAACACCCCATTAATGGGGGTCTGTTTTAAAGGATATTTGGAAATTGCCAAACTTCTGATCGATAACGGGGCAAAATTGGATGTACAGAACACCATGGGGGCCACGGCTCTTGTTTATGCAGCCATGTTCGATAAATATGAGATTGCCAAGCTTTTAGTTATAAATGGTGCCGACCAAAGTACAAAGGATCAGAGAGGTAATACGGCATTGAACCATGCGAAAACAAAAGGCAACCCTAAATTAATCGATTTACTGCAAGGGTAATTGAATGGGCAACTTCCTTAAAGTATAGTGTGAAGACTTGATACAACATGAAAAACGAACTTAGGATTACCCTAATACAATCTCCCATTATTTGGGAGCAGCCTGCCTTGAACAGGAATTCATTTGCCGCCAAGATCGATACTATAAATGGTGTGGATCTAATCGTTCTTCCAGAAATGTTTACTACCGGATTTACCATGTCACCCGAAAATTTGGATGTTGAAGAAGGAGGAATCACGGTAAATTGGATGAAGGAAATGGCCAAAAAAACAAAGGCCGCCATTGTAGGTAGCATCGTTTATACTGAAAACGGACTTCATTATAACCGACTTTTTTTTGTTACCCCAAAGGGTGAGGTTTGGCAGTATGATAAACGACACACCTTTACATTGGCAGGAGAAAATGAAAAATATCAGGCCGGTAAGCAACATTTGATTATTAACTATAAAGGTTTCAAATTGAACTTTATGATCTGTTACGATCTAAGGTTTCCTGTTTGGAGTAGAAATACGTTGGATTACGATGTTCTATTGTATGTAGCGAATTGGCCCAAACCGCGGATTGAAGCCTGGGATACCTTGTTAAAGGCAAGAGCTATTGAGAATATGAGCTATTGTATAGGGGTGAATAGGATAGGTAGCGATGAAAAGGGATTGGAGTATGTTGGACATTCAGCGGCCTATGATGCACTTGGTCAACAATTGGTTTTTTCGGAGAAGGAAGAAATTCTTCAAGTGACAATTGATAAAAGACACATATCCAAAACCAGGGACAATTTAAAATTCCTTCAGGACAGGGATATGTTCCGTCTACTGTGAGTTAAGTATTGAAAATAACTTAATCAAGTCTTCCTCTTTTCTAGCGGATAATTTTTCTTTTTTAAGAATTTCCATAATGCTGGAAGGCAACTCTGATTTCATGGTTCGTTTGTTTGTGGGTAGTTCTGCCACCTGTCCTTCCTCTCTATTAAAATAGAATTGATGAACTATTTCGACTTTATCTACACTTTCAATATTTAAAAGTTTGGCGTCTGATGGCGCTTTGTTAATCTTAATATCGAAAACCTTATAAAGATTGTATTTTCCTTGAGCAAGGATTTCAGCAAAAATTGGCTTATTTCTTTTTCCTAAGTGAAGGGGGACTAAATTCTTTCCATTTAACTGAACTTTTATTCCTTTTGTGGGATACAACGCCGAAATTTCCTTATCCTTTAAAATTTCTATTTCACCGTGATAGACATTAAAGCGCGCTAGTATTTTTATTCTTTTTTTATTTGATAAATCTATAATGGTAGCTTGTTCCCATTCTTCACTTATGTAGATACTACCCACAATCTTATTACCGCTTATTTCAGAAACTCTTAAAAAAGGAACGTCTAAATTTCCTGTTTGAAAGGTTCCTCCTTCTTCATTTACTAAATTAGGTTGCGACCATGTAGAGACAATGGTAAATAAAAAATGGATTAAAAAGAAAATTCTATTCATTTGATAAGTAATTAATTAAGAATTGTAAAAGTAATGTTCTCTATCCAGTTGGCGCGCATCTCAATGGTAGTAGGGTAATAGGACACCTTTTCTGGCTGAATTCTTTTGAGGTAGTTTCCCGTATCCCATTGTCCATTATTGTTTGTATCGAAAATGGCTCGGATCAAATATTTTCCGGGACTTATATGATTAAATTCAAAAACCTTAGGTTCTGTTGCAATCTGCGTCCTTTGCACCTCGCCTTTTTCGTTGGTCAGTTCAAGTATTACTGGGTATTCTATAGATTCACCAGTTAAATTAACAGATAGGTTTCCGTAGTCCGCATAACTCTTGGTGTTCAGGTTAAAATTGATGGAATCGTTTGTTGTACCGAAAAAGTCCACAATAGCACCAGGAATCATCTGAACTTTATATTTTTCATTCGCATCCACCTTGAACTCAATATTAACCTGATTTTCCAAAGAGTCCAGGACCGCGGTGTGGATTACTTGTAAAGTATCCTGCTTGAACACCTCAATTTTTGTAGTGTCTAAGGATTCTATGGGCGTGTTCGCCAGTAGTGAAAAGCGTTCCCCAAAGTTCAATGTACCCGTACGGCTGGGAGTCAATTTAAGGGAATCAATGCCTACCTTCCTACTTTTCACCTTAAACGTATCTATAAGTTTTAGGTGCTCGTTCTTCACTGTAAACAACAGGGAATCCATATCATACGGTGTAAACCAAAAGTTCAGGGTATCCTTATCCCTTTCTTTTAGGATTTTTGTTTTCACGGTATCCGGAATAGGGGAAATGGTATTCAGTTCTATATCCTTCCCATCCCCGTAATATCCAAAGCTGATTTTATTTTTTGCCGCATAAGTGGGAACGGCAATACCGTAGTCCGGGACTTCCCTAAAAAGATTTAGAAGGTAAATGGAATCCGTTGGTAGCCGGACGGTATCCTTAATAAAGCCGATTTTATCCGTATTCTGGTCAAAAACGTTGTTTTTGGTCTGGTCCTTTATCGCAAAAAGGGCATAGGTTCCTTCCTTTAAGTTTTTCAAATTAAAGATGATCGTACTGTCCAAGGTGTTGGTAATGTAATTGGGAGGTCTTTTGTAAACGGTAGAATCTGTATAACTGGAATCGATACTGTAAAGCATTACACTGATAAAATCATCGGCCTCTTTGTTGAAAGCGTCCTTCACAACACCTTGTAGTTCCAAGGAGTCAATGTAGTCGCCCGTGGAAAAAACATAGGATAAGAATGGGTTTGGATTTCCTTCGTTATTGTCTACGATACTTTGCCCAAAATTTATGGTATAGGTCGTATTTTCCTTTAATGTATCCTGTATGACAATTTCAACAAATTTGTTGGCACCACCCTGAGGGCTTAACAATGGCTGATATTTTAAGGGAGGTGAAACAATCAATTGCTCCTGTACTTTCTCCAATTTTACAAGCTCATCAAAATAGAGACGTATTTTTTTTCCTTCAAAGTTGGTACTCATGTTCTCAGGTTCGGCACGTAATAGAACAGGGGGAGTAACATCTTTTGGCCCACCTGTGGGCGTTCCTTTTCTTGCACATTGATAGAATGCCGTAATTGAAAGTAAAATGAATATGTAGCCTAGGATTCTACGGAACATGGAACAAAATTATAGGACAAAGAAACAATATATTCCCCAGATATTACTCCACGACCGCAATGCTCGCTATAAATAGGGTGGTACCTTCTATTTTTAATAGCGCTTCACCACATAGTTCCATGGTAGCTCCTGTGGTAATCACATCATCGACCAATAAAATGGTCTTGTTCTTTAAAATTTCGGTATCGGTTACGGTGTAAAGGGATTTATTGTCGTACCATCTGGCCAATCTGTTTTTCTTGGTCTGTGTCCTTGTGTTTGCAGTTTTGGTCAGAACTTGGTCTAAATATTCAGATCCAATATGTGCTGCCAATCGTTTTGCGAATAAGGCCGTTTGGTTATAGCTTCTTTTTTTAAGTCTTTTCCTGTGTAAGGGAACAGGGATTACAAAATCTATTTTTGGAAGGTAGTCGTTTTCCTTTAGGAGTTGTCCGTACCAATCGCCCAAAAACGCCCCAATGTGCTCTTGATTTTTATATTTTAGGTTATGAATAAGGTTTTTTACGATGCCATAATCCGAAAAATGAAGGAAGGAACTCGCTTTTTTTATGTTAATTCTACCATAAAAGATACGATCTACAGGATTTTCTTCGTTAAAGGTGTAATCGGTGAGTGGCAATTGGTGTCGACAAACGGTACACAATAGCTTCTCTCCTCTAATTAATCTGTCATTACATCCAAAACATGGGTGAGGGAATAGGAGGGTGTTTATATCATTTGCTATATTTGACAGCTTGGCGAGAAACATTTCTTGCTTCATTATTTAACCTACTAAATGCCCATTTATTGGATGGACAATCAAGATACTAAATTCAATTATAAAATAATACTTGCCGCTATGGCCGCTGTTATAATTGGTATCCTAATTGCCTTTTACTACAGTCATGCACAATCCAAATCTGAAATAAGTTTCCTGGAACAACAAAAGGATGTTCTGGTGAAGGACCTTACATTGATGAAGGCCGACTTGGACCGACTTTCTGCGTTGAACGAAATGAACGATATAGAGCTTCAAGATGCGAAGTTCCAAGTGCAACAACTTAAGGATTCAGTAGGGAGGCTAAATTTTACTATCGACAGGCTTAGGGAATTTAAGTCGGAACTACGAAGACTGGAAGCCAAAAACGATAGTCTAAAGCTTAAGAACAATTTTCTTAGGTATAACAATTTGCTGTTGACGGACAAATACGACGAGGCCAGAAAGCAAATTGAGCTTTTGCAGGCGAACAGCAACAGTCTGGCAGAGGCAGAGGCCCTACAGCGAAGAAAAATCATGGAACTCAATCAGCAGCTAAAGGTCAAGAACTACCTAAACATGGACTATTCAGAAGGTAGCGGTTTCAGGTTGAGGGGGTCCCGTCCCGTTGGTACCAATAAGGCATCTACCATTGAAAAACTTCGTGGTTGTGTTACCGTGTTGGCAGATCCGGACGTAGCCCGATCCGAGAAAGTTATCTATCTCCAATTCTTGGATCCTAACAAACAGATTGTAGAGGACAATGCCAATACGATTACGGTAAATGGTAATGTTTATAGTAAAAGGGTTGAATTTCAATATTTTGGAGAAGAAACCTCCATCTGTGATTACGTAACCGTTCCGGAAGGCTCCTTAAAGGAAGGAACCTACACATTAAACGTTTTTGAGGACGAACGCCTAATTACCTCCTCAGAATTTCAATTAAAATAAATTCCCTTCTTTTTGGCTAATATTCTATTTTTGCCGCATGGCAAATCAAGAAGATATTTTTAAGAAGGTAATTTCCCATGCAAAGGAATATGGTTATGTATTCCAATCCAGTGAAATTTATGATGGTTTAAGCGCCGTATACGACTATGGCCATAACGGTGTAGAGCTTAAGAACAATATACGTCAGTATTGGTGGAAGGCCATGGTTCAATTGAACGAGAATATTGTGGGCATCGATGCAGCCATATTCATGCACCCAACTACATGGAAGGCATCTGGGCACGTAGATGCCTTTAATGACCCGTTGATAGACAATAAGGACTCCAAAAAACGATACCGGGCAGATGTCCTCATTGAGGATTACGTAGGTAAAATCGATGCTAAAATAGAAAAGGAGGTCGCCAAGGCCGAAAAACGTTTTGGTGAAAACTTCAACAAACAGAAATTTTTGGAGACCAACCCTAGGGTAGTCGAATATTTGGAACAGGGGAAAAGTATCTTAAGCCGAATGGCAAAGTCCCTGGAGAAAGAAGATTTGGCCGATGTTAAGGCCTTGATCGAGGAATTGGATATTGCATGCCCAATGTCTGGATCCAAGAATTGGACGGACGTAAAACAGTTCAACCTCATGTTCGGGACCAAGTTGGGCGCTAGTGCGGAAAATGCCATGGACCTATACTTGCGACCTGAAACGGCCCAAGGAATTTTTGTAAACTTTTTGAACGTACAAAAGGCGGGAAGAATGAAGATTCCGTTTGGAATTGCCCAAACAGGAAAGGCCTTTAGGAACGAGATTGTCGCAAGACAGTTTATCTTCCGTATGCGGGAGTTCGAGCAGATGGAAATGCAGTTCTTTATACAACCCGGAACCCAACAGGAATGGTACGAACATTGGAAGGAACATCGAATGAAATGGCACCTTTCCCTAGGTATGGGAGAAGACAACTATAGGTTCCATGACCATGAAAAATTAGCCCACTATGCGGATGCGGCTGCGGATATTGAATTCCGTTTCCCTTTTGGGTTCAAGGAATTGGAAGGTATCCATTCCAGAACCGATTTCGATTTGGGAAGCCATGAAAAATACTCAGGAAAGAAACTACAGTACTTTGACCATGAGACCAATCGAAACTATGTTCCATACGTACTGGAAACGTCCATTGGTCTAGATCGAATGTTCTTGGCGGTCTTCTCCAATTCGCTTCAAGAGGAGGAATTGGAAAACGGTACTTCTAGGACCGTTTTAAAACTTCCGGCAGTTCTGGCACCTACCAAAGCCGCTATTTTGCCGTTGGTAAAAAAGGATGGATTACCGAAGGTAGCGCAACAGATTATGGATGAACTTAAATGGGACTTCAATGTAACGTACGATGAAAAAGATGCCGTGGGCAGACGCTACAGAAGGCAGGATGCGAATGGCACCCCATTTTGTATCACTGTGGACCATCAGACTTTGGAAGACCAAACGGTTACCATTCGTCATAGGGATTCCATGGATCAGGAACGCGTTGCCATTTCAGCATTGAAAGGGATCATTCACGAGGCCGTGGATATGCGTACCTGGCTTCAAAAAATGGAGGCCTAAAGGGCGTAGGCCACATTAAGTGCGCCGTAATAGTTCCGGCCGTCTCCCGGATAATAATAGCGAGGTTCCGCACCGCCAAATCCCTGTGTGTTTATCAGCACCGAACGTGCATAGAGTACATCGAATGCATTATTGACGCCAAAGTCCACGCCCAAGGTGAATTTTGGCGTTAGTTTTTTCCGATATCCGGCTCGGAAATTCACCAAATTGAAGGCATCGCTATAAACATCGTTGGCATCCGTTAAGGGAATACTACCTACGTGTTGGTAGATAAGGTTGAGGTAAAAATGGGTAAAGAAGCGATTTTGGAGGCCCATGGTCAACCGATGTTTTGGCACACCGGTCAACTCGTTACGGGAATAGTCAATGCCGCCGTCCACAAAATCCGTGAACCTATGGTGGTTTAGATTGTAGTTGACAAACGGATTTATCTGAACTACAGAGGTGGATGAAAAAAGCGAGTAGTCCACTCCAAGCTCCACGCCTTGGTGCTTGGACGACCCGGCATTTTTTTCAATAAATTGGTCGTCCCCTACCTGTTCCCTGATCAATAAATTATTGATATCCATTTGATAGAGGGTCAGGTTGATACGCAGTCGGTTTTGATCAAAAAGAAGATTGGTTCCAATTTCGTAGTTTGTGCCGGTTTCCTGTTTGATATCTGGATTGATGATGCCTTCCGGGGTCAAGGTACGTTCAAGGCTAGGATTCGTAAAACCCCTACTAATGTTGGCATACAATTCCTGATTAGTGCCTAAGGAATAGTTTAGGGTTAGACTCGGTAGCAGGATAGGGTCAAAATCCCTGCTTCCACTATTGTTTGCGTTCCCAACATTGAACCTGTCCTGAAGATCGAAGGCCGTTTTGTTGAGGTTGAGGCCCAATTGCGCCGAGAATGCATTTGTAAATGGATATTGTAATGAAGTAAAAACGTTCCATTGTCCCCTAAATTCCTTATTTCGGGCAAACTGCGCGCCTTTTAAACTGCCGTTCCCATCGTTTTCCTGATATAGATTTTCAAACTCGTCCCAATCATATTCATCCTTGTAAAGTTCCGCTCCAAAGGAAAAATCGGCATTTTTTTCAAAGAGGGTTAAATCCCCTGAAAACAGGGTTCTAAACCCAAATCCATTGGTAATTTCCTCCAAGATGCCAAAAGGTCGCGCTTCTGTCTTATCCAAATAACTGTAAAAGAAACTGGTGGTATTATTAAATCGGGCCGAAAATTCATGGTTTAGGGATACCCCCAAAAGTGTCTGGTTGTTCGTTTCGTAACCGCGGGAGGTCCTCCAGGTAAACGTGGCCTGCGTAGGGTCTTCGTTGAATGCCGTAATTCCCAAGGAACTAGGTATTTGGGCCGTGTAGTCGATATGGTTCACCAATAGTGAGAGCTTGTTTTTGGGATTCAGTTGATAGGATGTATTAAGGAGGAATCCGTCGCGCTCAAAGTTGTTGTTTTCGCGGTATCCATCGGTTTCCAAATGGCCGTATTGCAGGTTCAAACGAAGTTTCCCATCGAAATGGTTAAAGGCCAGATTATTTTTTAAAAGGTTAAAGGAACCTAGGGTAAAGTTGTTACTAAAATTCGTGGACCTTCCCAAAGCTTCCTTTGGAGTGAGGATAATGGCACCCCCAAGATTGGTCCCAAATTCCGTTCCCTTAGGTCCTTTCACTACTTCTATTTGGCCCAAATTCTCCAGGTCATAAGCCTCAATGGTGGACGAACCCGTTCCGTTGGTCACGGGAATCTCGTTGTAGTAAAGCCTGAGTTTATTCGTGCCGAACAACGTTCTGGCGCCTATGCCCCTAATGGTAATCCTGTTGGTGTTCAAGGCACCGGAAAGTACATAGACCCCGGGGATTTGGTTCATGGAGGATACAATGTCTACCGGACTATAATTTTGAAAGGTTTTGGCCGATATTACTTCCGATGGCGTAATACCCATCACCTTATTGTTCTTCAAAGCATCAATAAGGATCACTTCTTCCAGTTGGGTGATACTGTCCTTGTTTATGGGATCTTGGGCCTTTGCAAACAGTGTGGTTAATAGAACTAAGAAGGGTAGGTATTTCATCAATCTTCGCATAAAATGCGAAGTTATGGTTTAAAATCTAAAACCAATAGAGAGTCCGCCCCTAAACATAAATGCATTTTGAAAATCTTCCGGGTTTATATTTCGGCCCATACCTCCATGGATTTCCAAGGTAAAACGGTCGCTTCGGGTGACCCACTTATTACCTATTCCTAGACCTAGGGCGGTAGTGCCATAGTCGTTGTTTCTAGCTCCCAAGGTTGTACTATCCACATCATTTTTACCGGTGTAATACAGTCCAAATACTTCGGCAAAAAAACCGCTTCGGGGTATATAGCCAAAATAAGCGCGAAGGTTAGGTCCAATGCCAAAGTTACCGTTGTAATCGGTCGCATCGCCATTAAAATAAAGGGTTCCCCCAATACTCGTATCCTCGGTAAAAAAATATTCATACGAACCTTCCACCGTGGAGGTGGCCAAAAATTGACCAATATTGAATTTTATTTCGTGATTCTTTTCAAATCTGGGATAGGCCTGTGCCATTATAGAGCTGGTAAAACCTAGACTCATAATCAGGCATAAAAAATATCTCATGACGTATGTTTTCTAATTCTTAGAGTGGTAATCAAAGGTCGTTCCAAAGAGGACAAAGTTAGGATTTAGGTAGCCATACTTGGGAATATTTGGGTAGGCTTTTCTATTTTTGGCCCAAAGGCACTTATGATGAAGATCGTTTCCTACAATGTAAATGGTATCAGGGCGGCATTGCGAAAGGATTTTTTACCGTGGTTGAAAGCGGTGGATCCAGATGTGGTCTGTCTTCAGGAAACAAAGGCGAACAAGGAACAGTTGGATTTATCGCTTTTTGAATTGGCCGGATATCCGTACCATTATTGGTTCAGTGCACAGAAAAAGGGCTATAGCGGGGTTGCCATCCTGTCCAAACAAAAACCGGATGAAGTGCTCTACGGTACGGGTATAGACTATATGGATTTTGAGGGCCGAAATATTACCGCCCATTTTGGGGATGTTGCCGTAATGAGCATGTACCTGCCATCGGGTACCAACTTAGCCCGTCTGGAACACAAACTGACCTATATGTCAGACTTTCAAAAGTTTGCGGACGAGTTTCGGAAAAAACATCCAAATTTTATTGTTTTGGGGGATTACAACATTTGCCACAAGGCCATCGATATTCATAATCCTGTGGGTCTCCAGAACGTGTCGGGTTTTTTGCCGGTGGAAAGGGAATGGATTGGAAATTTTATCAAGAGCGGTTTTATAGACAGTTTTAGGCATTTCAATAAGGAACCTGAAAATTATACTTGGTGGAGCTACAGGGCGAACGCCAGAAATAATAACAAGGGATGGCGTTTGGACTACGGAATGGTTTCTGAACCCCTAACCGAAAAATTAGAACGTTCCGTTATTTTATCCGAAGCCAAACACAGCGATCATTGTCCCATTTTACTGGAACTTAACGTTTGATTTAAACAACTTCAAGGCGAGTACCGTTCCTATTTCGTAATTTTAAGATTTTAAATTGATAATCTGCCGCATTTAATATGAAATATACCCACCTTCCCCATACCGATGTTGAAGTCAGTAAAATATGCCTAGGAACCATGACCTGGGGCAACCAAAATACCGAAGCCGAAGGGCATGAACAAATGGATTATGCCTTGGACCAGGGCATCAATTTTTTTGATACGGCGGAACTGTACCCCATTCCGGCACATCCGGATAGACACTCCCTGACCGAAAAAATAATCGGTACTTGGTTTAAGAAAAATGGCAACAGGGACAAGGTCGTTTTGGCGAGTAAGATTGCCGGCAAGGCCGATTTTACGAAGTTTATCAGAACCACCGGATTTACCCGTGCATCCATCATAGAAGCTTTGGAGGGAAGTTTAAAACGGTTACAGACCGATTATATAGACCTATATCAATTGCATTGGCCGGAGCGCAATACCAACTATTTTGGTCAACGGGGCTATACCCACCAGGTAACCGACTATTGGGAGGACAATATTCACCAAGTTTTAGAAACCCTACAGGATTTGATGCGCGAGGGGAAAATACGCCACGTAGGTATTTCCAATGAAACGCCTTGGGGTACCATGCGTTTTTTGGAGGAAAGCAAGGTTCACGCCTCATTACCTAGAATGATTACCATTCAAAACCCCTATAGTTTGCTCAACCGGTTGTTCGAAGTTGGCATGGCCGAAATTTCCATGCGGGAGAACATTGGCCTATTGGCCTATTCCCCCTTGGGCTTTGGTGTATTGAGCGGAAAGTATTTGGGTAATAGATTGCCGGAAGGTTCCCGTATCGCCTTATTTCCCAACTACAAAAGATACAGCTCCGATACTGCGGTAAAAGCTACCCAGAAATATTATGAACTGGCACAGGAACATAATATTTCCTTGGCCCAAATGGCTCTGGCCTACGTGAACACTAGACCCTTTCTGACCAGTAATATTATTGGCTCCACCACCATGAAACAGCTACAGGAAAATATTGGAAGTATCGATATAACCCTGACTCCTGAAATCATGGAGGACATCGAAAAAATTCATAACGAACATCCTAATCCTGCACCGTAATGATGGATCTATTGGTTTTTCTAAGAGTTGGCTTTTGGCAAGTAGCCTTGATCATTGTGGTCATTATAATCATTTTGACCTTATCTAGGATTATGAGGGATAGGAGGTAGTATATTTAAAATAGAAATATAACAACTTGAAACTATATACATTTGTTGGTAATAATTTTGAAAATGACTTAAAAAAACGTGACTACAGAATGGAATAGTTATATCCCTAAAAGCCTTCTGGTTTTTGCTACTGGCGTATTATTACTCGGTATAGGCATTGTTTGGTTGTTACATAAACTAAATAAGGAAAACAAAAAAGATATAACTGAAATGGAAACCAAACATGACTATAGTTACAGAATGGAAACCAATATTGAAATTTAGTGACTTATTATTACTGGAGTTGTATTGATTATTTACAGTATCAAAACAGAAGACTATTCAGATTCTACTATTGATAAAATTTTAATTGATTCATACTCTTATAAAACTACGCCCAACACGCGTTATAATCAATGACCAAAAAGCATTGACCTGATAGGGGTCACCAATTATAGCGCTATCGTTCCAATATTATCCAAACAAGCTACTTACCACATCCTCAATCTTGGCGGCCAGCTGCACCTTGATTTTGGTGTTTTTTAATCCAATTTTATTGTTTTTGGAAACGAAGATGGTGGTGTAGCCCAGTTTTTCGGCTTCCAGAATACGCTGCTCCACCCGTTGTACGGGTCGGATTTCCCCGGCCAGTCCCACTTCCGCGGCAAAACAGATGCCCTTTTCAATGGGAATGTCCTCGTTGCTGGATAATATAGCGGCAATTACCGCAAGGTCAATGGCGGGGTCGTCTACGGAAATTCCCCCGGTAATGTTCAGGAAAACATCTTTGGCACCCAATTTAAATCCGGCCCTTTTTTCCAACACGGCCAAAAGCATGTTCAAGCGTTTGGCATTGTATCCGGTGGTGGAACGTTGGGGCGTACCATACACTGCCGTACTTACCAATGCCTGTATTTCTATCAACAAAGGCCGCATACCTTCCACCGTAGAGGCAATGGCGGTTCCGCTCAGGTCTTCATCGTTCTTGGAGACCAATACTTCGGAGGGGTTGTTTACTTCTCTTAGTCCGCTGCCCTGCATTTCATAAATGCCCAATTCCGCCGTAGATCCGAATCGGTTTTTTAGGGAACGAAGGATTCGGTAGACGTAGTTTCGGTCGCCTTCAAACTGCAGGACGGTATCTACCATGTGTTCCAAAATCTTGGGTCCCGCAATGGAACCGTCTTTTGTGATATGACCTATCAGTATCACCGGTGTATTGGTTTCCTTGGCAAACTTGATAAGCTCCGCTGTACATTCCCTGATCTGCGAAATACTCCCCGCGGCCGATTCAATATAATCCGAATGTAAGGTCTGAATGGAATCGACGACCACAATATCGGGTTCCGTAGCCTCAATTTGCTTAAAGATATTCTGGGTCTTGGTTTCCTTGAGGATATAACAGGTTTCGCTATTGGGATGGATGCGATCCGCCCGCATCTTGATCTGTTTCTGGCTTTCCTCACCGGAAACATACAGGGTTCTGTACGGCAGTTTCAGGGCAATCTGTAAAAGGAGCGTACTTTTTCCCACGCCCGGTTCTCCGCCCAAAAGTACCAAGGCCCCTGGTACGAGACCACCCCCAAGCACTCTGTTGAATTCTTGGTCGAACGTGTTGAGTCGGAGTTCCTTTTCAACACTTATTTCATGTACCAACAAGGGTTTGGAGGCCCTTTTGGCTGTGGAATTGCTAGGTTTCCAACTGGTTTTCTCATCTTTTTGAACCACTTCCTCAACGACCGTATTCCATTCCTTGCAAGCGGAACACTGTCCCACCCATTTTGCATATTGCGTGCCGCAATTCTGACAAAAGAAAGCGGTTTTAGTTTTGGCCATTGGTAACTTCCTTGATTCGCGCTAAGGTACCAATACCATTTCCAATTTAAAAATGAGCCAATTTACTTTTTCATTTTCCCTATGCCTTCATTGTGAAAATTGCAAAGAACCTTGGCTATTAGCAATATCCATGGCTTCGGCAATGAAAATAGCAACCGCGTAAATTTTGGCACATTCCTCAACAACAATTGGTATGTGAAGTTTAAAAAGGAGAATCCGTTATTCCTCTTCGGATTGTTTTTTCTTGAATTCCCAGATGGCCATAAAAAAGGAGGCCCATGCCAAGAATAGGGAAAGAATGCTCAACACCAATAGTTTATCGCCTTTAAGGCCATAGTAAGTAAAATACACGCCAGCACAGGCGTAGTATTTAAAGATGCCTTTAAACATAATTGTAGGTTGTAGGTTAGATTTGGGATCTAAGTTTATATTTGGGTTTGCGGTTTTTGGTGTAGGTTAGAAACCAAAATCCGCTTTTAATGCGTCCATTTTTTCCAATGCCATTTCTTTAGTTAAAAAATCGATTTCATCCATCTGAAAAGCCTTTTCAAAGGTCTTCAATGCTTTTTTGGGCTCTCCCAATTGCTCGTAATATTCTCCTTCAAAATAAAAGCCCAACATGGTATCTGGATATTCCTTTTTGCATAATTCCGAAAGCGATTTTAAGGATTCCAAATCTTCTTTCTTTCGGGTGGCGGCATAGATGGCCATGATGTCGTTCAGTTCCACCGGCTTACTAAAGCCGAACAAATCCACAATGCCCTGATACTTGTTTTCAAGATATTGGTATACGGGTTCATCCGAAGTCAAAATTTGGGTTTTATATTCCTTTGGGCTTATCGGCTTGAACATGCCAAATACATTATCGAAGGCCTTTCCAATGCCGTAGGTAGCGACGGAAATATGGTCTGCTTTATCGTATTTGTCAAAGAAATAATGGAGGGTTTCCTTGTTCAAGGCCCTTATCCCGGTATCCAATGCCATAATTTTTTGAGTATCGTCAGTTTGCTCGCCTTCAACGATCAATTGATAGAACATTTGTTTATCAAAGGTGTTTAAACGCGATGGCACCCTGCTTTCCATTTCTGGGGCCAAGGTAGGGGAGATGCTTACATAGGCATCAAAGACCGAGTTGTCCTTGAAAAGCCAATAATTCTGAAAGTTTGCTGAAATATCGTACCCGAATATCATTTTAAAAGGCGCGGTGCTGTAATTTAAATCCAAATAGGGAATCAGCTCCATTCCTATGAACTCATAGAATTTTTTTCCTTTTTCGCTGGGAAGTCCGTTTTCTGGATCAAAGGCACAATCCTCCAAACGGATGCCGTTTTCACTTTGGTTTACGCCAACAACGATACTTTCTGGCATGCCGTGAAACCGACTGTAATATTTTGAAGTGGCCACTACCTGATCAAACAGGTAATTGGCATCCAAGACGACAATTAAAGGATATTTCTTGTTTTCATCCATATTTGGAGGAAAGTAGTATTGAACATCCCTTCTTTCCTGAAGTTTGAAGGATTCAAAAATTTCTTGGGTGGTTTGGGCCTGGGCAAAAGACACCAATAGAAGTGTCAGAGTAGTAATAAAATGACGCATAATAGGTTATTGGACAGAAGATTTGGTTATTTATTTCTGTTCAATAACGGTAATAGGATAAAAGATATTGCACCAAAGACGATGTTCATGAGGGTTTGTGCGATCCACATAATCCACCCAAAGGCGTCCCCGGATACGGAGCTTATTCCAAAGAGCCCCAAAGCCTTGCTCACCAATATGGGGAAAAGACCCACACCGCCATTTGTGGTAGCCATGGCGAAAGCTCCAAAGACAAAGGCGACCATGATTTCATTAAGGGACAGATGGGCGGTTTCCGGCACTGTAAATTTTATGACCCACATCATACCAATGTAGCACGCCCAAATGAGGATAGTATGAAAAACGAAAGCCCATTTTTTCCTCATTTTAAAAATGCTGAAGACACCATCCAACAATCCTTTTATAAACATCTTGATTTTTTTGGCGATTGCGTTTTTTGATTTTTTGATGAACAAAAAGAAAATCAGGACTGCCGCGAATCCTGCAATTCCAAGGATTATCAGTCCGCTGGCATTGAATCCGCGTTGTTCAAAAAAGGTGATGATAATATCAGTCTGTAAAAAGAGCGTGATTATGACCACGATCAATAGCATGATCAAATCGATAACACGTTCCGTAACGATGGTTCCAAAGCCTTTTTCAAAGGGAACGCCTTCATAAGTGGTTAAGGCCGTTGCCCTTAAAATTTCACCCGTGCGCGGCACCCCTAAATTGGCCAGATAGGCCATAAAGATCATTAAAATATTGTTGATCAACTTTGGTCTGTAACCCAAAGGTTCCAACAAATAGTTCCATCGAATGGCCCTTGAAACATGACCTATGATACCCAAAAGCAATGAAATGGAAACCCAGAAAACATCGGCTTCCTTGATGTAAAAAAGAATCTGCTCCCTGTTTTCCGGTGAAGTCTTTAAATACCAATACAGTACTAAAAACACCCCAATAAGTATAGGCACGATCAGTTTAAGGGTCTTTTTCAAGGATGGGTTCACAATGTTTGGGTATGGACGTCTAAAGTAAGCAAGTATTCTTCATTGAAATGACACTTGAACTAAAAATGTAGAAAATGGTGCTGGCAAACCTATTTTAAAAGGTTGGTCTTTTCATCCGGGAATACAAGGCTAGGATTAAAGGTTTTGGCTTCCTCTAAGGGCATCCAGGCATAGGTAATCAGAATTAAGACGTCCCCAACCGCTACTTTTCTGGCCGCGGCTCCGTTCAAAGTAATTTCGCCACTGTTTCTGGGTCCAGGTATGACGTAGGTTTCCAAACGCTCCCCGTTGTCGTTGTTTACGATCTGAACTTTTTCTCCTTGTATAATATTGGCAGCATCCATCAAGTCTTCGTCAATGGTAATGCTCCCTATATAATTTAGGTCGGCTCCGGTTACCTTTACACGATGAATCTTGGACTTTACTACTTGTACTTGCATGGGACAAAATTAGTCAATTGAGTGCTATATTGTCAATTAGCCTTATATCTTCGGCATAAACGGCAATAAACGCCCTATATTTTTTATTCTTTACTTTTCTTTTTAACGGGCTCAGTGTTTCCACATCGGCAATCTCAAAATATTCCATTTCAAAATCCTCCTCTTTAAGAAACTGGTTTTTTACCCATTCCTTCACTTTTAAAGCACTTTTCGTGCCAAATTTTTCCTTGGCAGTTTGCAATGTCTTAAAGATGAACCCGGCCTTTAGTCGTATGTTTTCGCTTAACCTTTCATTTCTAGAACTCATGGCCAAACCGTGGTCTTCTCTTACAATTGGACAGGGGATAATATTCACGGGTATTTTCTGTATTTCCACGAGTTTTTTAATGATGCGGAGTTGTTGAAAGTCCTTCTCGCCAAAATAGGCATTGTTTGGTTGGATCAAACTGAACAACTGTTCCACGATGGTGCCCACACCATTAAAATGGTCGTCTCTAAATTCCCCTTCCATCACGTTGTCCAATCCTTGGAAATCATATTTTTTAGGCCTAACGGATTGCGCATAGATTTCTTCCACCGATGGAGCAAAGACGATAATATCCGGATCAACACTTTCTATAAGTTCTAGGTCCTTGGAGAGGTCTTTGGGATATTTTACAAGGTCTTCCTTATTATTGAATTGTGTTGGGTTGACAAAAATACTAACTACTACCCGGTCATTTTCCTGTACGGCCTTTTTGACCAGGGCAAGATGACCTTTATGTAGTGCACCCATGGTAGGAACAAGTCCCAATGTGTTTGAAGAAGGGGTGCGATTTAAAATTTTATCAAGTTCCTTTTTTGTCTCGATAGGGCGCATGCGAAATCGTGATTAGCGAGCAAACTTACTATAAATACTGGTAATCTCTATATTTTTTGTAATTTTGCACCTGCGTTTCCGTGAAAAATAAAATATAGTTTTTATGAATGGTAAAAAGGTATTGTTTGTATCTTCTGAATTAGTCCCTTACCTCCCCGAAAATGAAGTTTCACATATGTCCTATGAGGCACCCAGAATGGTAAACAGTAACGGGGGCCAAATTAGGATTTTTATGCCCAGGTACGGTAACATTAACGAAAGAAGGCATCAATTACACGAAGTTATCAGATTGTCCGGCATGAACCTGGTCATAAACGATATGGACATGCCATTGATAATTAAGGTAGCTTCCATACCTAGGGAGCGCATACAGGTGTATTTCATAGATAACGAGGAATATTTTAAAAGAAAGGCAACCTTTGCCGATAAAAAGGGCGAGTTGTTTCCGGATAATGATCAGCGGGCCATATTTTTTGCAAAAGGAGTGATGGAAACTGTTAAAAAACTGAATTGGTCTCCAGATATCATTCACGTGCATGGATGGATGGCTAGTTTGTTGCCGCTTTATCTTAAAAAGTATTATGCGGATGAGCCTCTTTTCGCGGATAGTAAAATCGTACTCTCCGTTTATGGTAAGACTTTTGAAGGTGAGCTGGATAAGGACATGATCAAGAGAATTGCTTTTGATGGAATTCCAGAGGAAGAAATCGCCTCCTTGGAAAGCCCCTCCTATAATAATTTGTTAAAAGTTGCCGTCGATTATTCCGATGCCATTATTTTAGCCTCGGAAGAAATTCCAGAAGACCTAACAACACATATTTCCAATCAAGAAAAACCTGTGTTAGAATATGTTCCAATCCAAGAATTTGAGGAAGCATATGCTAATTTTTACAACACGGAAGTTTTAAAATAATCTGAATGAACATTTTTCATAAGCGGGCTTTACCCCTATTATTTGGGGTTTTCATAATATGTACGATATTTTTTTCCTGCGAACAAGACCTCACTACCATAGGTGCAGGAGTAACAGGTGAAAACCCATTTTCAACAGGAAAAGAGGTGTACGATGTCTTTGCATATAACCGCAATATTGAAGCGGTAAGAACAAATAAACTGCCGATTTACCAACTTGGAATCTACAATGATCCCGTTTATGGCAAGACAACAGCTACTATTACATCGCAGCTAAATTTACCAACTACCAACCCCACATTTGGGGTGCTTTCCCAAAGAATCGAGGATGATGCTGAAAATGACGACTCGGCGACTACCATTAATGAACAGGAAACCGTGAAGGAAGTCTACCTTTATATCCCGTATTTAACCAAGGCGATTTCAAGGGACACTGATAATGATGGTGTAGCCGATGAGTTTGATGATCTTCCTGAGGATCCAACGAATGATAGTGATGGTGATGGAGCCACAAATGCTGAAGAAAGAACGGCCAATACAGATCCCTTGGATGACCAAAGTGTGGATTTGGATTTGGATGGACTCAACGACACTGATGATTCCCAAATATTTGCAAATAATTTTCCCACTACGGTAGATTTGGACAGCATTTATGTGAATGCAAAGAATTATGATGATGTGGTCAAACCTGTAGCCATAGGTTTAAAAGTTCAGCGTTCTACATATTTTCTAAGGGATTTGGATCCTAACACCAATTTTCAAGAAGCGCAACAATATTATTCTAGCCAACAATTTGCACCAACCTTCGTTTCAGACGTATTGTACGACTCGGATATGGATGGAGAAATTACTGTAGATAACAGGGAAATATTAATACCTGGCGAGGATGATGAAGATACGGAAGATACGGATGAGTCTTTAATCTTTACGAAATTGGACCCTGGTATTCGCGTGCCTTTGGATACCGAATTTTTTCAGGATAACATTTTGGATATGGAAGGTAAGCCTGAGCTTTTGAGTCAGTCGAATTTTTCGGAATTTATTAGAGGTATCCATTTATCATTATTGGAATCGATTGGCGATCCAACACTATTGCTGTTGGACTTGACACAAGCCAATATTACCATCAACTACTCTTATCTAGCTTACGACTCTGAACTGGGCGAGGCGGAAGAACGTGAGGGCACATTTACCTTAAACCTATTGACGGGCACTGCTGCAGCTGGTTTTTCAGGAAATGCCGTGAATACTTTTATGAACGAAAATTATCCACAAGATGTTTTAGATTCCTTTGATACCAACATGAATGCATCCAGAATATTCTTGAAGGGGGGTGCAGGTATCACGTCTGAAATAGAACTTTTTGAGCCAGACAACGCCGAAAATATATTGGAGCAAATACGGGCCAACAATTGGATAATTAACGAAGCCAATCTTGTATTTTATGTGGATAGGAGTTATCCAGGTATGGGTGCTGAACCTGCAGAACCACCCCGTCTCTATTTGTATAATTCAGAAACTAATAGTCCTTTGTACAATGTGAACACAGAACCACTACCAAGTTCCCTAAATCCACTTGCAACATACCCAAATTATGATGGGGTCCTTGTGGAGGAAAATGGCCTTGGGGTAAAATATACGGTTAGAATCACGGACCATATAAATAACCTTATCGTTAGGGATTCTGTAAATAGTACATTGGGTTTAACGCTTACTACGAATATTCAAATATCAAATGTCACAAATGCCATTTTTGCCAATGGTGTTGAAGAGGATATTCCCGTGACCTCCAATCTAACACCCTTAGGTACTGTTTTGTTCGGGAGTAATATCCCGGAATCCGACCCAAATTATGATAAAAGATTAAGGTTGGAAATAAGTTATACTAGAACGGAGTAGGTACTTTATAAGAGCCTATCAGATTTTTTTCATTTAATGTATACACTTTAAAGGATTTATTCGTTCAATAAACTGATAACTTATTGAACTTTTGTTCGTTGGATTAAATTTGAACTACTTTTATAATTTAATAATATAATATGTGCGGAATAGTCGGCTACATTGGACATAGGGATGCCTTCCCAATAATCATAAAAGGATTACAGCGCTTGGAGTATCGGGGATATGATAGTGCTGGGATTGCCTTATTTGATGGCAGTCAAATCAATTTGGTAAAGACTAAGGGCAAGGTCGAGGATTTAAAGCAGAAGGCTAACAGTATTTCCCAAGAAGGTTCTATAGGTATCGGTCATACAAGATGGGCAACGCATGGGGTACCCAACGACGTGAATTCCCATCCACACTACTCCAATTCCGGTGATTTGGTCATCATACACAATGGAATTATCGAGAACTATGAATCCATTAAAAAGGAGTTGACCAAAAGGGGATATACTTTTGCCTCGGATACGGATACGGAGGTTTTGGTAAATCTTATTGAGGAAGTGAAGAAAACAGAGGATGTCAAATTGGGCCAGGCCGTCCAAATAGCTTTGAACCAAGTAGTTGGGGCATATGCCATCGCAGTTTTCGATAGAAGGAAGCCAGATGAAATCGTAGTTGCGAAATTGGGAAGTCCTTTGGCTATCGGAATAGGGGAGAATGAATTCTTTATAGCTTCCGATGCGTCCCCTTTTATCGAATTCACAAATAACGCCGTCTATTTGGAAGATGAAGAGATGGCCATAGTACGACTCGGTAAGGAGATAAAACTTAGAAAGATCAAAAATGATGCCGTTGCCTATCCACGGATTTTAGAACTTCAAATGAATTTGGAGGAAATTGAAAAAGGAGGCTACGATCATTTCATGTTGAAGGAAATATATGAACAGCCAAGGGCCATAAAGGATACCTATAGGGGAAGACTCTTGGCCGATCAAGGAATCATCCGCATGGCAGGAATCGACCAGAACTTGGAAAAGTTCATGAATGCCAATAGAATCATTATTGTAGCCTGCGGTACCTCTTGGCATGCCGGTCTTGTGGCAGAATATATTTTTGAGGATTTGGCCAGGATTCCCGTTGAAGTAGAGTACGCTTCGGAATTTAGATACCGAAATCCTGTTATTACGGAAAAGGATGTGTTAATTGCCATTTCCCAATCCGGTGAAACTGCAGATACCTTGGCAGCCATAAAGTTGGCCAAGGAGAAAGGAGCCTTTGTTTTTGGGGTATGTAACGTTGTAGGTTCCTCCATAGCGCGCGAATCAGATGCCGGAGCCTATACGCATGCCGGTCCAGAAATCGGGGTGGCATCCACAAAAGCCTTTACTACCCAGATTACGGTATTGACTTTGTTGGCCCTAAAACTGGCCAAGGAGAAAGGAACTTTTTCGGAAACAAAGTTCCACGAATTCCTTACCGAGCTCGAGACCATCCCTAATAAGGTTGAAAAAGCACTGGAGGCGAATCCTTTGATCGAGGTTATTTCAGATGTATATAAGGACTCTTCCAATTGTCTTTATTTAGGTAGGGGGTACAATTTTCCGGTTGCCTTGGAAGGTGCTTTGAAACTTAAGGAAATCAGCTATATTCACGCGGAAGGCTATCCTGCTGCAGAAATGAAGCACGGTCCTATTGCCTTGATAGACGAACAAATGCCCGTTTTTGTTATTGCAACAAAAAAGGGACATTATGAAAAAGTGGTCAGTAACATCCAGGAAATAAAATCCAGAAAGGGAAAAATCATAGCGATCGTTACCGAAGGTGATGAGCAAGTAAAGGAATTGGCGGACCATGTTATTGAGGTTCCAGAAACCTTGGAAAGTCTTTCACCCTTATTGACTACCATACCCTTACAATTACTTTCATACCATATAGCGGTCATGCGAGGTTGTAATGTAGACCAACCAAGAAACTTGGCCAAGTCGGTTACTGTAGAGTAAAATCGAATTTAATAAAATCTAAAGGACGCAATTTTGCGTCCTTTTTTTATTGGTGGAATACTAAAACCATCAAAATCGGCATCGTAAATTATCAAAATAATACTATGCATGCATAATTTTTTTCAAATTCCTATTTTTCATATAAAATTATCTGTATCTTCATCACACTAAAATTCTAACTCAAATTAAGAATGAGAACAATACTACTGTTAGCATTGGTTTTGTTTGGGGCATCAGGCTATGCACAAACAACGATCAATGGAAATGTCGTTGACCAAAACGGCGAACCGATTCCAGGTGCCAATATCGTAATTGTAGGCAAGGCAATTGGGACCACAACCGATTTTGATGGTAATTTTATATTGCAGACATCAGAAGAGCCCCCCTTTCAGTTAAGTATTACCAGTATTGGTTATACTGATGGACTCGAAAACATTACTTCCAACAATCAAACACTTCGGGTAGTTCTTTCCGAAGCACAGACGTTTTTGGACGAGGTGGTAATTTCCGCTTCGCGAACCCCGGAACGGATTTTTGAATCTCCGGTAACCGTAGAAAGAATGGGTATCGAAACCATAAAAAATACGGCTTCGGCCGATTTTTACAGTGGGCTTGAAAACCTAAAGGGTGTAGACGTGAACACCAATAGTTTAACATTTAAATCGGTCAACACTAGAGGTTTCGCAACATTCGCCAACACCCGTTTTATGCAGTTGGTGGATGGAATGGACAATTCCACGCCCGCCTTGAACTTTCCTATTGGAAACTTGGTGGGTATGATTGAGACCGATGTGTTAAGTGTGGAACTATTGCCAGGAGCTGCATCGGCTTTATATGGAGCCAATGCTTTCAATGGGATTCTCTTTATGAGAAGTAAAAGTCCCTTTGATTATCAAGGGATTAGCGTATCGGTAAAACAAGGGGTCACTTCCCAGGAAGCCGCTGGAACAAACTCCTACACGGATGTTGGGGTACGTGCCGCCCATAAGTTTAGCGATAAGTTTGCCATTAAATGGAATTTTGGGTATTTGGACGGTACCGACTGGGCAGCGACCAGTACGGTCGACAAGTTTGTTCCGGGCCGTACAAGGGATGCCTTAAATTATGACGGTATCAACGTATATGGGGATGAGGTTTCTACGGATATAAAGGACGTGGCCGTAACCTTGGAGGGATTGGGAATTCTTCCTAACGGTGCGAACGCCTTGGTGCCTTCCGTGGAGGTAAGCCGTACAGGGTATAACGAAAGCGATTTGACAAACTATACTGCCCGAAGTATTAAATCCGATTGGGGACTTTATTATAGGCCGATAGAGGGCAACAACCTGGAACTTTCCTATGTTGGTAAAATTGGCACGGGAAATACCATATACCAAGGTACCAACCGATATAATATTGCGAACTTTTTCCAGGAGCAGCACAAGTTGGAACTTAGAAACGATAATTTCTTCCTTAGAGGTTATTTAGTTTCGGATAAAGCTGGCGATTCCTATGATATGGTTTTTACAGGAATCAACATAAACCGATCTTGGAAGGATGACAACACATGGTTTGGCGAATATACAGGTACTTTTGTCCAAGCGACCTTAGCCGGTGCCACCGAGGAACAGGCCCATGCCGCCGCAAGGGCACAGGCAGAATCCGGGAGATATTTACCCGGTACCCCAGAATTTCAAGCGGCCTTTGATCGAGTAATAAGAAATCCTGATCTTTCCAGAGGTTCTCAGTTTAGGGACGCCTCAAAGTACTATCACTCAGATGCGAACTATAACTTTGGTCATTTATGGGACTGGGCAGAAGTTCAAATCGGTGGTTCATACAGGCAATACAGTTTAAATTCTTTTGGAACTATTTATACGGACGCTGATGGCCCCATCGATTATTCGGAATTTGGTTTGTACACCCAAGTTCAAAAGAAAATTGAAATGGCCAATGAAAAAAGCCTAAAATTGACTGCCTCCGTCCGATATGATAAGAACGAATTCTTTGATGGATTTTTCTCGCCTAGGTTTTCTGCGGGTTATTCCTTAAATAGAGACCATAACATTAGGGCTTCTATCCAAACAGGTTTCAGAAACCCAACGACCCAAGACCTTTTTATTGGCTTGGATGCTGGTAGAGCCATTTTGGTGGGTGCCGCACCTGATAATTTGGACAGGTATCAAAGAACTTTTGAAGTAAGTGGAGGTGGACAATTGTTGGGCCAGCCATCAAGTATCGTCCAAACTGGTAGGGCCGCTTATGAAAATTCATATTCAGCGGAATCGGTTATAAGATTGTCCGAAACTGGAAATCCTGCGGTTTTGGAAATAGCCAATCCTGATGTGGTACAGCCCGAACAAGTTACCTCGGTAGAAATAGGATATCGAGGCAAGGTAAAAAAATTGGTTATAGATTTTAGTGCTTATTACAATAGCTACAGTAACTTCTTGGCACCAGAAAATGTTATCGCACCTTATTACGGTACCGTAGGTGATGGCGCGTTGTCCGTAGCCGCTATTTCTAATGGTGACTTTCAGACCTATCAGGCCTATACCAATTCAGATGTGGACATCAATTCCTATGGAGCGTCTTTAGGACTTACCGCCAAAGTATTGGGTGATTTTGACCTAAGCGGAAGTTATACTTATGCCAAGTTGGATTTCGACAGGGTTGCCAATCCTGATTTTCAGGTGGGCTTCAATACGCCAGAACATCAGTTCAAGGCTTCTTTTGGTAATGCAGAGCTGTTCAAGAATTTTGGTTTCAATATCAATTACAGGTTCAGCGATGATTACTATTGGGAAGCAACTTTTGGTAATGGGGTCGTACCGGAATTCCATGTGGTGGATGCACAGATCAATTACACTATACCTAGCATAAAATCTACCTTTAAGATTGGTGGTAACAACTTGTTGGGCGATGAATACTTTACGGCCTTCGGAACCGGATTTATCGGGTCTATGTATTATCTGTCATGGACAATCAACAACTAAAAATGAAATTTAAATTCCGTTTAGAAATGAAAAGAATAACCTATATATTTTTATACTCCCTTCTATTGGTCTTTACCAATTGTAACGACCCGGAGGATGTAGATCTGGACCCAATTATTGAACCTGAAGCCAAACCGGAACTTACGGCAGGCTCAGCTGATTTTTCAAATTATGTTTCTTTGGGAAATTCCCTAACGGCCGGTTTTACGGATGGAGCCTTGTTCCAAGCAGGCCAAAATTTCTCAACGCCCAATATTCTATCCCAAAAGTTTGCCATGGTAGGTGGTGGTGATTTTGTACAGCCACTAACCAGCGATAACTTTGGTGGGTTGGCCGCAGGCGGTAATCGAATTCAAGGACCAAGATTGGTGTTTGGTGGGGCCGGACCTGTACCGCTGGAGTCGGTTATTGGTCCTGTTACCGTAGGGACTGATATAGCATTGAACAATCCAACCGGGCCTTTCAATAATCTAGGTGTACCTGGGGCAAAAAGTTTTCATTTGTTGGCTCCCGGATATGGGAATTTGGGCAATGTATCCCTTGAACTTGCCAATCCTTACTTTGTGAGGATGACCGGTTCAAATCCAAATATCAGTGTTTTGGAAATGGCGGCAAGTCAGTCCCCAACATTCTTTTCCTTATGGATCGGGAACAATGACGTTCTTGGCTATGCCACTACGGGAGGTGATGGCACTGACCCAATAACCCCGATCGATGGCCCACCGGGGGTTGGTTTTGCAAATACCTATGGCGCCCTGATCCAAACATTGGCAGCTACTGGCGCTCAAGGTGTGGTTGCAAATATTCCAGATGTTACAAGTATACCTCATTTTACTACGGTACCGTTCAACGCATTAGATCCATCCAATCCTGATTTCGCCGCTCAAATCCCGACATTGAACACCATTTTTGGTGCCTTAAATCAGATTTTTACAGCTTTGGGAGCTACGGAAAGGATTATAGCCTTCTCTACAACAGAGGCAAATGCCGTGGTAATACGGGATGAAAGCCTTACCGATTTTTCGGCCCAGATAACAGGGGCTTTAAATGCCAACCCAGGTTTCCCTATTTTCGTACAACAGTTTGGCTTGCCTGCACAGGCGGCTCCTCTGGTTGCAGGTCTGTTGGGTACTACCTATGGTCAGGCGAGGCAGGCCACTGCGGATGATCTCTTTGTGCTGCCCAGCAGTACGGTTATTGGAACGGTCAACATGGAGGCGGCAGGTGCCTTGGTGGCCCAGGGTCTATCGGCTACTTTGGCCGGCCAGTTCTCCGTTGAGGGAGTAAGTTTGCCTTTGGCGGATAAATGGGTGTTGACTCCGGAGGAACAGACTGAAATTGCGAATGCGACCGACGCTTTTAACGCGATTATATCGGCAGCGGCCAGTCAGGCAGGCTTGGCATTCGTGGATGCCAATGCTTTGTTGAACCAACTGGCAAATGGAGGCATCACGAGCGGGCAATATACCTTGACCGCAAGTTTGGTAACTGGAGGCGCGTTTTCCTTGGATGGTATCCATCCAACGGCCAGGGGATATGCCTTGATCGCCAATGAGTTTATGAAGGCCATTGATGCTACCTATGGTTCCAACTTTGAGGATTCAGGAAACTTGGTAAATGTTGGGGAGTATCCTACCAATTTTTCGCCTACGCTTCAATAAGTATTGGGTTTAAAAAAGTAACAAAAAGATGCATTTAAGTGCATCTTTTTTGTTTTGTAAAAAACCCAAAAAAACAATTTTTGTTTAAAATTGAAAGACATATCTTTGCAGCCTGAAAATCAGAGCATTTTTTAAGTAATATATAAACAGATTAGTAATGTCAAAAGTTACAGGCAAAGTTTCGCAAATCATTGGGCCCGTGGTGGATGTAGAATTTCAGTCGGGAGAAGATCTTCCTAAAATCTACGATTCCTTGGAGATAACCAATAAGGACAATTCAAAATTGGTTTTGGAAGTTCAATCACATGTTGGGGAAAACACCGTTAGGACAATTTCCATGGATTCTACCGATGGACTTAGCAGGGGGACTGAGGTGGTTGCAACAGGAGCCGCGATTCAAATGCCCATTGGGGACGATGTTTACGGACGTCTGTTCAATGTTATTGGAGATGCTATTGATGGTTTGGGCAATTTGCCAAAAGAAGGAAAAAATGGTCTTCCCATTCACAGGGAAGCACCAAAATTTGAAGACCTTTCAACCTCTACAGAGGTTTTGTTCACGGGTATTAAGGTAATCGACTTGATCGAACCTTATGCGAAAGGTGGTAAAATTGGTCTTTTTGGAGGTGCCGGTGTAGGTAAAACCGTTTTGATCCAGGAATTGATAAACAATATCGCAAAGGGACACGGTGGGCTTTCCGTGTTCGCTGGAGTTGGTGAAAGAACCCGTGAAGGAAATGATTTGCTTCGTGAGATGCTGGAATCAGGCATTATCAAATATGGTGAGGACTTCATGCACTCCATGGAAGATGGTGGATGGGACTTGTCCAAAGTGGATAAGAAGGCCATGAAGGATTCCAAAGCAACGTTTGTTTTCGGTCAGATGAACGAACCACCGGGAGCACGTGCACGTGTGGCGCTTTCTGGTTTGACCATTGCCGAATATTTCCGAGATGGTTCAGGGGAAGGACAAGGGAAAGATGTATTGTTCTTTGTAGATAATATCTTCCGATTTACACAAGCTGGTTCTGAGGTATCTGCACTATTAGGCCGTATGCCTTCAGCGGTAGGTTACCAACCAACTTTGGCCACCGAGATGGGTGCTATGCAAGAGCGTATTACTTCAACCAAAAGAGGTTCCATTACTTCCGTTCAGGCGGTATACGTACCTGCGGATGACTTAACGGATCCCGCGCCAGCAACAACCTTTGCCCACTTGGACGCCAATACTGTACTTTCCAGAAAAATTGCGGAGTTGGGTATCTACCCTGCGGTGGATCCCTTGGATTCTACGTCCAGGATTTTGACACCTGAAATTTTGGGTAAGGATCATTATGCATGTGCGCAACGTGTTAAAGAGTTGTTACAGCGTTATAAGGAATTACAGGATATCATCGCCATTTTGGGTATGGAGGAATTGTCCGAAGAGGATAAATTGGCCGTAGGTAGGGCCAGACGTGTACAGCGTTTCCTTTCCCAGCCGTTCCATGTGGCGGAACAGTTTACGGGTATCCCAGGAGTTTTGGTAGATATAAAGGATGCTATCAAAGGTTTTAATATGATAATGGATGGTGAATTGGATCACTTGCCAGAATCGGCATTTAACTTGAAGGGAACTATCGAGGATGCTATTGAAGCAGGAGAAAAAATGTTAGCTGAAGCCTAATGGTTATTTGTTCTTTGTTGGTGGTTCTAGGTAACCAACAACGAACAACAAACAACGAACAACTATAAAAAATGTATTTAGAAATAGTATCGCCCGAAGCAACCTTATTTTCCGGAGAAGTAATATCCGTTACCGTTCCAGGAATAAACGGTGAATTTCAGATGTTGCAGAACCACGCACCCATTGTTTCCCTTTTACAAGAGGGAAAAGTAAAGGTAAAGGGCACTATGCATATCGAGGAGGACTATGCTTCCAAGTTCGCAAAGGACCAAGACGGGAATACGGTTTTGGAAATTTCCAGTGGTACCGTAGAACTTAAGGACAATAAAGTAATCGTATTGGCGGATTAATCCTCCCCTAACCCCTCCAAAGGAGGGGAATTGGAAATAAAAAAACCAACTCGAAAGAGTTGGTTTTTTTATATTGCGATATTAAATTGTTTAATTCTGACTAACAAGGACAAACTGGAAATAAGTGAAGGCAGGCCACCTGTATTACAATTGATCATGGGTGCTTTGGCCTTTAGCCTTTTAATTTTTTTCCTAAGTATTTTTATAAAGGGACATAATTTGTTACGACCTGGATTTGTTTATCAAAAATTTCAGGTAGGGAATTTGTACATGGCTATAGTTATGGCCGGAATGGGTGTACTTTTAAGTAAAAGTACCAGCATAGTTTTGGATAAAGCAAACAAAAGGCTTCAAACGCGTCGGCATATAGGTCGGTTTGGATTTGGAAAATGGGAGGAATTGCCCCCTGTTGACTATATTTCTGTTTTTAAAGCGCATAAAACACGTTCCATCAACTTTGACAGGAAGGTTCCTGTAAGATATGAAGTGAATTTATGGTTACAAAGAGGAGGCCGAAAACGTGTCTATTTTAGCTATGATGATGAGGTTGCATTAAATATGTGCGTTGAAATCGCAAAATTTTTAAAAGTGGATCTTTGGGATGCATCTGACCCGCATGATAAGAGGAAGGTCTTGACGGAAGGCCTTTAAGATTAGAAAGATACCTGGCTAATTGTTTTTTTTGCAACATCTGGATTCCCTTTATTCACCTCCAATCCCAATAGACCAATTCCCAGGAAATATCTTCGGATACATGGGTTTGTAAAATTTCAAAGCCTACACTCAAATGGGCGTTCAAGGAACGTTTGTTGTTCGTGGCCACCTCGGTAAGGAGGCCATCGTAGTCTTTCTCAAGTGCTTGGCGGTAATAGGTATACATACCCCTAAAAACCCCTTGTGCCCTATATTCCTTAGCAACACAGATTTGTCCCATGGCCAAATACTTTTTTCCGGGTAAGAGTGTATCCGCCGTTTCGAACATCGGGGCCAGTAGCAGAATATCGGTACCGAAGTTCCGTGTCATGCATAAGGCGTAACCTATGACTTTATCATTGACTTTTGCAATGATATGTGGACAATCCGTATTCATCCGCTTTAACAAATCAAACGTATGGATGACGGTTACAAAGCCCTCTTGTTGCTTTTCCTCATCGGTTAGTGAATCCAAAGCATTTTTCTGTTGAAGCAATAATATGCCCCACAATTCCTCGTCCGCAGTGGCACGACAGTAATTTATATCCATTTATGGCAGTTTCAACCATTCTTTTCTAGCATTGCTTTGTTTTTTGGTAAGTGCTTCGTCTTCCTTGGCAACTATCGTGTACATGGAACTTGGTCGCAAGGTTACATTTGTACTTTTTGGAAGGCCAAATCTTTCAAAATCAACTTTTAGAACGTCTTCAGGCTTGAACTGTGATATAAAGGCATCGAACTGCATGCCATCGGGGAATTTTTCCCCGTTGATGGCCATAATGACATCCCCTTTGTCCAAACCGGCTTCGTAAGCGGGACTTCCCATTTTGGGGTTTGTGGTAATCTCGCCATTTCCATCTCCGTTCAATCGTGCCGAGATACCCAGGTATGGGATATTGGGATTAGTGGTAAGATCAACCCCAACCCTGTCAAAAAGGGATTCGTAATCCGGCATTTCACTCTTATAGATATAGGAACCAAAAAAGGCTTCCCCAAACTCCTTTCCGGCATATTCGTTTAATGTATTCTGTAAGTCTTCAATTGTATACTGTGTTTGTGTCTTGCCATATTTATTCCAGACAAGCTTCATAAAATCATCCAGGTTCAGCCCTCTTTCCCGAAGCGATAGATCCAGAGCCAATCCAAGAACGCTTCCGTACGAGTAGTAAGAAATAAACGTGTTTTCCCTATTTACGGGGTCTACTGAAGTAGCAGCGTCCACAAACGGAGCCTGATAGCTCATTTCAATGGGATTGAAGAATTGGGTGGCGGGCGATTTCCAAACGTAGTTAAAGGTTCCCGTTAAACCTTCTATATATTCCTTTGGCGAAATCAATCCGGCCCGGCACAATATAAGATTCGTGTAATAGCTGGTAAAACCTTCGGCAAACCAAAGGGCCCCGCTCATATTCGCTTCTTCAAAATCAAAGGGTTCCAGCGATCGGGGCCGAATCCTTTCCACGTTCCAAGCATGGAAAAACTCGTGGGAAACGGTTCCAATGTTGCCTTCCATACCACCGTTGGCCAATCCTCTTGTGCTGGTTAGAATGGTCGAATTTCGATGCTCCATGCCATCGCCCGAAGCATTTGGAATGTAACAGGCAAGAAAGGTATATCGGCCGTAATCGAAATCAGGCAATTCCCCATAGACTTCTTTCTCGGCAAGGACTACTTTCTTGACTTTTTCAAAATAGGTCTCGAGCTCTTCCTCGGTGCCATTATGGTGTAGTGCCAATTGTATGGTTTGCCCATCGACCTGAAATTCCTTTAAACCAAAATTGCTGATTTCCACAGGGCTGTCCATAAAATACTGTACGTTGGGTGCGGCATAGGTTGTACCGGACACCAAGGGCAATTGCGTAGCCACCTTCCAATTCAGGTCTTTTCTTATAATAAAGCTTACTTCAATGTCCCGAAGTTCCAAGCTTGGCGCATACATGAATGTGGCCGGAATATTCAAATGGGCATGGGTTTCATCCACTTGGGAATACGTGCCGTCCCCACGATTGGCGAATAATAAATACTCGATTTTAACGGTACCGTTATGACCCATAACTTGCCACTGATATGGATCCGGTCTATGTGCTTTGAGCAAATTTCCTTTACCGTCATACGCCTTAAACCCATAGATATTCTTGGCAAACTCATGCAAGGCATATCTACCCGGGGAAGTTCTACTCATACGCACCGTGAGGGTATCTGTAGTGATGTTTGGAAAAGTGGCCGTTATGAAGGCTTCATGGTGCACGGCGTTCTCAAAAGAAATGGTATAGCGATTGGTCTGGGAATTTAATTCAATCAGACAAAAAATTGAAAGCAGAAGTAAAATTGGATTGCGCATAGATATCTTTTCAGCTAATATACTGAAGCTAACCCTTATCTATTTTGCCCGATAATAAAATGTTTAAATTCTGACCTTATTAGAATACAACACTATATATACTTTAAATAGTTTTTGTATTTAAATGGCCTTCTTAGGCTTTAAATGAATCTGAGGAAGAATTGACTTTTGATCTATCCGAAACTAAAATTTCCAAGACAATTTTTAGTATGAGGTTTGCCAAGGACCAAAGAAAATTAGTGGGAATTTACTTAATAATCATCTTTTGTTATGGAATTATTCGATTTGATATTATAGAACGAATTCTCAACTATATCCTTAATTATGGAATCAATTTCTTGTGCAGACTTAACAATGAAATCCAGAATCTCCTCCTTCTCCTTTAAAGTAAGATCATGGTCTTTTATTAATTCTATCAACCCCATTATTCTTGCCACTGGGGCCCTAAAAATATGTGATTGCGTCCATGCAATTTCCTTTAACCGCTTATTCTGTTCCTCTATGGCCTTTAGATATAAGACACGTTCCGTTACATCCCTTGAATTTGCCACAATCCCATTTAAGGCGGGCTCGTCCATTTGATTGGTAGCTATAGTCTCAACCCATCGCCACTCATTATTCTTATTTTTAAAACGAAAGGGGTCAATAGTGACTTGAGATTTTTCTAAAATTTCTTTGAACCTATTGTAAACAGAGGCTTGGTCATCTGGATGAATGAAATCAAAGGCATTTTTTCCGATAAATTCCTCAGGAGTAATTTGTAGGATTTTTGTGGAAGTTGGACTTACATATTTATAATTAGCTTCATTGTCCAGGATTGCAATTAGGTCGCTTCCTTCCTGAACCAAGGTCTTGAATCTACGCTCACTATGTTCAAGATGTTCACTTACCTTTTTCTTTTCCGTTATATCCCTTGCGATGCAGTACATGGTTTTGTCCTGCTCGTCCCAGTTTGCAGACCATAATACGGACACCAATGAGCCATTCTTATGCACATATCTGTTTTCAAAATTTAAGGTCTCCTTCCCGGAAAAGGTTGCTTTAGAAGATATTTCTGTTTTCTGTCTATCCTTCTCATAAACAAAATCCATGTAATTTCTTCCAATTAGTTCACTAGGACAATATCCCCAAATATTTTTAGAAGCATTGTTAACACTTAAAAAAGTGCCATTTCTGTCGATGGTGCATATAATATCCAAGGACGAATTCAGAATTTTCTCAAGCTCTCCTTTTTTCTTGTCAACGTCCTTCTTTGCTTGGCGCAATTCCAATAAATGGATAACCTGCTGGGCCAAGGTTTCCAATCCTTTTATTTGTTGATCGCTCAGTTTTTTGGGTTCTGGGTCCAAAACGCATAAAGAACCTAATCGCGTACCATTGGACCATTTAAGGGAAATTCCTGCATAGAATGAAATATAGGGACTATTTACAACGAGAGGATTGTTTGAAAACCTCGCGTCCTTTTTTGCGTCCTCAACTATCAATTGATCAACATCTTCAGTAATTAAATATTTACAAAAGGAAACCTCTAATTGTGTTTCTTTAATATCTACCCTATGACGTGATTTAAAAAATTGTTTTTTATCGTCTAATAAGGATATTAAGCTAATTTCTGAGTTACATATTGATGCCGCTAGGGCGGTAATGTCATCGTATATTTTTTCTGGATCGGAACCCATAATTTCTAGCGCCTCCAAAATCTCCAATCTATTATAAATTCTTTCGCTGGACTTCATACCATGAATTTAATATCGAATTACCTTTAATTAAGCTTATGAAAATTCTTCATAAAAAAGGCGGCAAAAGTAAGTTTATTCTTTATAAAAGTATATTTAAAGCTAAATTTTAATTTAAGTTTATGATTTTTGACATTTAATTAAGTAATTAAAAATCAGTTTTTTACATTAAATTGGTGTAAAATGGGTATGTCTGGTGAGCGTTTCTTAAATGATTTGCACTTTTTAGTGAAAATCAATAACAAATTCTGTAATTATGCGTCTATAATAGGATAAAGCTATTTTTACCATATGACTGAATTTCCTGCAAATCTTATGAGTCTATTAGAAAAGAGAAAAAAGGAGCATACCTTTAGGACGCTACCATCCTTAAATGGTTCCATTGATCTCTCATCAAACGATTATTTGGGTTTTGCCAAGAGCGAAAGCCTTTTCTCCAAGACTTTTCAGTTATTGTTAAAGCATAATATCAGTGAGAACGGAGCTACAGGCTCCAGGTTATTGACCGGGAACCATGTCCTGTTCCAGGAATTGGAATCCGTATTGGCGCAGACCCATAATGTTGAAAATGCACTGGTGTTTAACTCGGGGTACGATGCCAACATCGGTTTTTTTGGATGTGTTCCACAACGGGGCGACTTTGTTTTTTACGATGAACTTATTCACGCCAGTATCCGGGACGGATTACAACTGAGCCATGCCAAGAGCTATAAATATGGGCATAACGATCTGTCGGATTTAAAGGAAAAAATAAAAAAGACTATTTCTGACAATGGTGATTCCGATGTTTATGTGGTCACGGAATCCGTATTCTCCATGGATGGTGATTCTCCAGATCTAAAACAATTGGCCAGTTTTTGTACCTCGGAAGGATATCATCTGATCGTGGACGAGGCGCATGCCGTTGGCGTTATGGGTAAAAAAGGTCTTGGGTTGGTACAGGAGTTGGGATTGGAAAAGGCCCTCTTCGCAAGGATCGTTACGTTTGGAAAAGCCTTGGGCACCCATGGTGCGGCCATACTTGGCAGCAATGCCCTTAGGGACTTTCTCATAAATTTTTCACGGAGTTTTATATATACTACGGCATTGCCTCCACATCATATCGTCGGTATTTTATCTTCCTATGAATTTCTTACTTTTGAGGGAGGGACGCAGCGCGACCAGCTTATTGAAAATATTTCCTATTTCAAGAGTCAAGCGAGGAAGCAGAAGTGGTCCAGTAATCTAATCGGCAGTGATACGGCTATTCAATCCGTTATAATTCCGGGCAATGAAAAAATCCGGAAGATTTCCAAAAAATTGAACGACGACGGTTTTGATGTGAAGGCCATACTTTCTCCTACGGTTCCCGAAGGGAAAGAGCGGTTACGGTTTTGCCTACATAGTTTCAACTCTAAAGAAGAGATTGGTTTGGTGCTGCAATTATTGTCAAATTATATTTAATGCATGACGGACAAATTTTATCATGTTGCTTCTTTTGAATATGTGGCCGATGTGCAAATTTTAAAAGGAAAATTGGAATCAGAAGATATTCCGGTTTTTCTGAGGGATGAGAACACCTTGAATTCCGATCCTCTGATAAGTAATGCCATTGGAGGGGTAAAGTTGCTAGTCTATGCCCAAGATAAGGAGCAGGCCTTGGAAATTTACAATGAAGTTAGGGCATACGCTTTGGACGATTTTGGCAATCCGGTAACCTGTCCCAATTGCAAGGCTAGAAAATCTGAAGTATATTATAACAGGAAGGGGATTTTTTATAAACTTTTTCCTTTTTTTGAGAAAAGAAAATATAAGTGCCTAAATTGTGGCATGATTACTCGATAATTACAATTATTCCATTGCGAATAGCTTTCGGGTTATCTGACATAGCGTTTTAAAAAACACAGTGAACCTTCATTAAGGTAGCAAGACAAAGTTATAAGGTATGCAAAAGATTTTTGTTACAGGTATTTCTACGGGAGTAGGTAAAACGGTGGCTTCGGCCATCATAACCGAAGCCCTAATGGCCGATTATTGGAAGCCCATACAGTCCGGTGATCTGGACCACACGGATAGCGATACGGTAAAAAATCTAATATCGAACGACAAGACACGTATTTTGCCAAGCAGCTATGAGCTTACAGCCGCCATGAGTCCGCATGCCGCTGCCGAAATAGACGGGGTGAAAATAGATCGTTTCCACATCAACGAACCTAAGACGGACAACAATTTGGTAATAGAAGGTGCTGGCGGACTTTTGGTTCCGCTAAACGATGAAGATACCATGTTCGACATCATCATGCCAGAGTATAAGGTCGTGGTGGTTTCCAAACATTATTTGGGAAGTATCAACCATACCCTATTAACGATAGGTTGGTTACAGAACAAAGGCTATGATGTTTCTGTATTGTTCAATGGAAAGGAGAATCCCCAAACGGAAAGAATCATACTTCATAAGACAGGAGTTCCTTTGATCGGTAGAATCGATGAGGAGCCCAGACTGGACAAAACTGTTATAGCTCGCTATGCCGGAGCGTTCAAGCACATTTTGGAGAGCCTATAAGATTGTTCATGGTTTTTGGTTGTTCGTTAATGGTTCTAGTTCAACAACTATCCCACTATCCAACTAACTAACTTTTTCACCAGTCAACTGATTCATTTTTGTTATCAGTTTCTAATTTGGCTAAAGGCTAAAGGCTAAAGGCTAAAGGCTAAAGGCTAAAGGCTGAACGCTAATTGCTCCCTGTTTTCTGGTATCTGAAAACTGTTAACCGCCAACTGATCACTGTTTACTGATTTCCTTTCTCTGAAGTATCTCTGCCTTTTCCACGGTAGCCGCTACGGTATAATGTTTGGCCAAATAGGCGTCTATATATTCATTCTCCTCAAATTCATCCCTGTCAAAAACAAGTCGGCCCTTTCGTACCACCACGGTTTTCGGTTTGATTTCTTCCATGATATATTTGAGTTCTTCCAAAGAATTTTTTCGCGGATTATCAAAGAACGGATAAAGTTCATCCCTACAGATATTGCTGGGATGTGTGGCGGCCAAAGTTGGGGGCAAAACTCCAAGGTTCCAATACCCAATATGGTACCCTAGGAAAAAAATGGTATCGGTTTCCAGTTTGTTTTCCAAAATGTATTTCGGAACCGTAAACCCTTCACCGTTGAAAAATGTGCCCCGCTCTATTTTGTTCTTTACGATATTTACGTATTCCATGTAACTTTCCGCCGGTATCAAAAGTAATAAGAAGAGGAGTTTGCGGGATATTTTTAGTCGGTTTCGAAGGAACAAACGATTTAAGAAGATTCCGAGGAATATGACCAGCATTGGGTGTATTTGAATCAGATAATGACCATTGATTCTTCCTCCTTTAAAGAAGGAGAAAAGTACACCGCAGATGGCCATGAACAGGATTAGTGAAGTCCTGTCCTTGACCGAAATGATGGCATTCTTCCAACAATAGAAGAGAAAAACACCGATTACAATAAAGGTCGGGGCCAATTTTAAGAGTGAAAATCTTCTTGCTTCACTGTATTCCAAGGGGGCCAAGATAACGGACTTCCACCAAACCTCCAATTGACCGCTCATGTAGTAAGGGAGAATCGTCAAAAGGATTACAAGTAAAACGCCTGTGCCAAAAGCCAAGACGTTCCAAAGGGTGCTTTTTTTTTGCTTATTGAAAAGTTCTATGACCAAAAAGAGGCCCAATAAAAGTACGGGGTAGGCCATGTTCAATTTCACCATAACCGCAATCCCCATAAGCAGACCTGCCAGTAGCAACCATATGGGGCCTTTTTTCGATATAATTAGGTACATTGAAGGAACAAAAAATGCCATACATAGGTGTTCAGACATTACCCCTTGTAAGCTTCCGAAAAGACTAAGCAATACAATACAAAATATCCCACACCATAGAGCTACCTGAGTAGTGGTCATTTTCGAAGTGATTTTATAAGTAAAAAATGCGGTTGTGGCAACCAGTAACGCGCCTAGAAGCCTTATGGCTACAAAGCTTTTTCCAAATAGGAAGATAATAGACGCAAAGAATGCAAAAGTCAAAGGGGGTTTTAAATCCCAAAGTTGTGTGTAGGGTAAATAGCCGTCTACCCAGGACTGTCCCAAGAGAATAAAGGTACTCTCGTCCCGATCTATATAATCCCTAAAGAAAAAAGGAAACCGAATGAAAAATGTAATCCCTGTCAATAGAAGAAATACGGTTTTACTTTTTAGCTGGGAATTGCCCAATAAGGATTCCTTTAGGATGCTTGGATTCATCAAAAATTTGACTTTATTGGCTCCTCCCAGGGGATTATACCCTTGGGTTTACCTCGAAATTTATCATTGGTTTTATGTAATTACCTCGAGGGCTTGCCCCGTAGTAGTTTACATCCCATCTTTGCAAGATAGATAAATTGTGGATTCTTAAATTCTATGAACGGGGAAAATCTATCGGAACGGGATAAAAAATACCTTTGGCATCCGTTGACACAGCACCAAACGGCGGTAGCTCGAATTGGTATTGTGAAGGCCGAGGGTGCCTTGTTTTGGGACGAGAGGGGCAATTCTTATATTGATGGTATTGCCTCCTGGTATACGGCCATGTATGGTCATGGTAATAAACATATTACAAAGGCCATATCGGAACAAATGAGCCAATTGGACTTTGTCATGTTCAGTGGCTTTACGCATGAGCCTGCCGTAAAACTCTCCGAAAAACTTATGGCCATTTTACCCAGCAATCAGGCCAAGATATTTTTTAACGATAACGGCTCCACGGCCGTGGAGGCGGCCATAAAAATGGCCTTGCAGTACCATCACAACCGGAACGACATAAGGGACACCCTGGTCGCTTTCGAGGACGGTTTTCATGGTGACACCTTTGGGGCGATGAGTGCTTCCGGGCTATCGTCCTATAACGGTCCTTTTGAGGATTTTTTATTGAAGGTAAAGCGGGTTCCGGTACCCCAAAAGGAAAATATGGAGGAGGTGATGGCGCAATTGGAGACCATACTTGCTAATGAGAAATGTGCTGCCTTCGTATTCGAACCCTTGGTCCAAGGTGCTGCGGGCATGAAGTTTCATTCTGCCGAAGGCTTGGACAGGCTCATTGAAAAATGTCAGGAACACGATGTTCTATGTATAGCCGATGAGGTCATGACGGGTTTTGGCAAAACCGGGAAAAACTTTGCTTCGGATAACCTACAAAATAAGCCCGATATCCTGTGCCTAAGCAAGGCCCTCACTGCCGGGATGTTTCCCCTTAGCATTACCAGTTGTACCCAAAAAGTGTTCGATGCCTTTTTGAGCGACGAGGTTGCAAAAGGGTTTTTCCATGCCCATACGTATAGTGCCCATCCACTGGGTTGTGCCGCTGCCCTTGCGGGACTCCAACTGCTGAATTCTTCAGAAATTTTGGAGCGCAGGAACTACATTGCATCGGCAAATAAAACCTTCGTTGCCAAGGTTGAGAACCATCCAAACGTACGTAATGCCCGTTCCATAGGGGTGATTTTTGCCATCGATTTAAATCTTGAAACGGAACGGTATGGCAATCTACGGGACCGATTGTACAATTTTTTCATGGCCCGAGGGGTCCTTTTAAGGCCGTTGGGGAATACCATCTATATGTTGCCTCCCTATGTAATTACCAATGACCAATTGCAACGGATTTATGAGATGATTTATGAACTGTTGGATAGCTTTTAACATGGGATTAACGACCGATAAAATATCTATAACCGCAATAGCCTCTATTTCTCCCTTGGGCGAAACCATGGACGATGCTTGGCAAAACTATCAAAACAATGTCCATTTGCTCACTCTTGCCAATTTTGAAGGGAATGGCACTTGGGTAGGTCGGTTGCCCGAAACTATTTCGCAAAAAATCGAGGAATTACGACACTCGGATTCCAAGTACCAACATTTGGACAAAAGCGTTTTGTATGCCCTTTATGCATCAAGAAAGGCAGTGGCATCTGCCGGATGGTCCAAAATAGGTGAAACCTTAAAGTTTGGAATCAATATCGGGTCTTCCCGAGGCGCTACAGATCTCTTTGAGCATTACCATGAAGATTTTTTGAAGCACGGTAAACTAAGTTCCTTGGCTTCGCCTACGACTACCTTGGGCAATATCTCCTCATGGGTGGCCCACGATCTGGGAAGCCGAGGCCCGGAATTTTCCCACTCCATTACCTGTTCTACAGCGCTGCATGCCCTGTTGAATGGCGTAGCCTGGTTGCAAGGCGGTATGGCCGATCGGTTTTTGGTAGGCGGGAGTGAGGCGCCTTTGACGCCTTTTACCATTGCACAGATGAAAGCTTTAAAAATATATGCTTCTTCGGTCGATTCTGAAAATTCCTTGGTAGCTGAGCGTAGTCGAAGCTATCCTTGTAGGGCGCTGGATTTGGACAAAAAAAGGAATAGCATGGTAATGGGAGAAGGAGCTTCCGTGGCCTGTTTGGAAAAGGGTATTTCAAATGGGGCTTTGGCGGTAATCGAGGGAATTGGCTATGCGACGGAGCTTTTGGAACACAACGTATCCATTTCTACCAATGCCAAATGCTTCCAAAAATCCATGGAAATGGCCTTAAAGGATACTCGCAAGGAAGAGGTAGATGTTATTGTTATGCATGCACCGGGCACGCTAAAGGGTGATGCATCGGAAATGAACGCGATACAAAAAGTATTCTGTAACCATCTTCCTTTTTTGACTACCAATAAATGGAAAATAGGACACTCCTTTGGCGCATCCGGAATGTTGAATATTGAAATGGCCCTGCTTATGTTACAGCATCAGAAGGTTATTGCGGTTCCTTTTCACCAAAGTGAATCCAAACCTAAATCGATAAAAAAGGTTTTGGTCAATGCCGTAGGGTTCGGCGGGAATGCGGTAAGCATATTACTTTCCAAAGTTTAGAATCCAATTATATTTTCTGAACTTATTCCGCTATTTTTGAATTCTACATATAACTATGATTTTATGAGCGAAGTAAGACATGATTGGACCAAGGAGGAAATTTTAGCCATTTACAATAGACCACTAATGGAACTTTTATATGAGGCGGCTACGGTACATAGGATGCACCACGACCCCAATACGGTCCAAGTTTCCACCTTACTTTCCATAAAAACGGGAGGTTGCCCGGAGGACTGCGGATACTGCCCCCAGGCCGCGCGCTACCATACCAATATAGAAGGCAACGATTTGATGTCCGTATCCCAGGTAAAGGCCCAAGCGTTGCGGGCCAAGGCTTCTGGAAGCTCCAGGGTCTGTATGGGCGCTGCATGGCGAAATGTAAAGGACGGACCGGAATTTGACCAAGTCCTTGAAATGGTCAGGACCATCAATAAACTGGATATGGAGGTGTGCTGTACCTTGGGCATGCTTACGGAAAATCAGGCCAAGCGATTGGCGGAAGCGGGATTGTATGCCTATAATCATAACTTGGACACGTCTGAGGATTATTACAAGGACGTAATTTCAACCCGTACTTTTCAGGACCGCTTGGACACTATAGAAAATGTTCGCAAGAGTAATGTGACCGTTTGTAGCGGAGGTATCATTGGGATGGGGGAAAAATTGGAGGACAGGGCCGGAATGTTGGTCGCGTTGGCCTCTTTGAACCCTCAACCAGAGTCGGTTCCCATCAATGCCTTGGTCGCTGTGGAAGGAACCCCCATGGAAGATATAGAACCTATTGCCATTTGGGACATGATACGTATGGTCGCTACCACGAGAATCGTAATGCCCGAAACCCAGGTTAGACTTTCCGCCGGTCGCACACAGATGAGTAGGGAGGGCCAGGCCATGTGTTTTTTTGCAGGTGCCAATTCCATATTTGCAGGGGACAAACTGTTAACTACACCAAACCCAGATGTAAACGAGGATATGGACATGTTCAGGCTTTTGGGACTTAACCCACAAAAACCGTTCACAAAGATTTCCCAGCCTACTACCGTGGAAGCGTCTGATTCGCAATTTAAACCCTTGAACGAAAAGCCCAAATGGTCCCGACCCGGACATAAAATTGAGCGAAACGAAGCTGCAAAACAAAAGGCGAAAATGACGGACTAGTCCTACATTATCAAAATTTTAATATCGTATTTTGCTTGTGTTGCCTAAATTTGCGGTCTATTGGCACCGCCAAAGGATTTAATACTCGGAGGCTTGCCTTGAAATTAAAAGTTCGTTTTCTAAGAATGCCTCGTGGGCTTGCCCTGAGGTAGTTTACTAAAACCCAAATTACGTTGAAGTTAACTGAAATTCCAAGGGTAGAAACCATTACCAAGGAGGACTTTCTAACCCATTATTTCAAGCCGCAAAAACCTGTGGTCATAGAGCGGTTTATTGAGAATTGGCCTGCATTTGAAAAATGGAATTTGGACTATATCAAGGGTATTGCGGGAGACAAGTTCGTGCCGCTGTACGACGATCGGCCCGTACAGCATAAGGACGGTTTTAATGAGCCCCATGCCAGGATGCAGTTATCAGAATATATTGATTTGCTCAAGGCCAAGCCTACAAAATACCGGATATTTCTTTGGAACATTTTAAAGGAGGTACCTGAATTACAGAAGGATTTCTCCTTTCCGGATTTTGGCATCAAACTCATGAAAGGGCTGCCCATGCTGTTTTTTGGAGGTACGGATTCACATACCTTCATGCATTACGATATCGACTTGGGCAATATTTTTCACTTTCATTTTGAAGGGGAGAAGGAGTGTATCCTTTTTCCACAATCAGAAACCAAGTATTTATACAAAGTTCCGCACTCTTTGATAACCCATGAGAGTATCGACTTTTCAAACCCCGATTATGACAGGTGGCCGGTCTTAAAACAGGCAAACGGTTATAGGACGAGCTTAAGGCATGGAGAGGTTTTGTATATGCCGGAAGGATATTGGCATTACATGAAATACATTACCCCCGGTTTTTCCATGAGTTTAAGGGCCATCGCACGAAATCCTAAAAATTTGGCGAAAGCGCTCTACAATGTCCTTGTCATGCGACATTTTGATGTGTTGATGCGGAAGATTAAAGGGCAGAAATGGATTGATCAAAAGAACGAAAAAGCGATTTCCAGAACCAATCTTTTAAAAGCAGGTTAAAAAAGTATCAGGAAATGAGTTCATTGACCTTATCATAAACTAAATTGGGTTCCCAACCTCGATAAAGGAGGTAATCGGCTAGTTTTTTCTTTTTCTTCTGTATGTCCTTGTCCTTGATTTGTTCCAGTCTTTTTTTGGCCAGTGCTTCGAAAGTTTTCAAATACTGATTGTCATCGATTTCATTTAGGGCAGATTGAATATTGTATTTGGAAATGTCCCGAACCTTCAATTCCGCAACGATTCTTTTTTTTCCCCACTTTTTTATATTGAACTTGCCCCTGGCAAAACTCTTGGCGAACCGTTCTTCGTTCAAATAGTTTTCCTTGATTAAGTGAGATACAATGGTATCAATGGCCAGAGGAATCATTCCCATGCCCTGTAGTTTCGTGACTACCTCTTGATGGCATCGCTCTTGGTAGGCGCAGTATCCTTCCAATTTTCGGGTAGCTTCCTCTAGGGTGAATGATTCTTTGGGCATCAGGAATTCTTTGCTATTCTTTTCATTCTCTTGGGCCCGTACCAGAGCCAAAATCCCGTTATGGTAAATACCAACAGTGCCAGTCCCATTACAGTGGTGTAAAAAAGCTTGATTTGACCGTCCGATGTTCCTAAGTATCGGTCCAAAATGGAACCATCATGCACTTGTTCTATAAAGTCTGACCGCCTTCTTTCTATTTTTAACAAGTTTCCGGTAGCACCATCCAATTGGATTCCGTAATAGTTGTCCACAAACTTAAACTTTAGGATACCCTTATCCGGGCGTACATCGATCCTATCAATTTCAGGAGAAAGTTCGGTGGAAATGGAATCCCTAAATATTTTCTGGGCATTTTGTTTTAGAGTTTCCAAAGGAAGCCAATCCATTAGTTCCGTTGAGGTGCCTTTTTCCGTTTTTGCCAGAATGAGTCCGTTGCTGTTTTTTTTCCAGCCTAAAAGAAGGCCGGTAATGGATATAAATAGAAAAAAAAAGAATAGAAGGGCTCCGGTGGTACGATGTATTTTTCTAAAAATACGGATAACTTTCGCCTGTTGTTGTCTTCTATTGTTTTTTGTCATTAAGGGTTTACTTTAAAATAGGCCCTAAAGGTAAGTTAAGCTGGGATGTCTTAAAACACTTTAAGAATTATTTAGAAAAACGGGTCTTTGCCGGGGCGGACAAGGTATTCCAATCAGATTCCAATATCCTTGGTACAAACAAAAAAAGCGACCCCTTTTGGAAGTCGCTTTTCTTATTTAATATATTGTTTTGCCGTCCTTATTCTTAAAACGGTATTCGAGATACGTATACGCATCCCTGGGTTGAATTTTTATCCATCGTTTGTGTTCCAAGAACCACTTGGTACGGATGGATGGGAATCCTTTTGTGATGTAAGCGGCAATGAAAGGATGTATGTTCAAGGTTATGTTATTGTCCTTGGCAGGTCCTTTTAAGAGTCGCTCCAGATCCACGTTGATTTTGTTTATCAAAACGATGGGAGCTTCGATCTCCTGTCCGTTTTTGTTTGGATTCTCTTCGGTTGTTTTAATGTTCATTTCTGGCCTAACACGCTGTCTTGTAATCTGTATGAGGCCAAATTTACTGGGAGGTAAAATCTTATGCTTTGCCCGGTCGTCCTTCATCTCATCCCTAAGATGGTCAAAAAGTTTCTTTCTATGTTGGGATTTTACCATATCGATAAAATCGACTACAATGATACCGCCCATATCCCGTAAGCGAAGTTGTCTTGCAATCTCTGAGGCGGCCAACAGGTTTACCTCAAGCGCAGTGTCTTCTTGGTTCTTAGCCTTGTTGGAACGGTTCCCGCTATTGACGTCTATTACATGTAACGCCTCGGTATGTTCAATGATAAGGTAAGCACCCTTGCTCATGGTCGCGGTACGACCAAAGGAAGTCTTGATCTGTCTGTCTATTCCAAATTTTTCGAATATTGGGACATTGGTATTGTAGTGTTTCACTATGGATTCCTTTTCCGGGGCGATCTCGGCAACATAGTCCTTGATTTCTCCGTATAATGTGGAATCGTCAACATAAATTCCGGTAAAGCTATCGTTAAAGACATCCCTAAGGATGGAGGAAGCCCTATTGAGCTCCACTAATACTTTTGAAGGCGTCTGCGCCTTGTATAATTTTTTGCACATTGCTGACCATTTGTTCAACAAATTTGCTAGGTCTTTGTCCAGTTCCGCAACTTTTTTGCCTTCTGCGACCGTTCTGATGATTACCCCAAAGCCTTTTGGCTTTATACTTTTTACAAGCCTTTTCAACCTGTCTTTTTCCTCCTTGCTCGCAATTTTCTGCGATACGGAGACACGATCTGAAAAGGGCACCATGACCAAATAACGTCCTGCTATGGAAAGCTCTGAACTTATTCTGGGTCCTTTGGTGGAAATGGGTTCTTTTACAATTTGAACTAAAAGGGATTGATTGGCCTTTATGGCATCGGTAATGACGCCATCTTTGTCAATATCTTTTTCGAAGGGAAAGTTTTTTAAGGAATAATCCTTTAGCTTTCCCGTACTCACTTGTTTAACGAACTTCAACATGGAAGACAGTTGTGGTCCCAGATCATGGTAATGTAGGAACGCGTCTTTTTCGTAGCCAACATTAACAAATGCGGCATTTAGGCCCGTAACGGGCTTACGAATTTTGGCCAAGAATATATCCCCGACCGAAAAATTGTTATTGTCTTCCTCCTTGTGGAGCTCAGTGAGTTTTCCGTCTTTTAGCAAGGCAAAATCAACGGCATTGGAACTAGATCTTACGATTAATTCTCTATTCACCTGAATGTATTTGTATCTATCCCAAAGAAAATAGGATAGATGGATTAAACAATGCTGGAAACAGATTTATAAAATCTGCCGAGACTCGCTTTGGAATCTCTATGTCAAGGAACGTAGGTATTAAAGCGAAAAAGTAGTTTCTAAAACTACTTTTTCTTGTGTCGGTTAGCTCTTCTGCGCTTCTTACGCTTGTGGGTAGCTACCTTATGTCTTTTTCTTTTCTTACCGCTCGGCATAAAGTTCTTCTTTTAGATTATTATTTTACTTGTACGTTGCTTTTTACACCTTCTACAAAAACCTTTGCCGGCTTAAATGCAGGAATGTTGTGGGCGGGGATTTTGATGGTTGTATTCTTAGAGATGTTCCTTCCGGTCTTCTCTGCCCTGGTCTTGATGATAAAACTTCCAAAACCTCTTAGGTACACATTATCTCCACTCTCCAAAGAAGATTTTACTTCTTCCATAAAGGATTCAACTGTCGCTTGTACATCTCCTTTTTCAATTCCCAGTTTATCTGAGATCTTCGATACAATTTCCGCTTTCGTCATCTTACAATATTAGATTTTCTGTATTTTTTTCGGGTTGCAAATATATAAATTAAATTCAATCTTTCTTTCTAATAATCTAATTTTAAGTATTTAAACTGATACTTTTGCCGCTTAGTATTTTTGCGAATGTCTTTTTCCGATAAAATTTTGACATGGTACCTTGAAAACAAGCGCGATTTGCCCTGGCGCGACACCTTGGACCCTTATAAAATTTGGTTGTCGGAAATCATTTTGCAACAGACCCGTGTTGCCCAGGGCATACCGTATTACCATAGGTTTATCGAAGCCTTTCCCAAGGTTGAACATTTGGCCATAGCCAATGAGGAAAAGGTCCTTAAACTTTGGCAAGGACTGGGCTATTATTCAAGGGCCCGAAATCTGCACGCAGCCGCAAAAATGGTCGTTGGGGAATTCAATGGGACCTTCCCCAAAACCTATACCGGTTTGCTAAAGCTAAAGGGCGTTGGGGACTATACGGCGAGCGCCATTTCCTCCATTTGTTATAACGAACGGCAGGCGGTCGTCGATGGAAACGTTTATAGGGTATTGTCAAGATATTTTGGTGTGAATATACCGATCAATAGCACGGAAGGGATTAAATCCTTTAAAAAGTTGGCCCTTGAGGTCTTGCATCCCACCAATATTAGGGATTACAACCAGGGCATCATGGAATTTGGTGCGGTCCAATGCACGCCCCAAAGCCCCAATTGTTCTTCCTGTCCGCTGGCCGATGGTTGTGTGGCCTTGGAAATGGGCACCGTAAAGGATTTGCCCGTCAAACTTGGAAAGACGAAAATCAAAAAGCGCTTCTTTAACTATTTGGTACCCTTGGAGCATAGGAAAAGCGATGAGACCCTCACTCAATTGAGACAGCGTAAAGGAAAGGGCATTTGGCAAAATCTCTGGGAATTTCCCTTATTGGAAACGGAACGGGAAATCGGTTTGGAGGACATTGAAATTCGGCATTCCGAGGTACTAAAGTTCAAAAGACCGCCTGAAATCAGCCTTTTTAATTCGGATTCCATCGTCCACAAGCTTTCACACCAGCATTTGCATACCAGGTTTTGGATATTGGAAGGACCCTTTTATCGGACCAATACCATACCCGTATCCAATCTTGAAAATTATCCGGTTCCCGTATTGATAGCGGAATTCATGAAAACATTTAAATTTTAGTACTTTTGAACTATGGATTTCCGTAGTATGGGAATCAGCAAGTCTAACTACCTGATTATTCCAAAGGGAGACCTTTAATTTCAGGCAGTTTGCATACATATAAAGGTAAAAAAATATGAGTGGTACATTAAATAAGGTAATGCTGATCGGGCATTTGGGAGACGAAGTGAAGATGCACTATTTTGAGGGCGGAGGATGCATTGGGCGTTTTCCTTTGGCCACCAACGAGACCTATACCAATAAGCAGACGGGCGAGCGCGTCACCAATACGGATTGGCACAATATCGTAGTACGGAACAAGGCCGCCGAAGTTTGCGAAAAGTACTTGAGCAAAGGGGATAAAGTCTATGTTGAAGGACGTTTAAAGAACCGCCAATGGCAGGGGGAAGATGGTAATACCAGATACACGACGGAAGTCCATGTGCAGGACTTTACCTTTTTGACAACAAAACAGGAAAGTATGGCGAATAGTTCCGGACAGTCCTCCCAGCCGCAACAGGAAGGGCACGACGACAGGACACTGCCCAAATCTCCCGCACCATTAAGTCAGGACGATGAAGACGATTTACCATTTTAATTTGGAAATTAATTTATAGTAAGTGGACCCAGACCCTTTACCGCTGGCCTTGCATTTTCTGGTGATGGATAGTGCCTTTGCGCTTAATATTGCCATGTTGGTCATACTGCTGATCTGTTCCGCGCTTATATCTGGGGCAGAAGTGGCCATGTTCGGACTTTCGGTTACCGAAATAAACGAAATAAAGGACCAGAAAACGGAAAAAAGCACTATTCTTATTCGGTTATTGGAACGTCCCAAGAAATTATTGGCCACGATCCTTATTGCCAACAACGCCATCAATATTGGGGTGGTCTTGATCTTCAATTTGATAGGCGACACCCTTTTTTCCGAAATAAACGCGGTGCTTTTCAATATCGTCTCGCTGAGGTTTCTGCTGGAGGTGGTGGTAGCCACATTTATGATTCTAATGTTTGGGGAGATACTGCCAAAAGTTTATGCAAATAGAAATCGATTGAGCTTCTCCAACTTCATGGCCTATCCCCTGCGTGTCTTGGATTTTATTTTTTCCCCGTTAAGCCTTCCCATGCGCTCCGGAACAATTTTTTTATACAATAAGCTGGGAAAGGAGAAATCCAGTTTTGGTGTAGATCACCTATCCCAGGCATTGGAACTTACCTCAGAGGGTGATACCACCAAGGAGGAGCAAAAGATTTTACAAGGTATCGTAACTTTTGGAAATACCGATACCAAACAGGTCATGAGACCCAGGATAGACATTTTTGCCTTGAACGATCAAATGAAGTTTCCCGAAGTTTTGGAGGAAATCAAAAAGAACGGCTATTCGAGGATTCCCGTTTTTTCGGAAAATATAGATAATGTCCTAGGGGTATTGTATGTTAAGGATTTGTTACCCTATCTTGACCGGAAGTCCTTTAATTGGATGACCTTGATACGAGAACCTTATTTTGTACCAGAGAACAAAAAATTGGATGACCTTTTGGCCGATTTTCAGGCGAAAAAGAACCATCTGGCCGTGGTAGTGGACGAATATGGAGGTACTTCGGGCATTGTGACCTTGGAGGATATCATAGAGGAAATAGTGGGGGATATTAGCGATGAGTTTGATGATGAGGACCTGGTCTTCTCCAAATTGGACGATTACAATTATGTCTTTGAGGGGAAAACCACCTTGAAGGATTTCTACAGGGTCATAAAATTGTCTGACGAGGATATTTTTGAAGAAAACAAAGGTGAGTCCGAAACCATCGCCGGTTTTGTACTGGAAATGGCCGGAAGTTTTCCAAAAAGAGGCGAGGAAGTCGTTTTTCAGGATTATAAATTTGTCGTGGAGAGTTTTGATAAAAAGAGGTTGAAACAAATAAAAGTGACATTGCCCCATGAGATGTAAGATTTCTGTTCTCCTTTTTGTCTTTATTGTTCTTTTAGGCTCGTGTAATGACCAACCCATTCCCAAGCCAAAGGCCCAAATGCGCTTGGAATATCCGCAAGGAGCCTCTTCACCCTTGGAAACCGAAAATTTCAGGTTCGATTACAACGAATTGGCAACGCCCAATCTGGATTCGGAAACCGCATTTTCCTTGGAATATCCAGAGATGAAGGGCGCTATTTTCTTAAGTTATAAAAAGATAGATGGCAATCTGGAAAAACTGATCGTAGACGCCAAGCGACTTAGTTACGAGCATGCCGTAAAGGCCGACAATATTGTTGAGCAGCCCTATGTAAACCCGGATAAACAAGTTTATGGGGCCTTGTTTGAAGTGCAGGGGAACGCTGCCTCCCAATCACAATTCTTTGTGACCGATAGTACGGAACATTTTTTGACGGGTTCCGTTTATTTTTACGTAAAGCCCAATTATGATTCCATATTGCCTGCGGCCGCTTATCTGCAGAACGATATTCGAAGGATCATAGAAACCTTGGAATGGAAGTAATTCAATAAAGGGATGAACAAGACTATACTAACGGATTGCCACAAAAGAATCGCTCCTTTCATACATAATACCCCTGTGCTTAAATCGACCTTGATCAATGAACGTTTGGGATGTAAGGTGTTTTTCAAATGTGAAAATTTTCAAAGGGCGGGGGCCTACAAAATAAGGGGCGCCACCAATGCCATTTTGAATCTGGGCGATGCTCAACGTAGAAACGGTGTGGTTACCCATTCTTCAGGAAATTTTGCGCAGGCCGTTTCCTTGGCCTCCAGGAGTTTGGGGGTTCCTGCACATATTGTGATGCCCACTACGGCACCTAAAGTTAAAAAGGAAGGAGTTGTTGCCTATGGTGGACAAATCTACGAATGTGAACCTACCGTTGAGGCCAGGCAGGCCATGGCCGATAAAATCGCTGCCGAAACAGGTGCGGTGTTTTTACATCCTTCCAATGATCTGAACGTGATCATCGGACAGGGAACCGCTGCTCTGGAATTGCTTGCTGAGCAACCCGATTTGAACTTTATTTTCTGTCCAGTAGGCGGGGGAGGCCTCATTGCCGGTTCCTCCTTGTCCGCCAAATATTTCGGAAAGGATTGTAAGGTTGTAGGTGGCGAGCCTTTTGAGGCCGATGATGCCTACCGTTCCTTGATTTCTGGAAAGATTGAGGGAAATGAGACGGTCAATACCATCGCCGATGGTTTACGAACCACCTTGGGAGATATCAACTTCCCGATAATCAAGAAAAATGTCTCAAAAATCGTTCGGGTTACGGAGGAGGAAATAATAGTGGCCATGCGCCTGGTCTGGGAGCGAATGAAAATCATCATTGAACCTTCAAGTGCCGTTACATTGGCGGCCCTAATTAGGGATTGCCAAGAAATTCCGTCGGACTATCAAAACAAAAAAGTAGGCATTATTATCTCCGGCGGTAATGTAGATCTGAATCAGCTGCCATTTTAAATGCAAACACTAAAGCGGATACTAAAACGAATGTTCATTGCCATTCTTTCCATCATCATTGTACTTATTGTCTGGGGGGCACTTTTCATAAATTTGAGTCCGGAGTTTGGTGGTACCATTTCGGATTCGCAAAAGGAACAATTTTCAAAATCTGAACACTACAAGGACGGTGTTTTTGAGAACTTGGGCGGTGTTACCATGTCCATGGGATTTGGCGATTATGTAAAGGGATTGAAAGGCTTTTTTGGTCCGCAAATGAATACAAGGCCAAAGGGAGCCGTTCCTGTTAACGGATTGGACGCTTTGGAACTGGCCAATTATAAAGGACCTGCAAGGATGGTGTGGTTTGGGCATTCCACTTTTTTATATCAGTCCTATGGAAGGAATATTTTGATAGACCCCATGTTGGGACCGGTTCCTGCCCCCCATCCTCTTTTAGGAGGCAAAAGATTTAGCGAAGAACTTCCCATAGCCATTGAACAACTGCCGCAAATTGATTTTGTGGTTTTGTCCCATGACCATTATGACCACCTGGATTACGGATCTATCTTAAAATTGAAGGATAAGGTACAGATGTTCTTTACACCCTTGGGGGTAGGGGCACATTTGGTGGAATGGGGTGTAGCCGAAGATAGGATCAAGGAAATGGATTGGTGGGACGTAACTTCCTTTGAAGGCTTTTCCATAAAATGCGTTCCGGCGCAACACTTTTCTGGCCGTGGCCTTTCGGATAGGGGCAAGACCTTGTGGAGTGGGTGGGTAATCAAGAACGATGGTGCCAATGTATTTTTTAGCGGCGACAGCGGTTATGGAGGCCACTTTACCGAAATTGGAGAGAAGTATGGCCCTTTTGACTTTGCCATGTTGGAATGCGGACAGTATAACAAACTATGGCATGAAATCCACATGATGCCTGAGGAAACCGCCCAGGCAGGAGTAGATGTGAAGGCCAAGGTAATCATGCCCATTCATTGGGGCGCCTTTAAATTGGCCATGCATCCTTGGACCGACCCTGTCATACGGGTAAGCGATAAGGCAAAGGAATTAAATCTACCGATTGTTACACCTAAAATTGGTGAATTCATTTATTTGGCGGAACCTACTTCCAATGGTGGAGTTTGGTGGAAGAATGTCGATTAATTGTTGCCCAAAAGCGCTTCGGCATTGGCAATACTGGAATTTATTTTTTCCTTCACTTCCTTGACCTTCTCTTCCTCCTCTTTCAACCATTGCTTTTTTTCCTCGCTCAGTTCCTTGCCATCCATGATTTCTTCGGGCTCGAACCTGTCTCCAAAACCTTGCATCCAATCCATCATGGATTTGTTGGCATCCTGTAAATCGCGCATCGCTTTGGCCTGGGGAGAGTCTTTTCCTAAGGAATCCGCCATGGGTTTTAACTGACCCACCAGTTTACCTAATTGGCCCATTTTGGGCATAACCTCGTCATGAATTGCCATAACTTGTTCCATTTGGGAGGGTGACGTTTCCTTTTTTTCTTCTTTGCATGAGATAAAAAGCAAGAAGCAACTTAAGATTCGGATAAAATATTTTTTCATGAAGATATTCGTATTAAAGCGAAAAGTCATTTAAGTTGCAAAGATACCAAATAGAGTTATTATCTATAGATACTAAAACTCCAGTTGTAAGATTTAAAATAATAAAAGCCCGCTCCTTTTTGGAGCGGGCTTTTTAATTATTTGGAAAGGTTACTCAAAATCAGCTGGGGTAACCCCTTCATTGACCTTAATTTCCGATACAATGAACTCAATATTCTGTGGACCCATACTTTGTATGAGCTTGTACGGAAATAGGATGCCCGATACTTCCCTATAATCCTCCAGCATCATGGTCTGTTGCATGGTCTGTCCTTGCATGTCGATGACATTTACTTCCTGCAATTTTAGTCCGGTTTCAGTGTCGTAAAAAACGGTCTTGTTGTCCGTAACCTTTACCTTGTAAGCTTTTGTATCACCAACCATATCGGTTCCTTCCAAGGTAAGACCCCCGGCGGCCAAATAGTTCAATTCCGGGAAGGGTGCCGATTCTTCTTTGATTTTCGTGATTTCTTCTTCGGAAAAATCCTTGCGCTGTCCCTGTGCCACCATATAGCCGGTATCACCGTCCAAAACCTGCTTGCTCAGGGAGTTCCCCATCATCTGGATATCCTGCATGAACTGGTCCTTGGATGTTTTCTTTAGTTCCAAATTCAGTTTCATTCCCTGCATTTCCGCTTCTGCGGTCATCGAATAGGAATATACACTTTCCAAAGTTTCCTTACCGCCTATGGCCTTTAGGTAGTTTTCAATCACGGTTTCCGCTGTCAATCCTTCCGGAGATGCGGCATTGTAATCTGGCTTTTCAGTACGTTCCGCCGTTTTTGAATAAAATAGGACGGGTAGAGTTTTTCCTTTGAACTCCACTTTTTCAAGATTCTCCAAGACCTCACTTCCCTTCCCTGTCACAACCACGCGCGCATTCGAGGAGCTAAAATATTTTTGTGCCGCTTTTTGGACATCTTCAACGGTTATCTTTTCCAGTCTTTCCAAATAGGTCTTGTAAAAATCCTTTGGCAGCCCTTCTTTTTCTATGTTCAAGGCGTAATTGGCAATGGTCTGGGGTTGCTCCAGCGCCATAACGAACCTACCAGCATATTTGGCTTTGGTGTTTTTTAATTCTTTTTCCGATACCGGTTCGGTGATGATCCTATCGATTTCCTTTAGAATCTCAACAACTGAGCTATCGGTTACGGCATTTCGTACACTGGCCGTGGCCCTAAACCTGGATGGTTCATATTTGTCGTCGCCTATGGCGGAATAAGATCCGTAGGTATACCCTTTATCCTCACGTAGGTTCAGGAACAATCTGGCTTCACCACCGCCTCCCAATATTTGGTTGGCTAGTAAGGCCGGCAGATAATCGGGATCTTTCATCTTCAAGTTTACAATGTTCTGAACCGTAATTTCAGATTGTACGGCGTTTGGCATATCCACAAAACTGATCTGTGTATTGTAGACATCTTTAGGCTTGCTATAAGTGAACGATGGGGGAACCGCTTTGGTCCATGATGTAAAATACTTTTCGGTCAATTCCTTCACTTCATCAAAATTTACGTCGCCAACTACTACCAAGTAGGCGTTCGCCGGTACGAAATAATCCCGGTAGAAGGTTTTCACATCCTCCAATTTTACATTGTTGACCGTTTCAATGGTCGTAAATTCCCCGTAAGGATGGTCTTTTCCATAGGCAAGTGCACGTTGAACCCTTCCACTGATTGCGGAAACATCTTTTTCTTCGGCCTTTAATGCAGTAATTAAAATGTCCTTTTCCTTGTCGAATTCCTCCTGAGTGAAATTGGGGTTTATGGCGGCATCGGCCATCAACTCCATCATTCTTGGAAAATACTTGGAAAGTGAACTGGCAAAGGCGCTTTGTGCCCCAAAACTAAGTCGGGCCCCAAGAAAATCGACCTCCTCATTGAATTCGTCCTTGGGAATGTTCTTTGTGCCCTGCCCCATCAACGATCCTGTTAAACTGGAAACGCCGGCTTTATCGCCCTCCAAAATGGGCGGGTTGTCTATGGTCAGTTGAATGGAAACCGTTGGAAGCTTATGGTTTTCAACCACCATAACCTTTAACCCATTGTTTAGGCTAAAACTTTGGGGTTCTTCCAGGTTTATCTCCGGAGCGGGTCCGGGTTTGGGCATCGTGGTTCTGTCCACCTGCGCCTGTGTGGCAGTCGCCACTACTATGCTGAATAATAGGGTATATAGCTTTTTCATTTTTTTAGTTTGAAGGTTTTTCTTCAGGTAAATAGTCGATGATCACGCGTTGATTAGGCTTTAAATACTTAGAGGCCACTTCCATGATTTCATCTCGGGTTACGGAACGATATATCTCGATTTCCTTATTGATCAATTCCGTATCACCATAGAGCATGTAGTTTCTGGCCAAGGAATTGGCGATGCCCTCTACACTGGAGTTTGAGTTTACATATTGATTTTCAAACTTATTTTGAAGTTTTTGGTAATCCCTTTCTGAAATGGGTTCTGTACGGACCTTGGAAATTTCTTCTTCCATTTCGGAAATCAAGGTATCCAAGGAAGTCTCCCCAACGGGTAGGGCAAAGACAAAATACATGCTATAATCCTCCTGTGGAATATTGAAAGCCCCCACCTGCAAGGCCTGTTTTTTATCGTCCACCATTTTTTTGTAAAGTTTGGAAGTAGGGCCATCACTTAAATAGGTCGATATCATATCCAAAACATAGGCATCCCGTTCCTTAAATCCGGGTGTTCTGTAGGCCAATCCGGCAGCGGGTATCTGTATATTAGGGTCGTAGAATTGCACCCTTTTTTCCGTGGTGATCGGAGTTTCTTTTGGATAGTTCCGGGAAACATCGGCACCTTTTGGAATCGGCCCAAAGTAATCCTGTACCAGACCTTTCGTTTTTTCTATATCGATGTCTCCTGCTACTACCAGGACTGCATTGTTGGGTACGTAGTATTTTTCATTGTACGCCTTAACATCCTCCAAGGTAGCGGCCTCCAAATCCTTCATATACCCTATGTTGGGGTCCTTATAGGGGTGCTTTTCAAAAAGGTTTTCCCCTAAGACCGGAAGCAATTGACCATAAGGTGAGTTATCATACCGTAGCCTCTTTTCCTCTTTTACGACTTCGATTTGCGTATCCACTCCATCCTGATTTATAACGGGATGAAGCATTCTTTCCGACTCCAACCAAAGGCCCAGTTCCAAATTGTTGGATGGAAAAACTTCGTAATAATAGGTTCTGTCCTGCGTAGTGTTCGCGTTGTTGGTACCTCCGTTCGAGGATACGATCTCAAACCATTTTCCTTTTTCTATGTTCTTGGTACCTTCAAACAACAGGTGCTCAAAGAGGTGGGCAAAACCTGTCCTACCTTCGGTACGATCCTTTCCCCCAACATGGTACATGACCGAAGTTGTGACCACGGGCGCGGAATTGTCCTGATGAAGGATGACGTGCAGGCCATTGTCAAGGTCATATTCCTCATATTGGACTTCTTGGGCAAGCAATAATGTGCATGAAAATAAAAGGGTGCAAACCGCAAATAGCTTTTTCTTCATTTTTTTAATGTTTAGTGTTCTTCCAAACCATTGGTATGGATTTTTGGAGTTTGTTACACTAAAATACGTTTTATGTTGTGCTAATCTTCATAAAGAGTATCGTTTTGAGTTACGATTTAGATAAAGATTCATTAACTTATGTGGAAAAATAAACAGATGAAAAATTATACGCTCCCTATTAGATTCGGAATTGTAACTAGCGCCTGTCTTATCGCCTATTTTTTGATTTTGGCGCTCTTGGGCCTACACACCAATGTTTTTTATAGTCTGTTTAATATGATAATAACTGGCTTTGGTGTTTACGAAACCATTAAATACCTGAAAGTGAAGAGTCCAGAGACTTTTGGGTATAGTGCCGGTTTTGTTGCCGGGCTTGTAACGGGCGGGGTCGCCACACTTATTTTTACGTTGTTTTTTGCTTTTTATTCAACAGAATTGTCTCCTGGATTTTTGGAAGAGCTTTCCACGAAATGGGCAAAGGAGTACGAAAATTTTGAGGCCATCGTTTTTTTGGTGGTCGCCACCATGGGTTTTGTTACCTCCTTGGTACTTACGCTTTCCTTTATGCAGCTTTTTAAACCCTCCAATAACCTAAAGCAAGGAAAGGGATAAAATCATTAAAAAACCCTTGTAGGTTACGTAATAAGCAGTATATTTGCACCCGCCTTTGGAAAAAATCCAGTAGGTTTTAACAATACATTTTTAACGATATGTACGCAATTGTAGAGATGGCAGGGCAGCAATTTAAAGTTGCGAAAGACCAAAAAGTGTACGTTCACCGTTTACAGACAGAAGAAGGTAAAAAGGTAACTTTTGATAATGTACTTCTTTTGGATGATGGTAAGAACGTTACCGTTGGCGCCCCAGCTATAGACGGAGCCGCTGTTGAGGCCAAAGTCATTAAGCACCTTAGAGGTGATAAAGTAATCGTTTTTCACAAGAAAAGACGTAAAGGCTACAAAAAGAAAAATGGACACAGACAATCCCTTACGGAGATTGTAATCGAATCCATCGTAGCCAAAGGTGCTAAAAAAGCCGAACCGGCCAAAAAAGAGGAGAAGCCAGCCGCTAAGCAGGAAACTCCCGTAGCCAAGTCGGTTGCATCAAAACCAAAGGCCGCCAAAGCAAAAGCAGCAACCGATGACCTTAAAAAGGTAGAAGGAATTGGACCTAAGATTGCAGAGACCTTGAATGCCGCTGGCATCACAACCTTCGCAGAACTGGCAAAGTCCACTCCGGAGAAAATTTCTGAAATCATCGCAGACGTTCGTGGTAACCACGTAACCGATACTTGGCCAGCGCAAGCCAAATTGGCCGCTGAGGGTAAATGGGATGAGTTGAAGAAGTGGCAAGATGAATTAGACGGAGGTAAAGAATCCTAATTCTTTATTTTCTAAGTATAACAATATAAAACCTTAAAATTATGGCACATAAAAAAGGTGTAGGTAGTTCAAAAAACGGTAGGGAATCAGAATCGAAACGTTTGGGCGTTAAGATTTTTGGTGGCCAGGCTGCTATTGCCGGTAACATAATCGTTAGACAGCGAGGTACAAAACACAATCCAGGTGAGAATGTGTATGCTGGTAAAGATCATACATTGCATGCCCGTGTTGACGGACTTGTAAAATTCGAGAAAAAAGCAGGCGGGAAATCCTATGTTTCCATTGAGCCGTTTGAAGCTTAAGAAATAGTTCTCTATAAAAAAACCCTCACATTGTGAGGGTTTTTTTATGCTGTTCTACAGTAATTTGTCTGCCACCTCTTTCCAAGAATTCACCCGTTCTATTCCCGTGGTATGGATGTTATGGGGTGATGTGAAAAGTAACGGTCTACCAGCAAAATGGGTTAGGTTATAACTTCGGTCATCGATCAGAACATCGCCTTTTAAAATATGCTTATGTCCACAGAGGATTCTATTTTGCCAAGGTATAAAAGGAAAATGTTCATCCAACCAATCGCTTTTCTCTTCCAGTGAATTGGGAAATTGCATGGCCGCGGAGGCTATATATACCTCATATTTTTTAGCCAGTTCGTTCAGGACCTCCTTACTGTCGGCTATAGGTTTTAAATTTCTGAAGAAACCGCGGCGTCGCGCATGGTTCCGTACACTGTCCTGATGGGCTTCGGGAACCTTATGCCAGACTTCGCTACCCATACAATGCTCCTCGGTGAGCATGGCATTGAATTCTTCATTATAAATCTCAATATGGGCGCCATATGTATCTGCTATGACTTCGTCCATATCCACATATATCGTCATAAAATAAAAATTATATTATTTGTCCAATCCTGCTTGCGCCAATGTGATCAAGAGGGCCAGTTTTATCGATTCTTCGGATGGCTCGTCGTTCACATACCATTCGTGCAATGAATGCGCTCCACCTCCAGATCCGCCCCTGCCGATACATACGGCCGGTATGCCCTTGGAAATGGGAATGTTGATATTGGTGGAGCCCCTGCCCAATGAGGGCGTACCCCCAAAATATTCGGTAGCGGCCATGCTCCTTTGAACCAAGGGGATATCAGCGGACAGTTCACCCGAAGGCCTGTCACCAATCTTGATGAGATTATAGGTTACTTCGCCCTCTATACCGCTGGAATTGTATTCGTTTATCGCCCTTTCTACTGATTGCTTAAAGATTTCTTCGATTTCATCCAAGTTTTTAGGGCTGATGGCCCGCATGTCCACTTCCATCCAGGATTCAAACGGTATCGAGTTGACGGAAGTCCCGCCACCAATTCTACCTACATTGAAGCTCGTCTTGGAGATATCTCCCGAAGTATATTCCCAAGCCGCTTTTGAAAAAATATCGATGGCCTTGCCAAGGGCGTGATGTGGATTTGCAAGTCCGAAAGCGCCCCATGAATGCCCGCCCTTTCCATTTACAAGTAGTTTATATCGTTTGGAGCCCAATCCTGCGTTACTGATCCTTCCCATACTGCCCCCATCAATGGCAATCCAGGAATCAATGTCCATGCCGGATTCGTTGAATATGTACTTCATGCCTCGGAGATCGCCCAATCCTTCCTCACCCACAGAGCCAACAATAAGAATATCCTTATCGGTTTTGACTCCAGCTTTGTTCATTCCCTTAAGCATGGAAATAAGATTTGCCAAAGCCCTTGTATCATCCCCAATTCCCGGGGCTTTCAAGGTATCGCCAACCTTTTTTACGGTAACGTCCGTACCTTCTGGAAAAACAACATCCAAGTGGGCATCGATCCCCACATAGCCAGATTCCCCGCTCGTACCTTTTCTAAGACCGATGACATTGCCCACCTTGTCCGTCCAAAGACTGTCCACGCCTGCTTCTTCGAGCAGCTTGGCAAAGGCGTCACCCCTTTTGTCTTCCTTAAAAGGTGCTGCGAGAATTTCAGTGAGTGCAATGTGGTCCTGAGTGGTCTGTTCCCTTTGTTGCTCTATGAATTTAAATGCCGATGCAACCTTTTTATCCTTGGCAAGCCGTTCAATTTCCTTTGTAAATTTTTTATCGATGGAGACTGCTTCCTGGGCCCTTGAATTTTGAAGGGACCAAAAGACTATCAAGGCAACCAAAATAATTTTGTTCATTAGCTTCTTTTTTTTGCGTAGCACCGCTATGCGGCTTTTAGATTATGGAATGTGAATTTAACGGATAATCCAATAAAGAAAAACCATTAGGATAAAAAATAAAGCCCTTATTTTTGGTAAGGGCTTTATTTTGAAAGTATTCGGTTTAGTATCTGTAATAATCAGGTTTGAACGGTCCTTCTACCGTAACCCCAATATATTCGGCTTGTTCTTCATTAAGTTCCGTTAATTCGGCACCAAGGCGTTCCAAATGTAGTTTTGCCACTTTTTCGTCCAAATGCTTGGGCAGCATATACACTTGGTTTTCATAATTCTCACTGTTGTTCCAAAGTTCTATTTGCGCCAAGGTCTGGTTTGTAAAGGAATTGCTCATTACAAAACTTGGGTGGCCGGTGGCACATCCTAAGTTCACCAATCTTCCTTCCGCAAGGACGATCACATCCTTGCCATTGATGGTGTATTTATCCACCTGTGGCTTGATTTCGTCCTTGGTATCGCCATAGTTTTTGTTCAACCATGCCATATCGATTTCGTTGTCAAAGTGGCCAATGTTACAAACGATGGCTTTATCCTTCATAGCCTTAAAATGCTCGCCTCTAATGATATCCTTGTTTCCGGTAGTCGTTATAACGATATCGGAAGTACCAATCACCGTTTCCAATTTCTTCACTTCAAAACCGTCCATACACGCTTGAAGCGCACAAATAGGGTCTATTTCCGTAACGGTAACGATAGAGCCGGCTCCTTTGAAAGAAGCAGCGGTACCTTTACCTACATCACCATAACCAGCTACGACCACCCTTTTTCCGGCGAGCATGGTATCAGTAGCCCTTCTTATGGCATCCACGGCACTTTCCCTGCAACCGTATTTGTTATCGAACTTGGATTTGGTTACGGAATCGTTCACGTTGATAGCAGGCATGGGCAAGGTTCCCTTTTTAACTCGCTCGTACAAGCGATGTACCCCGGTAGTCGTTTCTTCGGACAAGCCTTTTATACCACTGGCCAATTCGGGATATCTGTCCAATACCATGTTGGTAAGGTCCCCACCATCGTCCAAAATCATGTTCAATGGTTTTCTGTCCTCCCCAAAGAAAAGGGTCTGTTCAATACACCAGTCAAACTCCTTTTCGTTCATTCCTTTCCAAGCGTACACGGGAATACCGGCCTCTGCAATGGCTGCTGCCGCCTGATCCTGAGTAGAAAAAATATTACAGGAGCTCCAGGTCACCTCTGCTCCCAAAGCAACGAGCGTTTCTATCAATACCGCCGTTTGAATGGTCATGTGCAAACAACCTGCAATACGCGCCCCTTTCAGAGGTTGCTCATTTTTGTACTCTTCACGTAAGGACATTAGACCGGGCATTTCGGCCTCAGCCAATTCAATTTCTTTTCTTCCCCACGCTGCAAGACTCATATCTTTTACCTTAAAAGGAACGTAGGGAATGGTTGTAGTGCTCATATGTTTTTTTCTTTTTACTTTCGTTAAAATGCAACTTACTTTTTTAGTAGCCTCAAAGGTACAAAATACCCGAAAAATCAATGCCTCTTTACAAAACTATAACAGTAAATTTGAGTACTTCCATAGCCATTTGGAAGGTAGAGGAGACGGAAGTTTTTTTGGGAACGGGAATCCAATTGACGGACCATTGTCAATCTCGATTCAATGGTATGAAATCTGAATTGCACCGAAGGGCCTTTTTAAGCATCAGGCACTTATTGGCACTTTACGGTTATGAGGACACCGATTTATATTACAACGAGTTTGGAAAACCCCATTTGAAGGACGGGAACTATATTTCCATCACCCACTCCCACCATTTTACGGCCATCATTATCAGTAAGAAAGAAGAAGTAGGAATCGATATAGAAAAGAACAGGGAAAAAATTCTCAGGATAGCGCATAAGTTTACCCCTTTTGAGGAGTACAGGACCTTGGCGAATACCGAAGCCATCATTCGGAAATTGACCATTGTTTGGGGGGCCAAGGAATCGCTTTACAAAATTTACGGCCAACAGGGCATCAGTTTTTTACATCATATCAATGTGGCCGATTTCTCTTTTGCCCAAAACCAAACTACGGCCGAAATCCTATACCAAGGGGATGTGTCCCACTATGACGTAAACTTTTTGGAGTTTGAGGGTTTTACCCTCGTATATGCCATTAAGAGGTAAATGGAGTAGTTTTTGCACCCATAATCAAATATCTTTACCAAAAACATTTATATGGACATATCCGTAGAACTTACCTTTTCCCCATTACAGGACGATTTTGAGGAACATATCATCAATTTTATCAAAAAACTTAGAAATTCCGGATTGGTCGTTTTGGAAAATCCCTTAAGTACGCAGGTTTTCGGACCCTATGATACCGTTATGGATGTGCTGAAGACCGAGGTAAAAATTGCCTTTGAACTCATGGACAAGGGCTTGATGTACATGAAATTGGTAAAGTCCGACAGAAGCGCCTATGAGCCCCATTTTTGATTTTTTCCTTGGGCCCTATCGGGATAAGGAGACCTTCATAATTATCATTGAAGCCATTGTCTTCGTAACCGGCATTTTAAGTGTTTGGTACGCGAAGAAGGAAAATATTTGGGTGTACCCAACGGGTTTGGTCGCTACGGTCCTCACTGTGTATCTTTTATATAGGGACCGATTGCTGGGCGATATGATGATGAACTTCTATTTTTCGGTCATGAGCGTTTACGGTTGGTGGAATTGGGCCAGGACCAAGAACGATAAAAAGATTGTCCAGATTTCAAGGACCAATGCCAGGGAAAAGAGCATCGGTTTTGGACTTTTTCTGCTCACCATGGTCGTTACCTATATCGTATATCGAATTTTTGATGTGGAGGTGGGTCCGTCGAACTATATCGATATTATCACATCGGGCATTTTCTTCACTGGAATGTGGTATATGGCACTTAAAAAACTGGAGAATTGGACGCTCTGGATTTTGGCGGATGTCATTACCGTTCCACTTTATGCCTACAGGGGTTGGGGAATGCTTTCCTTGCAATATCTTATATTTACCATCTTGGCTATCCAAGGCTATTTTGAATGGAAGAAAAGTATAGACAACAACCTTCAAGCATCCTAAAAGTAGTGCTTTTTGGTCCTGAATCCACGGGAAAGACGACTTTGTCCCAACAATTGGCCAAACATTATAATACGGTTTGGGTGCCGGAATATGCGCGGGAGTACCTGCAGAACAAATGGAACAACGAACGCAAGACCTGTGAACCAGAAGATTTGTTACCTATCGCCGAAGGTCAGATGCGACTTGAAAACGAGCTTACCAAAAAAGCAACGGAAATTCTTATTTGCGATACGGATCTCTTGGAAACCAAAGTATATTCAGAGGCCTATTACGTTGGGGATTGTGACCCTTTATTGGAAAAGTTTGCCTTGGAAAACACCTACGACCTTTATTTGCTCACCTATATAGATACACCATGGGAAGCGGACGACCTTAGGGACAAACCCAACGAGAGGGAACAAATGTTCGAATATTTTAAGGCTACCTTGGAAAAGTATAAACGCAATTTTAGTATCTTAAAAGGGAATAAAAAAGAGCGCCTAAAGCGTGCAGTTGAACTCATAGATAATTTACGCAGAAAATGATAGCACTATCGGAACAGGATATGAAACAAATGGCAAACAAGGGGATTGCCAAGGAAAAAGTGGAGGACCAAATCAACACATTTAAGGAAGGAATTCCCTTTGTGGATTTGCAAAGTGCCGCCGTTGTTGGTAACGGGATTCTTCGTTTCACGGAGGGGGAAGAAAGGGAGTTGATCGATTATTACGAATCCAATGTTAGGGACTTGGATATACTTAAGTTCGTGCCGGCCTCCGGTGCCGCCTCCAGAATGTTCAAGGCACTTTTTTCCTATTTGGACGCTTATGATCCCGGCAAGGAATCCTTAGAGACCTATTTGGAACGTACGGGTGATAGGGATATCAAAAAGCTTTCCGAAGGTTTGGAACAAATGCCCTTTTATAGAAAGGTCATGGACAGGCTTCCCAATAGTTTTAATTCTGAAGGGGAAAAGGTCTATTTGTTCGTAAAGGAACTATTAGGCGAGGATGCGTTGAATTATGGATTTTATCCCAAAGGATTATTGCCATTTCATAAATATGAAGAAAATACGGCGACACCTTTTGAGGAACACCTAAAGGAAGGTGCGCTGTATGCAAGTTCCTCCAACGGCAGTAAACTGCACTTTACGATATCCGAGCAGCATGAGGAAATGTTCCAGGCGGAATTGGACGCGGTTGGGGAACGCGTTTCCAAGGATACAGGTATAGTGTATTCTGTGGGTTACTCCTTTCAAAAACCATCCACGGATACCATTGCGGTGGACATGCACAATGAACCCTTTCGGAATCCAGATGGTACCGTGTTGTTCAGACCTGGGGGGCACGGTGCTTTGATAGAGAATTTAAATGAACAGGATGCCGACGTAATTTTCATCAAGAATATCGATAACGTGGCGGTAATGCAGGATGCAAAAGCGGTCGCGGACAGCAAAAAGACCTTGGCAGGTGTCCTGCTGAAAGTCCAGAAAAAAGCTTTTGAATATGCTAAAATGCTGGATGAGGGAAGTGTCTCCGAAAAAGAACTGGATATGATAAGTGCTTTTTTATCCGAAGAACTGAATGTAAAATTTTCGATGGATTTCGATAGTCTATCCAATACGGAAAAGACGCATGTTTTAAAATCCAAAATCAACAGGCCCATCCGCATTTGTGGTATGGTGAAAAACGAAGGCGAACCGGGTGGCGGTCCGTTTTGGATTAAGAATGCCGATGGTGAGGTTTCATTACAGATAATAGAATCTGCCCAAATCGATATGGATAACCCAAAGCAAGTGGACATTCTACAAAATTCGACCCACTTCAATCCGGTGGACTTGGTCTGTGGTGTTCGGGACTATAAAGGGAACAAATACAATCTCTTGGATTTTGTGGACGCCAAGCAGGGCTTCATCACCGAGAAAACAATGAACGGAAAGGAATTAAAGGCACTAGAGCTTCCGGGGTTGTGGAACGGTGCCATGGCGCATTGGAATACCATTTTCGTAGAAGTTCCATTGGTAACCTTTAATCCTGTGAAGACGGTTTTGGATCTTTTAAAGGATTCGCATCAGGCTTAAAAAATTACCTCATGGTATAAAAAGTGTGTAGTCGTTACACACTTTTTTTGTTTCTGCACATTATTATACACCTAGCTTCAATTCATTTTTTGAAGTAAACAACTGATTAACAAAATCTTAAATATGAAAAAAGGGGGGTGATTTTCTATTGGCACCATTTTTTCAACAGAAATATCAAAGATGTTTAACTAAAATAGATAAAGATGAAAAAGATAGTATTTGCCACAGCACTTGCAATAGGAAGTTTGACCATGGGTACTGCAGCTACCCCCATCATATTTCACGATGGTATCATGGAAGAGGTAATTGTTCAAGGTTTTGAGGAAATTTCGGTATCCGAAGTTCCCGAGGCCGTAACAATGGCGTTGGAGACGGATTATCCGGGAGCCACAATCAACAAGGCACATGTAAATGAGGAAAGTACCTATAAATTAGAAGTTACTACCCAAGATGGTAGTTCTATGGAACTTTATGCCGACTCCGATGGGAACTGGCTTGAAATGTAAATTGTTCTCTATAGCTTGTTTATTCAGGAAAGGCTGCTTAGGCAGTCTTTTTTGTGCGTTAAAAAATTATAAATATGGAGTGCAGGGCATCCAACGAACAAATTGCTCCGTACATAAGAATGAAAGTAAAATACTAACAGGTAAAGATTCTTAAAATGAAAAAGTACTTAATACTATGTTTTATCACAGTTGGGTTGTTAGGGAATACACAGGCCATGCCCATTCAAAATAACATGGACGTTCAGAATGTATCAATTTCTGACGATTTCGAAAAAATACCATCAAGTGAATTGACACCTGCGGTAGTTGAGGAAATATTAAAGGAGTATCCTACCTCCAAATTGGGAGCGGCCTATAGAAATTCCAAGGGAATATTTAAGCTGGTCATGGTGCTAAAAAGTGGAACGAGAAGAACGGTATACATTAATCCCTATGGAAATTGGATTACCAATAAAAAATAATTTCAGGCAGTTAAAATTGATTTAATAGTTTGATTTATAAATACTTAATTTTTTAAAAGTATTTAATTTAACAAAAGAAATCCCTCTATGAGGTTTTCATAAAAGGATTTTAAAAGACCGCTCAGCGGTCTTTTTTTATGATGATAAATCGTAACCAGTTCAATACCATTTCCAATTTAAAAATGAGCCAATTTACTTGCCCATTTTTCCTCTGCCTTCATTGAAGAAATTGCAAAGAGACCATGCTATTTTCAATCTCCACGCCTTTGGCACAGAAAGAGCAACGGCGTAAATTTTGGCCCATTCCTAAACCAGAACACGTATAACTTGATTGCCAAATTGTATCACTGTGTAATTAATACACACTGTAGCAGTGCAATACTACATAATTACCCAATTTAAATGTGTAATGAATTTTTTAAAATACTGATAATCAGAATAGTAAATTTAATGTACGATACTGGCACCATTTTGTTACACTATTAAGTGTAAATGAAAATGATTATTAATTAAAAAATCCAGAAATCATGAAAAAGTTAATTTTAATGGGAGCATTGGCAATAGGAAGTTTACCAATAATGGCTCAAGAAGCCGATATAGCACAAGCAGATGCCGCCGAAATGGTCACTACTGTAGGTGATTTTTCGGAAATCGCAACTTCGGAACTTCCGGATGCCGTAACGAATGCGGTCAATAATAGTTATCCAACTGCTACCATAAACAAAGCGTATGTAAACGATAAGAAGCAGTATAAACTTGAAGTTTCTTTGGAAGATGGGACGGCCGGTATACTTTATGCCGACGAACAAGGAAATTGGTTGGATATGTAATTGACAAATACAAAACTTTAATTTGTTTGTATCAAGTTGGTTTGGTTAAGGAAAGGCAGTAAAATACTGTCTTTCCTTTTTTTTTGACCCTATCCGTACTGCAATGAATCTTTATGATAATTTTAAATGATATACTTGGCAGCTTCCATTAAATTTATAAAACCCCAAAAAATGAATTACCAAAATGCCAAGGATTCTTATCATAGAGGACGATACTTCGTTCGCAAAAATGTTACAACGGTTTTTAGATAAAAATGGTTATGAAGTTTTACTGAGTTCAACTGGGGCCGATGGATCAAAACAAATCAAGGAAAATAAAATCGATTTGATATTGACCGATTTGCGACTTCCGGATTTGGATGGAATCCAACTCCTTACATCAACGAATAAAAGTATACCTGTAATTGTCATGACCGGGTACGCTGAGGTCCAAACGGCCGTGGAAGCTATGAAGAAAGGCGCCTTTGATTATGTTTCCAAGCCCTTTACACCGGATCAAATTTTGGCGACCATTGAAAAAGCCCTAACCTATAAAGGGCAAGCTCCCAAATCCGATAATGATAGGGATATTAATGAATTTAGACAGGTAGGGACTTCGAAGAAAGATTTGGACAATGATCGGATGGAGCTGGAATTTATTAGTTCCGCATCGGAAAAACTAAATCAATATATTTCCCTAGTTTCCCCAACAGATATGTCCGTCCTTATCATTGGGAAAAGTGGAGCAGGCAAGGAGGTCACCGCCAAATCAATTCATAATTCTAGCAAAAGATGCGATAAACCTTTTGTAGCGCTGGATTGTGGCGCAATACCCAAGGAACTTGCCGCCAGTGAATTTTTTGGACATCTGAAGGGAAGTTTTACGGGCGCGGTTTCGGACAAGGAAGGAAGTTTTGAGGCGGCGAACGGAGGTACCTTATTTCTTGACGAGGTAGGCAACCTGTCCTATCAGAACCAAATTCAATTATTAAGGGCACTACAGGAAAGAAAAATAAAGCGCATTGGAAGTAACAAGGAGATAGATGTGGATGTACGCATAATTTCCGCTACCAATGAGGATTTAAAACAGGCTGTGAGTGATGGGGATTTTAGGGAGGACCTGTACCATAGACTGAACGAATTTTCCTTGCAAGTTCCTTCCTTAGTTGATAGATTGGAAGATCTGTCAGTTTTGGCCTATCATTTCCTAAAACTGTCCAACAAAAAACTCGGAAAGGAAATACAGGATTTTTCGAAGGAGGTGTGGGAAATTTTTAGGGCGTACCACTGGCCAGGGAACATACGGGAGCTCCAAAACATTATAAAAAGGGCCGTATTGCTTACTGAAGGTAATGAAATAATGGAAGAGGTCCTCCCCTCCGAGATGTTTGCCCCGGCGAAACTTACCGCCGATTCCACAAATATGACCAAGGAGGATTTTGAGAAGGAACAGATTTTAAGTGCCTTAAAACGTACAAATTATAATAAATCAAAAGCGGCAAAATTGTTACATGTCACCAGAAAGACACTGTACAATAGAATTCACCATTACAACTTGGACGTTTAGTAGTAGCATGCCCTAAACAGATGCTTTGCCCAGTTGTTCAAGTAGTGTCAAAACATTGTTTTTTAGAGTGTATAGGGCTGCTTCAAGTTCTTCTAAACCTTCCTCTCTTTCGTTTTTCTCCAACTTTTCAAGATCTGGGATACAGGCCGTAATTTTCAACTGACGGAACATTGGAAGCATTCGATGGGCCGTTTTTCCCAGTGTTTCACGGTCCTTGTCCTTGAATGCCAGCTCCAGTTCTTGTAGATTGGCTGAGGTGTCCTTTTGAAACGTACTTAGTATATCCCGCACGGATTCTTCGTCATCGCCAAGAAATGTTTTCAGATATGTAAGATCGAACAAATTTTTAAAGTTGCCTTTGCCAGTTTCCGTAGAGCTGTCTTCCTCCATCTCCCTTCCAGGTTTTAGGACTTTAATTGTCCGTAAAAGCTCGTTTTTCGTAAAGGGCTTTATAAGGAAATCGCTAAATCCATGTTCCGTAAATTGACTTTTTTTCATATCCCTTCTGCCCGTCATGGCTATTATTGGTTGACCTGAATAATGACGGAACGCCCCGGTTTTAAAACTTCGAACTACATCAAAACCCGTGGCTTGTGGCATTTCAATATCCGTTAATACAACATCATAGGTCAAAGGACCGTCCTCATCTATTTGATGTAACCCGGCATAACGATGCGTTTTTATGTCTTCGCTTTCCAACATTTCGCCCAACATTTGTAGAAAGGATGCATCGTCGTCTATAATGAGTATTTCAACGTCTTTAAGGGGTATTTTTTGAACTTCCTTAGAGTCCTTTAGTTTCTTTTCCTTGGTGAATTTTACCGGTAATTCCAAGGTAAAGGTGCTGCCCTGGCCCAAATCGCTCTTCAGGCCTATGTTTCCTTCCAGCAGCTCCGTTAATTTTTTCGAGATGGTGAGTCCTAAACCGTAGCCCCCGTACTTTTTTAGGTCTGTGTCTTTAATCTGTGTGAATTCGTTAAAAATTTGCTGCTGTTCATGTAATGAAATTCCAATTCCCGTATCGGAAACGATAATTTTTACGTTCTTTCGCTTTTGGTCAAGTACTGCTTTTAAACCAATCTTTCCTTGGTCAGTAAACTTGTAAGCGTTGCCCAATAGGTTTGAAACAATCTGCCTGATTCTCAATGGATCGTTGATTATCGGTTTATGCAATTCGGCATCGATATAGACCTCCGTCTTTAATCCTTTTTCTTTCTGGGTCGATTTAAAATCATCTACAATCTCCAGTAATAATTCATACAACGAGAAGGCCGTTTTCTCTGGCGTCATTTTTCCGGCTTCCAGTTGGGAAAAATCCAATAGGTCGTTTACTAAGTTGTTGACATAGTCCGATGCCGATTTGATTTGACGTAGATATCGCAACTGCGATTCTGTCACTTTTGAATCCTCCAATAATTGGGTATATCCTATGATGGCATTGATGGGTGTTCTTAGGTCATGACTAACGGTTCCTATTAGTTGCTCTCTACTTTTCAAAAGGGCTTCTGAGTACTTTTTCTCCTGTTCCAATTTCTTTCGGTACAGGCTTGCTTTCCAAAAATCCTTATTCAGGATAAATATGAATATTCCAACTACCAAAAAACCCAAAAGTGCAGCAATGATGGATAAGCGCACACTGCGATTGAGCGCGGTTTCTTTTTTAATGTTTTCATTGATAGAGTTTATTAGAATCTCCTGTTCAAAAGATGAAATTATAGTGCGAAGCTGTTGTGAGAGCTCGATATCCGTCTTATTGAAGGCGATTTCCTTCAAGGCTAGGCTACTTTCGTTCAAAGAGTTTTCTTTTTGAACTTCCTTAAGCAGTTCCCTGGATACTTTTAAAATACTATCTGCCTTAATAGCTTTTTCATTGCTCGTGTCCTCTGGCACGTTTTCGTTTAAATATTTTGCCACGTCCCTTATTACCTGCTGCGCTTTTGGGGAGAGCTCATGTATATTTGGAGCGATACCTTCTGGGGTAATGACCCCCAAAGATTCCTCCAATTGGTCAAATTCATCCAAGGCCTTGTCTATTGCCTGTTTGGTTTGGTCCCTTGTTTTAAGTGTCCTAAGGGACTTATAATTATCCACTTTTTTTTCCAACAAAAGCGTTAGACTGTCCAACAATTGGTTTTGATATTCGCTGTTTGTAACTCCTTTTAAGTGTTCGATATCCGTATAGGTAGAATCGATTTTGGTCAAATAGGTGTTGAAATCGTTTGTTGATTTGGACTGTAGTGCAATTTTGGATAGACTTTCTGCCTCATAAAGTTGGGTAATGAGGGCACTTGTCTTGAGTAGCTTCGCGTCTTCTTTTTCGGTTTTCCCTGTATTGATATACGTACCAATTTCAGAGTAAATGTAAAAGCTCGCTATTCCGGCCAAAACCAATAGCAGGAGATAACTGAAGACAATCTTGAAGGTAAACTTGTTTTTGGACCTTTCCATGGACACTAGTTACGAACAATTGGCTGCAATTCATTTTAAATAGGTGTTAAATGTTCAAAAATCCTAAAGCTTAAATTGTTGATTATCAGAATATAAAATTTTTGCATCAATTTTTTTATGGAATGGGGTGACCTACGGCCGATACCTGTGTCCTATAAGATGTAAAGAAATTTAAGAACCCTCGAAAGTCAAACACTAACCGTTAACTGTAAAGGGGCCATTAAGTTTCAGGACGATTCAACAAAAACAGGCTATTACAAATTGTGGTAGTTGTGTTTTGGGAGTTTTCATAAGGTTTTGGTTGTTGTACCCTAGTTTTGGTCCTGAAATTGATCTTGATGGTGGTAAAGGGAGCTGGACAGTCGGCTCCCTTTTTTATTGGGCCAATTTTTTTGTTGTCCCATATCGATTTATTGAATCAAGCGGTGTATTTTTGCGCCATCTCAAAGGGGTGCCGAATCCTAACAAGGAGGAAGCTGAGATTATACCCAATGAACCTGGGCAGGTAATGCTGCCAAGGGATGGCAATCGCCACATTAGGATTATCAAGGTCCTTAGTTGGACAAAATTCATGTTTAATTTAGAATAATAGCCCCTTTTATTCGTAACACTTTTACGAATGAAAAACTCTATGTTCGCAACAATGGCCTTTTTGGGCCTAACCATGGGCGCTTACGCCCAACAACAACCAATGGAAACGGATTCCCTTGAAGGGAAGAAAGTAGTACTGGACGAGGTCTTTGTCTCAGCGGTACGTGTTACCAAGGAGTCCCCGGTGACCTTTTCAAATTTGACAAAGGAAGAAATCAAGCCCAGAAATTTGGGTCAGGATATTCCTGTTTTAATGAACTTTTTGCCTTCGGTGGTTACTACTTCCGATGCAGGGGCCGGAGTAGGCTACACCGGTATTCGGGTACGTGGTAGTGATGCCACAAGGGTAAATGTAACGATCAACGGAATTCCTTACAACGATGCGGAATCTCAAGGAACCTTTTGGGTCAACATGCCCGATTTTGCCTCCTCTACCGAGAGTCTGCAGTTACAGCGAGGCGTGGGAACCTCTACCAATGGGGCAGGAGCCTTTGGTGCCAGTCTCAATTTGTTGACCGATGGATTTTCCGAAGATGCCTATGCGCAAGTTTCTTCCTCGTATGGCAGTTTCAATACGTTTAGACGGAATATCAAATTCAGCACGGGTCTTCTAAACGATATGGTGGAAATTTCCGGGAGGCTTTCGCGTATAAATTCAGATGGGTATATCGACAGGGCGGCATCTGATTTGGATTCCTATTTTTTACAAGGGGCCTACAAAGATGATAATACGTTGATCAAGGCCTTGCTTTTTGGGGGGCATGAAATCACCTATCAAGCTTGGTACGGTATCGATGCGGAGTCTCTACGGACGGACCGCACCTTTAATCCGTCAGGAATTTATACAGATGAAAATGGCAACATTCAATTCTATGAGAACGAGGTGGACGACTACAAACAGGACCATGCGCAGCTTTTATGGAACGAACAATGGTCTGATTCCTGGAGTACCAACATCGCTCTGCATTATACCAGAGGTAGGGGATTTTTTGAGCAGTTTAGGGAGGACGATGCTTTTGAAACCTACGGGTTTGAACCCCTCAACGTGAACGGGGAAGAAGTAAACACCACTGACCTGATCCGCCGACGTTGGCTGGATAATGATTTTTACGGCACCGTTTTTTCCACAACGTATGATAGGGAAAACCTGAACCTGATTTTTGGGGGCGGATGGAACAACTACGAAGGAGACCACTTTGGCGAAGTCATCTGGGCAAGGTTCGCCAGCAATAGTGAGTACAGGGACCGATACTATGATGACACCTCAAAAAAATCCGATTTTAATATCTATTCCAAGGCAAATTATAAGCTGAACGACCATTGGTCGCTCTACGGTGATTTACAATATAGAACGGTAGGGTACCGGGCCAATGGCGAGGACACGGGTTTGGTAGATGATACCTTCAACTTTTTCAATCCCAAAGCGGGGATTACCTATGATATGAACCGAAATAATAATTTCTACTTCTCCTATGCCCGGGCCAACCGGGAACCCAATAGGAACGATTATGAAAATGGTAGTCCCAGACCGGAAAAATTGGACGATTGGGAATTGGGGTGGCGCTACATTTCTCCAGATGTTCAAGTGAACACGAACCTGTACTACATGAAGTATCAGGATCAATTGGTGCTTACCGGGGAACTCAATGATGTGGGCGCCCCCTTAAGGGCCAATGTAGGCGATAGCTATCGCCTAGGGTTGGAAATTGATGCCCAAGTACGATTTGGCGACACATTTACCTGGGGACCTAACCTTACGTTGAGTACCAATAAAAACAGGGATTTTGTGTTCCAGAGGGATGGAGTGTTGCAAAATTTGGGAAATACCAATATCGCCTATTCCCCGGATATCATAGCCGGAAACCTGATAACCTATAGTCCGGTGGAAGCATTTGAAATTTCCTTGCTGTCCAAGTATGTAGGCAAACAATATATGGGGAATATAGATGTCGAAAGTTCCATATTGGACGCCTACACCCAAACCGACCTGAATTTTCAGTACGAACTCCCATTCAATGGGTTTTTGAAGAGTATCGTGTTTTTAGGGTTGGTAAATAACCTGTTCGATGCGGATATTGTATCGAATGGCTACTTCTTTACGTTTGATGATGATTTTTCCAATCCCGGAGTGATTACCACCATAGAGGGAGCAGGATATTATCCGCAGGCAGGCATCAACTTTTTATTGGGAGCTACGGTGAATTTTTAAGAAGTCGACCTAGTATCGAAATTAATTATATTGTGAATTATTAGAATAATCTAAAACAAAATCAAAATGAGCATGGGAATTTGGCAGACTTTTTTACTCTTATTAATTGTTTCATCTTTTGTTCTACCCTTGATTGCAATAATAAATATTGTAAGGAGTGAGTTCAAGGAAAATAATAGTAAGTTGATATGGGTACTAATAGTATTATTCCTACCAATTATAGGATCTCTAGTTTATTTTGTTGTTGGGCCATCACAAAAAAAGGATGAAACAGAAAGTATGGATTATTATTCCAAATAGGGTCTTGATTATTTGTAAAAAAGGCTTAATTCGTCACGGAAACAGTATTGCCCCCAAAACTGGTTCTATATTCCAACATGTCATAGTAGCGATTGCCATCGTCCGGTCTGTTGAGCATCTGTCCCGTAAAAAGACTGTATTCATAGTCCTCGCAGGAGCAGGTCGCTACCTGACCGTTCAAGGTCATGGTTGAACATTCATTAGGCGCATGATTGGGACAACTGGCCTCAAAGGCTCGAAACTGGTTAAATCCGGCATTGATAATAAAAATTCCACGGGTACCCACGCCATCCTGTGTTACTAAGACCGCACTCCCCGTATTGGTCAGGGGACTATAAAGCGGTAGATTTAGATTGGCATCGAACCTAAAATTGATTTCCTGTAGAAACGGGTTACGGTTTGTGGTGTTGTTGTCGCAGGCCAGAAAAAACAGAAAAAGAATAAGAAGGGATACACGTTTCATGCTGTAAGAATGTTTGGGGATTCGATACTTAAATTTGTACAAAATTATATATATTTGTGGGAAATCCTCTCTAAAAAAGTCATGGGTATATGGCTGTTATAGAGGATTTTGCTATTTATAAAACGATGAACTAATGAGTAACGTATCCTATTACACTGCTGAGGGACTTAAAAAGTTAAAGGAGGAATTGAATTATTTAAGGGACGTGGAGCGGCCAAAGGCTTCCCAAGCCATTGCCGATGCGCGGGATAAAGGGGATTTGTCTGAAAATGCGGAATATGATGCCGCCAAGGAGGCCCAGGGACTGCTGGAAATGAAGATTTCCAAAATGGAGGCGACCTTGGCAAATGCCCGATTGATAGATGAATCCCAATTGGATACCTCAAAAGTTTTGGTACTCTCTACCGTAAAGTTAAAGAACCAGACCAATGGCATGGAGATGAAATACAAACTGGTCGCGGAAAGTGAGGCCGATTTAAAATCCGGGAAAATATCCGTGAATTCTCCTATAGGTAAAGGGTTGTTGGGAAAGAGCGTGGGTGAAGTGGCAGAAATATCCGTACCCAATGGCACCATGAAATTTGATATTCTGGAAATCACGCGGGAATAGTAGTTTCCATATAGCAAAACAAAAATCCCATCATGGCAACCATGGTGGGATTTTTGTTTTGCTATATGCTATTCTGGACCAGTATGGAGAACTAGTTTAGTGACTCAAAGGAAATACTATGCTGTTCTTTTGGTATCCTTTATGAACATTAGAAAATAAGTATCTTACACCTAAAATAGGAATATAGTAACTTGTTACAATACTCTTTGTTGTTCATTTTCATTCATTTAGGGGAGTTTTAGTTCCGTTTTAGACTGATCATACACGCAATGTATACATCAATATAAAACGGAAATCTTGAAGAAAAGAGACCTTGTCATTGTCTTATGGCAAACTATCCGTAGTTTTTATTCCTAATTTTAGGAGAAAATAAAATTAAAAAAATTACGACCAACACGCGTTATGATCAATGGCCCAAAAGCATGAGCCTGAAAAAGGACCAAAGATCATAGCGCCATCGTTAAAAGTTAAATTAAACTATCATACTTTTATTTAAGAATTAAAACCATGGCAACCCTATTCACTAAAATCATCAACGGAGAAATCCCATGCTACAAAGTTGCGGAGGATGAAAATTTCTTGGCATTTTTGGATATCAACCCAAATGCAACAGGCCATACCTTATGCATCCCCAAGGTGGAGGTAGACAAAATTCTGGACTTGGACGAGGCTACCTATATGGGGCTTATGGCGTTTTCTAGAAAGGTTGGAAAGGCTCTTGAAAAGGCCGTGGAATGTAAACGGGTGGGGATAACGGTCATTGGCTTGGAAGTACCGCACGTGCACGTACATTTGATTCCTTTGAACTCCATGCAGGACGCTATCTTTCAAAAAAAGGTGAAACTATCGGAAGAGGAATTCAAGCAGGTAGCCAAAGCGATCGCTGCTAAACTTTAATGGTTCCTCCCAAAAAGAAGTAGACCCCAATACCTACAATCGCGATCATCAGTAAAAGGATTATAAAAAATAGGAAGGTAGGTTTGGTGGATTTCTTTTCAGGCACGACTGTCTTCTGGTAGTAATCGAACAGACGTTCAATATCATCGGTCCATTTAACGGGATAGATCATCGAGCTACATTTTCTGCAGACAATCTGGTTGCTTATTTCGTTCGTTGTTTTGTGGAAAAAACGTCCGTAGGTATGTTTTTGATAAAAGGTCAACTTTAGGTCCTGGTTAAAACACTCCGGACAGTTATTGGTCAAGTCCGCTTCCTTGATTACTTTCAGTTTTTCCTTTGCCATGACTAATGGTGTACTTTAAGCGTAATTTGCATGATGGTTCCCTCTTTACCAGAAGAGAGTACCTTAATCTTACCTTTATGGTATTCCTCCACGATCCGTTTAACGAGGGATAGCCCTAAGCCCCATCCTCGTTTTTTTGTGGTCACGCCGGGGTTAAAAATAGTATTAAAATTACTTTTGGGGATTCCGTGACCGGTATCGGCCACAAGGATATTCACATATTTTCCGTTGGGAACGATCTCTATGGCGATGCTTCCCTTGCCTTTCATCGCATCGATGCCATTCTTCACCAAGTTCTCAATGGTCCAATTATACAGCGACCTGTTCAATAAGACCTGGGCATTCTCCACTTTTGAATTGAAGGAAAAATGGATAAGCTTTGAACTCCGCCTTTTAAGATAATCATAGGCATTCCTGGTTTCAACGACAATATCGCTCGCATCCAGTTTTGGAAGGGAGCCAATTTTTGAGAACCGTTCCGTGATGGTCTGCAGTCGGGCAATATCCTTCTCTATTTCCTTGGTGATGTCCGGATTGATATTTTCGGTTTTCAACAGTTCGTTCCATCCTAGCAATGAGGAAAGTGGGGTGCCTATTTGATGCGCAGTTTCCTTCGCCATGCCCGCCCATAATTTGTTCTGTTCCGATGCCTTGTTCGTTTTGAACAGGAAATAGATTACCGCCCCAAATAGCAGAATGATGAGAAGTAAGGCAATAGGATAAAACTTCAATTTGTTCAAAACTTCAGAATTTCCATAATAGAGCGTGGCCAAATGTTCGCCCTGCTGATCAATGGAAATGGGTACGTTCTCGTCCTGGAACTGCCTTAGTTTTTTTGAAATGTAAAGGGAATCCTTGGCCAGTTCCGTGGGTATATTGTTCGTTCTAATGGAGCTGTCCTTATTGATAAGGATCATGGGCGTTGATGTATTGTTTTGGAAAACCTTTAAATGCAGGCTGCCCAAATCAACATCCTCCGCAGATTGTAGGAATTCTGATTGGGCCGTGGCCCAAATCTCCATCTTTAGACGTTCCTCTTCCTTAAAGGTCTTAAAAAAGCTATTAGTATTCCAGAGTATCAGGCTCACAACGATAAAGGAGCCAACAACTAGGAATATATTGGACATCTTGTTTTTAGGACTAAAATTCATCCAGAAATTTTGTACTACTAAAGATAACCCAAAATGCGATTATTTGTTGTGTATTGATTGTCCTACAGTTTTATTCCCCGTTCATTTTGTTTATTTTTGATTTCTATTTTATTAAAAGAGCATTAAGATGGAAATAGAAGGAAAGGTAAAAATGATTGGGGATACCCAAACATTTGGTAATAACGGTTTTAGAAAGCGTGAAGTTGTAGTCACTACAGACGAGCAATATCCCCAACATCTTATGGTTGAGTTTGTACAGGACAAATGTGATTTGTTGAACAACTACAAGGTTGGACAGGATGTAAAGATCAGTATCAATCTAAGAGGTAGGGAATGGACAAATCCCCAAGGCGAAACCAAATATTTCAATTCCATTCAAGGCTGGAGAATTGAAAACCTGACACCTTCCCAACCGGAAGGAATGCCTCCAGTACCGCCCATGGAAGCCTTTGAGCCTGCCGACAGTCTTAACGAGGAGGACCATGACGATCTACCTTTTTAAGTAGATTTACGAAAGCTATTTTTTAAAATTACTTCGATATACGGGAACTTGTTCGACCTGAAAAGGTTAAACAAGTTTTCGCCTTTTTGGTCTATTGTGTAATTTGAAAAAAAAGAATTTATAGTGCAGCGAGGACAAAATGCTATTTATTTTTTGGACCAGGAACTGTATTTTCCACCTGTAGAGAAGGCAAATTCAGAAGGCTTATTGGCCGTTGGCGGCGACCTTTCCCCGGAAAGATTGCTACTGGCCTATAGCAGTGGAATTTTTCCTTGGTTCAACGAGGATTCCCTGATTTTGTGGTGGAGCCCAGATCCCAGAATGGTACTTTACCCGGAAGAGATACGTATTTCAAAAAGCATGCGAAAGGTTATTAAATCCGATAATTTTAGTGTTACCGTAAACACCTGTTTTGAAAGCGTGGTTGAAAACTGCGCGTCGATTGTACGGGAAGGGCAAAACGGAACGTGGATTACCCGGGAAATGAAATCGGCCTACCTAAAATTACATGAAAGGGGAATTGCCAAATCCTACGAGGTATGGGAAGAGGGCAGTCTGGTAGGGGGTCTTTACGGGGTAGATTTGGGCCATATTTTTTGCGGGGAGAGTATGTTCAGTAAAGTTTCGAACGCTTCAAAGGTCGCCTTTATACGGCTGGCACAGGATCTACAGGAAAAGGGCTACAAGCTTATAGATTGCCAATTGTACACGGATCACCTGGCAAGTTTGGGGGCAAGGGAAATTTCTAGGGAATCCTTTATGGAACAGTTAAAGGCTTAGAACAAGTTCGGTTAAAAGGAACAGTTCGTATTCTATACTCCCAGTGTAGTTTTCTGCCCGGTATTCACCTCCTATCTGAAATTTGGTCGTTGGAGTAAGCACCCATCCCAGTTTGGGTGTAAATCTTTGGTCATATTCCGGGGTCATGGATCTGCCCACGCTTAAAAGGGATTCTGTAGAGATTACCAGATAAGGTTCGCCAACATCCAGTTTTTCCCCCATCAAAGGGAAATCGGCCGCAAACCGATACCGAAATCTATGTACTGTATTATCACTGGAAATCCTTTGTTCAGATCTAAATCGGTTTCCGTACCGGATACTTCCATTTTTAAAGGTGACGTTGAACTGTTGGGTGAGCCGAAGTTCATTGTAGGCGTTGTTGTCAAAGGAATTTCGGATCCTATATTTTATGCCAAAACCAACACTTTGGTTGTCCCTTGTTTTAAGATTGGAAAAATGGTTGATGTCCATTTGCCGGACCGTAAGTTGAACATTGGAGTCCCTATAAAGAAAGGACCGGTTTTCAATTGAAAAGTTGTGGGAATAATTGGACGTTACATCATAATTCAGGGCCACCTGTGGATTCCAATAGCCCGTAAGGTTGTCCTGGGCCAAGTTTACGAAAGGGGCCATAAAAACAATCAGAACATGTAGTATGGAAATGCGTTTAATACAGGACATGGTCGTAGTTGGGAGGTAGGGTCTTTCTCATTTTCTTAAAACTACCATCGGACCCAAAAAGCAGCTCGTAGTCAAAGTATTCCTTATCCTTTTTTCCCGCGACGATGAATTCATAGTTTATGCTGGGCAGGATCAGGTTTTGAAACGCATTCCGAATCGTTTTCTCCGTAGGCTCTTCTTTGGAAATAGGATATTGCTGTTGAATTCTTTTGATACGATATTTGGTAAAGGAATTATCGAGATATTTCAATATTTTTTCCAAGGGGTCCGATGGAATATCCACTTCTTTGATAAGTATTTCCACATCCTCCAAGGTTCCGTCTTCATCAAATTCAACACTGTACCATAACCTGTCCTTCTTGAACTTTGCCTCATAGCTGATTTTGGTACTGTCCGTTTCCCTGTAGAAACGGATTCTTTTAGCATCGTCTAACGTGTCATCGATAAGGTCCATTGCCGTTGAAGGAAATTGGCTTTTTCTGATCCGGTATTCCCGTTCATATTTATTTTGGGCGTTCACAAAACATCCAATAAGAATCAATAATGTAAGTAAACTATAGCTCTTCATATCTAAAACAACTTTTTTCGTGGTCGTTGACCATCCCAGTAGCTTGCATCATGGCATAGACCACGGTACTTCCAACGAATTTGAAGCCCCTTTTTTTGAGGTCTTTGCTAATGGTATCCGAAAGCGGTGTCGTCCCAGGGGCCTCCCTGTAATTTTCGACTTTGTTTTTAACGGGTTTGTTGGCTACGAACCCCCAATAATAATTACTAAAACTTCCAAATTCCTCTTGTATTTTAATAAATGCAAGGGCATTGGAAACAGTGGCATATACCTTCAGTTTGTTTCTTATGATACCTTGATTTTCTAAAAGTTCGTTTATTTTATTCTGATCGTACCGGGCTATTTTTTTATAGTCGAAATTGTCCAGGGCAATCCTGAAATTTTCACGTTTTCTTAAAACGGTTATCCAACTTAGGCCGGCTTGAAATGTTTCTAATATGAGAAACTCGAATAAGGTGGCATCATCCTTAACCGGAACGCCCCATTCCGTGTCGTGATAGGCCTCGTATAAGGCATCTCCCAAGCACCACCCACACCTTTTTACTTCTGTTTTATCACTGTGCATATCAAAAATACATGAGGGACAAAAGTAAAAAATCCCGCCACAAGTATTTTTGCGGCGGGACTTTTGTTTTTATTACCTTTTATTTTAAGGGAAGTAAACAAATGTTACTTTCTTTAAAGCAGGACTAATTGTTCGCTACGGTGGTTTTGCTTCTCAAATCAAGATATTCCAATTCTCCTGCTTCCAGTGCTTTCGCCATATCGGCCTTTACAAATTTATAGGAGTTAAAGAATTTCTTGCCATCAACGGCCGTAAGTTGGACCATGTCATCCTCCATTACCTTTACCACTTTGACCTTTACATCATCCAGGCTTTTGTAATTGGCAACGCCACCACGTTTTATGATGAAATTTGCCCTTGGAAAATGAATATGGTCAAAAGGTAGGTTCGTACTTTTTTGTATGGTAAAAATATCCCCAACCTTAACGTCGGCAGATTCGGTTTGTCCAAAAACACCAAATGACACTAAAAACAATGTTAAAAATGATACTAAATGTTTCATAATACAATCAATTTAAGGTTCACAAATTAGGTTGTTAAAACAGTTTATTTTCCATGAACTATATGAAATTCGAAATTATAAACTTTTCAAATTATCATATCCATAAAATAACACCTGTTATTTCTTATTTCAAAAATAAAAGATCCAATTATCATAAAAGCATTACTTCTGTTAAAAAAAGTTAAACTTTTATTTTGTAATAGTATTGCTATTATATTCGCCAGTAATAACTATTAAAATTATGGAATGGAAGAGCTGTTTCAAGGTGTAAAAATTCGTGTGAACGATAAGTTATTTGTCAAAGACCCGGAATCGTCTGAGCTTGGGAAGTCCATTGTAAAGATGAGTATCGTTATGATGGGAGAGCTTGGATTCGAAAAATTCAATTTTAGAAAATTGGGCGAAAGAATAGGTTCCAATGAGAGTTCCATTTATCGCTACTTTGAGAACAAGCACAAGCTTTTATTGTATCTCACTTCATGGTACTGGGGATGGATGGAATACCAACTTGTTTTTGCTACCCATAACATTCCAAAGCCTGGCGAAAAACTGACCAAGGCCATTTATATGATCTCCAGGGAAATCACGGAGGACTCCAATTTTTCCCATATCAATGAGGTTCTTCTAAATAGAATCGTCATTAACGAGTATTCAAAATCCTACTTGACCAAAGAGGTGGACGAGGAAGATAAGGAAGGTTATTTTGCCAGCTATAAGAGATTGGCAAAAAGGTTAAGTGAAATGATAAAGCAGTACAATCCAAGCTACAAGTACCCATCCAGTTTGGCGAGTACCATATTAGGAGGTGCCCTGCACCAACACTTCTTAAAAGATCATTTTTCATCGATGACGGATTGTGGTGATGAAGTTACACCTACAGAATATTTGACCGACCTAGTCTTTAACGTTTTAAATCACACTAATGGCTAAAAAAATAATTACCGCATGGCAACGCTTAATAAGGATGCTAAAATTGGACAAAAAGGATGTCCGCCAAGTATTTTATTATGCAATTTTTGCCGGTTTGGTCAGTTTGACCTTGCCTTTGGGAATACAGGCCATAATCAATTTGATTCAGGGGGCACAGGTAACTACCTCCTGGATTATCCTCGTGATTTTGGTAACCTTGGGCGTGGCATTTCAAGGAGCGCTCCAATTGATGCAGATACGTATCATTGAAAATATCCAACAAAAAATATTTACTAGAAGTTCCTTTGAATTTGCCTATCGTTTTCCAAAGATAAAAATGTCAGAACTACGTAATTTTTATCCACCGGAACTGGCCAACCGTTTTTTCGATACACTGAACATACAAAAAGGAATTTCAAAATTATTGATTGACTTTCCCACAGCATTACTTCAAATTATTTTCGGTCTATTGCTGTTAAGTCTTTATCATCCGTTTTTTATCGCCTACGGAATTCTATTGTTGGGTTTGATCTATGTGGTCTTTAAGTACACCATTACAAAGGGTCTTGAAACAAGTTTACTGGAATCCAAACAAAAGTACAAGGTGGCCCATTGGATTCAGGAAGTGGCCAGGTGTATCGTAAGCTTTAAATTATCGGGGAAGACAAGTCACGCCCTTGAAAAGAACGACTATCTGACCGAAGGTTACCTAAAAGCAAGGGAAAACCACTTTAGAATTTTGGTGCTTCAGTTTATCCAAATGGTAGGTTTCAAAATTTTGGTTACTGGGGGACTATTGATCATTGGTGGACTTTTGGTACTCAATCAGGAAATGAATATTGGTCAGTTCGTAGCTGCGGAAATTATAATCCTACTGGTTATTAGTTCCGTGGAAAAGCTCATTCTTGGTCTCGAGTCCTTTTATGATGTGTTGACCGCTCTTGAAAAATTGGGGCAGGTGGTCGATATGGAAGTGGAACCCCAGCAGAAGGACCTTGAACTTCTGGACCAAGAGGATTTTAAAGTAGAGCTCGATACTATTACCTACTCGGTACCGGACAGGCAAAAGCCCATTTTGGATGGTATTTCCCTTCAGATAAATTCAAAGGACAGAATATTGATAAGAGGTACGAATGGCGCCGGAAAATCCAGTGTCTTACATCTTGTTTCCGGACTCATAGAGCCAACTAAAGGCAATATTTTTGTAAATGGTGTACGACTAAAGGCAGAAAACCTAAATCACTTTAGGTCAAAAGTGGGGCAATCCTTAAAGTTGGAGACTCCTTTTGAAGGTACACTGTTGAACAATATAACCTTTAATGACACTACCATACCTAAGGAGGATGTTTTGTGGGCCTTGGAGGTTACGGGACTTAGCCATATCGTTAGGGAAATGGACAATGGCCTGGATACCATGATTTTTCCCGAAGGCAAGCAAATTTCCTATACCGTTGCCAAGAAAATTGTGTTGGCCAGAAGTTTGGTCAAACGGCCCAAGCTACTGGTTCTTCGCGATCCCTTGGATCAATTCGATGCTGAAGAGGCGGATCGCATCATGGATTATCTCACACATCCGGATAGGCCATGGAGTCTAATGGTCGTAAGTGATGACCCAAAATGGGTAACTAGGTGTGGCCGTATAATCAATTTGGCCGATGGTAAAATTATAAACAACGAATAGCGCTATGTTGAATATATCTAAAACCGTATTAAATAGAAGCGTGGACCTATCGGGTTACAAAGCTGTGCAAAGGGTCAGCCAACACAAGTACAATAAACATTTCAACCGCTTTCTGATTGTGCTTGCGGTAATCTTTATTATCATGCTCTTTTTACCATGGACCCAGAACGTTCGCGGAAGGGGTTTTTTGACCACCCTAACACCCGATCAAAGGCCTCAGACCATACAATCACCAATTCCTGGGCGTATAGAGAAGTGGTTTGTAAGAGAGGGCGACTTTGTGGAAAAAGGGGATACCATATTACATATATCCGAAGTAAAAAACGAATATTTTGATCCAAGGTTGGTGGAGCGAACTGGAATGCAGATCAAAGCAAAGGAAATGTCTGTCACCTCATATCAGGAAAAAGTGAAGGCACTAGAAACCCAGATAGGTGCCTTGAACAAGGAACTCTCCTTGAAATTGGAACAGGCACAGAACAAATTGCTTCAGGCAAGGTTGAAAGTACAGAGCGATAGTATTGACTTGGAAGCGGCAAAGACTAACATCACCATTGCACAAAGACAATTTGACCGTACCACCCAATTGGAGTCTGAAGGTCTTAAGGCCGTAACCGATGTAGAGGAAAAAAGATTGAAGTTGCAGGAAACCCAAGCGAAACTGATCTCACAGGAAAATAAGTTGTTGGCCAGTAAAAACGAAGTTTTGAATGCCCAAGTGGAAATCACAAGGGTACAGGCAGAATATGCTGATAAGATTGCAAAGGCCCGTAGCGATAAGTTTACTGCGCAGTCCAGTCAGTTCGATTCTGAGGCACAGGTGACCAAGTTAGAGAACGAGTTTACCAATTATTCCATCCGCAACGACCTCTATTATATTAGGGCACCGCAAAGCGGATTTATAAACAAGGCCATTCAAGCTGGTATAGGAGAGACCTTTAAAGAAGGAGATCGTTTGGTAGGCATTATGCCGGCAAAATATGATATGGCGGTGGAAACCTTTATAGAGCCCATAGATTTGCCATTGATGCACCTAGGAGAGAAAGCAAGAATAGAATTTGACGGATGGCCCGTCATTATTTTCAGCGGATGGCCAAATGTATCCTACGGTACCTATGGAGGGGTTGTCGTTGCCATTGAAACGTTCATCAGCGAAAATGGAAAATACAGAATTTTGTTGGCCCCAGATCCTGAAGACCATCCATGGCCGAAAGATCTTAGAGTGGGTTCAGGTGCCAATACTATAGCCTTATTGGATGATGTTCCTATTTGGTTTGAACTATGGAGACAATTGAATGGCTTCCCTCCAAATTATTACCAACCGGAGGGGGCGAAAGCGGAACCGGTCAAAAAATAACTATGAATAAGTATTTTATCCTAATACTACTATTTTTCTGTAGTTTTTTGGTAAACGGGCAGCAAAACGATACGTTGGTCCTTAAGTTCAACGAATATCTTGGATATGTCAAAAGATTTCATCCTATTGCCAAGCAGGCGGAACTTGCCTTAAGTACGGGTCAGGCAAACTTGTTAAAGGCAAGGGGCGGTTTTGACCCCAAGTTGGATGTGGACTACGAACGTAAGGATTTTAAGGGTACGGAGTATTATGACCGTTTAAACGCGACCTTCAAGATACCCACATGGTATGGTATAGAACTCAAGGGTAATTTTGAGCAGAATGAGGGCGAGTTTATAAACCCCGAGGAATCCGTACCGGAAAACGGACTGTATAGCGCTGGTATCTCCCTATCACTTGGACGTGGTTCTTGGATAAACGAACGTATGGCAACCCTAAAACAAGCCAAGTTTTTCAGGGAACAAAGTAAAGCAGACCGGGATTTGCTCGTGAACCAAATATTGTTCGATGCTTCTTTAGCTTACTTTAAATGGTTACAGGCCTATAGGGATAGTCAAGTATATTCGAATTTTTTGGAAAATGCCCAAATCCGTTTTACTGGAATAAAAAAGAGTGCCCTTGCAGGTGATATCGCCGCCATTGATACGGTAGAAGCGAAAATTGCGGTACAGAATAGGGCCTTGGAACTGGAACAGGCACGGGTTACTTTGGTGAACAAATCTATGGAACTTTCTAATTTCCTTTGGTTGGGCGATAATATCCCAGTGAATTTGCAGTCCAATGTAATCCCAGAGGACAATCTGGACTTGGAAATCGATGAAACTTTTGAAATTTTAGGCAAACCCTTGGACAGCTTTTCCTTGGAAAACCACCCAAAATTGAAAAGTCTGGGGTTTAAGGTCGATGGACTCATTGTGGACAAAAGATTGAAAACAAATAAACTCCTGCCTACCATTGATGTAGATTATAATCTGCTAACGGAAACTCCGGAATTGGCGAATTCACTTCAGACTGATTATTACAAAGGAGGGGTAACCTTTCAGTTGCCTTTATTCCTTAGAAAGGAACGCGGCGATTTACGATTGGCGAAAATCAAATTACAGGATGCACGGTTGGAATATGACAATGCAGAGATGGCCATACAAAATAAGGTAATAGCCATCTATAATGAGTTGGATTCATTTGAAGATCAAAACCGTTTGATTTTGGATATTGTTACAAACTATCAAAGTCTATTGACGGCCGAAGAACGAAAGTTTAGTTTTGGTGAGAGCTCTCTTTTCCTAATAAATTCAAGGGAAAGTAAACTTATCGATGCGGTACTGAAACAGAATGAAGTCCAGAATAAATATTATACGGCCAAGGCAAAGCTTTTCAACAGTTTGGCCGTGAACCCCGTGAATCTTTAATTTTCCCGTTTATGGCAATATCAAATGTACATATAGGCCCAAATCTTAAGCAATTTGTCAAGGACGCCTTTTTTTTGTTGAGCGGAATTCTCGCTGCCGCATTTGGATTGGAAAGTTTCCTATTGCCAAATCAATTTATTGATGGTGGTGCAACGGGTATCTCCTTACTCTTGGCGGAGGTCTATGAAATACCTTTGTATGTACTGATTATTCTTGTCAATATACCTTTCATTTTTTTGGGATATAAGGTCATAGGAAGACAATTTACGATTAAGACCACCATAGCCATTGTGGGATTAGCTTTTGTTTTGGTAACATTGGATTTCCCAGAAGTTACCCAAGACAAACTTTTGGTAGCCGTTTTCGGTGGTTTTTTTCTGGGTGCAGGTATAGGACTTTCCGTTCGGGGTGGTGGTGTATTGGATGGAACCGAAATCTTGGCCATCTACTTGAGTAGGAAGATGGGAACGACCATTGGGGACATCATCATACTCATCAATGTTTTGGTTTTTATGGCCGCAGCGTATTTGCTTTCAGTGGAGTCCGCCCTGTACTCCATGTTAACCTATTTGGCGGCATCCAAAACCTTGGACTTTGTAATAGAAGGTATCGAGGAATACACAGGGGTTACCATAATTTCGGATTATAGCGAACAGCTTCGGGATATGATCATCAATGTTTTGGGAAGGGGAGTGACTATTTATCCCGCAAAGGGAGGATATGGAAAGAATGGCGCTCATAACGAATACGATGTGCTTTTTACGGTAATTACGCGGTTGGAGATTCGGAAATTGAATATTGAAATTTCCAAAATAGATCCAAAGGCCTTCGTAGTTATGAGCAAAATAAACGACACACGGGGTGGGATGATTAAAAAGAGAAATATAAAATAATAGTAATACTATTAAAAAAGAAAGTTTAACACTCAATTAACATAGTATATATTTTAAATTCTTCTTGCTGTCAGTATCTTTGCACAGTATTAATTAATAATATATATGAAGAATAATTTTTATTTTTTGTTGATTTCGTTTTTAACTTTTTCAATGGTCCATGCCAAAGAGCTAGATCAAAACGTTGAACCTATACATAGCAAGGTCTCCAAGGAATGCGAACTATTGGATTGTAGAGCCCTTAGCACCCCCAAGTTGTTAATAAATGAGGGGCCGTCATTAATAGAGGTGGACTATGAGGTAGACCTTGGTTTTGACCCCTACTTGTTTCTGTCCCCGGATTTCGACCCTTATTTTGGGATGGAATTGAACATTGATTCGTTAATACTTATGGAGGATGAGGATGAGGTTATCCTGGATTTTGATACCTCACTTTATTTGCCAAAGAATTTTAATCCTTATTTGGGAATGTGAGTTTTGTTTGGTTTGGTTAGTTTGGGTCGGTCTTGTTTCTTCTTTAAAGACCGGCCCTTTTTTTTGTCCGTAATAATATGTAAGGTATGGTAAATAATTTCAACCAATCAATTTTGAATTTAAGATACTATGAAATGAGCTATAACAAGTCTTGATACCAACCGGGATGGTTATTGGCGAAATCAAAGATTCATGAACACCTTTTGGAAATACAATAAACAGCGATGTGAATAATTGCATCTGACCTATGAAAAACAATAAAAATATACAGGTGAAAGTATTTACAAAGACATCTTTGGCCAACGCACTTGAACTCGCTTTTACATATGATGAATATTTGCACTTGGTGCAAAGCTTGGCTAACGAGGGAAAATCTACGGGAGAGGATGCTACAGAGGCCTATATAAATTATACCAAGTTGAACGCAAAGCGCATGCAGCGATGGGATAAGACCTTAAAATTTTCCGAGGAATCTGTGAGCCTCTTGAAATCCTTCCCAAATAAGGTAAATTGGTTGGTGTTTACGGAAAGTTGGTGCGGGGACGCATCGCCCGCATTGCCCGTTATGAACAAGATTGGAAAAATCAATCCCAACATTTCCCTTAAAATCATTTTAAGGGACGAACATCCGCAGCTCATGCAGCAATTTTTGACCAATGGTGCGTGGTCCATTCCAAAACTGGTACAACTTGAACCTGAATCCAATAGGGTTCTTGGTACCTGGGGTCCCCGTTCGTCCAACGCGACCCAATTGGTAGAGGCCTTTAAAAAGGAGCATGGTACTTTGACCATTGCCTTTAGGGAGTATCTTCAGATGTGGTACAATAAGGATAAGGGACAGAGTATACTGGAGGACCTTTTACTCCTACTTTCCTTGAAATAGATACGTGATCGTGCCTTTCTGACTTGGCTTATCGGAAACGCTAAATTGTGCCTTATAGGCATAGGCAATGGCATTGTCTACCAAGCAGCCGTTTGAAGTGCCGGAGCTTTTTTCGTTAAAACTGGCATCGGTTACCTGACCCAGGTTATTGACTTCTATATTCACCACAACTTTTCCGCCTTCGATACACGTATAAATAGGGGGAGGTAAACGGTATCCGTTTCTATCGATCAAGGAAAAGGAAATGGAGGTACGCCTTTCCGCTAGGTAGTTGGTGTATTCCTCTTTTTTAGCCTCTTTTTCACCCAATAGTTGCTTTTTCTCTTCTCTTTTCTTTGCGAGTTCCTTAACACGTTCAACAAAATCGCCGTCAGACATAAGGTTTTCGGCCAGTTCCCCATTATTTTCCATGGCCCTTTCCTCCATGAGTTCCTCTAGAGTTTGCAAAGGCTCCGGATTGCCAACACTCGGTTTGGCCGTTTCATTGAAGGCCATATGACTTTTTATGGCTTCGGTATTGGCAAGTTCTTCCAGCATTTTTTCCTCTTCCTCAGTAAGTTCTTCGGGTTCTTCCAATACCATCTCAACCACGTAGTCGTCATCGTCTTCCTCTTGGCCGCCCAAATGGATATTGTACAATGTCAAGACAACGATACCCATGGAAAACAGGGTAATCAAAAAAGAGAGTTGTTGTCTGTTGAAATTCATGTGTATATAACCGATTTTTCCCAAAAATATTTCAGTAAATCGACGAACGGGAATTTACTAAAAATTCATCGATATAACGATTACTGCAAAATCCGTTCCGATAAATCCGATGGGTCCTGGGATATATCTACGTTAAAATCGCCTATTTTGGTTCTTCTCAACTCGGAGAGATGCCCGCCAGAGCCCAAGGCCTTGCCAAAATCATGCGCTATGGAACGGATATACGTTCCTTTGCTGCAGGAGATTCTAAAGTCGACCTCAGGCAATCGAACATCCGTTATTTCAAAGGAATGGATGTGCACTTTTCTTTTGTTGATGGCGACATCTTTTCCTTCCCTTGCGTATTCATACAAGCGTTTACCATCTTTTTTTATGGCCGAAAAAACAGGCGGCGCCTGTTCGATTTCCCCAATGAACCCTGAAGTTGTTTTTATGATTTGCGCTTCCGTAATATGGTCGATGGCAAACTTTTCATCAATTTCCGTTTCCAAATCGTAGGAAGGTGTGGTACCGCCCAAGGTAATAGTGCCGGTATACTCCTTTGACTGACCCTGGTACTCCGGAATTCTTTTGGTGAACTTTCCGGTACAGATAATAAGTAGTCCTGTGGCCAATGGGTCCAGCGTACCGGCATGGCCAATTTTTATTTTTTTAAGCCCGAATTTCTTCCGAATCGCCCATTTTAACTTGTTCACCGCCTGAAATGAGGACCAGCCCAAAGGCTTGTCTATAAGTAATAGCTGACCGTTCAAATAATCTTCCTTGGTCAAGGTCTCCATTAAAGTTTTGTATTTAAGGTCTACGGATTTGCAAGTCCGAAGATGATAGCAATTAGGCCCACGATTAGACAATAGATGGCAAAATAGGAAAGCTTGCTTTTTCTCACCAGTTGAATCATCCAGGTACAAGCGGCCAGTCCTGCAACAAAGGCGGCCAAGAATCCGGCTACCATGGCCATATTGTTTTCGCCGTTAAACGTAAGTTCGCCCCCCAACAGGTCCTTGGCGATTTTACCGAATATCAGGGGTACCACCATTAAAAAGGAAAACCTGGCAGATTTTGATTTGTCCACGCCCAAAAGTACCGATGTGGAAATGGTGGCCCCGCTCCTTGATATCCCGGGCAGCATGGCAATGGCCTGGGAAATTCCTATGACAAAGGCACTCCCAAAGCCTACCTTTTTATCCGTGTCCTTCGCCTTATCGGCAAAATAGAGCAATACGGCCGTAATCAACAACATAAAACCAACGAACATAACGTTACCCCCAAAAAAAGCCTCCAACTGTTCTTCAAAAAACAGGCCCACCAAAACTGCGGGAATCATGGAAACGATGATTTTGGAACTGAATTGGCTTTCCTCGTTCCATGAAAATTGAAATAGTCCCCTAATGATTTCCCCAATGTCCCTTCTAAACACCACAATGGTGCTCAAAGCCGTGGCAAAGTGCAGCACCACGGTAAACAGCAAACTTTCCTCGGGAACGGAATTGTCGCCCAAAATTGCCTTGCCCAATTCTAAATGTCCGCTAGAGGAAACTGGAAGAAACTCGGTCAAACCTTGAACGATTCCGAGTATGATTGCATCTAAAATATCCAACTTAGTCTTTCTTTTTGTGAGGATTCAATAATATGGCGTAGACCTCTATTCCCAAGCCAATCAATACCAAGGTAGGTGCCAGGCGGATTCTTCTAAAATTATAGATCTCCGGGTTAAAAACGTTTGGGTCATCACTACCACCGCCACTCATCAGTATAAATCCCAAGGCGATACACGCAACGCCAATGAACATGAAAAGGTAATTCTTTTTCTGAAAAATAAATTCCCCTCTAGGGTTCTGGTTTACTTTGTCCTTCTTACTCATTTGGCAAATTTAGTAATATAATTCGTCTGTTCTGAGATTTAAGAAACGCTGGGTGGCAAAGTAGGTGCTGAGGAGGGAGATAACAATTCCCAAAAGAAACACACCAACCAGGAGAATAACCAGGATGATAGGGTCTTCCAAAAGTCCCAAGTCCTGAAAATTGGTGTTCACGTAATAAATTACCCCTGCAATGGCCAAAAGCGCAAGGAGCGCCCCCAACATACCCAATTTGATGTTCTGCCATAGGAAGGGCTTTCGAATAAAGCTTTTTGTGGCCCCTACCATTTGCATGGTTTTGATAATGAACCTTTTGGAATAGATGGATAACCGTATGGAGCTGTTGATCAATAATACCGCGATTACGGTAAAAATGGCACTAGCCACCAAAATCCAAAATCCTATTTTTTCTACACTCTTGGCGACCATACTTACCAATACCCGATCGTAGCTTACCTCGTCCACATAACTTTTCTCTTCCAGGGTGGCGGCTATTTCCGCGACCTTTTCGGCCGTGACAAAATCGGCATTCAATTTAACGTCTATGGAATTCTTAAGCGGATTGTAGCCCAAGTAATCCACAAAATCCTCCCCTATTTCCTTGCTGTGCTGGGCTGCGGCCTCTTCTTTGGATACATAGGTGGCCGACTTCGTATATTCAGACATTGCCAATGTTTTCTGCAATTGCTCCACCTCCATATCCTTGGCATCTTCCTTTAAAAAAATGGAAATGGTAATCTGCTCCTTGGATCGGTCCGCCATTTTTTTGGTATTTAGGACCAGCAATCCCAAAATGCCCAAAAGAAACAGTACCAAGGCGATACTCAATACGACTGAGAAATAGGACGAGATCAATTTCCTTCTTTGATATCTTTCAAATGCTTTGCTCATAGTAACGTATCGGCATGTAAAAATAGAAAAGTAATGTGAATTGAATCATAAAAAATAGGAACACTCACCGCTTTAGGGTGAAATGCCCGGTACGGACCAAGGTGTCCAATTTTATCCGGTACCAATAATCCGATTCCGGCATGGGAGCGCCCAAGAAGTTTCCATCCCAAGAGGCATTTGTACCACTGCCAAATTTTAATAATTTCCCATACCGATCATAGATGGAAAGCTCCACATTGTTAAAGGACTCGATGCCTTCCGGAATTAAAAAGTCATTGGAGGTATCGCCGTTCGGTGTAAAGAAATTGGGGACAACAATATGCAGATAATCGGTCGTGACGATGCCACAGTTGGTCTTGTCCCTAATGGATATGGTATACGGCCCTCCCGTAACGGCCTCAAAAACGGGGCTGTCCTGAAAACTACTTCCATCCAAAGAGTATTCGAAATCCCCTGAATTTTGGGTCGTAATGATGATGGAGCGTCCGTTGGAAGTAATCGAATCCAATCTTGGTGCATCAATTTGGTTCAATGTAATGGTCCGTGTACTGGAACATCCATTGCTATCAGTGACGGTCACGGAATACTCCCCGGGAGCGTTAACCGAAATATCGCGTGTAGTCTCTCCTGTACTCCAGGTATAACTAACATTGTCAATTTCAGCCGATAAAAAGGCCGTATCCCCCTCGCAAAAAGTTTCAGTGCTGTCAAAAACTTGGGGCAAAGGATTAAAGGTCAGGGTGACTGCCGTTCTGGTAGCGGATGGACAATCGACTTCACTCGAATTCGCCTCCGCATAGTAGGTGCCTGCTTCGGTGGGGGAAAACTCCCTGTTGTTTTCCAAAAGTAGGTTTCCCCCAGTAGGGGCATCATACCAATTTACACTATAAATATCAGCACTATCCACGATTAAAGTGGCGGTTTCATTCTCGCATACGGACACGTCGCCATTGTTTGTGGGTGGCGGCGGTATGGGCACGATATTGATTTCAAAAACATCGGATAGCACATTACAAAGGTCATTGGATACGTTGATCGGGTCCTCCGCTACTTTTACGCGGTAAAAACGGGTCGAATTTATCAGTGGGGTGGTAAATGTGTTTGAGGTCTCACCGGGTACATCGGTCCAAACTTGATTATCCGTACTTTCCTGCCATTGATAGGCATGGGTAGAAAAAATGGAATTATCAGGATTGGCCACCAATATTGCAGATACCGAACCTTGATTTTCACAGGTTACAATGAAATCCTCGGCTTGGTCCGTGGCCACGCTTACGCTATCGCCACAGGATTTAAAGACAATATCGTCAATGGCGAGATCGTTACCGCACCCACCATTGCTATTGTTCCGCATTTTGAGGATGACGGAGGTCTGCCCGGGCAGGGTCTGGAATACCAAGGCAAATTGTTGCCAGGCTGCCGTGGTCATGGCCTGAATATTTCCAGTATCCCCTTGGACCAAAAGATTGGTGTCGGTTTCGTCCCAGATCTGATAGCGAACGTTGATGGGAATATTGTTTCCGTCGCAACCACCCGTACGCTGCAGATTTATGAGCCAAGAGGAAAATTCATAGGTGGTATTTTCACACAGACCTGTTACGGTACGCTGATAAAATTCTCCGGCCGTAAAACTGGCATTTACTATAAAAGCCTTTCCGTTGGTGTCTCCGGGAGTGTGGTCCTGTACGTTCTGCCAATCAAAATAATTGGTAGTGCTGGAAATGGTATAGTCGCCATCGTTGGGCGTTCCCGTGGTAAAATTATAGGTAGTGGTCCCGGGCGGAAGTTCAGGTCCGTCCACCGTACCAGAACCAAAATCCTCCGTAAAAATGGGGTCTCCAGAGCTGCCCGTACAAAAACCTAACTGCGCCCTTCCTTTCACGGCCGCCAAAACCAGAAAGAGGACAAAACAAAGAAAGTATTTGGGACTTTTGGTATTCACGGTACTAAAGGTACGTTTTTGGAAAAGAAAGCAGCGCTTTTTTGGTTCAATGAAGTTAAAGGGGTAATTCGTCAATATCTTTTCAACTTTCGTCGAATAGGTCTATTTTTGTGGCCTAACAAAATAAAGGTCTGGAATGTGATAGTTATGTGGCTAAAATCTGGCTGGACCTCTGTATTAGTATCGAAAGAATGAATTACAATTTCAACGAAATTGAGGCCAAATGGCAAAAATATTGGGAGGATAATCAAACCTTTAAAGCCGAAAATGTATCGGACAAGGAGAAGTTCTATGTGTTGGATATGTTTCCCTATCCCTCAGGAGCAGGACTACATGTGGGACATCCGTTAGGGTATATCGCCAGTGATATCTATGCCCGTTATAAAAGGCATAAGGGGTTCAACGTGTTGCATCCGCAGGGATATGACTCCTTTGGTCTGCCGGCAGAGCAATACGCTATTCAGACTGGGCAACATCCTGCCATTACTACAGAGGCGAACATCAAGACATACAGGAGGCAGTTGGACCAATTAGGCTTTTCGTTCGATTGGAGCCGGGAGGTGCGTACTTCGGACCCCAGCTATTATAAATGGACCCAGTGGATTTTCATTCAACTGTTCAATTCCTGGTACAATACCGATGCCGATAAGGCCGAGGATATAGAGACGCTGACCAAAATTTTTGAAACCGAAGGTAACAAAAGCGTACATGCCGTTTGTGACGACGACACCCCGATATTTTCCGCGGAGGATTGGAATTCTTTTTCCCCCAAGGATAAGCAGGCGATGTTGTTAAAATATAGGCTGACCTACCTTGCGGAAAGTGAGGTAAACTGGTGTCCCGCTTTGGGAACCGTATTGGCCAATGATGAAATTGTGAACGGGGTTTCCGAGCGTGGTGGCCATCCGGTCATCCGAAAAAAAATGACGCAATGGAGCATGCGCATCACCGCTTATGCCCAACGTTTGCTGGACGGGCTGGACAAAATCGATTGGCCGCAGCCTCTAAAGGATTCCCAGACCAATTGGATTGGAAGAAGTGAGGGAGCTTCCGTTAAGTTCAAAGTTCAAAGTTCAAAATCAAAAGTTGATAAAATAGACAACTCACTCAACACTCATAATTCTGCACTCTACATTGAGGTCTTCACCACTCGTCCCGATACAATATTTGGTGTATCATTCATGACCTTGGCACCGGAGCATGAATTGGTGTCCAAAATCACCACCCCTGAACAAAGAGATGAGGTTCAGGCCTACATCGAGGCCACGGCAAAGCGTTCCGAACGTGACCGTATGGCCGATGTAAAGACCATCACCGGTGCCTTTACTGGGGCGTATGCGGAGCATCCTTTTACAAAGGAACCTGTACCTATTTGGATCGGCGATTATGTATTGGCGGGTTATGGAACCGGTGCGGTAATGTCCGTGCCCTGCGGAGACCAGCGTGATTACGATTTTGCGACCCATTTTGGGATAGCTATTCCTAATATATTCAGCCCTCTAACCCCCGAAGGGGGAACTGAGGATGCTGATACGCTGTTGGAAAATGGAGCCTATGCCGAAAAATCCGGGTTTGTATTGAAGAATTCCGGGTTTTTGAACGGATTGGCGTATAAGGAAGCTACCAAAAAGGCAATAGCCGAGTTGGAAAAAATAGAACAGGGAAAAGGAAAGGTGAACTACCGTTTGCGCGATGCCGTCTTTAGCCGCCAGCGCTATTGGGGCGAACCCTTTCCGGTCTATTATGATGCGGATGGGATGCCCCAGATGTTGGACGAAAAATTCCTGCCCTTGGAACTGCCCGAGGTAGACAAATACCTGCCCACCGAAACCGGTGAACCACCCTTGGGAAATGCCAAAAAATGGCATTGGCTGCAGTATGGTGATGAAGGAAAAGTTGTATCCAAAGAAGAGTTTGAGAAGGCCATTTCGGACACTGAGCGTAGTCGAAGTGGCGAAATTAAGGGAGGGGCTTTAGAACTGAACACCATGCCGGGTTGGGCGGGGAGTTCCCAGTATTTCAATCGCTATATGGACCCGCATAACGACGAGGCCATTTTCTCCCAAGAAGCCATCAACTATTGGCAGGATGTGGATCTATATATAGGCGGTAGCGAACATGCCACCGGCCATTTGCTGTATTCCCGTTTTTGGCAAAAGTTTATGTTCGATAAAGGCTTGGTGCCCAAGGACGAGTTTGCCAAAAAGTTGATCAATCAGGGGATGATTACGGGGACGAGTGCGTTTGTATATAGATGGGACTACAAAATTTTGGAAAATAAAAAAGCACAAAGATTATCAGTATTTGTAACTGAGGGATTTGTACAAGAAATGTCCAAGAAATCGGTTTTTCTTGAAGATGTTTTTGAAAATTATGAAAATCTTCGAATACTAATCACGAGTTTTCATAAAAATGACCAAAATAAAAGGGGCTTTTTGACTATTTCTGACAGTCCTAATTCTCTTTTAAAAATACATGCCGATGTCTCTCTAGTCAATGCCTCCGATGAACTGGACATAGAAGGCTTTAAAAAATGGCGTCCAGAATATGCTGATGCCGTTTTCATTTTGGAAAATGGCGAGATACACGATGCCAATTCCCCCCTTGAGGGGGGAGTAAGGGGTGTGTTCAAAGTATCCCGCGAAATCGAAAAAATGTCCAAATCCAAATATAATGTCGTCAATCCAGATGCCATTTGTGCGGAATATGGGGCGGACAGTCTACGGTTGTACGAAATGTTCTTGGGGCCTTTGGAGCAGTCCAAACCTTGGAATACGGCAGGAATTACAGGCGTGCATTCCTTCTTGAAAAAACTTTGGAGGCTTTATCACTCCGGTCCTAACGGAGAATTCTACGTGTCGGACGCCCCTCCCTCGGAGGGGCAGGGGGAGGCCCTCAAGACCTTGCACAAAACCATAAAAAAAGTGGAGGAGGATATCGAGAACTTCAGTTTCAATACATCGGTATCCACGTTTATGATCTGTGTGAACGAATTGTCCTCGCAGAAATGCAATTCCAGGGCCATCTTGGAACCTTTGGCAATTTTGGTTTCCCCCTATGCACCACATATTGCGGAGGAACTCTGGGAGCAATTGGGCCATACGGAGTCCATTTCCAAAGCGTCTTTTCCCAAATTCGAGGAAAAGTACCTGGTAGAAAGCAGCAAGGAATACCCCATTTCTTTCAACGGGAAGATGCGGTTTACATTGGAACTGCCTATGGATATGACCAAGGAGGAAATTGAAGCTACCGTAATGGCCCATGAAAAAACCCAACAACAATTACAAGGGAGAACCCCAAAGAAGGTCATCGTAGTTCCGGGAAAAATTGTAAACATTGTAGGCTAGCCCATTTTTAAGCGGAGCGAAGCATGACAATTTTTGTCAGGTCTAGTCTTTCGACTACGCTCAAGATAAACTTCAATTCGAGACCTCATTTTATGGTGGTAAACTTGGGTAACCTCTGAACTATATTCTAGTAGATAATAAGTTATAATTTACTAGCCTCCATCGGTTTTTTTAATATTCGCACCCTCCTTCTTTAGAGGTATACTAAAGAGGGAGGGTGTTTTGTTAAATGTATATTTTATTTTGATATACCCCTATAAAAACTAAGGGTATATAGTCAAAAAACGTATTTAATTCGGATTAACCCCTCCTTTTATCGAATAATTGCTCTGTAAAAATTAAAATTATCGCACCTTTACCCCATAATTATAAAATAGACTAGTATGATTGTGGGTATTCCAAAAGAGATTAAGAACAACGAAAGCAGGGTTGGGATGACACCGGCCGGCGTTTTTGAATTGGTAAAGAACAACCATACCGTGTACGTGCAATCTGGCGCAGGGAAGGGAAGCGGTTTTTTCAATAAGGATTATCAACAGGCCGGGGCCGTCATTTTGGATACCATCGGACAGGTATATGCCATGAGTGAAATGATTGTCAAGGTCAAGGAGCCCATAGAAGAAGAGTATGAACTGATTCAAGAGGGACAGATTTTGTTCACCTATTTCCATTTTGCATCGAGCGAAGCATTGACCAAGGCCATGATCCGTCAGAAAGCCATCTGCATCGCCTATGAAACCGTGGAGGACGAAGATGGGACATTGCCGTTGTTGACCCCAATGTCTGAAGTGGCGGGTAGAATGGCCATTCAGCAAGGGGCAAAATATTTGGAAAAACCTGTTAAAGGTCGCGGTGTACTATTGGGGGGCGTTCCCGGGGTTGCTCCGGGTAGGGTATTGGTGCTAGGCGCGGGTGTCGTTGGGATACAAGCTGCTAAAATGGCAGCCGGTCTGGGCGCACACGTCACCATTTTGGATATCAATATGAAGCGTTTGCGTTACGTGAACGATGTGATGCCTCCGCATGTGGTCACCGAATTTTCAAACGAGTTTAATATCAGAAAGCATATAAAAACCCACGACTTAATTATTGGTGGGGTGCTATTAAAAGGAGCAAAAGCTCCGAACCTTATCACTAGGGACATGTTGAAAGACATGCGACCCGGAACCGTAATAGTGGACGTGGCCGTAGACCAAGGCGGATGTGTAGAAACTACAAGACCTACCACTCATGAAGACCCGGTATACATCATAGATGATGTGGTTCACTATTCCGTCGCGAATATGCCCGGTGCAGTTCCATATACCTCTACCATGGCATTGACCAATGTTACTTTGCCTTATGCGCTCAAACTCGCAAACTTGGGTTGGGAAGCCGCATGTAAAAAAGATGCTTCCTTGGCAAAGGGATTGAACATTGTGGCCGGTAAGGTGGTGTATGAAGAAATCATAGAGGCCTTTGGTTGGAAGGAGGCCTTTGCCTAATCGTACAAATTGTCAGTTTTTGAAGACCCCAACAGCCCGTACCGACTAATTTACGGGTTTGGCGGGGTTTTTGCTTTTCAGTATTCGATTCCCGTAAACAAAGGAATCTTATGTATATTTATTGAAACTAAAAATTGAAACGTTATGATGGGATATTATATATTGATCGGTGCTATTGCCTTGGTAAGTTGGCTTGTAAGTAGCCGATTAAAAAGTAAGTTCAAACATTACTCTAAAGTCCATTTACAAAATGGCATGAGCGGTGCCGAGATAGCCGAAAAAATGTTGGCGGATCATGGTATTCGCGATGTAAAGGTGGTTTCTACACCTGGGATGTTATCAGACCATTACAATCCAAAAAATAAAACGGTGAACTTGAGTGAAGGTGTGTATAATCAGCGAAATGCCGCAGCAGCGGCGGTTGCAGCGCATGAGGTAGGCCACGCTGTACAACATGCACAGGCCTACGAGTGGTTGACCATGCGCTCGAAACTGGTGCCAGTAGTCAGTGTAACATCAGGAATGTCCACATGGGTCGTTTTTGGCGGATTGGCCCTAGGTGCCGCTGCAGGAGTAGGATTTGGATATTGGGTTGCCGTGGCCGGATTGATCATGATGGGAATGGCCACGTTGTTCAGTTTTATCACCCTACCGGTAGAATATGATGCCAGTAACCGCGCTTTGGCATGGCTCAAGAATAGGAATATGGTGACTCAGTCAGAATATGCAGGTTCTGAAGATGCCCTAAAATGGGCCGCTAGGACCTATTTGGTAGCGGCCATTGGTTCCTTGGCTACCTTGGTCTATTGGGGACTTCAGGTTTTTGGAGGAAGGGATTAACTTCTCTCGATACAATTTTCAAAGCCTTTCCAAGATTGGGAAGGCTTTTTATTTGTTCAAATTTTAGGCAGACATTGGATTATGAACCATTTCCTTTTGTGAAATTGTTTCGGTTGTGATAGTCAATCCCTTGATGAGGGTTTTATATGGTAATCTGTCGGTCTATTTGCTGTGCCAATGATATGAAGGTTTCCGTTCTGGAAACCCCTTCTATTTGTTGGATTTCCTTGTTGAGGACATGCATCAAATGTTCGTTGTCCTTGCAAAGAATTTTGATTAGGATGGACCAGTTGCCCGTAGTATAATGGCATTCCAAAACTTCTGGGATTTTTTCCAATTGTTTTACGGCAGCGGGATTGCTCATCGCCTTGTCCAGATAAATACCGATATAGGCCATCGTAGTATAGCCCATGGCCCTTGGGTTTATAATAAACTTGGAGCCTTTCAATAATCCCGATGCTTCCAGCTTTCGCAATCGTTGATGAATGGCCGCCCCAGAAATACCGATGCTTCGTGCGATTTCCAATACCGGTTTCCGGGCATCCTCCATTAAAAAGCGCAATATTTTCTTGTCTATTCCGTCAATCTTAGTGTTTTTGTTATCGGACTTCATGATTACAATTTCAAATTGAAATCAAAAATACGTAAACACCATGAATATGTGAGTTTAACTCGCTACGGAATCGGGATTATAGCCCAAATAGGGAACTTCGTATTCCTTGAAATTGATGCCCAAGGTCTCCAATTCCTTGAGGATGGATTGATAGACTTCCTTGGAAATGGGCATTTGAACTCCGGGCGTGGTGATTTTTCCGTTCAGGATTTTTAAGGCGGCGATGGCTACGGGCAAGCCTACCGTTTTGGCCATGGCGGTATGCACCCGATCTTCACCAATCACGACCAATTTGGAATCGATTTGTTTTTTTTCGCCGTTCAATTCGTATCCAAACTTATGGTACATAACGATCATATCCTTTTCGGTTTCGCCCAAGGTCCATTTGTCTTCCAAAATTTTCTGTAAAGCCTGTGCCGGAGTAGCATCAGGGATACCAATAGTCCTCGTTTTATCGAAAAGGTTCAGTTCCACAAGCTTTTCCCAAGTACTATCGTCCTGATCTATTTTTAAATAATGCCTCAGTTTCAGTTCCACAGAATCCGTAGGTGAGTAGGGAAGAAAGAGATTGATAAATTCCCGATAGGTCATATTTTCCGAATCCTCGATAGTATAGGTGTCGTCCGTGGCCCCCAGTTGCACAAAAATGTTCCAAGCCTTTGAAAAGCCAACACGTCGCATTGTGCCCCTGTAAATGGTGAGCGCGTCCTGTAGACCGTAGGCTTCCCTATAATTTAGGGAGTCCCTGTTGGCATAGCCCTCAAACTTGCCGTATCCCTCCACTTCAAAAAATTCCGTACGCCTAAACAATTTATGGTAGGGAATGTATTTATACGTTCCCTCCTGTATGAACTTCGCCGTACCTCCTTGGCCGGCCAGCACCACGTTTCTGGGGTTCCACGTAAACTTGTAGTTCCATAGGTTGTTATCGAATTCGGGCGCGACAAGTCCACCGCAGAAAGATTCAAACAATAGGATTTTTCCGCCTTTGTCCCGTATACGGTCAATGACCTGCATGGCGCTCATGTGGTCAATGCCTGGATCTAGACCTATTTCGTTCATGAAGACCAAATTGCTTTCTGTGACCTTTTCATTGAGTTTTTTTAGTTCCGGACTGATGTAGGATGCCGTTACCAAATGCTTTTTGTACGTTAGACAGTCCTCCGCAATTTTGATGTGAAAGCGTGCGGGTAGCATGGAAATTACCAAATCCGACTCCTGTATTGCCGATGTTCGCTCATCTTCCTTAAAGATATCCAAGGTGCGAACCGAGCAATTGGGGTGCGATTTAATATGCTCTGGGATGGAAGCCGTATCCAGGTCGCCAATGGTCACTTTTAGATTTTCTGAATCCGATTTTTCCAATAAATAATCCAACAAAAAGGAAGTGGATTTGCCTGCCCCTATGATCAAAATTTTTCGCACCATGCTTATTGCGTACTTTTAAGTTTGAATGTTGCTACTAAGGTATCAATTTGTTACATATGTAAGAATATGTATCGATAAAGTTATATTATCAACTTTGAATGACTGTCCAACAATTAAATAAACTATAACGTAAATCATGTATTTCCAGTAGATTTGGTGTTATGAAGAAAACAATATTGATTACTGCATGTATTTTTGGGTTTTTAGCGGTCGCCCTGGGCGCCTTTGGAGCCCACGGATTGGAGAAATTGGTTCCCCCGGATGCCGTGACTACTTTTGAAACAGGTGTCCGCTACCAAATGTACCATGCCTTTTTTCTGTTCATTTTAGGTGTATTGCCGGGAATACCCCCTAAGTCCCAACGACTAACATATTGGCTGATCCTTATTGGCGTTGTGTTCTTTTCCTTCTCCATCTATTTGTTGGCCATAAACAGTATTACGGCCTTCGATTTTACGACCATTGGATTTATTACGCCTATTGGCGGAACACTTTTGTTGGCAGCTTGGGGATTTTTGGGATTTCAAATCTATACATCGACCCTAAAATGACATATAGATTATGAACAATACAAAGCTTTTGGGACTCATATTAGGTCCCGTTTCGTTTATATTGATCCTTAGTTTTTTTCATCCTGAGGGATTGTCCAAGGAAGCGAACGCCGTTATGGCATCCACGGCCTGGATTGCCATTTGGTGGATTACGGAGGCCATTCCCATTGCCGTTACCGCACTTCTGCCCATCGTGCTTTTCCCACTTTCTGGCGGCTTGGACCTTACCGCTACCTCAGGGTCTTTTGGGCATAAATACGTGTTTCTCTATATGGGCGGTTTCGTTATCGCCATTGCTATCGAAAAATGGAACCTGCACAAACGCATCGCCCTGAACATTATTCATTTGATAGGTGCGGATATCCGTAAAATTATTTTGGGATTTATGGTGGCGACGGCCTTTTTATCCATGTGGATCTCCAATACGGCAACTTCGGTCATGATGCTTCCCATTGGTCTGGCCATCATCAAACAATTAAAGGATAATCCGGCTACGGTGGAGGACGAGAATCTGTTATTTGGAAAATCCCTGATGCTCGCCATTGCCTACAGTGCTTCCATTGGCGGTATGGCAACCTTGATAGGTACCCCGCCCAATCTGGTGTTGGCAGGGGTGGTATTGGATACTTACGGTTATGAAATTACCTTCATGCAGTGGTTCATGTTCGGACTGCCAATTTCCGTAGTGCTGATTTTCATCTGTTGGAAATATTTGACGCGCTTTGCTTTTTCTTTCAAACAAGTCGAATTTCCCGGAGGTAGGGCAGAAATAAAAAGACTTAAGAATGGCCTGGGGAAAATCACGTATGAGGAAAAATTGATAGCCCTCGTCTTTGGGGCCACGGCCTTTTGTTGGATTACACGCTCCTTTCTGCTGCAGAAACTGTTTCCGGGTCTGGACGATACCATCATCGCCATCTTTTTTGCCATTTTACTTTTCCTGATTCCGGCCAAAAAAAAGGGGCAACAGTTGCTAAATTGGGACGAGGCCGTTACGATGCCTTGGGGAATCATTCTGCTTTTTGGAGGTGGAATGGCGCTGGCCAAGGGTTTTGACGAAAGTGGTTTGGCCGTTTGGATCGGTGGGCAGATGACCTCCTTGTCCGGCTTACCAATTTTCATTTTGGTGCTGGTATTGATCGCTGCGGTAAATTTTCTGACCGAGATTACCTCCAATTTGGCCACAACGGCCATGCTGTTGCCTGTTTTGGCGCCCATGGCCCTTTCCATAGATGTACATCCGTTCGTGTTAATGGTGGGTGCCGCCGTGGCAGCCTCCTGTGCCTTTATGTTGCCCGTTGCCACCCCGCCCAATGCGGTGGTTTTTGGTTCCGGTTACCTACGGATTCCAGATATGGTCCGAAAAGGCTTTTTTATGAACATCATGTCCATCATAGTGCTGAGCCTTTTCGTTTATTTTTTATTGCCCCAACTGTGGGACATTGTCATTAATGGATTTCCGGAAAATCTAAAAAAATGAAACCCTCATCGAGGGATTTATCATGGCAAGTTTAATACCTCTATGAATATAAATATTTAATAATCAAATTGTTAACATGTATTTAAACGTATGCGATTCCTAATCATCCCCGATAAATTTAAAGGTTCCATGACGAGCGAAGAGGTATACCGATCGTTCAGAACGGGAGTGGAGCAAGTCCTAAGCGATGCGTCCTTTCACTTTGTAAAGGCATCGGATGGGGGCGATGGTTTCTTGGAGGCTATTTCAATGTACAAGGACTGCAAAAGGGTAGCAATGAAAACTTTGGATCCCTTGGGTAGGGAAATTTCCTCGTACTATCTGTTGGATGCGAAATCAAAATCGGCCTACATAGAACTGGCCAATAGCTCTGGTATGGAACTTTTGGAACCTTCGGAGCGAAACGCCTCCTTGACCTCGACCTTTGGCAGCGGCCAACAAATTGCGGACACCATAAAAAAAGGTGCCAAAAAAATATATGTCGGTTTGGGGGGCAGTGCAACCAACGATGGGGGAATTGGCATTGCAAATGCCTTAGGATTTGAATTTTTGGATTCTAATGGCAATCCGCTGGAACCCATTGGAAAGAATTTAAGTGAGGTTCAAAGGATTACCCAATCCTATAATTATATGGAAATCAAAGGGATACAATTCTTTACCATCAACGATGTCAAAAACCCGCTATTCGGAAAAGATGGGGCCGCATTTGTATACGCCGCCCAAAAAGGTGCCGATGCTGCCATGATATCGGAGTTGGACAAAGGATTGCGAAATTTATCGGAAGTCTATGTAAGACAATTTGGTTCCGATTTTTCCGAAGTACCAGGTTCAGGAGCTGCCGGGGGAACCGGATTTGGTCTCAAGGCCTTTTTTAAGGCCGATTTTCTCAGTGGAATCACTTTTATTTTGGAACTATCCGGTATAAAAGAAGTGTTGGATACCCAAAAATTCGATTACATCGTGACCGGTGAAGGCAAAATCGACGATCAGACCCTTCAGGGAAAATTGATTCAAGGGGTTATGGAACTTGCCAACAGTTACAATATTCCAGTGCTGGCCGTTTGTGGCAAATTGGACGTTCCCCTAGAAAGGCTTACTTCAAGTGGCGTTCAAGATGTTATTGAAATTGGGGACCCCAACAAATCGTTGGGATACAATATGCAAAATGCCAAGGACCTGCTTCAAAGAAGGGTATATGAGTATTTTAAATCCTTAATCTAGGTTCATACATTTTGGAAAGTCGCTCGTTTTTAATTATGTAATCGGCAGTAAATCCATATTATTTTATCGATTTAATAGTTTAGCACCTAGTAATTTGCAATTTGTTTACTAAACAGTGTTTAAACCGATGATTATTTGTTGAAAATCCAATCATTCATCGTAGATTTCATATTTCTTGCCGATAAATACATGAATACCTCTTGATTTCCAAGGGCTTCAAGGTTAAATTTAATAGCTTTGGAGAAATAAAATTTCGAGTTATGCATAGTTCATCCTACCAATCGAAGATGATATCTTTAAAGAATTATGGAATTGACCATGATAATTTTCATTATCAGGAATCGCCTCAAGCACTACAGAAGGCTACGATCGACCTTGGCATGGGAGCGGAGACCAAAAATGGTACCCTTGCCGTCAATACGGGGGAATTTACGGGTAGGTCTCCACAAGACCGTTTTATCGTAAAAGATGCTATTACCAAGGATAGAATCTGGTGGGGTTCGGTAAACATTCCCTTTGAACCGGAAAAGTTTACGGCGTTGTATGACAAGGTTATTGCTTATTTGAACACAAAGGAACTTTTCGTGAGGGACTGCTATGCCTGTGCGGACCCGGAGTATAAACTCAATATCAGGGTCATAAACGAATACCCTTGGTCCAACATGTTCGCCTATAATATGTTTTTACGGCCAACCGACGAGGAATTGGAGAATTTCAGTCCGGAATGGACGGTTATAAACGCACCTGGCTTCATGGCCAATGCCGAAGAAGATGGAACAAGGCAACACAATTTCGCCATACTGAACTTTACTGAAAAAATCGCCCTAATTGGTGGCACAGGCTATACCGGCGAGATAAAAAAAGGAATTTTTTCGGCGCTCAATTTTATATTGCCTGTATTTAAGGAAACCTTGCCCATGCATTGTTCGTCCAATGTGGGGGAAGACGGGGATACCGCGATATTCTTCGGGTTGTCAGGGACCGGGAAGACAACCTTGTCCACAGACCCCAATAGGAAATTGATCGGCGATGATGAGCACGGCTGGACCAGCAGAAATACAGTGTTCAATTTTGAGGGAGGGTGTTATGCCAAGGTCATCAACCTATCCCAAGAACAGGAACCCGAAATCTACAATGCCATAAAACCTGGAGCTATTCTTGAAAATGTGATTTTGGACAAGGACGGCAATGTGGATTATGCGGATACCTCCATAACACAAAATACCCGGGTAAGTTATCCTATTTACCATATAGATAACATTCAGCAGCCTTCCATTGGGAAAAACGTAAAGAACATTTTCTTTTTAACGGCCGATGCCTTTGGGGTGTTGCCTCCAATTTCCAAGCTAACTCCTAGTCAGGCGGCCTATCATTTTATTTCGGGTTATACGGCCAAAGTTGCCGGAACCGAAGCCGGGGTCGTTGAGCCACAACCTTCCTTTTCGGCCTGTTTTGGTGCACCTTTTATGCCCTTGCATCCCACAAAATATGCGGAGATGTTGAGCAAAAAAATGAAGGAGACTGGCGTGGCCGTATGGTTGGTTAATACGGGGTGGACCGGCGGCCCTTATGGTGTTGGTACCCGTATGAAGTTAAAGTACACCCGTGCCATGATCAGTGCGGCGCTCAATGGCGATCTAGGTTTGTACTCCTATGATACCTACCACATTCATTCCGTTTTTGGGGTGGCGCAACCTAGGGAATGTCCCGGAGTGCCTACCAGTGTATTGAGTCCAAGGGCGACTTGGAACAATGACGAAAAATATTACACCACGGCTTTTAAGCTTTCCAATGCCTTTAGGGAAAACTTCAAAAAGTTCGAAAAATATGCCAATGAGGAAATTAGACGTGGTGGACCGCAACGGTACGCTTTTTAAATGCACCATTAAACATGAAAAAAGGCCCTGCATTTTGAAGGGCCTTTTTGTTATAGATTCAGAAGCAACTCTTATTTGTTTGCGTTCGTAATATATTTTTGGAGTGCCATGGTCATGGACGGTGTCTCTGGAGTGGGCGCCTTTATGTCAATTCTAAGTCCGGCACCTGTAGCAGCTTCTACGGTAGAATTACCAAAAACCGCTATTCTAGTATCGTTCTGCTTAAAATCCGGAAAGTTATGTAACAGGGATTCAATACCCGATGGACTAAAGAATACCAAAATATCATAATATACATCCCTTAAATCGGATAGATCACTGATGACCGTTTTGTAGAAAATACCCCGTTTCCAGCTTATATCGAGCGCGTTTAAGGTCTCGGGAACCTCGGGTTTAAGAACATCAGAGGATGGTAACAGGAACTTTTCATCCTTGTATTTTTTGATCATCGGGGACAAATCGGAAAACAAGCGTTTACCCACATAAATCTTTCTTTTTCTATATACCACGTACTTCTGAAGATAGTATGCCACAGCCTCGGACTGACAAAAGTATTTCATCGTATCCGGCACCTTGAAACGCATCTCCTCCGCAATTCGAAAGAAATGGTCCACCGCATTCCTGCTTGTAAGAATAATGGCGGTGAAATCCTTTAGGTCGATTTTCTGTTGACGGACACCTTTGGCATCTACTCCTTCCACATGAATAAAGGGTCTAAAATCGACCTTTACTTTTTCCTTGTCGATGAGCCTGGAATAGGGAGAATTTTCCATTTTTGGCTCGGGCTGAGAGACCAAAATTGTTTTTACTTTCATAGGTTACACTATTTTAGAAAGCTTCCCAATATGATTAGGGGTGCAATTTCGAGTGCGCAAAGGTACAAAATAAAATAGAAAAAGTAGGAACTAATGTATTTTTGATGAATCCTAATCACTGAAACCCAGCCTATAATATTAATTAGCAGAAAGAGCCCAAACGCTGCCAAAACAACGGTAATCGAGTTAATAAATACAAAAGTCAAAAAAATATTGGCCAGAAAAAGAACAATACTGCTGTAATTCAAATAGGACGTTTTTTTGAACAGTAGTTCATTAATGGTAGCGTAGGATCCAAAAATGAAACCGTTCCCCAGTTGTAGGAACATCTTTATAAGCACAAAAAGAAAAAGGAATCCAATGATCGCCAAAAAAGTGACATTGGACACGGATATTTCCGGACTTGCATAACTTTTCCATGCTAGAAAGGCGAACAGCGAGGTATTGATGATCTGGAAAACGGTGAGTAGTATATGGAACCAATTGAAAAGCTTCTCCTTTTTGTTGTACATGATGATGTACTTGTTGTTGAAGGGAAGAATGATAAAATTCAAAAATCTGGCATAGAATATTTTTTTGGCAATAGCGACCAACAGGAGACTGCCAAACAAAATGAGGGTAATCCAGTCCAAGTTTTCGGTAAACCTGTTAATTGGCTCCATTAGTTTACGGGAATTGGTTTTGAATTCAAGCCCGGATACAATCCGTTTTCCGAAATCACGATTCTAATATAACCTACTTTTTCGGTATCGTACTGAGGTATTTCCACTAAAAAATGGGTTGTGTCCTTTTTGGTTAGGAAGGGCAGGTTTTCCTCCACGGGCTTCGGGGCAATCCGTTTTAGGCCCAAGGTATTTTTATAGGGACTCAAATAGGCTACAGAAAATTTAAGTTTGGACAGTTCAATGTCAAAATTGTAGGGATTGAATACCTGTAGATGATAATCGGAACCATCCAAGGAAACAGTTTCCTCCTTCAGTGTGCATTCAAGTTTTCTGTAGGAGTCGAAATCCGAAATATACTTGCCTTTATATACCCAGCCATCGGGCTTGGTGTAGGAAAAGGTGTTGTCATTGATATATTTGGAAAGATAAGCCACTTTTTTCCCCCGTACCCGTTCTTCCGAGGTATCAATGGAATATTGGTTTTTCCGGTACATCACATTGTTCAGGGAGAAGGTAGGTATTCCTCCCGAATAAAATTCGTACATGGGTGCGTTACGATAAGAATTCTCAAAAACCACGGGAATTTCCCCAACCTCCTCGCGAATTCCATCGACCCAGGTCTTGTTGCCATGACTTTCGTAATGGAAATCAAAAAGTAAAGGTTGGTAAATGAGTCCGGCTCGTAAATAAAGAATCAGGAAAGCGTTGATGATGCCCAAGCGAACCATCCATTTGAGGACCTGTTTATGTTCCAACATGAAATTATATACGATGACCACCAGGGGAATGCAGATAATAATGATCCATTGGGTCTGTACCCTTCTGTTGAAGCTGGAAATAAAGAAAAACAGGATTACGCCATATGTCAAGAACAAGAGCGCCCTATTGAACAAGTCCTTGCCCTTGGTTTTTAATAAGGCATAATAAATAAGCGGGAAAGTAAGCCCAAACAGTGCAATCAGGTTTACAAAGAAGCCCAGCGTATATTTCTCGAACTGATAGGCATCGTTGGGTCGTTCATAAAGATGGTATTTGATACTGACAAAATCATTTTCATACAGCCAGTAAAAATGTGGGGCATAACAGAGTAAGGCAACCAAAACGCTAAGCCAGGCATACTTGCTCTTAACAAGGTTTAGGTTGGATAGCAACACAAAAACGATGACCAGGACGGCGTGGTATTTACTGTACATCAAGGCCGCCATAAATATACCCAATAGGATAGCAGTAGAGTATTTCGGGTCTTTTAGGAAATGCTTATACGTAAGTAGAAAACAGGAGGTAAAAAACAGCAATGGAGTATCCGGAAGGGTAAAAAAACCATAGGCATTCAACAAGGTCATGGAAAACACCAGTATGAAAAAATGGGGGATAAATCGATTCTTTTCCGGTCTATCGATCAGCAGCCATAAAATCACAAGATTCAGTGCGGAAATTACACAGCTCATAAAGCGCACCCCAAGTTCCCCGTTAAAAAACAGACTGCTAATTTTTATAAGCAGCGCAACCAAAGGGGGATGGTCAAAAAACCCCCAGGCCATATTCTGGCTATAGTACCAGTAATAGGCCTCATCAAAAATCAATTCCGTAAACGCGGATTGTATAAGGTTGAGAACAAAAAATGCCGTAAGAAAATAATAGAATTGCCTTGGGATTTTTTCGGACATGGGCGGTTTTTATGCCCGTAAAATTACAAATTCCGATGGTTTTCGTTTTTATTCTTTGATTTTAGTACAGGAGAAATAATTGGTCCAAAGATGTAAGATGTAGAAGGGCCTATTTTTAGGAATTAGACCTGACAGGTTTTCAAAACCTCCCAGGTCTTGATGATCACTTCTTGTTGTTGAATTACATAATTTTCGTCCTGTTCACAACTCTTTGATTTAAAACATTTCCGTTAGGTACTGAAACTGTATTAATAATTTCCGAACCTGGGGAAATGACATCTTAAAGGAAAACCCCTATCCCCAGCTTCCCCGAAATCTTTTGGATTAAAACACTACTTTTGTGCCCATATAGCATATACCGATGTCCAACAGTGTTGTTATCATTCCTACTTACAATGAAATTGAGAATATTGACGCGATAATCAATGCTGTTTTTGAATTGCCAAAAGACTTCCATGTACTCATTGTGGACGACAATTCACCCGATGGTACGGCGCAGAGTGTACGTGACTTGCAACAAAAGTTCAAGGACAACCTGTTTTTGGAAGTGAGGCAGGAGAAATCGGGGTTGGGCACTGCTTACATCCATGGATTTAAATGGGCCATCGGCAAAAAATATGATTATATATTTGAAATGGATGCTGATTTTTCCCACAACCCAACCGATCTTTTACGATTGCTCAAGGCCTGTGAAAAAGGTGCGGACGTATCCGTTGGCTCTCGGTATAAAAAAGGAGTGAACGTGGTCAACTGGCCGTTATATAGGGTGTTGTTGTCCTATGGGGCATCATTCTATGTGAAAATGATTACGGGTATGCGGGTGCATGATCCAACTGCCGGGTTTGTTTGCTATAAAAGGTATGTTTTGGAAAGTATCAATCTGGATTCCGTTCGATTTGTGGGGTATGCATTTCAGATAGAAATGAAGTTCAGGGCCTACCTGAAGAATTATAAAATAGAGGAGGTTTCCATTATCTTTAAGGACAGGGTAAAGGGTAAGTCCAAAATGAGTTCCTCCATCATCAGCGAAGCTATCTGGGGTGTTTTTGTGATGAAACTCCGCAGCCTTTTCCAAAAAAATAGATTTTAGAATGGGTAAGACATTATTAAAAAACGCGAGGGTCGTAAATGAAGGTATCATTGAGGAACTAGACCTTCTTTTGGAGGGGGATTATATTTCCCGAATTTCCAAGGATATATCCGATGCGGAAGCAACAGTCATCGATTTAAATGGGAAATATATACTACCGGGAATCATTGACGACCAAGTACATTTTAGGGAACCGGGCCTTACGCACAAAGGCACTATTGCATCGGAGAGCAGGGCGGCCGTGGCCGGGGGTATCACCACCTATATGGAGCAGCCCAACACCAACCCACAGACCACAACTATTGTCAAATTGGAGGAAAAGCATGCCATGGCAAGGGAAACTTCCTATGCCAATTATTCCTTTTTGTTTGGGGGAACCAACGATAATCTAGAAGAACTGAAACGTTTGGACAAAAATGCCTGTTCCGGAATCAAGTTGTTTTTGGGGTCATCTACCGGAAACATGTTGGTGGATGATGAGGCCGTAATCGAAGGTATTTTCAGTAATACTGAGATGGTCATTTCCGTCCATTGTGAGGATGAAACTACCATCCGTCGGAATTTGGAAGCATACAAGGAAAAATACGGTGAGGATATTCCAATTCAGTACCATCCTTTGATCAGAAGTGAGGAAGCCTGCTATCTATCCTCTTCAAAGGCGATTGCCCTGGCTAAAAAGACGGGAGCACGATTGCATGTTTTCCATCTTTCAACTGGGAAGGAAACGGATTTGTTCCAAAATGACATCCCTCTGGAAAAGAAGAAAATTACGGCGGAGGTCTGTATCCATCACCTTTGGTTTTCAGATGCCGATTATTTGGACAAGGGAACCTTGATCAAATGGAACCCGGCGGTAAAAACTGCGCAGGACCGGGATACACTTTGGAAAGCTTTGTTGGATGACAGGATCGATGTAATCGCAACAGATCATGCCCCGCATTTACTGTCGGAAAAAGAAAATCCTTATACGAGTGCCCCCAGTGGTGGTCCTTTAGTGCAACATGCGTTGCCCGCCATATTGGAGAAACATATGGAAGGTGTTATCAGTTTGGAAAAAATCGTAGAAAAAATGTGCCACAATCCGGCCAAATTGTTCGATTTAGACAAAAGGGGCTATATCAAGGAAGGATATTTTGCCGATTTGGCCGTGGTTTCCCTAAACGACCCATGGCAGGTCTCCAAGGAGAATATCGTGTACAAATGTGGTTGGTCACCATTTGAAGGAAGTTCGTTCAAGGCCCGTGTTACCCATACGTTTGTAAACGGACATTTGGCGTATGAAAACGGAAAATTGTCGGATAAAAGAAATGCCAAAAGGCTCACTTTCAATAGATAAAGGAGCAATTATAATTATTTACCCCATGAAATGAGCCATAACAAGTCTTAATACCCACCTTGATGGTTATTGGCGAAATCAAAGATTCATGAACACCTTTTGAAAATACAATAAACAGCGATGTGAATAATTGCATCTGACCTTTTAATAATATTAAATATAAACAGATGAAACCCTCATCGAGGGATTATTTATGGTAAGTTTAATGCCTATACAAAAGGAAATGATTAAGAATCAAACTATTAACCTAATTTTAAACGTGTGAAAAGTTTTAGGATTGCCATACTCGTAGTGTTATTTTTAGCTGCTTGTGGTGAAAAACTCATAGAAAAGCCGGAGAACCTTATCCCAAAGGATAAGATGGTCCTGATTTTACAGGAGATGGCATTGATAAATGCCGCCAAGGGCGTGAATTTGGGTATTTTAAAGGATAACGGTGTGGAGCCTACCACCTATGTTTTTGAAAAGTTTGGGATAGATAGCGCACAATTTGTGATAAGTGACCGATACTATGCCTCCTTGCCAGCGGAGTATGAGACCATCTACACCGAAGTGGAAGCTTCGTTGGAAGCCAAAAGAATCGCCCTGGAACAGGAAAAGAAAATAACCGATAGTCTGAAACTTCTTGAAAGCAAGCGAAATAAGGAAGGGGTTCTGGACAGTTTGAAAACTAAACCCGCTACTGTCAAGGATAGTCTTCCATAAACTTTTTGGAAGCAAATACGATGGATTTTTCCAGCGGTTCAAATTCGTAGTGAAGCAACGTCCTTACTTTCTCGCTGGAATAACTTTCAGGATGTAAGAGGGAATAGATCGCATTTTTGGTAATGGTCCTTGGTTTTCCAGTGAACAGGGTTTTGAGGAAATCAAAATACCTGCCAATCTCCAACTGCCATTTTTTAAGTTCTTTCCGGGGTGGCTTTTTACCTAGGGCAGTGGCTATGGAGGTCATTATTTCCTTGTAGGTACGATTTTCCGCTACAAGGATAAATCGTTCATTTTTAATAGTGCTCTCCATGAGACGCGTCATAACGGTAACAACATCGGAAACCGATACAAATCCCGTTCCTCCCGGCGGGTAATAGGAATAGGCCTTTTTTACCGTGGTAAACAACTTGCCACTGCCGCTATTCCAAAATCCCGGACCTATGATTACCCCAGGATTTATGATTACCATGTCCAGGTTTTCTTGGGAACCCCGCCACACCTCCATTTCGGCGGAATATTTGGTAAGGGCGTAGACGTTCGTGTGCAATTCGTTCCAATCATTGCTCTCAGTAGCTTCCTTGCCCGCAATGCTTCTTCCAATTGTTCCAATGGTACTTACATGACAGAGTTTTTTTATATTATGGTGAATGCAGAGATTTACAATGTTCGCCGTTCCCTCCACATTCACTTTTCGTAATTTTTTAAAATCATTTGGGTCAAACGAAATAAGTGCCGCAGCGTGGTATACTTGTTCAATGCCTAAAAAGGCCGATTCTAAGGAGGGCACATCGAGAATATCTCCCTGTACCCATTCTATCTGATTAAAAATGGTTTCTGGAGTTTCCTCATAATAGGAGAAGACTTTTTTAACGTCCCCCAGTTTTTCTTCGGACCTATAAATAGCTCGGACTTTTACCTTTGACAGGACCAATCTTAATAGTAAGTGGGACCCCACCAAGCCTGTACCTCCGGTAACTAAAACCATATTCCATGTGTTTAAAGCAAATTCAACAAACTGATATTTAAACAATTACCTTTGTTTGGATATCTTAGGTTGTCCTGCCAAATTCCTTTATGAGTTTTCAAATGTAGGAAATAGACTCGGATAAATTCCTCCTTGGATAGGTATGATCTGCGGTGTATTTCCTTTTATATTTGCAATGAATTAAAATGAAATAGATAAAAATGGCTTCAAACTTTGTAAAGGAGTTGGAATGGAGGGGCATGTTGCACGATGCAATGCCCGGAACGGAAGAATACCTTATGGAGGGAATGCAATCTGCCTATGTGGGCATCGACCCAACGGCAGACTCCTTGCACATTGGTCATTTGGTGGGTGTCATGATGTTGAGACACTTCCAATTGGCAGGACATAAACCCATTGCCCTAGTAGGTGGAGCAACCGGTATGATCGGGGATCCGTCCGGAAAATCCTCGGAAAGAAATCTATTGGACGAAGCTACGCTCAGACATAATCAGGAAGCCTTGAAGAACCAACTTTCCAGATTTCTCGATTTTGAAAGCGATGCCGATAATGCGGCGGTCTTGGTGAATAATTACGACTGGATGAAGGGTTTTTCATTTTTGGATTTTATCCGGGACGTTGGTAAACACATTACGGTAAACTACATGATGGCAAAGGACTCGGTTAAAAAGCGACTTTCCGCCGAAGCCAAAGAAGGAATGTCCTTTACGGAATTTACATATCAGCTTGTGCAGGGGTACGATTTCCTCCATCTTTTTAGAACCCATAATTGTACCCTACAAATGGGCGGTAGCGATCAGTGGGGGAATATAACGACAGGCACGGAACTGATTCGTAGAATTGGCGGAGGCAAGGGCTATGCCCTTACCTGTCCTTTAATAACCAAGGCCGATGGTTCCAAATTTGGAAAGACCGAAAGCGGAAACGTCTGGTTGGATGCAGAGCGGACCTCCCCGTATAAATTTTATCAATACTGGCTCAATACCTCTGATGCCGATGCGGAAAAATACATCAAGATTTTCACCTTTCTTTCCAAGCAAGAAATTGAGCATCTAGTCGCGGAGCATTCGCAGGCCCCCCATCTAAGGTTGTTACAAAAGAAATTGGCCGAGGAAATAACTGAAATGGTACACTCAAAGGAAGAACTGGAGAATGCAATGAAGGCCAGTGAGATTCTTTTTGGTAAGTCCACATCCCAAGACCTCAAAGCGTTGAACGAAAAAACCTTTTTGGATATTTTTGAAGGGGTTCCACAGGCCCAGGTTCCCATGGCCTCTTTGGAAGGCGGTTTGGATATGATCGCGGCCCTATCCGCACAGACGGGGTTTTTAGGGTCCAATGGAGAGGCAAGGCGCGAATTGAAACAGAATTCCATTTCCGTAAACAAGGAAAAGGTGCAGGAGGACTATTTGATAGGAAGGGAAGATCTTATCAACGGAAAGTTTGTGCTGCTTCAGCGCGGCAAAAAGAATTATTTCGTACTTACGGTAACGGAATAGGCAACCTTTGCAGCATTTTGACATCTACAGAAAAAATGGTTTTATGAAACGATTTTTAGGGCTGATGATGTTGGTTTATCTGATTTCCTGTGATTCGGACAATGACCCCGTTATACAGGACACCGGTTTGAACGGGGAATGGATATTACAGGAAGTGAGCTGTTTCTGCGCGTTTGATGCCAATGTTGATTTTTCGGAAACAAGGCTGATTTTCGAAACCGATACAAATACCCTTACCGTCATTAATGAGGGTACCGATCGGTTTTTCAAGGAATCGGGGGTATACCGGTATGGCGGTCAGAACAATGTTCTAGATTTTACCGATAATACCAGCTATCAATTCGAAGTTGCCGAAAACCAATTGACTTTGGTCTACTTGGACAACCCTCAGATTGCGGATGATGAGGTGGTGTACTCTTTTAGACGGTCTTAAACAGGATAATTTTTAAATACTTCACATTCCCTTAACGGAACCCATTTTGATTTGTAGTATCTTAAGGTAGAATTAGTTAACCCCTGGTAGTTGTGCAAAACCGATTTTTGTTTTTAATTACGATTATCCTACTTTTTACGACAGGATGCACCAGCGATGATCTGGTGCTAAAGGGAAAGGATTTGCAATTCTCAAGTCAAAAATGGAGATTGGTTCAAATGACTGGGAGTTTTGTTAATTCAACAACTGTGGGCGAGGCTATGGATTGGCAGGAATACTATATTTTCAATCCAGATGGTTCATTTATTAAAAGCAGGGAGCGGGATGGAGCCGTTTTGGAAGCTACAGGAACCTTTGAGATGGTCGAGTACGATAATGATGATGCGGATTATTTGGAGCTACTTTTCGAGACAGGAGGTGAGTTGGCTGGCGGTTGTTATGGATTTGGCAGGGAAACCTTGCAATATGTTGCCGAGGATAGGCTTCAAAGTTCATGGATGGCATGTGACGGACCTGGTCTCTTCTATGAAAAGGAAGATGATTAAAGCGCCATCAAATTACACCCTCTGATATCCGAATGGTCAAAACGCCCCAGGACTTCAAATTTTCCGCTTTCATATAATTTCCCCAAATCCTGGGTTGCTATAAACGAACAGGAGTTCACATTGGCAAGATCGATTACATTGATGCCTCCAGTCTTTCCTATTGGTAGTAAGGATAAAGGGTCTTCTGTATCCCTTACTAAAATTTTCATCCACGGGGGACAATTAAATAGACTATCCCCTAGGGAGTAGGCTTGTGAAAGGAGTTCCGTCATACCGTATTCGGAATGAATTTGTTTTACACCAAATCCCCGCTTTAGTTGTTCGTGCAGTTCCTTACGTATCAATTCCTTTCTACGTCCCTTCATACCGCCAGTCTCCATCACAATGGTATGTTCCAGTTCTAATTTGAACGTTTCGGCGAAATCCAATAGGGCAAAGGAAACACCAATTAAAAGGGTCTTTTGTTTTTGGGCTTCCAGTTCCCTAAGAACGGATTCCAATTTGGGTAGGTCATTGAGAAAAAATCCGCTAAAGGGATGTTTGCTCTTGTTGATTAAATCGTTCACCATGTAAATCAGGGAAGAACCATCGCGCTCCAAATAAGAGGGTAAAAGCGCTAAAACACAATAATTTTTAATAGGCCCGTAGCTACTTTCAAAGCCTTTGAGGTAACTTTGTTTGTATAGGCTTAGGTCCGTTACATAGTGTTTGCTCGCGACCGAGCCCGTGGTTCCACTACTGGTAAAAATGATTTCTTCTTCATCCAAAGTACTAACAACCTTGTGTTCCTTGAAGAATTGAATGGGTAGAAATGGAATTTTGGTTAGGGTATCAATACGCTCCGGTTTTACATTTAAATAATCGCAGAACCTTTGGTAAACCCCATTATTTTGATACTGAAACTGAAATATTTCCAAACATTTGGTTTCAAATTCAGTTTTGGATGAAATATCAAAAATACCTTTTGGGCCCATGGAATATTCAATTCCCCGTAAAGGTAAAGAACCCTATAGAATGTATCTTGAAAAGTAGGGTAAATCGAGTTCTAAAACGGTTACTTTACCACCAATTTCCTATTGATCGTTTTTTTGTTTTCGGTTACTTGGATAACATAAACACCAGGTGAAAGTCTGGAGATGTCCAAGGTCTTGTTCGAGATACGATCGGTCAAAACCAACTCACCAAAGACATCATAGATTCGTATTTCCTTGGTGTCGTTGTTCTCCGTGGTCACATAAACCATGTCTGCCGTTGCAGGGTTGGGATATAGTTTAAAACCGGAGATTTCCTCATTTTTTAAATTTCGAAAATCAATGGAGTCCTGGCCATATACCATGAAGGAAAATCCCATTAAGAGGATAAAGTAGATTTTTTTCATTGGGCATCGATTTGGGATCAACACCCTAAAGTTACTTCAATCCGCTATGTTCAATATAAAAATGTTGTAAACGATATTATTTTGTATGTCAACAAGATAGCACTTGCAATACATCGGATTTTTCATACCGATTATCGACAAGAAATAAATAAGATATAAGAGTAAAACTTACTTGACGATAAGCTTTCTGGTGGCCATTTTGTCCTTTTCAAATACGCGTAGAACGTATACTCCGGCATCCATATCGTTTAGGGAGAGTTCCTTCCCTAGAATGGTCGTTTTTAATATCAATGTTCCAAAAACATCATAAATAAAAATTTCCTTAGGACTATTGTTGGCCGTTGTAATATAGACCTTACCATTCGTAACCGGGTTTGGATACATGCTAAAACCTTCTATATCCCCTTGGTTTTTTGGACTTTGTCCAAAACCAACAGCACAAAAAAGAAAGAAAATAACAAGGTAAAGTTGCTTCATATATAGCAGGTTACAAATGCTATGCCACAAATATAGGAATTATAGCCTCTGGACGTCAATAGGATAGGACTCTTTCTTTAAATTTTTCGATGAAATGCAAAAAGCCCGTCCACGAATGGTATCGGGACGGGCTTTTTTAAATTCTTTAATCAATATTAAAATTGATAGCTATATCCCAAGGAGATGGCCTGACCTGGATATCTAGATGAAAATAGCCTATCCGTAGCACCAAAGGATTGGTACACGCTTTCAATCTTGTCATTTAGCACGTTTTCAAAACGAAGGGTCAGTTTGCTGTTTTTCTCCTCGCCAAACTCTTTGCTCAAATTGAATTTAAGATTGTGAAAGGGCAGGGTAAATACATCTGGAATATCCCCATTTCCTACAATTTCCAAGGTTTTCCCTTGAACATTATAGACTAGGCCACCTTGCCATCCATTGTCATTGTTGTCATAGTTGAATCCAACGTTTAACAGAAAGGGTGATTGGCCTTGCAATGTTCTATAATCCTTAAATTCCTCACCTTCCCTCAAGTTGTCCCTTCTTGCCTCCTCCTCATCTTCACTAAAGGATTGACGGGACTCGATTAAGGAAACATTGGCGTTAAAGGAAAAATCCTGCCAGCCAGGAATAAAGTCCATACTTCTTCTAAATTCCAGCTCACCACCAAAAACCACGGCATCTCCCAAGTTCAGGGGAATGAACTGACCCCGTGCCTCCCGGATGAAAGAAAGTTCAATGGGATCATCAAAGGTCTTTGCAAAGGCACTAGCAGCAAAGAAATTGGTCCTTTCGCCATAGGCTTCAAACCGTAAATCAAAGTTATTTATATAGGTAGGCTGGATATTGATATTTCCAATAAAAAAGGTACTGGAAACAGGATCAAAAATCTGGGCATTGGAAGCTTCCTTGAAAGAAGGTCTTGCCGTGGTGCTGCTGAAGGAAGCCCTAAATTTCCTACTTGCCTCTTCGTTAAGGTCGTAAATCAGGTTGGCCGATGGAAAGAAATCTGCCTTGTCCAAAAGGTTCACATTGTCAAAAACCTCCCCGTCCTGGTTAATGCCAGAATAATAAAGGTCGAACTTCTCAAAACGTACGCCCAGTATGGCGTTCAGTCTTTCCGATAGTTTAAATTCATCACCAACATATCCGGCGGCTACGGACATTTCGGAGTCAAAGGAATCAGAAATATTGGAATCCCTGCGCACAAAGGTTCCTTCGCCAGTACTTGGGTCATAGATATTTTCAGGGGCCAATACCTGGTCCGCATCGCCGCCAAAGCCCAAGCTGAAATTACCTTGTCTTGATTGTACGGGGTGAGAAAACTGATCAACCACAAACTCCCGTTGTTTCAAAGTGTAGGCTCCCCCAAACTTTAATTTCGCCTCCCTACCAAAAAATTGATGCCTTCTAGAAAAATCCAGTTTTCCTGCGAGATTGATTTCCTCTAAATCCCTCCAAATCCTGCTAGGTTCACCAGATTCACTGGGAGAGATGGAAAAGTTTCCAGTTTCTGTATTGAACCTGAACGGTGTTGTTCTTAGGTCTTTATCGTATATTTTTGAGAAGGTTGGTGACAATTTCCAAGAAACTTTCCAAGAACCATCCTCATTTGAATGCTCGCCATTTAATAATGCGTTGGTAATGGATCGTTGTGTATAGGTCAGTACATCCTTAAAAATCGTATTGGAATTTACACTGAAATTATCTTGCCTAATATAGCCTGCGCTTGATTCCCCATTCTGTATGTGTAAAACATTCAATTTGTATTTGGATGTCCTGCCTTTAAAGGAAACACCAGCTAAACCACTAATCAGTACATTATTGACACCCACGTCGCCGGACTGTGTTCTATCGTCAATCAATTCCAAAACGGAGGGGTCTTGATCTTGTTTGCGAAAGACTTGACCGTTGACAATGTTTTCGTAAAACTCCGTATTGTTTCTATAGGATAGGGATGCCAAATAGCCAATTTTTTTGGTGCCATCCTCATTCGCATTGTATTGGTTTCCGGCCGTAAGGCCAAAACTGAAATCCATACCGCTTTGCTCCTGTAGGGCCTTTAAGTTGGAGTCGAACAATTGTGTGGTAATTCTAGCAACCTGTCCATTTTGTTGTGGCAATAGGGTTTCAAAATTTTGTGAAATGGGCAAATCCCGCTTTCCTCCATCATATCCCAAGGGGTCTGAAACACTGCCATCATAAGTCAAATAATTGTCCTTAAAATGCATGGAAGAATTATACCCAAGACCTGCTGACACGCTGTACTCGGCCCTTGAAGGGAAATCTTTGGTCACAATATCCACAACACCTCCCGTAAAGTCGGCCGGTTGGTCAGCCGTTGCGGATTTTACCACAATAATGTTGTCCAAGATATTGGTAGGGAAGATATCCAATTGAAGAGTGTTCCTATCTGGATCCAATCCGGGTACGTCCACACCATTAAGAATGGACTTTGTATATCTGTCACCTAAACCCCTAACATAGACAAATTTTCCTCCCTGTACGGATACACCGGGCACGGCCTTTATGGCACTGGCGATGTCTCCCGCACCTGATTTTTTAATACTTTGAATGGACAGACCATCCAGAAGGGCTACCGAGTTCTTTTGTAGATTCAGAACGGAGGCCTCCGTGTTTTTGGAAATCGTAGTGGTTACCACCACTTCGTCCAAAGCGTTTGGAAGCGGGTTCAAGGTAACGTCGATTATTTCCTCCGCACCTTGGGCAATGACTACCTCGGAGATTTCCTTGGTCTCATATCCTAAAAACGAAAATACTACCGTGTATGTTCCGGGCTCTAGCTCCAAAGCGTATTTTCCATCAAAATCCGAGGTCGTTCCTTTGGTAGTGCCTTTTATGGTAATATTCGCAAAAGGCAATACGTCATTAAATTCACCATCCATCACTGTTCCCGAAATAATGCCATCTTGTGCAAAAATGGACTGTATGGAAAATGCGGCAAGTAAAACTAAAAGCGATTTAATTTTCATGTGAGTTGAGTTATAACAGGTATTCTTATAGAAATTAAGTTGCTCGTCTTACCAAAATCGTAAGACGAGCAACTGTTTAATTTAAAGTATATATACTTGATTTTATGTATTTGTTAGAAGCCTAAACTTGCCTTGGCATTGGAGTATGTCCAAGCAAAAGCAGAAGTATCCGCTCCGGTTGTACCCTCGGTTACAGCCGAAGAGAAGGTAGCGGCATCAGCTTCAAACGTTGTACTATCCGTAGTATCATTGAAGATTTCAGCAGAGGTAGTTACACCTGTGGGCAATACGATTTCCCAATTAGTGAAAACTAAAGTTCCAGCTGTGTAGTTGGCGGCAACACCAGCGTTATCCAATTCTACATCTGAAAGTTGTAAGTCTGTACCTATTCCTGTAAAACCGGTAACCAAAATATTACTATTGGTACCTTGTGCATTGGAACGGAAGTCAGCTATTTCTCCATTTTCAACATTGTTGGATAGACCAACCAAAGTAGCATTTGTTAATGTATAAGCTCCCTGTAGCGACCCTTCAGGACCATCAATTTCCAAGGCGTGATCGGAAATAGCTCCCTGAACGACCATGGCATTATCGATGGTACCGGAATAGGCTTGATCAATATCCAAACCGTCATCGCCTTGTGCCCAAACGAAAAGGTTAGTAGCGTTTACCGTACCACCAAAAAATTCGATGCCGTCATCCACATTACCTACAACTTCAATATTGTCAATAGTAGTTCCTGTACCAACGGCTCCCAAAGTAAGACCATTGATTTCATTTCCTTCCCCGATCAAGGCGCCACCATGACGAATAGAGATATATTGAAGCGTACCGGAATCATCGGCTGGATCAGTACCGCCATATAAACCTTTATCACCATCCGTATCTGTTGGCAACCCTTCAATTTGTGCTGCAACGGCATCACCATCAAAAGAAGCGGGAGCGTTACCTAAAACGATCAAACCTCCCCAAAGACCTCTATCATTTTCGGTTAAGTTAGTACCAGCAGTTTCGCCGTAAGCGATGTTGTCTGACGCAGATGTAAAAATAATTGGAGCGTTGGCAGTACCTACCGCTTCAATCTTACTTCCTCTTGTTACGATAAGCGCAGATGCGTTTACACCGGAACCTGCGTTTGCTTTGATGATAACACCAGCTTCAATGGTCAGAGTAGCACCGTTGGTAACGAATACCCTACCATCCAAATTATAAAGATTATCGGCACTCCAGGTAGTGTCTTCTGTAATATCGCTATCCACTACAACAGTTTGTCCAACAGGGTCAGTGGCACCATTATTGGTTGGGTCACAAACATCACCTATACCATCACCATCAGAATCGGCCTGGTCTGGATTCGCTGTCCCTGGACAGTTGTCCACATCGTTGTTTACACCATCATTGTCAAAATCCTCATCTGTAATAACGACAGGATCAATAGGACCATCATCGTCGCTACAGGCAACAAAGGCCAATGAAAAACATATAAGGGAAAGACCCAAGAGCTTTTTCATAGAATTTACGTTTTTAATTTTCATAATAGTTTAATTTGATTTACGTCGCAAAGAACGATAGGGGTTGTAAAAGTCGGGTTACGGTCAAGTTAAATGTGTTTTGCAAAAATGTTACCTAAACGTTACTATATTAAATCAACGTTAAGCGATTTTGTCATACGGGTTTAATCTGTACTTTTGAAAAATTAACACGTCCAAAAATCGATCGGGGATACTGCTAAACCGTTGCTTTTTAATACTTTTAGTTGACTCGGACCTAAAAAGACCAAACCAAAGGAAAAGATGAAGAAAAAGGATATTACCATACTTTTAGTGGATGACGAACCGGATATTTTGGAGATTTTGAGTTATAACCTTTCTTCTGAAGGATATGAGATAATCACGGCCAAAAACGGTGCGGAGGGCGTATCCAAAGCAAAAAAGAAGCAACCGGATCTGATTATTCTGGACGTTATGATGCCCGAAATGGACGGTATTGAGGCCTGTGAAATCATGCGGAAGACACCCGGATTGGAAAATACCATAATTACCTTCTTGACCGCACGCGGAGAGGATTACTCCCAAGTGGCCGGTTTTGATGCCGGGGCCGATGACTACATTACCAAGCCCATAAAGCCAAAGGTATTGGTGAGCAAAGTAAATGCGCTCTTAAGAAGGTTATCCAAAGAGGAGGGTCCCAGGGAGGATATTACAAAAGTTGGTGACATTGTTATCAACAGGGAAGAATACAAGATCATTAATCAGGGCGAGGAAATAATCCTACCCCGCAAGGAGTTTGAACTTTTGGCCCTGTTGACCTCAAAGCCCAATAAAGTCTTCAAACGCGAGGTAATTTTGGATAAGGTCTGGGGCAATGAGGTGGTCGTTGGCGGAAGGACCATCGATGTACACATCCGTAAGCTACGGGAAAAAATAGGTGAAGATCATTTTAAGACCGTTAAAGGGGTAGGCTATAAGTTTGTATTATAATGGCCATTCGATCCAAAAAGTCCTATAGATTTGCCTTCAGGTCTGCTTTCTATATAGGCGTTATTTCCTTTTTTGTTATTGGGAGTCTGCTGTGGCTCTTCAATATGATGAACTGGATGTTTTTGGCCATTGCCTCCTTGCTAATTTTTATTTTTTCTTTCGGGGCCCTTCAGTTCAGAATTGAACGCTTCATATACCGCCGTATCAAGAAAATATATGACGATGTGGAACTGTTGGAGTCCACGCCCTTGGCAACCAACCCCGTAACTACCGACATGCGCACCTTGACCGCGGAAATTGAGAAATTCGCCAAGGACAAGAAGATAGAAATCGATACGCTTAAGATCAGGGAAGAGTATCGTAAGGATTTTTTGGGCAATGTGTCGCACGAGCTAAAGACTCCATTGTTTACCGCACAGGGCTATCTGGAAACGCTTTTGGACGGGGCCATAGAGGACAAAAATATCCGAAGAAAATATATTTCCAGGGCCAACAAGGCAGTGGAGCGACTTATTTACATTGTACGGGACCTGGATTTGATCACCAAACTAGAAGTGGGCGATCTGCGTTTGGAAAAGGAGAATTTCAATATTGTGGAGCTCATTCAAAATGTGTTCGACCTCTTGGAAATGAAGGCCAGCAAAAAGAAAATTGTCCTCACCTTTGATATGGCCTATCCCAATCCGATCATGGTATATGCCGATAAGGAAAAAATCCAGCAGGTATTGACCAATCTCTTAGTAAACTCCATTAAATATGGTAACGAGAACGGTACTACGGAGGTAAGTGTGGAGAATTTGGTCAAGAATAAAGTTATAGTTCGGGTAACCGATAACGGCGAGGGCATCCCGGCGAATCACCTGCCCAGATTGTTCGAACGTTTCTATAGGGTGGACCCTAGTGGAAGTAGAAAGGAAGGAGGAAGTGGCCTGGGTCTATCTATCGTAAAGCATGTAATAGAGGCACACGGTGAAAAAATCTACGTGGAAAGTTCTGAGGATGTGGGCTCCGAATTTTCCTTCACCCTGGAGAAAAGTAAAACCGAAAATACCAACCCCAAAAAATAGTGACCGGAATCAATTTTCTTAGCTTTGCCATTATAAAAGGAACCAAGTGGGCAGCAAGAACAAGCTAAAAAGATTCAAGGAGAACGAAACCTTTTCAAATGTGATACAGCCAACTCGGCAAGAAGTTACCGATGGTTTTGTACTAAAAGGAAATTGGAAGGAACACTTTAAAAACAATAACCCAATTGTTTTGGAACTGGGCTGCGGTAAGGGCGAATATACGGTAGGACTGGCAAAAAAAAATCCCAATAAAAATTTCATAGGGATCGATATTAAGGGAGCCCGATTTTGGAGGGGAGCCAAAACCGCCTTGGAGGAAGGTTTGCAAAATGTCGCTTTCTTACGGACCCAAATAGAACTGGTGGACCTTTTGTTCGGTAAGGAAGAGGTCTCGGAAATATGGATCACCTTTCCCGATCCCCAAATAAAGTACAAAAGGACCAAGCATAGGATGACCAACGCGGCCTTTTTGGAAAAGTACAAGCGTATTTTGGTACCCAATGGATTGATGCACCTAAAGACCGATAGCGAATTCATGCACGGGTATACCTTGGGACTCCTGCATGGTTTGGGACTGGAGGTTGTCTACGCCAATCACGATGTGTATAAAAATGAGGGCAGTCCCAAGGATGTTCTGGAAATTCAGACATTCTATGAAAATCAGTATCTTGAGAAAGGCAAACCCATAACCTATATCCAATTTAGGATACACTAAGTAGATGCAACATTTACTCATTCTTTTCTTCGCTACCTATTCGGCGGCCTTTATGGCCACGGTACCGCCGGGGCTTCTCAATTTAAATGCCGCCAAGACCAGTGTGGAAAAGGATAAATTGAACGGTGTTATCTTTAGTTTGGGCGTGTCCACCGTTATTATGTTGCAGGCCACCATTGCGGTATTCATCTCTAAATTTTTGGATAGGAATCCTGAAGTTGTTTCCCGTCTTTTGGAAGTTGCCATTGCTGTCTTTGCAGCTTTGGCGGTCTATTTTTTTGTAGCGGGAAAACGTAATAAAAAAACCAAGATCAAGGCCATCAAAATCAGTAAGCGAAACAGCTACCTCAAGGGTATGTTTTTGGCAACCCTTAATTTTTTGACCATTCCCTACTACAGCGGACTCAATATTATGTGGAATGCATCGGGCTGGATCAAGTTCATGTTTTTGGATATTGCCATTTTTGTTCTGGCGGCCGGTTTGGGCACGTTTTCGGTGCTGTACCTGTACGTTTTTTACTTTGACAAATTGGAGCACAAGACAAATCGGTTTGAAAAAAATGCGAACTACATCCTTTCCTTTCTCATGGTACTTTTGTTGATCATCACCGTGGTACGGGTGCTAAACAGGCAGTGATATGGCAGATAACGATAATTTTTTTGAAAAGGTCTACGAGGTCGCCATGCAAATTCCGTATGGTAGGGTTACCTCCTATGGTGCCATTGCCAAATATCTAGGGGCCGCCCGCAGTGCCAGAATGGTAGGGTGGGCCATGAACGCTTCCCATACCAGGGACGACATTCCCGCCCATAGGGTGGTCAACAAAGCGGGACTTTTAACGGGAAAGCACCATTTTGAGGGAACAAATCTCATGCAGCAATTGTTGGAAAGTGAAGGTGTTAAGGTCAGGGACAACCAGATACAGGATTTGGAAAAACATTTTTGGGATCCTTGGAAAGAATTGAGAGAAACCAATTAATCAAAGATCAAGGTAAATACTGTGTTTTCATCTGAAAGCACCTGTATGCTTCCCCCGTGCAATCGCATGATTTGTTTGGAAAGACTTAGCCCGATACCTGTTCCGGAATTTTTTGTAGTGAAGAAGGGAACAAAAATTTCATTTAACAATTCAGGAGGGATTCCTGCTCCATTATCCCAGACCTGTATATACTTCTTGTTCATTTCGTTGATACCACAAATGAATTTTATCCTTCCATTTTCTTGACCTTCCATGGATTGTTTGGCATTCTTGCCCAGATTTAGCAACACTTGCGATATTTGTTGGGAATCAATATAAAGTTCCAGTTCTTTCGGGTGGACCCCAATTTCTATTTTTACCGGATTTTCATCCGTCTGTTCCTCTAACAAAAGCTTTACCCTTTCCAAAAGTTTTTTGGCGGAAACAAGCTCTTTTTCTGGCTCTGGTACACTAAGGAATTTACGGTAGGATTGAACAAAACTCATAAGGTCATTCCCTTGGTCCTTGATTACCTCCAATCCTTTTGCCGTATTTTTTATTTGGTCTTTGCTAAATTCGGTAGGATGGGTATTGGAACTTCCCTTCTTGAAATACTTAAGGATGGATTCCGAAATTGAGGTGATAGGAGTAATGGTGTTCATGATTTCGTGGGTGAGAACCCGAATCAGTTTTACCCAAGAATCCGTTTCCTTTTCGTCCAATTCCCGATGTATATCGTGCACCACAACCAATAATAAATCTTGTCCTTCAATGGTCAATGGGGTACATTTAATACTTAAATCCCGTTTTCCCCGTTCATTTCCAAGTTGATAGATTCTATTTTCAAAGGGTTCTAATTTTTGAAAGAGCTGGTATAGCTCTTGGTCTACCTGGTTCAACTGTTTTATATGGTTCAATGGCCTGTAGTTGAGCAGCTCTTGCACTGTTGGGTTGGCAAAAAGGATATGCCCCTTTGGATTTATGGTGAAAATTCCAATATCCGCTTGCCTGAGTATTTCCTGATAGTATTGCTCTTGGGCCTGCTTCTTTAGATGGATATCCTGTATCATGTTATTGAGCATGTTCAAACTATGATTAAGCTCTTCCAGGGATTTTACGCTCAATTTCTCCGGAAACCTCAGTGTGAAATCTTCATTTTTGATGGCATCAAAGAAATAGGCTATTTTTCGATTGGTCTGGTTTACGTAATTGATCAAGGCCGAAGTTTGGGCTATTATAATCAAAATGCCAATACCGCAGCCTACATAACTCTCCTTGAAAAAGAGATATGTAGAGATTACAACGGTAAGGACTATAAAGACAATCCTTAAAACCAACTGAAGATATATATTACGGCTGACCATTTTATTTGGAGGATTTTTTAAGCTTGTTATATAGCGTCTGCCTTGAAATTCCCAATTGTTCGGCTGCGGCACTATAATTACCATCATGCTTGTTCAAGGCGTTGGTAATCATGAGCAGTTCCATTTCCTCTAAAGTGCTGGGAACATTTTCCATGCTAATGGAATTTTTGGGTTCCAATAAAAAATCATCAGGCTTTAAAACATTACCTTCGCTCAAGATTACGGCCCTCTCCATGGTATGAAGCAATTCGCGTACATTTCCGGGCCAAGCATAGGACATCAATATTTCTTGGGCCTGTTGGTTTATTCGCAGCCCCTGTTTTCCGTACTTGCTGATGAATTTGTTCAAATAGAAATCGGCCAATACCAGTATATCGTTCTCTCGTTCCCTTAGAGGTGGTACTTCTACCCGAATAGTATTTATGCGGTACAGGAGATCTTCGCGAAACAAGCCATCAGAAACCATTTTATCCAAATTACAATTGGTCGCACATATAAGCCTGATATCAATGGGAATGGGTTTGTTGGAACCGACTCTTACAATAACCCGGTTTTGTATGGCGGATAATAATTTGGCTTGCATTTGCAATGAAAGATTGCCTATTTCATCCAGGAATAAGGTCCCTCCATTGGCCGCTTCAAATTTTCCGGCCCTATCTTCCTTTGCATCTGTAAAAGAACCTTTAACGTGTCCAAATAATTCGCTTTCAAATAAGTTTTCCGAAATGGAACCCATGTCTACAGAAATAAAAACCTCATTTTGCCTTGCGGATAATTTATGCAACTCCCTTGCTATAAGCTCTTTACCGGTTCCATTTTCACCGGTAACCAGTACGTTCACATCGGTTTTGGCTACCTTTCGTACCAGGGATAACACCCTGTTCAGGGCCTTGGAATTCCCAATGATGTAGTTGGAATTTTGGTTGATTACCTGTTTAAGGTTTGTTTCCTTCTCTTTAAGTTGTACTACTTCTTTTTGTGTTTTTCTAAGCTCATAGGCAGATTTTACGGTAGTCAATAACCGTTCATTGTTCCAAGGCTTTAGGATAAAGTCGGATGCCCCTTCCTTTAAAGCTTCTACGGCAAGGTTTATTGCGCCGTATGCGGTCATCATGATTACAGAAATGTGGGGGGCTTTTTTCTTTATTTCCCGAAGCCAGTAAAGTCCTTCATTTCCGGTATTTACACCAGCGGAAAAGTTCATGTCCAACAAAATGATGTCCAACGAATTGAAATTTGGAAAGGACGTGATTTGATTGGGGTTTGAGATGGTCTGCACGCTCTTATACTCGAATTGCAATAGTATTTCCAAAGCACTTAAAACACTCTTATTGTCATCAATGACCAATATTTTTGCATCCACCATAATTGGGTATAATTTGTGGGTTGATACGGATAAAACTACAAATAGAGGAGATTGGTTTATAGTAAGTGTCAAAATATTTTACAATATCTGTACAACTATTTTACAGTACATTTTTATTTTACACCATACCAAAATTTTAATGTATTGAAAATCAATTTTTTGTATTTGTGGCATGTAAATAGTATGTTTTTTGGCATAGCAAAAAAAGTATGATACATTTTCTAAGATTATTACTAATTATCTTTTTATTATGGAGTACGTCCCTAATGGCGCAAAAGTCATGGACCTTGGATGAATGCATCTCCTATGCCTTGGAAAATAACTTACAATTGAACGATTTTGAATATACCAATCTTTCAAATAAGGAGACGTATCGACAGTCTGTACGTAACTTGTTGCCGGTTTTGAACGCCAATTCAGATTATACCATTAATTCAGGTAGGGCCGAAGACCCCAATACGGGTACCTTTGTGGTTCAGGATTTCTTTTCCAATAGCTATTCGTTGCAGTCCAACATCGATTTGTTCAGGGGTTTTCAAAAAATAAATTCCATTAAGGCGTCCAAGTTATTGTACAGTGCCACTAAAGAAGAGGTGTTGCAACAAAAGTATCTTTTGGCCTTTAGGGTAATGCAGGCATTTAACAACATCCAATTTTTTGAGGGCTTGGTAGCCATTGCCAATGAGCAAGTAGATGTTTCCAAAACCAATTATAAACTGGTGGAGAAGCAGATTGAACTGGGATTGATGGCGGGTGCCGATTTGTACGAGGCACAATCCCTTTTATTGGCCGATGAGCTAAACCTAACCCAGTCAGAAAACCAATTGGCTGCGGCCAAGTTAACCCTGATACAGGAAATGAACCTAGAGAATACTTCAGACATTCAAATTATCACGGATATGGGCCACAAGGCAGAAGCCCAAGTTTTAGGGATCATGGAATCTGATTCCGTATACGAGAAGGCTAGGGATTTTTTGCCTTTGATAAAGGCTCAGGAACTACGGGCACAAGCCGCTAAGAAACAGGTGGGCGTTGCCCGTGGAAACCTATATCCGTCGTTGAGCCTTTTCGCGGGTATTGGTACAGGTTACTTTGAAACCTTTCAGGATTCCCTGGGCAATACCTTCCCTTTTCGTCAACAGTTCAGGGACAATACGTCTAGGTTTTACGGTATCAGTCTTAGTGTTCCCATAAGTAATGGATGGTCTGCAAGATCAAGGGTGAAACAGGCCAAAATTGAAAGGTTACGTCAAGAAAACAATTTGGAAGTTCAGGAGCAAGTGCTTTTCCAGACCATTCAACAGTTGGTTCAGGAATACAATTCACTATTGGTGGAAACGGAACAGAGTCGGCAAAATATGGAAGCACAGCGATTGTCCTTTACCATTGCCCAAAAACGGTACGAGAAAGGCATGATTAACGCCATAGAACTGTTCACCGCAAAAAACCTGTTCGCCAGTGCGCAAAATGAGAATTTGCAAGTAAGACTAAGATCAGAAATCAATAAAAGCACTTTGGATTTTTATAGGGGACTTCCCGTATTTAACATTAACTAGAATTAGATTAGAGAATAGCATGGATATTAAATTAGAAAAGAAAAAAGGATTGCGACCCAAACACTACGGGTATATAGCTTTGGGGTTATTGTTGTTATTTGTGGGGTATCAATTGCTTTTTGCCAGTTCTATTTCCACATTTAGAACAGAAAAGGATAAACTTTCCATTGCAGAAGTGTCCCAGGGCAAGTTTGATGATTACATCACTATAAACGGGAATGTAGCACCGATCACCACCATTTATATGGATGCTTATGAAGGTGGAAGGGTTACCGAAAAATTGATCGAGGAAGGTGCCATGGTCAAAAAGGGGGACATTATCCTAAAACTGGAAAACATGAACCTGTACGAGCAGATTTTGGCCAGCGAAAGTAATTTGGCACTAAAACAAAATGACCTTCGTTCTACAAAACTGACCTTTGATTCTCGCCAAGTGGAGGGTAGGCGGTCCTTGGCCACTGCGAGTACGGACCTTCAGCGCTTAAAGCGAAATTATGAACAGAATAAGGCCCTATATGACGAGGAACTTATTTCCCAGGAAGCCTACCTCACCTCAAAGGAGAACTATGAGCTGTCCCAAAAGCAATATGAAATAATCAAGCTTCAGACAGAGAACGATGATGAGTTACGAGAAACGTCCCTGACGGGTTTGGATAATGATTTGGCAAGAATGCAGAAAACTTTGGGGATGGTCTACCAAAGATTGGACCACTTAAATGTTAGAGCCCCCGCAGATGGCCAATTGGGCTTTTTGGATGCCGAAATTGGGCAGAATATTTCCCAAGGACAACGAATAGGTCAAATAAATGTGCTAACGGATTATAAGATTGAAGCGGATATAGACGAGCATTACATTGACCGCGTGAAAAGGGATTTGAACGCTGTACTTGAGCGTAACGGAAATGAATTTCCCTTACGGGTTAGAAAAGTGTATCCTGAAGTCCGCAATGGAAGGTTTCGGGTAGATTTGGTCTTTACGGAAGAAAAACCGGAAACAATACGTACTGGTCAAAGCTACAACATACGATTACAATTGGGAGAATCCAATGACGCTTTGTTAATACCAAAAGGAAGCTTTTTCCAAAGTACAGGAGGACAATGGATTTTTGTAGTAGGTAAAAACGGGGAAGAAGCGTTAAAAAGGCCTATCAGAATTGGGAAACAAAACTCAAGATTCTATGAAGTGCTTGAAGGATTGGATGCAGGTGAAAAAGTAATCACCAGCAATTATGACAGTTTTGGGGAAGCAGAAAGAATCGTACTAAAATAAATTAGAAAGTGTCACATCAAGCGCAGTCGTGGTGTCTTTATAACAATCAATAAAATCAAAAAAAGATGATGATAACTATTACGAATTTAAAAAAGAGCTTTCGTACCGAGGAAGTGGAGACCTTGGCATTGAATAACGTGAACCTTAAAGTAGAGGACGGCGAATTTGTTGCCATCATGGGGCCTTCGGGTTGCGGCAAATCCACCTTGTTGAACATTATAGGCATGTTGGACAACCCTACCGATGGAAGTTACAATTTTGCGGGCCATGAAGTGGGCGGACTCAAGGAAAGCCAGCGTACCCAACTGCGAAAGGGCAATCTTGGTTTTGTATTTCAAAGCTTTAACCTGATCGATGAGCTAACGGTCTACGAAAATGTGGAACTACCCCTCATCTATCTAAAAATGGGAAAGAGCGAGCGAAAGGAAAAAGTAATGAAAGTACTGGAGCGTATGAAAATTGCGCATCGGGAAAAGCATTTTCCGCAGCAATTATCCGGTGGACAACAACAACGTGTGGCCATTTCCCGTGCCGTGGTAACCAATCCGAAATTGATATTGGCGGATGAGCCCACCGGTAACCTAGATTCCAAAAATGGTATCGAGGTCATGAATTTGCTAACAGAGCTGAACCAAGAAGGAACGACCATCGTCATGGTAACGCATTCGGACCGGGATTCACATTATGCGCATAGGGTAGTTAACTTATTCGATGGACAAATCGTTACTGAAAGCCAGAACCGAGCAATTGGGGCCATGATGTAAAAAGGAGTTTATTCACTAGCCCTTATCGAGGTTGTGCTAAGCCAAGTCGAAGCAAAGGGTCAATCAAAAACAATCAAAAACAATTAAAAAACGAACAGTCATGAAAATTTTCAAAAGTAAGATACCCTCCCTAAGAACAATCTCGGTTGCATTCACTTTTTTATTCGCAATTACATCGGTTTCTGCCCAGTTGGAAAAAGTAGTGGACCCTTTTGAAAAGGTGATCGTAAGCCCACATATTGAAGTGACCTTTGTAGAAGGTACTACTGAATTGGTTGAAGTACATGCTAGCACCCAACCGCTTTCAAAATTGAATATTGAAGTTATTGGCAAAACCCTTAGACTGTACCTAGATGGCGCCAAGACCTACACGGAAAGTAAAGACATAGAGGGAGATAATTATGATTACAAAGTTCCAATCTATAACGGCACAGTGGTCAAGGCCACGGTTACTTATAAAAACCTGAAAGAATTGTCTTTGCGCGGAGAGGAAAAATTCAATTGTAAAAGTACAATCGACCAAAATGAATTTACCCTTAAAATCTTTGGCGAATCTCAAGTGTATTTTAACGAAGTCAAATTAGGTGACTTGTCCACGACCATTTATGGGGAAAGTTTTCTTGAACTTAAGGAAGGTAGTATTGATAGCCAAAAAATTACCGCTTATGGAGAAACCAAGGTAAACACCTTGAATGTTAATTGCAATAAAGCAAAAATAACGGCCTACGGTGAAGGTAGTTATCGACTATCGGTAAAGGACCGATTAAAAGTCACGGCCTTTGGCGAAGCTACCATTGCCTATGAAGGTTCGCCCGAAGTTAAAAAGGGATTGGTTATTGGCGAGGCCACTATCCAAAAAATGAATTAGGCCATGTTTAAGAACCATCTAAAAATTGCCTGGCGTAATCTTTGGAAAAAAAAGGATTATGGACTACTTAATATTTTTGGGTTGTCTATTGGGATTACTTGTGCCTGCATCATTTTGCTATGGGTAGAGGATGAACTCAATTATGACACCTATGTAAGCAAACAGGATCAAATATATTACTTGCCTACAAATCAGAAATACGATGGGGAATGGCGAACGTTTTTCGAAGCTACACCTGGACCCTTGGCAGAGAATCTTAAAAACGAAGTTCCCGGTATCGTTCGTGCGGCCCGCACCAAATCGGACAATCTATTGTTTCAGGTAGGGGACCACTCGTTCACAAAAAATGGCAGATACGTAGACCCCGATTTTCTGGAAATGTTCGATTTCCATTTTTTAGAAGGGGGTAAGGCTGTAGATTTTCATAGTACCGATATAATTTTGATTTCTGAAAGCCTGGCAAAAAACCTATTCGGTGAAAGTCAAGCGGCACATAATAAAACTGTTAGGATAAATAACCAATCAACTTATACCATAGCTGGAATATTTAAAGACTTGCCCAAGAATGTAACTTACGCATACGATTGGGTCGCTCCGTTTGAAATTTTTGCCCAGGGAAAAGCATGGATAAAGGAATATGGTTCCAACTTCGCTGACACTTTTGTAGAACTTTCTCCCCAAGCCAACTTTGATGAGGTCAATAGGAAGGTAAAGGAACTCCTACCTGCCAAAACCGAAGACGATGAAATCTACGCCTTTTTACATCCATTAAAGGATTGGCACTTAAGGTCAACTTTTGAAGGAGGTATAAACGTTGGCGGGCAAATAGTATATGTAAAACTTTTTAGTCTAATTGCTTTGGTGATTTTACTGGTGGCCTGTATCAACTTCATGAATTTGGCAACTGCGCGAAGTGAAAAAAGAGCAGGTGAAGTGGGTGTAAGAAAGGTTTTGGGCTCCAGTAGGCAAGGATTATTGTCCCAATTTATGACCGAAGCTTTGCTGGCTTCTTTCTTTGCTTCCTTTTTGGGCATTTTGCTGATTAAGCTAGTTTTGCCCTATTTTAATACCATTATTGGAAAGTCCCTCACCATAAGTTTTTTCGACCCCAAACATTGGATGGTTTTTCTGGCTATAGTCCTTATTTGTGGAATTGTGGCCGGATTGTATCCCGCTGTTTACCTGTCATCCTTCAAACCTGTTTCGGTCTTGAAGGGAACAATTAAGACCTCTGGAGGTGCAAAGGCAATCCGTAAGGGGTTGGTGGCTGCCCAGTTTGTGGTTTCCATTATCTTTATTATAAGCACATTGATTGTTTATCAGCAAGTACAACATGTAAAGTCTAGAAATCTTGGATACGACAAAGACAATGTAGTAAGAATACCTGTGAATGGGGATATTATAAAAAATCTAAATCCTATAGAAGAGGATATGCTTGCCACTGGCAATATTCAAAATATTGGGGTTAGTAACTCTACAGTTTTATCAGGAGGAAATAATACCTCTGGGCTATCCTGGCAAGGAGGTGTGGATACGGAGGGGGTTTTGGTCTCTATACGTCAAATAAGTACCAATTTTTTCAATACCATGGGAATGCAATTGGTGGAAGGAAGGGGATTTAGTGATAACCCAGCGCAGGATAGCACCAATATAATAGTTACGGAGTCCTTTGCGAAACTCATGGGTCCCGGCAGTGCCATTGGAAAAACAGTTGAAAATGATTATCCGGTAATTGGGGTGGTAAAGGATTATTTATATGATGATATGTACGGTTCCAGTGACCCTGTTATTTTCTTTAATGACCCTTCTGAGGCTCGATATCTTTACATTAAAACAAAAAATGGAGTGTCTACCGAGCGGGCACTTTCCTCAGTAGAAGGAGTTTTGAAAATACACAATCCGGCATTTCCTTTTGAATATGAATTTGTGGATGACGCCTATGAAGCCAAGTTTAATAAGGAAAGGCTTATTGGAAATCTTTCAAAGGTTTTTGCACTTATCGCAATTGCCATTTCATGTCTTGGTCTTTTTGGATTGTCCGCCTTTACTATGGATCAGCGTAGAAAGGAGATTGGTGTCAGAAAAGTATTGGGTTCAAGTATATCAGGGATTGTGGGCCTTTTATCAAAGGACTTTTTAAAGCTTGTGGTCTTAGCATTTATTCTAGCGGTACCCATCGCTTGGTATCTTATGCAGAATTGGCTAGAAGGCTTTGCATACAGAATATCAATAAATATATGGGTGTTTATAATTGCGGGATTTGCCGCTGTTACCATCGCACTTTTAACTATAAGTATTCAAGCATTTAATGCCGCTACGTCGAATCCTGTCAAAAGCCTACGAACGGAGTAGCACAATACAATATCGTTTTCTGATTTAAATGTATTGATTATAAATAGATAATAGTGCTTTTTTAAGAAGCTGCCTGTAAATAAACTGTACACTTTCTGTCAAAAAAATTTACACCCTTAAAAAGAAAAATTATTCAAGTGCCTGTAAAACAAATAATTGTCTAATTGGCACGGAATTGGACACAACATTATATGATCCATTACGTCAACCTGTACCGAGGTAGTGGAAGCATCAATCAAAAAATCGTCGATCATGTTTAAAAATCACATCAAAATCGCCTGGAGGAGTTTAAAAAAGCAACCATTTTTTACCTTCCTCAATACCTTCGGACTTGCCATTGGTATGGCAGGAGCCCTACTTATTTCATTATATATCTATGATGAATTGACCTATGATACCATGTTTAAGGATGCAGACCGAATCTACAGGATTAATGCGGATATTAAATTTGGAGGCGATGCCCGAAAGTATGCCGTAAGTCCTGCACCAATGGCAGATGCCTTGCAAAGTGATTTTTCTGAAATTGAAGTGGTTACCAGGTTTAGGACTCGGGGTAGTGCTTTGGTCAGGAAAGCAGATGCTGAAGCCAACGTCAAGGAGGAGCAAACTACTTTTGTGGATGCCACTTTTTTTGAAATGTTCGGGATTGAGCTGTTGGCTGGTGACCCAACTACGGCCTTAAAGAATCCAAACTCAATCGTAATGACAAGGACTGCTGCAGAAAAGCACTTTGGAGTGACCAATGCGGTGGGTCAAGATTTAATATTGAACAATGAAGAGCCATTTACGGTTACAGGGGTAATTGAAGATTTACCCAATAACTCTTTTCTTAGAGACTACAGTTTGTTCGAGGCTATGGCAGGCAATGAGGATGCTCAGACCGTAAATTGGGGAAGTAATAACTATCAAACCTTTTTCAAACTAATTCCCTCTGCAGATGTGGAGAGTATAAAAGAACCGTTGCAAGGATTCTTAGGTAAATATCTAATTCCATGGGCCCAAAGTTTTATGCCTGGTATTACCGAAGAACAATTTGCTGCTGCTGGAAACTATTTGATTTATAGTACGATTCCTTTGACCGATATTCATTTAAGCTCCAATTTGGTTGCCGAAATGAGTTCTAACAATGATATGCAGAGTATTTATATCCTGTCCTTTATCGCAGTTTTTCTAGTGGTTTTGGCCTCTGTTAATTTCATGAATCTTTCCACGGCACAATCCTTGAAACGGGCCAAGGAGGTTGGTGTCCGTAAAACCTTAGGCTCCAATAAAAGGGATTTGGTAAGGCAGTTTCTGGTAGAGTCTGGTCTAATATCTTTTATATCGTTGCTTTTGGCACTGGTTTTGGCCGTATCGGCCCTACCCTTTTTTAATGAGCTGGCGGACAAGGACATTTCACTTCCGTTTCTAAGTCCTTTCTTTTGGTTGATTCTTTTTGGAGGGGTTATTGTACTTGGATTATTTTCAGGAAGTTACCCGGCATTTTTTATGTCAAGGTTTATTCCCGTGAACGTGTTAAAGGGAGGTGGACAAAGTAGTGTAGGGGGTGGAAAAATAAGGAACTCTCTAGTGGTCTTTCAGTTTGCCATATCGGTGTTTTTGATTATCAGCACTTTGGTAGTGTATCAACAATTGAAATATATACAGAGCAAAGATCTTGGGTTTTCTAAGGATCAGGTACTAGTAGTGAACGATGTCTACACTGCGGGTAGCAAGGCCAACTCGTTCAAGGAACAGGTAAAGCAATTAAGCTTTGTTAAAAACGCCACATTGAGTAGTTTTTTTCCAACGCCTTCCAGTCGGAGTGATAGTACTTTCGTTCCTGAAGAAGGGCTAACAGATCAGGAAAATGCGGTAAGTATGCAAACTTGGGGCGTGGATTATGATTATGTGCCTACCATGGGATTCGAATTTGTTACTGGTCGTAATTTCGATGAAAATTTCGGCAATGATTCAACGGCGATCATAGTCAATGAAACTGCTGTAAAAGTAATGAAACTAACCCCCGAGACTGCCTTGGGGGAAAGATATTCACCTGACTTCAATGCTGAAAACCCAGAGTTCTTTACGATCATAGGAGTGGTTAAGGATTTCCATTTTGAATCCATGAAGGAGGAAATAGATGCATTAAGTCTAAGATTGGCCAATAATGCCTATGCCATGGCCATTAAGATTGAGGCGGGCAATTTTGAAAATGCCGTTTCAAAAATCGAGAATGTATGGAACAATATTGTACCGGGAGAACCCTTTAACTACTATTTCATGGACGATTCCTTTAACGACTCCTACCAGAGTGAGCGTAGATTGGGAAATATTTTTGTCATATTCACCGTACTGTCCATTATCATTGCTTGTTTGGGATTATTTGGATTAGCTGCCTTCAATGCCGAAAAGCGTGTTAAGGAAATTGGTGTACGAAAAGTGCTTGGAGCGAGTGTAACGCAAATTTCGGTAAAACTCACCATGGATTTTTTAAAGTTAGTGGGCGTGGCCATTTTAATTTCTTTGCCACTAGGATGGTATGCTATGGACAAGTGGTTAGAGGATTTCTCCTATAAAATTGATATTCCGTGGTGGGTGTTCGCATTAGCGGCTTTGTTGGCTATTAGTGTCGCGGTGATTACGGTTAGCTATCAGAGTATAAAGGCATCGATTGTGAATCCTGTTAAGAGCTTGAGAACGGAGTAAACAATTGGCAGTTGGCAGTTAGCAGTTAGCAGTGAATTTAAATTTAATTTTTGGCAATAACCGACTCTTCTCGTCCTTAACCATGAGTAGGGAACCTGCAACCAACATCGAAAAACGATTTTCAACATGTTAAAAAACTATCTAAAAATAGCTTGGAGAAACTTAATCAGAAACAGAAGTTTTTCTCTTTTGAATATCCTTGGATTATCCATTGGCCTGGCCATGACTACATTGATTGTCCTTTGGGTAAACTATGAGTTGGGGGTGGATAGATTTCATGATAAAATAGACCGATTATATGAAGTAAATAACCAATATGCTATTGAAGGGGAAATATGGACTTGGAATTCCACACCAAAACCAATGGCGCCTGCCATTAAAAAGGATTATCCTGAAGTAGAGAAGGTAACCCGTTATTTCTATGACAATACATTTCTATTCGCTTGGGATGACCAAAAAATCAAGGCAACCGGAACCATGGTAGATCCAGATTTTTTGGATATGTTCTCATTTCCGTTGATTCAGGGTGATCTAAACACCGTTTTGAGCGATGTTAATTCGGTGCTTGTAACAGAGTCCTTGGCGAAAAAGATTTTTGGAAACCAGGACCCTATGGGTAAAATGGTGAAAATTGAAAACCGGGATACTTTTAAGGTGACTGGAATATTAAAGGATATACCGCCAAATACACAGTTTACATTTGAGTTTTTAATTCCATGGTCCTATTTGACCCAAAAAGGCTGGGACGATGAACACTGGGGAAATAATTCGGTAGCCACGTATGTACTTTTAAAAGATAAGACGGATCCAGAAAAATTTTCTGATAAGATAGCGACGCTGCGAAAGAATTATGACAAGGATACCCCCGATATGAAAACACTGTTATACCCGTATTCCCGTATGTACCTATATGGGGAATTTGAAAATGGTGTGGAAAAGGGAGGCAGGATTGATCTGATACGAATGTTCGGGCTTATTGCCATAATAATTTTGATTATTGCCTGCATCAATTTTATGAACCTTAGCACGGCACGTAGTGAAAAGAGATCCAAGGAAGTTGGTGTACGTAAGGTATTGGGTGCTCCTAGAAAGCTGTTGATTGGGCAATTTATAGGAGAATCTGTACTTATTACCTTCATTTCCGCAACTTTTGCAGTCATTATCGTATTGTTATTGCTTCCCTCTTTTAACGATTTGGTGGAGAGGCCTCTTTCTTTAGATTTGACAAGTATCGGTTTTTGGATCTTGGCTACAGCGGTTACTATTTTCACGGGATTGTTGGCCGGTAGTTATCCGGCCCTATATCTATCGGGATTCAAACCATCATCGGTATTAAGGGGTACTTTTAAAAAAGTGGATGCGATGGTTACACCAAGAAAAGTGTTGGTCATTCTTCAATTTTCGGTAGCTATAGTACTTATAACCGCTTCCCTGATAATTACCCAGCAGCTTCATAAAGTTCAAAATAGACAATTGGCATACGCTAAGAACAACCTGATTTATAGCTCTCTTGAAGGTGATATGGAGAAGAATTATGATTTGATAAAGACCGAATTACTTGAATCCGGGGCCTTTACAGCGGTAACCAAGACCAATTCACCCATTACCGAAAGTTGGAGCAATACTTGGGGTTTTGAGTGGGAAGGTAAAAAAGAGCAGGATAAGACCATTGTTCATAGACTGATTTCAGATGATGATGTTGTAAATACGATGGGACTCGAACTTATAGAAGGGAGGGATTTTGATCTTCAAAAATATCCAACAGATTCTACCGCAGCCATATTAAATCAATCTGCCCTGGAATTAATGGGCTTTGAAGACCCTATTGGTAAGAAAATAAAGGACAATGGAATAGATTGGCATATTATTGGGGTGGTGAAGGACTTTGTTTACAATTCTCCCTTCCAAAAAATAGAACCTATGGTCATAGAAGGTGCCAAAGGATGGTTCAATGTCATTCATATGAGAATGAACCCAGAGGTGAACACGGCCCAAAATTTGGCCGTGGCCGAAGGGATTTTTAATAAATACAATCCGGAATATCCCTTTAACTATGAATTTGTGGACGCCGCTTATGCCAAAAAGTTCAACGACCAGCGTACGACGGGGAAACTCGCCAATATTTTTACGCTTTTGACCATTTTTATCTCCTGCCTGGGCTTGTTCGGTTTGGCAAGTTATGTTGCGGAAAATAGGATCAAGGAAATTGGGGTGCGAAAAGTCCTTGGTGCTTCCGTGAGAACCATTACAGGCCTACTTTCAAAAGATTTTTTAAAGTTGGTTTTTATATCCATTCTGATCGCTATACCCGTATCATGGTATTTTATGAACAACTGGCTGGAAGAATTTGCATTTAGGATAAGTATCCCATGGTGGGTCTATTTCATATCCGGTGGATTGACACTCCTAATCGCTTTTTTAACGGTTAGTTTTCAAGCTGTAAAGGCTGCAAGGGCCAATCCGATCAAAAGTTTACGAACAGAATAAAATTAAAATAATGATACGTACAAGCCTAAAGATAGCCCTTAGGGGATTTATCAGAAATAAATTTTTTACTGCATTCAATCTTTTTAGTTTGGTAGCAGGGTTGTTCGTTGTATTTATCGCCATAAGCTATCTAGATTATGAGTATAGTTACGATGAGTATCACAAAAATTCCGAAAATATTTATAGGCTTGGGCGCACTACACGTTCACAAGATTATAGTATTGTAGGTTTTGAAAGATGGAACGAGTCCACAGCTGCCGAACAGTTAAATTCCATTAAGGGTTTAAAAAATATTCCCGGAGTGAAAACAGCGGCCCAGTTTATTACTTCGGAAAACTTGGAGTATATAGAATCGAATGAAAAGAGGATTCAGGAAAAAGGATTTTTAACTACCAACACCCCATCAGAATTTGTTAACCTATTTTCTTGGAAAACTTTGGAAGGGAACTTGGATGACTTCGGTCAAAACCTGAACAAAGTTATTTTGACAGCTACTACGGCAAGAAAACTAGTGGGGGATAATTCAGACGATTTTTCTAAAATTATTGACCAAAACCTAAGTATAATGGGAGATAATTATAGCGTTTCTGCCATAATCGAAGATGTTCCCGGCAACTCCCATTTTGATTTCTCGATAGCCATCAATAAACCGAGGATTGATTATTGGGGGAGTAGAATCTATTTGGGACTGGCTGAAAATGTAAATTATCTCGATATATCCGAAAAAATCAATGCTGCGGTGGGGACCTTTAATCCTACTTTAGTAAACGACCCCTATTATAAAAAACACTTTTTACAACCTATAGAGGATATTCATTTAAAATCGAATATTCTTTATGAATTAAAAACGCCGGGGAATTACTCGTTTATAACCTTGATTACCGGTTTTGCCCTGTTTATTCTTTTGATCACCTTGTTCAATTATGCAAATTTTACTTTGGCGACGAAGTCAAAACAGGGAAAGTCTATCGGTATTAAAAAAGCCATGGGAGCCAAGAACAGTTCGGTCGCATTTCAATTTATGCTCGAGGGGGTTGTATTGGCATTAATATCCTTACCGCTTTTGGCGATTTTGATGCATTTAGTGGTTCCCTACTTTAACGATTTGATGGGTGTGGAGATCAGTGAAAATTTCTTAAACAACCCCGAAATCTTGGTGATGATGGTCGCCCTGGCCGTAATTTTAGGGCTATTGGCGAGTATTGCCCCTGCCATTTTGTTCTCCAACAAAAAGACGTTGAGCCTGTTCAAGGAAAATTTAAAGGACAATAGGTTCGAACATTTTTCAATTCGGAAGTATTTGGTCATAAGTCAGTTTGCCATTCTCATTATCATTATTTCTGTTTCTTATTTCGTGAACGGACAGATGAATTATATTCAAGACAAGGACCTGGGTTTCAACAGGGAGGGTATATTATATGCCTATTCCTCTGGGGAGAAACTAGACGCTTTCCAAGAAAAATTGCGTCAGATACCAGAGATAGAATATGTGGGTAATGGATCTAATTTAGGTATTGAAACCTATAATCAGGGTACTTATCAATTACAAGGGGTAGATGCCATTTTTGATGATGCCAATCAATTGTATTTAGACTATGAGGCCGTTAAGGCCTATGGTATTGAAACCACCCTGAACGTTGATGCCCCATTAGAAAGGACTACGATTATAAATAGAACTGCGGCAGAAAAATTTGCCAAAGCTAAAAATGTTTCAACGGAGGAGTTAATTGGGACCGTGGTCATTACAGAACCCGAATATATTTCCGAGAATGGCCAAGTGGGGATTCCATTTACCATAGGAGGTATATTTGAGGATATCAATCTATTTTCTTTAAAGGAGGAGGTAACCCCTTATTTTATAACACTATCTCCAGCGGTAAGAATGAACGGTAGGAGCATTATATCTTTTGACCCAAAACAAAGAGCCGAAGTTGTAAGCAAGATTAATCAGATATATGAAAGCCTTAACGAGAGTTTTCCTCTAGAAATCAATTTCTTAAATGATAATCTTGCCGGACTCTACAAACAAGAACAACAGGCTCTTGAATTGATTTTCCATTTAAATATTTTGGCGATTCTTCTATCCGCTATAGGTATTGTAGGGATAACGATTTTCTTGGTTCTTGCGAGGAGAAGGGAAATTGGCATTCGTAAGGTTTTGGGTGCTTCAGACGGTCATATTATCAAAACAACGGTAAAGGAATACATTTTTTTTAGCGTGATTGCTTTGTTGATAGGATGGCCAATTGCCTACTACGGAAGTAATAAGTGGTTGGACGGATTTGCCTATAGGATCGAAATACGGCAGTATGTCTTTTTAATTGTTGGCTTGCTGGTTTTTGTTGGAACCTCAGTTCTTGTTGGAATAGTTGCTCTTAATGCTGCGCAAAAAAATCCTGTAAAAAGTTTACGCACGGAGTGACACAATTATAAAAAAAGATAGTCTTTATTAAAACAACAACCTGTGCTGTGCGTAGTCGCAGCATCAAAAAATTCATCAATCATGTTTAAAAACTATCTGAAAATTGCTTGGAGAAACCTTCTAAAAAACAAAGGTTATTCGGTTATCAATATTGGTGGACTGGCCCTAGGTATGGCGGTTACCTTGATTATTGGTCTTTGGATACAGGACGAGCTATCCCACAACAGTTATTTTAAGAACAAGGAAAAAATCGCCCAGATTTTTCAGTCCCAAACTTTCAATGGAGAAACTGGAACGGGGCCAGCTATACCCAGACCTCTTGAAAAGGCCCTAAGGGATGGTTATAGTGACAATTTTGAGCATTTGATCATGTGTTCATGGACCAATGACCATTACCTTAAATATGGGGAGAAGAGCATTTCCAGACCAGGCAATTATATGCAGCGTGTAGGTCCGGAACTTTTAAATCTGGAAATCATAAAAGGGGAAAAGGACGGATTAAGGGAAATCAATTCCATTATGCTATCGGAGTCCACCGCCAATGCACTTTTTGGCAGTGAAGACCCCATTGGAAAAACCATCAAAGTGAGCAACGAGCATGATATGAACGTTAGTGCCGTTTACAAGGATATTCCCTTTAACAACTCTTTCAACGATACCGAATTTATCATTCCTTGGGAAAAGTACTTGGCGAATAATGAATGGATACGAAATGCGGAGGACCAATGGGGTAACAATTCTTTTCAAATGTTCGTACAAATTGCGGATAATACCACCATGGCGGGTGTTACAACAAAAATAAAGGATGTAAAAAAGACCTTGAATGAGAATAGCGCGGAGTTCAATCCACAAATTTTTCTATTTCCCATGGAGGATTGGTATCTTAGGGGCAGTTTTGAAAATGGAAAACAAGTAGGAGGCCGCATCAAATATGTTTGGCTTTTTGGCATTATTGGAGCATTTGTGCTACTACTGGCCTGCATCAACTTTATGAACCTGAGTACCGCACGATCTGAGAAAAGGGCCAAGGAGGTAGGTATTCGTAAATCTATCGGCTCTCAGAAGGGTCAGTTGGTCTATCAGTTTTTAAGTGAGTCTTTTTTGGTAGTTCTTTTTGCGTTTGTTTTGGCTCTGGTCATGGTACTTCTTTCATTGAACGGTTTTAATGAACTGTCTAGAAAGGAAATCTCCTTTCCTTGGGCCAATGGTACGTTTTGGCTGGTGTCCCTTGGGTTCATCTTGTTCACTTCCTTATTGGCGGGAAGTTATCCTGCGCTATATCTCTCCTCCTTTAGACCTGTAGATGTCCTGAAAGGTTCTTTTAAGGCAGGCAAGTACGCAGGTCTTCCTAGAAAGATATTGGTGGTGTTACAGTTTACGGTTTCCGTGGCTTTTATCATTGGCACCGTTATCGTAATGCAGCAAATCAATTACGCTAAAAATCGACCGGTAGGCTATGATAAAGAAGGGCTTATCCAGATTCCAACGTTCAGTCAAGATTTTGAGGGAAAATATGATTTAATGCGAAGCGAGTTTATAGGTTCTGGAGCAGTGGTAGAAATGTCCACTTCCAGTAGTCCCACAACGCAGATTTGGTCCAATAGAAGTGGATTTACCTGGGAGGGAAAACCGGAAGGTTTTCAGGAAGATTTGGCCTGGACCGAGGTTTCACCGGAATATGCCAAGTCGCTCAACTTAAAAATAGTGGAGGGCAGGGATTTTTCAAGGGAGTATGCCACGGATTCCTTGGGCGTACTCATCAATGAAACCGCCAAAAAGTATTTGGGCATGCCAGACCCCGTAGGGAAACTTCTAAAGGACGATGACGAGGAAGACCCGGGGCCTCCCTTGAAAATTATCGGCGTAGTACAGGACATGATTACCCAATCTCCTTACGAACCCGTGAAACAAGGTATTTATGTATATGATCGGTTCAATAATGGGAGTTATTATAACCTTAGATTGAACCCTGACCAAAGTGCTGGACAGAATTTAGCAGTAGTAGAAAGGGTGTTCAAAGAGCACTTCCCTGATATCCCTTTTGAATATGAGTTTGTGGACAGTCAGTATGGAGAAAAGTTTGCTTCGGAAGAACGCATAGGAACCCTGTCCGGGGTCTTCACGGCTTTGGCCATCTTGATCAGTTGTCTTGGACTTTTTGGACTTACATCCTTCGTTGCGGAGCAGCGTAAGAAGGAAATTGGTGTTCGGAAGGTATTGGGAGCTTCTATATTCAATGTATGGAACATGCTTTCCAAAGACTTTTTAAAATTGGTCATCATTTCTTGTTTTATCGCTGTCCCCATTGCCTATTTCATTATGAACGGATGGCTTCAGGAATATCCGTATCGGGTAGTTTTAAAGTGGTGGATTTTTGCCTTGGCTATGTTGGGAGCACTCGGTGTAACCTTACTTACTGTAAGTTTTCAGGCGATTAAAGCCGCCAAGGCCAACCCTGTAAAAAGTTTACGAACGGAGTAAGCAACTCCAAACAACAAGTTTCACGTAATTTCAAAACACACAGGAACACCCAAAATGTAACCAAAGCATAAATCCATAAATCTTTATCATACTAGTAAAAGGTTGTAAATATATTGTACATATTTTGTCCAAATATTTTACAGTCTCTTGGTATTTATAAAACTTAAGTGTTTTAAAATCAGATGTTTATTGAATTGGCATGAAATTAGTTTTCCTAATCACAACTAGGCTCATCATCTCATCAAGAAACGAATAGTATGCTTAAAAACCACTTAAAAATCGCTTGGCGAAATATAAAAAAGGACAAACTCTTTACTATTATCAAAATAGGCGGTTTTTCCATTGGGATAGCAGCATGCTTGTTAATAGCTCTTTTTATAAATAATGAATCTAGCTATGATGATCACTACCAAAAAAAGGATAGAATATTTAGGGTGGTAATGCAGGGAACCATGGATGGAGAGGTTTTGAAAAGTGTTCATTTTCAAAGACTTTTTGCAGAAACTTTGGAATCGAACTATCCAGAAATTGAGAAAGCCGGTAAAATAAATACAAGCGAATTGTTCGGTGCGGGAAAAAGGGCACTAAGGATTCAAGGGTCTTCACAAAACATGTTGGATGACGGTTTCGTTTTTGCCGATCAGCGGGCAGTAGAGATATTGGAATTGGACTTTTTGGAGGGTAATAGGGATGAGGTTTTTAAAAACCCTAGCAGTATAATACTCACTGAAGAAAAGGCCCAAAGGTATTTCCCTAATGGCGATGCATTAGGAAAGACCTTGTTTTTGGATGATAACACGGACAAGCCCTACACCATAACGGGAATTGTAAAAAATAATCCCGCTATCAAATCCCATTTTGATTTTGATTTTTTACTCGTCATAGAAGACAAAAATACCAGTTGGACCACAACCAATTATTTTACCTATGTACTAGTGGATGAAAACACCAATATCCCTGCCCTGGAAGAAAAAATGGGCGCCATTTTGGAGGATTATTTTATTCCAGCCCAAATGGAAAGGGGGATGGGCGAGGATTTTATGGAAGTATTGAAAACCCTGGAGTACAAACTACAACCCATTGGAGATATTCATTTGAAGTCGGATATAAAAATGGGGGACGGACTCAAACATGGTGATATACGTTTTGTTTGGTTATTTGCTGCTATTGCTGGTTTTGTTCTCTTGTTGGCAGTCATAAATTTCATTAATCTTTCCACGGCAAAATCGGCCAATAGGGCAAAGGAGGTTGGACTCAGAAAAACGGTTGGGGCATTTAAGGGTAATTTGATAAGCCAGTTTTTGACCGAATCCATAATCTATAGTTTTATCTCATTTTTTATAGGGGTTTTGTTGGCCTGGCTTTTATTGCCCAACTTCAATTCCATAGCTGACAAAAGCATAGTAATGCCTTGGGCTTCGTGGTGGTTTTTACCTATTATCGTTGTTTCGACTTTGGTGATTGGCCTTTTTGCGGGTCTTTATCCAGCATTCTATTTATCCGCCTTTAAGCCTGTGAATGTCCTTAAGGGAAACCTCAGTATAGGAAGTAAAAGTGGTAGTCTACGAAGTGGTCTAGTCGTTTTTCAGTTTACGACCTCAGTAGTACTGATCATAGGAACTCTGATTATCTACAAACAAATGAACTTTATCCTGGATAAAAAACTAGGCTACGATAAAGAACAGGTATTGGTGGTGCAAGGGGCAAACCTATTGAACAATCGGGCTCAGGCATTTAAGGAAAGGTTATTGGGACTTTCAGAGGTGAAGGAAGTATCCATCAGTGATTATCTTCCGGTTGAGGGAACCAAGCGTAATGGAAATAGTTTTAGGAAATCAGCATCGGGAACAGAGGAAAGGTCCGTTCCAGCACAGATCTGGAGGGTAGATTATGACTATATAAACACATTAGGCCTCCAAATGAAAAGTGGACGAGGATTTTCCAAGGAATTTGCCAATGATTCCTCGGCCATTGTTATCAATACCAGCATGGCCAAAAAGTTGGGATTGGATAATCCATTAGGAAGACAGATAAATAATGGCCAGGATTGGACCATCATTGGTGTTTTGGAGGATTTCCATTTTAAAAATTTAAAGGAGGATATAGAGCCTCTAACCTTGGTATTGGGGAATGCACCCAGTATGGTTTCAGTGAAACTTGCCAATGGGGTAAGTGATGGTGCCATTGAGAAAATTAAAGGTATATGGAATGATTTTGTGCCCAATCAAACATTTGAATTTACATTTCTTGACCAGGAATATGTCCAAATGCACGACGATGTAAAACGGATGGGAAAAATATTCAACAGTTTTACAATGTTCGCCATTCTTGTGGCGTGCCTTGGATTGTTCGCTTTATCAGCATTTTTGGTGGAACAGCGAAAAAAAGAAATAAGTATACGGTTAGTACTTGGGGCGCCTTTTAAAAGTATCTATCAATTGCTGACCTTGGATTTTATGAAGTTGATTTTACTCTCCATCTTAATCGCCGTACCGGTAGGATGGTATATGATGAACAGATGGCTGGAAGATTTTGCCTATAAAATAAATATTGGGTGGGATATATTTTTAATGGCCGGCTTTATCGCTTTATTGGTGGCCTTGCTAACCATTAGCTATCAGTCCATAAGTGCCGCCTTGCTAAAACCCTTGAAAAATTTAAGGGCGGAATAAACTTATTTAATCATTTATTGTAAAACAAAAGAATGCTGAAAAACTATTTAAAAATCGCTTGGAGAAATCTTTGGAAGGACAAAGGTTTTACTACCATTAATGTGGTAGGTTTAACCACCGCCTTTGGAGTGGCCATTTTATTGGCGACGGCAGGTTTTCATGAACTTTCCTATGATAACTTTCATGAAAACAGGGAAAAAATTTATGGTGTTTATATAGTTCAGCAAACCGAGGATGGTTCAGAAGCAGGTATTAGCCAACCTACACCTTTTGCGGAAGCATTGAAAACCGAAGTTCCTGGAATAGCTAAGACAACTAGGCTTTTGGAAGATGTGTCTTTGATTATTAATGGTGAAAAGGAACTTATGCTAAATGCAAATTGGGTGGATAAGGATTTTTTTACCATGTTTAGTTTTCCGCTTGAAAAAGGTGTCAACGGTAATATTCTTGAAAATTTGGGTGATGTAGTATTAACAAAAGAAGCCGCCAATAAACTGTTTGGAAGGACTGATGTAATCGGACAGAATATAAATGTTTTGATCAATGGCAAACAAGAACCTTTCACTGTTGGGGCCATTGCCAAGGACTTGCCAAAGAACACGAAAATGGGTTTTGAAATCGCTTTAAGATTTGAAAGAAATCCAGAATATTTGGATACCAAAGAAACTTGGAATGAACAATATCATTCTGTTTACGTGGAACTTGAGGACAATGTTACGGCTGCACAATTTGAAGAAAACACAAACTCCTTTGTAAATCTTCATTATAAGGATGTAATCGAGAATGCTAAAAATTCAGGGGCTTCCCCAAATGAGGAAGGACTATATAGGCAAATTAAACTATTACCGTTAAGGGACAAACACTTTACTAGTTTCCGAAAAGGGTATGCGGAGGTAAGCAGAAGTGTGCCGTATCTTATCATGGGCGTCGCATTCCTAATTCTTTTCATTGCTTGTGTCAATTACGTAAATATGAGTCTTGCCAAGAGTTCCCAGCGTCTCAAGGAAATAGGGATGCGTAAGACTCTTGGGGCAAAAAGAAAACACTTATTTTTTCAATTTTGGGGAGAAAGCTTTCTAATTTTTATGGCTTCGGCCATTATGGGCGTTTTACTCAGTTTGTTACTTTTCGATGATTTTAAAACCGCCTTTAGTACGCAAGCTTCTATAGATACCTTAACCACACCGCTCTTTTGGAGTCTGTCTTTTACGATTGTTCTACTGGTGACCCTTAGTGTTGGAGGATATCCGGCATTAGTACTTAGCAAATTGGGAACCATTCAATCCCTAAAGGGGAAATTGGAAAGTAACGGTAAAAATAGGTTACGGGATTTGTTGATGGTCGTGCAATTTGGTATTGCGATTCTTTTGATTACAGGTACACTTGTGCTGAGGGGACAAATAGAGTATATGCGCAACAAAGATTTGGGGTATGATAAAGCTCATGTACTTTCCTTTCCTTTGAACGGAAAAAAGGAGAGTTATGCCCTGCTAAATTTGCTAAAGGATGAGCTAAGAGGCAATCCGGATATATTGGAGGTCTCAGGTGCTGATAACAATTTGGGCCGAGGCAAGGATGGTAGTCGATCATCGAGCGTTATCGGCTTTGATTACAAGGGTAAAATTATAAGGACAAACTTTTTAGTAGTGGATCCTGATTATGTGCCCACCCTAGGACTTGAAATGGCATTAGGCAGAAACTTTAACGGGATAGGTGATAGTATAGGAATTCTTATCAATGAAAAAATGGCCGAACAACTGGGCGAAGAGAATATCCTATCAGCTTCCCTACCAATTGACAGTGATGAAACAAGCCCAATATTAGGTGTTATTAAGGATTATCATTTTGAGGATTTGGACAAAGCTATTGAACCTATCACATTTTATATGAGTAAGGATTTGCCGTTGACCTATGCCTATGTGAAAGTGGCTTCTTCAAATATGGCGAATAGTTTTGAGGCCGTAGAGAATGCTTATAAAAAACTGGAGCCCAATGCAGATTTTTTAGGTTCATTCCTGGATGAAAATGTAGATAGGACCTTTCGTAGTGAGAAGTCCATGGCTCTATTGATAACCAGTGGTGCCCTAATAGCCATAATATTAAGTTGTATTGGCCTTTTTGCCATGTCTATTCTGGTAGTTACCCAACGCACGAAGGAAATAGGTATAAGAAAGGTGATAGGTGCGAGCGTGGCCAATATAACCTTTATTCTGACAAAGGATTTCTTAAAATTAGTTCTTTTTGCCTTTTTGATTGCTTCTCCAATCGCTTGGTGGTTTCTTAAAAAATGGCTGGAAAATTATGAATACAGGATTGATTTAAGCTGGGTGTTTTTTGCAGTTTCAGGTATTCTGGCTGTGGCTATAGCTTTTTTAACTATTGGGACTAGAACGATCGGAGCTGCAATGGCAAACCCGGTAAAAAGTTTACGAACGGAATAGATGGCAACTCCTTATAAAGATAAGGATTTACAAGCTAGGGATTATTTCGACGAGTTTTCTTTACCGTAGAGCCAATAAAAGTACAATAAAACCATAACTCACGTTTTTTAAATAGTTGTAAAAATCAGGGTATAGTACTTTGGTTTCCAAAATAAACTTGCTACCCAAAGGTAAGTTTGTAAAACCTACTTACGTTTATGCTATCAAAAGAACAGTTATTTTCAACTAGGATCACTTTCCTTTTTCTTGTATTTGGTATAACCTTTTTAAACGCGCAAATACAGGTAAGTACAGATTTAAATGTAATAACCTCATTGAAATCCAATGCTACAATGTATGTTGCCGGTGACGAAGTTCATAGCATTGATTACATTCTTAAAAATGAAGGTAATTTAAATTTTAGGCCGCTAAAGGATTTTAAAAACAATTATGGTTTTACAAAAGACCATCTATGGATAAAATTTGAAATAGAAAATGTTTCAAACGAAGATCTTTTTGCATACTTGCAAACGGCAAGGCCAATAACTGATGTTGCTACATTTTATGAAATTGGCCACAATGAAGTTATATCCTTACAAAAAAGTGGGGATGTAATTCCATTTCAAGAAAAAAGTGTCCGGAATCGTAAGTCTGTTTTTAAGGTGTTCATTCCATCAAATAGTACATTATCAGGGATTATTCATCTTAAAAGCGATGGGGAAGTTGTAATGCTTCCTTTAGACTTGATTCCGACGGATTATTTTTTGGAAACCACCTATAAGGAACAAATGTTCTACGGGCTTTTTTATGGTATTTTATTTATGGCATTTATAGTATATCTGTTTTTCTATTTTGGACTCAAAGATGTTGCCTTTGCATATTACAGCCTTTATGTATTTTTCATCGCATTGATGCAGTTTTCCTTGGATGGTTTTTTTCACCAGTACATCACGCCAAATGGAGGTTGGCTTTCTAATTACGCCGTTTTACTGACCGCATTATTATCCTTGCTCTTTTTTGTGAAATATGGAAGCGAATTTTTGGGTGTAAAAAAACAGAACAAATGGCTTTACAATTCTTACCTAGGTATGTGTTTGGTAATTTTGATAGCTCTGGGAGCCTTAGTGGTAATACCAGGATTTTTGTCAATTACCTACCCCATTGCAAATGCCATTGGTCTCGTTGTGTTGGTCCAGGCTCTAACTACATTGGTTTATTATAGAAAAAAAGAAATATCCGTAGACCCAAGTTTTGTGATGGGTATCTCATTTTTGGTATTCGGTTTCATCGTTTTTATTCTTAACAACTTCAATGCCGTTGAGAGTTCCTTTTTTACCGATAACGGGGCCAAATTCGGTATTGGTTTGGAAATCACTTTTTTATCAATATCCATGAGCAAAAGAATACGTACACTGCGTATGGAAAATGAGAAAAACCAATTATTGGCTTTGCAACGTGCTGAGGATATGAACGAAATTAAGTCCTCTTTTATATCCAACATTAGCCATGAACTTAGAACGCCATTAAACCTAATAATGGGTGTAGCCCATTCCCTAAAGGAGAAAAAACAGGAAAAGGAGATTGGTGAAAAATGTGAACTAATCCTGAATTCCTCCGAAAACCTATTGGGTCATATAGATGACATTCTGGATTTTACAGTTATTGAAAAAGGAAATCAAGAATTGAAGCAGTGCCCCTTTAATATATCAACGGCAATTCAAAAAGTACTGGACGAAAACCAGCTAAAAGCAAAACAAAAAGGTCTGGATTTCAATATCGATATCCCTTCCAATTTACCCGGAAGAATCATAGGGGACAGATTAAAATTGATTAGGATAATAGATCATTTATTGGACAATTCCATTAAATTCACGTCTACTGGAAAAGTTACCTTTAATCTTAGATATAGAATAGAGGAAGAATCAAAATTCTATTTGAATCTTGAAGTTTCCGATTCTGGAACAGGAATTACCAAAGAGAAAATGAGCACTATTTTCGAAGCGTTCACCAAAAAGTCTTTTTTGGATAAAAGAGAGTTCAGTGGGTTAGGGTTGGGTTTATTTATTGTGAAGAATTATGTAGACTTACATAATGGCACGATAGATATAAAGAATAATGAAGGCGGAGGTACCAAATTCAACGTCAATCTAGTATTGGGGTATGATGCGGAATTGAATACCACCCTAGTAGATAAGGACGAAGAAGAAGCATATGATTTGGACGGTGCCCGTATTCTATTGGTAGAGGATAATAAAATGAACCAACAGGTGATTAAATTAATGGCTAAAAAGTGGAAAAATACAACACTTAGCATCGCCAACAATGGTAAAGAAGGTCTCGATTTACTTTGCCGAGAGGATTTCGACATCGTTTTGATGGATCTTCAAATGCCCGTCATGGACGGTTTTGAGGCAATTGCCATGATAAGGGGAGGCAAGGTTTCATCTAAAGTTACAAATATTCCCATCGTTGTTTTAACGGCGGACAGTACCGATAAGACTAGAAAAGAAATTTTTAGACTAGGAGTCAATGATTATGCTACAAAACCTATCAATTGCAAACTAGTCTATAGGAAAATTTCAAGGAGCTTAACTTTCAAAAAAGCAAGTTAGTAGGTTGGTGTTCACTTGGGCTTAAGTACATTAGGTTAAATCGATAAGTGTAAAATATTTTTACACTACCTGTAAAAAAATTTTACCATTTAAAATTTATTTTCTTTCTTATATAATTAAAAATCAAATAATTAAATTTTGGTACAATAGTGGTTAAGATTTTATTTTAATTAGGAATTTTGTAAAGTAAAATCAACTAAATATATGTTACTGCAACTAAAAAATATATTTAAGTGGGTCAATTCGGGCGGCCAACGAATTTTCCTTTTAAAGGACATTAATTTGGAAGTAGAGGAGGGTGAATTCATTTCCGTAATGGGCCCCTCGGGTTCTGGAAAGTCAACTTTATTGAACGTTATAGGAATGTTGGACACCTTTGACGAGGGCGAATATAATTTCTTGGATGAATCTGTGCACACCTTAAAGGAAAAGCATCGTTCCAACCTGTATAAGGAATACATCGGTTTTGTTTTTCAATCCTATCATCTCTTAGATGATTTAACGGTACAGGAAAACTTGGAAATGCCCCTGTTGTATAAAAAATTCAAAGGTTCCGAAAGGAAGGCCATGGTGGCCGATATGTTGGACCGATTCAATATTGTGGGCAAAAAGGATTTGTTTCCGGCACAATTAAGTGGAGGGCAACAACAATTGGTGGGAGTTGCCAGGGCCTTGATAGCCAATCCAAAACTCATCTTGGCCGACGAACCTACTGGAAACCTCAATTCACAACAGAGCGAGGAAATAATGCAGCTTTTCAAGAAACTGAATAAAGAGGAAGGTGTTACCATTATTCAAGTTACGCACTCAGAAAAAAACGCTGCTTACGGTTCCCGGATTATCAATTTGTTGGACGGCAGGAAGGTTTAATCCATATACCCTTCCGGATGCATCTCATCAAACTCCGTTTGTTCTTGGAACGCTTTTGCCAATAAAAGAATACTCGCCTCGTCATACAGATTCCCAACCAAGGTGATGCTGGTCGGGTGTTTGTCTTTGTCCAAACCCGTTGGAATGGAAATAACGGGATGTCCCGTCAGATTCGTGATAACCAATTGTCTGTTTCCGAAGGAGGGGGAGATAATTACATCATAGTCCTTGATCAGTTCGTGCATTTTCTCGATCAGGACTTCCCGATGCCGATTGGCCTGAAGATACTCTACAGCGGGAATGAACCGAGCCTGGCGCAGGGAATTCGCTCGGGAGCGCTGGTCCTGTTCCACCATCTTGTCTACGTCGGATGATCGTACCAGGTCATCAAAAAAGGCCCCCGCTTCGGCCCTTAATATGATATCGAAACCACTATAGGGAACATCTTCCGGCAATTCCAGAGAATCCATTTGCACACCCATCTTTTTAATAACCTCCAATGCCTTTACCATGTTGTCCTTGGATTTGGAGGTGTCCTTTTCGATGTCTTTTTTCAGATAACCTACCTTAAGGGTAGTAACATCCTTGTTATTGTCTAACCCAAAAGGATAGTCCGTAGTAGTGGGGTCCATGGCATCTTTTCCTGAAATAATACTATAGACAATGGCACAATCCTCCGCATTTCTGGCCATAGGGCCAATTTTGTCCATGGACCAACTCAGGCTCATAACGCCATACCTGCTCACCCGGCCGTAGGTAGGGCGTAGCCCTGTAATGCCATTACGGGTACTGGGAGAAGTAATGCTTCCCAAAGTTTCGGTACCCAAGGCGAAAGGAACCAACCCCGCGGAAGTGGCGGACCCTGAACCTGCGGATGAACCGCTTGCGCCCTCTTTAATATCCCATGGATTTTTAGTTTTCCCACCAAACCATACATCACCACGCGCCAAGGAACCGGATACCAGTTTCGCAATCAATACGCCCCCGGCATCCTGAAGTTTTTCGACTACGGTGGCCGTCATATCGAACTCCTGCTCCTTATACGGTTCTGCTCCCCAAGTCGTTTTATATCCTTTTACAGAAATCAAGTCTTTTACGCCATAAGGAATACCGTGTAAAATTCCACGGTATTTTCCCGCTTGCAATTCGGCATCCATTTTTTCGGCCTGTTCCATGGCCATTTTTTCGGTAATGGTGATGGTGGATTGGAGTACTCCGTCGTATTTTTTGATTCGGTCCATAAAAAACTGGGTCAATGCTACTGAGCTTATTTTTCCATACTTGATGAGCGATGCCAGTTGTGGTATGGTATAAAAGGCGAGTTGGGATTTATTGGCAGGTAGTTCAACATCCGTAGGTATCTCCCAAATAGGGAAGGAGTCCTGCGGCCTTGGGACGAAATTCAAGGGCAGCGGATCAAATTTGATAGCAGGGAATACCGTATAATCCAATTCGTAGGCTCGTAGCGAGTCGAATCCTTCCCTATTGCGTTCCAAATACGGATAAAGTGTATCAAGCTGTTTTTTGGTAAAGGCAACGCCCACCAAGTTCTGAGCTCGCTTTACGTCCCTTTTGTTGAATTCGCGCTTCGTCCCTCCACAGGCATACATCAGGAAGACAAAAATGAAAAATACTAAAAGGAAGGGTTTTCTTTTGAGGGTGTGCCGCATGGATAGTCAGTATTGGTTTTGGCCTAAAATACTACATTACACTGATTCGGTATTTATTATCGGTAGTTAAAATGTATTGTAGCCAAATTTGAATGGTTTAACCCATAAACTGTTCCTATCGTTTTATCTTCAATTTCAATGTAATAGCTTCCTTATCTCAAGCCTAAGGATTATCTTTGTTGTTTAGAATGAATTTACATAATGATGATAGATAAGAAGGAGGTTATAAAGGCTTTGGAATCCATTACCGTTCCGGGTGAGGGCCAGAATATGGTCGAGAGCGGGGCCGTGCGAAACATACAGATTTTTGGGGATGAGGTCGAGGTGGATATTACCATAAAAAACCCGAGTCTTCAGGCCAGGAAAAAAACGGAGGTGGAAATTCTCAAGGCAATCCATAGGGAGGTATACGAGAAAGCCAAGATAAAGGTGAACATCAAGGTAGATGCCCCTGCCACGCCTTCAAAAAAGAACGAAATAAAAGGGAAGCCCATTCCGGGAATTCAAAATATCATAGCGGTGGCCTCCGGTAAAGGAGGCGTTGGCAAATCAACCGTAACCGCAAATTTGGCCGTGACCTTGGCCAAAATGGGGTTCAAGGTTGGGCTGTTGGATGCGGATATTTACGGTCCGTCAATGCCCATCATGTTCGATGTGGCCCAGGAAAAACCTTTGGCGGTGAATGTGGACGGAAAATCCAAAATGAAGCCTGTTGAGAATTACGGGGTAAAATTATTGTCCATTGGATTCTTTACCCAGCCCAATCAGGCTGTAATTTGGCGTGGACCCATGGCTTCCAAGGCGCTGAACCAAATGATTTTCGATGCCTATTGGGGTGAAATCGACTTTATGTTATTGGATTTGCCTCCCGGAACTGGAGACATCCATTTGAGCATCATGCAGGCCATGCCGGTAACGGGAGCTGTCGTGGTAAGTACGCCGCAAGAGGTGGCCCTTGCCGATGCACGAAAAGGGGTAGCTATGTTCCAACAGGATTCCATTAACGTACCGGTTTTAGGAATTGTTGAAAATATGGCTTATTTTACTCCTGCCGAACTTCCGGAGAACAAGTATTACATCTTTGGAAAGGAAGGTGCCAAATATCTATCGGAAGATTTGAACGTTCCTTTTTTAGGAGAGATTCCGTTGGTCCAAAGCATCAGGGAGGCCGGCGATGTAGGGAGACCGGCAGCCTTACAGACCGCTACGCCTATTGAGGCCGCTTTTGAGGAACTCACAAAAAATGTAGTTCAACAAGTAGTGGAAAGGAATGAAAATATACCGCCCACAGAGGCGATTAAAATAACGACAATGGCAGGTTGTTCTGCCGTTAAAAAGAAGTAGTTATGACAACAATGACTTCGGACGACTTAAAGGAAAAAGTGGAAAAGGCATTGGAGGAAATCCGACCTTTTTTACAGAGTGATGGTGGGGATATTTCCTTGATTTCCATTGATAATGGAAATTCCGTCAAGGTAAAACTTCACGGCGCCTGTGTAGGCTGTAGTGTCAATCAGATGACCTTAAAAAGTGGTGTGGAAATGACCATAAAAAAGTATGCCCCCCAAATCGAGGAGGTTATCAATGTGGATTGATAACTTGATAAAAGTCATAATTTTTAAGCTTTCCCGAAAGTAGTTTAGCTAGCTAATAGCGCTTTTCATGATTAAAACAGATATACTTATTATAGGGGCCGGTCCAACAGGCCTCTTTGCCGTTTTTGAGGCAGGATTATTACAATTAAAGTGTCACCTAATCGATGCATTGCCACAGGCAGGCGGACAATGTTCCGAAATTTATCCTAAAAAGCCCATCTATGATATTCCAGGTTTTCCGGAAGTTCTTGCTGGGGATTTGGTGGACAATCTCATGGAACAAATCAGGCCTTTCCAACCCGGTTTTACCTTGGGCGAAAGGGCTGAAACCATTGAAAAATTGGAGGACGGTTCTTTTGTTGTTACCACCAATAAGGGAACCCAACATAATGCCCCAATCGTAGCCATTGCAGGCGGACTAGGTAGTTTTGAGCCAAGAAAACCGCTATTGGAGAACCTTGGGGATTACGAGGACAATGGGGTTTCCTATATTATCAAGGATCCAGAAGCCTTTCGAAACAAGCGCGTTGTCATAGCCGGTGGCGGGGACTCCGCCCTGGATTGGAGTATTTTCTTGGCCGATGTAGCTTCTGAAGTCACTTTGGTACATAGAAGGAACGAGTTTCGAGGCGCTTTGGATTCGGTGGAGAAAGTGCAGCATCTCAAGAACCAAGGAAAGATAAATTTGATAACACCAGGGGAAATCGTTGGTCTTAACGGGAACGGAAAACTGGAATCCGTGGTGATCCGAAAGACTTCAAATGCCGCGGAAGATATTACTTTAGAGGTGGATAACTTCATTCCGCTTTTTGGATTGTCCCCTAAATTGGGACCCATTGCGGACTGGGGCTTGGAAATAGAAAAGAACGCCATTAAAGTAGATACGTTTGACTACCAGACCAATGTACCAGGAATTTATGCCATTGGAGACGTAAATACCTACCCCGGTAAATTAAAACTGATTCTTTGTGGTTTTCATGAAGCCACTTTGATGTGCCAAAGTGCCTATCAAAGAATTTTCCCAGATAAAAAATACGTGATGAAATATACCACTGTGGGGGGTGTTAGTGGTTTTGATGGTTCCAAAAAAGAAGCTCCCAAAGCAGTAATAAAAGCGATTGATTGATTTTAGGAAGTAGTACTTAGGAAACAGAGATCAGTAATAATGGCCGTTCAAAAATATCAGGATTTATTGGTGTGGCAAAAATCACAAGATTTTGCAATTTCGATATATAAATCCTTTTCAGGCTTAAAGGACTACTTCTATAAAGACCAGACCTTCAGGGCTTCCGTTTCAATTTCCAATAATTTAGTAGAGGGTTTTGACCGAAGAACCAATGTTGATTTCATAAGATTTCTTTACATTGTCACAAGTTCCAATAGTGAAGTTAGGTCTATGTTGTACTTATCCCAAAGGTTGAACTTTTTAAATAGTAGCGAAACACAAAAGTTAATAGATAGTTCGAATGAAATTTCAAGAATGATTTATGGATTAATCAATTCTATGAAAAACGACTAGTCTCCTAATTCCTAACCTCTAATTCCTAACTCCTTTATGGATATAAAAATCAAAATAATCGACCGTGATGGTGTCCTCCACGAAATAGACGCACCCACAGATATGAACATGAACCTGATGGAGGTGGTGCGTTCCTATGAATTGGCTCCTGAAGGAACTATTGGAATCTGTGGCGGTATGGCCATGTGTGCATCCTGTCAATGTTATGTAAAATCTGACCATCACTTACCGGAGAAAAGTGATGATGAGGAAGCGATGTTAGCGGAGGCATTCAACGTACGCGAAAATAGTCGATTGGGTTGTCAATTGCATATTTCGGAGGATATGGACGGACTGGAAGTTGAGCTTGCCCCTGAGGAACTCTAATAAATTCAAATTCATGAGTCAAGTTCAAATCAAGTTCAAGCCCAAGTACAAGAATCAATTACAAAGGCAAACAAGAATTTAATTTTGTACTAGAAACTAGAAACTAGAAACTAGAAACTAGAAACTGAAAGTTACTTTTCAGAATAATTTATACTGAATTTGTATTTGGGTTTAAGTTTGTATTTTTTCAACCATCAACCATCAACCATCAACCATCAACCATCAACCATCAACCATCAACCATCAACCAACTATATCCTCGCCTGATACGTAAACAGATTGTAATACCTACCTTCTTTAGCAATCAATTCCTCATGGGTGCCCAGCTCGGCAATACGACCGTTTTCTATGACCAATATCTGGTTCGCTTTTCGAATGGTGCTAAGACGATGGGCGATTACGAAAGTGGTTCGTCCTTTGGTAAGTTCGGCCAAGCTTTTTTGAATCAGGGATTCACTTTCGGTATCCAGATTAGAGGTGGCCTCGTCCAAGATCAATATTCTCGGGTTGGCCAAAATGGCCCGGGCAATGGCAATGCGCTGACGCTGACCACCGGATAGTTTTACGCCACGTTCCCCGATTATCGTATCCAATCCTTTTTCGAATCTATCTGTAAACTCGTTTACATAGGCCGCTTTGACCGCTTCTGTTAGTTCTTCTTCTGTGGCATTGGGCCGTGGGAAAAGTATATTTTCGCGTATGGTACCCTCGAAGAGAAAATCGTCCTGTAAGACCACCCCCAGAAATTGTCTAAAGCTGGTCAAATCGATTTTGGCCAAGTCCTGGCCATCAATGGTAATCATTCCAGAATCAGGATTCAAAAAGCTGGCCGCCAAACCTGCAATGGTCGATTTTCCGGAACCAGAACTTCCCACCAAAGCGATTACGTCCCCGGCCTTGGCCTCAAAACTGATATTGTGCAATACGTCCTTATCCTCCTCATAGGCAAAAGACACATCTTCAAAGCGCATATCCCCTTTAATCTCGGTCAGTTCTAGGGTTCGTTGTTTGTCATCGGCTTCCGTCATTTCGTTCATGAGTTCTTCGGTACGGTCCAATCCTGCCAAGGCTTCGGTCAGCTGACTTCCAATATTGCTCATCTGTACAATAGGGGCTACCATGAGTGCCAGTAAAAAGGTAAACTCAAAATATTCGCCCGTGGTGAGTTCGCCCTGCATCATTTTGTACCCCCCATAACCCATCATAATCCCCGTTGTGGCCAAACCTAAAAGAAAGGTAGAGGAACTGGTCATTACTGCGGTAGCCGTTAGGCTTTTCTTCACGTTTTTATAAAGCCGCTCCACACCATCTTCAAAAACTTTGGCTTCCTGTGCTTCGGCGTTGAACCCCTTAATCACCCTGATTCCGCCAAGCGTTTCTGTCAATCGGCCTTTTACTTCCGCATTTATCTTGCCCCTGTCCCTAAAAACAGGGCGTATGATTTTAAAGGCTTTTAGAGCGATGACCGCAAAAAGAATCAAGGGAATAAAGGTCAACAGGGTCATTGTGGCACTGATTCGTAACAAGAGGATCAATGACCCCACTGCGGTCAAAGTACCTCCTACCAATTGGACCAATCCTGTACCGATGAGGTTGCGAACCCCTTCCACATCGCTCATAATTCTTGAAACCAATGAGCCAGACTTGGTATTGTCAAAGAACCGGATAGGCAAAGCCAATACCTTTTTTTGAACCTGCGCCCGCAATTCCGAAATCATGTATTGGGCCTGTATACTGAGAACTTTGGTGAGAAGAAACGACATTACTGCTTGGACCAAAAATGAAAGGATGACTACGGTTACGAGTAACTTTAAAAAGTCGTATTTTTTATTGGGTACTACGTCATCCAAAAAATAGCGCAAGGATATGGGAGCCACAAAACTGGCCGCTTTACTTATTACGATTAATAGCAACCCGATCAAAACCAATTTTCTCCTAGGCCAAATGATGGTCTTAAATGCCTGTAGAATACTTACTTTTTTATCTGCCATAGTACAAAAATACCTTTTTATGGGGATGTGTAATGAATGGAGTACGATAGAGGTAGTTTTTCTATCAATACACTTTGCTTGGAAAGGTTTCAACCTCTTCTGATATCGTCAACTTATAATCCGGCCATCCTCCATTTCTATGATTCGGTCTGTACGTTGTGCAAAATCATTGTCGTGAGTAACTATCAAGAGAGAAAGACCTTCTTCAATGGAAAGCCGTCTGAAAATATTAAATACATTTTCAGAATTATGGCTATCAAGATTACCTGTAGGTTCATCGCCCATAAGAATCGTTGGATTGTTGATTAGTGCCCTAGCTATGGCTACGCGCTGTTTTTCTCCGCCCGATATTCGTGAAGCCTTTTGCTCTGCTAAATGGCCTATATGAAGCATTTCCAATTTCTCTCGTGCGTTTTGCTCTATTTCTTTTTGGGATTTTTCTGCAAGTTTTTTAGCTGGCAACATCACGTTTTCAATAACACTAAATTCCGATAACAAATAATGAAATTGAAAAACAAAACCAATATTCCTGTTGCGTATCCGTGATAGTTCCTCTTTGGAATTTCCGGTAATAAGCTGCTCATTTAAAAACAGTTCTCCGGTATATTCCGTGTCCATAGTAGAAAGAATATAGAGCAAGGTAGATTTTCCACAACCGGACTTCCCGACTATGGAAGCAAATTCACCTTCCTTAATTTTAAAGGAAATATCTTTAAGCACATGAAAGTCCTTGGGCTTATAAAAATGTTTGTCAATGTTTCTTGTTTCCAGGACCAAACTCATCTTTTTCAAAATATTACTTTGTTTAACCTCATGTGCCCCTAATTATTTTGACCGGATCAATATTTTTCGCTTTGTTGGCGGGAAGATATCCAGCAATAAAAGTAGAGAGTAGGGCAAAAACGATACCTATTATGTAATATAAAGGACTATAATTTATAGGATAAGTTTTGATAGTTGGCAATGCCTCAGTTTCAAACGGTGTATTATCAATCAAAGCAGAAAGGCTAAATCCAACCAAGAGACCCAAAATGCCTCCCATGAATCCTATGATAACTGCTTGACTGATGAAGATAAGTGCTACGTCGTTTCCCGAAAACCCGGTGGCTTTTAAAATGGCAATATCCTTCATTTTTTCATATATGAGCATGTTGAGAATGTTGTATATTCCAAAACCCGCTACAATCAATAAGGTTATGGAAACAGCATAGGTTATCAAGTTTCTTATATTGGAACCCGTTTCAAACTGAGCATTGGCTTCTTTAATATCTATCGCTTTGATATCAAATTGTCGCTCTAATCTTTTTGCCATTGTTGGAGCCAATTCTATATCAAAAAGTTTAATATGTATATCCGTGATGTAGTTTTCGGGTTGTCCCAATATTCGTTGGGCTGTCTTTAGGTTCACGTAGCTTTGTGCATTGTCGATCTCTGCCAATCCACTTTGATAAATCCCTACGATTTTTAGCGGGAAAATGTCGCCAGACACCGTACTAACCTGTATACGGTCTCCTACGGTAAGAGTCATTTTGTCCGCCAACCCAGCTCCCAAAAGAATTCCGTTGGCATTGTTCCTAAGGGCTTCTGGGCTACCTTTTACTATGTAGTCTTTAATATTGGAGAGTCTGGCTTCCTCCATAATATCAGCGCCTATCAACATTCCTCCAAGTTCAATGGAACCTGATAGATAGAATATTTGTGTCTGTAGTTGAGGTGTGGCCCCTTTGACGGCATCATCGGTCTTTAAATACTGTAGAATAGGTAGCGCATTATGGATTTTTTTTTGGCTTTCCTTGGGTTTTATGGAGTTAATTACATTAAAGGTATTTTCAAAATCTGCGTATAAGGAAACTGGTTGCTTTTTGGAAGGTTCTATTTCGTTATACAATCTGATATGGGGTGTCCGGTTTAGCGTGAGTCCATCCAATAAGTTGTTCAAGCCGGTCATGAAGCCTGCCATGGTAATGTAGGCCCCTATCCCAAAAGTAACACCTAAGGCCGCTGTCACCGTACTTTTCATCTTGGTTAGTAGATGTGTTTTGGCTATTCCTATTATTACGCTCCAATTTATCATTCTATGGGTTTTAGGATAGCTGTATTTTCGTCTATCCCCTCGAGGATTTCGATTAGTTCAAGACTCTGAAGACCAATTTTTAAGGTTACTGGGCCATCCTCTGTTTGTACTTGATTTCCTTTGTTGAGGTAGGATTTGGGTATAGTCAATACTTCATTTTTTTGTGCAATGATGATATTGCCTTCCCCTGCCAATCCAGGATATAGGACTGCTGGAGGGTCAATAAAAGAAGCCTCAACCTTAAAGGTTTGGGAGCGTTGATCTTTCTTTGGATAAATTTTGTAAACATTGGCTTCAAAAACTTCGTTTTTGTATGAGTCCAAGATGACCAGTACTTTTTGTCCTCTGGAAAGTTTTACTATGTCTACCTCGTCTACCAACATTTCTATTATAAAAGTATCACTGCTACCTACCGTAGCAATGGGTTCCATCGTATTTACAATTTCCCCGGGTTCTTTAAACAAGGCGTACACTTTTCCGTTTATGTTGCTCTCTATTGTAAAATCTTGGGTATTGCTCTGCGCTGTAATGTAATTGTTACGTGCTTGTTGCCATTGTGTAGTGAGCTCATTTTTGGTTCGTTGGTAACGATTGATGGTTAAACGAAAGTTGTTCTGGGAGAGCTCATAGGCTAATTTTCTATTCTCATACTGTGCTTTGGAACCAATTTGCTGCTCCCAAAGCCTTTTTTGCCTAAAATAGTTGACGGAGTCGTTTTCCAAGGATAATTTTGCTGACTTTATTTCGTCTTCCAAGGCCTTTAAAACGCCAGAACTACCCTGATAATTTTCTTCCGCCAATTGAAAGTTCAATCTTGCATTTTCCGCATTGAGTTCCGGTGCCGTGTTAACAATCTGGACTAAGGGAAATCCTTTAGGAACCAAGTCTCCTTCCTCTACCAAGTTTCTATGCAGAATTCCAGAAACGGATGCATACGCTTGGTATAAACTGTCCGGTTGTACAGTTACGGAGGCATAGACTGATTCTGTCATGGCCATTTTTTTCGGGTAGATTTTTTCGATTTTTTCTCCACATGAAAACAACCATAACATGGCGAACAATAGAATGCTTTTTTTTAAAAAGGGATATCTAAAATAGTTTGTAAACATAATAACCTATGATAATGGACATGTTAGTTCAAAATCTGTATCCAAACCTACATTAATTCCTATTTCATAAATATGACCATGGTCATATACTTTTTGAATAAGGGCATACAATTATGTATCTTCCAGTTCGTAAATATTAAAAATATGAATAAAGTATTTTTTCTCGTTTTTGCATTTTTACTATTTGCCTGTAAATCAAGTAAAGAAAAGAATTCAGAAGTTGAAAAATGGAAGGTCCAGGCTTCCCAAATCGAAATCATTCGTGATGATTTTGGTGTGCCCCATATTTATGGCAAGACCGATGCAGATGCCGTTTTTGGATTGCTTTATGCCCAATGTGAGGACGATTTCAACCGTGTGGAACAGAATTATATTTGGGCAACCGGTAGGTTGGCCGAAGTTGAGGGTGAGGATGCCATTTACAGCGATTTAAGGGCGAAACTTTTTATGACCGAAGAAGAGGCCAAGGCCAATTACGAAAAAAGTCCGGAGTGGTTGAAAAAATTGTGCGACGCCTTTGCCGATGGTATCAATTATTACCTGTATACCCACCCCGAAGTGAAACCTCAATTATTGACCCGGTTCGAACCTTGGATGTCCATGTATTTTAGTGAAGGAAGTATCGGTGGGGATATCGAACGTATTTCTACACGAAAAATCGAGTCTTTTTATGAGAGTGGGATGGAACTTCCTGAAATGGAGTTGTTGGAAATACATAAGCAGGAAGAAATGACGGAACCACAAGGCTCCAATGGAATAGCGATATCGGGTTCATTAACGGAATCGGGCAACCCCATGTTATTGATCAATCCGCACACTTCCTTTTATTTTAGGGGAGAGGTTCACGTGGTCAGCGAAGAGGGACTGAATGCTTATGGTGCTGTTACCTGGGGACAGTTTTTTGTATATCAGGGCTTCAATGAAAAAACAGGTTGGATGCACACATCTACCTATACCGATGTTATGGACGAATTCAAGGAGACCATTGTAAAGAACGACGGAAAATTGTACTACCAATATGGGGAGGAGCTGCGGCCGGTAGATTCCACATCGGTAACCTTAAAATATACATCGGATAGGGGGATCAAGGAACGTACCTTCCCCATGTACCGTACCCACCACGGACCTATCACGCATGCCGTTGATGGTCAATGGACGGCATCGGCGATGATGTGGGAACCGGTCAAGGCTTTGGAGCAGTCGTATATTCGCACTAAACAGGATGGGTATGATGGTTTTCGAAAGATGATGGACATTCGCACCAATTCCTCCAACAATACGGTCTATGCCGACGCCGAGGGAAATATCGCCTACTTCCACGGTAATTTTATTCCGAAGCGGGATGTCAGCTTTGATTATTCTGAACCTGTAGATGGGAGCAACCCCCAAACCGATTGGCAGGGACTTCATACCGTGGATGAAAATATTTTGGTATTGAACCCGGAAAACGGATGGATACAGAATTGTAATTCAACCCCATATACCTCTGCTGCTGAATTTAGCCCAAAAAGAGAGGCGTATCCTTACTACATGTCCAAAGACCAGGAAAATTTTAGAGGGATTCATGCGATTGAATTATTGACTGATCGGAAAGGGTATACCATTGATAGCCTTATTCAATTGGCCCACGACCCTTATTTACCTGCTTTCAAGGCTTTGATTCCGGGACTGGTAAAAGCCTATAATTCCCAAGATGATAAAAATCCAAAATTGCAGGAACCCATAGAAATTCTTGAAGAATGGGATTATAAGACCTCGAAAGAATCCGTTGCCATGACCTTGGCGCATTATTATGGCACCGCCATGGGGCAGCGGGCCAACTACCCTCAAGGTCTCAGCGATATGGAACGGATGATTTATTTTGGCGAACACACGGATGAGGGCTTACGCATTTTTGAGGAAGTTGTCGATCAATTGATTTCGGATTTCGGTACTTGGAAAATGCCTTGGGGCGAGGTCAATCGCTATCAACGTCTGAACGGGGACATTGTTCAGGTATTTAACGACAGCCTGCCAAGCGTGGGAGTTGGATTTGCCTCCGGTCGTTGGGGTGCTTTGGCGGCGTATGGGGCTAGATATACTACCCCAGATGCAAAAAATATATACGGTACAAGGGGCAATAGTTTTGCCGCAGTAGTGGAATTTGGTGACCAAGTGAAAGCCAAGACCATTTTGGCGGGGGGACAAAGTGGCGACCCGGCTTCACCGCATTTTGATGACCAAACGGAACGCTACATCAATATTGATTGGAAAGATGCCGCTTATTATAGGGAAGATGTTTTGAAAAGGGCTACAAAAACCTATCGGCCTGGAGAAAGAAGGTAATCTCTTTTGATAACAAGTTAGTCGGTCCATTTGTTTTTGAGCTTGAACTTGACACTTGAACTTGTATTTATTACCTCGGAATTTGTTGGCTCAAACAGTGCAACGTTCCAAAGCCCCAAATCAAATCGATACAATTGATGCCAATGATTTCCCGATCCGGGAAACAATCGGATAGTATATTGAGTGCCAAACGGTCTTTGGGATCATTAAATGTTGGGACCAATACGGCACCGTTTATGATTAAAAAGTTCGCATAACTGGCCGGAAGTTCCAAACCTTCAAATAGGATGGTTTTTGGCATGGGCAATTCCACTACCTTCAAAGGGGAACCATCTTCCAAAACTGCTTTTTGGAGACTTTTCAGATTTTCTTGCAGCGGTTTGTAATTTTTGTTTTTAGGGTCGGTTTCCACTACGGTTACGACTGTATCGGCATTAACAAATCGGCATAAATCATCTACATGGCCGTGGGTATCGTCCCCTTGGACTCCATCGCCCAACCAAATGGTATTTGTAACGCCAAAGTACTCCTCGAATATGGCTTCGTAATCGGCTTTGGTGAATCCTACATTACGGACCTGAATGGAGGGGTGCAATAGGCATTCTTCGGTCGTAATCAACGTACCTTTTCCATTGACTTCCAGGGCACCACCTTCCAAAATCACTTTTTTACCTTTATAGGTGACTTGGGTCATAGGAACATTCAAATGTTTGGCCACTAAAGAAGGGACGTGTTTGTCCAATTGCCAATTATTGTATTTGGCCCAGCCATTGAAGTTTAAATTCAGTGCTTCCCATTGCGTTCCATTTTTGACCATAATGGGTCCGGAATCACGCATCCAGCTGCGATTGGTTTTATGTACAATAAAAGATACTTTGGAAAGGTCAACATGGGCCATTTCGAGCATTTCAGTTACGTTCTTGCGATGCGCTTCAGATGCGACCACCAAAAAAACGGTCTCAAAGGCTGATACTTTTTTTATATACTCCACAAAGGCCCATTTAATAGCCCCGAATTTACCCGGCCAGTCCTTCCCATTATGTGGGAAACAAAGCAAAACACCTTTCTGTTGTTCCCATTCTGCGGGAAATCTTCTTTTGCCCATATAGCTTAATCCAAGGCTCTTTTGGTTAGTTCCCCAAAGGCATCGATTCGCCTATCCCTAAAAAAGGGCCAGTTTTGGCGAACATTCTCTTGAAGGGCCAAATCCACTTCGGCCATCAGTATTTCTTCCTTGTCATGGGAGGCCAAGGCCAATATTTCGCCTTGTGGTCCACAGATAAATGATTTTCCCCAGAATTCGATGCCATCCGTATCCGGGATATATTTTTCAAGACCTATCCGGTTGGCCGCAGCTACAAAGATGCCATTGGCGACCGCGTGTCCCTTCATCACGTTCATCCATGCCCCGTATTGGTTTTCCCCGTATTGGGCTTTTTCAGCAGGATGCCAGCCAATTGCAGTGGGGTAAAACAATACTTCGGCACCTTTTAAGGCGGTCAATCGGGCCGCTTCCGGATACCATTGGTCCCAACAGATCAATGTTCCAATATTTCCCTTTTTTGTACCGATGGATTGAAAGCCCAAATCCCCGGGGGTAAAGTAAAATTTCTCGTAAAAATGGGGATCGTCCGGAATATGCATTTTGCGGTACAGGCCTGCTTGGCTTCCATCGGTATCAATGATGTAGGCACTGTTGTGGTAGATGCCGGACATTCTTTTTTCAAAAAAAGGAACGATGATCACTACACCCAAATCCTTGGCCAAGGCACTGAAAGCTGTAAAGGAAACATCGCCCAAAGGTTCGGCTATGGAAAAATTTTCCACATCCTCGCTCTGGCAAAAGTAGTGACTGCTATACAGTTCAGGGAGACAGATAACTTCGGCCCCTTGGTGCGCGGCCTTTTTAATCCACTCCATACATTTTTTCCGATTTTCATCGGCGGTATTATTCAAATTGAGCTGTATAACGGCGACTTTGTAATTCTTTGACATCTAAAAATGATTGTTTTGAAAATTAAAGATATTAAATAGAAGATGAATGCCCCAGATTAAAGGAGCAATTAAACCTAATTTATAAATTTCCAGAGGTACGGGTTATTCTTTGGTAACGATTAGTGTGGCTTTTGAGCCCGTGGATAACAACCACTTGTTGGAATATAGGAGCTGTCCTTTTTCATCGTATACATCCACTTGGGCCGTATTTGGTGCGGAAGAACCGTGGTTCAATGCCTCAAAGTCTATTTTGTTGAACCCTGACTGTAGGTCTACGTTGACCCCTTTAAAGGCTCCTGTCAACAAAAGGTTGTATTCGACCACTACATCATTGACATAGATCTTGACCCGATCACCATCCACATATTCGTGGTCCCTGCAAACGATGCCTATAAATTTTCCATTACTCTTGATATCACCAAGATATTGGTCCGGGAAGAATTGGCCCGACCCGTTCATGCGCTCGCCTGGGCCAATGCGCGGATCTATCTTAAGTCCCGTTCCTGCTTGTACGAGTTCTTCGTCCGGAAGCATTTTCACTGGATTTTTAGTGGTCATATCCAGTTTGGGCTGTTCCTTTATGACCGATGGAATGTTCAGAACACTGCCGGAATTAGTGGTACCCGAATTATCGATAGGGTTGACCGATTCAATCTTCAAGGGTTTCTGCGTAGGTAGGTCCGTTTGGGCCTGAATCCACCCAAAAGACAAAAGGCAAAGGAAACTAGTAAATGAATTACGTCCGTTCATTAGGATATCCATAATCGGAATAAAGATAGCAAATACCCTGCCACAGGGACTTAACGGGGTGTTAAATTCGATTATCGTAACCCTTGCCTTCTTAATCCGGTAAATGTTCCTGTAGGAAGCGAACGAAATTTCCGTGCATGATATTTTCGATGTCCGTTTTTGCATAGCCTCTTTTTTCCAACATACCCGGAATTTTTTGTAGATCGGCAATGGTATCGATATCTTTTGGTGACTGTTCCAAACCAAAACCACCGTCCAAATCGGTCCCGATTCCAACATGTTCCGAGTTTCCGGCCAACTGGCAAACATGGTCAATGTTCTGAATGGTATGTTCCAAAGACACTCCGGTACTTTCTGGAGTTGACTTCCCACGAACCCAGTTGGGTACCATCATCCAAGCGTCCAATGCCATACCTATTACAGCCTTTCGGGTAATGAGTTCCTTGATCTGTTCGTCCGAAAACTGACGGTTATGATCCACAAATTTCCGGCAATTGTTATGACTGGCCCAAACCGGGCCTTCATATACGGCCATGGTCTCCCAAAAGCTTTGGTCGCACAGATGGGTCGCGTCCAGAATCAGGTTGAGCTTTTGGATTTCCTTTAGCAGTTCTTTTCCTTTGATGCCGATTCCTCCAACGGAATCCGTTCCATACGCATAGGTTCCCGGGCCGTAATGCGCAGGCCCAATGGCGCGCAGGCCCTCTTCAAAAGCGGTGTGGAGATACTCCATGGTAACAATGGAATCCGCACCTTCCAAACTCAAAATATAACCAATGGGCGAATTTGATTTATCTTGGTTCCATCGCTTGAAATGGTTCGTGAATTGGGTTTTTGACCGAATCTGAATCAGGTGTCCCTCTTTTTCCATCGCCCTGTACCAAGCCAATTGCCCTTGGGTCTGTGCCCAAGCTTGGTGTGGGGATTTCCATCCCAGTAAATTATTGCCAGGCTTTACATAACGGGCAATCTGTGTCGCCACACAGATACCTATGTTTCCCTTTCGCATTGCCTCAAAGGAAACCGTGTTCTTCCCCCGATCGGGCTTGTCCGTCATGCCTTTTTCACTGGCCCTGATGGCGGCAACGGACCATGTAAGATCTCGGTTCCACTCCATGGCGTTCATGGAAAGGTCTAAATGGGCATCCAGGATAAACATGCTAAATGGTAATTTTTTGGTTACGGGCGGCTACCTTCCATGCATCGGTAATGTGACCCTTGTCCACTACCAGAAGTTCGTCGTATTTGGCCACCGTGGGGCAAATATGTTTGGGTATCGCATAATGCTCCGAGCCTATTTCCATTACTTTCAGGTCATCATATTCCACGACCAAGTGCTCTTCAGATTGGCCAATTTGTCTTTCATGTCCCAAACTTAGAAACTCCACCCTTGGAAAGGGCATTTCCGGGGCAATGGATTTATGGCCCAGATCAAAACATAGGATGCCCGCTTTGGGCTTGCTAATGATCCTAGTGAACAATACGGCCGCGGGAAGAAAATTCATTTCGGGGAAAAGATTGCCGTAACCTGCATCCCATAAGAGCGTTGTACCCGGACTGGCTATGACGTTTTCCCTTTTACAATGAATGGGGAAAGTTGGTGATCCCCCGGCGATGATAATGGGGTTTGGAAGCTTGGCCTCCAAAATTCTTTCTTTCAATTCCAAGACCGAATCGAAGGCTTTTTCGCAATCCTGTTTTCTGGTATCAAAATCGGGATTTCTCAGATGACCATCGTATACGTGTAAGCCGAGAATTTTCAAATGGGGATTTACGGATACATATTCATATAATTGAAAGGCCTTTTCATCTGGGGCAATGCCCGTTCGGTTCATGCCCACGTTCAAATCGATATATAGGCTCATTTTGAGGTCATTCTCTCTTCCCGATGTTGCCAATGTATCGGCAATGGCAGAGGTATCCGTCAGTGCCGAAAACTTGGTATTGGGGAAGGTTTTCATCAAGGTGATAAATCGGTCTATATTGGCGCCCACGGGCTGCATGGCCAAAAGTACTTCGGGAGCACCGCAATTTCCCAGCAGTTCGGCTTCGGCGATGGTAGCGCATTTGAATTTTGTGATGCCACGTTCCAGTTGCATCTGAACGATTTCCGCACATTTATGGGTCTTGATATGGGGGCACAACTTCTTCGCATCCCCCGTCATACGTATCATCTCCTCAATGTTATGGATGATCCTCTCCTTATAGACCAATAAGGAGGGGGAAATGACCTTTGTACTATCCTTCAGCCGATACCATGTTTCTTCTCCCATAATTTTTAGTTAACAAATCGATATTTTAATACGTATGCGGGCAAGTTCATTAGTATTTCCAAAACAAATCCCTTAATAAGAGTTTATTTGTGAAGTTCAAACATTGCCTCGATTTCCACGGCGATACCTCCCGGAAGCATCATGCCCACGGCACTTCGTACGCCTACGCCATTTTCGGCACCAAATACATCGGACATTAATTCACTAAAACCGTTAATGACCAAGGGATGGTCCTGGAAATCTGGGGTACAGTTCACCATTCCCAGTGTTTTTACCAAGCGTTTAATTCGGTCTACCTCCCCAAAATGGGTAATGATGGTGGATAACATGGTCAGGCCAACGTGTCTTGCACCCAGCTTTCCTCCGGCCAAATCAAGGTCGTGGCCCACCCTTCCTTTGTAGAGCGACCCATCTTTTAAAACCGGTCCTTGACCGGAAACATATAAAAAATTATCGACCACCAATATAGGTCGGTATAGACCGGCCGGTGGGGGAGCAGGAGGAAGTTCCAGACCTAATTCCTGTATTTTTTTGGAGATACTCATTATACTATAATTTATATAAACTGATTCAAGATCAAAACACCTATAAGACCCATGACACCTACGGTCGTTTCCATCAAAGTCCATGATTTAATGGTATCCTTTATGGAAAGATTAAAGTACTCTTTAAATAACCAAAATCCGCTGTCATTTACATGCGAAAGCATAAGACTGCCAGATCCAATGGCCAACACCATAAGTTCCGCGCTGGTGCCCGTACCTTCGATCAGCGGCAGAACAATACCTGCAGCGGTCAACCCTGCGACCGTGGCCGATCCTACACAAACCCTTATGATCGTTGCGATCAACCATGCCAATATTAGCGGTGAAATGGAAGATCCGCTTAGGGCATTTCCAATATATTCGCTTACCCCACTATCTACCAATACCTGTTTTAAGGCACCTGCCCCGGCAATGATCAATAAAACCATGGTAATACCCTTTACGGCCTCACCAACGGTATCCATTACTTCCTTCATTGATTTTCCACGGGCCAAACCTAACGTGTAGATTGCTACCAATACCGAAAGAAGCATGGCCATCACTGGGTCCCCGCAAAAAACTAAAATAGAAGTTAGGAAGGAATCGGCAGGAAGAAAAAGTGCGGCCAGGGCCGCAATCGCCATTAGGATTACCGGAAGTAGGGCCGTATAAATACTGATTCCGGTTCCTGGCATTTCATCATCCGTAAGTATGGTGGGGTTCATCAATTCTTTTAAAGGGGAGGCCTTGATATTTTTCATTGTTCTGGACAAGAACGGTCCCGCTACCACTATAGCCGGAATGGCCACGATGATACCATACAGGAGCGTTTTGCTGATGTCCGCATTAAAAGTCGCCGCTATGGCCGTAGGGGCGGGATGCGGGGGAAGGTAGCCATGGGTAACTGAAAGGGAAGCAAGCATGGGAAGGCCCACATAAAGTAGTGGTAAACCTGTGGCTGCGGCAATCGTAAATACCAGGGGCACCAAAATCACAAAACCAACGGAATAGAACATGGGAATGCCCACAATAAAACCTGTGAGCACTACGGCCCATTGAATGTTCTTTTTCCCGAATTTATCCACCAACTTTGTGGTTATTCGTTGTGCGGCCCCACTTTCCGCAACCAGCTTGCCCAACATGGCGCCAAGCCCTAATATGAGAACGAGGAAGCCCAGTATGTTTCCAATACCTTTTTGAATGGAACTAACAACAGCAATGGGTTCCATTCCTTCGGTAATTCCCACAAAAAGGGAAACCAAAATAAAGGAGATAAAACCGTTGAGTTTGAATTTTGCGACCAAAAGGAACAAAAGAAGGATTCCAAGGACTACGATGACAAGAGGCATGGGTTGTTATTGGATTGGTTTGTAAACCCGAATATAAGATAATTTTTTAGGAGGAAGGTATCGCTTCCATGCCGATTCCATTTTCCTTAAAAAGTATAAATTTCCTGACCTATCCGTAATTTTTAAGGTTTGTAAAATGCAAGTGCTCCTTTTTTAATACTTTTAAGAAAAGACCCTATCCTGATGAACAAAAGAGATTTTATAAAGCAATTGGGTGGTGCGGCGCTCTTTTCCCCGTTTTTGGCACTTCCCCAGTACCCTTTGGAAGAATCCCAAACCCCCTATCCCAAAAATGAGGATGCTTTCTGGCAGCGGATACGCGAGGATTACTACCTAAAACCGGATTATATCAATCTGGAAAACGGCTACTATAACTTCATTCCAAAACCTACCATGGAAAAGTATATACGGCACATCCATATGGTGAACTATGAGGCCTCCTATTACATGCGTACGGTACAATGGGAAAATAAGGACAAGGTTAGGGACCGTTTGGCACAATTGGTAGGTGCTTCTCCAGAGGAACTGATTATCACAAGAAATACAACGGAGTCCTTGGATATGATCATTGGGGGTTATCCATGGCAAAAGAAAGACGAGGCCATCTTTGCACAACAGGATTATGGGGCCATGAAAGACCAGTTTGGTTTGGTGGCAAAAAGGTTTGGTGTTGTCAATAAGGTCGTTTCCCTTCCCAACCATCCGGCCTCCGATGAAGAAATCGTTTCCCTATACGAATCCCAAATAACCCCAAGGACGAAATTGTTGATGGTCTGCCACATGGTTAACATCACGGGACAAATCCTACCTATCAAGAAAATATGTGATATGGCCCATAGCCACGGGGTTGAGGTAATGGTAGACGGTGCGCATTGTGTTGGACATATTGATGTAAATATCGCGGAACTTGGGTGTGATTATTATGGCAGTAGCCTTCATAAATGGCTAAGTGTTCCTTTGGGCAGTGGCATGTTGTTCGTTGCAAAAAAACACATCGCCAAGATTTGGCCCCTTTTCGCTGACCATACGGATGAGGTGCCCGAAATCAGAAGACTTAACCATACGGGGACATTGCCCGTTCATACCGATTTGGCCATAGACGATGCTATAGATTATTTGGAAAATATCGGACTACAAAGAAAGGAAGACCGACTCCGTTATTTACAACGGTATTGGAGCGATGCAGTCCGAAACGTGGAACACATTGTGGTAAATACCCCTGTAGATCCCCACCGAAGCTGTGGTATTGCCAATGTTGGCATAGCACACATGAAACCGGCTCACTTGGCCAAAAGCTTGTTGGAAGAATTCAACATATTTACCGTAGCGATTGATTATGCCAATGTTCAGGGCTGTAGGATTACCCCAAATATTTATACGACCACCAAGGAACTTGATACGTTTATATTTGCTTTGAAGACATTGGCGAAGAGAGTATAGGTTATTGCTGTCGTTTCTTTTTTAAACCAAAGAAGGGCTGTAATAACGGAATTTTTAGAATTAAGAAATGATATATCAACCAACTAAATCCAAAAGTTCCCAAAACAAGAAGTGATGCCTTTGGAAATAGTCCCCAAGAAAGGTCCATTAAGAGGTAAGCCAAAACAATGGTGACTGTTTGGTGGAGGATGTAAAAAGGGTACACGGCCCTATTGGCATAGGAAAGAGGGTAACTTTTATGATTTAAATATTTTGCTGCAAACCCAAAAAGCACCATAATCCAAGACCAAATATTGCCTACTTTAAGTAATGCTTCGGTAAAATGGACCACGTATCCGTCTTCCAAAAATATCCAAATGAAAACTTGGCATAGAAAGGTGAAAACACCTATTAAAAGGGCTTTGAATTTTAATTCCTCCACAACTTTCCAAAATATATCTCCGGTAGAAATTAGAAGAAAGCCGTAAAAAAACAAGACCAAACTAAAGCTAAAGTTGAACCAGTCATCTATCAATGCGTGGGTTATGTCAAAAAAAGGTTCGACCAACGCTTCCAAAAGGTAGAGTGGCAAAACGAACCAATATATACCAAAGGGCTTGCCAATGATTTTTTTAATCCAATTGCTAAAACGGTTTTTGTTATTTCTTAGGTAAACGAACAAAGGCCCTAATAAAAGTGAAAAAACAAGTAGATAAGGCAGGAACCATAGGTGGTGCCAACTTATGTTGCCTACTGGATATACACCTTTAAAGGCAACCGAGGTAAAATACTCTAGATAAGATCCTGAAAATTGGTGTTTGGCCAATCGTTCCATATAAACTTGAGGCGGTACAATGAAGATCATACCGAATATAAGGGGTATCCCTAATCTTCTAATTCGTTCCCAACTGAACTGACCAAGATTTCTTTTAGAAAGGGCATAGTAGGTGCCCATGCCAGATATAACAAACAAGATAGGCAATCGCCATTGGTTTAAAAATAGCATGGGCCACTTTAACCAATCGTAAATCACATTGTTTTTGATATGCCATCCCCAGGGTACAAAAAACATTCCTACATGATAAAAAATAAGCAATGCGAATACGATAACCCTTAGCCAGTCCAAATCGTATCTCCTAATAGTGGTCTCCATGATTTACTTTTTCGGCAAATATCGACCTGACCTTAAAATGGACAAATTTTTAGGGTACGCTTACTGTCCTGAATTACAATTTTGGAGAAAAAGACCTTATATATGCGGATGGTGAAGTGCCTGTGTGCTTTTTAAATGCAGAATAAAACGCGGATTTCGACTTAAAACCCGCCATTGCTCCTATGGCCTCTATGGTCAAATTGGAAAAGCCGGGGTCTATCAATTTCCCTTGGGAGAAGACTATTCTTTTCTGATTGATAAAATCGTTAAAATTGGAATGTTTCCCTTGATTTATAATTTTTGATATATGGTTTGGATGAACTTTTAGAATAGTGGCCAAATCTTTTAATGAAGCATCTTGGAGAAGAAAATAATTGTTTTCATCTACGTAGGATTCAATACTTACAAGATTTAGGTTTGATTTAGACTGGCCAATGGTTTCATACTTGTCCGCAACCCAAGATTTTGCAAAAAACCGGGATTCCGATACTAAGACATAGGTTGTTAAAAATGCAAGACAGCTGTTGAAAATACCCAAGTAATGATCTCCTCCATCGTCATCAAATGAATAGAAGATTGAAAATATGAGCACCAGTAATATAAACAGAACTATAACCGTATTTCGTGTGAAAATATACTTACTGGATTTGTTCTTTACCCCAATTTCTTTTAATCTGGATTTTTCTTCCCATACCATTTTTAAGGACAATATTGTATAAAAAAGAAATGTGGCAAGTATCAGCCAATCAAAAATATCTTTTATGTAATGATAGCTGTAGTCAAAGGATTCCGGTATCCTGGCACTGGGAAACTTCGAATAATAGGCGCCAATATAAGCATTGTATTTCACCGATATTGGAGCCAAATAGAATGGAATCTGCGATACAAAATATCCTATTGGAAGAGTAAAGTGCCACCAATGTTTTTTGAAAGTAACATTCTCTCGTTTCAAGAAGCAGTAAATGGCCAGATAAAGTGTTGGTCCTATAGTTAAAACCAAGGCTTCTGTGGAATCGTTTAGAAACAGCACATATTTAATTTGACCTGTGTAGCAAACATAAACATCCAAAAAAATAAGGGCGGTAGCCAATATGGAAAACCCCAACCATTTAAGGCCAACATTGTTGCTGGAATTAAGAAGTAGTACAATTGACAGGAAGAAGCTTTGGACTACCCCCAAAAACAGTATGGTTGAAATAAGATTATGACGTATGGGAATGTTTTCGATTAGCCTGTCCAGTTCCACAATTACTGTTTTTTCATATAGTCCACTAACTTTTGAGGTCCTTCAAGCAGTAACCTTACAACTTTTAGTGTTCCATCCAAAGTGGTATCAATTTGCCACTTAATAAGCGAAATTTGCCCATTTTCAATTTCAATACCGGTTATACTTCTTGGATGCACACAACTACCGTCATTGAAAAAAGGAATATCTCCGGGTTCCGGAAACCTGGGTCTATGAGTATGGCCTACAATGGTGATGAGTAGGTTGTTCTGTAATATCCATCGTTTGATTCGGCGCTCCAGCTTTATCAGTTCCTTAAAGTTCTTTGCCGGGCTGGTGGGATCCGCTATGCCCCAAACCTGCAAGGGTTTCCAAAGAATGCGCACCAAAAACCTGCCCCATCGCCAAAAGGTATAGTTCCACCAATCTGCCTGGTGCCCGTGGGTAAGAAACAATTCCTGTTGGGTTTGGGTATGTTTCAATACGATGGCCTCGTTGTAGGTTATACCTTCAAACAACTCCTTATCGGTATTGTCAATAGGCTCAAAATAACTGGAGAGATACTTGTCTACATAAGCCTTATCCTTATAGACCATATCATGGTTTCCCCATATCATATGTAGCCTCTTTTCCAAATGAAATTTTTTCAAGAGTTTATAGACATTCTTGTGGGCCTCAAAGATTGATTCAAAATGAAGGTTTTCCCAAAGTTCGTCACCATCACCCAACTCGCAATAATCAAAACCTTCATTGTAATAGTGGTTTAGGGCGTGGAAATAAATGTTCCTGTTATTGGCAAAATCATCGGCGAAACTATTGTCTCCCCGGTGACAATCACTAAAAAGGATAAACTTAGAGGTATCATCAAACGAAATATATTTTGCGTTTGAATACGCTCTTGAAAGTCTATTTGAGGAGGACATCTACAAAGTTTTTATAAATATCCGAAAAACCGTAAAATCGCCATGTAAAACTTTAACAAAAAACAGGTGTAGGTTTTGTAATTTTGAGAGAGTATGGGAGACCAACGCAATATGGGATGTGATGACAAATTAAGACCCTTGGTTTATCAAATAAGTTTTGATAAACTTTTAAGGGAGTATGAAAGTATGCTTGATGGCGATGACCCTGTATTGGCGGCAAGGGCCAAGCAAGTTCTTGATGCCCAAAAGCCCTATCCAATGTTGCGGGACGGTTTTTCCGATCTTGAATTGATAAAAGAGCACCGGGAGGTCATTTCCTTAATCCTTCAGGATAGTTTTTCGCCTATCTTGGGCGAGAACGAAATTAAGGTAGCATCTATTCCTTATTTCGATTTCTTTTTCAATCCCTCCAAACGTTTTCAAAAAATCGTCAAACAGGCTGGTCCAACGTATAAACCAAAAATAAGGAACCAGGAAATTGGGGTGGATTACATCATGGGTTGTATCGTTATTCTCAAGTTCCATTATGGGGTTGAACTTGATTTTAGCAGGCCCTATTTTTATGATATACCGGATTCGAATGGGGTAATGCACCATTACCGCATCATGTACAATGCGGACTTCATGGAAATTCTTCCTACGGATAAATCCAAAGAACTGTCTGAAGAAGATATCAATGAGCTTATGGAAAGCCCGGACAACCTTAGCCTTTGGCAGGATAAGATTCCGCCCGATAGTTTTGTTGCCAAGGGCTTTATTATTGCCAATATGTTCGATGTAACTTCGGAGCATTCCATTTCTGAAATTAAATCCAGCTTAATCGCGAGCGACAAGCGGTCCAGCGACAATTTTATGGAAAACCTACAGGAAACCTTTCGGTCATTCTTTAGGTTGCCCGATATAAAGGTTGGTTTTGTGGTCTATAATGCAAAAAAGGACCAATTTGAACCAGTATACGGGAAAAATATGACAAGCTTTATCCTCAACGGAAAGGATTCGAAGCCTTGCCATGATGCCCTCTGTAATTATTCCTATAAGAAGCTAATTCAAGAAAATAGTTATTTTGCCATTTCCGATGTAGAAAAATATAACAAGACATCGAATGAAAGTGATCCATACCACGTGCTGGAAGGACAAGAGATTAAAAGTGCCATATTGGCGCCAATAGCCTTTGAAGGCGAGCTTTTGGGTGTTTTGGAAGTAGTTTCCAATCGAAAAAACGAATTGAACGGAGTCAATGCACGAAAGCTGGATGATGTAATGCCCTTCATAGTTTCTGCAGTGGTGCGGTCCAAGGTAGAGGAAGAAAATCTAATTGATGCCATTATCCAAAATGAGTGTACCTCTGTGCATTCTTCCGTCTATTGGAGATTTCAGGAAGAGGCAAAATACTTTATAAAAGATCAGTTGGAGAGTAGATCTCCGTCCTTCAAGGAAATCGTTTTTAAGGATGTTTATCCGCTATATGGTCAAATCGATATTAAGGATTCGTCCAAAGCCCGTAATAAGGCCATTCAAAGGGATTTGATGATTCAATTGTCCCAAATCAATGGCATCTTGGAGGAGGTATTGGCAAAAAATAGACTGCCCATTTACGAGGAACTCGTTTTTAGGGTAAAAAACCATTTGGACAGTATCAAGGAAATGCTCTATACCAATAGCGAGCAGGCCATTTTTGATTTTGTAAAAGATGAAATCGACCCTGTTTTCGATCATCTAAAAAAGACGGACGCTAAAATCGCCCAACAAATAGAGGCCTATGAGGCCAAGATCGATATGGGAACGGGTTCCTATTATGATCATAGAAAGAACTATGATGAAAGTGTGACCATGATTAATAAGAAGTTGGTCTCTGTCCTTGATAAAAAACAAGAAAACGCACAGGGTATGTTTCCGCATTATTTTGAACGCTACAAAACGGACGGAGTGGAACACAACATGTACATTGGGGAGAGTATTAGCGAAAATGGAGGTTTTAATTCACTTTATTTAAGCAATCTTAGGTTGTGGCAGTTACAGGTCATGTGCGAGATGGAAAATGTTCATTATAAACTTAAACCTGAGTTGCCAATTCCCTTGGATGCCACGTCCCTGATTTTGGTTTACAGTTCCTCATTGTCCATTCGGTTTCGAATGGATGAGAAAAAATTCGATGTGGATGGAACGTATAATGCCCGTTATGAAGTCATTAAAAAGCGTATCGATAAGGCATATATCAAAGGAACCAACGAGCGACTTACCCAGACTGGCAAAATTGCAATCGTCTATTCCCAGAAAAAGGACGAGCTTGAATATTTGAGATATATCAAATTTTTAAAATCCAAAAAATACTTTACAGACAAGATAGAAATCGTTGAGTTGGAAGGACTGCAAGGAGTTTCCGGTCTAAAGGCCATTAGGGCAGAAATTTTATACAAGACCGATCAAGAATCGCAGGAATCCTATACCTACGAAGATCTAATGGCTACTTTAAAAGACTAATGCTTGGGATACCAGTTCCTGTAGCTGTCTCTCCGGGCCAAAAAATTTAAAGGACAATGCAAATGCTATAACCGAAATAATCATTCCAATCATAAAGGTTGTATACGTCCAACGTAACAAGTTGTATTTTTTGTTCAAGACAACACCCAAAAAATAGAGATCTTTGGTCAGTGACGAATAGATATAGTCCTTGTCCTTTACCAATTCATTGATGGCCCATTCATAATCGGGTAGGTCCATTTTGTGGAAATTTCCAAAAAACAAAAGGTTCACCTTTCTTTTTGCAACATCTTCTTTAGTGAATTCCCCACTGGTAACATTTGGCCTAGTGGCCAATACGGCCAAAATCATGGATATGACACTGAATAGGACAAAGATTGCGGTTGGATAAATGAGATAATCGTTAGAGGGATTATCCAATTTGGGGATAAGGTTTGATAAAGCCAATGAGATGATTATGGCGTTGACCGAAAGTAGGATGTTCGCCTTTGTATCCGCTATGTCACTCAAAGTAAGGTGGTTCCTGAGCGTAACACGGAATAAAGTTTGTATGCCCCTATCCGGACTTTCACCCTTGAATTTTGCCTTTAACTTCTCTTTTTTTGCGATTTTCTTGATGGATTTTTTCTCTTTTATGAGCTTCTTTAAATTGTCATCCTTTTTCTCTTGCCAGATTTCCTTGGCATAATCCGTATAATAGCGATGTTGATTGCCCAACATTATTATATTGACATCCACCCAATCTTTGTAAGCATAGTCGGCTATGTTCAATAGTTTAAGCTCTTCGCGTAATAGTTCCGATGTTTCCAAATAGCTTGTTTGCGCAAAGTGCGAAGCGTCTGCGTCCCTGATGATCTCTTCCTCAATGGAATTGGGCACTGAATCTTTCTCCGTCGCCATAATTAATCGGTTTACTTTGGAGATCAGGTCAGGGTCATAACCTTGGTCCTCAAGGAATTTTGTCGCAATGATGCAGCTATTTTTTTCGTGATCTTTAGTCCCCACCGTATATCCAGTATCATGGAACCATGCAGCAATTTCCAATACTTCTTTTTCCTTATCCGATATCGCACATGCTTTAGATAATTCTTTAGTACTTTTAACAACACGTTGCGTATGCCTTAGATTGTGGTAGAGATAGTTTGAATCCAACTCCTTTGTCAGCAAGGTTACAACGTGATTTTTGGTATTCTGAAGAATATCCGCCATGAGGAAATATTTTTAGGAATTCCAAATTACAAAAAATAGAACATAGGGACGTCTTCATGAAGAAATATGGTACCGCTCTTTTATTGCTTTTTTTGATTACGGGTTGTGCTACCTATAGGACAAAATATGCGGACATTCGGGATGCAGAGGATATTCAAATCCACAAGGAAGTTGAACATACCTTTTATCTCGTTGGCGATGCGGGCCTTTCTCCTTTGGGGGGTATGAATCCGGCTTTAAAAATCTTCAAAAATAAACTGGATCAAGCGGATGAAAATAGTACGGCCATTTTTTTGGGCGATAACATTTATCCAGCAGGATTGCCGGACCCCAAGGATTCTACCGTAGCTTATTTAACCGCTAAGAGCCATTTGGATGCACAATTGAGAACGCTTACCAATTTTAAGGGAAGAAAGCTTTTTATACCGGGCAATCACGATTGGTACACGGAAGGCCTCATTGGATTGGAACGGGAAGAGGATTATATCAAGGAACAACTGAATGATAAAGATGCCTTTTTGCCAAAAAATGGTTGTCCCATTGAAGTAATAGAGGTGAACGATGCATTGGCCATCATTGTTTTGGACACGGAATGGTACCTCACCAACTGGAACAGGAGGCCGGGTATCAACGATAAATGTGAAATAAAAAGCCGGGAAAAATTTCTTTTGGAGCTTGAAGATGCCATAAAGGATTACAGGGATAGAACTACCTTGATTGCCATGCACCATCCAATGACTAGTTATGGTCCTCACGGTGGTCAATACTCCTTCAAAAAACACTTTTATCCAAAGGACCAACCCGTTCCTTTGCCAGGTTTGGGAACCTTTATAAATATTTTGAGGCGGACATCCGGGGCTTCCACAGAGGATATGGGAAACAAACGATATTTAGATCTTGTAAAAAGGGTAACGACCTTGGCGCAATACTCGGATAGGGTCATTTTTGCCTCTGGCCACGAACATACATTACAGTATATAGTTGAAAACAGTACGCCTCAGATTGTAAGTGGTTCCGGAGCTAAAAAGGGAGAAACAAGGTTATTGAATGGATCCAGGTTTTCCACCGGTAGAATGGGTTACGCTACCTTGGAAGTCTATACCGATGGTTCTTCTAGGGTTCGATATTACGGTGTTGATAGTGAAGGGAAAGAGGAATTCCTTTTTACTTCCGCAGTATTGCCACCAAATGTAACTAAATTGGATACTATATTTCCTAGAATTCCCAACAAGGAACTAAAAGCATCCGTTTACACCAAAGAGGAAATCGATAAATCCGGTTTTTTCAAGGCGATTTGGGGAGAACGCTATCGTAGCTATTATGGTAGGGAAGTGACCGCTCCCGTGGTCTACATAGATACTTTGTTCGGGGGACTTACGCCCGTTAAAAAGGGAGGAGGGCATCAGTCTAAATCCTTGCGTTTAAGACATGCTTCCGGAAAGGAATACGTGATGCGGGCACTTAGAAAACTTCCCGAACTGTATTTGCAATCCATGGCTTTTCAAGATCAGTACCTTATGGACGATTTAAAGGAAACCTATACAAAGGAACTGTTGGAGGACTTTTATACAGGTTCACATCCCTACGCCCCGTTCACGGTTGGTAAACTTTCCGATGCCGTTGGAATCCTTCATACCAATCCGGTACTCTATTATATTCCAAAACAGGAAGCGTTGGGTGAGTACAACGAGGTTTTTGGAAACGAACTCTATATGATCGAAGAGCATGCCGGAGATGGACATGGGGATTTGGAGAGTTTTGGATATTCCAATGAACTGAAAAGCACGGATTCCATGCTTGAAGACCTCCGGGATGACGAGAAGTATGAAGTAGACACTTATGCCTACATCAGGGCCAGATTGTTCGATATGGTCATAGGAGATTGGGACCGTCATGTGGACCAATGGCGATGGGCGGAGTTTAAGGAGGATGGAAAGGTTGTCTATAGACCGGTTCCCAGGGATCGTGATCAGGCCTATTCCCAAATGGGCGATGGCATTTTTATGGGTCTTGCCACCCGTATCATCCCCGGACTCAGGTTAATGGAAGGTTTCCATGAGGAAATTAGAAACGTCAAAGGATTCAATTCCTCTCCAAAAACGTATGTACTGGATCTCGCCTTATTATCCGAAAGTACCTTGGAAGATTGGAGGAATCAGGCCAAATTTTTACGGCAAAGGATTGATGAGAGGGTTATTGACGAAGCGTTTACCATGTTTCCAAAGGAGGTGCAGGATGCAGGTGTTCAAGAAATCAAAAGAATTCTGCTGTCAAGGGTTGAAGGTATTGAAAATACCGCTATCGAATATTTTAAAGTCTTGAACAAATTTGCCACGGTAGTGGGTACTGACAAGGATGATTGGTTCGTGATTACCCGATTGGATGACCAAAGAACCCAGGTGGCTGCCTACAGGATTATTGACGGGGAAAAGAAAAAGCAGTTTTTTGACAAAGTCTTTTATACTACCAACACCAATGAAATCTGGGTTTATGGCCTGGATGACGATGATATTTTTGAAGTCGTAAATCCCAAAAACTACAATGGAGTGAAAGTCAGAATAATCGGTGGACAAAATAATGATATCTATAGAATAAAGAACGGAAGGGGAGTGGCTGTCTATGACTACAAAAGTAAAAAGAACACCTTTGAGGAGGTGACAAAAACCAAGGTCAAACTGACTGACGATTATCCGGTGAACACCTATAACCCCTTAAATATTAGAAGTAGCAACAACCAAGTGATCCCAACGGTAGGCTTCAATCCAGATGATGGTGTCAAAATAGGGTTTATGGATACCTACACCTACAATGGTTTCAGGCAAAATCCCTTTACCCAACAACATTCCTTAAGTGCTTCCTATTATTTTGCCACAAGTGGCGTAGAACTACGGTACAAGGGGGAGTTTGCCAATGTATTCGAGAGTTGGAACTTGTCGCTGGATACACGATTTACCACCCCTAACTTTGCTATAAACTTTTTTGGATTTGGGAATGAAAGCGAAAATTTGGACGATGACCTGGGCTTGGATTATAATAGGGTACGTATCCAAAATTTTGAGTTTGCCCCATCATTGGTATGGAGAAGCCCTTTGGGTGCCAAATTCGACCTGGGAGTTTCCTATGAATCCATTGAAGTGGAAGAAACTTCGGATCGGTTCATCAATACGTTTTACCAACAGAACGGACAGGAGACTGGTAATAGTTTTGTAGGCGTCCAAGGAACCTATTCCTATGAAAACCATGACAACCAGAGCTTTCCTACCATGGGCATGGCGACCTCCATTGCCTTGGGCTTCAAGGAGAACATTGGTGTGGCCAATAGGAATTTTGGATATTTGATTCCGAGTATCTCCTTCGACTATAAATTGGTACCTAGTGGCCGACTCGTTTTGGCGACCAAGTGGAAAGGGCACATAAATATGGGGAATGGTTATGAGTTCTATCAGGCTGCCAGTATAGGGGGAACCGATGGATTGCGGGGCTATCGAAACCAACGTTTTACCGGGAAAGCTTCCTATTACCAAAATACCGACGTGAGGTTTAGTCTCCGTAAAATGCGTACCCGTATTTTGCCAACGGCATTGGGGCTCTTCGGAGGATTTGACTATGGTAGGGTATGGTCGCCCGGAATTTCCTCAAACACTTGGCATACTTCCTATGGTGGTGGGTTTTTTATGAATAGTGCGGATATTTTGACTCTGAACCTTGCCCTGTTCCATAGTGAGGACGGACCTCGTTTTACCTTTGGTCTGGGCTTTGGATTTTGACCTTGCTTAAGTCCAGGGAGTATAGATTATTGCCAGTACCATGAGAGCGTTCATCGGACAATAAAATCAAATCTTCATTTAAGAAACAGATAGATTCTAATTGCGTCCTAATGCCCAAATCTATTTCCTCAATTTTTCCGTTAGAGAAATTATCCCAGGTAAAATCCGTAAAAATGAACAGCTTTCCGTAACTGAGTGCGATTATCTTCTTGCCGCTTGGTGAAATAGCTATGCCCGTAATTTGGCAGGTCTTCCAATCCTTACACACATTGATTTCCCCAACTAAATTGGCCTCGTATACCCCCTTTTGATCCGGGACACTATAGATGTAAGCACTACCGGTAAAGGGATTGGCCCTGTTTTTGGTTACGATGAACAGTTTGTTGTTATGATGGAAGATAGCTTCGGCATCAAAATAACGGCCCGATTTCTTAGGGGGGAACTCTTTTTGGTTGGGGTAGCTTAGTTCAATTTTCTCGGCATCGATTTTATCGCCAGGTTCTATTTCCGGATTGGGAACCTTGTAAATTTTCAGGTTTTTCCTGCTGTTGTTGTTATTGCCTATATCGGCGATATATACATTTCCCAACGAATCTTTGGTAAGATCTTCCCAGTCATCGTTGTCCCCGTTTTTCATCTTCAAGGTCTTTAGGATATTTCCCTTAAAATCGACCTTATATAACTCATCCTTATTCCCTCCATCTTCAATAATCCAAACCGTGGAATCCTTTAGGCTAACCATTCCTGAGTTTTCCTTGAGGCTGCTAGGCAAATCTGTAACGACCTTTAGTTGACCGTAATTTGTACAGGAAAAGAAGGTGAGGGATAGTAAAAAAAGAAACGTTCTAATCATAGGGTAACATCTTGATACGAACGTATGAATTTACGAATCTAAAATTTATTGGCATCGCCAAAGGGGTCTGTACTTCGAGAATTTCCCTTTGTTACTTTTTTATTCGTGATTTGTTGCGACCGCGTTGTCGTTTTTCATTTTTATCTTGTCAATAAGCAAGGAACCTAATTTTCTTCCTTGGCCCACGCCCACTTCTACAGCGGCCCGGTAATGGATACCCCCGTACATTCTGCTGATTGCAGCCTCGTCCGCAGCTTGGTTGAAAGAAGTAAAACTTCTAATGGGAAGACCATAAGGAAGCTCCGTATCGTCATCAAAGCTAAAATCGTCCCCAAAGATATCCGTTAAGGCAGTGGCGGCCGCACCTGAAACAACGCTATGCCCACTTGTATATTCCGGGAAGGGAGGGGTTTGAAGTATGGGAACCCAGTTTTCGTCAATATGTTGATTTATCAAAGTTTCCGGGCGGATAAGATTACTCCGGTACTTTTCGTCCCAGCAGCTGATAAAACCATCCGCGATGGCCATAGAAGTTTTGGTATATGCATAAAGTGATTTTTGAAAATCACTATCTGTTTTTCTGCAGGCAATTTTAGTAATTCCGATCCAATGGGCCCCTGGGGTAATTTTCTTGGTCGCAAACATCAAATGTCCGCGGGTTACGGATACATACGGATTACAGTCCCAAAATTTGGCTATGGCCACTTCTTCGGACGTATCGCCAATGGCGGTAATCCGGTTACTGGTTTCGTAGACCTCTAGAAGCTCCTTATAGAATTGGGAGTTCTTGTCCATGGAGAAGGCCGGAGGCGGTACCGGTTTGAACTGTGCTGCGGAATCCAGGAAAAAGGGACGTATTTTGTTCCAATGGGGTTCAATACCGTCCATATAGGCAGGTGGGGTGGGTTGCCACCTTGCGGGGTCGTCCGTATCCACCGTAAATTTGGGCATGGTGCGGGTCTGCGGGTAGTTATCCTTGTTCATCCATGCCTTTATATGCTCCGCAACTTTTTCCCCATAGGCTTTTGAGGCTTCAAATTCCGTCTTGTTGATGGTTTCCCATTTGTTGAAAAGGCTATCCTGTAAAACGTTGAATTTGTCCTCTGAAAATATCAGTTGTTTGCTGATGTTCATGTGGGCAATAAGTGCCGCCAAATTGGGATTCACATTTTGTAAGGAGTCTATCTTTGGTATCGGGGTCAATTCATTTACCTGTCCGGCCAAGGAATTATACTCCGGATTTACTTGTGCAATGATTTCGTAGGCCGCAATATTGGGGTAGGCGAATATTCTACTGGCCACAGGTGGGGAAAAAATGTCGTGTATCATTATCTCTACCACCTTATCAATGGATGTATGCAGGTCTTCTGCCGTTACCTTGATCGGTTCAGTGCTAGGCTGCTTTTCCGGGGAACAGGAAAAAAAGACCGCTAAAAGCAATACTGCCAAAACTTTCTTGAACATCTTTAATTTCATTTTATTTTTCATCATCAATTTGCCCTCGATTTAGCAACAAAATTACATTATTTTGACTGCCAGTCAATTCTTTAGGATTAAAAATGAGACTAAAAGGTCTACATTAAACTTTCCTTAAACCTTTTTAGTTTTTTATATGTAAAATGTTCTAATCCAATTTGTGACTAAGAGTAAAACTTTGACATTGGGCTTCATTCTTATTAAAAATGGTCCTATTAGTTCTAACGAGTCTTATCGATGAATTTAGTCCCGGTCAGTGGTAAATGGGCTACCTGAATTATAAATAAAAGATACGCGCATTACAGAAAGAATATTGTGTTATGGGAGTTGCTGGGCAAATCCTAACAATCCAAGTATCAATTTCCTTTAAGGATATAGGAACGATCGTTATTTGTCAAAATCAGAAGTTTGTTTTGGGAAATTGGGGCTATTTTTCTCGAATCTGAACCTTTCGGAAGTTCCAGGGATCTTTTATGGATTAAGTTCCTATTGGAATCCATTTGAAGAATCCCCCCGGGGTTTTCAATGTTTTGGCCCAATTCGTTTGTTTGCCCCTTGAAATTTCCAACGTAGTATATACTCCCACCTTCCGATATAAAGAAGTCCTGAATACTACTCATTTGTGCAGGCATTGGTAATGGAACTGCTTTGATATTTTCTCCTGGGTTTAGATAGACCATGGAACGAAGTTCCTGTACCTGTTTGGTCTCCATAATTTCTTCTTCCTTTTTACCCGTCAAATCCTCGATACCTTCAATTTTTGAAAACTTGGTATAGCTCAAAAACTTCTTCTTTAAATAGGGTAGTTGTTCCGTGAGCTTATCTTTAGAGGCAAAAGGTACATATTTACCGAAGAAATCATAAAAAATAATAGGATCCGGTTGTTGGTTTTCATCAAAATCATCGATGTATAATTTCAAGGGACGCTCTACACTTGTCTTTATCTTAAAATTTAAACCGGCATTCCCCACCAATAGGTCCGGTTGGCCATTGTTGTCCAAATCCGTTACCGATACGGTATTCCACATTCCGTTTGTGTTTTCCAGGCCCATTTTCTGGGTCTCGTTCAATAATTGGGAACCGCCTTGGTTTATGAGAACCGTAACGGGCATCCAATCACCTACGATTACTAGGTCCAATAGACCATCGGCATTCAAGTCCGCCCATTCACTGTCCGTTACCATACCTATTCTTTCCTGTTGTAAAACCACGAACTTTCCGGTACCATCATTTTTTAAAATATAACTAACGGGTGACAATCCATAACCACCGGGAATGGAACGATTGCCAATGAAAAGATCGTCATAGCCGTCTCCATCAAAATCCGCGGCAGAAACACTACCTCCATTGGTTTTAATCAAAGGGATGTTGAGGCGTTCAAATGTACCCTTTCCATCGTTCACATAGATACGGTCTTCCAAATTGGGATTTCCTTCCACAAGTTCATTGCCCCCACTCATTACATAAAGGTCCAGATCGCCATCATTTTCAATATCGAATGCGACGGCATCAACATCTTCATAAATGACATCCTTTCTAAGGCTGGTATTTTTAACTTCGGAAAAAGTACCATCGTTATTTCCAAAGTAAAGGGATGGGGATTGATATTTGGCACCGCCAATAAAAAGGTCCTCCAAACCATCGCCATTAAAGTCTGCTTTGACCAAGGCAGGGCCTTCGGTGGACAATTTTTCAGGAATTAGGCGTTCTCGCTCGTAGTCAAGATAATTGTTCTCTAAATGGACAAAATTGAAAAATTCATAATCGGTGGCTTCTTCCAGTTCCTTTTTTGGTGTATCAGGTAAGTTCGATTCTCTTGCAATAACATGTTCTTGATTGATGCCTAATCCTGTTTCCGATTGTACTTTTCCATCCAACCATCGAATTTGAATAGAGTCTATGCTAGTGTTGTTTCCCAATCCAAAATGCAACCTATGCGTAGAAGAAGACTGAAACCCTTTTACGGTCGTCAGTTCTTTTATAAACCGATTTTCTCCTGAAAACACCAGTACTTTGGCCCCATATGGACTCTTATATTCCTGATTTCCCTGCAATTTGACAGAGACATAATTGTTGTTTCCGCCACGATTACTTGTATTCTCCAAAAGGCTTGCCTTTTGATTGATGTTGTTCACCAAGAGATCAAGATCACCATCGTTGTCCAAATCTGAATACGCGGCTCCATTCGAATAAGAGGCACTGAGTCCAGAAGCTTCCGAAAGGCGCTCAAAGGTCAGGTTTCCTGTATTCCTAAAGATTATATTGGGAATGTTTACCGTAGGGATTTGCGCAATGAGCTTGGATTCAATTTCATTTTGTTCTTCTTGTTGGTATTTTGAAAAGTCGATATTGCTTAGATAATTTATGTAATCCAGGTCGTTGGGTCTTTTATAGATGCCATTGGTTATAAATATGTCGTTTTGTCCATCATTGTCAAAATCCTGTATCAATGGAGACCAGCTCCAGTCCGTGGCATGTGTATTTGTTAAAAGGGTAACATCCGCAAAATGTCCTTGGCCCGTATTCAGTTGGAACGTATTTCTGGCGTATTGGTCCTCAAAACCAAAACCTTTTTTGATGAGGTTCACCTTATCCGAGTCCTCACCGCCCGATCTCAAAAAGATTTGTGCGTCAAAAGGCATCATATCCAGCGAAAAGACATCGGGAAGCAAATCATTGTTTATATCAGCAATGTCAACACCCATTGTAAAACGTGAGGTATGATTAAAATAATCTGCCACAGATTCCTTAAACGTTTTATCACCTTGGTTTATATAGAGATAATCGTTCTCATGGAAATCATTGCCTACGTAGACATCTAAAAACCCGTCGTTGTTGATATCGGAAACACTTATTGCCAGACCATATGCCAAAGCACTGCTGTAAATACCGCTGGCATCTGTCACATCAACAAAAAAAGAAGCCCCTTCATCCAACTTGTTTTCATAGAACCGATCGCCTGACAAGGAATCTTTTTCTTGGCGTAGGGAAATATTCCCATAGCTTCTGGGCGTATGAACGGAATGGTTTAAGAGATATATATCCTGATCTCCGTCATTATCATAATCGAAAAAAGCGGCTTGGGTTGAAAACCCGGAAAAATCCAGACCATATTCTCTGGATACCTCCTTAAAGGTGGCATCTCCATTATTAAGATATAGTAAATTATGGGATTTGAGACTTTTATAATCGCCAACCTTACAGACATAGATATCCAAAAAACCATCATTGTTTACATCGGTCATCGTAGCCCCGGTTGACCAACTAGTATCCATAAGAAGTCCAGCGTCCTCAGTAATATCCTTAAATTTTAACCCACCTAAATTCAAATAGAGACGGTCCAGTTTTTGGTTTGCCGTTAGGTAGACGTCTTCCAATCCGTCGTTGTTGATATCCCCTATCGCCACGCCACCACCATTGTAGTAATATAAATATTCGATGATGTTTAGATCTCCCGTATCCTCAAGGTCATTGGAAAAATCGATTCCGCTGCTATCCGAAGGAACATCCCTGAAGTAAATAGGAGCCTTTTCCAAAGTAGCCTTATCTTCTGGTACTTTGTTACACGCTAAGAATAGGAATGTAGCTGTTACTAGTAGGAGATTAGCTTTCATTGGTTGAATTTAAATATTGCTAGGGAGTCTCGATTTCTACTTACGAATAACTTTTGGTCGATGATGCCCATGTCCCTAATTTCACCTTTAACTTTGAAGCCCTTTCCGCTTTTTATTGTTTCAAATTTAAGTCCTCCCTTGTTTTCCATGTATACACCATAGGAAGCATCATATCGTCCCACCTCTGGTTTTACATTGTATAGATTGCCTCCCAACACGATGTCCTGGTCGCCATCTCCATCAAAATCGTTCGTGGCAATTGCATAGGTAGTTGAAAATTGGGCAGCGATGGGGAGTGGCAAAACCTCGAAAGTCAAGTTACCGTTATTTACAAGTATAACGGATTCAAGGGTGTTGGCTTCCAATGTTCTTGCTTCTTTCAAGGCCTCCTCCGAAAAAATAGCTGACACAGATGCATCTTTAAAGGACTCATAATCTGGATATTTTTTTGTAATAGCCTTAATTTGTTCGATCAAATCATGTCTAAGTGCATAGGGGTAATCCTGTCCATCCTCTCTTCTAAATGTGAGTATGGGGTCAATAAACCCGTTTCCGTCAAAATCGGCAGCGTATAAGCGTATGGGCCGGTCTTTACTGGCTTTAAACCGACTGTTCAACCCGTGGTTTCCAACAATGAAATCAACTTCGCCGTCACCGTCCAAATCACTGGGGACAATGGTGTTCCACCAGCCTTTTAAATCCAATAACGGATTATCTACCTTTCTAACAAATTTTCCTGCTTCGTTGATAAATATTTCGATTCCCATAAATTCACCAACAATAATCAAATCTTCATCCCCGTCATGATCCAAATCTTGGAAGAGGGCAGAGGTAATCATACCCACGTCCTGAAAATCTGTTCCTGCAGTCATCGTAATATCGGTAAAATTACCGTTACCGTCATTTTCCAACAAAAAGCCCGAACCGGCCATGCCATATTTTAAGGGGATCATACGTTCCCCCACAAATATGTCCAAGTCACCATCTTGGTCTATATCAGAAACATCGACAGTGGATGAACTATGAAAGGTGTTGCTCACAGGAAGCTTTTGATCGGATAATTTAAAATTCCCTTTACCATCGTTTATATAGAGACGGTCCAAGAATTCAGCTGAATACTGTGAATATTCGATACCACCACTGCACACGTACAGATCCATGTCGTTATCCCCATCGGCATCGAAAAATATGCTTTCCATGTCCTCTGAATTTTTGCTTTGGTCAAAGTCGGAGGTTTTTTTTTGAACAAAGCCATTATCGGTGTTGATAAAAAGACTTGGCGGGTTGCCTTTTGATCCACCTATGAATAGGTCTATCCTTCCATCACCATTGACATCGCCCAAAGCCATTTTAGGACCTTCGGTACTTACCATGTGATTAAGAAGACGATCCCTATCAAAGTCAACGAAGCGGTTTTCTTTATGGACAAAGTCCAACAAACCTTCAACTTTTTGGAACAGAGGAGTTTCCAAATTGGATTTGTCCAATGCCTGTATTTCCGCGTCTTTTTCATATAAAATAATGGTCCGGTTTACGTTGATGTCATTCAGCTGGGTAATTTTCCCTGAGGGCCAAGTGATTTTTACCGAAACGTTTTGATTGTTGGGCAATCCGATATTCGGCCGAATGTCCATGCTGGATTGAAATCCCCGTACGGGCTGATTTTCCACCGAGATATTGTACGGTAGCACCTCAATTTTGGAACCAACGGCATAGGTGTTTTTGCCTTCGCCCCGTAAATCAAACTTGAGGTAATTCGATTTTTTGGAATCCATGGTAGTATTCTCATAGACAAAAGATTCCATGTTAAGGTTATTTACTACCAGGTCCAAGTCTCCGTCATTATCCAAATCCCCATAGGCAGCCCCGTTTGAAAAACTCTCCACAAGCAAACCGGATTCCTCGTATTTTTTGAATTCCAAATTACCAAGGTTTTTATAGGCATGGTTTTCAACTTTGTTCGAAGGAATTAGGTCAATGAGTTTGGCATAGTTCACCGAATCTGTCGTAATCATGGATTTGAGAATTTCGGTATTGGAAATGTAAGTTAGATAATCTTGGTCCGTTAAATCCTGATAGACCCCGTTGGCGACAAAAAGGTCTTTCAACCCATCATGGTCCATGTCGAATATCAAGGCGCCCCAACTCCAATCCGATGCTTCCACGCCACTTAACCTGCCTATTTCGCTAAATGTATTGTCCGCATTGTTTAGCTGGAACGTATTCCTTTAAAGTGAATTTTAGGAACCGCATTATCAAGGTCAAGGTCGCTTCCAACGAACTGACCTTTGAACTGAACGGGGACAACGGAATTTCCATTCTGGTGCAAGGTGAAGCCTATGAGTTGTTGCCCAACACGCCCTTAAAAGTTAACTAAGATCCCGTAATTTGGCTTCCCAGCTATCTGTTGGAAATAGGAAATTGAAATGCAAAGAAAAATCGTAATCTACCACGTTTTTACGCGACTTTTTGGGAATACCAATACCACCAATAAACCTTGGGGGACCATCGAGGAAAACGGGGTTGGCAAGTTTGAGGATTTTACCGATAAGGCCTTATCGGAAATCAAAAAGCTTGGCGTCTCCCACATTTGGTATACCGGTGTTCCGCATCATGCCGTAATCAGGGATTATACGGCCTATGGCATTTCCAATGACGACCCAAAGGTAGTAAAAGGGCGCGCAGGTTCTCCGTATGCCGTAAAGGATTATTACAATGTGGATCCGGATTTGGCCCTGGATCCGGCAAATAGGTTACAGGAATTCAAGGAGCTCGTTGATAGGACCCATGCACATGGTATGAAGGTCATTATGGATATCGTGCCCAATCACGTAGCCCGGGATTATCAAGGTATCTCCAATCCCAATGACGTACGCAGTTTTGGTGCCGATGACGATACCGATCACGAGTATTTGAAGAACAACAATTTTTACTATATACCGGGCGCCCATTTTGAAGTGCCGGATTGGAAGGATGGCTATAAACCCTTAGGCGGTGAACGGCATAGATCCATCGGAACGCTCAAGGAAAATCCGGCCAAATGGACAGGGAACGGTTCCAGAAGTCCCAAGCCAGATATGAACGACTGGTACGAAACTGTCCGCGTAAATTATGGGGTAAGACCCGATGGAGGTTTCGATTTTGACCTCTTGCCATATGATTTTGGGGAGAAGGATTATACCGAGCATTTCCGGTTTTGGCAGCATAGGGACGTGCCTGATTCCTGGATAAAATTTAGGGACATTGCCTTGTACTGGATGGATTTTGGTGTGGACGGGTTTCGATATGACATGGCCGAAATGGTGCCTGTGGAATTTTGGAGCTTTATGAATTCCTACATCAAAATGCGGAACGAGGATGCCTTATTAATGGCCGAGGTCTATAATCCCAATCTGTACAGGACCTTTATCCATAAAGGAAAAATGGATTATTTGTACGATAAGGTCGACTTTTATGACGGCCTCAAACATATCATGAAAGGCTATGGTTGGTCCGATCATATCCCGGTAGTGCAGCACAATTTAAAGGATATAGAACATCACATGCTCCATTTTTTGGAAAACCATGACGAGCAGCGTATTGCCAGTCCGGAATTTGTGGGTGCTGCTGAAATAGCAAAGCCGGCCATGGTGGTCTCGGCTACCATAAGCACCTCTCCAACCATGATTTATTTTGGACAGGAAGTGGGGGAGCCCGCAGCGGAAAATCCTGGGTTTGGAAGCGCTTCCAGAACTTCCATTTTTGATTATGTGGGCGTGCCACATCATCAGCGATGGTTGAACAATAAAAAATTTGACGGGGGTCAATTGACCCAACAGGAGCGGGAATTGCGTGATTTTTATAAGAGGTTGTTGAATTTCACCTTGGAAAGCGAAGCCCTAATGGGAAAATATAGGGAAATTCATTTTTACAACAAGGAGCGTACAAAAGGTTATAACCATAGGGTGCTTTCGTACGTGCGATGGTCCAAAAATCAAAAATTGATCATCATCGTTAATTTTGATGTGACAGATTCCTTTTCCTTCGATTTAAAAGTTCCGCCCGAGATTTTGCAATCATGGGGGTTCGATAAAGCTGCGTACGAGTTAAGGGATACACTGTACGAAAAAACAAATACCTTGAAAATCATAAATAATGAAGGGCATATAGATGTGCATCTGGGCCCATTGGAATCCTTTATTTTTGAAGTTGTATAAATATGTGATCAATCCTCCTGATATCTATCGACAGGGTTACTTATATTTGACTGATAAAAACGAAATTTATATAGCACAAATGAAAAGAGTATTTTTAACCTTGGTATTTGGGATACTACTATCTTCCTGCAATATGAATCAACCTTTGGTAATAGGACATAGGGGTGCCATGGGGCATGAGACCGAAAATACCTTGGCTTCCGTTCAGAAAGCCATAGATTTGGGCGTTGATATGATAGAAATCGATGTGTTCAAGATACAGAGCGGGGAAATCGTTGTTTTCCATGACGAAACGGTGGACAGATTGACAAACGGCCCTGGAAAGATTGAGGAATACAACATTTTCGATTTAAGCAGATTAATAGTAAATGGGGGACATAAAATACCCATGTTACAGGATGTCCTCAAATTGATAGACAATAAGGTGGCCTTGAACATCGAATTAAAAGGGGATGATACGGCCGATAAGGTCAACCATATCATGAACTATTACATTGAGAAACAAGGATGGTCGCCCGAAAATTTTATCATTTCCAGTTTCAAATGGGACGAGTTACGGGAAATGCGAAAATTGAACCCCAGTGTACAGTTAGCGGTGTTGACCGAGGAAAACCCGGTGGACGCCATTCCCGTGGCAAAGGAGCTGAACGCGGTTGCCATAAACCCCTATTTTAAAAACCTGGATTTGGAAATCGCAAACCAGATCAGGGAAGCCGGACTCAAAATTTACGTATGGACCGTCAATGAGGATTTTGATATTGACGCCATGAAGCGTATTGAGGTCGACGGAATCATTACCAATTATCCGGAAAGAATCCACTAATGTTCGATGTGGTCATAGTTGGGGGCGGGGCGGCCGGTTTTTTTGCGGCCATCCATATCGCTGAAGCTAGACCCAACGTAAAGATAGCCATCCTGGAACGCGGCAAACAGGTGTTGACCAAGGTAAAGGTTTCGGGCGGTGGAAGATGTAACGTTACCCATGCCGAGTTCAATCCCGCTGACCTTGCGTCCAATTATCCAAGAGGGGAAAAGGAATTGTTAGGTCCTTTTCACAGTTTTGCCACAGGCGATACCATCGGGTTTTTTGAAAAAAGGGGTATCCCCTTAAAAATTGAGGAGGATGGTAGAATGTTTCCAACAACCGACTCCTCACAGACCATTATCGATTGTTTTACCTCCGAAGCGGAAAGATTGGGCGTGAAAATTTTTAGGGTTTGTACCGTTACGGGATTTGAAAATATTACTGACGCAAAAGGCGATTACTGGCAAGTCAACACCACCAAAAAAACATACAAGTGCAAAAAATTATTGGTAACTACGGGCAGTAATCCCAAAATTTGGGATTTGTTGAATGGGCTGGGCCATACGATTGTCAGTCCAGTTCCTTCCTTGTTTACGTTTAAAATTCAGGACGAACGCATCAAAAATATTCCAGGGATAAGTACGCACGTCGAAATTGCCGTTTTGGACAAAATTAAATCCCGAAGAAATACGGACAATGCCTCCCACAGTGAAATCCTTTCTTCGGAAGGTCCTTTGCTGATTACCCACTGGGGCATGAGCGGTCCGGCAATTTTGAAACTTTCCGCTTGGGGCGCGCAAATTTTGGATTCCTATAAATACGAGTTCAAAATTAGGATTAATTGGGTGCCGGAATACCATCCGGCCGGACTCTTGGAATTGTTCTTGAAGGTTAAGCTGGTGGAAAAAAAGACCGTTCTACGGACCAAGGTCTTGGATATTCCTAAAAGACTTTGGGCCAATTTGGTAAGGGTTTCCGGTATCGATGACAATGTTACATGGCCAGACGTCACCAAGGCACAATTACAAGAGTTGACATCTCAACTGACACAAGGTCTTTTTTTTGTGAACGGGAAAAGTACCTTTAAGGAGGAATTTGTGACCGCCGGGGGCGTAGACCTAAAGGAAGTCAATTTTAAGACCTTTGAGAGCAAAGTCCTCCCGAATATGTACTTTGCGGGGGAAGTTTTGAATATTGATGCGATTACGGGCGGATTTAATTTCCAAAATGCCTGGACGGGCGGATTTTTGGCTGCCCAAGGAATCGTAAATAGCTTTGATAATATCTAGAAACATGCCCAAGCAAATCGCTTTTTTAAGGGGAATCAACGTGAGCGGACAAAAGAAAGTGTCCATGGCAGAATTGAGTTCGCTCTTGACCAACAATGGGTTTAAGGGCGTTAGTACGTATATACAAAGTGGCAACATTATTTTTGAGGAAGCCCATGTTTCGGCCCCAGAAACAAAAGTCACTTTAGAAGAAACCATTAAGACTTATTTTGGTTTTGAGGTGCCCGTTTTAGTGAAGTCCCTACCCGATTTGCAAAAGATTATCTGCAATAATCCCTTTTCAAAAAAGGAGGATTTGGAGTCCAACAGGGTTTACTTTGTTATGCTTTTTGGTCCTCCGGAAAACGAAAAATTGGCCTCTTTCAAGCAAGAAATCTATCCCAACGAATCATGGGAGCTAGTGGAAGATTGCCTCTATTTATGCTGCAAAAATGGATATGGCAAAGCCAAATTGAACAACAATCTTGTGGAACGAAAATTAAACGTTCAGGCAACCACCAGAAACTACCGTACGATGATGAGGTTAATCGAAATGGGCGAAACTAGTTAAGTTCCCAGATTTTGTAGTTTAAAATAGTCGCGAAGCAGACCCATGCCAAATACGGTAGCAAGAGAAGGGCCGCTACCTTGCTCACCAGCCTAAACCATTTTATGGTAAATACAATCATGACCAGTAACGTAAAAATGACCAATAAGGCCCAAAAAGGCGATTGCAGCCCAAAAAATACTATGCTCCAAAGAGCATTCAATAGAAGCTGAAAACCAAAATGATAAAGGGCGGTCTTTACCCATTTATGATGGAAACCCTTGGCCCATACCCAACCTGCAGAAATGCCCATTAGGATATACAGTGTAGTCCAAACAGGGGCGAACAACCAATTTGGGGGATTAAAACCGGGCTTGTTCAACGTAAGGTACCAATCGTTCACTGAACTTTGGGTAACCACACTGGATACGAACCCAATAATGAGACACACGGTAACACTTATAAAAACAAATGGGAGTCTTTTTCTAAGTAGGGCTGTGTTCATGCCCTAAAATAATCATTTATTTTTATTGCTCCTCTTAAAAACTATCTTTGCGGAAATAGTTGGCTTCATGACAGAAAAAGATTTTATTCCTTCAAATCCCAAGGTTTTAATCGCAGCGGGGAAAGTCGGTTATAAATCTCCCAGTAACATTGCCTTGGTGAAATATTGGGGGAAAAGGGAAGGACAGATTCCTGCAAATCCCTCCATCAGCTTTACCTTGAGTGCCTGTGCCACAACCACTAAAATCCAATTTAAAAAACTGGATGGCTCTTCTCCTGGATTCGCTTTTGATTTTTTTTTCGAGGGAAGCCCTAAGCCTAGTTTCAGACCAAAAATCGAGACTTTCTTCAAACGTATAACTACCTATTGTCCATTTTTAAGGGAGTATCACTTCACCATTGAAACCTCCAATTCGTTTCCCCACAGCAGTGGCATTGCTTCATCGGCAAGTGGTATGTCGGCTTTGGCCCTCTGTCTCATGGAAATCGAACGAATGCTTTACCCTGGAATGGATGATGATTTCTTCATAAAAAAGGCTTCTTTTCTGGCGCGTTTGGGTTCTGGGAGTGCCTGTAGAAGTTTGGAAGGACCCTTGGTAACCTGGGGTGTCCATGAGGAAATTCTAGACAGTACGGATTTATACGGAATTCCCTATAAAGGGGAGATACACCCTATTTTCAAAAACTATCACGATACCATCCTTTTAGTGGACAAAGGACAAAAACAAGTAAGTAGTACTGTGGGGCACGATTTGGTCAAGGGGCATCCATTTGCCGAGCAACGTTTTCAGCAGGCACATAGGAATTTAGGCCGATTAATACCGATTTTAAAATCTGGCAGCTTGGAAGAATTTATACAGGTTGTTGAAAGTGAGGCGTTGACCTTGCACGCCATTATGATGACAGGAGACCCTTATTTTGTCTTGATGAAACCTAATACACTGGAAATTATCAATAGAATTTGGGCGTTTAGGGAGGAATCCGGATCACATGTTTGCTTCACTTTGGACGCAGGTGCAAATGTTCATGTGCTTTATCCTGAAACTGAAAAGGAAAAAGTAAATCAATTTATTGTGAATGAGTTGGTTGCATACTGCGAAAACCAGCAGTATATTTGTGATCGAATTGGGCAGGGTGCGGTAAAATTAAATTAATTGCTACACTTCTAATTCAATTCAAGCGTTATTGAAGTAGGATTTTAAGCATTTGAAATAATATTTTTGATGTTATAGCACCTAAGTTGCAAATTAGTTGTCTATATTTAAATTGTCTAAGGCGTTGCCGGTTTACTTAAACAAATGAAGGGACCATTATTTTATTCAAAGATTCTTCTTTTTGGGGAGTATGGTATCATCAAGGATTCCAAAGGACTTTCCATTCCGTATAATTTTTTTAAAGGTGCTTTGAAAACCAATAATGATTCTGAAAAGGCGAAAAAGTCCAATCAGGCGTTGCGTGAATTTGCGTCCTATTTAAAGGAATTATCGATAACGGAACCAAATTTGGTGTCCTTTGATTTTAGTGCGATGGATACCGATATTGAGGAAGGCATGTATTTTGACAGTTCCATCCCGCAAGGGTACGGAGTAGGTAGCAGTGGTGCCTTGGTCGCGGCTATTTACGATAAATATGCAAAGGACAAGATTACCGTATTGGAGAACCTGACCAGGGAAAAGCTTTTATCTTTAAAGCTCATTTTTGGTAAAATGGAATCCTTTTTCCACGGTAAGTCATCTGGTCTGGACCCCTTGAACAGTTATTTAAGTTTGCCTATACTTATCAATTCCCAAGATAATATTGAATCTACCAGTATCCCCTCCCAAAATTTGGAAGGTAAGGGAGCCGTATTTTTATTGGACAGTGGATCTATTGGTGAAACGGCACCAATGGTTCAAATCTTTATGGAACAAATGAAGAATGAAGGCTTTAGGAATATGCTTAAAGACCAATTTATTAAGCATACCGATGCCTGTGTGGAGGATTTTGTGAACGGTAACATTAAATCACTTTTCTGGAACTTGAAAAAGCTTTCCCATGTGGTATTGGATAATTTTAAACCAATGATTCCCGCCAAATTTCATGACCTTTGGAAACAAGGAATCGAGACCAATGACTACTATCTAAAACTATGTGGCTCTGGAGGCGGTGGTTATTTTCTTGGATTTACAGAGGATTTTGAAAAAGCACAGGAGGCCCTAAAGGATTACAAATTAGAGGTGGTCTACAACTTCTAGTATATACCCAACATTTTCATGCTTAGTAGAAAAAACAAACTCTTGCTATTAAAAGTATTGAGTCTGTTTTCCGTGGTACGTGGGTATAATCTTTTGATGATCATTTTGGCACAGTACCTGGCTTCCATCTATATCCTTTCCCCAAATTTACCCTTGAGACAGGTTGTTTTTGATGTAAATCTATTTGTAATCGTAATCGCTTCCGCTCTGGTAATCGCCGCAGGCTACATTATCAATAATTTTTACGATGCGGAAAAGGATTTAATCAACAAGCCCCGAAAGACCATGTTGGACCGCTTGGTGAGCCAGCGATTTAAATTGAGTACCTACTTCATTTTGAATTTTTTGGCTGTTTTTGCGGCCAGTTACGTTTCTTTTCGGGCAGTGCTTTTCTTTTCGGCCTATATTTTCGGTATATGGTTCTACTCCCACAAAGTGAAGAAAATCCCGTTCTTTGGCAACTTTGTATCGGCTACATTGGCAATCACCCCCTTTTTTGCGGTTTTTGTGTACTACAAGAATTTTGAAACCGTCATTTTTGTGCATGCGATGTTTCTCTTTTTGTTGATATTGGCGAGGGAATTGATCAAGGATTTGGAAAATATTTCTGGGGATGTCGCCCAAAATTACCGAACCATACCCATTATTTATGGGGTCAACGTATCCAAATTCCTGATAGCGATACTGATGTTATTGACCCTGATACCTGCCTTATTGCTGATTTTTAAGTTCGATGTTGGGTATATGAAATATTATTTTGCCGGATGTATCCTTCTTTTTATACTCTTTTTAGGCATCCTCTTTAAATCAAGTACCCGAAAGCATTTTTTGTGGTTGCACAACATCCTGAAACTGGTCATTGTGGTGGGCGTTTTTAGTATTCTCTTGATCGATGTAGACCTGGTTTTAAATCGCATTCTTTAATCCTTAGTATTGGATGTTTTCATTTTCTTCAATATATAGAAGTACTTATTTAATATAATATTTGATACGTTCAGGAATTAGTGTACGCATTGGCTCGCCTTTCTTACCTTTGTCCAAAATAAAAACGTTATGAGTAGGGGAGAGTCAAACAAAGGGGATAAAGCATCGGGAAGACAAGGGGGGACTTTTAGGAAAAAAAGTTACGCTAGGGGCAATGCGCCTATCAAGAAAAACACCGCTCCAAAACAGGTAAGCGACCCCAACTCCATCCGCCTGAACAAATATGTAGCCAATTCCGGGGTCTGTTCCAGAAGGGATGCGGATATCTATATTTCTGCGGGAAATGTTACCGTAAACGGGAAACCCGTTACTGAAATGGGCTACAAAGTGAAACTTTCTGATGAAGTTAGGTTTGACGGACAGTTGTTGAATCCCGTAAAAAAGGAATACGTGCTTTTGAACAAACCGAAGGATTTCTCCACAACCATTCGCGACGAAAAGGGCAAACGTCATGTTTCCGGATTGATATCCAGTGCATCAAAATCAAAACTACTCCCAGTTGACAAAATGGACAAGGAAGATACCGGACTTCTTCTTTTTACCAACGACGGAGATTTGACCAAACGCCTTAAAAGTCCTATCAACGGATTGCGAAAAATTTATCATGTGGTATTGGACAAAGATCTTAGAAACGCAGACCTGGTAAAGATCCAGGAAGGCGTGGTGGTGGATGAGAAGGTCGTCAAAGTACAGGATATCAGTTTTATAGACGATGCCCCAAAAAGGGAAGTGGGTATAGAGATTTATAGTTCCAGAAATAAAATTGTAAACAGACTTTTTGAGCAATTGGGGTATACCATCACAAGAATGGATCGTGTGGTGTATGGAGGTCTCACAAAAAAGGATTTGCCCAGAGGTCATTGGAGATACTTGACCGAGCAGGAGGTCATTAATTTTAAGATGATAAAATGAATGTAGCCCATGCCTAAGTTTCTATGAAATTATTCCAATGTTCCAACTGTGGAAATTCAATTGTTTTTGAAAATAATAGATGTGTTTCCTGCGGATATTACCTGGCCTATAGTTCGTTCTATAATCAAATGGTTTCCCTTTCCCCAAATCTTTCACAATGGAACACATCCTCCCTGGGCGATGGGCAATACAAGTATTGTGTCAATAGCCAACATGGAACCTGCAATTGGCTGGTCCCCCTAGACAGCCCTTCCGGATTTTGTCTTGCCTGTTCATTAAATAGGACCATACCTGATTTATCCATAATAAAGAACCAGGAAAGTTGGAAGAAAATTGAGCTTGCAAAGCACAGGCTCGTTTATCAGCTCCTACGATTAAGGTTACCCATTTTCAACAAAAAGGAAAATTTTGTCGAGGGACTATGTTTCGATTTCCTATCTCCAAAAAACAGGGACAACCTAAAAACTGGACATGCCAACGGTGTTATTACGATTCTTATATCTGAGGCGGACTCCGTTGTTAGGGAAAAGGTTAAGCAAAATATGGAAGAGCGTTACAGAACGATGCTTGGTCATTTTAGACATGAAGTAGGTCATTATTACTGGGATGTTTTGATACGCAACGATAAAGTTACGTTGTCAAACTTTCGGGAAGTTTTTGGTGACGAATCCATTTCTTACGAGAATTCCTTACAGAATTATTATACCAACGGCCCACGTCATGATTGGCAGAATTTCCACATTAGCAAATACGCATCTTCACATGCTTGGGAAGATTGGGCAGAAACCTGGTCTCATTATCTCCATCTAATGGATACTTTGGAAACCGCATATAATTTTGGACTACAAACATCCCCGAAATTGAAAGGGACAAATGACCTGGACGTGAATGCCAATTTCGACCCTTACATGAAGAACGATTTTCAAGCTATTTTACGAACTGCGATCCCATTGTTTTATACATTGAACAGTATGAACAGGTCTATGGGAAAGGACGATGCCTACCCTTTTGTAATATCAGAGCCTGTAAAGTCAAAATTGACATTTATTCATAATCTTCTAATCAAAGGGAAAGGTTTTTGAACCAAACTTTGATTTGAATGTGGTAGCTTCTTTTTGTCAATTATGCGAAATTGTCAAAAAGGACAAATCATGAATATATCACCCGTACTAGGTTTTGCTAAACTTTTGGTAAAAAGCAGGAAGACAAAATTAATATTGATTGGAGCTCAACTTGGGTATATTGGCTATAAATACTTGAAAAACAGGAAAAGAAAACACTCTAAGTCCAAATCAGGGACAATCAAAACATCTAATCAAGGAACTAGGTAGTTTTAAATCTTCTGAACCTTTAAGAGGCTCTGTTAGGTAATCTTTATCTTTTATGATTTCGTAAAATTCATTTGCTATTTGGGGAAGTTTATCTCTTCTTGATTTAATAGAGTTGATAATTTCTTCACCGTCCAATTCAAATATGGAATTTGGCCAAGCCTTAAAACTTTCTTCAATAGCCAAATCCGTAAGTTTATTTTGTAGTAGGTCCGCTTCTTTAATAAAATTTTCCCTGGAGGTATTTTTTAGAAAATAAATATCAATGGGCATAACTAATCCAGGTAGATAATCTATATCTTCTTGGAAGGATTGGAGATCCGGCAATATATATTTGTTTGAAATAATCGAGGGTATGATTCCGTCAATACTAAAAAATGCGTTGTCCCTATCCCCCGCAAGTGGTATTGCCATATGACCAGTCTCATTTTCAATCACTACCCACCCCCATTGCTTGGAATGGCGGTCCCAATCGCCAATTACAATATCCAATAGCCTAGCCCTAATAAATGCTGATTTGTCTATCTTTAGCATAGCACCCAATTCCATTTTCGATTCTTGTAGTTTTTCTGTATCCACAATTTCTTTTACCTGTTTAAAGGGTGTCCAATTTTTTCCTCCATCCGTTTCATGTTCCAGCAAGTAAATTTTATTGCCATAGTCTTTGTTGTAAGTACCCAAAGCATTTTGTCTAGGAAGAAAAACAGCTTTTGGCTGGGTATGCAAGAGATTTGACTTTTCGGCCAATTTAGCCACCGCTATGGCGGCATATGGATGCTGGGCGGAAATCCCATCAACAATTATATTCTCTAAACCAAGAGTTTTTGCCCATTTTGGAACTAATGGTTCTGGATTTTTATTTATGCTTCTAAGGGTAAAAATATACCCATCTTTGGTTTCTAGTTTGAGACTATGGGTTTGTTTTCCACCGCCTTCCTCCAAAATCTTGGCACCTCCATGTAAAGTGTCCAATTGTAATATTGGAAATTGAAAGGGTGTGGACCATACTTTACGATATTGCTGTCCTTGCATTATCGTTTTTAATTTATTTGCTTTATACAGTGTAGTTGGGGCAATAAGAACCGAATCTATTCTGGAAAAATCCATAGATTTTAAATCTTCGATATTCAGAACTATGGAAGTTTTACTTTCCTTTTCGGTAGAGGAAACAGAGATATAGGTAAGCAAAATAAAAATGAGAATTACTACCCCTATAATTATACCAATTTTTTTCATGGACCTAAGTTACCCATGACGTATGTAAGATAATATTTCTGAAAGATTTTTTTGGGACCCAATTACGATTTTTCCTCGAACAACAACCAGACATTTGGGTCTAAGGTCAAGGACTTGGGAGCTTCTTTCATGGGTATTTCAAAAATGGTTTTTTTGCCTACCACGTCCAATGTAAAGGTTCTTCCCTGCTCATTTCCAATTTGAATTTCCAAAGGAAAGGAAAAGGTAGCATGTTCCTGCACCTGTTCTATGTCCACAAAAAGCTTGTTTTTTTCATAATTCCATCCCCATTTTATTTCTGGATAACCCTTTGTGTATATCCATTGCTGAAAAAAAGTATCCAGATTTTTTCCTGAAATTTCTTCCATTACGGTTTTGAAATCTTCCGTTAGTGCATTGGAGTTTTGGTATTTTTTATAATAGGCAACAATGCCTTCCCAAAACAAGGTGTCCCCTAATTCGCGCCTGAGCATATGTAGCACCCAACCCCCTTTTTGGTACGTATTCACGCTCAGGACCTTCATTGGGTCCTTAATACTAGGGTCTACGATGGGCGATGGGTTTTTCTTGTAATAATCCAATATTTGGTTTCGGTCCAAAAGCAGTTCCTCTTTTCTTTTTTCGTCCCCGTAGACACTTTCTTGGTACAAAATTGCAAAGTAGGTAGCGAAGCCTTCGCTAAGCCAAACATGGTTCCAGTCCTTTTCTGAAGCCGAATTCCCAAACCACTGGTGCGCAATTTCATGCGCAATAAGGCCCTCAACTTCGTTCTTTCCATTCACCGAATTTTCAAAATAGGCAATGGTGCCCGCGTTTTCCAGGCCTCCCCATTGGGTCTTCGCCTGCATGTTCGCAAGTTTGGCATAGGAATAGGGCCCTATTTGGTCTATAAAATATCGAAGTACTTTGGTGGCCACCCCATAATCCGAAAAACCCTCCAACCGATTCTCAGGATACACCCAGGCAGATACCGGAATATCATATACTTCTCCCAACAACCTACTGGCAAATCTCGTGACGCCTATGGTCACCACCTTCATGGCAACAGGGGCCTGTTCCCTATAAATGGTCAATTTGGTCCCATTATCAAGATAGCTTTCCTCTATTTTTTCGCCCGTGGCCACCACATCATAATGGTCCGGAGCGGTAATCCTGAATTCTACGGAGGCCTTATCATAGGGATGGTCTACGGAGGGCAACCAGTGCCTTGCCAAATTGGGCCAGTTATCCCCAAAAAAGGAGCGTTGGCCAAACTTGGTGGTGTCTATCACCAATCCTCTTTCCGGAATACCTTGATAATTTACCGTATATACTTGCGAACGCGTCGTGGATTGGGTAGGACTGATGCTAATTTTGTTGTTTTCAAACACATAGTCTATGGGTTTTCCAGCTTCGGAAATGCCGGATATTTTCATTCCGTAGTTACCGGAATACCCTACAAGATCTAGATGAAATGGAACCGCTTCCTTTTCAAAATCCACATGGATTTCGGCCTCTCCGGTAATAATATTGGTAGTATCGTTTAGATGCAGGTTGAAGATATACTTTTTTATATCGACCGATGCATTTCTAACATAGGTATCCTGTGATACCAAGGAAAGCGAGCATAAAAAAAGAATGAAAACAGTACTGATGGATTTGCAGGGATATTTGATCATGGATTCGTTTGGCTTACAATATATCGGCCTAAGATAAAATATATCCGTGTTTTATCCATGGGGTTTTAAAACCGGACTACCAAAATTCCCGAATTCAAAGCCGTTATTCAGTTCCATGCTTGAATCAAGGAAGAGCTATCAATCCCTATGATACCCTTCGCCAAAAAGATAGCTCACTACGATTCCATGGGTGTTTCCAAGCGGATTGTTGTTAAATGCCAAGTTGTAGTTATAAATGGCACGTATGTTTTTTAGGAGATAAACTCCGGCCAACAGGTTTATGGAAGAATTGGTGCGGTACCCCGTGCCCAGCTCGAACCTATTTTTATAGCTCATGGCGATGTTAAAATCCACTTGAAACGGAGCGCCGTTTTCATACTTGGCCAGCACATTCGGTTTGATCATGATTTCCTCAAAGATGTTCGAATAAAATCGGTAGCCAAAATATCCGTAATACGCATTGGAGAGATCTAGATTGTCATCCGTAGCCAAGGTATCCCCCAATACATTGGGAGCCGAAAAGCCCAAATGAAAATCTGCCAGATTCAATAATATTCCCAAGCCAATGGTGGGTATGGACGCATTGATGTTCTGGGCGAAATTGGGATCACCAACAATACCCAGATCAAGGAGATTGTCCTGGTATTGCTGTAGACCTCCCGTGATGGCAAAAGAAAGGGAGTTGGGCGTATACACCTGCCAATAAGGTCTATTTTTCTTGGTGTCAAAAAAGATTTTATAGGAATAGGTCGCAAAGGCATTGGTAGATGTGGTAACCCCAATTTCGTCCCTAATGAACCCTGCTCCCAAACCTACTTTTCCCCGGTTCAAAGGGGTATGGAGGCTTAATGCAAAACTTCGCGGACTTCCCTCCACCTGATTAAAAAACCCTGTGTTGCTCAAGGAGACTTCCGTGCTTGGTGCCAGTCCCGCATAGGCCGTATTGATGAGATACGGATTGTAATTATACTCAGCAAACAAAGGAGTCTGCTGTGCCTGTAATTTGCTTCCGACTATCTGAAATAAAAAGTATATCGCCAATAAAGCGAATTGGTACATTGTTTTGTTCATTTATTATCGCTTTAAGACTAAGAACCCTTGTAGTTTATTTAGATTGTGTTCGCCGGATACCTGTATGTTAAAGAAATAGGTGCCACTGGGCAGTTCACTGGCCCCAAGCTGGGTTTTTCTGTTGGCGGTACCGCTAAATACATTGGACTGATTGTCATAACCCTGGATCTCGAATACCAGATCCCCCCATCGGTTATAGATGGAGACCGTGTTATCAGGATTTAGTTCAATACCGTCAATGGTCCAAAAATCGTTTATGCCATCCCCATTGGGAGAGAAACCGTATTGGGTGTCGTCCTGGTTAATGGTGGTAAACATAAATTCGGTACAGTCTATGGCATCGCCCAGCGAATTATACGGGGTAATCGTCACATAATATCTGGTGTCCTCCATCAATCTTTCTGTAAATGAGTAGGAAGTTAGGATGCTTACATCTTCATTATTGACCACATCGTTGGCACCTGGAGAAGTACCAACGCTGAGACGGTATCCGTCTGCCGTTGGGGATTCCTCCCAAGTCAAGGTTACATCTACAGGAACGTTGATATCCCCATTGCTTGGAGTGAGCAAGGAGGTACAATCAGGCATGGTAGGTAAGGTTTCCGTGGTAAAACTCTCTTCGGAACATCCCGTTGCATTTCCATCGGCATTGTAAGGAACAACAGTTACAAAAATGGTGGAAGCTTCGGGCAGGTCCGTTGTCAGATTATAGGTGCCTACATTTCCAACGTCTATACTGTCCAGAATTTCGTTACCGCCCGAGGAAGTTCCTATGCTGAGGTAGTAACCATCGGCATTGGTAACGGTAGCCCAGGAAATATCGCTGGATAGGATTACATCGGTTGCGTTATTCAATGGACTCGTCAGGTTGGTACAATCCGGAACATTCAATACGTTTTCCGTAACGAAGCTTTCCTCCGTACAACCAATAGCATTTCCAACGGCATTGTAAGGGATTATTGTGACAAAAATTGCGGTTTCTTCGGGCAAGTCGGTCGCCAAATTGTACATGCTCACATTGCCAACGTCCATAGCATCCAAGATGTCATTTCCACCGGAAGTAGTTCCTATGGTCAGATAATATCCATCCGCGTTGGAAACGGTATTCCATGATATATTCGTAGAAAGGATCACATCGGTAGCATTGTTGAGCGGTGCCGTCAAATTGGTACAATTGGGTACGGTTGGCAAGGTTTCGGTTACGAAACTTTCTTCCGCACAGCCCATGGCATTTCCTATGGAATTATAGGGTACAATCGTCACAAAAATGGTAGTAGCTTCGGGCAAATCCGTGGCCAAATCATACATACTTACGTTGCCAACGTCCATTGCATCCAAAATGTCATTTCCGCCGGAAGTAGTTCCCATGGTCAGGTAATATCCATCCGCGTTGGAAACGGTATTCCATGAAATATTGGTGGATAGGATTACATCGGTCGCATTGTTGAGCGGTGCCGACAAATTGGTACAGTTGGGTATGGTGGGAAGTGTTTCCGTGGTGAAACTTTCCGAAGTACATAAAGCGGCACTTCCAAAACTGTTGTACGGCACAATGGTCACGAAAATGGTCGTATTTTCCGGTAAATCCAAAGGCAGGTCATACATCGTCACATTCCCAACATCCATAGCGTCAAGAATATCCGTAGCTCCGGATGCTGTTCCTATAGTAAGATAATATCCATCCGTATTTGCGGCCCCGTTCCAACTGATATTGGTATTCATGGCTACATTCATTGCCCCGTTCAATGGGGATGCAAGCGTGGTACAAAGGGGAGGGTTGTTCAAGGTGGATGTCCCCGTCCTGAAATTCTCCTCGGCACATCCAACGGCATCGCCTACCTCGTTATAGGGTATAATGGTCACATAGTGCGTCCTGTTGCCCTGTAATGTTCGTGGGAAGGAATAGGTAGTGGTGTTTCCAACGTCTATGCCATTGGCGATCTCAATACCGCCCTGTGTTATCCCCACATTGACGATATAACCTGTAGCACCGTCCACCATGTTCCAAGTAAGGTCCGTATCAATGGGTACATTCACGGACCCCGATATAGGATTGGTTAGGTTTGTGCACACCGGTGGTACGGGAATCAACTCCGTGCGGAAGCTTTCCTCGGTACATCCCAGAGCAGGATCTTGTTCGTTATAGGGTACTATCATTACATAAATATCCGTATCCTCGGGTAAATTGGTCGCTAGGTCATAGTTGGTGACATTACCAACGTCTACATTATCCAGGATTTCATTGCCCCCGGAACTGGTGCCAATCGTCAATCGGTAACCATCCGCATTGGAAATGGGTTCCCAGGACAAATCTGTATCCACGGCTACTTCCGTAGCTCCGTTCATGGGCATAGTAAGTTGGGTACATTCCGGTATGGTTGGTGGATTGCTCGCAATGGTGAAACTTTCTTCCAAACATCCTGTCGCACTTCCCGTATCATTGGTGGGAACGATGGTCACGTACACTGTTTCACCTCCGGTAAAATCGGTCGGGAACTCATAGGATGTGGCATTTACCACGACTTCATTGTTCAGGATATCATTGCCTCCCGGAGTAGTGCCTACAGTCAAATGGTATTCACGGGCATAGAGTACCGGCTCCCAATTTAGGTTGGTGTTCACGGGTACATCAAGCTCACCGTTGAAAGGGGCGACGAGTAGGGTACATTCCGGAATTGGGCAATCCAGTATATCCTGGTAGAAAGACCAACCATAGTTGTCCATCATGGACTGTCTTTCTTCAAGGGCATCGCAATAGAGTAAGCCTTGGGCCCCCAGCGAAAGACCGGGAGTAAGACTTTGTTCGGACCATGAGATCAAGGTACTGTCATAGTTTATGCGGGTCAAGGCCGTATTATTGAGCATGTTGGTCACGTTGTTGACGTTGTCCATGGTCCAATCCCCCAAATACTGGTCAAAGGCCGATGCATTTTCGAACATGCCTTGCAAGGAAACACTGCCCAGGTCCCATTGGTCCATAGCTTGGTTAAAAGCCGATGCACTCCTGAACATAAAATTCATACTGCCCACACCAGAAACCCGCCAGGAGTTTATATTCTGGTCAAAGGCCGATGCATTTTCGAACATACTTTGCATTGTGGTGACCTTTCGAACGTTCCAATTGTCCAAAGGTTGGTTAAAGGCCGATGCCCCGTTGAACATGGAAAGCATGGTAGTGACCGATGCCACGTTCCAAGAATTCATAGGTTGGTTGTAGGACGTAGCGTTTTGGAACATGGACTCCATTGTGGTTACAAAGGAAGTGTTCCAAGCATCGATATCTTGGTCAAAGGCCGTTGCCCCCCTGAACATTTCTTGGGCGTTCAATAGTTCACCGGTATCCCAATTGGCCAAAGGCTGGTCAAAAACAACGGCATCCTTGAACATGGCTTCCATATTGGTTACGGAACCTACGTTCCAGTTCCCAATTGGACCGTTAAATACCGATGCATCTTCGAACATGGAGTTCATCAAGGTTACGGAAGAGACATCCCAACTGTTCAATGGTTGGTTGAAAAGTGCCGCACTCTCGAACATGGATGCCATATTGGCCACCGCGCTTACGTTCCAAGAATCCAGAGGTTGGTTAAAGGCGGAAGCCGATTGGAACATGGATTGCATGTTCACCACGGAATTCACGTCCCAGTTGCCCAAAGGTTGGTCAAAAACACCTGCCAATTGGAACATACTGCGCATATTGGTAACATTGGTAACGTTCCAAGTATTGATGTTTTGATCAAAGACCTTTGCATCGTAGAACATGTATTGCATATTCGTAACTTCGGACACATCCCAATTACCCAAGGGCTGGTCAAAATTATCCGTATCCCGGAACATGTAGCTCATGTCCAGGACATTGGATACGTCCCAGCTATTTATGTTTTGATTGAATGCCGTACTTCTGCGGAACATGGCCTGCATATTAGTAACACTGCTCACGTTCCAATTGTCCAAGGGTTGGTTGAAGGCCATATCAGATACAAAGCCATCGAACATTTGACTCATATCCGATACATTGCCAACGTTCCAGGAATTTAGCGGCTGGTTAAATAATTCCGCTCTTTCGAACATGGAAGACATATTGGTAACATTACTTACGTTCCAACTATCTATATTTTGATTGAATACGGATGCCTGCCGGAACATATCCGCCATATTGGTTACACTGCTTACATTCCAATTGTTAAGGGGCTGGTCGAACGAGGTTGCTGCTAAAAACATGGCGCTCATGTTGGTAACGTTACTTACGTTCCAATTGTCCAAAGGTTGGTTAAAATCTGATGCACCTAGGAATACACCGTACATATCGGTCACGTTGCTTACGTCCCAGTTTTCAATATTTCCATTGAACAAATAGCAGGATCCAAACATACTACGCATACTGGCCACGTTAGACAAATCTGGAACATCCGTAGCATTATATTCCATATTTTGGCATCCATAAAAGGCAAGCTCCATGGATTCCCAAGGTTGTGTTCCCCATTGATCTATGGAGATTAGTTTAAAACTATCTGAATTGGAGTAATAATGGTGGGGTGCGGGAAAAGAGCCTATAATGGAAACTGTATAAATACCAGGTGTAAGATAGGTGTGCGTAATAGTTCCTGTAACATTATTGTTGTATTGCCCATCTCCCCAATCTATCGAATAATCATACGTAAAATAATTTGGATACCCCGTATTTGCCTCTATTTTTAACTGATTGGCCGGAGTACTCTTATAGTCGGTCAGTCCAGTGTTGAAAGTGAGCTTAAAGGCAGCTGGGCTATTGACCCAACTTTCCACTACGGTGAACGAAATGGGAGAACATCCCACAGCATCCCCTTCGTCATTAAATGGGATCACCAATACGGAAACATCGTCCCCTGGGGTAAATTCATTGGTGAAGTCAACCCCAACGTTATTCGCTGCCAGGGTTTGGTTGTATACTTCCACGGGTCCTGAGCCATCGTCCCTTGTGACGGTTACCCTATACCCAGTTGCATTGGGTACCGGATCCCATCGTATATCACTATTGGCAGGTACTTGGGTATCACCTGCCGCCGGCATTGTAATATTTGCGCAAAGGACAAAGGAACAGTTTATGGAATCCCCGGTGATGTTCCAGCCATGGTTATCCATCAAATCTTGTCTGGCATCGCGACCATCACAATAAGAAAGGTTCGTAACTCCCAGGTTTACGTTTGATTGAACCGTTTGGAATCCCCACCCGATTAAAGTGTTGTCATAATTTGCTTGGGTAAGACCAGAATCTGACAGCATATGCTCCATGCTGGATATATTGCCAATAGGCCACATGCCAAGATTTTGATCAAATGCCGTGGCTTCCTGGAACATCCTGCCCATATTGGTAACATTCGCGGTATTCCAATTGGAGAGTGGTTGATTGAAAACATCGGCACCCCTGAACATACCGCTCATATTGGTAACGATATCCACCACCCACGAGTTCAGGGGTTGGTCAAAGGCCAAAGCTCCTAAGAACATGTTGTTCATCAACGTAACGTTACTTACGTCCCAGCTATCCAGAGGCTGATTAAAAAGTGGCGCATTCTGAAACATTTCGCTCATATCCGTAACGGAGCTTACAACCCAGCTTCCAATGGGTTGATTGAACATATGGGCACCATTGAACATGCCCTTCATATTGGTAACATTGCTCACATTCCATCCGGTTATGTCCTGATTAAAATTGTCTGTGTCCCGGAACATGTAGCTCATATTGGTCACATTGCTAACGTCCCAGTTGTTCAGTGGTTGGTTGAATGTAACGTTCCAAATCCATCCATCGAACATACTGGCCATACTGGTCACGTTGCTCACGTCCCAATTGTTCAAGGGTTGGTTAAACGTTCTATGTCTATAGAACATGTTGCTCATGTTGGTCACATTGCTCACGTCCCAACCTTCTATGGGTTGGTTGAATTGACCTTGTGCGAACATGTAGCTCATATTAGTTACATTGCTAACATTCCAATTGCCAATAGGTTGGTTAAAACCGGAGCTGTAGAACATATTGGACATGTCCGTTACATTGCCAACGTTCCAGTTGTTCAAAGGGCGGTTGAAACTATTTGTACTTTGAAAGGTCCCGGACATATTGGTAACCTGACTTACGTCCCAATTGTTGATGTTTTGATTGAATGAAGTGGCAGCTGAGAACATTCCTTCCATGGTAGTGACGGAGGCCACGTTCCAGTTGTCCAAAGGTTCGTTGTAGGCGTTTGCACTATTAAACGTATTGGTCATGTCCGTAACGGAAATCGTATTCCAGGCATCCAAGGGCCTATTGAAAATGGTAGCTCCGTGAAACAGACCGGCCATGGTTGTGACATTGCCTACGTCCCAATTGTTCATGATACCGTTAAAGCTTCGGCAATTTCGAAAGGTTTGGAACATGTTGGTAACTTGCGATAAGTCTGGGGAATTAATGGCATCAAAGTTGAGGTTTTCACATCCGAAAAATGCATTTTCCAAGGTTTGCCATTGGATGTTGCCCCAGTCCAGTATTTCAATGATTTTTAGTCGGTCTCCCGTATTGTTAAAATAAATGGCAGGAAAAGTACCGCTAATTTGTATCGTATAATTTCCAGGAGATGCGTAGGTGTGGGTTATATTCCCCGTAACTCCCGTATCGATACTTCCATCGCCCCAGTCCACGTCGTAGTTATAGGTCGTATAGGCGGGATTTGTAGGTATGGTTACCTCATTGGCCGCCGAAGATCCGCTGCTTGTATTGTTCGTATTCCAAATGGAAGTGAAGGATTGGGAATTGGCTTTTAAACCTAGTATCAGTAGTATGAAAAACGGGAAGAACTTCTTGAACATAATACGACATTATAATGTTTGCTGAAAACGCTTTCAACCTCGAATTATTTTAGGAAGGATAAGAAATGATGTCAGTTGCCCATTATTAGTTGTAAACAGTCCTACACAATTAATTTTACAAGTGTTTCCAGGGTTTGGGATAGTATAATTCCGAAATGGGTCAACGAAATTGGAGTAGATAAAATAGCTTCAAAAAGCCAAAGGTGATACGATGAAATTTAGTTTGAAACAGCTTCCAAAATTATTATGGGCGACTTTTAATTCCTGGTTGGAAAAGGAACCTTTTAAAATAAGCGCCGTAATAGCGTATTACGCGATTCTTTCTTTACCCGGACTTTTAATTATAATACTTGAAATTGTTGGTTCCATTTGGGGAAGGGAAATAGTTCGTGGGGAACTTTTTTCTGAAATATCTTCAGCCATGGGCCCAGAAACGGCACAGTCCATCCAGGTAATGTTGGCCAATACAGGCAATGAAAACACATCTACCTTGGCCACCATTTTAGGGGTCTGCGTGCTTATTTACGGCGCAACGGGGGTATTCTACCAATTGCAAAATGCCCTGAACGAAATTTGGGGCGTATCACCCAACTATTCCAACGAACTTTTGGCTACCATTTTTGGTAGGTTGAAAAGCTTTGGTTTTATTCTGATTTTTGGTTTTCTTTTGCTGATAAGCTTTGTGATTACATCCTTGCTATCGGCATTTTCCAGGCAATTGTCGAGCTTATTGTCCACTCAGGTAGTAGGTTGGACCTTTGTAATGGACATCTTATTATCATTGGTTTTTATTTACTTTCTATTCGCCGCTATGTTCAAGTTTTTGCCCAGCAAAGTAGTCAAGTGGAATGCCGTAAAAATTGGGGCGGCACTTACGGCACTTTTGTTCCTGATGGGAAAATACGCCCTGGCCTTTTACTTTGGGAAAGCGGAACCGGGTTCAACCTATGGTGCGGCCGGCTCCATCATATTAGTCATGTTATGGGTTTCCTACTCCAGCCTCATCGTTACCTTTGGCGCACAGTTTACCAAGATCTATTCGGATAGATTCGTTAGGTCAGGCTAACCTAGTTTATCCATTTTTGCTTTGATTTCGGGCAGACAAAGATTGCCCAAACTGCCTACATGGGAATGGGAAATATCCCGTTTTGGGGTAAAGGTACCTTGCTGGATTTCCTGTCCCATTTTCTTGTAGGCATCCCTGAACGGCATTCCGTTTTGGACCAACTCGTTCAAAGTATCCACACTGAACAGGTAATCGTATTTTTCATCTTCCAAAATATCCTTGTTCACCTGGATTTCCGCCAAGCTGAACGTAAGTATTTCCAAGCAGGCCTTCATGTCCTGAATGGCGGGCACGATGATTTCCTTCACCAATTGCAAGTCCCTGTGGTAACCGCTCGGTAAATTGTTGATGACCAGTGTCAATTGGTTGGGGACGGATTGCAGTTTGTTACATTTTCCCCTGACCAGTTCAAAGACATCCGGATTTTTTTTATGGGGCATGATGCTGCTCCCGGTGGTCAACTCGTCCGGAAAGGAAATAAAATTGAAGTTTTGGCTCATGTAAAGGCAAATGTCCATCGCCATTTTGGATAGGGTGGACGCGATACTTGCCATCCCGAAAGCTGTTGCCTTTTCAACTTTTCCACGTCCCATTTGGGCGGCCACCACATTATATTTTAGGGTCTCAAAGCCCATTTCCTTAGTGGTAAAGCTTCGGTCTATTGGAAAGGAACTTCCGTATCCCGCTGCACTCCCCAAGGGATTTTGGTCGGCCACTTTATAGGCAGCTTCTATAAAATAAAGATCGTCTATCAAGCTTTCGGCATAGGCGGAAAACCACAGCCCGAACGATGAGGGCATCGCTATCTGCAAGTGCGTATATCCCGGGAGCAAGACATCCTTATATGTTTCGGCCTTTTCCAAAAGCAGGTCGAATAATTCTTTGGTCCTGGATTTAATTTCAGACAACTCATCCTTCAGATATAAATGCATTGCCACCAAAACTTGGTCGTTTCTAGATCTGGCCGTGTGGATTTTTTTGCCTGTATCGCCCAAACTCAAGGTAAGCATGTATTCTATTTTGGAATGCATATCCTCAAAGGAGGGCTCAATGGTGAAGGTCCCCCTTTCAATTCTTGAGGCGATGGCATCCAATTCCTTGACCAGCTCCTGGGTTTCCTTTTGCGTCAAAAGACCTATTTTCCCCAACATTTTCGCATGTGCCTTTGAGGCGATCACATCATATTTTGCCAGTTGTAAATCCAATTCCCGATCGTTGCCAACCGTGAACTGGTCTATTTTTTTATCCGTGCTAAATCCTTTGTCCCAGAGCTTCATCGTTGTTCAAATTCAATTTCAAGTGCAAACATCAAGTTCAAAAAATTTGTGTTTGAACTTGAACTTGTGTTTATTATTTAATAAATCCTTCTAATATCTTAATATACAAATCAATTCCTTCCTCAATTTCGCTTACATATATAAATTCATCCGCGGAATGGGAACGTGTACTGTCCCCCGGTCCCAATTTTAAGGATTGGCAACTCAATGCCGCTTGATCGGATAGGGTAGGGGAACCATAAGTTTTACGTCCCAATGCGATGCCCGATTTTACCAAGGGATGGTCTTTGTCGATGCTTGAGGAGTTGAGACGCAGCGAACGTTCCTTTAATTCGCAGGGTGCCTCACGTTTCAATAAATCGGCAATTTCCTGGTTGGTGTATTTATCGTTCACCCGTACTTCCACTACCAAATCTACCTGAGAAGGGACAACGTTATGTTGACTCCCCGCGTTTATTTGAGTAACCGTCATTTTCACGTCTCCCAAAACTTCGGATTTCCTGTCGAAAGAATAGTTTTTGAACCACTCCAATACTTCGATTGTATTATATATGGCATTATTATCGTTAGGATGCGCCGCATGTGATGGCGTTCCCTTTACCACGGCATCGAAAACCACAAGGCCCTTTTCCGCAATGGCCAATTGCATAAGTGTGGGTTCGCCAACAATGGCCACATCAATTTTGGGCAGACTGGGCAAAAGTCCCCGCAAACTGTTTTTTCCGGCATTTTCCTCTTCGGCCGAAGCGACCATCAAAATATTATGATTCAGGTTTTCGGCATGAAAAAAATAGGCGAAGGTTGCCAACAGGGACACCAAACATCCTCCTGCATCGTTACTTCCCAGTCCAAATAATTTGCCATCCTCAATATGTGGCTGAAAGGGATCTTTTGTGTATGCTTGATTGGGCTTTACGGTGTCATGATGGGAGTTTAGCAATAGTGTTGGTTTGGAATCGTCCCAATACTTGTTCTTTGCAAAAATGTTGTTGTGAATACGCTCAAATGGAATATCCAGGCCCTTGAACCAATTTTCCAAGGCAGCCGCCGTACCTTCTTCCTCTTTTGAAAAGGAGGGTATGGAAATCAATTCCTTTAGCAGTTCTAAGGCCTTTTCCGTAAGTGTTCGTTGGTTCATTTTATAAGGTTATGGTCGTAAATAGGTCGTTTTTTTGGTCCAACATGAACATATTTCCCAAACAGACCGATTTTACGTTATGATGTAAAGCATGGAAACAATTTTCCAATTTGGGCAGCATCCCGTCAGCAATGATGCCCTCGTGTAAAAGCTCCTTGTATTTTTTTGTATCGATGTGCCTAACTACCGATGCTTCATCGGTCACGTCCATCAAAACCCCTGGTTTTTCAAAACAGTAATAGAGTGTTGTGTCGTATTTTTCCCCCAGTCCAATGGCCAATTCAGAGGCTATCGTATCCGCATTTGTATTTAAAAGCTGCCCATTGCCGTCGTGGCTCATGGCACAAAACACCGGGGTTAGACCTAGTGAAACCAGATTGGAAATTGTTGTTGTATTCACACCATCAATATCGCCCACAAATCCAAAATCGATTTCTTTAACCGGTCTTTTTTGGGCCTGTATGCTATCAGCATCGGCACCGCTCAGACCAATCGCATTGCACTGGTTTGCCTGTAATTTAGCAACAATATTTTTATTGGTAAGACCCGCATAGACCATGGTGATAATGTCCAAGGTTTCTGCATCGGTAATTCTGCGACCGTTTACCATTTTGGATGCTATGCCCAATTTGGAAGCCAATTGTGTAGCCAGTTTGCCACCGCCATGTACCAGGATTTTAGGACCTTCCATTTCGGAAAACAAATGGATGAATCGCTCCATTTCGGCCTCGTTCTCAATGACGTTTCCTCCAATTTTTACAACCGACAGTTTTTCTCTCATACGTTTAAAATTGGGTCAATATCTTGATTCTTAAACATTTCCTTCTGTATAGATATTTAACTTACCATAATAAATCCTTCGTAAAGGGTTTCAACTTACGAATTTATAATTCCTCCGTCAATGGTCATCGCTGTTCCCGTTATCCAGCTAGCTTCTTCAGAGACTAAGAACAAGGCCAATTTTGCTATGTCCTCCGGTGTTCCCAAGCGTTTCATTAGGGTCGCCATGGCCGCATCTTCAACGGCTTTACCAGGCACTGAAAATGCTTTCGCCGAATCCCAAAGTAAGGGTGTATCAACCGGACCTGGGCATATTGCGTTTACGCGTACTTCTGGACCATACTCTACGGCCATTTGTTTCATCAAAGCTACTGAACCAGCCTTGGAAGCACAATAGGCAGGGTGATTGGGAAAGCTTTTGAATGCAGCGATGGATGCATTGATTAATATATTCCCTTTTGATGCTTGAAGATGTGGAACAGCATATTTACACAGATAAAAAATGGCGCTGAGGTTGGTATGTATGGTATTGTTCCAGTCCTCCATAGAAAGATTGACCACATTGCCCAAACCCAGTATTCCAGCATTCAGGGAAACTATATCGAGTGTGCCAAAATGGGAAATCGCCGTTGCTACCAACTTTTCATTGTAGTCTATATTGCGGATATCCCCTCCAATAAAAATGGAATCTTTTAAGCTGGATGAGAGCTCCAACCCACGTTCTTCGTTTCTACCGGATAAAATCAATTTAGCACCTTCTTCCCAAAATTTGGTTGCAATCGCCTTGCCCATACCGCTGGTAGCGCCGGTAACGATACATACTTTGTCTTTCAGTTTTGCTTCAATCAAGGTTACAGGTTTTCCAGAATTTTCTTTAAAACGATTTGGGCCGCATATGTCCTGTTATTGGCCTGTTCAATGACCAAACTCTGATCGCTGTCTAAGACGGCATCCTCGACCACGACGTTCCTTCGAACCGGCAAACAGTGCATGAATTTTGCAGACCGCAGCTTCTTTTTGGTCATCATCCAATTAGGATCTTGGTTCAGGACCTTGCCATATTCCTTATAACTGCTCCAGTTTTTTATATATACGAAATCTGCATCTTGCAGGGCTTTTTCCTGATCGTATTCAATGTGGACATCCTTCGTAATAGCTGGATTAAGTTCATATCCTTTGGGATGTGTAATGACAAAATCTGCTTCCTGTAGCTGCATCATTTCCACAAAGGAATTGGCAACGGCATGGGGTAGCGCCTTGGGGTGTGGTGCCCACGACAGCACAACTTTTGGTCTTTCCTTGCTGTTGTGCTCTTCTAAGGTAATGGCATCTGCCAAGGCCTGTAAAGGGTGGCCTACGGAACTTTCCATATTGACAATGGGAATACCGGCGTATTTTTTGAATCCGTTCAGGACAACTTCCGCTTCGTCCTGCTCCTTATCGGTCAGCGTAGCAAAGGCACGAATGGCCACAATATCACAGAATTGGGAAACCACTTGGGCCGCTTCTTTGACATGTTCCGATGTGTTTTGGTCCATCACCGTACCATCCCCGTATTCCAAGGTCCAACCCTCGCTTCCAAAATTCATGACCATTACGTCCATGCCCAGATTCATCGCCGCTTTTTGGGTGCTCAAACGTGTCCTAAGGCTATTATTAAAGAAGAGCATGCAAATGGTTTTATTCGCTCCTAGGTTTTTATCTGCCTTTGGTTGCGATTTTAAAATTCTTGCCTCCTTTACCCATACGGATAAATTATCAATGTCTTTAATGGATAAATAATGCGTCATACTACTATTTTTGTAAAGTTCGATGCTCCTTCAATGGCATCCAAAATAAAATTATCCTTGAGCCCGTTTACGATCCATGTTTCGATGCGGGCCTTTTTTGCGATTCTGGCCGCCTGCATCTTGGATTCCATTCCGCCCGTACCGTGGGAGGATTTTTCCAAGCTTATTTCTTTTTCCAGTTCCTCAATATTCATTACCTCCGGGATTGTCTGTGGTTTAGAATCGTGGATAGTATCCTTGACATATATGCCATCTGTATTTGTGGCGATGATCAACACATCCACATCTAAAAGGCTTGCCGCTAATGCCGCTAATTTATCGTTATCACCGAATTTGATTTCGTCCGTTGCCACCGTATCGTTTTCATTGATGATGGGAACAAAATTATTTTCTACCAAGACATTGATGGTGTTCTTGATATTTTCCTTGGATTCCGGTTTTTCAAAGTCGGAATAGGAAAGGAGGCATTGCGAAGTGAACAGTCCCAACTCCCTAAAATTCTCCTGATAGATGCGCATGAGGTGCGGCTGACCTATAGCCGCCAATGCCTGTTTCACGGTAATTTCCTTCCCATTGTGTTCCAATTTTACGAACTGCTTTGCAGCGGCGATCGCCCCGGAACTTACGATGATGAATTCATAATCGTTTTTCAGTTTGGAGATTTGCCGTGCGATATCCTCAATCTTACCTCTGGAAATCTGATCGGTTTCCTTGGTAAGGGTATTAGAGCCTATTTTTAATAAAATCCTTTTTTTCATTATTCGCTATTGGCTGTTCGCGGGACGATTTTTGTTATTTGTCGAAAGCTGTTGGCTACACATTAGACTCTATCTATTTTCTAACATCTAACTTCCATTCTATTTTATCTACCTCAACATACTCTTAACTCTGCACTCTGCATTCCAAACTATTATAAACCATCTATCTTATTTGCCCATTTCCTTTCACATACCACTTGTTGGTCACCAAATGTTGAAGGCCGATAGGCCCTCTTTGATGTAATTTATCCGTACTGATGGCCAATTCACCTCCCAGTCCAAATTCGCTCCCATCCGTAAAGCGGGAGGATGCATTGTGATAAACTGCGGCAGCATCCACGGAATTCAGAAACTCGGCTGCCTTTTCCTCATTGTTTGTGACTATTACGGCAGAATGCCCGCCGCCATACGTGTTGATGGTAATTATCGCTTCGTCCAAATCCGGTACCTGCCCTATGAGTATTTTATAATCCAAAAACTCCTCGTACCATACTTTTTCATTGGGCATGACCGAAGTGCCTTCCAATCCTTCCAACTTTGCATCGGTCAGAATCTCGACCTTGTGCTTTTTTAAAGATTGGATGAGGTGGTGCAAAAACTCTTGTTTTCTTGGCAAATCCCTTGAAATCAACACCTTGTCCAAGGCATTGCAGGCCGATATTTTCGAGGCCTTCCCATTGATGATAATGTCCAGGGCCATCTGTAAATCGGCATCGGTATCCACATATACAAAATTGTTGCCCCTACCGCTTACGATGACCGGGCAGCGGGCATGTTGCTTTACAAAGGCAATCAATTTTTCCCCGCCCCTAGGGACTATCAAATCCAATTTCTGCGTTGGATGTTCCAAAAAGGCTTGGGTCTGTGTACGGTCAAATTCTAAATAGGTCACCCAATCCTTAGGACACTCGTGCTCTTCCAGCGCCTTATGCCAAAGTTCTACCAAAAATAGGTTGCTGTTCAGGGACTCCTTGCCGCCTTTCAATAAAATTTTGTTGCCCGATTTAAAGGCGATTCCCGCCGCCTCAATGGTAACATCGGGCCTTGATTCATAGATAATCAAGATGGTTCCAAAGGGCGCAGTTCTATTACTGACCTTAATACCGTTTTCATGGGAAAAGGCAAAACGTTCAATGCCCAAAGGGTCCGGTTCCGATGCCAATTTCTTCAAGGCGGAGATCATACCAGCTACTTTGGCATCGTCCACTTTCAATCGGTCGCCCATGGCCAGATCCGCCCCGTCGTAATTATCCAGATCTAATTTGTTGGCGGCCAACAAGGCCGATTTCTCCATGGAAATCAGTTGCGCCATGGTCGTAAGCACGGCGTTTCTGGTCGTTATGTCCAACTGTTTGTTCACTTCAATGCGGCTTTTAGGGCTTCAAAAAATATATCGATATCCTTTTCAGTAATATTCAGGGCCGGTAGAATTCGCAGCACATGTTTGTCCTTGGCACCCCCCGTGAACAAATGATGGTCATAGATCAATTTTTTTCGCAACGGACCCACTTCAAAACCAAATTCCAACCCTAGCATCAACCCTTTGCCTTTCACCCTCTTCACTTGGGGGATTTCGGTTGCCTTTTTTGTAAAATAATAGCCAAGCTTGGCGGCATTTTCTATTAAATTCTCTTCCTCAATCACTTCCAAAACGGCGAGTGCAGCGGCACAGGCCAAATGGTTTCCTCCAAAAGTGGTGCCCAACATGCCGTGACTTGCCTTGATATTTTCATGCAATAGAATACCACCTACCGGAAATCCATTTCCCATGCCTTTTGCGATACTTATAATATCTGGTTCAATCCCATGATGCTGAAAACCGAAGAATTTTCCACTTCTTCCGTAACCCGATTGTACTTCATCGGCGATGAGGACCGCTTCATGTTCCTTGCACAGCGCGGCTATATTTTGATAGAATTGTGTCGATGGCTCGTCCAAGCCACCAACCCCTTGGATTGCTTCTATGATGACGGCACATACATCGCCCTTGTTCAATTCTTTTTTCAAGCCTTCCGCATCGTCCAAGTCCAAAAAGGTAACTTGCTGCTGCTTGTTTATAGGAGCGTTGATGGAAGCGTTGTCCGTCGCCGCTACCGCAGCGGAAGTCCTGCCGTGAAAACTATTTTTAAAGGCGACGATCCGGGATTTTCCAGTAATAAAGGAAGCCATCTTCAGGGCATTTTCGTTGGCCTCCGCCCCTGAATTGCAAAGGAAAAGATTGTAGTTTTCACAGCCTGAAAGTTTGCCCAGCTTTTCGGCGAGTTCTTCCTGAATCGGATTTTGAACGGCATTGCTATAAAACCCGATGTTGTCCAACTGGTCCTTTATCCGTTTCACATAGTGCGGATGTGAATGACCTATTGAAATTACGGCATGACCACCGTAAAAATCCAAATATTCCTGTCCTTTAGCATCGGTAACTACAATTCCTTTGGCCGAAACCGGAGTAACATCGTACAAAGGGTATACGTCGAATAGTTTCATATCATGAGCCCCCTAACCCCCAAAGAGGGTATTTTACGGGGTGTTTGTTTTAATCGTTAATTATATTTTTAAGTATCAAGTCCAAGGGTCCAGTTCAAACTCAAACTCAAATTCAAATATTAAGTTCAAGTAAAAAATGTCAATTATTGGATTACTTTCTATCCCACTAGTACACTATTTCACAAACTCACTTATCCAACAATCCTCATATCCGCACATCAATCAATCCACCAATCCACAAATCTTCAAATTAACCAATCCACCAATCCTCACATCCACACATCAATCAATCCATTAATCTTCAAATCCCCTAATTCCCAATACGTCACCTCTTCTTAAACTCGGTAATTTTATCGTAGGATGCCACAATACCCTGGATCAATGAGGAACTTAAACCTTGGTGCTCCATTTCGTTCAAGCCCTGGATGGTACAGCCCATGGGGGTCGTTACCCGGTCTATTTCCTCTTCCGGGTGGTTGCCGGATTCAATCAATAATTTTGCGGCACCATTACAGGTATGCATGGCCAGTTCTTGTGCTTCCCTGGCATCAAAACCAAGCTGAATGGCACCTTGGGTGGTGGCGCGGATCAACCGCATCCAAAAAGCGATGCCGCTGGCACAGATTACCGTTGCTGCCTGCATCTGCGATTCCGGAATTTCCATGGAGTGCCCCATCCTATTGAAAATGGCTTTGGCCAATTCGATCCGTTTTTTGCCTTTTTCATTACTGCAGATGCAGGTCATGGATTCACCAACGGAAATTGCCGTGTTGGGCATACTCCTAATGATGTATCTGTCTGTTCCAATTACGTCCTCAATCCTGTTCAACTCAAATCCCGTGATGGTGGAGATAATGACATGATTGTCCGTGAACAGGTCTTTGACACTTTCCAGAATACTTGCAAAATGCCCTGGCTGCACCGCAAAAATCAGGATATCGCATTTGGCAACCGCTTCCCTATTATCCGGTGTGACAGTAACATTGCCATATTTCTCATATTCAGAGATGGACCTTACATTACGTTTGGTCAGGTACATGCTCGTGGCACCGTTGCTGTTCAGAATTCCTTTGGCAATGGAAAGTCCCAGATTACCTGCTCCTATGATCGCTATTTTCATTTCCCTTTTTCGTTATTCGTTGTTGGATTTTCGTTGTTAACAGTGCTTAGAAAATCTTCGATTTTATTCACTATCCCTCTAACGTACTAATCCACTATTTCACTATCATTAAAAAACCCCAGCTTTCAAATTCAGTCCCAAATTTTCTTCCAACCCTAAAATCAGGTTCATATTTTGTACCGCCTGTCCGGATGCTCCTTTTAATAAGTTATCGATGGCCGATGTTATCAAAAGGGTATCGTTGTGTTTATGCAAGTGTATATGGCAATTATTGGTGTTTACCACTTGCTTTAGACTAATAGGTTCTTCCGAAACATGCGTAAAAATGGCATCGGTATAATACTCCTTGAACAGGGATTTGGCATCTTCCAAGGAACCTGAAAAATCCGTATAAGCCGTAGCAAAAATGCCCCGTGTAAAATTCCCCCGGTTTGGTAGGAAAAACAATTCGCCAATAGGTTGCTGAAAGGAACGCAGGCTTTCGTTGATTTCCCCCAAATGCTGGTGCGTAAAGGGCTTATACCAACTTACGTTGTTGCTGCGCCAGCTAAAGTGGGAGGTGTCCGTAGGGCTTATGCCCGCACCTGTGCTTCCAGTGACCGCGTTTACATGGATCTTGTCCGATAACATACCCGCCTTTGCCAAGGGCAAAAGCGCCAATTGAATCGCCGTGGCAAAACATCCGGGATTGGAGATGTATTGGGCATATTCAATATCGGAAGTATTCAATTCTGGCAAACCGTAAACAAACTGTTTTCCGTTAAAATTGGCATCGGCCTGTAACCGAAAATCGTTACTTAAATCGATGATTACCGTCTTCTCGGAAAAGTTGTTTTCCAATAAAAATTGGGAGGAATTTCCATGTCCCAAGCACAGGAAGACAACATCCACCTCAAGATTCACGGTTCCGGTAAATTGCATATCGGTCAGCCCTAAAAGGTCGGGATGCGCAGTATATAAACCCTTACCGGCCCTGGTAGTGGAATAAACAAAATCGATTTCCACTGCAGGGTGATTCAATACTATCCGAATGAGTTCCCCCCCAGTATATCCCGAACCTCCAATAATACCCGCTTTAATCATTGCCTTGATTTACGTGGTTGTATATTTTTCCCGCATTGGACTGGATTTTAATAAAGCCCTTGGCTTCCTCGGCCGTCCAGCCCTTGTTCATTTCGCCATAACTTCCAAAGGAGGCATTCATAAGGTCGTGTGGTGAGGAAATACCGTTCAATCGAAACTGGAAGGGGTATAAACTCACGAACACATCGCCCGACACCGTTTTTTGGGTATCGGTTAAAAAGGCCTCGATGTTCCGCATGACGGCATCCAAATATTGTCCTTCGTGCAACAGCATCCCATAGAAATTACCTTGCTGCTCCTTTTGAAATTGTTGCCATTTGGTCAAAGTATGTTTTTCCAAAAGATGGTGGGCCTTAATGATGATTAAGGCGGCCGCTGCCTCAAAACCTACCCTCCCCTTAATTCCAATAATGGTATCACCTACATGGATATCCCTGCCAATGGCATATTTGGAGGCCATTGCTTCCAATTTTTCTATGTTGTTTACGGGAGTATCGGTGGTTCCGTCCAAAGCGACCAATTCTCCTTTTTTAAAGGTCAGTTTAACATTCGTTGGCGTTTTTTCTTCCAACTGGCTGGGATACGCACTATCCGGCAGAGCCTTTTCAGAAGTCAAAGTTTCCTCGCCCCCAACCGAAGTTCCCCAAAGTCCTTTGTTGATACTGTATTTGGCCTTTTCCCAAGGGTAGTCCACCCCATTTTCCTGTAGATATTTGATCTCGACTTCCCTGGCCAATTTGTTGTCACGGATGGGGGTGATGATTTCTATTTCCGGAGCGATTATCTGAAAAATCATATCGAAACGCACTTGGTCGTTACCGGCTCCCGTGCTACCGTGGGCAATGTATTTGGCCCCTATATTCTTGGCATGGTTAACGATCTCTATGGCTTGAACGATACGTTCGGCACTTACCGATAACGGATAGGTATTGTTCTTCAATACGTTGCCAAAAATTAGGTACTTGACCACTTTCTCATAAAACGTCTGTACGGCATCAATAGAGGTGTAGGAAGTGGCGCCAAGTTCCAAGGCCTTTTTCTCAATGTTTTTAATTTCCTCAGGAGTAAACCCGCCTGTATTTACGCTCACGGCATGGACCTCAAATCCTTTTTCCTTTGATAGATATTTGGCGCAATAGGAGGTGTCCAATCCACCGCTGTATGCTAAAACTAATTTCATTACTTATTCTATTTAGTTCCCTAATTGGGAATCAATTTGATATTATTTATTCTCTTTTTTAAAGAACAAGGCCTCCTTGATACTTTTTAATCGTTTAAAGGATTTGCTATTAATCTCCTTTTTCTTCTTGTCCTTTTCCTTGCGTTCCGGATCGTAAAGCATTCCCGTGCAAAGACACATTTTACGCTCGGTACGGGTCAGAATATCGAAGTTTTTACAGGTTTGGCAACCTTTCCAAAATTCGGGGTCGTCCGTTAGTTCTGAAAATGTAACAGGTTGGTATCCAAGATCGTAATTGATTTTCATTACTGCCAATCCTGTAGTGATTCCGAATATTTTGGCATTTGGGAATTTCTCCCTACTCAGTTCAAAAATCCTACCCTTAATGGCCTTTGCAAGTCCGTGACCTCTATAATCAGGGTGTACGATCAACCCAGAATTGGCCACGAATTTTTCATGGCCCCATACTTCGATATAGCAAAATCCGGCAAATTTGTCCCCGTCCAAGGCAATAATTGCATTTCCGTTGGACAATTTCTTTTGAATATATTCTGGAGTGCGCTTTGCAATCCCCGTTCCACGAACCTTGGCGGATTCCGCGATGGTATCGCAGATAATCTGTGCATATTTAAAATGTGATTCGTTAGCAACAACTAGTTTCATTGCCATGTTTGGATTTTAATAAGAAATAAAAATAAGATTTTGCTCGTGCGGAAATGGACTCACCTAATTCCATTAAAAATGTACAACCCTTACGGGCGACGACGGCGAGATACGAACGGACTGATGGGAGTACTGATACTCGTAAAAATAGAAATGTAAAGCTTCTCGTTCATTATGAAGTAAAAGTACAAATTAAATTGAACCTAAGTAAGAATGGGCCTATTTTTTACAAAAAGCTTACTTTTTGTTAGGATGCACGAAAATTTCATATCCCATAAAACCCAATACCACGGCATATTCCAAAGCCAGAAGGAGTAAATTTTCCTCATTGTTCACTTGGGAATAGGCAAAATAACTGAGAACGATCATACCTGTCCAGATTACAGGAAACTTAACAGAATTAAAGACGCCCAAAAGCAATACCGAAATGATGTACCACGGATGGACCGTTGTTGAAATCATGTAATACATTGTGAGCAGCCACATCATGGAAGCCATGAGTGTTAGGAGGTCCTTATTGTTCCTTAGAAAAGTAAGGAGTAGGGCCGTGATTAAGGTTAAATAAGGAACAATTTTGCCATACTCCTTTATGAATTTCCAGGGTTTTTCATCCATGGCAATGGCAACGCGTTTTGCCACATTGTAGAAGCCTGCATTGAATTCAAAGTTTGAAAACCAGAGTCCGACAGTCTCTGTATAGTTGGTTAAAAAGGCAGGGTCATAAAAAGGCAAAAACAATAGGATCGAAATACCTGCGATTATAAGATAAAAAGGCAGGCTCTTTTTTAGTCCGAAATATGTTAAGAACAAGGGCATAAAAAGCAGGGGAACCAATTTGACCGATATGGAACAGGCCATGACGATGGCCGCAAGCTGCCATTTGTTTTGGGACAATAAATACAGCGACCACACCAGAAAAAACAGCATGATACCTTCAAAATGAAGGTTACCGGTGAGTTCAACGATGACCAAGGGATTCAAAAAGTACCAACAGATAAGGTGCGGGGACCTATTGAGGTTTTTTAATAGTTTCCGGCCAAAATAAAAGATACCCAAATCGGCCAGGATAATCGTGCTTCTTAGAACTACAATTGAGCCCAAGATGGACTTTCCGCCTAACAGTGCCGCAAGGGCAAATACCATTTGGTGCAAAGGAGGATAGCTGCTGTAATGTTTGGCGCTTAGACTACCCATTCCCTGGTGCAATTCCTGTGCGTTCGCAATGGGAAGGTCCCGATTTTCAATAAGGGTGTTTGGAACTTCCAAGTACGGATTCAAAAGGTTTATGACGAGTTCCCCGTCCCAAATAAAACGAAAATAATCCTGGGACAAGTGGGGCTCAAGCGGGATAAAAATCAGCCTGAACAAAATTCCAGATACCAACAGAAACCGAAAGTTCCATTTTTCGAATTGGATAAGTTTCCAATAGAAAAAGAAAAGTGCCGCAAATAGAGTAAAAAGCTTTACATAGTCCGTTCGTTCCAACTGAAAGGCTAGACTATAGTAAAAAACCATGGAGAACAGCGCAAAGAGCAAGGGCAGTCTATGGAGTTGAAAATACGTTGTCAGCCTTCTGGGCACGTTATTAAGTTTGGTTGAACAAGCACACTAATTTAGCGGATTATTTCAACTCCAAAAATATGAGCTTCTCAAAGTGTTTGAAATTCGTTTATATAACGATATCCAGGATTGTCTCTCACGCAAAAACTCGGGGGTATTTTTGGTTGTATTCTTTTCAAAAAGGCAAGAGGCTTTAGCCAAATCCATAGATATTAGGTGTTTTTGAATTCCTTTACCTCCTCACCAAGGTCCAAAACTTTGGCATTTTGCATTAGTTTTTGAAGCAAACTACTCCCGGCTGCACTTCTATACCCTCCCGCGCAATGCACGACAATCGGTTTGTCCCGCGGTATATCCTTGTATGTATTTCTAAGATTGTTCAGGGGATGTGTTAAGGCCCCTCCAAAAAAGGTTCCTTCATTGATTTCGCTTTGGTTACGAATATCCACAATGGTATAATCGGAGGGATTCTTTTTGAAATCGGATAAATCCAGTCCATTGCTCTGCTCCAAATGCTTTTTATCCGGGGTTATGACCGATTTTAATTGGCTTTCATACCCAATTTTGGACACCCTATTCAATATTGCTTCCAAGTCATACGGATTATCGATGACGATATGGAAAGGCTCTTCCGGTGCTATTATGGAACCCAACCAAGTTTCGAATTTGTCTTTTGGTGAATTGGCCTGTATGTTAATGCTCCCCGGTAAATGGCCTTTCTTAAAATCCCATTCATTTCGTGTGTCCACAAGCCATCCATTTTCCATGGCATTGAACTTAAACTCTATAGACGCTGTCGCCTTTCTAACATTCTTTGAGCCCATTTTGTTTATGTCCACGTTAAAACCAAAATAGGAGGGAATAAAGGGCTGACTATCCAATAAATAGCTTGTAAATTCCTCCTTGGTCAGTTCCTTAAAAGCCCAGTTTCCCTGCCGTTCCTCTCCTAAGGTACTGCTACTGGCGGAACTTAAATTTTTACCACAGAGCGAACCCGCTCCGTGTGCAGGATACACTATGGCCTCGTCCGGTATACCTTTGAACTTGTTCCTTATGGTGTGATACATCATTTCAGCCAATTCTTCACGCTTTGCCTTCATGTTGCCCGACTTCTCCCTTAAATCAGGTCTTCCAACATCGCCAATGAACAACGTATCCCCAGTAAAAAGAGCCATTTGATTATCATCTTTGGCGATTATCGTGATACTGTCCGGGGAATGCCCCGGCGTATTAATGGCCGATAACGTTACGTTTCCCAGGTTCAAGGTAACACCTTCGTCAAATGCGGTAAAGGGATAAGAGGCACCCAACTTTTCGCTGTTGTAAATCGTAGCACCTGTTTCCTCATGTATTTGAAGATGGGAACTTACAAAATCGGCATGGGGATGTGTTTCCATGACCGCAACGATATCCGCATCGTTTTCATGGGCATACTCATAATATTGTGTGGGATCTCTTTCCGGGTCTATGATGGACATCTTCCCATCGCTTATTATGGCATATGAATAATGGGCCAAAGGGGCATATTCAAATTGCTTTATAATCATAATGTGTAGTTCTCTATTTTTAAAAAAGTATCCCAAATAAAATAGGACATTCTATAAAAATAGACAGTAACAAAGGTTACATTGAACTTCATTTAAGAAAAATTTTGACCTGATAAAGCGCATGGTTCGCTCCAAAAGGAAAAGTCCTGTAAATCGAAAATCAGCTCGATATTTCGCCTGCTTTCAATTTGTCCCTAAGATAGGAATAGCTATCCCCAATATGCTCAAAAATATCTTCGGGAGGTATAAGGTCAGGAATAATATCCACGGCCTCCAACATGTCCCTGGGCTGCTCCTTCAGACCCACCAAGATCACCTCAATATTTTCCAGTTCAAGGTCCAAAATCACTTCTTCCAAGGTATATAGCCCGGTCTGGTCCATGTAGGGTACGCGGTCCATGCGTATGATTACCGCTTTTACATCCTGGGAAAGGGTCTTGATCTGGTCCTTGAAATAAGAAGTAAAACCAAAGAACAAGGGCCCATATAAATGTTTAACGATGACCTTGTCCTTGTATTTATCGTAAAACTCTATCTCGTCCTGCCAAGGTTTCTCTCCGTCTATTTCGGCTATATTTCCCACTTCCAGTCCTTTTTCGCCTATGTCGCCGGATTTTTTCATGAACAACAGACAAGCCAGGGCAATCCCGATTCCTACGGCGTGTATCAAGCTACCAAACGTGGTTACGGACAGCACCAACAGAAGTACGACGGCATCGGCCTTGGGTACTTTTCGCAAATGCTTCAACCCCTTAAAATCGATGATCTTAAACCCGATGGGAATCAGCAATCCGGCCAGAACACTGAGCGGAATGTGCGCGGCCAGTTGTCCAAGCCCCAATAAAACGGCCAAAAGAAATAGGCCATGGAAAATCCCCGATAAACGCGTTTTCCCGCCCGCATTGATATTCACCACGGTACCCTTGGTGGCTCCCGCCCCGGGAATCCCGCCAATGGCGGCCGCCAACATATTTCCAATTCCCTGCCCAATGAGCTCCCTGTTGCTATTGTGCTTGGTCTTGGTCATATTGTCCGCGATTACGGAGGTCAACAACGAATCGATACTGCCAAGAACGGCCAATACCAAGGCAAATTCTATGATCTTTGGATAGGCACTTGGGGGAACGCTAAAGATGCCCCCAAGTTGGAAGGCGGGCAATCCGGACGGAATCTCCCCGATCAAAGGCACGTCCATTTTAGCAAAATAGGATATCAAGGTCGCCACGATCAATGCCACAAGGGCACTGGGAACGGCCTTGGTGATTTTCGGGAAAATGAAATACACTACAATGGTTATGGCCCCCAACAACAGGGCATTGAGATTGATTTCGGATGCAATTCTAGGTAAATCCTTTATGACCGATACGGTCGACTTTGCCGAGTCCATGCCCAAAAATGGAAAGATCTGCAAAATAACGATGATAAGGCCCACCCCGCTCATGAATCCAGAGATTACCGGATAGGGAAAATATTTCACATAGCCCGCTATATTCAAAAATCCAAAAATGACCTGAAATGCGCCACCCAACAAAAACGTCAATAATATGATGTTCATGGAACCCTCCGCACCACCGTTCATTTGCATGGCAGTAGCCACCAAGGCTGCCGATACCACGGTCATGGGACCAGTTGGACCACTGGCCTGCGTCTCCGTTCCCCCAAACATGGCTGCAAAAATACCTACCGCTATGGCCCCATAGAGCCCTGCCGTTGCACCGAGGCCGGACTGTACACCAAAGGCCAAGGCCAAGGGCAAGGCGACAACCCCGGCAACCAAGCCACCTGTAAAGTCCCCTTTTATATGTTTGGTATTGAATAGTTTATTGAGCATAGCGTTCTATTTTGGTTAGTTTTATCGGATTAATAATAAGTAAGTTATCCGTCAGGATTGTATCTGAAAGATACCAAATCTGAAAGTTTTTTATAGCTGCTATCGATGAAAGCTTTTTGTAGACCTACATAAAACTATGTTACTGGATTATTCCAACTGGGTAACCTTGATGGTCCATACATGGTCGCTAGGGGGATTTTTTCGGATGGATTTAGGAATGTTGACCACAAAGCCTTCCCCTTGGGGTGTCCACTTCAAAACCCCGTTATGTCCCAAAAGCGTGACCATACTCCCTTTGGCGGGTTGGTGGGATTTAACGGTAATACTGGATGGCATTTCGGTTTCTCCTTCCTTCGCTAGGTACATAAAGTAGGTTGTACCATCCTTCTGTTGGGTCATACAAATGTTATCCTCTTTGTAGGGCGCCAAGGTATGGCTATTGTAAATGGCTTCGTTGTTGATATCCATCCACTTTCCATATTCCTGGAGCAAATTATAGGCACCCGGGTCCCATTCCCCCTCTGGCGATGGGGCAATGTTCAACAACAGATTACCTCCCTTGGCTACGATATCCACCAACATTTGTATACCTTCCTTACCTGTCATGTAGTTGGAATCCGGCGTGTAGGACCAGCCATCACCTGAAATGATGCAGGATTCCCAAGGGTAGGGCAGTTCCTTTTCCGGTACGCGGTTTTCCGGGGTAAGGTAATTTTGATTTTTTCCGTAAACGGCACGGTCCACGACAATGAGCCCGGGTTGTTTTTCACGGGCCTTGGTCACCAGTTCGTCCATGCGGATATCCTGGGATACCATTCTGTGTTTTATGAAACCATTTCCCGAAGCGTTTTCGGTAAACTTTTCCGCATAGTTTTCCTCCAAGTTCTGTTGATCCCGTTTTTTGACCCAACCGCCATCGAGCCAAATAATGTCCACCTTGCCATAGTCCGTCAGTAATTCCAACAATTGATTATGCGTGAACTGTACGTACTTTTCCCATTTTTCAGGATATAGGGCAGGGTCATAGTTTACATTCCTGTCCTGTGGCGGAAAATAGGGGTCCCAGTAGTTTTCATGGTGCCAATCCGGTTTGGAAAAATAGGCACCTACCCACATATCCTTCGCCCTAAAGGAATCGAAAATTTCCTTGGTGATATTTGCCTTGGGATGTTCGCTAAAGGCACATCCTGGGTCGGTAACCTTATAATCCGTGTATTTGGAGTCGAACATGGAGAATCCGTCATGGTGTTTTGTGGTAAAAACCACATATCGCATTCCGGCGGCCTTGGCGGCATCGGCCCATTTATCAGGGTCAAATTTTACAGGGTTAAACGTCTTTTTAAGATCCTCGTACTCCTTTTTATATTCAAAATAGTTTTGGGGATTGCTTCCTTTGGTACGTTCGCACCAACCGTAGTCCTCCGGACAAATGGACCATGATTCCACGATGCCCCATTGGCTGTAAGCGCCCCAATGCATTAGTAATCCGAATTTAATATCCTGCCATTGATCCAGTTTTTCCAGGACCAAGGGGTCCGTTTCGGGCACATACCGTTCATCTTCCAAGATGGCCTGGGCGAAGGAATAGGAGGTAAACAGAAGGATTAAGGCGATGGCTAATTTTTCCAGCGAAGTTTTCATGGTTGATTACGTTAAGACCGAAAATTGAAAATCGTTTAAATAAGCTGAAATATAGCAAATCTGGAAATCAATAATAAGAAGAAGGCTCCTAAAGGTTGATAAAAATAAAAGGGCCAAGTAAAGTGCTCTAGAGGTCAAATTTTGGAAATAACTTTTAGTAATTAGTTCAATGATCTGGATTATTGGCAGTTGGTTTTAGAATAATTTACCATGTCCTTTTTTTCATAAGTTCAGGAATGCTGCGGCAGATTGGCCATAGAAATCTATCATGAATTGGGCTATAATGGTCTATTTTAGGCGTGTGGCCTTAAAATGATTCCTCATTTATCCATTGGTTTTAGTCCACGCATAAGAAGCATTGTTATTTTAAGCAGTTTGACAATGGTTATTTTTTTATACTTTCCAACCATTCCAATCTTTTCAAGTCCCCTAAATGTTTGATGGTAAACCCTTCAAAGATGGCTTTAAAGCCATCTCCATCTGGACTTGCCGCCATCATACCCACCTTTACCGGAATCCTATCTTTTAGATAGCATAGGTTGCTCATCGCATAGTCCTTGCCATCCAGGGAATAATATATTTCTACCGCATCTAATCTTCTAATAATCTTAATCCATACGGATTTAGGTCTTTCCAATAATCTAATAATGCTCCAGCTACTTTGACGGTTCGTTACTACGGTACTGTAATTATACATGCCGTCAACATATTCAATTCCAGTTTTTATCCAATGTTTTTCGTTAATACGTAACATCATCCCCATTTGGTCATATTGGGTTTTATAGGAACCTGTAATTTTTAAGGTGGCCTCGAACTCGCCACCTCTGACAGTATAATAAAACGGACCATCGTCTACCGTAAATCCATAATGTGTTTTACGCCAATAGTCTGATTGCGGGGTTACGAACAATTCTAATCTGTCGTCTGAAATGTTCCAGGAGCTTGGTTCGTTATACCAGTTCATGGAATTTAAGTTTTGTGAAGAAGCTTTGTTTGCCATGGGTTACATTCCTAAAATTGTATGCTATTTAATCGTGTTTGTGACCGTACTGCGAGTAAAGTATTGTGAGTTAAAAAGGTCTATTTTCATTGGGCCAAGATAAGGCTTCCCACCTTCTGGATGTTTGTATGGTGCATTTCTTACTTTATATGGATTTTAAATGAAATATAACGAAAGCCCTTTAGAAAAATATGGTTATCCTTTCAAATTTGGAATTGAAGCTATCCAGTTGGGCTAGAAGAGCAAAGACAATAAATTTTGAAACAAGCGGCTACCATTGCAAAATCTGGGCTGTCCTATGATGAGAACTATGTATCGAAATTGAACTAAAAGAACTTGTTTTTTAACTCAGCATCTATGTTAGGTGCAGTTTTATTTTTCTGAAATCTCTTTCAATTTGTCTAATGCGCTGGGATAAGTATTATCAAAGTAGTCAAGGTATTCATCAACAACATCCAGCTCCACAATTACGGTAGTGATTCCATTGTTTTCTTTGAACTTATAGTTTTCAAGTCCGCCAGCCCATTTTTCTACCTTTTCCCCAGTTGTTATTTCATTCTCTCCATCCAGAATACCATAGTGACGAATTGAAACAAAATCGGCAGGTTTGTTTTCAACAATTTCCGAAACCATGCCTCCTTTTTTACCATTTTCATCTAATCCGATAAAATGAATTTTACTTCCTTTATTCCAGCTTCCCTCAAAAGTTGATGTTGGGTTAAAAGCTGACGTCCAATATTCATAGGTGGATTTATCATTTAACCCTAGCATCGCTTCATAGACATTTTGGGATGAAGAATTTATCTTCTTTTCGTATTTGATTTTTTTCATCACTCGATATTAAAGTTTTAAATTAATCTTTTTATCCAACTCCAGAGTTATGATATGAAAAGATTTTGTTCGGGTATTTTAATGATTCTCAAAAATTGCAGCTAACGCCGCGCTATGCGTAGTCCGGCGAATTTTAAGGAAATAAAGCAAATTCATTTGCGGTATTGGTAATAAAATTGGCCGACCTTCCGAGTGAAGCGAACACATGAATACTTTAAGAAAAATAAAAAGGCATGAATAAATTACATATAGAGTCCTGATATGTCGAGTAGCAGAGCCTTAGCGGCGGTCTTTACAAAGAGGTCCCTTATCCTACGGCCAATGTAATTTAGTTCACTGTTTTTTATTCTTTGCTAGCTGAGTTCATGAATCTCGCAAGCTCGATTTGGCATGGCGCAGAGCTTGTGCTGAGTTTATCGAAGTAATGATGTCGACTAGCTTTTGGTGCGGGAATTGCGCTAGCAATGCAACTAAAGTACGCCGCAGGCGACCAAGAGGAGCGACCGATGAATTCCTTTGAAAAAATTAGAAATTACATGAATAATTCGACATCATCGCATAAATATGTGTGATCATAGTTAATGATAAGAAAGCTAAACCCTAGGAAACATACCATGGGAACCATCGACCTTGCCAGTTTGCTCCTAAATAAAAAGGGGCCCTTGTTCATGGCCCCTTTTCTGCATTGTTCATTTGTTCAGATTCATATTAAATGTAAACATGAAATATCCGGCTAATCCAGTGGCCTGATCATTTTCATCAACTCCCGGTCATGATTATGCACTATGCGGCATTCCGTATCAAAATACATCGTGGCGCCATTGTCCGCGGTATAAGGTTCCCACTCTGGAAGTACCCCTTGTACGTTGGGATTTCCCGTTTTTACAAAATTGATCCAGGCAGAACTCATCTTGTCGGCCAGTTCCCAGGCATCCTCTCCATTGCCGGTCCAGTCTGACCTTAGATCGACCGTATTGAAGGCCAAAGGAATGTCCAAACCATGGAACGAACCTTTAGAAGCTTCCTCAACGGGGCTTTTCCAGGCCAATAGGTACGCGTATACAG